>NZ_JASKMS010000031.1 GCF_030124145.1 Streptomyces sp. 378
AGACAGCCAAACGCGCTGAATCGATCAAGGAGCACCGAGCTCAGCGAGGATAAACGCCAAGCTTAGCTTCCCAAGCTCAGAGCGCGGGTTCGATTCCCGTCATCCGCTCTTCAAAGAAGGCCCAGGTCAGCGACCTGGGCCTTCGTCGCTGTCTAGACCGACTCAGGCGCCCCCCACCACTTGGCTCCTGCGCGGCCTGCTCAGCGGCCTTTTCGCGGGCGACGCGCACCATCTCGTCCAGCCCGTCGGCGACCTCCCGCCTTCTCTGAGGACTGGCCGATCCGCACCATCGTGTCCTTCAGCGTCGCTCCGGCCCGCGTCGACAGGGTGTGCCCTGTGTGGCGAAGGTCGTAGAACCTGAACCACTTCGGCAGGCCGACCCTCAGCCGGGGTCGTAAGACGCACGTCGAAGCGCTCGGGACGAGGCGGCACGACGACGGCGAGGCGGCCCCGGCGTCACGCGCCCGCGACCCTGCGCGCTGGCGGAATTCGGACCTCGCTCCTCTGTACCAGGCCATTCACAGACGAGACGTACCGAGGCTGCGCACCACCTCCGCGAGGGCGCGAATGAGGTCGTTCTCGGTCTCGCTGCGCCACACCAGGGCGTACGGCAGGGCCGGCATGTCAGGGAGCGGCAGCCACCGGATGTGGGACATGGCCCAGTACTTGGTGACGTGGGCAGGGAACGTGTGGACGATCTCGCCGGTGCCGACGAGATTGATCAGGGCGTCAGCGGTGGTGACGGTTTCGACGCGTTCGATGGATCTGCCTTGGGAGGTCTGGAAGGGCAGGTACGCGTCCTCCCAGTAGTCCAGCATCTGGGGGGCCGTGGCATGCGGGAAGTCGGCGACCGCCTCCAGCGATACGGAGGATCGTTCCGCCAACTCGTGGTCGCTGGAGACGGCGAGCACGCGCGGGTCGCGGAACAGGATCGGACCCACGGTGAGGTCGGGTTCCTCCACGGGCAGCCAGGCGACCAGGACGTCCATCTCCCCGGCGCGGAGCCGGCCGAACGGATCGACGTAGGAGGCTTGGCGCACCTGAAGCTGCCATTGGGGGTGGCGAGCCCGGAAGACTCGCCAATGGGGGTGCAGATCAGGCAGGTTGAAGGGCATCATGCCGATGCGCAGCGTGGCGGTGACGCCCTGAGCTGCGAGCCGGGCCCGTTCCAAGCTCGCCAGCAGATTCGCGTACACCGGCTTCAGATCGTCTCGGAGGAGTTGGCCCAGCGGTGTCAATCGGATGTCGCGACGGCTGGAGCGGTCGAACAGCTCGCCGCCGAGGCGGCGTTCCTGCTGCTTGATCGCCTGACTCACACGCGCCTGACTCACGTGCAGCCGCGCGGCGGTACGCCCGAAGTGCAGCTCCTCTGTGAGCGTCAGAAAGATCTCGATGTCCCGTACTTCCACGATGCCCCCGCCCCGCGTCCTCACGTTCCCCGACATAACCCTCCGGTTATCGGGGCCATTCCAGATCCGGCGTTGATCACGTCCACCGCCCCGAGGGAGCCTTGAAGCCACCGGAGAGCGACGCGCCGAACGGCGCCTGCTCACAGGAGATTTCACCATGCAGACACGTATGAAGGACCTGGCAGTCGTGCTCCCGGACGGCAAGGCGCCCTTCTTCACCGACGCCGAGCGGGCGACGATGCGTCTGGCGGAAGCGGTCACCCGCCCCGCGGGCACCACCTGGGGGCTGAGCTGGCCGACGGGACACGGGCGCGGTCACGAGCAAGGAACGAGGACGCGATGAACGACCGGCTCGACATGACCGTGATGTACGCGATGCACCACGCGCTTCGGCGCGACCTCCAGCACGTCGCCCGCATCACCTCGCGCGCCGATCGCCACCCGGGCGAGGCCCTGCGTGCCGCCGCGGGCTGGGACCTTCTCAAGGTGGCTCTGCACGTCCACCACCGCGCCGAGGACGACGCCCTGTGGCCGGCCCTGCGCGGCAACCTCACCGGGAGGCCCGACGACCTCGCCCTCCTGGAGGCGATGGAGGCCGAGCACGCGGCCCTCGATCCGCTGGTCGAAGCGCTCGACAAGGCCCTGGCGGACCCGGGAACGACGCCTAACCTGGTCGGCGACCTCGCGGACTCCCTCGTCACGGGCCTGACCGGGCACCTCGCCCACGAGGAGGAAGCAGCGCTTCCGCTCGTCCAAGAGGTCGTCACGCCGGTGCAGTGGGCCCACTTCGGCCAGGTCCACGCCCAGCGGATCGGCCCCGACGCGCCCCGGCTCCTGCCCTGGCTCCTGGACGACGCCGACGAGAGGACGATCACGAAGATGCTGGCCCCCCTGCCCGGGCCGGCACGCCATGCCTACGAGCACCAGTGGCGGCCGGCCTACACGGCGCTCGCCCCGTGGGCCGGAACCCCTGTGGCCTGACCCGGCCCTGTGGAACATCAGCACCGCCCAGGCGGCGGACGCGAACTCGGCGGGTTCTGTCCCATCCAGCGCTGACTCGCGGATGCTCTCCCGCTCGGTCTCCCTTTGTCTCCGCCATCGCGGCGAAGAACGCCGACAGCAGCTTCCCGGGGCCGGTGGGGTCGTAGATGCCGGGCAAGGGACCGGCGGCGCCACGCCGGGGCGGGTCTTGAAGATCGAACACTGTACGCAAGGAGATTCATCATGAGACAAAGCAACAGCGGCTTCTCCGAAGCAGGGCTGCGCAGGATGCGCGACGTGCTGGCGCGGTATGTCGAGTCCGGGAAGATTCCGGGGCTGGTCGCGCTGGTCAGCCGGGGCGAGGAGACGCACGCCGAAGCGCTCGGGACGATACGCCACGACGGCGGCCCGCCGATGCGCCGGGACACGATCTTCCGGATGGCCTCGACGTCCAAGCCGGTCGGGATGTCGGCGGCGATGATCCTTCTCGACGAGTGCAGGCTGCGGCTGGACGACCTGGTGGATCCGTGGCTGCCCGAACTCGCCGACCGTCAGGTGCTGAAGCGGATCGACGGCCCGCTGGACGACACCGTGCCAGCGCGGCGGCCCATCACCGTACGGGACGTGCTGACCTCCACGTTCGGGCTCGGCATGGATATGACGTCGCTGGGAACTCCGATCATGAACGCGGTCTTCGAGCAGGGGCTCACGCCCAATCTGCCGACGCCGATGCCCGAGCCGGACGAGTGGATGCGCCGCCTCGGCGCGCTGCCGCTGATGCACCAGCCCGGAGAGCGCTGGCAGTACCACATCGCCAGCGATCTCCTCGGCGTGCTCGTCGCCAGGGTCACCGGCCAGTCGTACGAGACGTTCCTGCGCGAACGCATCTTCGACCCCCTGGGCATGAAGGACACCGGTTTCCACGTGCCCGCCGACAAGATCGACCGGCTGCCGCCCCTCTACGCCCCCGACCCGCAGAGCGGAGAGTTCCACGTGTGGGACGAGGCCAAGGGCGGCCGCCACAGCCAGCCTCCGGCGTTCCAGGGCGGCGGCGGCGGACTGAACTCCACCGCCGACGACTACCACGCCTACTTCCGAATGCTGCTCAATGGCGGGATGCACGGGACCGAGCGGATCCTGTCCCGGGCCGCCGTCAACCTGATGACCACCAACCGCCTCGCGCCCGAGCAGCAAGCCGCCCGACACGCCATGGCCGTCAACAACGTCCATGTGTCCTTCGGTCAAGGGCAGCACGGCGGCTGGGGCTTCGGGATGGCGGTGCGCACCTACCGCGGCGACTACGCGCCCGTCGGCCAGTTCGGCTGGGACGGCGGAAGCGGCACCTCGACCTACGCCGACCCGGAAAACCAGATCACCGGAATCCTGCTCACCCAGGTCGGGACATCCGTCCCGGACCCGGCGCGGCTCTTCCACGATTTCTGGACCACGGTCTACCAGGCGATCGACGACTGACACCGAGCCGGCGTCCCGGTCCCGGTACGCCCGAGGGTGAGAGATCCCCTCGGGCGACCCCGACCTTCAGCAAGGACGCGGTAGGCCGGGAAGACGCCAGAGATGCTTTGGAGCTCGCCGAAGCGCTGCTCGACTACATCTACGTCTTCACCGCCAAGTATGCAGAGTTTCAAATGCGTCGATCGACGACCCCAGGCGGCAGCCCCGCTGGCAGCCCTTGAAGATCTCCACCGTCTGATGGGCGTGCATGACATCCCCGGCTGACATCAACGACGCCGGACAGGGGCGTACATCAGCGCCCTTGTCCGGCCGTCGCACCAGTCCGCAACAGCACCCGAAGCAGGCTCGGACCGAACTCCTAAAGCGGTGCTCAGCCTCTACACCGCTCAGGACGAGGACGTGAAGCCAGTGGACTGGTCGAGGTGGAACGATGAGCCCGGAACCGTCGGAGTCCAACCCTCACGCAAGGCAAGCCGAACAGCCGCGGCTACACCGGACGGCAGTACCGGCTCAGCCTCGCGGCCGACCCAGTTGCTCGGATGCGGCTGGTCGGTGATGACCACGAGCGTCGACTCCGGAGTGTTCGCATGCTCCACCGCGAACGTACACGGCGACCAGGCCAGCCCCTGGCAGTACGTCGGCCGGCCCCTCAGCCGCCAGCGGTAGACCGTGCCGTCGACAACGATCCGTCGCGATCCCTTGCCGACCAGTGCCATGACTCCCCCTTCAACAGCGAAGATGCTAGCGAGCCCGGCCCCACCGGCCGTCTCAGTTTCCGTCTCATTCAGCGCCGTTCATGGCCGTTCAGGCGGGACCCCGGAGCCGTCCCCACACTGGCGGCCGACCGCTCATGTACGCAGGTGAACGCCCCCGCACAAGCCCAGCCCCCCACCAACACAGTTGGAAAGCGTGTTGGTGGGGCACCGTAGCGACTGGTCCTGTTTCAGCTGCTCGTCGCCGATCCCCGACGCTCTGGCCCCACGCCACGCCAATCGATCCACGGCACTTCCACCTGCGCCGGGTCGATCTCCAGCCCGGCGCGGCCTGAGAAGCACGCGGCCCTGAAGAGGGCGAAGGCGGGACCGGCTGTGTTCGTCTGCGCTGATGGCGGCAGGCCATTGCGCATCTCGGCGCCCGCATCGAAGCACCGGCCGCGTGCCTGAGCGGGTGGGTTCAGAAGATCGGCGTCTGCGCTTCGATATCGGTGAGTCCTTCCTCCATGGTCAGCGACGGCAGCACGCGGACGCGGTTCCATTGGGGGAGGCGAGACTCCGTCAGCAAGCGGTCGACGTTCTCTACCTTGTCGGACTGTACGACCACGACAATCGTGTGTTCACGGTTGACGAAGGGGCCGGCCACGATCTCGACGCCTGCCTTCTGGGCGAGGTTCGGGATATCAGGGGCGGTCTGCAGCATCAGGTCGCGCGTTGTCGCGTTAGAGGTCGGACAGACCTCCGGGGTGTGGGTCGCGATCAGGACGAAATGCATCTCGAGGTTCCCTTCCACTCGAGGGCCCTTGATCTCAGTCTAAGCCGCCCCGAGGTGCTCCGCGATCGGCGATCCCGGCTCCGGCAGGCGGAGGGAGGGTTCACGCCCAGAGGTTCCGTATCGGGGATCGCATGGGTTTGTTCGAGGCACTGCGTAACGCGGTAAGCCGACGCTCATAACGGTGCTGGCTGGGCCGTCCCTGGGCCGTCCGAGGCCGCTCGGCAGTGGCCAATGACGACCAACGACGACCACTCAGGCACCCGGGAACGCCGCCCGGACCAGCGAGAACCCAGCTCCCCGAGATCACCGACAAGACCCAGGGCAAGAAGAAGGCTCCGCCAGCGCCACTAGTCAGTGTGGGGTGTCTTGGGAAAGGTCGCCCCTCCAGGGTGGTGGCCAGGGAACTGACTCCGCTATGCGCACCCCTCGCACACCGAGGCCAGCTCGAGCCAGTTCCAAGAAGTGCTGCCGTGCCTGTCGGAAGTCCTCGTACGCCTGCTCCCAGCCCCCCCCCTGCCCTCTTGTCGGAAGCTCACGGGCCAACCACTCCAGATGCCACAGGCAGTGATTCAGCCTGACAGCGGCCGTGTTCGTCTTGGCGTCCCCCAGCAGCCACACTGTCTCAGCGAGCGCCGAGCGCTGCACCTCCAGCCTCTGCCACTTCGGCGAGAACCTCATCGGTGGGCTCCAGCGGCGCTGCCCCACTGACAGCAATGCCCTTGGCGACCGCGATCCGCCGGTAACGGTGCGCGAGGTCCTTCACGACGTGGGCGTACTCGGCATACGCGTTCAGACGACGCTCATCCCACCGGACGGACTGCTCGCGGCGCCATCGTGCCTTCTCCACGATCATGGTTGTCGCCATCGACAGGACGGCGCCCAACGCCACGCCGAACAACGTTGCCAGTTGACCAGTCAGACTCATGAGTGCTTCCTAACCCACCGGCCCAAGCGTCAACCGTAGGCCGAGCGGGCGTCACGGTCCGTCAGTTGAGGCCTCATTCAGCGCAATGAAGGCGTGCCACAACCGACGGCCAGGCGGTCGAGAACATCCGTCCCTTTCCGGCCGGTTCGCCCGTGCGGCTCCTGGCGCCCCATTGAGGTGTGCGGCCGGTGACGCCCTGCCCGGCGGTCACAGCGCCCGCGTCGACGGCGGCTGCAGCCGCGAAGCCCTGCTGTACGCGCCCTCGGGGCCGGCGGCACTCGTTCGTGCCGCACACGCGACCGGAACCCGTACTCGGCTCGTACGGACTACGCGTAACGGTAGATGCGGCTGTGGTCCTCCAACTCGTCCGGTGTGACGTCCCACGGCGGCATCCTCTCGTGCCGCGCGACGACTCGGCCGTGTTGTGCGTCCCCCTGGCCGAGCGGTTTCGCGGGGAGATAGCGGGCGCCCGGGTGCCGCTGCTGCCAGCGGAACCAGAGAAGGTCCACGAAGGCGTGATGCAACCAGAAGACGGGGTCGTTGACGGATGCGCCGCCCATCATGTGGCCGCCGACCCAACGGTGGACCCGGTTGTGGGTGCGCCAGGAGGTGGAGCCCCGCCCGGGCCCCCAGCCCTCCAGCTTGTTGCGGAAACCTTTGGCCGATCTGGAGTTCCACGGTGCCGTGTCGTAGACGGGATCGTTGAGCACCCCTTTCAGGTCCCCGGCCGTGGGCAACGCGATCGGGTCCCTGGGACGGCCCAGGTCACGGGTGAGGTAGTCCGTGTCGGTGATCCCGACCTTGATCGTCCACCTGCCGTGGCGGTAGGCGAAGGGGCCGGACATCACCTGCCGGTCGGAAGGCCGCCCGGTGCCGCCGAGCAGGTCATCGGTCCACGGTACGCCCCTCGGCGTGCGATCGCGCGTCCAGTCCCAGTACGGGAGCGTCACCGACTCGTCCACGCGGCGCAGCGCGTTCTCCACATCCAGCAGGAACCTGCGATGCCAGGGCAGGAAGGACGGCGCCATGTGGGCGGCACGCAGGCCGCCCTCACCATCGGGTGTGTAGTACTCGATGTGCGTGCGCACGAACTCGTCGTACTCGCCACGCCGTTTGAGTTCCAGCAGGGCGTTGACGAGCCGTCTCCGTTCGGACCGGGTCAGCGTGCTGACGTCCTTACGTGTGTACACCATGGCGGTGCTCCCCCTCGAGGCCCTTGTTTCCGTCCGCCGTTCGACTCTCCTGCGTACGACTGCCCCGGTCACCCGGTGTGCCCAGCCGTGCGACGGGGCCGAGTTCGTCGACGGCAGCGCGCGCGGCGGCGAGCGGGGTCGCGTACGACTGGTAGTGGTCGACCATGCTCATCCAGCTGCCGTCCGCCCTGCGCATCAGATGCAACGGCCGCCCGTCCACGGTGACGTGCCACCCGCTCGGGCCGACCTCCCCGGACCGCCCGGAGTCGTCCCTGACACCGGCGATGCGGCGCCCGCGATAGGTCTCGTCGAACCGTTCCTCCTCTCCGGCCGGTCCCGGTGCCTTCCCCGCCGGTCCCGACCCCCCCGGGGCCGACTCCGACGCCACCAGGGCCGAGGGGAGAGCCACCGCGAACGGCACCGCGAGCAGTCCCCACAGCACCCGGCGTCGCGCCGTGGTCCTGGCGGGGTGGACGGCCGGCGACTTCGCCGCAGGACAGACGGGGCCGGTTGCCTCGGGTGTGGGCGCCGCGGGGCGCGCTGGTTGTGGGTGCAGTGGTTCACCGGTTCTCAATGCCTGGCTCCTCCTTCGCCCTGACAGGCGGTCCGCGTGACACGTGCACGACGGGCCGATCCCATGTGCGGTGCATTCGGCCCGGGCATACCTCTCAGCGCTGCGCCTGCGGTCCGGGGACCAGCCGAGCGCTCCCGCGGTCGAGGGGGCGCTTCTTCGCCTTGACAGCGCTGGGCAGGGACTCTCCGTTCTCCGTGTCGAGCGCCTCCGGCCGGTAGGTCGCCAGCCGCTGGCCGGCCTGCTGCACAGCCTTGGTCACCTCTTCGGGGTGGTCGGCGGTCTGGACCTTCGGCGCGTCGAGAGCGACAGCGGGAGCGGCGGCACCGGCCATGACCAGAGACCCGACAACGAGGGCGGCAGCCTTCAGAGGCTTCATCATGTTCCTTTCCGGGGCGACTCGAAAGTCACCAGGGGGACTGCTTCACCCCCTGCAACGAGGCCTGGGCTAAGCGGAAACCCCGCGCGCGGAAAACTACGGCGACTCACACGAAAGGTCACCCGAACGAAGGGCCTGTCTCATCCGCCTTTCTCATCCCCGCATGAGCGGGGAAAGACATGGTCCGGCTGTCGGTACAAAGAAACGTCGTACCGGATGCCGCAGGGCCGGTACGACGCCCGGGCAGGTCTGCCCGCTTTCACCTCAGGCACCTGCCCCGTGCTCAGGAAGGCGACGGCAGGCCAGGCACGGTCGGCAGGCTGCCCAGGAGACCTGAGACGGTGGTCCCGAGTCCTGCGCCGAGACCGCGATCGCGGGCACGACGCCGGGCGTCACGAGGGTCGCTGGAGTGATCGAGTTCGAATTGGGGGTGGCGGCGGCCCTGGTGACGGTGACCCTGGTGACGGCTTTGGCGGCGTCACCGAGCTTGGCAGCCTCCGCGGCGGGACAGGGGGGAGGCGTCCCGGCCGGGATTGACCGACCGTCAGTCGGTACGCCTGACGCAAACTCGATGCTCCTTGAATGGGTGTGTCCGCCTTGCCCTTTATGGGCGATATACGGGTATAGAGTGACGCATCGAACCACGCGACAACCTGATGTTTCCCGTGAAGGAGAAACGCCGCTCATGCATCACTCCCAAGGCCTCTCCGCCGCGGCGCACAGGGCGGTCCGCCCGCCTGACGGACCGTCACGGCAGGACAGTCGTCCTCAGGGTTGTCCCGCACGGTGATGACCGGCTGGCTTTCCGAATCATCACGCGGTGCGATGCCGCAGGAAGTCTCACCGCGCGTCCTCCACATCACCCAGCCGGTGGACGGCGGTGTCGCCGGCATGGTCACCGAACTGGTGCGCGCCCAGCGGGCGGCCGGTTTCGACGTGACGGTCGCGTGCCCCGACAGCGGCCTGCGGCAGGTGTTGCGGGAACTGGGTGCGGACGTACGGCACTGGCCCGCCGTACGGGCGCCGGGACCGTCGCTTGCCGGTGAGGTGCTCCGGCTCGCCCGCGTCGTCGAACAGGTGCGGCCCGATGTGCTGCACGCGCACAGCGCCAAGGCCGGACTCGCGGCCCGGATGGCGGTGAGGGGTCGGATCCCGACGGTGTTCCAGCCGCACGCCTGGTCGTTCGAGGCGGTCGGCGGGGTCGCCGCGGCGGCCGCCACGGCATGGGAACGGTGGGCGGCACGCTGGACCACCCGCGTGCTGTGCGTCAGCGAGGCTGAGCGCGCGCGAGGCCAGCGCGCCGGAGTGTGCGCCCACTGGCGGGTGATCCCCAACGGCATCGATCCGGTGCGTTTCCACCCCGCCCCGGTCGCCGCCGTACGCCCGGTCCTGGCTCCACTCGCGGACCTCGATCCGGCCGCTTTGCTGGTGGTCTGCGTGGGGCGGCTATGCCGGCAGAAAGGGCAGGACGTGCTGCTCGAGGCGTGGCCCTCGGTGTTGCGGCGGGTGCCCGCAGCCCGGCTGGTACTCGTCGGGGACGGTCCGCAGGAGCGGCCGCTGCGGTCCGGCGCTCCCGAGGGCGTGCTGTTCACCGGGGCCGTCGCCGATGTCGTCCCCTGGTACCAGGCCGCCGACCTGGTGGTTCTGCCGTCCCGTTGGGAAGGCATGGCGCTCGCCCCGCTGGAGGCGATGGCGTGCGGGCGTCCCATGGTGGTCACGGATGTGGCCGGAGCGCGCGAGAGTCTGCCGCCCGGTCACGGAACGCACTGTCTGGTGCCCGCGGGCCGGCCGGGCCCGTTGGCCGACGCGCTCACCAGGACACTTCTCGACCCGCTGCTGCGCGAGTCCCTCGCAGCCCAGGGGCGCCGCCACGTTCTGGCCGCGCACGACGTGCGGAGCTCGGCCGAGGCCGTCGCGGACCTCTACCGCGAACTGCTCACCCTCCGGCGCCCGGTGACCCGTCGCGCGGAACCCACCGAGTGCAGGGAGTCGATCCGCTCGTGACCACCGAACGTACCGTCCCTCACCCTGGTGGCCTGCCACCGGACCGGGCATTGCCGCCTCTCTCGGTCATCCACCCGCGTGGCACCGGCGTCGCCTGGCTCCCCGCCGGCCGGCGGGGAGCCAGGCGACGCGCCACCGGGCTGCCCCTGCTCGTCGCGGACGCGGTCGCCGCGCTCACCGCCGCCCCCGTACTCCCGCATCCCCTGTTGACCGCACCGCTGCTGCTCACCGTCCTCTGTCTGAACGCGAGGGCGGCTCTGTACCGTCCCGCCGCCGTGCCCGCAGTCCTCGACGAACTCCCCACCGTCTGCGCACGGATCACGGTGAGCTGGTGTGCGCTCGCGGCCGTGGTCGCGGCACTCTCCCCCGCACACACCCTGTCCGCACGCACGATGCTGTCCGGCTGCATCCTGCACGTGACGGCAAGTTGGGCGGGCCGCGGCGCGGCGCACTGGTACCGCCGCCGGACGCTGGCCCACCATCCCGCCGCGGCCCTCGTCGTCGGCCCGGCCGACATCGCCCGGCGAGTGGCCGCCGCCTTCCTGCGCCACCCCGGGTGCGGCCTCAGGCCGGTCGGTGTCCTCTCCGACAGCGGAGCCTGCGGCGAGGGGCTGCCGGTGCTCAGCACGGACGAGGAGGCGCAGCGGGCCGTCCTCCAGAACAGCGTGGGGGCCATCCTCATCGTGGGCCCCACAGGCCAACACACCGCGTTGCTGGCCAAGCTGGCCGAGACGGGCTGCGTGCTCTGGGAGGTCGACGCAGCCCTGCCGGCACACCACCTGGCCGGGGGCGCGGCGTACGAGGAACGCATGCCGGGCCGCCGGTCCCGGCGCGAGCGGATCGCGGGCTTCTCCTGCCGTCGCCTGGAAGGCGGGCGACGCCCCGACAACCCTGCCAAGCGGAGCCTCGATGTCCTGGTCTCCGGGCTCCTGCTCCTCCTCACCGCCCCGGTCCTGGTGGCCTGCGCGGTCGTGCTGCGGGTCAGCGACGGGCCCCGGGTCGTCTTCCACCAGGAACGCGTAGGCAGGGACGGCCGCCCCTTCACGCTGCTGAAGTTCCGCACCCATCGACCGGTCGATCCGCACGAGGCGGCGACCCGCTGGAGCGTGGCGGGCGAGCAGAACATGAGCCGCTTCTGCCGCTTCCTGCGCCGCACCTCCCTCGACGAGCTGCCCCAGCTGTGGAACGTCTTCCGGGGTGACATGACACTGGTCGGGCCGCGCCCGGAACGGCCTTACTTCGCCGGTGTGTTCAGTCAGACGTACCCCGGTTACACCGCCCGCCACCGCATGCGGACCGGCCTCACCGGGCTGGCCCAGATCCACGGGCTGCGCGGCGACACCTCCATCGAGGACCGCACCCGGTTCGACAACGCGTACATCGACGACTGGTCGCTGTGGCAGGACGTCTGCATCCTGCTGCGCACCGCCGCCGTGCTGGTCCGGCCAACGGGGAGCTGAACACCGGTGAGCCACGCATGCGCCCTGCCCGCCGCCCGCCGACTGACACCCGTCCTGCCGGTGATCGCGGTGATCGCCCTGCTGGCGCTGCCCGTCGCACCGGGCGGGGAGAGCGGCGCGACCCCCGCCGACGCCGCCTCCGGTGCCGTCGTACTGTGCTGCGTCGCACGTCTGCTGTACCACCGGCGGCGCCCCCTGTCGCCCACTGCCGCCGTGATCCTGGGCCTGCCCGTGGTGGGGATCGCGGTCGCGGCAACGGGAGCCGCGGGACCGGACACGGCGGTCACGGGCTTCTCGCGCTATCTGCAGATCTTCGTCCTCGTCCCGGCCGCCGTCATGCTGCTCGTCCGCGACCGGCGAGACGTCCGACTGCTGGCCTGGTCGGTGGTGGCGCTCGCGGTGTGGCAGGGAGCCGTCGGAGTGCACCAGTACGCGACCGGGACCGGCGCCTCGTACATGGGCCGGGAGATCCGCGCCGTCGGCACCTTCGGCCCCGGCGACATCATGGGGATGGCGACCGTGGTCGCCTTCGGGCTGGTGTGCGCGGTGGGGCTGGCGCTGGGCCCGGCACCGGTATGCAGGGGGCACCTCCCCGCTCGAGCGGAGCCGAGGGCTTGGGGGCGGGTGTGGGCCCTGGTGTGCGCGCTGCTGCTGGTGGTGCCGCTGGCGGTGTCCTTCAGCCGGGGCGCGTGGATCGCGACGGCCCTCGCCTGTACGGCGCAACTGGTCCTGGCCGGCCCGCGACGCGCGGTCAGGGTGGGCGCGGTCGCGACCGCCGTCGCCGTGATCCTCGTCGGCGGGTTCGGTGTCGGTTCCGCGCTGCTTCAGGAAAGGTTCAGCAGCATCGGGCAGGTCGCCGACGCTCCCGACCAGTCGGTCTCCGACCGGTACGCCCTGTGGGCGGCAGCCGCCGGCATGTGGCGCGAGCGGCCGCTGACCGGCATCGGCCTCAAGGGCTACCCCGAGCACCGCGACGGGCACGCCTCGCTGGCGCTGTCGTCGGGCAGCGACACGGAGGGCGCGGGCGCGGCGTACCGGAAGCAGCCGCTGCTGTCACCGCACAACATGTACCTGCTGGTGCTGGGCGAACAGGGGCTGATCGGACTGCTGACGCTGGCGGGGAGCTGGCTGGCGCTGCTGGTGCTGGGGCTGCGCCGACTGGCGCGGGCCCGGCGAGCGAGGGATCCCGGGCTCGACTGCGCGCTCGTCGCCTGGGGCCTGCTGGTCTGGCACCTGATCAACTTCGCGTACGCCGACATCGGCGGCCCCTCGACCGTGCTCACGGCCGTCTGCCTCGGCCTGTCGGCATGGTGGGCGCTGGCTGGTCCCGCCCCGACCGGCCCCGAGGAGGCGGCGGCACGATGACCGTCACCCCGCCACGGGCTGGGGACGCCGCCGTCCCCCTGGCGCGCGCCGGCGCCGAGGGCCCGCAGGCAAGCGGCGCCGGGCCCGTCTCGCGGGGCTTCCTCGCCAGGGCCGCCCTCGTCACCGTCGCCCTCTCCCTGGCCGGTGCTCTGCTGGGCCTCGGCCGGGACCAGGCGCTGGCCCACCTCTTCGGAGCGGGGAGCGAGACGGACGCCTTCCTGGTCGCCTGGACCGTGCCCGAGTTCGCGGCGACGCTGCTGATCGAGGACGGGCTGGCCTTCGTGCTCGTACCGGCGTTCAGCGCGGTCCTGGCCCGCCGAGCCCAGGACGGCACGGGCGACCCGGTGCGCGCCCTGGTCCGCGGCACGCTGCCGCGTCTGGCACTGGCGTTCTCCGTGGCGTCGGCCCTGGTCGTCTGGGGGGCACCGTACCTGGTCCAAGTGCTGGCGCCGGGGCTCGCAGACCCCGGGCTCGCTGTGGACTGCACCCGGTTGACCGGCACCTGCGTCCTGACCTTCGGCCTGGCCGGCTACTGCAGCGCGGCCCTGCGCGCGCACCGCCGGTTCGTCGCGCCGGCGGCCATCTACGTCGCCTACAACGCCGCCATCATCACGGCGATGTTCGTCCTCGGCGCACGCTGGGGCGTACGGGCGGCGGCTATCGGCGTGGCCGTGGGCGGTGCACTCATGGTCGTCACCCAACTTCCGTCGCTGCTACGACGGTTGCGTCGCGTGCCGACAGCCGCAGAGACAGCCGCGGCAGCCAGGGAGACATCGCGGCACTCGGTGAACCTCGCCCTCGTCGCCACCGTCCTGCTCTTCGCCCTGTGCCGCCAGTCCCAGGTCCTCATCGAGCGTTTCCTGGCCTCCTCGCTCCCCGCCGGCGCCATCTCGCATCTGAACTATGCCCAGAAGGTGGCTCAGATGCCGATGGTGCTCGCCCTGATGCTGTGTACGGTCACCTTCCCGGTGGTGTCGCAGGCGCTGGCCCAGGGCGACACCGAGCGGGCCCGCGACCGCGTCGAGCGGGACCTGAGGGCGGTGTCCTCCTTCGTGCTGCTCGGCACCGCGGCCGTCGTCGCCTGCGCTCCGCAGCTCGTCCACATCCTGTTCCAGCGAGGCGCGTTCACCGCGCAGGACGCCGCGGCCACCGCCGCCGTCATGCGCGTGTACGCGCTCGGGCTGCTCGGCCACGCCCTGGTGGGCGCGCTCGTCCGGTCGTATTTCGCGGCGGGGCGGCCCACCTGGTACCCGGTGGCCGCGATGACCGCCGGGATCGTCGCCACCTCGTGGATCGGCGCGGCAACGGCCGGCTCGTGGGGCGTCCTGGGGATCACCGCGGGCAACGCGGTCGGCATCACCCTCACCGCCCTGATTTTGCTCTACGGCATGGAAACGCGCGGCGTGCCGATCCGCATCCGGCCGCTGCTGGCCGCGATGGGCAGGCCGCTGCGCGCGGCGGCGGTCGCCTGCGGTGTGGGCGGGTTCTGCGCGAGCCTCGCCGACTCCCCCACCCTCGGATTCGCGGCCGGTGGCACGGTCGTGGCCGTCGTCTTTTTCCTGCTCGCTCGAGTGCCGGGCGAGCAACGCCTGACATCCGCACTCCGCACCGTCACCCGGAGGCTTCCGCATGCCCGTTTCCGCTGACCACGGCCCTTCCACCGCCCCCCGTCCCGACCGGCTCCGGCGCAGACCGGGCCCGCCCCCCTGGGTGGCGATGTACCACTCCGTCGGCGACTGCTCCGACGACCCGTACCGCGTCACCGTCTCACCCGGCCGCCTGGACCGGCAGCTCGGCTGGCTCCGCCGCCGGGGCCTGCGCGGCGTCGGTGTGCATGAGCTGCTCGCCGCGCGCGCCCGGGGAGAGGGACAGGGCCTGGTGGGGCTGACCTTCGACGACGGGTACGCAGACTTCCTCACGCACGCTCTGCCGCTGCTGCGCCGTCACGCCTGCAGCGCCACTCTGTTCGTGCTGCCGGGCAGGCTGGGCGGCGAGAACGCCTGGGATCCGGATGGTCCACGCAAGCCACTGCTGTCGGCGGAGGGCATCCGGCGCGCCGCCGCCGAGGGCGTCGAGATCGGCTCGCACGGTCTCACGCACGTGGACCTGACCCGGACCGACGATGCCCTGCTCCGCGCCGAGGTGAGGGACAGCCGAGCAGCGCTCCGCGAGGTGACCGGGGCAGACGTCCACGGCTTCTGCTACCCGTACGGACGGCTGGACCGCCGCGCCGTCGGCGCCGTACGGGACGCGGGATACAGCTACGCCTGCGCCACCGGCCCCGGTGACCTGTGCGGCCTTTTCGCCCTTCCCCGCGTCCACATCGGCGAACGGGACACTGCCTGGCGGCTGCGCCTCAAGCAGCTGCTGCGCCGCCACTCGGTCGAGGGAGTGTGAGCCTCCACCATGTCCGGGCTGAAGGTCCTGCAGATCATCACCGGCCTCGGCGTCGGCGGTGCCGAACAGCAACTCCGGTTGCTGCTGCGCCACCTGCCCGTCGAGTGCGACGTCGTGGCGCTCACCAACCCCGGTGCGGTCGCCGAGAGCCTGAGGGCGGACGGTGTCCGCGTCATCCACCTCGGCATGTCCGGCAACCGCGACCTGTCCGCTCTGCCCCGTCTGGTCCGCCTGATCCGGTCCGGCCGCTACGACCTCGTACACACCCACCTCTACCGGGCCTGCGTGTACGGCAGGATCGCCGCGCGCCTGGCGGGCGTCCGGGCAGTGGTGGCCACCGAACACTCCCTCGGCGGCACACAACTGGAAGGTCGCGCCCTGAGCGTCGGCGTGCGCGCGCTGTACCTGGCCAGCGAGCGGCTGGGCCATGCCACGGTCGCGGTCTCGCCCACGGTGGCCGACCGGCTCCGGCGCTGGGGTGTGCCCGGGCCGCGCATCGAGGTCGTGCCCAACGGCATCGATGTGGCCCGCTTCCGCTTCGACCCGGTCATCCGAGAGTGCACCCGCCGCCGGCTCGGACTGCCACAGGACGCGTACGTCGTCGGCGGCGTCGGCCGGCTGACCGCGGGCAAGCGGTTCGGCGTCCTGATCGGCGCCCTGGCTCGGCTTCCCCGCGATCATCGGCTCCTGCTGGTCGGCGGTGGCCCGGAGGAGAACGCGCTGCGCCGCACCGCCCAGCGGGCCGGGGTAGCCGACCGGGTGCTGTTCACCGGCGAACGGCCCTACGACGCCGACGGTGCTCGCGGATTCGATCTGCCGTCGCTGACCTCGGCGATGGACGTGCTCGCCTCGTCAAGCGCCGAGGAGGCCTTCGGACTCGCCGTCGTGGAGGGCCTGGCGGCGGGGCTGCCGGTTCTGTACGCCTCCTGTCCCGCGATCGACGACCTGCCGCCTGGACTCACCACCGCCGCCCGCCGGGTGACGGGCGGTCCGGGCACGTTCGCTCGCGCCCTGGCCGAGACCCGCGCCCTGACCTTGGCCGGGCGGTCGCACCCACCGACCCGTCCCGTGTCCGCTGCCGCCCGCCATTACTGCATCACGCGCAGCGCCGCACAGCTCATGAACGTGTACGCCGCCGCAGTCTCCTGCTCGCCCGCTTCACGACCACCCCTGGGAGTGACCGACCGATGACCTCGATGACCTCCACGGCCGAATATCCGACAAGCCCGGCGACCAAGCCCCGGCGGCGTCCGCTGCTGAGGCGGCTCAAAGCGCTGCCGCCGTGGTCCCTGCTCGCGGTCGGTGCCCTCGCCGGAGGCCTCGCCGGAGGCGCGTACGGCGCCCTCACGCCGCCCGCCTACTCAGCCACCGCGTACGTCGTCGCCGTACCGAGCGCCGAGTCGGACCCGCAGTCCGCGCTCGGCTTCGCCCAGGCGTATGGCCGCATCGCCACGCAGCTGGCGGTCCTCGGGGACGCCCAGGTGTGGGCGGGCGTGCCGGTGCGGACGCTGCGCGACAGCGTGCGGTCGGCGACCTCCCCGGACGCCCCGATGGTGTCCCTGACGGCCACCTCGACGCGCGCCGATCTCGCCACCGACATGGCCAACGCCGTCTCGCGCTCGGTGATCGAGTACGCCAAGGACACCAAGGGCGCCACGCACATCGAACTCCTGCAGTTCTCCCGGGCCGTCAAGCCCACCGAGCCGTCCTCGGCGCCCCCGGCGCTGACGGGCCTGGTGGGTGCCAGTGCGGGCGGCCTGCTGGGGGGCCTCGCGCTGCTGGCCCGCCCTCGTCCCACCGCCGTCGGCGCTGCCCGCCCGGTCGCCGTGCCCGGCCCGGCCACCGCTGCCGACACCGAAGGGCAGCCGTGAGCGGCGTGCTACGGGCGGAGACTGCGACCCTGCCGACCGGCATCGGTACTCTGCGTGCCGAACTGTGCACCGATGAAGAGCAGTTCGCCGCACTGGGGCCCGTCTGGGAGCGTCTCTACCGCAGATGCGGGGCGGCCACCCCGTTTCAGAGTCACGCCTGGCTCCACTCGTGGTGGATCTCGTACGGCAGACCGGGCCGGCTGCGGCTGGTGCTGGTGCGCGACACGGCAGGCGGCGAACTTCGCGCGGCGGCACCGCTGATGTGGGCCGGACACCCGCTGCCCCGGCTCGTTCCGCTCGGCGGGGCGATCTCCGACTACGGGGACGTACTGCTCGACGACGAACACGCGGACCGAGCGGCGACCGCACTCGCCGAGACGCTCTCGGCCGCCGCCCACACCGCCCTGATCGACTTCCGCGAGGTTCGACCGGGCGGCGCAGCAGAACGGGTGTACGAACGCTGGCGCGGCCCCCGGCGGCGGTTGACCGACTCGGTGTGCCTGGAGCTGCCCGCCCGCCCGATGGACGAGTTGCTCAGCCGGTTGCCGGCCGGGCGGGCGCAGCGGATCCGCACCAAGATCCGCAAGCTCGACCAGCTCGGAGTCGAGCACCGCTTCGTCCCGCCTGACGAGGTGGGCTCGGCCCTGCGCACCATGCTGGAACTGCACCGCCTCCAGTGGCAGGACCGCAGGGTGACCACCGAGCACCTCCGACCCCGCTTCCATGAGCACCTGGCCCGCTCGCTCGGCCCGCTGGTGCGGTCCGGGGACGCCCGGGTGACCGAGTTCCGGGTCGGCGGTGAGGTACTCGCCGTCGACGTGACCCTGCTCTCCCGAGGGCTGGCGGGCACCTATCTGTACGGCGCCCATCCGCGGCTGCGGGACCGGAAGGCGGACGTCGCCACCATGCTGCTGCGCGCCTGCGCCGATCACGTGGCCGGCGGCGAGTTCCTGGTGCTGAGCCTGCTGCGCGGGGCCGAGTCGTACAAGTCCCGCTGGCGCCCGGACGCCGTGGCCAACCAGAGGCTGCTGCTGGCCCGGCGGCGCACCGCCCCCCTGCTGTCGGCGGTCGCCTGCGAGGCCGCCGCACGCGACCGGGGCAGAGAACTCGTGCGCGGCTGGGCGGAACGCGCCGGCGGGAAGGCCTGAGCCGCCACCGCGGTGAGCCGATGAGGCCGATGAGTCACCGAGCCCAGAGGAACCACCACAGGGACGACCACCAGTCGCGGCGGACGCAGACCTGCCCACCGAGCCAGTGCTCGGTCCAGTCGCCCAGTCCCGTCGGCGAGCACCCGTGGGCGGGCAGCGGCTCCGGGGTGGTCTCGGGCACAGGCGCCGGTACCGGCACCGGATTCGGTACCGACGCAGGAGTCGGCACGGGCTCGGTGCGTCCGTAGAGCGTGGACCGGTACACCGCGGCCGCCTTCGGGTTCCGCCGGCACTGCCACACACCGTGCGGGCAGTAGTCGGTGAGGGTGTTGTACAGCGGCTTGTGCTCGTCGATCCAGGCGAGCATGCGCCGCATGTACTCCGGGTTGTCGCCGTTGCGGAACAGGCCCCACTCCGGATACGACACGGGCTTGCCGTGCGCCTTCGCGAAGTCCACGTGTGCCCGCAGCCCGTACGGCTCCGCCACCTGCACGTCGAACGACATTCCCTGCGGCTGGTCGTAGGTGTCCATGCCGATGATGTCGACCGTGCCGTCCCCCGGATAGCACTGCGTCCAGGGAACCGTGTCGCGCCCGCGGCTCGGAGTGAAGTCGAACCGGAACCTCTGGCCCGGCACCGAGCGCATCGCGCCGACGATCCTGTTCCAGTACGCCTTCCACGCCTCCGGGTCCGGCCCGCACCGATGCGTGTACGTCGTGCCGTTCATCTCCCAGCCGAGCACCAGGACGGTGTCCGGCACCCTCAACCCGACCAGGCGCTCCGCCAGGCGGCGGTAGTGCGCGTCGAACTCCCCGGCCGCGCCCCGGCGCAGCAGCGCCCGTACCTCGTCATCGGAGAGGTCCTCCTCGTTGCGCTCCAGCATGGGCACGTTGAGGACGAGGATCCGGTCGCCCCTCTCCCGGCGCCAGTCCGCCCAGGCGTCGAGGAAACGGGGGGCGCCCTCGATGTTGCTCCAGAGGTCGCCCGGGAGGTAGGTGTGCCCCACACGTAGATCGGCCCCGCCCAGCCACCGGCTGAGCCAGGCCAGCCGGGCCACGCCTTGGGGACCGTAGTGGAGGTAGGCGCCGGTGGCGGGGAGCGGGGCCGTTTCGCCAGGAAGTGCGGGTGGTCCAAGCGAAGCAGACGATTCACCGCCGGCCGTCGCCGTCAGCACCGGTCTCGTGGCGGCCCTCTCCTCCCCGGTCCCCACCGCGTGCCCCGGTCCCGACACCAGGGCGGCCGACACGGCGATACCCGCGACGGCATACACAAGCGATCTGCTGCGGAACCGTCGCTGTGCGGCCATGGCTGCTCCTTCGTCCGCTCCTCGGCAGCAGCCGCAGCGCGTGCCGCCCCGTTCAGTCGTGTCCACTCCACTGATCAGTCATATGTATGTCCGCTGCGCTCGTTGCGTGCTGGGACTGCGCCCAGCCCGACCAGTCCGACCACGCGCACGAGTGAGGGTTTCGCCACATGCCCGGGTGCCGGACGCTGTGCGTCCGGCACCCGGAGGGAGGTGGAGCCACTACCGGCGGGAGATCGCCCGGCCCCTCCGGTACAGGACGACGCCGCTCGCCGTAAGGATCGCGGCGAGCCACGAGGCCACGAGCACCTGCTGCTCACTGCCGGTTTCGGCAAGGGAGGGCGGCTCAGTGCGGGGCTCTTCGCCGGGCGTGGATGACGTCGGAGGCTGCGTCGGTGGGGTCGTGGGCGTTGACGTCGGCGGCTGGGGCTTCACCGGCGGCTTGGTGCTCGGCGGCGGGCTGGTCGGCGGCTGCTTGGTCGGCGGCGTAGTCGGGGCGTCGCCGTAACCGGGCTCGTCGTCACCGTAGCCGCCCCCGTCGTCGCCGTAACCGGCGTCATCCCCGTAACCGGCCGCGTCGTCGCCATAGCCGCCTTCGTCGCCGTAACCGGCCCCGTCAGCGCCAGAGCCGCTTTCGTCGCCGTAACCGGCCTCGTCGTCGCCATAGCCGCCTTCGTCGCCGTAACCGGCCTCGTCAGCGCCGGCGGAAGCACCTGCGTCGCTTCGGCCGAAGCGCCTGAAGTTCTCGCTGCTGTCAAAGTTGCGGACGGCAGCGTGCGGGTTCGGGCCGGCATCGCAGTGCTTCTCGAAGGACGGGTCCGGTGAGGCACCCGTGTCGCTCGGACTACCGCAGGCATTCGCGGGAACGTCGGACCGGGAGTCCGCGAACGCAGCGCCACCGTACAGGGGCAGGATGCTCGTCGCGGCGGCGGCCACCAACAATGCCCTGCTCAGGTTCTGTCGCAATCTCGTCGTCTTCCTGCTCGAAGGACTGGTGGACCGGGCTGTGGAGCCCGAGGTACAGGATCAGGGCCGGCCCCCCGACAGCCAGTCGACCGCTGTGCCGACAACGGCTCGCCGTCTCCGGACGGCAGGTGCTGTGGATTTCTCAAGGCTGTCGCGCACCGGAATCAAGGGAGGTGCCTGCGGCTGCAACCGGAACGGTGAAGCCTCGTGCCCGTTCGACCGGCCACTCGCTTGTCAGGCCTTCCCCCTCCTCCCACGACTTCGCCGGGGAGCGGCTTCACGCCTGCCGTAGTTTCGCCGCCGCTTGATTTTCTGACTTGTCAGGTGGTGCGATCCGGTGAAATGCCAATACCGGCAGCATGGGCACTGATAGATCCGGTCCGGAATCCGCTCCAACAGCGGCTGTCTGACCAACCACGCGCGAGCCCCGCCCTCGGTGCGGAACGATGCCTTGCCCGTCTCCGGACAACGCGGCAGGACGATCGTCTCACTCATTTCCCCTCCGGGGTGCGCTCACTTTCGCAATCGCCTGAGGCCCGACAATTTCGGCTATCAGCACCCCGTGAAGCAGAAAGCGCCTCTCCCGCAGCAGATTTGGATGCTGCCCCATCCGCCGGTCAGGGAGAGACGCCTTCAGCTTTGGTCACGATTCCTCGGAAATCGTGAATGGCTACCCGTGACCGCCGGACGGGACTCGAACAGTCACCATCCAGGATCGAAGTCCGGGAGCTCTGTTTGTTCCGCAGACGTCACACAGCGGGCGCCGGGGCGGGCACCGGGGCGGGCGCCGGGGCCGCACCGAGCAGGCCACCGAGGTCCACCGTGATCTCGAGCCCGGTCTCAGCGTCGGCCTCGGCCTCGGCCTCGGCCTCGTTGTCGTTGACGTTGACGTTCTCGTTCTCGTTGTCGTTCTCGATGTCGTTGGTGTTGGTGTTGAAGATGTTGATGTCGCCGAACTGGCAGTTCGGGAGCGAGCCGTCACCGGTCACGTCCCGGTCCGCCTCCGCCTCGGTGTTGCCGCAGACGTACGGGTCGTCCGAACCGTGGCTCGTACCGGCGCTGGCGGCCGAGGCGGAACCGGCAACGATGGCCACCGCAGCGAGGGCCGAGGCGGCACCCAACTTCATGCTCTTGCGCATTGAATCTCTCCGTTTCGGTCCTTCTCCGTTGGAAGAACGGAACCGATATTGCCCCAACTCCGAACCACACACCACTTGAGAGGGCCCTACCCCCCCAACTTCATCCAAATGGCCCCGCATGACGGGTGATATGAATTACACAAAGCGCAGGTCACGGCGCCTCGACCAGCCAGGAGAGCGGTGATGCACCGGCCGGGAAACGGAGTTGAATAGGCGCCTTGTCTTCGCCTGCT
This sequence comes from Streptomyces sp. 378, assembly GCF_030124145.1. Classification (GTDB taxonomy): domain Bacteria; phylum Actinomycetota; class Actinomycetes; order Streptomycetales; family Streptomycetaceae; genus Streptomyces. Next base: position 22,306 of record NZ_JASKMS010000031.1, read on the forward strand.
GCTTGAAAGCGGAGCCGGGGGCGCATTCACCTGTCGCCCCGGCACCGGCTCGAACGCATCGATAGCCTGAGGTTCGCGCAGACCTGTGGCCCGGTGCACTGAGGCTCGGCCCAGTGGATGGTGAGGGCGTGAGGGAGCAGCCAACCCGTCGATGCGGGAGACGTTCGCCTCGCGGGCCGGTGCGTCCCGGTACGGTGGCGGAACCCACTCGGCGATCGCCGTCACGAGTTGCGCCCCGCACACGTCATCGCGCCCACGCCTGGCAGCTTCTCCGGCATGCCGCACACCCCGCGCCGGTCACGGGATCATGAACCCGGCCGGCGCATGCGCGAAGCAGGAATCCCGTGGGAGGACATCAGCGCCAAACCGGGCGGGCCCCGGTTCCGGACCGGGCGCGGCAGTTCACGGAGAGTCAGGCGGTCGTGGCGACGGGAAGCCAGCCGGTGAGCACCCCCACGTCGCGCAGGGAGCGGCGGGGCGGCCCAGGTGGCCCCTGGAGGCGGTCAACCACGACGGGATCGACGGTACTCACCGTCGCAGCGGCTCTGGGACCGGTGCCGGTCCCAGGGGCCGGTGGCACGCCGACGGCCGCCGCCCGGTCCTTGCGGATCGTGAAGGGGCGGCGGCCGTGTTTGTTCAGGTGGATGTCGCAGAGGGGTGCCGACGAGGGCGCACCGTCAGCCGCTGCAGATCGTGATGCTCTTGCCGTCGGTCTGCAGAGTGGCGCAGACCCGCTCGACCTTCGGCACGGTGATGCTGACGGTGCGCTGCACACCGGCCTTGACGCCGATCTCGGCGTTCGCGAGTTCGGTGTCACCCGCGGAGATCCTTACACCGACAGTCCGCGCCGTGGCACAGGTGGCGCTGACGTTGATGGTGCTGGTTTCGGTGTTGCTGATCTTCTGAAGCCCGACGTCGCAGGGGAAGTCCTGCTGCACGGCGGCCTGAGCGGGCGCGGCGATCCACAGCGGTGCGGAAGCAAGGAGGGCGGTGGCCGCCGAACGGAGCATGAGGTGAGGCATGAGTCCTTCCACGTTGTTTCTGGGGCAGACCACCACAGGTGACCTGCCCTCGACCAAGGCGCCTGGAGATCCCTTATGCGCCTTTCGGGGGAGATGCGACCACGGGCCCATGGGCCCCGCAACCCGCCACGCCCGGCTTCTGCCGGGCTCCGCCTCGCGGGTGACCGGTGTTCGTGTTCTTCTCGCGTGTGTGTGCGGGGCTTGACGAGTTGGAACTCGCGGAGGGAATCGGCGCGGGAGCCGCCTGGTTCACGCAAGGACGGTTCATGCCTGCCGACGCGGCCGCGGCCCCTCGGACCGATGAGCCGCCGTGGCCCGAACACAGCGCGTTTGGGCGGCACGCCCCAGGGCTCGCACGGACTTCGGCGGACGGGCGTGCGGTTCACGCCGCCGTGAACCGTCCGCGTCCGGTGCTCCGCCGTCCTGCGAGATGACGCCCACTCCCCGTCAGGGTCGAACCACTTCACGACACCATCCCCGCTGCGAGCGTCAGTGGCGGCGGCCGGACTGGTAACCGTCATCCGAACCGGCCTCCACGGGAAGGCAGGTTTGCGCGGTCCGCGCCCCACACACCGGGACACCGTGGTCGCGTGGCGGACCGGGCCGCAAGAGCGCCCAGGGCCTACTGGAGGGCCGCTGCCACGGCGGCGGGGACAAACAGCGTTCCCGCGCCGTCGGGCGGAACCAGCCAACGCAAAGAACGCACCCGCATCCCAAGCGAGAAGGGCATCCGCTGGACGCCCCCTCGTAACCGCAGCCTGGACCCGGCGAACCCATGCGGTCACAGCACTAGCAGACGACGTCCTTGCGGGCGAAACCGCGGAAGGCCAGGGCGAACAGCACGAGCGCGTACGTTACCGAGATCGACGTGCCCTGGATCATGTCCGACCACTCCAACTGGGGCCGGACGGCGTCGAGCCAGGCGTACTGCCAGTGCGCGGGCAGGAAGTCGCGCCAGTCGCCGAGGGCCGTCACCTCGTCGAGGACGCTGCCGATGATGGTCAGGAAGACCGCGCCGCCGACCGCGCCGAGCGGGGCGTCCGTCCGGGTCGACAGCCAGAACGCCAGCGCGGCGGTGACCAGTTGGGACACCATGATGTACGCGACGACGATCAGCAGCCGCTGGGCGGCCGTGCCGGTGGGCAGGGTGCCGCCGGTGGGCAGTTCGAGCGGTCCCCAGCCGTAGGCGGCCGTGCCGACGGCGAGGGCGACGATCGGGAGCAGGACCATGGCGGCCAGGCTCAGGGCCAGTCCGACGGCGAGCTTGGACCACAGCAGCCGGGCCCGGGGCACCGGGGCGGCGAGCAGATAGCGCAGGGAGGACCAGCCGGCCTCCGAGGCGACCGTGTCGCCGCAGAACAGGGCGACGGGGATGACGAGCAGGAAGCCGGCGGCGGAGAAGAGGTTGACGGCGGCGAAGTTGGCCCCGGACGCCGTGGCCGTGTCCATGAGGTTGACGCGGTTGTTGTTGCCGCCCGGGTCTCCGCCGACCTGGAAGGCGATGAGCAGGATGATCGGCAGGGCGAACAGGACGCCGCCCATGACCATGGTGCGGCGCCGCTTCAGCTGCCGGACCAGCTCGACGCGGAAGGGCAGGGTGCGGCCCGCGCGGTAGCCGTCGGCGACCTCGACGGGCGGCTCGGCGAGCGTGCTCATGCTTCGGCTCCGATCAGGGTGAGGAAGGCGTCCTCCAGGCGGCGGTGCGGGCCGACCGACGTGACCGCCACGTCCAGCCGTACGAGGTCGGCGACCAGACGCTGCGGGGTGCCGTCGGCGTCGAGCCGGACCAGCAGGCCCTCGTCGGTGCGCACGGCCGAGGCGACGCCCGGCAGGGCGGTGACCTTCTCCGCGACGGGCTCGTCCACGGGGGTGGCCGTGCCCACGAGGAGGGTGTCGCCCGAGCCGACGATGTCCGCGACCGGGCCCGCCTGGACGAGCCGGCCGTGGTCCATGACGACCAGGTGGGTGCAGGTCTGCTCGACCTCCGCGAGGAGGTGGCTGGAGACGATGACCGTGCGGCCGGCGGCGGCGTAGCGGATCATCACCTCGCGCATCTCGCGGATCTGGGGCGGGTCGAGGCCGTTGGTCGGCTCGTCGAGGATGAGCAGGTCCGGAAGGCCGAGCATGGCCTGGGCGATGGCGAGGCGCTGGCGCATGCCCTGGGAGTAGGTGCGCACCGCGCGGGCGAGGGCGTCGCCCAGGTCCGCGATCTCCAGGGCCTCCTCCAGGTGCGCGTCCTCGGCGGGGCGGCCGGTGGCGCGCCAGTACAGCTCCAGGTTCTCCCGGCCGGACAGATGCGGCAGGAAGCCCGGGCCCTCGACGAAGGCGCCGACCCGGGAGAGGACCGGGGCGCCGGGGCCGATGGCGTGGCCGAAGACGCGGATCTCGCCGCCGTCGGGCCTGATCAGGCCCATCAGCATGCGCAGGGTGGTCGTCTTGCCCGCCCCGTTGGGGCCGAGCAGGCCCAGAACCTGGCCCTTCTGCACGCGGAAGGAGAGGTCCTTGACGGCGTACCGGTCGGACGCCTTCGCGTAGCGCTTGGTCAGGTCGGTGATCTGGAGGGGGACCTCGGCGAGTTGGGGGTCCGGCGGGGCGGGGGCGGCGGTGCGGCGACGTCCCGTGATGATCAGGGCCAGCGCGATGGCGGCGCCTGCGAGCGGCAGCCACCATACCCACGCGGGCAGCCCGGCCCCGGTGTCGCGCTGTCCGAGCGCGGAGGGGACCTCCAGGTCGCCCTTGAGGGAGACGGTGTACGTCGCCGGGGCCGTCGGGGAGGCGTAGCCCAGGTCCGTGGAGGCGATGACCAGGCGAAGCCGGTGGCCGTCGTCGACCTCGTGGTCGATCGCCGGGAGGGTGATCCGGACGTTCTTGCCGGCCTTGGCGTCCTCGACCCGGATGGGCGTGACGAGCTGGGAGGGCAGCACCTGCTGGGTGTCGCCGCCGGGGCCGACGTCGTAGAGCTTGGCGAAGAGCACGGCGTCGTCGCTGGTGGACTTCACGTGCACGGTCGCGGTGGGCGAGCCGGTGATCTGGAGGTCCTCGCGCTGCGGCGCCGACTCGAACGCGGCGAACTGGCCGGGGAAGTCGAGGGAGACGCCGATGCCGAGCGTGGAGAGCCGGCTGAGACCTCCGGCGCCGCCGAGGCCGGGCAGGGCGGAGACGCCGGGCGGGCTGGCGCCGGGCGGGTTGTCGAAGCTCTGCTCGCGGCCGGTCAGGGCGATGGAGCGCTGCTCGCTCTCCAGGCCGGGGTAGCGGTCCGACGTCACTCCGCTCAGGCGGGGTTCGCCGTCGCCGGAGCCCATGCCGAGGGTGCGGGTGACGCGGAAGGCGGGGCCGGTGTCGGCGCCCTTGTCGTCCTTCAGGTAGCGGTCGAACCAGGTCTTCACGCGGTCCTGGACGCGGCCGGTCTCCATGTCGCCGCCGTCGTGGCCGCCGGCGATCCAGTCGACGTCGACGGGGGCGCCGTTCGCGCGGATGACCTTCGCCGCCTGGTCGGCCTGGCCGAGCGGGAAGAGGGAGTCGGACTGGCCCTGCGTCAGCAGCGTCGGCACCTTGATGTCCTTGCCGACCGCGGACGGTGAACGCTCCTGAAGCAGCTCGCGCGCCTCGGCGTCCGGCTTGCCCGACTCGGCGACCCGCTCGTACATGCGGCACAGCGCGGGCTCGAACTTCTCGCAGCCGCCGCCGGAGTTGACGAAGAGGCCGGCCCAGAGCTTCTTGAACACGCCGTTCGGGAAGAGGGCGTCGGCGAGGTTCCAGTAGGTGATCGCCGGTGCGATGGCGTCGACGCGGGCGTCGTGCCCCGCCGTGAGCAGGGCTATCGCGCCGCCATAGGAGCCGCCGGCCATGCCGACGCGGGGGTCGCCCTGCTGGTCGAGCTCGACCTGGGGCTGCTTCGCCAGCCAGTCGATGAGCTTGGAGACGTCGGCGACCTCGCCCTTGGGGTCGTTCAGCCCGATCTCGCCGTTCGACTTGCCGAAGCCGCGCGCCGACCAGGTCAGGACCGCGTAGCCGTCCCGGGCGAGGTCCTCGGCCTGCTGCCGGACGTCCTTCTTGCTGCCGCCGAAGCCGTGCCCGAGCAGGACGGCGGGGCGTCGGCCGGCTGCTCCGGAGGTGAAGAACGAGGTGTCGACGCGCGTGCCGTCGACCGTGGGCAGGACCCGGTCCTCGCGCTGGACGGGGGGTGCGTCGTCGTCCGCGACGGCCGTCCACGTACCCGCCCCGGCGAGCACGACGACAGCGGCCCCGGCGGCCAGGAGGCGCCGGGGTCGCCGGGTCAGCCCGCGCAGTCCGGGCAGTCGAAGATCCATGCGTCAACGGTACGTGCCGTCACCGACAACCGGAGCAGCCGCCGGGCTGACCCTCCTGCCCTCCTGCGGGCGTACGGTTTCTCGCCACGTACACCAGCCGCAGTACGACCGCTTTCCCGCTCACCCGGATGTCCCGCCCAAGTGGCTCTCCGGTTCGCGGAGTCTGAAGATCGAATGAAAGCGGTCTTACCGCCTTTCATCCCATCAAGGAGACGAGTATGGATATCTCCGTCATCGTGGACATCGCAACCTCTCTCAGCGTCGACCTCGGTGCCGCCATCAGCGCCGCACTCGGCCTGAGCGGCAACATCGGTGCCGACATCGGCCTGGGTATGTAGCCACTGACGAAAACCTCGCCGGTGGCCGCCGCAGGGCTGGACGGCCACCGGCGGACAGGCGCGTCGGCTCATCAACCCGCCAGACACCCGTGATCACCGCAGGAAAGGCAAGAGGAGCCGAAGATGAGCGCACAGCCCGACGATGCGCGTGCACCGGCCGTCGAGGCACAGCTGCTCGCACGCATCAGCACCGGGCGCGGCCTCAACCGGGGGGCGCCCGCTTTCGAGCGGGAAGGGGCGCAGGCCCCGGAAGACTCCCTTCATGGCTACGAGTTCGGGCCCCGCTGCACACCGTGGTTGTGGCAGGGTGGTTTCCTCGGTGCCCCCGCAGTGACTGCTTTCGGCGCTGTCTGGTAGCCCCCGGATTCGAGACGTTCCGCGACGCCGAGGCCGCCGGCGCTACTCCTGCCGGACACCGCGGCGCCCACCTCCCGCACGGTGCGGAGACGGGGCCGCCGGCTCGTACGGCTCAGTGGTTGCGCGGGAAGCCCAGGTCAACGCCCGCCGGGGCGTCGGCCGGGTCCGGCCAGCGGGTGGTGACGACCTTGCCGCGGGTGTAGAAGTGCGTGCCGTCGTTGCCGTAGATGTGGTGGTCGCCGAAGAGGGAGTCCTTCCAGCCGCCGAAGCTGTGGTAGCCGACGGGGACCGGGATCGGGACGTTCACGCCGACCATGCCGGCCTCGACCTCCAGCTGGAAGCGGCGGGCCGCGCCGCCGTCCCGGGTGAAGATCGCGGTGCCGTTGCCGAACGGCGAGGCGTTGACGATGTCCAGGGCCTCCTCGTAGGTCTCCGTGCGCAGCACGCACAGGACCGGGCCGAAGATCTCGTCCTGGTAGGCCTTGGCGGAGGTGGGAACCTTGTCGAGCAGCGAGATGCCGATCCAGTGGCCGTCCTCGAAGCCGTCGACGGTGTAGCCGGTGCCGTCGAGGACCACCTCGGCACCCTCGGCCGCCGCGCCCTCGACGTAGGAGGCCACCTTGTCGCGGTGGACCTTGGTGATGAGCGGGCCCATTTCGGAGGCCGGGTCGTCACCGGGGCCGATCTTGATCTTCTCGGCGCGCTCGCGGATCTTCTCCACCAGCTCGTCGCCGATCGAGCCCACCGCGACGACCGCGGAGATGGCCATGCAGCGCTCGCCGGCGGAGCCGTAGGCGGCGCTCACCGCTGCGTCGGCGGCCGCGTCGAGGTCGGCGTCGGGCAGGACCAGCATGTGGTTCTTGGCGCCGCCGAGCGCCTGGACGCGCTTGCCGTTGGCGGAGGCCGTGGTGTGGATGTAGCGGGCGATCGGGGTCGAGCCGACGAAGGAGACGGCCTTGACGTCCGGGTGCTCCAGGAGACGGTCGACGGCCACCTTGTCGCCGTGGACGACGTTGAAGACGCCGTCCGGCAGGCCCGCCTCGGCGAGCAGTTCGGCGATCTTGACCGATGCCGACGGGTCCTTCTCGGACGGCTTCAGCACGAACGTGTTGCCGCACGCGATGGCGAGGGGGAACATCCACATCGGCACCATCGCCGGGAAGTTGAACGGGGTGATGCCCGCGACGACACCGAGCGGCTGCCGGATCGAGGACACGTCGACGCGGCTGGCGACCTGCGTCGACAGCTCGCCCTTCAGCTGGACGCTGATGCCGCAGGCCAGGTCGACGATCTCCAGGCCGCGCGCGACCTCGCCGAGGGCGTCGCCGTGTACCTTGCCGTGCTCGGCGGTGATCAGCTCGGCGATCGCGTCCCGGTTGGCGTCCAGCAGGGCGCGGAACCTGAACAGGATCGAGGTGCGCTGGGCCAGCGAGGACTGGCCCCAGGTCAGGTAGGCCTCCTTGGCGGCGGCGACCGCCGCGTCCACCTCGTCGACCGAGGCGAACGCGACCTTCGTCGTCACCTCGCCGGTCGCCGGGTTGGTCACCGGCCCGTGCGTGCCCGAGGCGCCTTCGACGGTCTTGCCGCCGATCCAGTGGTTGACGGTCTTCGTCATGGCCGGGAACTCCTTCACAGATGGCGGCGTCGGGTGGAGACGTGCCGTTCGTACAGCTCACGTGCCTTGACCGCGGACGGCCGTGTCGCGGTCTCGGCCACGGGTACATCCCACCAGGCCTGCGCGGGAGGCGCGCCCGACACTGTGTCTGCCGTTTGGGTCTCGACGTAGACACATGTGGGAGTCTCGGCCGCCCGGGCCTCGGCGAGGGCCTGCCGCAGGTCCCGTACGGTCTTCGCGCGCAGCACGCGCATGCCGAGGCTGGCCGCGTTGGCGGCGAGGTCCACGGGCAGCGGCGGCCCCGTGTACGAGCCGTCCTCGGAGGGGTGGCGGTAGGCGGTGCCGAACCGCTCGCCGCCCACCGACTCCGAGAGCCCGCCGATGGACGCGTAGCCGTGGTTCTGGATGATCAGGACCTTGATCGCGATGCCTTCCTGGACGGCCGTGACGATCTCCGTCGGCATCATCAGGTACGTGCCGTCGCCGACCAGCGCCCACACGGGCCGGTCCGGGGCGGCCATCCTGACGCCGATGGCGGCGGGGATCTCGTAGCCCATGCAGGAGTAGCCGTACTCCAGGTGGTACTGGTCGCGGGACCGGGTCCGCCAGAGCTTGTGCAGGTCGCCGGGGAGGGAACCGGCCGCGTTGATCAGGATGTCCGACTCGTCGACCAGGGCGTCCAGGGCGCCGAGGACCTGCGGCTGGGTCGGGCGGGTGTCCGGTTCGTCGACCTCGTAGCAGGCGTCGACGCGCTGCTCCCAGCGCTCCTTGTCCTCGGAGTACTCGGTGGCGTACGACGGCGCGACCCGGTGGCCGTGCATCGCCAGCCTCTCGGTCAGCTCCTCCAGGCCGGTGCGGGCGTCCGCGATCAGGGGCCGCCCGGCCAGCTTGTGGCCGTCGAAGGAGGCGATGCTGAGGTTCAGGAACCGCACGTCCGGGTGGGAGAAGAGCGTGCCGGAGGCGGTGGTGAAGTCGGTGTAGCGGGTGCCGACGCCGATCACCAGGTCGGCGGTGCGGGCCAGTTCGTCCGCCGTCGCCGTGCCGGTGTGGCCGATGCCGCCGACGTCCTGGGGGTGGTCGTGGCGCAGGGAGCCCTTGCCGGCCTGGGTGGAGGCGACGGGGATGCCGGTGGCCTCGGCGAACTCGGCGAGGGCCTCCTCGGCGCGGCTGTGGTGGACGCCGCCGCCCGCGACGACCAGCGGCCTCTTCGCCGAGCGGATGACCCGTACCGCCTCGGCGAGTTCCGCCGGGTCGGCGCCGGGACGCCGTACCGTCCAGACCCGCTCGGCGAAGAACTCCTCGGGCCAGTCGTACGCCTCGGCCTGCACGTCCTGGGGCAGGGCGAGGGTGACGGCGCCGGTCTCCACGGGGTCGGTGAGCACACGCATCGCGTTCAGCGCCGAGGGGATCAGGGCCTCGGGACGGGTGATCCGGTCGAAGTACCGGGACACCGGGCGCAGGCAGTCGTTGACCGACACATCACCCGCGTAGGGCACTTCGAGCTGCTGCAGGACCGGGTCGGCGGGGCGGGTGGCGAAGATGTCACCGGGCAGGAGCAGCACCGGCAGGTGGTTGATGGTCGCGAGGGCGGCGCCGGTGACGAGGTTGGTGGCGCCCGGGCCGATGGAGGTGGTCACCGCGTGCGTGGACAGGCGGCCCGACTGGCGGGCGTAGCCGACCGCCGCGTGCACCATGGCCTGTTCGTTGCGGCCCTGGTGGTACGGCATCTCCTCGGTGTGCTCCAGGAGCGCCTGCCCGATGCCGGCGACGTTGCCGTGGCCGAAGATGCCCCAGGTGGCGCCGATGAGCCGCTGCCGGGCGCCGTCGCGTTCGGTGTACTGGGCGGCGAGGAAGCGGACGAGGGCCTGGGCCACCGTCAGCCTGGTCGTCTTCAGGGTCATCGGTACCCCTCCGTGTGAAGCGGCGTCGCCGGAACGGACCTTCGTGAGGACGTCGGTTCCGCCCTCACGCGAGGGGGACACGGGCCGACGGGTGAAACCGTTCGGGCCGTCGATCCCCACGTGGTGGGTCTCCTCCGGCTCCGGCCCCGGCCCCGGCGCCCTGCCGGGCCGGTGCTCGCCGGGGAGTGAGGGGGCGGGCAGCCGCCGCTGCCGCGTTCCTGGACGGGGACCTCCGGCGCGGGGCCGTAGCGGGCGGGGAGTTGTCGCTCGCACTTCGCTCCTGCCAAAGCAAAGCGGCCTCCCGCGCCGGAGGCGATCAGGGCCCGGGCGTCACGGGGCGCGTACGCGAAGTCGGTCACCGACGCGCACACGCTCTCCCGGCCCGGGAGGGGGAACTCTTCGTCTCCGACGCGCACGGTGCACGCGCCGTCGAGGGGCGGCACGATCTCCGGGGCGTACTGAAAGCCGGCGGTGGCGCCCTCGGGGACGAACAGTTCACTGGTCATGCCACGGTCCTCACAGCAGTCCGACGGCGGTGTCCACGGCGGCGGCCACATCGCCGTCGGCCGGGTACAGCAGCGAACGCCCCACGACGAGTCCGCACACGGTGGGCAGTTGGAGGGCGCCGCGCCACTTCTCGTACGCCCCGTCCTGATCGTCGCCCACCTCGCCGCCGAGCAGCACGGCGGGCAGTGTGGAGGTCGCCATGACCTCGGCCATGTCGTCGGGGTTGTCGGTGACCGGGACCTTCAGCCACGTGTAGGCGGAACTGCCGCCGAGGCCCGAGGCGATGGCGATCGACTTGGTGACGGCCTCGGCCGAGAGGTCGTTGCGCAGCCGGCCCGTCGCGTCGCGGCCGCAGAGGAACGGCTCGACGAAGACGGGGAGTTTCCGGGCGGCCATGGCGTCGACGGCCCGGGCGGTGGACTCCAGGGTGGTCAGCGAGCCCGGGTCGGCGTAGTCGATGCGCAGCAGGAGCTTGCCCGCGTCGAAGCCGAGGCGCTCGATGTCCTCGGGGCGGTGGCCGGTGAAGCGGTCGTCGAGTTCGAAGCTCGCGCCCTGGAGGCCGCCGCGGTTCATCGAGCCCAGGACGACCTTGCCGTCGAGGGCGCCGAGCAGCAGCAGGTCGTCGAGGATGTCGGCGGTGGCGAGGACACCGTCCACACCGGGGCGGGACAGCGCCAGGCAGAGGCGTTCGAGCAGTTCGGCGCGGTTGGCCATGGCCATGGCGCGACCGCCGACGCCGAGGGCGCCGCGGGCCGGGTGATCGGCGGCGACGATCATCAGGCGGCCGGAGTCGTTCAGCAGCGGCCGACGGGGGCGGCGGGCGGCGGCCTCGGCGATCGCCTCCGGGCGGTGGCCGCGCAGACGGACGAGTTCGGAGACGTCGACGGTCACCGGACGGCCCCCGCCGTGACGGCCGCCTCGATCTCGTCCGGGGTGGGCATCGCGGACGAGCACTCCAGGCGCGAGGCGACGATGGCCCCGGCGGCGTTGGCGTGCCGCATGGTCTTCTCCAGGTCCCAGCCGGCCAGCAGGCCGTGCACGAGACACCCGCCGAAGGCGTCGCCGGCGCCGAGGCCGTTGAGGACGTTCACCGGCAGCGGCGGCACTTCGGCGCTCTCGCCGGCGCTGTTCACCGCGAGGACGCCCTTGGGGCCCTGCTTGACGACGGCCAGTTCCACACCCGCGTCCAGGAGCGCGCGGGCGGCGGCGTGGGGTTCACGCGCGCCCGTGGCGACCTCCACCTCGTCGAGGTTGCCGACCGCGACGGTGGTGTGGCGCAGGGCCTCCTCGTAGAAGGGCCGGGCGGCCTCGGGGTCCGTCCAGAACATCGGGCGCCAGTCGAGGTCGAAGACCGTCGGGCCGGCCTTGGCGCGGTGGGCGAGGGCCGCGAGGGTCGCCGTCCGGCTGGGCTCCTCGCTCAGGCCCGTGCCCGTGACCCAGAAGACCCGGGCCTCGCGGATCGCGTCCAGGTCGAGCTCGTGGGCGTCGATCTCCAGGTCGGGAGCCTTGGGCTGCCGGTAGAAGTACAGCGGGAAGTCGTCCGGCGGGAAGACTTCGCAGAAGGTGACCGGGGTGGGCAGGCCGGAGACCGGCGTGACCCAGCGGTCGTCCACGCCGAAACCCTTCAGGGCCTCGTGGAGGTAGTCGCCGAAGGGGTCGTCGCCGGTGCGGGTGATCACCGCGGTCCGCCGTCCCAGACGCGCCGCGGCGACCGCGACATTGCTCGCCGAACCACCGAGGAACTTGCCGAAGGACGTGACCTGCGGCAGTGGAACGCCCGTCTGGAGCGGATACAGATCCACTCCGATCCGCCCCATGGTGATCAGGTCGTACGCCATCGGTGTCCCCTCGGTGCTCGGCTCTCCTCGGTTTTGTAGCCCCCTCGCGAAGCCCTGTCAATGTTTTGTCCGGACATTCGGACCAGATCATGACAGCGCTTTCCGGTCGTCCCCGTCCGCGTCCTCACAGTTCCGTAGTCTTCAGCCCGGCGTCCCGGTCCGCCTCTCCGGACGGCTGATGCTCGGCAGGGAGGACGGGGGCGCCGTGTCAAGGTGACCCGCCGACGCCCCGGCGTACGCCTTTGCCCCGGCTGTGTCACAAACACCGCCTTCCTGTCACACATGTCGCGCCTGCGCGGGTCTTCCGTCACACCCGCGCACAGATCCCTGTCCTGGGTCACCGAGAGTCGTTGTCCGGACACAGGCTTGTTGATCGCCTGCGCAGCGCCCGGCTCCCCCGGACGGCCGTCCCCGGCCGCCGCCGTGACGCGCGCGAGGAGGTACACGTCATGACCGACCGAAGGCTCTGGTCCTACAAGGAGATCGCGGCACACATCCGGGTGCAGCCGGACACCGTGCGCTCCTACCGCAAGCACGGCCTGCTGCCCCCGCCCGACCATGTCGAGAGCGGCAAGCCCTACTGGTACGCCGACACCGTCCGGGCCTGGGTCGCCTCCCGCCCCGGCAACCGCTCCCGAAGAGCCGACTGATCCCTCCCCGCCCGGCCTCGTGCCCCACCACCCCGTGGGGCACGGTCATCCCAGGAGCGTCGGCTCCCGGGCCGACCGGGAGCCACCACCCTTCGCACGGGCGCTGTCAGCTCCACGGCTCGAGGACCGTCACACCCGCTGCCTTGCCGCCCCATCCGGGTCGCCAGCTCCACGGCTCGAGGACCGTCACGCCCGCTGCCTTGCCGCCCCATCCGCGTTGTCAGCTCCACGGCTCGAGGACCGTCACACCTGCTGCCTTGCCGCCCCATCCGCGTTGTCAGCTCCACGGCTCGAGGACCGTCACACCTGCTGCCTTGCCGCCCCATCCGCGTTGTCAGCTCCACGGCTCGAGGACCGTCACACCTGCTGCCTTGCCGCCCCATCCGCGTTGTCAGCTCCACGGCTCGAGGACCGTCACACCTGCTGCCTTGCCGCCCCATCCGCGTTGTCAGCTCCACGGCTCGACGACCGTCACGCCCGCTCCCGGTGCCGCGCCCATCCCCGCCAGTGCCGACGGCGCCTCGTCCAGCGCGATCGTCGACGTCACCAGCAGGTCGGGGCGCAGCACCCCGCTGCGGACCAGTTCCAGCATCGGCGGGTAGCTGTGCGCGGCCATGCCGTGGCTGCCGAGCAGTTCGAGCTCCAGGGCGATCGCGCGGGCCATGGGCACGGGGGTCGTGCCGGTCGGCGAGGGCAGCAGGCCGACCTGGACGTGCCGGCCCCGGCGGCGCAGGCCGTTCACGGAGGCGGCGCAGGTGGTGGGCGCGCCGAGGGCGTCGAGGGAGAGATGGGCGCCACCGCCGGTCAGCTCGCGGATCGCCGCCGCGGTGTCCGCCACGCCCGTCGCGTCGACGCACCGCGCCGCCCCGAACGTCCGGGCCAGCTCCAGGGCGGCGGGCGACACGTCGACCGCCACGACCCGGGCGCCCGAGGCGGCCGCGATCATCACCGCCGACAGCCCCACCCCACCGCAGCCGTGCACCGCGACCCACTCCCCCGCCGCGACCCGGCCCTGTTGCACGACCGCCCGGTACGCCGTGGCGAACCGGCAGCCGAGCGAGGCCGCCGTGGCGCAGGACAACTCCTCGGGCAGCGCCACGAGGTTGATGTCGGCGTGGTCCAGCGCCACGTACTGGGCGAAGGAGCCCCAGTGCGTGAAGCCGGGCTGGGTCTGGCGCTCGCACACCTGGTGGTCACCGGCCGCGCAGGACGGGCACGTACCGCAGGCGCAGATGAACGGCACGGTGACCCGGTCGCCGGGCCGCCACCGGCCCACCCGGGCGCCCACCGCCTCGACGACACCGGCCAGTTCGTGCCCGGGCACATGCGGGAGTGCGATGTCGGGGTCGTGCCCCTGCCAGCCGTGCCAGTCGCTGCGGCACAGCCCGGTGGCCTCGACCCGGACGACCACCCCGTGCTCCGCGGGCTCCGGGTCGGCGACCTCCCGGACCTCGGCCGCCTCCCCGTACCGCTCGAACACCACGGCCCGCATGGTCACCCGCCTTCCGTTCGTCTCGTGTCCGGGCGTCGGCATTCACCCGCCCGCCCCTGCGGCCTCCCCGGACGGTCCGACGCTAGCGGGTCCGCCGCGTCAGCCGGCCGACGCGCCGACCTCGTCCCTGACAGGTTCGGCCTCGACCGCCGCCGGCCGAGGCGCCTCGCCCCCTGACGGGGACGTCGTGGACCGATACCCCCTAGGGGTACAGTTGGGTGTGCGGTCCCCCAAGGGACCCCGCAACCCCACACGCCTCGACGAGGAGTAACGACATGACCGCCCAGACCGACACCACGGGCCCCGTCACCACCGTCTTCAAGGTGAGCGGCATGAGCTGCGGACACTGCGAGGGCGCGGTCTCCGGCGAGATCTCCCAGATCTCCGGCGTGAGTGCGGTGACGGCCGTCGCCAAGACCGGCGAGGTCACCGTCGTCTCCGCGACCCCGCTCGACGACGAGGCCGTGCGCGCCGCCGTCGACGAGGCCGGCTTCGAACTGGCCGGGCGGGCCTGAGCCACCCGAGTCCGGCAGCCGGCCGGGTCTGAGACACTCCGGATCCGACACTCGTACCCGCGTACGGGCCGTACGCCGCCGTCCCCGGCCCGTACGGCCCGTTCCGCTTCCCGGGCGCCCCGCAACTCCTGGAGTGAGGACATGACCAGCACCACCGCCCATGCACCGGCCGCCCGCGAGCCGGCCCTCGCCGAGGTCGAGCTGCTCATCGGCGGGATGACCTGCGCCTCCTGCGCGGCCCGCGTGGAGAAGAAGCTCAACCGCATGGAGGGCGTCACCGCCACGGTGAACTACGCGACGGAGAAGGCCCGGGTCACCTGCCCCGAGGGCACCGAGGTCGCCGATCTGATCGCCACCGTGGTGAAGACCGGGTACACCGCCGAGGAGCCCGCGCCCCCACGCGAGGAGACCTCCGCCACCGGGACGGAGGACCCCGAGACGGCGGCCCTGCGCAGCCGCCTCACCGTCTCCGCCGCGCTCGCCGCGCCCGTGATCCTGCTGGCGATGGTTCCGGCCCTGCAGTTCGACCACTGGCAGTGGCTCTCGCTCACGCTCGCGGCCCCGGTCGTCGTCTGGGGCGGGCTGCCCTTCCACCGGGCGGCCTGGACGAACGCCCGGCACGGCGCCGCGACCATGGACACGCTGGTCTCGCTCGGCACCCTGGCCGCGTTCGGCTGGTCCCTGTGGGCACTGTTCCTGGGCGACGCGGGCATGCCGGGCATGCGGCATCCCTTCGAGCTGACGGTCGCGCGCGGGGACGGCGCCTCCTCGATCTACCTGGAAGTCGCTTCCGGGGTCACCGCCTTCATCCTGCTGGGCCGCTACCTGGAGGCCCGCTCCAAGCGCCGCGCGGGAGCCGCGCTCAGGGCGCTGATGGAACTGGGCGCCAAGGACGTGGCCGTGCTGCGGGACGGGCGGGAGGTGCGGATCCCCGCACAGCGCCTGGCCGTCGGCGACCGGTTCGTCGTACGGCCCGGCGAGAAGATCGCCACCGACGGCACGGTCGTCGAGGGCGCCTCCGCGGTGGACGCCTCGATGCTGACCGGCGAGTCGGTGCCGGTGGACGTGGCGCCCGGGGACCCGGTCACCGGCGCGACGGTCAACGCGGGCGGTCGGCTGGTCGTCGAGGCCACCCGGGTCGGTGCCGACACCCGGCTCGCGCGGATGGCGAAGCTGGTGGAGGACGCGCAGAACGGCAAAGCCGAGGTGCAGCGGCTCGCCGACCGGGTCTCCGGGATCTTCGTGCCGGTGGTGCTGCTGATCGCCGCCGCCACGGCCGGGGCGTGGCTCGGGCTGACCGGCGACGGCGTCGCCGCCTTCACCGCGGGCGTCGCGGTGCTGATCATCGCCTGCCCGTGTGCCCTGGGCCTGGCCACCCCGACCGCCCTGATGGTCGGCACGGGCCGCGGCGCCCAGCTCGGCATCCTCATCAAGGGCCCCGAGGTCCTGGAGTCCACCCGCCGGATCGACACGGTCGTCCTGGACAAGACCGGCACCGTCACCACCGGCCACATGACCCTGCACGACGTGCACCTCGCCGAGGGCGCCGACGAGAAGGAGGTGCTGCGGCTCGCGGGCGCCGTCGAGCACGCCTCCGAGCACCCCGTCGCCCGCGCGATCGCCGTGGGCGCCGAGGAGAGGGCCGGTCACCTCCCGGGCGTCGAAGGGTTCGAGAACGTCCCCGGGCGGGGCGTACGCGGACGGGTGGAGGGCCGTGAGGTCGCCGTGGGGCGGCTCTTCGACGCCATGCCGCCGGAGCTGGCCCGCGCGCGGGACGAGGCCGAGCGGGCCGGGTACACGGCCGTCGTGGCCGGCTGGGACGGGACGGCGCAGGCCGTTCTGGCCGTGGCGGACACCGTCAAGGAGACCAGCGCCGAGGCCGTGCGCGAGCTGCGCGCGCTGGGGCTCACGCCGGTGCTGCTGACCGGGGACAACCGTGCGGTGGCCGAGACGGTGGCCGCGGCCGTGGGAATCGAGCAGGTGGTGGCCGAGGTCCTGCCCGAGGACAAGGTCGACGCGGTACGGCGACTGCAGGCCGAGGGGCGGGTCGTCGCCATGGTGGGCGACGGCGTCAACGACGCGGCCGCGCTCGCCACCGCCGATCTGGGCCTGGCCATGGGCACCGGCACGGACGCGGCGATCGAGGCGGGCGATCTGACGCTGGTGCGCGGCGATCTGCGGGTGGCGGCGGACGCGATCCGGCTGTCCCGCCGGACGCTGGCCACGATCAAGGGCAATCTCGTGTGGGCCTTCGGCTACAACGTGGCCGCGCTGCCGCTGGCCGCCGCGGGTCTGCTGAATCCGATGATCGCCGGGGCCGCGATGGCCTTCTCGTCGGTCTTCGTCGTCACGAACAGTCTGCGGCTGCGAACATTTCGGTGAAGTCGCCCGAATTCGCCCCAAGTTGACGGCGACCGCGAGGGGAGCCCCTCTGGAGTCCCGGGCCCGACTCACATAAGCTCTTCACAAGGCTCGCGCATCTTCCTTACGCTGGGACCTCCCGGACGGCATATCCGGGCCCTTGCCCATCTATAGGACATATGCAAGAGACGCAGATCACAGTGATCTGAACGTAACCATCCGAGGGGTTCTAAGGTCTAAGTTGACGATGTCAGGAAGCGTCTTGGGGGGCGCGACCCGACATCTGGGGATGTCTTGGGGGACTTCCCCGGTTGGGGGTACCTCCCTGCTCGAACGGAGTTGAGAGCTTGGGGGAGCGTTGCCGGGGCACGTACGCCGGGAAGCTTTGAGCGGCCCTCCCGGGCGTGCGCTGTCCCGGCAGATCGCACCTCGCACAGTGGTACGGCGAGTTTTGCTCGTTGTGCTCAACAGCGGTTCAGGCGCTGTCCTCACAGACGCCCGGCCGGATCCCGTGGGGGGAATCCGAACCGGGACTGGGAAGGCGCCCTGGTCGTCGGCCCGTGGGGGGACCGGCGCCGGGGCGCCTTCTTCATTGCGTGCGCGTTCTTCGTTGCGTGAGAAACCATTTGAGAGATCGCGTGAGGACCCGCGAGGGAGCATGCGCATGCCCGAGCCCCCGTGTCCGGCTGCCGGACACGGGGGCTCGGGCGATTACGCGCCCAGGACTCCTGGGTGGTGGTCTCAGCGCTCCTCGACGGGCACGAAGTCGCGCTCGACCACGCCCGTGTAGATCTGGCGCGGGCGGCCGATGCGGGAGCCCGGCTCCTTGATCATCTCGTGCCACTGGGCGATCCAGCCCGGCAGCCGGCCGAGGGCGAACAGGACCGTGAACATCTCGGTCGGGAAGCCCATGGCCCGGTAGATCAGGCCCGTGTAGAAGTCGACGTTCGGGTAGAGGCTGCGCGAGACGAAGTAGTCGTCGGAGAGCGCGTGCTCCTCCAGCTTCAGTGCGATGTCCAGCAGCTCGTCGGACTTGCCGAGTGCGGACAGCACGTCGTGCGCGGCGGCCTTGATGATTTTGGCGCGCGGGTCGAAGTTCTTGTAGACCCGGTGGCCGAAGCCCATCAGGCGGACGCCGTCCTCCTTGTTCTTCACCTTGCGGATGAAGGTGTCGACGTCGCCGCCGGAGTCGCGGATGCCCTCCAGCATCTCCAGCACCGACTGGTTGGCGCCGCCGTGCAGCGGGCCCCACAGGGCGTTGATGCCGGCGGAGATCGAGGCGAACATGTTCGCCTGCGAGGAGCCGACCAGGCGGACCGTGGACGTCGAGCAGTTCTGCTCGTGGTCCGCGTGCAGGATCAGCAGCTTGTCGAGCGCGGAGACCACGGTCGGGTCGAGCTCGTACTCCTGCGCCGGGACCGAGAAGGTCATGCGGAGGAAGTTCTCGACGTAGCCGAGGTCGTTGCGCGGGTAGACGAACGGGTGACCGATCGACTTCTTGTACGCGTACGCGGCGATCGTCGGGAGCTTGGCGAGCAGGCGGATCGTGGAGAGGTTCCGCTGGCGCTCGTCGAACGGGTTGTGGCTGTCCTGGTAGAACGTGGACAGCGCCGAGACGACCGAGGACAGCATGGCCATCGGGTGGGCGTCGCGCGGGAAGCCCTTGTAGAAGTTCTTGACATCCTCGTGCAGCAGGGTGTGCTGCGTGATGTCGTTCTGGAACGTCGAGAGCTCGTCGACCGTCGGCAGTTCGCCGTTGATCAGCAGGTAGGCGACCTCCAGGAAGGTGGAGCGCTCGGCCAGCTGCTCGATCGGGTAGCCGCGGTACCGCAGGATGCCCGCTTCGCCGTCCAGGTACGTGACGGCGGATTTATACGCGGCCGTGTTGCCGTAACCGCTGTCCAGCGTCACCAGACCGGTCTGGGCGCGGAGCTTTCCGATGTCGAAGCCCTTGTCACCGACGGTGCTGTCGATCACCGGGTAGGTGTACTCGCCGTCGCCGTACCGCAGTACTACAGAGTTGTCGCTCACGTCTTCCCTCACCGACGTTGTGCCTCATCTTCGAGGTTGCCCTGACTGTCTCTACCATCCCCCACTTGGCTCAGGAGAGTGCACTCGGGGTCGACCATCGGGCCTATCGACGGCACTGAGTGCCGTCAACTTGCTCATCCTGCCCCCTGTGTTCCCCTTCCGGAAGTGCCTTGTGACCTTCACGACTCATTTGATCGATCATTCTTCGTTGAACCGAGCCGGAAGTCGAGTGCCGTGCACCGCCGACCCGCCGAAACCGTGCGCACCGCCTGGCCGATCGCCCTGCGCGAACCGACGAGGACGACCAGCTGCTTGGCCCGGGTGACCGCCGTGTAGAGCAGGTTGCGCTGCAGCATCATCCAGGCGCCCGTGGTGACCGGGATGACGACCGCCGGGTACTCGCTGCCCTGGGAGCGGTGGATCGTCACGGCGTACGCGTGGGCCAGCTCGTCGAGCTCGTCGAACTCGTACGGCACCTCCTCGTCCTCGTCCGTGAGCACCGTCAGGCGCTGGTCGACCGGGTCGAGCGAGGTCACCACACCGACGGTGCCGTTGAAGACACCGTTCTCACCCTTCTCGTAATTGTTGCGAATCTGGGTGACCTTGTCTCCGACGCGGAAGACCCGTCCGCCGAATCTCTTCTCGGGCAGGTCGGGGCGGCCGGGTGTGACGGCCTGCTGGAGCAGGCCGTTGAGGGTGCCCGCGCCGGCCGGGCCCCGGTGCATGGGCGCGAGGACCTGGACGTCCCGCCGGGGGTCCAGACCGAACTTGGCCGGAATGCGGCGCGCCGCCACGTCCACGGTGAGCCGGCCGGCGGCCTCCGTGTCGTCCTCGACGAAGAGGAAGAAGTCCTTCATTCCGTCGGTGAGCGGGTGGTGACCGGAGTTGATCCGGTGGGCGTTCGTCACCACGCCCGACTGCTGGGCCTGCCGGAAGACCCGGGTGAGGCGGACGGCGGGGATCGGGCCGCCGTCGGCCAGGAGATCCCGGAGGACCTCGCCCGCGCCGACGCTGGGCAACTGGTCCACGTCCCCCACGAAGAGCAGGTGGGCTCCCGGCGGGACCGCCTTGACCAGCTTGTTGGCGAGGAGCAGGTCCAGCATGGACGCCTCGTCGACCACTACCAGGTCGGCGTCCAGCGGGCGCTCCCGGTCGTAGGCCGCGTCGCCGCCGGGCTTGAGCTCCAGCAGGCGGTGCACCGTGGAGGCCTCGGCGCCGGTGAGCTCGGACAGGCGTTTGGCGGCCCGGCCCGTGGGGGCGGCCAGCACGACCTTCGCCTTTCTGGCGCGGGCCAGCTCCACGATCGAGCGGACCGTGAAGGACTTGCCGCAGCCGGGCCCGCCGGTGAGGACGGCGACCTTCTCGGTCAGCGCCAGTTTGACGGCGGCCTCCTGCTCGGGCGCGAGATCGGTGCCCGTGCGCCCCTTGAGCCAGCTCAGGGCCTTCTCCCAGGCGACGGTGCGGAATCCCGGCATGCGGTCCTCGCCGGTGCGCAGGAGGCGCAGCAGCTGGGCGGAGAGGGAGAGTTCGGCGCGGTGGAAGGGGACGAGGTAGATCGCGGTGACGGGCTCCCCGCCGTCGGGGCCCGGCACCTTCTCCCGTACGACGCCGGGGTCCTCGCCGTCCTCCTGGGGTTCGGCCAGTTCCGCCAGGCATTCGATGACCAGGCCCGTGTCGACCTGGAGGAGTTTGACCGCGTCCTTGATCAGCTGCTCCTCCGGGAGGAAGCAGTGCCCCTGGTCGGTGGACTGGGACAGCGCGTACTGCAGGCCCGCCTTGACGCGCTCGGGGCTGTCGTGCGGGATGCCGACGGACTGGGCGATCTTGTCGGCGGTGAGGAAGCCGATGCCCCAGACGTCGGAGGCGAGCCGGTAGGGCTGGTTCTTCACGACCGAGATGGAGGCGTCGCCGTACTTCTTGTAGATGCGCACGGCGATGGAGGTGGAGACCTCGACCGTCTGGAGGAAGAGCATGACCTCCTTGATGGCCTTCTGCTCCTCCCAGGCGTCGGCGATCTTCTTGGTGCGCTTGGGGCCGAGCCCGGGGACCTCGACGAGCCGCTTGGGCTCCTCCTCGATGATCCGGAGGGTGTCCATGCCGAAGTGCTGGGTGATCCGGTCGGCGAAGACCGGGCCGATGCCCTTGACCAGGCCGGAGCCGAGATAGCGGCGCATGCCCTGGACGGTGGCCGGGAGGACGGTCGTGTAGTTCTCGACGTGGAACTGCTTGCCGTACTGCGGGTGCGAGCCCCAGCGTCCCTCCATGCGCAGGGACTCGCCGACCTGCGCGCCGAGCAGCGCACCGACGACAGTGAGCAGGTCACCGGCGCCCCTGCCGGTGTCGACCCGGGCGACCGTGTAGCCGTTCTCCTCGTTGGCGTACGTGATGCGTTCGAGTACGCCGTCCAACGTGGCCAGTCGCCGCTCGCCCGCCTGGGCGGCCCCCGCCTGATCGGTCATGGCCCGACGGTACCGCCCGGGTACGACAGTGCGGCGGGGTGATCCGCCCGGCCGCCCTCGCGCAAAGCGACCGATCAGTATGGGGGCCGGGGCTCACTTTTCACCGTGGATTCACAGGAGAGCGAGAAGCTTTACAGTTCAAGCATCCGTCTTGGCCCCTTTTCGATTCTTTGCCGTGGAAGAATTCAGGAGTTCATGAAAAAAAGGGGGGCGGACTCGATTTCGGAGCGACCGTGATGCCGATGCGTCCCCATGGCGAGAGCGCCCCCAGGCGCGCGCACACGACGGGCACACTCCTCGTGTGGCTGTGCGCCGTCGGTACGTTGACGCTGCTCGCGGTGGCTCCGGTGCTGTCCGGGGAGCACGCGATCGTGGCTCCGGACTCCCCCGGGCCGAACCGGAACACCCCTGGCCCTCCCCTGCCGCACCCGGCACCCGTGCCGCAATTCCGCCCTTCCCCCAGCCCGGGCTCTGGTTGATTCCCCCCGCCCATTCATCACCACCGCCCCGAATGACGACGAGGAACGATGTCGCCCCAGGTTCAGAGTGTCGCCCTGTGGATCATGTCCCTGGCCATCAACATCACGGCGGTGTGCGCGGGGATCGTGTGGGGCTGGGAGGTCTTCACGCAGTTCCTGCTCCCGGCGTTCGGGGCGGTGGTGGGAGCGTCGATGGTGAGCTACAGCCTGCGGCGCTGAGGGCGCCACCGACCGGGGCGTGCGCCCTGCGCGGCCCCGTCTGGACCGCCCCGGCCCGGGGCCCTCAAGAAACCGGTGAGAAATTCTTACTCCGCCGTGCAACCCTTTCTGCCCTCAAGGTGTCGTACTGGGCGTCAGGGCTTCTGGAGGGGGATCCGGGGGGATCGCGGAGTTCTGGCGGGGAGGGGAAAACCCGAGGGGGCCCGGTCGACGGACCGGGTCCCCTCGAAACCCTTCGGGCCTGGGGGAAGCCGTTCAGGGGTGTCGGCCGTTCAGGGCTGTCAGAAGAAGACGCCGCACCTCAGCAGGACGTTCGCGTACGGCCGCGCCTCGCCCGTGCGGACGATCAGCCGGGCCCCCGCCGACAGCTCCTTGAGCCGCTCGTGCGGGACGAGGTCCAGCCCGGGGAAGTGTCTCTCCAGCAGCGCCGACGCCTCCGGGTTGGCCTGCCGCAGCTCCCGCGCCGCCGTCGCCCCCTCGACCACCAGCTCGGCCAGCAGCCCGTCCAGCACCTCGGCGAACGCCGGCACACCGGCCCGGAAGGCCAGGTCCACCACCCGGGGCCCCTCGGGGATGGGCATGCCCGCGTCGCACACCAGCACCCCGTCGCCGTGGCCGAGTTCGGCCAGCGCGCCGGCGAGGTGACGGTTCAGTATTCCGGCCCTCTTCATGAGCCGGCGACCTCTGCCGCCGTCGGGAAGGACGCCTGCGCGCCCTCCTTCGTCACGGTCACGGCACCTACCCGCGCCGCGTACGACGCCGCCCGGGCCGGCGACTCGCCCGCCCCCAGCCGGTAGGCCAGCGCCGCGGTGAAGGAGTCGCCGGCACCCGTCGTGTCCACCGCGTCCACCGTCACGGCCGGCACCCGCGAGACGCCCTGGGCCGACGCCACCAGCGCGCCCTCCGCGCCCAGCGTCACCACCACCGACTTCGGGCCCTTGGCGAGGAGGATCCGCGCCCAGTCCTCGGGGGTGTCCCCGACGGCCGAGTCGCCCAGGATCACCTTCGCCTCGTGCTCGTTCACGATCAGCGGGTCGCAGGCCGCCAGCACCTCCGACGGGAGAGGGCGCGGCGGCGAGGGGTTGAGGACGAAACGGCTCTCCGGCGCCAGGTTCCGCACGACCTCCACCACCGTCTCCAGCGGGATCTCCAACTGCGCCGACACCACCCGGGAGCTGTGGAAGAGGCACCCGGCGGCGGCCACGTCCTGCGGGGTGAGGCGGCCGTTGGCGCCGGGCGAGACGACGATGCTGTTGTCGCCGGACGGGTCGACCGTGATCAGAGCGACCCCGGTCGGCGCGCCGCCCACCAGGACACCCACCGTGTCGACGCCCGCCTCGCGCAGCGAGTCCAGCAGCAGCCGGCCGTGCGCGTCGTCGCCGACCCGGGCCAGCAGCGCCGTACGGGCGCCGAGTCTGGCGGCCGCGACCGCCTGGTTCGCGCCCTTGCCGCCCGGGTGGACGGCCAGGTCGGAGCCGAGCACGGTCTCGCCGGCCGCGGGCCGGCGCTCCACTCCGATCACCAGGTCGGCGTTGGCCGACCCCACGACCAGGAGGTCGTAGTCGTACATGCGTTGTCTCCCCATGTGAGTGACATGGGCGGGCGGCCATCGCACGCCGTGCGCGACCGCCCGCCGTTCCCCGAGGTCAGCCGCTGAAGCCGGCCACGTTCTCCTTGGTGACCACCTTCACCGGCACCTTCACCGTCTCCTCGACCTTCTCGCCCTTCAGGGCCCGCAGGGCGTTGTCCACAGCGATCTTCCCGAGCTGGGACGGCTGCTGCGCCACGGACGCGTACAGCGTGCCTCCCTCGACGGCCTTCAGTCCGTCAGGCGTGCCGTCGAAGCCCACGACCGAGACCGACGTGCCGGCCTTGGAACCCAGCGCCTTGATCGCGCCGAGGGCCATCTCGTCGTTGGCGGCGATGACACCCTGGACGTCCGGGTGGGCCTGGAGCAGGTTCGACATCACGTCGAGGCCCTTGGTGCGGTCGAAGTCGGCGGGCTGCTGGGCGACGACCCGGATGCCCGGGAAGGCCTTGAGGCCGTTCGCGAAGCCCTGCGCGCGCTCCCGGGCCGCGGACGTGCCGGCCTGGCCCTGGAGGATCACGATCTTCCCCTTGCCGCCCAGCTTGTCGGCGATGGTCTTGGCGGCGAGTTCACCGCCGGCGACGTTGTCGGAGGCGACCAGAGCGTCCACCGGTGCCTTGTTGACGCCCCGGTCGACCGCGATGACCGGGATCTTCGCCTGGTCGGCGGCCTTGACGGAGTTGCTCGCGGCGTCCGAGTCCACCGGGTTGACGATGATCGCGCCCAGGCCGGAACTGGTGAAGTTCTGCAGCTGGTTGGCCTGCTGGGAGGCGTCGTTCTGGGCATCGGTGACGGTCAGGTCCACGCCCCGCTTCTCGGCCTCGGCCTGGGCGCCGGCCCGGATCTGCACGAAGAAGGGGTTGTTGAGGGTCGACAGCGACAGGCCCACCTTCGGGCTGCTCGTGGCGGAGGAGCCGTTGTGCAGGAAGGACGTGGCACCGACGATCGCGACGGTGACCACGGCCGCGAGCCCGTACGTCGCCGCCTGCCTGCCCTTGCCTCCTGAAGAGGCACCGGCCACCGGGGTCGCGCCCGCCTTGCGCCGCAGCGTGTCGAACAGCACCGCGAGCGCGATGACGACACCGATGACGACCTGCTGCCAGAACGCCGAGACGTTCATCAGGTTCAGCCCGTTGCGCAGCACGGCCAGGATCAGGGCGCCGATGAGCGTGCCGGACGCCTTGCCGGTGCCGCCCGCGAGGGAGGCGCCGCCGATGACGACGGCGGCGATCGCGTCCAGCTCGTAGCCGTCGGCGGCCTGGGGCTGCGCGGAGGAGAGCCGGGCGGCGAGCACGACACCGGCGACGGCGGCGAACACGCCGGAGAAGGCGTAGATGGCGAGCTTCTGCCGCTTCACGCGCAGGCCGGACAGCCGCGCGGCCTCCTCGTTGCCGCCGATCGCGTACATGGAGCGGCCGATGTAGGTCCGGCCGAGCACGAGGGCGGCGATCAGGCCCATCACGACCATCACCAGGACCGGCACCGGCAGCCAGCCGCCGAGCGTGTCGCCGAGGTGGGAGACGGAGTCGGGGAAGGCGATCGGGGAGCCTTCGGAGATCACCAGGGACAGGCCGCGGGCCACGGACAGCATGGCCAGCGTGGCGATGAACGGCGGCAGCTTGCCGTAGGAGATCAGGATGCCGTTGACCAGGCCGCAGACGATGCCCGTCGCTATGGCCAGGAGGACGGCGAGGAAGACCGGGACGCCCGCCGAGGTGGCGCTCCAGGCGAGGACCGTGGCGGACAGGGCGGCGACCGAGCCGACCGACAGGTCGATGCCCGCCGAGACGATCACGAAGGTGACGCCGAAGGCGAGGATGGCGGTCACGGCCGCCTGTACGCCGA
This sequence comes from Streptomyces sp. 378, assembly GCF_030124145.1. Taxonomy (GTDB): domain Bacteria; phylum Actinomycetota; class Actinomycetes; order Streptomycetales; family Streptomycetaceae; genus Streptomyces. The sequence goes on from NZ_JASKMS010000031.1 coordinate 47,833, forward strand.
CGTTGAGGAGGTTGTCCGTCGTCAGGAAGTCGCCGGACAGCGCCGACATCGCGATGACGAGGACGATGAGCGCGGTGAGCGCGCCGTTGTCGAGCAGGAGGCGGCGCAGGCCTCCCGAGGCGCCACCCGCGCCCGTCGTGCTCTTGAGCGTGTCAGTGGCCACGGGAGGCCTCCTTGTCAGTGCTGGGGTTGCTTACTGCGAGTGCCATCACGGCGTCCTGGGTCGCCTCGGCGGCGGAGAGTTCACCGGCGATCCGGCCCTGGGCCATCACCAGCACCCGGTCGCTCATGCCGAGCACCTCGGGAAGGTCGCTGGAGATCATCAGGACGGCCGCGCCGGCGGCGGTGAGTTCGTTGACGAGCTGGTAGATCTCGACCTTGGCGCCGACGTCGATGCCGCGCGTCGGCTCGTCGAGGATCAGCACCTTGGTGTCGGCCAGCAGCCACTTGCCGATGACGACCTTCTGCTGGTTGCCGCCGGAGAGGGTGCGCACGTGCTGGCCCAGGCCCGCCATCCGCACGCCGAGCCGCCGGGCGATGCGTTCGGCCGCCTGGCGCCGGCCCTTGAGGTCGACGAGGCCCGCGCGGGTGGCCGACCGCAGGGTCACCAGGCCGAGGTTCTCCTCGACCGAGGCGTCCAGCACCAGGCCCTGGCCCTTGCGGTCCTCGGGGACGAGCCCGATGCCCGCGGTCATCGCCGCGTTGATGTCGTGCTTGGCGACCGGGGCCCCGGAGACCTTCACGGTGCCCCGGTCGTAGGCGTCGGCCCCGAAGACCGCCCGGACGACCTCGGTGCGCCCGGCGCCGACCAGTCCGGCGATGCCGACGACCTCACCGGCGTGCACCTCGAAACCGATGTCGTGGAAGACGCCGTCCCGGGTGAGCCCCTCGACGGACAGCAGGGCGGCGCCGCGGTCGGCCCGCTCGCGCGGGTACTGCTGCTCGATGGAGCGACCGACCATGAGCCGTACGAGCTCGTCCTCGGGCGCGGAGGCGGGGACCTGGCCCACGCTCTTCCCGTCCCGGATGACCGTCACCCGGTCGCCGAGTGCGGCGATCTCCTCCAGGTGGTGGGTGATGAAGACGATCCCGACGCCGTCCTCGCGCAGCGTGCGCACGATCGCGAAGAGCTTGTCGACCTCCTCGGAGGTGAGCACGGCGGTCGGCTCGTCCATGATCAGCACGCGGGCGTCCAGGCTGAGCGCCTTGGCGATCTCGACCATCTGCAGGCGGGCGATGCCGAGTTCACGGACCCGCGCGCGGGGTGACACGGTCACGCCGACCCGCTTCAGCAGGACCTCGGCGTCGGCCTCCATGCGCCCGCGGTCGATCATCCCGAACCGGCGCGGCTGGCGTCCGAGGAAGATGTTCTCGGCGACCGTGAGATCGGGTACCAGGTTGAACTCCTGGTAGATGGTGGCGATCCCGAGCCGCTCGGAGTCCTGGGCGCCCTGGATGCGGGTCTCCGCACCGCCGACCAGGATCCGCCCGGCGTCGGGGGTGTAGGCGCCGGAGAGCATCTTGATGAGGGTGCTCTTGCCCGCGCCGTTCTCACCGAGCAGCACGTGCACCTCGCCCCGGCGCAGGTCGAAGTCGACGCCGTCCAGCGCGACCACGCCCGGGAAGGTCTTGCGTATGCCCTCGATGCGCAGCAACTCGTCCGCGTCGCTCACGTCGTGCTCCTTTGCACTGGGGTGGGGTTCTCGCCGCACGAGCGGCGTACGACGAGCCGGGCGGGGAGGGTGACGGACTCGCCGGGCCGTCCCTCGATGCGGTCGACCAGGGCCCGTACGGCGGCCCGGCCCAGCTCGCCCGTGGGCTGGGCGATCGCGGTGATCGGCGGATCGGTGTGCACGAACCACCGGATGTCGTCGAACGCGGCCAGCGCGAGGTCGTCCGGCACCCGCAGGCCACGCGCCCGTACGGCGTCCAGCGCGCCGAGCGCCATCAGGTTGTCGGCGGCGAAGACGGCCTCGGGCGGCTCGGCCAGATCGAGGAAGCCCTCGGTGACCAGGCGGCCGCTCTCGGCCTGGAAGTCGCCCTGCCCTATGTAGGCGTCGGGCAGTTCGAGCCCGTACGCGCCGAGCGCCTCCCGGAAGACCTCGACGCGCTCGCGGCCGGTCGTGGTCGCCGCCGGACCCGCGATGATGGCGAGCCGCCGGTGCCCCAGCCCGTGCAGATGCGCCACGAGGTCCCGTACGGCGCTCCGCCCGTCCGCCCGCACCACCGGCACGTCCACGCCCGGGATCCACCGGTCCACGAACACCATGGGCGTCCCGGCCCGCACGGCGTCCAGCATCAGCGGCGAGCCGCCGTCCGTGGGGGAGACGAGCAGCCCGTCGATGCGCCGGTCCAGCAGGTTCCGTACGTGGTGGTCCTGGAGGTCCGGCCGTTCGTCGGCGTTGCCGATGATGACGCTGTAGCCAAGCGCGCGGGCCTCCTCCTCGACGGAGCGGGCCAGCTCGGTGAAGTACGGGTTCAGTACGTCGCTGATGACCAGGCCGAGGGTGTGGGTCTGGTCGGTGCGCAGGGAGCGGGCGACGGCGTTCGGGCGGTAGCCCAGGGTCTCGACGGCGGCCAGCACGCGCGTGCGCGCGCCGGCGCTGACCGACGGATGGTCGTTCAGGACGCGCGAGACCGTGGCGACGGAGACGCCTGCCTCGGCAGCGACGTCCTTGATGCTGGCCACCGCCGCTCCACCTCCTTGTGGATCAGTCGTGGGGAGCGCCGGGTGAGCGCTCATGGAATCGATTACATCGACGGGAGCATGGAATCGATTACACGCATTCGAATCAAGCCCCCGGCGGCACCTCTTGACCGGATCGTGATGTCGCGGGCGGCTTTCCGGAGGTCCAGGCTGGAAGGAGAGGTTCGTTTCACGGCGAGCGGAGGAGCCATGACGGCGGCGACCCGGAACGACGTGCCCGTCGCCCTCGAAGGCGACGGGGTGGAACTGCGCATCAAGCCCATCGGCGGCGGCCTGTCGGTCGGCTACATCACCCTGCCCCGGGGCACGGACATGGGCCCGGCCCTCAAGGGCCTGCCGGACGACGCGTGCCAGTGCCCGCACTGGGGCTATCTGCTCAAGGGCCGGATCAGGATGCGCACGGCCGCGGGCGAGGAGGAGTACGAGGCAGGACAGGCGTACTACTGGGGCCCCGGCCATGTGCCGGTGGCGCTGGAGGACAGCGAGCTGGTGGAGTTCTCGCCGAGTGAGGACTTCCAGCAGGTGATCGACCACGTGGTGGCACAGGCCGGGTGAGGTGGGGGATCCCCCGGGCCACCGATGAGTTTCGGCGGCCCGAGCGGTCCATCCCTCATCGATCACAGGAGGAGCCCGTGTCGCAGCTGCTGCGTGTACAGAATTTCACCGTCTCGAGCGACGGATTCGGTGCCGGTGAGGGCCAGAGCCTGGAGCGGCCGTTCGGCCATGCCGATCCCGGCACGATGTTCGCCTGGGCCGGGGCGACCGCGAGCTGGCCGAACGGCACCGATCCGGGCGGGAGCCGCGGTCTCGACGACCACCTGGTGCGCGACTTCCACCACGGCATCGGCGCCGAGATCATGGGCCGCAACAAGTTCAGTCCGCAGCGCGGCCCTTGGGAGAACCACGACTGGCAGGGCTGGTGGGGCGACGAGCCGCCGTTCCACACGCCGGTGTTCGTCATGACCCACCACGAGCGCCCCTCGTTCACCCTCTCCGACACGACGTTCCACTTCGTCGGCGGGGATCCGGCCGAGGTCCTCGCCCGGGCGCGCGAAGCGGCCGGGGGCAAGGACGTCCGGCTCGGCGGTGGGGCGGCCACAGTCCGGGAGTTCCTGGACGCCGACCTCGTGGACACGCTGCATGTGGCGGTCTCACCCGATGTGGTGCTCGGGTCCGGCTCACGGCTGTGGGAGTCCCCCGAGGAACTGTTCGACCGCTTCCACTGCGATGTCGCGCCGAGCCCGAGCGGGGTGACGCACCACCTGTTCTGGCGGAAGTAGCGGCGGATCAGCCGCCCTTGCCCCAGTCCAGGCGGTCGGCGAGCCCGGCGGCGGCGAAGGCCGCCGCCAGTTCGTCGCGGCCCTCGGTGAAGTGGGCCCAGCTGTCGTAGTGGACGGGCACCACACGGCGGGCGCCGAGGAGCCGCGCGGCCTCGGCGGCCATCGCGCTGTCCAGGACGATGACCCGGTTGTCGAAGAGCACGGGGAAGCGGGGAGCACCGGCGAAGAGCACGGCGGTGTCGACAGGGCCGAAACGGCCGGCGATCTCACGGACCGCGTCGAGTGAGGCGTTGTCGCCGCTGACGTAGACGGTGGGCAGGCCCTCGCCGGTCAGGACGAAACCGACGACCTGACCGGTGAACGGCTCGACCTGCTCGCGAGGGCCGGGCCCGTGCAGGGCCGGGACACCCGTCACGGTGACCGTGCCGCCGCCGGGGCGGTCCAGTGCGACGGACTCCCAGTCGGACAGGCCCCGGGCCTTGTCGCCCAGGCTCTCGCGCAGGCGCTCGCCGCCGCCGGGCGTGGTCAGCGTCAGGGGTATTCCGGCGAGCAGGGCCCGGCCGGAGGTGTCGAGATTGTCGGGGTGCTCGTCGTGGGAGAGCAGGACCACGTCGATACGGCCGAGGTCGGCGGGGCTTCCGGCGGAGGGCGCGGTCTTGGTCAGGAGCGGGCCTCCGGGAGGGCCGTAGTCGCCGGGGGCGTCGAAGGTCGGGTCGGTCAGGAAGCGCAGGCCGCCGTACTCGAAGAAGGCGGTCGGGCCGCCGAGGACGCGGACGGGGAAGTCGGTCGTCACGGGAAGGGAGGACATACGACACCTCACGGATAGACGCGTTTGAACCGTGAGACGACCGTAGCCGCTTCTCACGGATATGGGCAAGCCGTACCATGAGAAGCATGGAGGAGCCCGTGACCGAACACCCCGCCCCGCCGCCCGCACAGGGCGAGGAGGAGCACCCCTCGCTGGCCCTCGCCAACTCGGCGATCGCGCTGCCCGGCGGGCGCACCCTCGACCTGGTGGGCAGCCCGGCGCAGGCCAACCACTGGCTGACCCAGCGCGGCCTCGCCCCGGTCGACGCCGGCATGCGGGAGATGTGCGCGGCCCAACTGCGGTCGCTGCGCGAACAGATCAGGTCGTTGTTCGCCGCCCGGACCGACGGCGTGCGCGCCCTGCCCGCGGCGGTGAACGCCCTCAACGACGCGATGACCCGGGTCCCCACGGCCCCTCTGCTGCGGTGGGACGACACCACCGGCCCCTACCGCACCGCCCCTCACCCCACCACCGCGATCGTCGACCTCGCGCTGGCCACACTCGCCGCCGACGCCGCCGACCTGCTCACCTCACCCGAGGCCGAGCGCCTCACCGCCTGCGGCTCCCCGCCCTGCAACCGCTTCCTGCTCCGCCACGGCCGCCGCCACTGGTGCTCCACCCGCTGCGGCGACCGCGCCCGCGCGGCCCGGGCGTACGCGCGCCGCACCGAGCAGCGCTGACTCCGCCCCCGTCAGGGCCGGGGCGGTGGGGCGAGCCGCCCCCCTCTGCTCTCCGCGATCCTCTTGACGTCCTGTAGCGACTCGCTGAGCCGCCGGGCCAAGTAGCGCAGCTCCGCGCTCGTCACCCGGCGTTCCGAGAGAAGCTCGGCGGCGTGCCCGAGCAGTCGGTCCGCCATGTCGATCTGCACGTCCTCGATCTCGTCGGCGAGTCGTGAGACGTAGCCGGTTCCGTCGCCCACGATGTAGCACGGCCTGCCGTCACTACCGGTCCACGGCAGGACGCTTCTCGACGAGGCCGTGCTGCGACGCGCTGTGGGCGGTCCGCAGGTCATGGCGGAACAACTGCACAAGATCGCGGACTTGGCCGAGTCGCGACGGATCCGGCTGCACGTGCTCCCGTACCGCGTCGGTGCACATCCGCTCATGGAGAGCCTGCTCACCCTGATGAGCTTTGAGGATTCCGCCCCGGTGGCATACGTCGACGCGTTCGAGACGGGACGGCTGATGGACGATCCGGCGCTGGTGAGGTCCTGCCAGACCGCTTACGCTCTGGCTCTGAGCGACGCGTTGTCGCAGCAGGATTCACTGGCCCTCGTCAGGTCGGCAGCAGAGGATCACACGCATGATCAGCAGTGAGTACTCCGGGTGGTTCAAGTCCAGCTACAGCGGCGGTAGTCAAGCTGAGTGCCTCGAAGTCGCCCCCGGCCACCCCGACGTCCCGGTGCGGGACAGCAAGGCCGCCCACGGCCCCGCCCTGGTCTTCTCGCGAAGCGGCTGGACGGCGTTCGTCGCCGCCGTCAAGGACGGGCACCTCACGGGCTGAGCAGGCAGCAAGCCCGGCGCCCGCCGAGCGATCCCGGGCGTCGGTTCCTCACCGGCCGAGAAGCGGGCGCGGTCGCACTGCTGCTCCTGTGGGGCATCGCGTACGGCACCGTACCGGTCGCCCCGCAGGGTCCGTCCGCTGCGCTGCGCGCTGACGCGTCACGCCGAGTCGTTCAGCAGCCTGCTCAGGTGCTCACGCCCCGGCTCCAGCAGGTCCGGCAGGGGCGTCGCCTCCTCGTACCAGCGCTTCTCGTACTCCCAGCACAGCCAGCCGTCCCAGCCGTGGCGGGAGAGGACCTCGACGCACTCGGCCAGCGGGAGGACGCCCGCGCCGAGGGCCAGAGGTGTCGTGTCCTCGACGGAGGCGATGTCCTTGACCTGGACGTAACCGAGGTGGGGGGAGAGTGCCGCGTAGGTCTCGGAGGGCTGTTCGCCGCCGAGCCAGGTGTGCATCACGTCCCAGAGGGCGCCGACCTGGCGGTGGCCGACGAGGCCCAGGATCCGCATCGCGTCGGCGGCGGTGCGGTGCGAGTCGTGGGTTTCGAGGAGGATGCGCACGCCCAGGTCATTGGCGTGTTCGGCGGCCGTGCCCAGTCGGCGGGCCGCCGTCGCGTCGGCCTCTTCGGGGGTCTGGACGTCGAGGTCGCCGCCGGGGAAGACCCGCACGTACGGGGCTCCCAGGTCGTGGGCCAGGTCGAGGAGGGCGCGGATCTCGGCCAGGACGGGCTCGTCGTCGCCCGGCGCGGCGACCCGTGTGTAACCCGCCAGGCTGAGGAGCTCTACGCCCGCCCCCTTGAACTCGGCCGCGACGTCCGCCCGTTCCGCCGGGCCGAGGCCGGTGTGAACCGGTTCCTCGGGGTGGGTGCGCAGCTCCACGCCGTGGTAGCCGTGCGTGGTCGCGAGCCGCAGGACGTCGGGCAGGGGCAGGCCAGGGACACCGAGGGTGGAGAACGCCAGCTTCATGTGGACGGAATCTACCCGGCACCCCCGCCTGTGACTCCCCTCCGCCCCCCGGGTGTTGCGTGAAGATCCAGCAGTCAGTCCTGGCCGGTCGGATCCTGCCAGGGCACCTACGACCAGGACGGGACGGCGCGAGCAGGCGATGGCCGATGAGTTTCCGCGTGTTCCGCGGTCAGGAAGGGTGTTCGTGCGTCGCAGCCGCGAGTGGTGTGGCAGCGTGCACCGACGGAACCCGCGAGAACCCGGCACGAGAGACCGAGGAACCCGACATGCGCACCCTGATCAGCACCGCTTTCATCTCGCTCGACGGCGTCGTGGAGGCCCCGGGCGGCGAGCCCGGTTACCGGAACTCCGGGTGGACCTTCAAGGACGTCGAGTTCCTTCCCGAGGCCTTCGAGATCAAGGACCGGGAGCAGAAGGAGGCCACCGCGATGATGATGGGCCGCACCAGCTATGAGGCGTTCAGCCCGGTGTGGCCCGGCATGGAGGATTTCGCCGACTACAACGTGATGCCGAAGTACGTCGTCTCCACCACCCTCACCGAGGGCGACCTGGTGTCGAACTGGGGCGAGACGACGATCCTGCGCTCGCTCGACGACGTCGCCGCGCTGAAGGAGACCGAGGGCGGTCCGATCATCATCCACGGCAGCGCCTCCCTGAACCGGGCCCTCTCCGACGCCGGCCTGATCGACCGCTACCACCTGCTCGTCTTTCCGCTCCTGCTCGGGGCGGGCAAGCAGCTCTTCAGCGCCACGGACAAGGACACCCAGAAGCTGCGGCTCGTCGAGCACGAGGCCTACGCCAACGGGCTGCAGAAGAACGTCTTCGACGTCGTTCGCTGACGAGGCCCCCGCACTCGTCCCGCCGTCGCGTCCCCGGACGTGGCACCCGCCGAGGGGCCCGCTCGGCGAACGCCGGATCACATGAGGACGCGTTCCGGGGTTGCGGCCGGCGGTCGGGACCACCACCCGACCCTCACCTGCCCCGGCGGCGGCCCGGAAGCGGGGGCGCGGACCGGCAGCCCCCCGCACGGACCCGGCACCGATGCCGGGCACCGGTCGGGCCGGAGCGTCGGCCTCCGCGGCACCGACCCCGCGTTCCCCCGCGTAGAAGCACTCCGCGGCCCGATCGACGACCGGCCGTCGCACCACGGCACCTCAAGAAGACCCAGGCACCTCAAGAAGACCGCGGCACCCCGGAGGACCCCCGCACCATCAGCTCCCCCCGCGCCGACGCGATCCCCCCGGGCGGCGCCTCCTCCCGGCCCATGGCGATCCGTCCGGCCCGGGCCCCGGCCTCCGCCAGTGGCAGCCGCACCGTCGTCAGCGACGGCACCGCGTCGATGCTGAACGGCAGATCGTCGAAGCCGGCCACCGACACGTCCTCCGGGATCCGCAGGCCCGACTCGCGCAGGGCCGCGCACGCCCCCAGCGCGACGGAGTCGTTCGCCGCGACGACCGCCGTCAGCGACGGGTCACGCCGCAGCAGTTCCAGCGTCGCCTCGTAGCCGGACCGCCGGTCGTAGCGCCCGTGCACCGTCCAGCGGGGGTCTTCCTCGATCCCGTGCGCGGCCAGCGCGGCCCGGTGTCCTTCGAGCCGGTGCCGCGTGGTGGTCCGCTCCTCGGGGCCGGCGATGTAGCCGAGCCGCCGGTGCCCGAGCCCGATGAGGTGCTCGGTCAGTTCCTGCCCGCCGCCGCGGTTGTCGAAGGTCAGCGCGATCGCCCCGGTCTCCGGCGCGGGCGGCCGCCCGCACAGCACCACCCGCGTCCCGGCGTCGGCCAGTTTCCGTACCTTCGCGTCCATCGCCGCCTGGTGCGTCGCGTCCTCGATCGCTCCGCCGGTCAGGACCACGGCGGCGGCGCGCTGCCGTTGCAGCAGCGTGAGGTAGGTCAGCTCCCGCTCGGGGGAGCCGCCCGTGTTGCAGACCACCGCGAGTCTCTCCCCGCCCGCACGGCCGCCCGGCCCGCCGATCTCGGCCTGGATCGCGCTCGCCATGATCCCGAAGAAGGGGTCGGCGATGTCGTTCACCAGGATCCCTACCAGGTCGGAGGTGGCGGCGGCCAGGGCGCTCGCGGGCCCGTTCAGCACGTAGTCCAGCTCGTCCACGGCCTTCAGCACCCGTTCGCGGGTGGAGGCCGCCACGGGGTAGTTCCCGTTCAGCACGCGCGACACCGTCGCGGGCGAGACCTGCGCGCGGGCCGCCACGTCCGCCAGGGTCACCGTCATCTCGTCGTCCTCCGGTCGCGCATCTCGTCTCCGCCCTCGTACACACCCAGACCACTGGCCATGGTTCCGCGCGGAGCAGCAGGTCGACCGCCTCTGCTCCGACGAACCCATGGCCATGGTTCCGAGCAGACCTTAAGCCCCCGACCCCGCGTTGTTCGCCCCCTCGAACAACTCGTCCTGGTCACGGTCTTGTCCGGACCGCCGTTCAGAGGCTAGCTTCTCCGTATATAGAAAGCGCTTGCTGTGACGTTCACCAGTCCACGGCCCGTTTCACCGGGCCGCCCGTGAAGGGTGGGGCGTACGCGGCGCGACGACCGCGTACGAAAGGGAACGACGTGACACGCAAGACGGTGCGTATCGCCATGAACGGCGTGACCGGGCGCATGGGCTACCGCCAGCACCTGGTCCGCTCCATCCTCGCCCTCCGCGAGCAGGGCGGGCTCGACCTCGGCGACGGCACCGTGCTGTGGCCCGAGCCGATCCTGGTCGGCCGCCGCGAGCACGCGCTGAAGGCGATGGCCGACCGGCACGGGCTGGAGCACTGGTCGACGGACGTGGACGCGGTCCTCGCCGACGAGACGGTGGACGTCTACTTCGACGCCCAGGTCACCTCCGCCCGCGAGGAGGCACTGAAGAAGGCCATCGCGGCCGGCAAGCACCTCTACACCGAGAAGCCCACCGCCACCGGCCTCGACGGCGCCCTGGACCTCGCCCGGCTGGCGAACGAGGCCGGCATCAAGCACGGCGTCGTCCAGGACAAGCTCTTCCTCCCGGGCCTGCTGAAGCTGAAGCGCCTCATCGACGGCGGCTTCTTCGGCCGGATCCTCTCCGTGCGCGGCGAGTTCGGCTACTGGGTCTTCGAGGGCGACTGGCAGACCGCCCAGCGCCCCTCCTGGAACTACCGGGCCGAGGACGGCGGCGGCATCGTCGTCGACATGTTCCCGCACTGGGAGTACGTGCTGCACGAGCTGTTCGGCCGGGTCAAGTCCGTCCAGGCGCTGACCGCCACGCACATCCCGCAGCGCTGGGACGAGAACGGCAAGCCGTACGACGCGACGGCCGACGACGCCGCCTACGGCGTCTTCGAGCTGGAGGGCGGCGCGATCGCCCAGATCAACTCCTCCTGGGCCGTGCGCGTCAACCGCGACGAGCTGGTGGAGTTCCAGGTCGACGGCACCGAGGGCTCCGCGGTCGCGGGTCTGCGCAACTGCCGTGCCCAGCACCGCAGCGCCACCCCCAAGCCGGTCTGGAACCCGGACATCCCCGCCACGGAGGTCTTCCGCGACCAGTGGCAGGAGGTGCCGGACAACACCGAGTTCGACAACGGCTTCAAGGCCCAGTGGGAGCTGTTCCTGCGGCACGTCTACGCCGACGCTCCCTACCACTGGGACCTGCTGGCCGGTGCCCGCGGAGTGCAGCTCGCCGAGCTGGGCCTGCGCTCCTCGGCCGAAGGCCGCCGCCTCGAGGTACCGGAGATCGCGCTGTGACCATCCGACTCCCCGGCGGCGACGGAACGTCGCGGACCTACGAGCCGCGCACGGAGCCCCTGGCCCAGGCCCCCGGCACGCCGTTCACCTCCCGTACCGTCTTCTCGGCGGCGCACGTCGTCGCCGACCCGTTCGCGGACGTCTCCCCCGACTCGCCCGCCGCGGTCGACTGGGATGCCACCCTCGCCTTCCGCCGCCACCTGTGGTCGCACGGGCTGGGCGTCGCCGAGGCCATGGACACCGCCCAGCGCGGCATGGGCCTGGACTGGGCGGGCGCGGCGGAGCTGATCCGCAGGTCGGCGGCCGAGGCCAAGGCGGTCGGCGGCCGCATCGCCTGTGGCGTGGGCACCGACCAGATCGCCTCCGGCTCCCTCGCGGAGGTCCGCGCGGCCTACGAGGAGCAGCTCGCGGTCGTCGAGGAGTCCGGCGCGCAGGCCATCCTCATGGCCTCCCGGGCGCTCGCGGCGGCCGCCCGCGGACCCGAGGACTACCTGGAGGTCTACGGTCACCTGCTGCGCCAGTCGGCCGAGCCGGTGGTCCTGCACTGGCTGGGCCCGATGTTCGACCCGGCCCTCGAGGGCTACTGGGGCTCGTCCGACCTGGACGCGGCGACGGACACCTTCCTGGAGGTCATCGCCGCCCACCCCGACAAGGTCGACGGCATCAAGGTCTCCCTGCTGGACGCCCGGCGCGAGATCGACATCCGCCGCCGCCTCCCGCAGGGCGTGCGCTGCTACACGGGCGACGACTTCAACTACCCCGAGCTGATCGCGGGCGACGAACAGGGCTTCAGCCACGCCCTGCTCGGCATCTTCGACCCGCTGGGCCCGCTGGCGGCGCAGGCGGTCCGGGTGCTGGACACGGGCGACGTGCGGGGCTTCCGCGATCTGCTCGACCCCACGGTCGGGCTCTCCCGCCACCTGTTCCAGACCCCGACCCGCTTCTACAAGACGGGCGTGGTCTTCCTGGCCTGGCTGGCGGGCCACCAGTCGCACTTCACGATGGTCGGCGGTCTGCAGTCGGCCCGCTCGTTGCCGCACCTGGCGACGGCGTACGAACTGGCCGACGGACTGGGGCTGTTCCCCGACCCTAAGCTGGCGGAGGAACGGATGAAGACGCTGCTGAGTGTGTACGGGGTGGACCAGTGAGCGGGCTGGAGCGCTTCTCCATCAACCAGATGACGGTGAAGCAGCTGTCCATGCCGGAACTGGTCGACGGCTGCGCCCTGTTGGGTATCCGCAACGTGGGGCTCTGGCGCGAGCCGGTGCAGACGTACGGACTGGAGGCCACGGCCAAGCTGGTCCGCGACGCGGGACTGACGGTGACGACGTTGTGCCGGGGCGGCTTCTTCACGGCGATCGACCCCCGGGAGCGGGCGGAGGCCCTGGCCGACAACCGCCGCGCGATCGACGAGGCGGCGACGCTGGGCACGGACACGCTGGTCCTGGTCTCGGGCGGCCTGCCCGCCGGCTCCAAGGACCTGCACGGCGCCCGTGAGCGCATCGCGGACGCCCTGTCGGAACTGGGCCCCTACGCGGAGCGGCACGGCGTACGCCTGGCCATCGAGCCGCTGCACCCCATGTACGCCTCGGACCGCTGCGTGGTGTCGACCCTGGCCCAGGCCCTGGACCTCGCCGAACGCTTCCCGGCGAACCAGGTCGGCGTCACCGTCGACACGTACCACATCTGGTGGGACGACACCGCCCCCGCGCAGATCGCCCGGGCGGGCGCGGGCGGGCGCATCCACACCTTCCAGCTCGCCGACTGGACGACCCCCCTCCCGGAGGGCGTCCTCACCGGCCGCGGCCAGATCGGCGACGGGTCGATCGACATGCGGGAGTGGCAGGGCCACGTGGAGGCGGCCGGCTACACCGGCGCCATCGAGGTGGAGCTGTTCAACGACGGCCTCTGGGCGCGGGACGGCCAGGAAGTCCTGGCCGAGACGGCCGCGCGGTTCACCGAGCACACCGGGTGACCTCGTCCCGGACCGCGCTCGCTGCCCTGCTCCCCGTACCGGGGGCGGGGCAGCGGCGCGTCGGGGAGGCCCGCGCCGCCCCGGAGGCGACCGCCTCCCGGGCGTGACACGCCCTTCTCGACCGTGAAGCACCAGCGATGATTGCCACATGGTTGGATGAAGCATTGCTAAGCACATCCCGAGCGGCCCGCTCAGCGGAAAGGGGCATCCCGTGCTCGACCTCCAGCGGCTGCGCGCCCTGCACGCCGTCTCCGTGCACGGCACCGTCGGCGCCGCCGCGCTCGCCCTCGGGTACACGCCCTCCGCGGTGTCCCAGCAGATCGCCAAGCTGGAGCGCGAGACCCGGACCGTTCTGCTGGAGCGGGAGGGGCGCGGCGTGCGGCTCACCGACGAGGCCCGTCAACTGGTCGCGACCGCCCAGGAGTTGCTGGCCATCGTGGAGCGTGCGGAGACCGAGCTGGAGGAGCGGCGGGGCCGGCCGGCGGGGCGGCTGACGATCGCCGCGTTCGCGTCCGCGGCACGCGGGCTGATGCCGGGCGTGCTGGCCGAGCTGGGCCGTCGGCACCCCGCCCTGGACGCCCGGCTCTCGGAGGTCGACCCGCATCTGTCGGTCGACCTGGTGGCGAAGGGCGCCGTCGACCTCGCCGTCGCGCACGACTGGGACATCGCGCCGCTGCCCGCCCCGCCGGGCCTGGAGCAGGCGGTCATCGGGGACGACCTGTGCGATCTGCTCGTCCCCGAGGGACATCCCTTCGCCGGGCGGGCCGCCGTGCGGCGGGAGGAACTGGGCGGCGAGCGGTGGATCTGCCAGCCGCCGGGGCGGGTCTGCCACGACTGGCTGCTGCGGACGCTGCGCACGGCCGGGCACGAGCCGGACATCGTCCACCAGGCGGACGAGAACCCCACCCTCGTGGCCCTCGTCGCGGCCGGGCTCGGTGTCGCGCTCATCCCCCGGCTGGGGCGCGGGCCGCTGCCCGCCGGGGTGGTGGAGGTGCCGCTGGATCCGCTGCCGGTGCGGCGGCTCTACGCGCTGTGGCGGACGGGGGCGGCCCGGCGTCCGGCCATCGCGGAAACCGTACGGGTGCTCGGTGAGCAGTGGCCGGAAGTGGCGGCTCATCCGCCCCGGTGAGCCCCCGCCGCACCGTGCGCACCGACTTGCGGAAATCCGGGCCGAGTCGGGAACCCGGGGCGGACCGTCCCCGTCCAAGGGCAGACCGCCGGAGAGTCACCGCGGTGCGGTGTCGGCCCTCGCCACTGGCTGCGATCGCTGACCACCCTCTCCGCCGTACCGCGGCCGGCGGCACCGTCGCCATCGGCGCGCCCCCCTCCAACCGCGCCGATGGCGGCCCCTCGTGCGGTCGGCGCGCGCTCCCTTGACTGGCAGAAACTTCCTGGATATTGGTGACCTCTTGGAAGTTTCCTTCAGCGGATCCACGAGCGGATCACCTCCGGAAGGAGCGCACGTGCACGACACCGGCACGGGAAGCACGGGAAACACCGCCCAGCCCTCCAGACGCACCGTCCTGGCCGCCACGGCCGGCGCCACCGCCGCCCTCGCGGCCCCCGGGCCCGCGTACGCGGCGGCCCCGGACGACAGCCGGCTGCGCGCCCTCATCTCCCGCATGACGCTTCCGGAGAAGGTCGGCCAGCTCTTCGTGATGCGGGTCTACGGCCACTCCGCCACCGCCCCCGACCAGGCCGACATCGACGCCAACCTCAAGGAGATCGGGGTCCGCACGGCCGCCGAGCTGGTGGCGAGGTACCGGGTCGGCGGCATCATCTACTTCACCTGGGCGCACAACACCCGTGAGCCGCACCAGATCGCCGAGCTGTCCAACGGCATCCAGAAGGCCTCCCTGGAGCTGCCGCGCGGGCTGCCCGTGCTCATCTCCACCGACCAGGAGCACGGGATCGTCGCCCGGGTGGGCCGGCCGGCGACGCTCTTCCCGGGGGCCATGGCGCTCGGGGCGGGCGGGTCGCGGTCCGACGCCCGCGCGCTCGGCAGGATCGCGGGCGCCGAGCTGCGGGCGATGGGAATCCGGCAGAACTACTCCCCCGTGGCCGACGTGAACGTCAATCCGGCCAACCCGGTCATCGGTGTGCGGTCCTTCGGCGCCGATCCGCGGGCGGTGTCCGCGCTGGTGGCCGCCGAGGTCACCGGGTACCAGGGATCCGGCGTCGCCGCGACCGCCAAGCACTTCCCCGGGCACGGGGACACCAACGTCGACAGCCACACCGGCTTCCCCACCATCACGCACAGCCGGGAACTGTGGGAGAAGCTGGACGCACCGCCGTTCCGGGCGGCGATCGCCGCCGGCATCGACTCGATCATGACCGCGCACCTGATGGTCCCGGCCCTCGACGACTCCGGCGACCCGGCCACCCTCTCCCGCCCGATCCTCACCGGAATCCTGCGCGAACGCCTCGGCTACGACGGGGTCGTGGTCACCGACTCCCTCGGCATGGCGGGCGTGCGGAGCAAGTACGGCGACGCCCGGGTGCCGGTGCTCGCACTGAAGGCGGGCGTGGACCAGCTGCTCAACCCGCCCGACCTCGACCTCGCCTGGAACGCCGTGCTGACGGCCGTGCACGCGGGTGAGCTCACCGAGGCCCGGCTCGACGAATCGATCCTGCGGGTGTTGCGGCTGAAGACCCGACTCGGGCTCTTCCGTGCGCCGTACGTCACTCAGGGCGGTGTGGACCGGGCCGTCGGGACCCGGGCGCACCGGGCCGCCGCCGACCGGATCGCCGAGCGGACGACCACGCTGCTCGTCAACGAGCGGCGGTTGCTGCCCCTGTCGCGGCGCCGGTCCCCCAAGGTGCTGGTGACGGGGGCGGATCCGGCCTCGCCGTCGGGCACGACGGGGCCGCCCACCGGTGTGCTCGCCGGCGCGCTGCGCGAACTGGGCTTCACCGCCACCGCCCTGTCCACCGGCACCGCCCCCTCCGCGGCGGCCATCACGAAGGCGGTCGCGGCGGCGCGGGACGCGGACGCGGTGGTGGTGGCCACGTACAACGTCACGGCGAGCAGCGGTCAGAGGACGCTGGTGGAGCAGCTCGTGGCCACGGGGAGGCCGGTCGTGGCGGTGGCGATCCGCAACCCGTACGACGTGGCCCTGCTGCCGTCCGTACCGGCCTGCCTGGCCGCCTACTCCTGGACCGACGTCGAACTGCGGGCCGCCGCACGGGTGATCGCGGGGCGGGTGAGGCCGCGCGGGAAGCTGCCGGTGGCGGTGCGGCGGGCGGATGATCCGGAACAGGTGCTGTACCCCATCGGCTACGGGCTGTCGTACTAGACGTACGCCACGGACCGGGCGCACCACCCCCAAGGTGCGCAAACCGTCCCATGTGCCTGGCGTGCGCCCGCTACGGCGGGTCACGCTGGGCGGGCACACTCGGGGGGACGGCGATGCGTGAGAGAAGTGGCCTGGGGGTGGTCGGCGGACTGCTGGTACTGCTCGGCGCGCTGCTGACCGGCTGTCAGAGCCCGTCGGGCGGCGTGGACGGCCGGCTGAGCGAGGCGGGGACCGGAAGGACCGCCGTCGTGTCGCCGGTGCCGACCCGGCCGTCCGGGTACGGGGCGGTGTTCCTCGCGGTCGGCGAGTGCAGTTCCTTCGGTACGACGAGCTTCACCGAGGTGCCGTGTGCCGGTGAGCGGGCGGCGGCCCGGGTCGTGGCGCGGCACGACGGCACGGTGCGGGACGGGCCGCGCTGCCCGTCGACCACCGATTTCGTGCTGCACATCAGCGAGCAGCGGCCCGCGTTCGACGAGGACGGCGACGGGGCGGTGCCGCGGGGCTTCGCCTGCATGCGCAACCTCCAGCCGCCGCACCCCGGCGACCCGGGCGGCGGTGGCGGACCCCGCACGATCGTCGGCGACTGCGTCTACAGCTCGGGCGACAGGCAGGTCCGTGAGACCGCCTGCGACGGCACGGGCGCGCAGCGGCCCCAGTTCGAGGTGACCCGGGCGGTCGCCGAGCGGTCCGACTGCCCCGGCGGGACCGCCCTGTACGTCCGGCTCGGCGGGAAACGACCGGTGGGGTGCGCCCGGCCGATGTGAGCGGGCGTTCGCCTGTCCATCCGGTCACCGTACGGAGCATTGACCGCGTCGCGCAGGGACATGCGAACCGCCCCTCGGTCCGCGGGGCGAGGGGCGGTCGGGTGCGGGCAGCGGGTGGTTACGGACGCAGCGTCATCTCACGCCGGGTGTCCCGCTTGTCGAGCTTGGCGTCGAACTTCGCCAGCGGCTCGGCCGCTCGCGGGTTCGCCTGCACCGCGCTGGTGGCGACACCGGCCCAGTCGAGGATGCGGGCGGTGGCCAGGGCCTTCTGCTCGGGCACGAGGCCCGCGACGTTGGCTCCGTGGTTCATGCCGGGAGCGGTCATGACGTAGGAGTCCTTCGCGCCCTTGCCGAGGCGGAACGGCTCCGCGCTCCACGGGTCGTTCTGGCCGTTGACGAAGAGCATGTGGCGGGCGTTGTGCCGGACCCAGGTGTCCACGTCCCGCATCGCCGACGGCTGGAACTTCATCGGGATGTCCCGGGGGACGAAGTTGCGCGGCGGCTGGTAGCCGTAGCGGATGTACTGCTTCTCGATGTGCGGGAAGCCGATGGTCGGGGCGCCGAGCTGCGTGCCGGCCTGGTAGTAGTACGGCGTGTAGGTCGTCAGGCCCTGGTCGGCGTAGGCGGAGAAGCCGGCAATCGTGTCGACGGAGGTCCAGATCTCGTCGTCGGTGGCGTTCTTCGCGTCGGCCGGGATCTGGTCGCAGTCGGACAGCCGGCTGTACTGCCAGAAGCCCCACACGTAGTCGAGGACGGTCGCCTCGAAGGCCTTGTCCAGGCTGCCGATGATGTCGAAGGTGAGGCCGTTGTCCCGCGCGTGGGCGGCGTACTTCTTCTCCAGCGGCTCGCGGCGCACCAGCGCCTCGCGCTGCACGCCGTTCAGCCGGTCACGGCACTCCTCGGTGCCGACGCGCGCGAAGAAGCGGTCGTAGGCGGAATCCTCTTTGTTCACCACGTCGTTGGGGGCGACGTAGGCGACCACACCGTCCATGTCACGCGGGTAGAAGCGCTCGTAGTAGGTGGCGGTCATGCCGCCCTTCGAGCCGCCCGTGGAGATCCACTTCTTGCCGTAGATGCCCTTCAGGGCCTTGAAGACGCGGTGCTGGTCGCTGGCCGCCTGCCAGATGTCCAGCTTGGACCAGTCGGCCGGGGCGGGCCGGGACGGGGTGAAGAAGCGGTACTCCAGGGAGACCTGGTTGCCGTCCACGATCTGGGTGGGCTCGCTGCGGCGGGGCGTCGTGGAGACGTTGTAGCCGCTGGTGAAGAACACCGTCGGGCGCGAGACGTCCTTGTGCAGCACGGTGATGCGCTGCTGGAACGTGCCCTTCGAGGGCTTCCGGTGGTCGACCGGCTGCGTGTAGTTCAGGACGAAGAAGCGGTAGCCGGTGTACGGCTTCTCCTCGAGCAGGCTCATGCCCGGTATGGAGAGCAGTCTCTCCTTGATGTCGGTGGTGCCGTCGGTGCCGGCGGCGTCGGCGGCGGTGGCCGCTCCCGCCGTGCCCAGTGTGCTTATGAGCACCGTGAGCGCCAGCAGCCATCTGAGCGCCTTGCGCATGCGCACTCCCCTGTGAGACAGATGTGCGCCGGAAGCTAGCTCATCAACTCGCCCCAGCACCAGGGGACATGGGGAAAACCCTGTGCGCGGCGGGCGCGTCGCCACATGCCGTGCGTCAGCACAGGATCCAGCCGGAGCTGAACTTGCCCCTGCCGACCTGGCCCTTGAGCCAGACGCAGCGGCGCCCGGCGTGCACGGTGACCGGGCCCGCGTGATGGCCGTACGTGCCCGCGTCGACGACCGGCCGGTTGCCGCGCGCCTGCACGCTCACCGACATCTTGCGCTTCCCGCCGGGTCTTTTGGGGAGGGTGACGGCGCAGACGTAGCCGCCGCGCTTGTAGACGAGCACGTTCCCGGTGGAGAAGGGCAGGGTGCGCACCTTGCGCCCGGGGCAGAGCGCGGTGGCGGCGGCCTGCGCGTCCCCCGGCACCGCGACGGCCAGCAGCCCGGAGGCGGTCAGCACGGCCAGCCCGGGCGCGAGCCGCCGGCGTATCGCTCCACTGTCCACTGTCGTCCTCCCGTACCGCGTCGTCCGCGACCATCGGCGTACGCCAGTACGGACGCATGGCGTATGTCGGAAGGTTGCGCGGACGTCACGGACCCGCGGCACAAGCGGGGTGCCGTCAGCGGGTGGCCCCGACCGGCTCCTCCGGCTCGGCGGCGCCGATGAACGTCCGCCACAGCTCCGCGTACCGGCCGCCGCGGGCGAGGAGCTCCTCGTGCGTGCCGTCCTCGGCGACCCGGCCGCGGTCCATGACGACGACCCGGTCGGCGCGGGCGGCGGTGGTGAGACGGTGGGCGACGATCAAGGTGGTGCGCGCGTGAGCGCTCGCCGGGGCGTGGCCGTCGGGCGACGGGAGGGCGGTGCGGCGGCCCGCGAGCCGGTCGGTGGCCTGGTTGACGCGGGCTTCCGTCGCCAGGTCCAGGGCGGCCGTGGCCTCGTCGAGCAGCAGGACGTCCGGGTCGACCAGCTCGGCCCTGGCCAGCGCGATCAGCTGGCGCTGCCCGGCGGACAGGTTGCGGCCGCGCTCGGCGACCTCGTGGAGGTAGCCGCCCTCCAGGGTGGCGATCATGTCGTGCGCGCCGACCGCGCGGGCCGCCGCCTCGACCTCGGCGTCGGTGGCGTCCGGCCGGCCGTAGGCGATGGCGTCGCGGACGGTGCCCTGGAAGAGGTACGCCTCCTGCGGGACGACCCCCAGGCGGTGCCGGTACGAGGTGAGGTCGAGGTCCCGCAGGTCGGTGCCGTCGACGGTGACCCGGCCGCCGGTGGGGTCGTAGAAGCGGGCCACCAGCTTGACGAGGGTCGACTTGCCCGCGCCGGTCTCGCCGACGAACGCGACGGTCTGCCCGGCCGGGATGCGCAGGTCGACACCGACGAGGGCCTCTTCGTCGTCCCCGTATGCGAAGTGCACGTCCTCGAAGGCGAGGTCGCCGCGCAGGGAGGGGACTTCGCGGGGTTCGTCGGCGGACTTCGTCGACGTCGGCTCGCGGAGCAGCTCCTGGATGCGGCCCAGCGAGACGGACGCCTGCTGGTAGCCGTCGAAGACCTGGGAGAGCTGCTGCACGGGCGCGAAGAACAGGTCGATGTAGAGCAGGTAGGCCACCAGCGAGCCGATCGCGAGCGTCCCGTCGTCGACCCGGGCCCCGCCCACGATCAGCACGGCCGCCGCGGCCACCGACGACAGGAACTGCACGAACGGGAAGTACACCGAGATCAGCCACTGGCCGCGGATGCGCGCCCGGCGGTAGTCGGCGCTGTGCTCCGCGAACCGCCGCCCGCCGTCCCGCTCCCGCCGGAAGGCCTGCACGATCCGCAGCCCGGACACCGACTCCTGGAGGTCGGCGTTGACGACCGACACGCGTTCGCGGGCCAGTTCGTACGCCTTCACGCTCGCCCGGCGGAAGAAGTACGTGGCGATGATCAGCGGCGGCAGCGTCGCGAAGACGACCAGCGCCAGCTCCACGTCGATCACCAGCAGGGCGACCATGATGCCGAAGAAGGTGACGATCGAGACGAAGGCCGTGACCAGGCCCGTCTGGAGGAACGTCGACAACGCGTCGACGTCGGTCGTCATCCGGGTCATGATGCGCCCGGTCAGCTCCCGCTCGTAGTAGTCGAGCCCGAGGCGCTGGAGCTGGGAGAAGATCTTGAGCCGGAGCGAGTACAGGATCCGTTCGCCGGTGCGCCCGGTCATCCGGGTCTCACCGACCTGGGACGCCCACTGCACCGCGACCGTCAGCAGCCCCAGCAGGGCCGCCACCCACACCGCGCCCAGGGAGGCCTGGGTGACGCCGGAGTCGATCCCGTGCCGGATCAGCACCGGCAGCAGCAGGCCCATGCCCGCGTCGGTGGCCACCAGGGCGAGGCTGACCAGCAGGGGCAGTCCGAAGCCGCGCAGCAGGCGGCGCAGGCCGTAGGAGTCCTCCGGCCGGACGGCCCGCGACTCGTCGATGTCCGGGACGTCGGTGGCCGGGGGCAGCGCCTCGACCTGGGCGAGCAGCTCGGGGGTGGCGGGGCTCTCGGCGAGGGCGGTGTCCTTGCGCTCGCGGTCGCCGCTCCACAGCCGTGGGGTGACCCCGCGCTCGGCGTCGAACTCGGCGTCCAGCTCGTCCCGTACCGAGGTGTCCTCCTGGGGGCACGCCGGCGGGGTGTGCCCCGGGGAGACCCCGCCCAGCTCGTCCGGGTCGGTGAGCAGGCGCCGGTAGAGGGCGGAGCGCTGCCGGAGTTCCTCGTGGGTGCCGATGTCGGCGAGGCGGCCGCCGTCCAGGACGGCGATGCGGTCGGCGAGGTTCAGGGTGGAGCGGCGGTGGGCGATCAGCAGGGTGGTGCGGCCCCGCATGACCTCCTTCAGGGCCTCGTGGATCTCGTGCTCGACCCGTGCGTCCACGGCGGAGGTGGCATCGTCCAGGACCAGCAGGCGCGGGTCGCTGAGGATGGCCCGGGCGAGGGCGACACGCTGGCGCTGGCCGCCGGAGAGGGTCAGGCCGTGCTCGCCGACCGTGGTGTCGTAGCCGTCGGGCAGCTCTCTGATGAAACGGTCCGCCTGGGCGGCGCGGGCGGCCTTCTCGATCTCCTCCCGGGTGGCG
Organism: Streptomyces sp. 378; assembly: GCF_030124145.1. Lineage (GTDB taxonomy): Bacteria > Actinomycetota > Actinomycetes > Streptomycetales > Streptomycetaceae > Streptomyces. The sequence goes on from NZ_JASKMS010000031.1 coordinate 69,480, forward strand.
TCCGGACGGCCGTAGGCGATGTTGGCGCGGACCGTGTCGGAGAAGAGGAACGAGTCCTCCGGGACCAGCCCGATCGCCGCCCGCAGCGACCGGAGGGTCAGCTCGCGCACATCGTGGCCGCCGATCAGGACCGCCCCGCGGGTGACGTCGTAGAAGCGCGGCAGCAGCAGGGAGACCGTGGACTTGCCGGAGCCGGAGGATCCGACGACGGCGAGGGTCTCGCCGGGGCGGATCTCGAAGGAGAGGCCGTCGAGGACGCCGCGGTCGTCTCCGTAGCCGAAGGAGACGTCGTCGAACTCGACCGTCGCGGGGGCGTCGGCGGGCAGGTCCTTGTGGCCGTCCTCGATGGACGGCTCGGTGTCGATCAGCTCCAGGACGCGCTCGGTGCCGGCGCGGGCCTGCTGGCCGACCGTGAGCACCACCGCGAGCATGCGGACCGGCCCGACCAGCTGGGCGAGATAGGTGGAGAACGCGACGAACGTGCCGAGCGTGATCTGCCCACGCACCGCCAGCCAGCCGCCGAGGGCCAGCATCGCGACCTGGCCGAGCGCGGGGACGACCTGCAGGGCCGGGGTGTAGACCGAGTTCAGGCGGATGGTGCGCAGGCGGCCCGCGAAGAGCCGGCGGGAGACCTCCCTGAGCTTGCCGGTCTCCTGCTCCTCCTGCCCGAAGCCCTTCACCACGCGTACGCCGCTGACGGCGCCGTCGACCACGCCCGCGACCGCCGCGGCCTGGGCCTGTGCGTACCAGGTGGAGGGGTGCAGCCGGGTGCGGCTGCGCTTGGCGATCCACCAGATGGCGGGCGCCACCGCCAGGGCGACCAGGGTCAGCGGCACGGACAGCCACGCCATGACGATTAGGGAGATCAGGAACAGCGCGAAGTTCCCGATGGTCATCGGGAGCATGAAGAGCAGGCCCTGGATCAGCTGGAGGTCGCTGGTGGCGCGGCCGACGACCTGGCCGGTGGACAGCTCGTCCTGGCGGCGGCCGTCGAGCCGGGTGATCGTGTCGTACATCTCCGTCCGCAGGTCGTGCTGGACGTCGAGGGCGAGGCGCCCGCCGTAGTAGCGGCGGACGTAGGTGAGGACGTAGACGATCAGCGCGGCGGCGACGAGCAGCCCGGCCCAGGTGGTCATGGACCGGGTGTGCTCGCTGACGACGTCGTCGATGATCACCTTGGTGATCAACGGGACGAGGGCCATGACGGCCATGCCCGCCAGCGAGGAACCGAGGGCGAGTACGACGTCCTTCGGGTGGCGCCATGCGTACGCCCACAGCCGTCGTGCCCATCCCCGTCGCGGTGTCACACCGGTACCTTCCCGTCGTCCTGAGCTGCCGGAAGGCATCAACGCGATCGGAAGCCGCTTTCATCCCGCCGTAGCGTTTTCGATTCGCGTTCGGGTGGGGGGACAGCGGGGTGGAGCCCGATTCGTCTGCGGCCCTGGTTGGTGGTCGGAGGATGCGGACGCGGACGCGGCGGGGATCGAGGAGGCGGTGGCCCGGTATCGGGGCTAGGTCATCGGCTTCGGCCGGGCGGCGGGCGGCCTCGACACCCTGCCGTTCCGGCCATCGCCCGGTCGGTGCCCGGTCAGTGCCCTGTCAGCGCCCGGCGCCGGGTCCGGAGGCGGTGCCCGGCCGCACACGCAAGAAGTAGAAGCGGGTCGTCTGGGCGGCGTTCTGGTTGTCGTCGCTGACGAGAAGGACCTTCCAGGTGTTCCTCGTGCGGCCCGTGATCGTCATGCCCTCGATGTTGTCCAGGAGGGGATTCGGCTGGGGCTGCTCGGCCGTCGCTCCCAGCGGCGGGCAGGTGACGAGGTCGGTGAGCAACGTCTTCCTCATCGCGTGGCGCGGCTCGGCCAGGTAGAGGCGGACCGTGTTGCCCACACCGGCCGTGAAGCCGCGTTCCAGAACCAGGAGGCGGCCGTCGGGCGTGGCCTGGATCTCGGGGACGCCGAGCCCGGGGTCGGTGCGGTAGGTGTACCGGTCGGCGAGTCGGAAGCGCGCCCCGTGGCGGGTCCAGGTCTGGAAGCGGACGGTGTCGGCGGGATCGCCGGAGAGGGCGTACTCCATGGACGCGACCAGGGTGCGCCCGCCGGGGAGCAGGGTGAGGCCCTCGAAGGTGCCGTTGGGCCGGCCGCGGCCCGCAGGGCTCACGCGCAGGTCGTCCGGGACGGGGAGGCGGTCGAGGAGGCGGCCGTCGCGGGAGTAGCGGCGGATCGACGGCTCGGTCTCGGAGGTGACGAGGTAGGTACCGTCCCGGTCCACGACCAGGCCTTCGGAGTCCAGGGCCGCTCCGGTCTCCTCGGCGAGGGGGAGCACCGACCGGGGCGTCAGGGTCCTCGCGTCGAGACGGAAGAGCGCCGAGCGGTCCGAGAGGGCGGCCAGGGAACCGTCCCGGTCCACGGCCAGCGCGGAGAGGTTGCCGACGAAGGTGTCCTCGTAGGTCGTCTTGTCGAGCGCGTCGGAGAAGCGGTCGAGGGAGACGGACGGGGAGCAGGCGTGGGACGTCCGCGCCTGGGCGGGGCCGGCGGCGGTCAGGCACGTGGCCGCCGCCAGGCCCGCCGTGAGGAGGGCGAGGTGGGTTCTCAGGGGCATGGCCGTCACCGTAGGACGGTCCGGTGACGCCGGGTGGGCGGCGGGGTGTACATCCTTCCCCGCGCGCTTCGTGCCCTCCCCGCCTTCTTCAGGAGGTCCCCGGCTTCGGGGCCGGGAACCGTCAACTCGCCGCCAGGTCCCTGTGCATGACCTTGGCCACGGCCTGGATGGTGGCGATGCCGTAGTTCATCGTGCTGTTGCCGTGGGTCAGCACCGTCACGGCCGGTGCGGCAGCGGCGGCGGGCGTGGCGGCGGCGACGAGCGGCACGAGTACGCCCGTACCCACGGCCGCCGCCCGCACTCTCGCGCGGCGGGATATCCCAGAAGTCATGCACCTTTGACCCCCGGACATGGGCGCATGGTTGCACGGCGGAGGGTTGTACGAGGCGTTATCGAGGGCTGCCCGGTTTCACAGGCGGCGGCCGGCTCCGGCACAGCCGTCTCCCCTCGGGTCCGCCCACCCTGCTCGGGTGACATCTGCCACCGGCCGTCTACCGTCTCGACCCGGCCGACGTCAGCTGATCCGCCATAACCCCGCACAAACGAACGGCCCCCGACGCCCTGGTCCGGGACCGTTCCCCTGTCCCCGATCATGGACACCGGTGTCCGGCGAACGGGTGAAGGGAAACGCGACCGTGGGCCATTGCCTGGAGATGAGCACCGGAGACATGAGAACGGTGGTGCGGCTGCTCACCGCGGTGGAGCGGACCGAGCGACAGGATCGCACACTGACCCGGGTACGCACGGAGTGCGCACGCACCGACGCCCGCTTCCGGGAGCAGGGCATCGACCTCGCCGTCTCCATCAGCCAGGCCCTGGACGAGGTGGCCGACGGCACCCCGAGCACCGACCTCTGCCCGTCGTACAGCTACGCCTTCTACCTGACCGTCGCGGCGCACTTCTCCGACCCGACCGATCTCGGCGCCTGGCGCCGCCCGTCCTGGTTCCACGCCATGGACGACGAACTGGCCCGGCACGGCGTACCGGCTGATCTACTCCCCGGCACGTTCCTGTTCAGCGGCCCGCCGCTGCGGCTGCCCCACCCCGGCGACGCGGTGCCCGCGATCGGCACGCTGCCGACCCGGCGGGCCGCCGCCCTCGCCGACGCCTACACGCGCGTACTCGACCGCCTCGACCCCGAATTCCGGGGCGCGGCCCGCCGGTTCGCCGACGCCATGCGGTTCGAGGCGGAGCAGTGGGACAGCGCACGCAGGCTCGGGACCAACCCCGACACGCTGCTCTTCTGGTTCCACTGACCTCTGCCGGAACTCTTGACGCGGTCTTCCCCACCGGGATACTTGCGGTCGACAGCGCGCCAACTGCCGTGTCACACACAGGCTTTGCAGGGACGGCGGCGCCGTTTGTCCGAGATCCCGAACGCCGTGCGAAGCTTCGAAACCTTCGTGACGGCCACCCCCACTGGAGGATCCGCACATGAGCCCACGCAAGGCACTCCTAGCCGCCCTGACCGCCGCGCTGCTGGCCGGTCCCGGCGTCGCCGCCCAGGCCGCCACCGCCCCGGCCCCGCCCGCCCCGGCCCGGGAACGCGCGGCGGCCGCCACCATCACCTGGTCCCTCGTCCGCGCGAGCAGCCCCACCGCGGACCAGCGCGCTGCCTACGACCTCATCACCAGGGCCATGAACGCGGCGGTGGCCCGCTACAACAACCTCAGCGACCTGGGCAAGACCCTTACCGTCCGCTACGAGCCGGGCGTCCCCACCGCCGACGGCAACATCAACGGCACCATCCGCTTCGGCAGCAACCGCAGTTACATGAACGAGCGGACGGCCCTGCACGAGATCGCCCACACCATCGGCGTGGGCACCAGCTCGGGCTGGTCCCGCCTCGGCGGCAGCGGCACCTGGACCGGCGGGCAGGCCACCGCCCTCGTCAGGCAGTACGACGGCTCGGGCGCCAAGATCTCCACCGGGGGCGGCCACTTCTGGCCCTACGGCCTGAACCACGACAACGAGTGGTCGGGCACGGCAGCCGACCGGCACGTCCACATCGTCGCCGCGATGGTCCGCGACGGCCTGTAGTCAGCAGGGCCCTCGCTCAACCCAGGTGCCTCGGCGCGAACACGCGCACCACGGCCGGGAGCAGGACCACCGAAGGCCCGCGCGTCCGGAGGGCCTTCGCGAGGTCCCGTTCCCGGTTCTCCGGGGTCGTCCTGACCCCGGAGAACCCGCGCACTCGCGCAGGATGCCGTCGCCACCGTCGTCGACGATCAGCCCGGGGACGTCCAGGTCGTGTCAACTCGCGTAGAACACCACCGAACTGCCGGTTTCCGTCACCTGATCGCCACGTCGGATTCATTTACACGGTCGCATGTCCATGTCACTCTCCCGGTTATCGCCTCCGATCAACCCGCGTAGAGGGGACCCCACATGCTGGCGACAAGACGGATACGCCGATGGAAGCCGGTGGCGCTGGCCACCGCCGCCGCCCTGGCCGGCCTCACCGCGTCCACTCTGACCGCTCCCCCGGCCGCGGCCACGACGACCGCGTACGACACGACGTACTACAAGAACGCGGTCGGCAAGACGGGCACCGGTCTCAAGTCCTCCCTGCACACCATCATCAGCAGCCAGACGAAGATCTCGTACTCCGCGGTCTGGAACGCCCTCAAGGTCACCGACCAGGACCCGAACAACAGCAACAACGTGATCCTGCTGTACTCGGGCATCTCCCGCAGCAAGTCCCTCAACGGCGGCGACGTGGGCGACTGGAACCGCGAGCACGTGTGGGCCAAGTCCCACGGCGACTTCGGCACCTCCACCGGTCCCGGCACCGACCTGCACCACCTGCGCCCCGAGGACGTCCGGGTCAACTCCATCCGAGGCAACAAGGACTTCGACGACGGCGGCGGCTCGTTCACCAACGGCGGCGGCAGCCTGACCGACTCCAACTCCTTCGAGCCGCGCGACGCGGTCAAGGGCGACGTGGCCCGCATGATCCTCTACATGGCCGTCCGCTACGAGGGCACCGACGGCTGGCCCGACCTGGAGCCCAACGACTCCGTCACCAACGGCAGCAACCCGTACCACGGCCGCCTCTCGGTCCTGAAGCAGTGGCACCAGCAGGACCCGCCGAGCGCGTTCGAGGAGAACCGCAACGACGTCATCTACGACTCCTACCAGCACAACCGCAACCCGTTCATCGACCACCCGGAGTGGGTCGAGTCGATCTGGTAGGCCTCACCGCGGCTGGACTCCCCCATGTGAAAAGAGTCCAGCCCGGTGTACCGGACATCGTCGCGCCCGGCCGTTCGGGTGATCAGTCCGAGCCCAGGTGGGTCGGCGCGAACATCCGCAGCATCGCCGGGAGGACGACCACACGTGGGCCCGGCGCGGCGAGCGCGGCGGCCAGGTCCTTCTCCAGGCTCTCCGGGGTCGTGCGCACCCCGGGGACGCCGAACGACTCCGCCAGGGCCACGTAGTCGGGCCGGGTCAGTTCCGTCGCGGTCGCCTCGCCGAACGCGTCGTTCATGTACGCGCGCAGGATGCCGTAGCCGCCGTCGTCGACGATCAGCCAGGTGACGTTCAGGTCGTACTGGCGGGCCGTGGCCAGTTCGGCGATGGAGTACAGGGCCCCGCCGTCGCCGGAGACGGCGAGGACCGGACGGGTCGGGTCGGCCACCGCCGCGCCGAGCGCCGCCGGGAAGGCGTAGCCGAGGCCGCCCGCGCCCTGCGCGGAGTGCATGTGGTTGGGGCCCTTGGCGTCGAACGCCGACCAGGCCCAGTAGGCGAGGATCGTCATGTCCCAGAAGGACGGGGAGTCGGCCGGGAGCGCCTTGCGGACGGACGCCAGGACGTCCTGTTCCAGGGTGAGTTCCTGGGCGGCGATGCGCTCGGCGACCTTCGCGAGCAGCTCCCTGACCCGGTCCGCCGCCGTCGTGTCCTCGCGGGCCCGCACCGTCTCCAGCAGCGCCTGCAACGCCGGCCGCGCGTCCGCGTGGATGCCCAGCGCCGGGTGGTTGGACTCCAGCTTGCCGAGGTCGGCCTCGATCTGGACGACCCGGCCGCGCGGCTTGAACGTGTGGTAGTTCGAGGAGAGTTCACCGAGGCCCGAGCCGACGACCAGGAGGACGTCGGCGTCCTCCAGGAAGTCGGTGGTGTGCCGGTCCTCGATCCAGGACTGGAGCGACAGCGGGTGGGTCCAGGGAAAGGCGCCCTTGCCGCCGGGGGTGGTGACGACGGGCGCCCGGAGCAGCTCCGCCAGCTGCCTCAGTTTGCCGGAGGCGTCCGCCCGGACCACTCCCCCGCCCGCGATGATCGCCGGACGGGCGGCCTTGGACAGCAGGTCGGCGGCCAGGGCGGTCAGTTCGGGGCGCGGCGGCAGCTCCTCGGGGAACGCGTCACCGCCCGTCACCACCGGGATCGCCGTCTCGGCGAGCAGGACGTCCTGCGGGATCTCCACCCACACCGGGCCGTGCGGGGCCGACAGCGCCGACGTCCAGGCCGCCTCGATCGCGGAGGGGATCTGGGACTGGGCGCGGACCGTGTGGACGGACTTGACCACGCCCCGGAACGAGGCGGCCTGGTCCGGGAGTTCGTGGAGGTAGCCGTGCCGGCCGCCGCCCAGGCCCGCCGTCGGGACCTGGCTGCTGATCGCCAGCACGGGCGCGGAGGCCGCCGCGGCCTCCTGGAGCGCGGGGAGCGAGGTCAGGGCGCCCGGGCCCGTCGACAGCAGCAGCGGCGCGGCCTCGCCGGTGATCCGGCCGTAGGCGTCCGCGGCGAACCCGGCGTTGTTCTCCACCCGCAGGCCGATGTAGCGCAGGTCGGAGCGGCGCAGCGCGTCGAACACGCCGAGGGCGTGCTGGCCGGGCAGACCGAAGACGGTCGTCGCACCCAGCCCGGCCAGCGTCTCCACGACCAGGTCTCCGCCGGTGCGGCCCGGAGGAGGGTTCAGCGCGGCCTCCGTCTGGGCGGGCGTGGGGCGGAGCACCAGGTCGTGGTCGTGAGTCACTTGGCTTCCGAGTCCTTCCGGGCCGCGGCGATCTGGCGCGACATGATCGTGGTCAGTTCGTACGCGGTGTGCGAGGCCGCCACCGACGTGATCTCCGCGTGGTCGTACGCGGGGGCCACCTCGACGACGTCGGCCGACACCAGGTTGCAGGATGCCAGGCCGCGCAGGATCTCCAGCAGTTCGCGCGAGGTCATGCCGCCCGCCTCGGGGGTGCCGGTGCCTGGGGCGTGGGCCGGGTCGAGGCAGTCGATGTCGATGGAGATGTACAGCGGCCGGTCGCCGATGCGCTGGCGGAGCTGGTCGGCGACCTCGTCGGCGCCGCGCCGGTAGACGTCGGCGGAGGTGACGATGCCGAAGCCCATCTTCTCGTCGTCGGTCAGGTCCTGCTTGCCGTAGAGCGGGCCGCGGGTGCCGACGTGGGACAGGGCGGAGGTGTCGAGGATGCCCTCCTCGACCGCGCGGCGGAACGGGGTGCCGTGCGTGTACTCGGCGCCGAAGTAGGTGTCCCAGGTGTCGAGGTGGGCGTCGAAGTGCAGCAGGGCGACGGGGCCGTGCTTCTTCGCGACCGAGCGCAGCAGGGGCAGGGCGATGGTGTGGTCGCCGCCGAGGGTCATCAGGCGGGCGCCGGTGCCGAGCAGGTCGTCCGCGGCGGCCTCGACCGTCTCGACGGCCTCGTTGATGTCGAACGGGTTGACGGCGATGTCGCCGCCGTCCGCGACCTGGGCGAGGGCGAACGGCGAGGCGTCCTGCGCCGGGTTGTACGGGCGCAGCAGCCGGGACGCCTCACGGATCGCGTTGCCGCCGAAGCGGGCGCCCGGCCGGTACGAGACACCCGAGTCGAACGGCACGCCCACCACCGCGACATCGGCCCGGCCGACCTCGTCCAGCCGGGGCAGCCGGGCGAAGGTCGCGGGACCGGCGTACCGCGGGACGCGGGAGGAGTCGACGGGTCCGCGCGGAGTCTCGTTGCTGCTCATGGAGGAATGCCTTCTTTCCTACGCTTCATCGCGTATGTACTGCTTGTCGTACGACTTTACCGGGGGAGCCGGGACCGGCTGGACACGGGTTCGGATGCCTGCCCGGCGACGCCTTCGCGCCGGGCGGCGAGGACGGTCACGCCGGTCGGCCTCGCCCTCGAGGAGACGGCGCCGTGACCCCCGAGCGACGACATTCAGTCACAGCGCATCCGGCCGGAATCCGGGGCGACCGGTCCGGTCGACACTAGACACCCGGCCCTGACTGCGACATGTACATTTCGTACACCGCAGCGCGAAGGCATGGAGGAAACGTCCATCACGCCGGGACCGACGTTCCGGATCCGGACATCCACCTGGCTTGGAGGACGGGGGCTCGTGCGGGGTTCGCGCTGCGGCGGATCCGAGTACGTGAGCGGGGTCCCGCTGAGTACGTGACGCACGTCCCAGCGTTCGATACGCCAGGGACGCCCGCAGGCCGCTGCCTCACAATGGATGCCATGCCGATATCCGGGACACCCAGCCGCGCCGAACTCGTCGAACACCTCGTCAGGACGCGCATCGCGGGCGACGTCGCCACCCCGCGCGAGAACAACCTCTCCCACTACCGCAAGCTGGCGAACGGCGACCGTCACTACTGGCTCGGGCTGGAACTCGGCGACCGCTGGAGCGACGAGCAGGACGTCCTGGCGGTGATGGCGGAACGCGTCGGCGTGAACGACGACCCCGAACACCGCTACGGCCAGGACACCATCGACCCGGAGCTGACCGTGGCCGGTCTGGAGCGGATGGCCGGGCGGCTGCGCAAGGCGGCGGACGGTCAGCAGCGCGTCCTCTTCGCCACCGGCCACCCCGGCGGCCTCCTCGACGTCCACCGCGCGACCGCGTCCGCCCTGCGCGCGGCCGGCTGCGAGATCGTCGTCATCCCGGACGGGCTGACGACCGAGGAGGGCTACGTCATGCAGTTCGCCGACGTGGCGGTGCTGGAGCACGGCGCCACCCTGTGGCACACCCACTCGGGCGAGCCGATGAAGGCGATCCTGAAGGGCCTGGAGCGCGAGGGCCGCCCGCTGCCCGACCTGGTCGTCGCCGACCACGGCTGGGCGGGCTACGCGGGACAGCACGGCGTGGACTCCGTGGGCTACGCCGACTGCAACGACCCGGCCCTGTTCCTCGCGGAGGCGGAGGGCACCGTGCAGGTGGCGGTGCCCCTGGACGACCACGTGGTCAGCCCCCGCCACTACGACCCGATGACCGCGTACCTGCTGGCGGAGGCGGGCCTCAGTTAGGACCCCGCCCGCGCGGGACGCGGACCACGCCCTCCTGGATCACGGTGACGGCGAGCCGCCCGTCCTGCGTGTAGATCCTCGCCTGCCCCAGTCCCCGGCCGCCGTACGCGGACGGGGACTCCTGGTCGTACAGCAGCCACTCGTCGGCGCGGAACGGCCGGTGGAACCACATCGCGTGGTCGAGCGAGGCCCCGACGACGTCCCCGACGGCCCAGCCGCCGCGCCCGTGCGCGAGCAGGACGGAGTCGAGCAGCGTCATGTCGGAGACGTAGGTGGCGAGGACGACGTGCAGCAGCGGGTCGTCGACATCGCTGTCGAGCTTGCCGTTGGTGCGGAACCACACCTGGGAGTGCGGCTCGCGCGGCTCGCCGAACTTCCCGTAGGGCGGCTCGTCGACGTACCGCAGATCGACGGCGGCGCGGGCCTCGAGGAACTTCTCCACCACGACGGGGTCGAGGTGCCCGTACCCGCGCAGCCGCTCGGCACCGGTCGGGAGCGTCACGGGATCGGGGGCGTCGGGCATCGGCTCCTGGTGATCCAGCCCGTCCTCGTACGTCTGGAAGGACGCCGAGAGATGGAAGATCGGCTTGCCGTGCTGGACGGCGACCACCCGGCGGGTGGTGAAGGAGCGGCCGTCGCGGATCCGGTCGACGGTGTAGACGATGGGCGCGCCGGGGTCGCCGGGGCGCAGGAAGTACGCGTGCAGCGAGTGGGCGGGCCGGTCCTCGGGGACCGTGCGTCCCGCGGCGACGAGCGCCTGGGCCGCGACCTGTCCGCCGAAGACCCGGGGGACGACGGCGGACCGGGACCGGCCGCGGAAGATGTCCTCCTCGATCTGCTCCAGGTCGAGCAGATCGAGGAGGTCCTGTAGTGCCTGGGTCATGGATGCGTTGTACCGGCCAGTGATCGCGTGCCGGTGTCGGGGGCCTTACAGGCCCATGTCCTTGGCGATGATCGTCTTCATGATCTCGCTGGTGCCGCCGTAGATGCGGTTCACGCGGTTGTCCGCGTACAGGCGGGCGATCGGGTACTCGTTCATGTAACCGTAGCCGCCGTGCAGCTGGAGGCAGCGGTCGATGACGCGGTGGGCGACCTCGGTGCAGAACAGCTTCGCGGAGGCGGCCTCGGCGGGGGTGAGCTCACCGGCGTCCAGGGCCTCGGTCGCGCGGTCGGCGACGGCCTCGGCGGCGTCCACCTCGGCCTGGCAGGCGGCCAGCTCGAACTTGGTGTTCTGGAAGTGCGCGACGGGCTTGCCGAAGACGGTGCGCTCCTGCACGTACTGCTTGGCGAACCGGACGGCGGCCTTGGCCTGGGCGTAGGCACCGAAGGCGATGCCCCAGCGCTCGGAGGCCAGGTTGTGGCCGAGGTAGTGGAAGCCCTTGTTCTCCTCGCCGAGGAGGTCCTCGACGGGCACCTTGACGTCGACGAACGCCAGCTCGGCGGTGTCGGAGGTCTTCAGGCCGAGCTTGTCGAGCTTGCGGCCGACGGAGTAGCCCTCGGACTTGGTGTCCACGGCGAAGAGGGAGATGCCGTGGCGGCGGTCCTCGGCGGTCGGGGCGGAGGTGCGGGCGCAGACGATCACACGGTCGGCGTGCACGCCGCCGGTGATGAAGGTCTTGGCGCCGTTGAGGACGTAGTGGGTGCCGTCCTCGCTCAGCTTGGCGGTGGACTTCATGCCCGCGAGGTCGGAACCGGTGCCCGGCTCCGTCATCGCGATGGCCCACATCTCCTCGCCGGAGACGAACTTCGGCAGGTAGCGCTTCTTCTGCTCGTCGGTGGCGAGCATCTTGATGTACGGCAGGGCGAGCAGCACGTGCACGCCGGAGCCGCCGAACTGGACGCCGGCGCGAGCGGTCTCCTCATAGAGGACGGCCTCGAACTTGTGGCTGTCCAGGCCCGCGCCGCCGAACTCCTCGGGCACGTTGATGCCGAAGATGCCCAGCTCGCCGAGCTTGTAGTAGAAGTCGCGCGGCGCCTGGCCGGCGGCGAACCACTCGTCGTACACCGGTACGACCTCGGCCTCGATGAAGGCGCGAAGGGTCTCCCGGAACGCCTCGTGATCCTCGTTGAACACCGTACGGCGCACGCCGCCACCTCCACGACTTCGCATGTCTAAGCGCTTGCTCAGTCAAAGATACCGGCGAGTATCGAGACGCGTCCAGGGTGGGGGCGGAGTGCGCGGGGTAACGCTCGTCACGCCGGTCACCCCGGCAGGGTGCCGGGGACGCGCACGTCAGCCCTCCGCCGCCGCGAACGCCCCCCGGGCCATCCGGTGCAGCAGCTCCGCCATGGCCCCCCGCCCGGGCAACGATCCCGCCCTGCCCAGGTGCGGCGTCGAGTTCAGCAGTCCGAACACCGAGTGCACGGCCGACCGGGCCGCGGGCTCCCCGAGCCCCGGGTACACCGCCCGCACCACCCCGACCCACAGCTCCACGTACTGCCGCTGGAGCTGGCGCACCATCTTCCGGTCGGTGTCCCGGAGGCGGTCCAGCTCCCGGTCGTGCAGGGTGATCAGGGGCCGGTCGTCGAGCGCGAAGTCGATATGCCCCTCGATCAGCGAGTCGAGCACCTGCTCCGCCCCACCCCCGTCCGCCTCCGCCAGCCGCCGCTTCGCCCCGGTCAGCAACTGCCCGCTGATCCCCACCAGCAGCTCCGCGAGCATCGCGTCCTTGCCCGCGAAGTGCCGGTACAGCCCGGGCCCGCTGATCCCGACCGCGGCGCCTATCTCGTCGACTCCGACCCCGTGGAAGCCCCGCTCGGCGAACAGCCGCGCGGCCTCCTTGAGGATCTGCTCACGGCGGGTGGGGGCGTCGGTTCTGGTGGCCATGAAAACAATTCTAGACAGGAAGGTTAGCGGTCGTTAACCTGAAGGAAATGCGTTAACGCTCATTAACAAGGTGAGGGGACCCGCAGGATGCACGAGGCACCGGAGCTCACGAGCGCGGCAGACCCCGCGTCGGAGGCCTTTCGGGCCAACGAGGAGGCCCACCACGCCCTCGTCGAGGAGCTGCGCGGCAAGCTCGCCGCGGCCGCACAGGGCGGCGGCGAGAAGGCCCGCGCCCGCCATACGGCCCGCGGCAAGCTGCTCCCCCGCGACCGCGTGGACACCCTCCTCGACCCGGGCTCGCCCTTCCTGGAGCTGGCCCCGCTCGCGGCCGACGGGATGTACGAGGGCCAGGCCCCGGCGGCCGGAGTCATCGCCGGCATCGGCCGGGTCAGCGGCCGCGACACGGTGGTCATCGCCAACGACGCCACGGTCAAGGGCGGCACATACTACCCGATGACGGTCAAGAAGCACCTCCGCGCCCAGGAGGTCGCCCTCGACAACCGCCTCCCCTGTGTCTACCTGGTGGACTCCGGAGGCGCCTTCCTCCCCATGCAGGACGAGGTCTTCCCGGACCGCGACCACTTCGGCCGCATCTTCTACAACCAGGCCCGCATGTCCGGCGCCGGCATCCCCCAGATCGCCGCCGTCCTGGGCTCCTGCACGGCCGGCGGGGCGTACGTCCCGGCGATGAGCGACGAAGCGGTGATCGTCCGCAACCAGGGCACGATCTTCCTGGGCGGCCCGCCCCTGGTGAAGGCGGCCACGGGCGAGGTGGTCACGGCCGAGGAGCTCGGCGGCGGCGAGGTCCACTCCCGCGTCTCGGGCGTCACCGACCACCTCGCGGAGAACGACGCGCACGCCCTGCGCATCGTCCGCACCATCGTCTCCACCCTCCCCGCCCGGGGGCCGCTCCCCTGGGAGGCCACGGAGGCGACGGAACCCAAGGTCGACCCGCACGGCCTCTACGGCGCGGTCCCGGTCGACTCCCGCACCCCCTACGACGTGCGCGAGATCATCGCCCGGGTGGTCGACGGCTCCCGCTTCGCCGAGTTCAAGTCCGAGTTCGGCCAGACCCTGGTCACGGGCTTCGCCCGGATCCACGGCCACCCGGTGGGCATCGTCGCCAACAACGGCATCCTGTTCGCCGAGTCCGCCCAGAAGGGCGCCCACTTCATCGAGCTGTGCGACCAGCGCGGCATCCCGCTGGTGTTCCTGCAGAACATCTCCGGGTTCATGGTCGGCAAGGACTACGAGGCGGGCGGCATCGCCAAGCACGGCGCCAAGATGGTCACGGCCGTGGCCTGCACGCGCGTACCGAAGCTCACGGTCGTGGTGGGCGGCTCGTACGGCGCGGGCAACTACTCCATGTGCGGCAGGGCGTACTCCCCCCGCTTCCTGTGGATGTGGCCGAACGCCAAGATCTCGGTCATGGGCGGTGAACAGGCCGCCTCGGTCCTCGCCACCGTCAAGCGGGACCAGCTGGAGGGGCGCGGCGAGACCTGGCCCGCCGAGGACGAGGACGCCTTCAAGGCCCCGATCCGCGCCCAGTACGAGCGCCAGGGCAACGCCTACTACGCGACGGCCCGCCTCTGGGACGACGGTGTCATCGACCCGCTGGACACCCGTCAGGTCCTGGGCCTGGCCCTGACCGCCTGCGCCAACGCGCCCCTGGGTGACCCCCAGTTCGGCGTCTTCCGGATGTGAGGGGACGGACGACGATGTTCGAGACAGTGCTGGTGGCCAACCGGGGCGAGATCGCCGTACGGGTGATCCGTACGCTGCGGTCGATGGGCGTGCGCTCGGTGGCCGTCTTCTCCGACGCGGACGCCGACGCCCGGCACGTCCGCGAGGCGGACACGGCGGTGCGGATCGGCCCGGCCCCCGCGTCGATGAGCTACCTGTCGGTGGAGCGCCTCCTGGAGGCCGCGGCCCGCACGGGCGCGCAGGCCGTCCACCCGGGCTACGGCTTCCTCGCGGAGAACGCCGCCTTCGCGCGCGCCTGCGCCGAGGCCGGCCTGGTCTTCATCGGCCCTCCGGCGGACGCGATCGCCCTGATGGGCGACAAGATCCGCGCCAAGGAGACGGTCCAGGAGGCCGGGGTGCCGGTGGTGCCCGGCGGCCGGGACCCGGAGCTGGCCGAGGCGGCCCGTGCCCTGGGCGCCCCGGTGCTGCTCAAGCCCAGCGCGGGCGGCGGCGGCAAGGGCATGCGCCTGGTGCGGGACCTGACCCGCCTGGAGGAAGAGATCGCCTCGGCGCGCCGCGAGGCCCGCGCCTCCTTCGGCGACGACACCCTGCTGGTGGAGCGCTGGATCGACCGCCCCCGCCACATCGAGATCCAGGTCCTGGCCGACGGCCACGGCAACGTGGTGCACCTGGGCGAGCGCGAGTGCTCCCTCCAGCGTCGCCACCAGAAGATCATCGAGGAGGCGCCGAGCGTCCTCCTGACCGAGGAGACGCGCTCCGCGATGGGCGAGGCGGCGGTCCAGGCGGCCCGCTCCTGCGGCTACCGGGGCGCGGGCACGGTGGAGTTCATCGTCCCGGGCACCGACCCGTCGTCGTACTACTTCATGGAGATGAACACCCGCCTCCAGGTGGAGCACCCGGTCACGGAGCTGATCACCGGCCTGGACCTGGTCGAGTGGCAGCTGCGGGTCGCGGCCGGGGAGCCCCTGGGCTTCACCCAGGAGGATGTACGGCTGACGGGCCACGCGGTGGAGGCCCGGATCTGCGCCGAGGACCCGGCCCGCGGCTTCCTCCCCTCCGGCGGCACGGTGCTGCGGCTGCGCGAGCCCCAGGGCGACGGCATCCGCACCGACTCGGGCCTCACCGAGGGCACGGAGGTCGGCAGCCTCTACGACCCGATGCTCTCCAAGGTCATCGCGTACGGTCCCGACCGCGCCACCGCCCTGCGCAAGCTCCGCGCGGCCCTGGCGGAGACGGTCACGCTCGGCGTGCAGACCAACGCCGGTTTCCTGCGCCGCCTGCTGGCCCACCCGGCGGTGGTCTCCGGTGACATGGACACCGGGCTGGTCGAGCGCGAGGTGGAGGACCTGGTCACCGCGGACGTACCGGAGGAGGTGTACGAGGCGGCCGCGGCCGTACGCCTTGAGGCCCTGAAGCCCGAGCCGGGCGGCTGGACGGACCCCTTCTCGGTGCCGAGCGGCTGGCGCCTGGGCGGCGCCCTCAAGCCACCGGCGTTCCATCTGCGGGTGCAGGATCCGGTGGAGTACACCCCGCGCGGCACGGCCACGGTCAGCGACGACCGGGTCTCCGTCACGCTGGACGGCGTCCGGCACACCTTCCACCGCGCCGCCGACTGGCTCGGCCGCGACGGCGACGCCTGGCACGTCCGCGACCACGACCCGGTCGCCGCGTCCCTGACCCGGGCGGCGCAGGGGGGCGCCGACTCCCTCACCGCCCCGATGCCCGGCACGGTGACCGTCGTCAAGGTCGCCGTCGGCGACGAGGTGAGCGCGGGCCAGAGCCTGCTGGTGGTGGAGGCGATGAAGATGGAGCACGTCATCTCCGCCCCGCACGCCGGCAAGGTCACCGAGCTGGACGTGGCGCCCGGCACCACGGTCGCCATGGACCAGGTCCTGGCGGTCATCGCACCGAACGAGGAGGCGGCGGAATGACAGTTGCGGGACTCCCGATGGCCGTCCCCGCCGGGGACCTGCCCGCCCGCGTGCGCATCCACGAGGTGGGCGCGCGCGACGGCCTGCAGAACGAGAAGACGACCGTCCCCACCGAGATCAAGGCGGAGTTCATCCGCCGCCTGGCCGACGCGGGCCTGACGACGATCGAGGCGACGAGCTTCGTCCATCCCAAGTGGGTCCCTCAACTGGCCGACGCCGAGCAGCTGTTCCCTCAGGTCGCCGACCTCCCGGTGGCCCTCCCGGTCCTCGTCCCTAACGAGCGGGGCCTGGACCGCGCCCTGGCCCTGGGAGCCCGCCGGGTGGCGGTCTTCGCGAGCGCCACGGAGTCCTTCGCCAAGGCCAACCTCAACCGCACGGTGGACGAGGCCCTGGCGATGTTCGAACCGGTGGTGAGCCGGGCCAAGGCGGAGACGGTCCACGTCCGCGGCTATCTCTCCATGTGCTTCGGTGACCCGTGGGAGGGCCCGGTCCCGATCCCCCAGGTGGTGACGGTCTGCCGGGCCCTGAGGGACATGGGCTGCGACGAACTGAGCCTCGGCGACACGATCGGCGTGGCGACCCCGGGCCATGTGGTCGCGCTCCTCGCGGCCCTGGACGAGGCGGGAGTCCCGCCGTCCGCCCTCGGCGTCCACTTCCACGACACCTACGGCCAGGCCCTCGCCAACACCCTCGCCGCGCTCCAGCACGGCGTGACGACGGTCGACGCCTCCGCGGGCGGCCTGGGCGGTTGCCCGTACGCGAAGTCGGCGACGGGCAACCTCGCCACCGAAGACCTCGTGTGGATGCTGCGGGGCCTCGGCATCGACACCGGCATCGACCTCGGCCGCCTCGTCGCCACGAGCGCGTGGATGGCCGCCCAACTGGGCCGACCCAGCCCGTCCCGTACCGTCCGAGCCCTGTCCCACGAGGACACCGAGGAGCACTGATCACCATGGACTACCGTCTCTCCCCCGAGCTGGAGGAACTCCGCCGCACGGTCGAGGAGTTCGCACACGAGGTGGTGGCGCCGAAGATCGGCGACTTCTACGAGCGGCACGAGTTCCCGTACGAGATCGTCCGGGAGATGGGCCGCATGGGCCTGTTCGGCCTGCCGTTCCCGGAGGAGTACGGCGGCATGGGCGGCGACTACCTGGCCCTCGGCGTCGCCCTGGAGGAACTGGCACGTGTCGACTCCTCGGTCGCCATCACCCTCGAAGCCGGTGTCTCCCTCGGCGCGATGCCGATCCACCTCTACGGCACCGAGGCCCAGAAGCGGGAGTGGCTGCCCCGCCTGTGCTCGGGCGACGTCCTCGGCGCGTTCGGCCTGACGGAGCCCGACGGCGGCAGCGACGCGGGAGCGACCCGCACGACGGCCCGCCTGGACGAGTCGACGAACGAGTGGATCATCAACGGCACGAAGTGCTTCATCACCAACTCGGGCACGGACATCACGGGCCTGGTGACGGTCACGGCGGTCACGGGCCGCAAGCCCGACGGCCGCCCGCAGATCTCCTCGATCATCGTCCCCTCGGGCACCCCCGGCTTCACGGTCGCGGCCCCCTACTCCAAGGTCGGCTGGAACGCCTCGGACACCCGCGAGCTGTCCTTCACGGACGTCCGCGTCCCGGCGGCCAACCTCCTGGGCGAGGAGGGCCGCGGCTACGCCCAGTTCTTGCGCATCCTCGACGAGGGCCGCATCGCGATCGCCGCCCTGGCGACGGGCCTGGCGCAGGGCTGCGTCGACGAGTCCGTCAAGTACGCCAAGGAGCGCCACGCGTTCGGCAGGCCGATCGCCGAGAACCAGGCCATCCAGTTCAAGATCGCGGACATGGAGATGAAGGCCCACACGTCCCGCCTCGCCTGGCGCGACGCGGCGGCCCGCCTGGTGACCGGCGCCCCGTTCAAGAAGGAAGCGGCCCTGGCGAAGCTCCACTCGTCGACGGTGGCGGTGGACAACGCCCGCGAAGCCACCCAGATCCACGGCGGCTACGGCTTCATGAACGAGTACCCGGTCGCCCGCATGTGGCGCGACTCCAAGATCCTGGAGATCGGCGAGGGGACGAGCGAGGTACAGCGGATGCTGATCGCGCGGGAGATGGGGCTGGTGGGCTGACACCAGACGCTTCCACGGTTCGATGTACCGTCCGCGACGCCAGGTCATCGATGCCTTGGGCGACGCCCTCGGCCCGACCGACGACATCCGCGACGATCCGCCCGACACAGCAGTCGTCCGCTGACGTTGCCGTCAAACCGCGCTGATGGCCCCACCGGAATATTCCGGTGGGGCCATCAGATTCACCCTGCCGCCGCTGCGGCCTGCGGAGAACTCACCGACAGACCGCTATAGCCACGGCAAAGGCACCAGCCGTGGCGGCCCATACCCAGTCCGGACGCATACGCGTACCCACACCCCACCCCTTGGGCTCATCCGGGCAGACCCACCCCCGCCCGCTATGAACGTTGTAAGCGCAGACCAAATGTGGCCCGGGTAAAGCATGTCAACCTGGCCTTCCTTGGTACGCCAAGCCCGTGCCGGATCGCGGCGAGGAATTCACCCTGCGAGTGGCCCGTACCGACCTGGTTCGGGCCGTGACCGGCCGCCTCAAGCCGTAGCCGACGGGCATCAACCCGGCCTGGTCAAGCACGAGGACACGGAGCGAGGCCTCGGCGCGCTCGTGATTCGGATCACCGCGTCCACGGGAATCCCCTCCCGCCCCCTGGGCACACCCGAAGGCACCCCCGGGTACACCCCGGGCCCTCCTGGACACAAAACGAGGTTAGGCTAACCTAAGTCCCGTTCCAGCCAAGCGGCTTTCAGCCGTGCCCGCAGTGGCTCCGTACGTACGAAAGCAGACCCAGTCATGTCGAACGCCAGAACCGCCCGTTTCTCCCGCCGCGGCCTGCTCGCCGCCGGTGGTGCTCTCGGGCTCGGCGCCCTCGTGACCGCGTGTGGCAGTGAAGACTCCAAGGACGGCGGCTCGGACGCGAAGGGTGCCGCCACGTCCGGCCCCTGGTCCTTCAAGGACGACCGCGGCACGACCGTGAAGCTCGACAAGGTCCCCTCGAACATCGTCGCGTTCACCGGTGTCGCCGCCGCCCTGTACGACTACGGCATCGAGGTCAAGGGCGTCTTCGGGCCGACCAAGACCAAGGACGGCAAGGCCGACGTCCAGGCCGGCGACATGGACGTCAGCAAGCTGACCGTCTTCGGCAACAGGTTCGACCAGTTCAACGTCGAGCAGTACGCGGCCTTCCGGCCCGAGGTGCTCATCACCACGACCTTCGACGCCGCGGGCAGTCTCTGGTACGTCCCGGAGACCTCCAAGGACAAGATCGCCAAGCTCGCCCCGAGCGTCGCGATCTCGGTCTTCGACCGCCAGATGCCGAAGCCCCTGCAGCGCATGGCCGACCTCGCCGAGTCGCTCGGCGCCGACCTCGAGGCCGCGGAGGTCGTCGAGGCGAAGAAGCGATTCGAGGCCGCCTCCGAGCGGCTGCGCAAGGCCGCCAAGTCCCGCCCCGAGATCAAGGTGCTGGCCGGTTCCGCCTCGGACGCCATCTTCTACGTCTCCGGCTCGAACTTCTCCATCGACCTGGAGTACTTCAAGGCCCTCGGCGTGAACCTCGTCGAGCCGCCGGAGAAGGCCAAGGAGGCCAACGGCGGCTGGTTCGAGAACCTCAGCTGGGAGAACGTCGACAAGTACCCGGCGGACATCATCATGATGGACGACCGCGCCTCCACCATCCAGCCGGCCGACATCACCGAGGCCACCTGGAAGAAGCTGCCCGCGGTCAAGGCCGGCCAGGTCATCTCCCGTTCCCCCGAGCCGATCCTGTCGTACGACAAGTGCACGCCTCTGGTGGAGAACCTCGCCAAGGCCATCGAGTCGGCCAAGAAGGTCGCCTGACCCCCTCCCCCTTCCTGACCTCCAGGAGCCGCACGTGACCACCGCCGTAGCCGCCCCGTTCCGTTTCTTCTCCCTCCAGGTCGTGCGGACGAGGCGGCTCGGGCCGTCTCTGGTGCGGGTCACCTTCGCAGGGCCCGATCTGCACGCCTTCCATTCCGACGGGCAGGACCAGTCGCTGTCGCTGTTCCTGCCGCACCCGGGGCAGAGCGAGCCGGTCGTGCCGCTCGAACTCGGGGACGGATGGTGGCAGGGCTGGCGCGAACTCCCGGACGACGTACGGGCCGTGATGCGGTCGTACACCCTGCGCGGTCTGCGCCGGGACCCGGACGAGATCGACATCGACTTCGCCCTGCACGGCATCGGCGCGGACGCCTCCGTCCAGGCCGGCCCGGCCTCCCGCTGGGCCGCCCGGGCCGCCGCCGGGGACCGGGTGCTGCTGCTCGGCCCGGCCGTCGCCGACAACCGGGCGATCCGCTTCCGGCCGCCGCAGGACACCGACCTCGTGGTCGTCTGGGGCGACGAGACCGCCGTACCGGCCGCCTCGGCCATCGTCGAGGCACTGCCGGCCGGCACCCGCGCCCGGGTCTGGCTGGAGGTGCCGCACGCCGGTGACATCCAGGACCTGGTGACCGAGGCCGACGCCGAGATCACCTGGCTCGTGCGGGACGAGCGGAGCGCCGAGGGGCACCCGATGGCCCTCGACGTCCTCCGGGACGCCCCGTTGCCGCCCGCCGAGCGGCCGTACGTCTGGATCGCCGGTGAGTCCGGCTGTGTGAAGGAGCTGCGCCGGCACTTCGTGCGCGAGCGCGGCATCGACCGCCGCAGGGTGACGTTCGTCGGCTACTGGCGGCGTGGCGTGAGCGAGGAGCAGCTGCGGGCCGAGGCGTAGCCGCAGCCGGGCCAGGACCGTGGTGACACGAGTGACCACGGTCACGGCACACCAAGCTCCCACCTCGATCAACTTAGGTTAGGCTTACCTAAGTTCTGGACGCCGGAGACCAACCCACCCCGTCCCACACCGGACTGTCCCCACCGGAGGACCCCCACATGCGCTCGCACCTGCTCAATGACACCACCGCGGAGCAGTACCGCCGCTCCGTGACCGACGGAGTCGAGCGGGTGGCCGCCAAACTCGCCACCACCGACCGGCCGTTCACCGGCATCACCGTCGACGCCCTCTCCCCGCGCATCGACGGGATCGACCTCGACCGGCCGCTGCACGACACCACCGCGGTGCTCGACGAACTGGAGGACGTCTACCTCCGGGACGCGATCTACTTCCACCACCCCCGCTACCTGGCGCACCTCAACTGCCCGGTCGTCATCCCGGCCGTGCTCGGCGAGGCCGTCCTGTCCGCCGTGAACTCCTCGCTGGACACCTGGGACCAGTCGGCCGGCGGCACGCTCATCGAGCGGAAACTGATCGACTGGACGACCGGGCGGATCGGCCTCGGCCCGGCCGCCGACGGTGTGTTCACCTCGGGCGGCACCCAGTCCAACCTCCAGGCACTGCTGCTCGCCCGCGAGGAGGCCAAGACCGACACCCTGGCCACACTGCGCGTCTTCGCCTCCGAGGTCAGCCACTTCAGCGTGAAGAAGTCCGCGAAGCTGCTCGGGCTCGGCCAGGACGCCGTGGTCTCCATACCCGTCGACCACGACAAGCGCATGCAGACCGTCGCGCTCGCCCGCGAGCTGGAGCGCTGTACGAAGGACGGCCTCGTCCCCATGGCCGTCGTCGCCACCGCCGGCACCACCGACTTCGGCTCCATCGACCCGCTCCCCGAGATCGCCGAACTGTGCGAGCAGTTCGGCACCTGGATGCACGTCGACGCCGCCTACGGCTGCGGCCTGCTCGCCTCCCTGAAGCACCGGGACCGCATCAGCGGCATCGAGCGAGCCGACTCCGTCACCGTCGATTACCACAAGTCCTTCTTCCAGCCGGTGAGTTCCTCGGCCGTGCTGGTGCGGGACGCCGCCACGCTGCGCCACGCCACCTACCACGCCGAGTACCTCAACCCGCGCCGCATGGTGGAGGAGCGCATCCCCAACCAGGTGGACAAGTCCCTCCAGACGACCCGCCGCTTCGACGCCCTGAAGCTGTGGATGACCCTGCGGACCATGGGCGCCGACGGCATCGGGCAGCTCTTCGACGAGGTGTGCGACCTGGCCCAGGAGGGCTGGCGGCTGCTCACCGCCGACCCCCGCTTCGACGTCGTCGTCCGCCCCAGCCTGTCCACCCTGGTCTTCCGCCACATCCCGGCGGCCGTCACCGACCCCGCGGAGATCGACCGCGCCAACCTCTACGCCCGCAAGGCCCTGTTCGCCTCCGGTGACGCCATCGTCGCGGGCACCAAGGTCGGCGGCCGCCACTACCTGAAGTTCACCCTGCTCAACCCCGAGACGCGGGCCTCCGACATCGCCGCCGTCCTCGATCTGATCGCCGGCCACGCCGAGCAGTACCTGGGAGAGTCCCTTGACCGCGCGTCCTGAAAACCCGACCGGAGCCCATGACTTCGTGGGCATCGGGCTCGGCCCCTTCAATCTCGGCCTGGCCTGCCTCACCGAGCCCATCGACGAACTCGACGGCGTCTTCCTGGAGTCCAAGCCCGACTTCGAGTGGCACGCGGGCATGTTCCTGGACGGCGCCCACCTCCAGACCCCGTTCATGTCGGACCTGGTGACCCTCGCCGACCCGACCTCCCCGTACTCCTTCCTGAACTACCTGAAGGAGAAGGGCCGGCTCTACTCGTTCTACATCCGCGAGAACTTCTACCCGCTGCGCGTCGAGTACGACGACTACTGCCGCTGGGCCGCCGGAAAACTGAGCAACGTCCGCTTCGGCACGACGGTCACCGAGGTGACGTACGAGGACGAGCTCTACGTCGTGCGGACCACCGCCGGAGACACCTACCGGGCCCGTCACCTGGTCCTGGGCACCGGCACCCCGCCCTACATACCCGAGGCCTGCCAGGGCCTGGGCGGCGACTTCCTGCACAACTCCCGCTACCTGAGCCGCAAGGCGGAGCTCCAGAAGAAGGACTCCATCACGCTGGTCGGCTCGGGCCAGTCGGCCGCCGAGATCTACTACGACCTGCTCAGCGAGATCGACGTCCACGGCTATCGGCTGAACTGGGTCACCCGCTCCCCGCGCTTCTTCCCGCTGGAGTACACCAAGCTCACGCTGGAGATGACGTCCCCGGAGTACGTCGACTACTTCCGCGAGCTGCCCGAGGCGACCCGCTACCGTCTCACGGCCGAGCAGAAGGGCCTGTTCAAGGGCATCGACGGCGACCTCATCAACGAGATCTTCGACCTGCTCTACCAGAAGAACCTCGGTGGCCCGGTCCCCACCCGGCTGCTCACCAACTGCTCGCTGAACAGCGCCTGCCACGAGAACGGCACGTACACCCTGGGCTTTCGCCAGGAGGAGCAGGGCAAGGACTTCGAACTGGACTCGCAGGGCCTGGTCCTGGCCACCGGCTACCGGTACGCCGAGCCGGAGTTCCTGGCGCCCGTCAAGGACCGCCTGGTCTACGACTCGCAGGGCAACTTCGACGTCGCCCGCAACTACGCGATCGACGTCACCGGCCGGGGGATCTTCCTCCAGAACGCCGGCGTCCACACGCACAGCATCACCAGCCCCGACCTGGGCATGGGCCCCTACCGGAACGCGTACATCATCCGCGAGCTGCTCGGCAGCGAGTACTACCCGGTGGAGAAGACGATCGCGTTCCAGGAGTTCGCCGTATGAGCACCGGCATCGGAACGCTCACCGTCCGCCCCCTCGACCCCCTGAAGGACGCCGAGCTGCTGCACTCCTGGGTCACCCACCCCAAGGCGGCCTACTGGATGATGCAGGACGCGAGACTCCAGGACGTCGAGCGCGAGTACCTGCGGATCGCGGCACACGAGCACCACCACGCGTACCTCGGCCTGCACGAGGGCCGCCCGGCGTTCCTGATGGAGAGGTACGACCCCCGGTACGTCGAGCTGGTCGGGCTGTACGACCCGGAGCCCGGCGATGTCGGCATGCACTTCCTGGTCGCGCCGACCGACCGGCCGATCCACGGCTTCACCAAGGCCGTCATCACCGCCGTGATGGACGAGCTGTTCGCCGACCCGCGCACCCGCCGGGTCGTGGTGGAGCCCGACGTGAGCAACAAGGCAGTCCACGCGCTGAACGAGGCCGTCGGCTTCGTGGCCGAGCGCGAGATCGACAAGCCGGAGAAGCGCGCGCTGCTGAGCTTCTGCACGCGTGAGCAGTTCCTGGCCGCCCGAGGAGTAGCCGTATGACCCTGTCCGACGCCGTAGCGCATCTGTCCCCCCACCGCTGGGCGCGGGCCAACCGCCTCCTGATCCGCAAAGCGCTCGCCGAGTTCGCGCACGAGCGGCTGATCACCCCCGAGAAGGACGGGGAGCGGTACGTCGTCCGCAGCGACGACGGCCTGACGAGCTACCGCTTCTCCGCGGACCGTCGCGCCCTGGACCACTGGCAGGTCGACGCCGAGTCCATCACCCGGCACCGGGACGGCACCGAACTCCCGCCGGCCGCCCTGGACTTCTTCATCGAACTGCAGAAGTCCCTGGGACTGAGCGAGGAGATCCTGCCGGTCTACCTGGAGGAGATCTCCTCCACCCTCTCCGGCACCTGCTACAAGCTCACCAAGCCGGAGACCACGGCGGCCGAGCTGGCGCGCGGCGACTTCCAGACCATCGAGACCTCGATGACCGAGGGCCACCCCTGCTTCGTCGCCAACAACGGGCGGCTGGGCTTCGGCGTCCACGAGTACCTGTCGTACGCGCCGGAGACGGCGAGCCCGGTCCGCCTGGTGTGGCTGGCCGCGCACAGGTCACGGGCCGCGTTCACGGCCGGTGTCGGCATCGAGTACGAGTCCTTCCTGCGTGAGGAGCTGGGCGCGGAGACGGTCGAGCGCTTCCACGGCGTCCTGCGCGACCAGGATCTGGACCCGGCCGACTACCTGTTCATCCCGGTCCACCCGTGGCAGTGGTGGAACAAGCTGACCGTCACCTTCGCCGCCGAGGTGGCCCGCAAGCACCTCGTGTGCCTGGGCGAGGGCGACGACGAGTACCTGGCCCAGCAGTCCATCCGGACCTTCTTCAACCGGACGAGCCCACAGAAGCACTACGTCAAAACGGCTCTGTCGGTCATCAACATGGGCTTCATGCGCGGTCTGTCGGCGACCTACATGGAGGCCACCCCGGCGATCAACGACTGGCTGGCCCAGCTGATCGAGGGCGACCCGGTGCTGAAGTCCACGGGTCTGTCGATCATCCGGGAGCGCGCGGCGGTCGGTTACCGGCACCTGGAGTACGAGCAGGCGACGGACCGCTACTCGCCGTACCGCAAGATGCTCGCCGCGCTGTGGCGGGAGAGCCCGGTGCCCTCCCTCCAGGAGGGCGAGTCCCTGGCCACCATGGCGGCCCTGGTCCATGTCGACCACCAGGGGTCGTCCGTCGCGGGCGCGCTCATCGAACGGTCGGGCCTCACCCCGAAGGAGTGGCTGCGCCGCTATCTCCAGGCCTACTTCACGCCCCTCCTGCACAGCTTCTACGCCTACGACCTGGTGTTCATGCCGCACGGCGAGAACGTCATCCTGGTGCTGAAGGACGGGGTCGTGCGGCGCGCGATCTACAAGGACATCGCCGAGGAGATCGCGGTCATGGACCCGGACGCGGTGCTGCCGCCGACGGTGGAGCGGCTGCGGGTGGAGGTCCCGGAGGACAAGAAGCTCCTGTCGATCTTCACGGACGTCTTCGACTGCTTCTTCCGCTTCCTCGCGGCGAACCTCGCCACGGAGGGCCTCCTGGAGGAGGACGACTTCTGGCGCACGGTCGCGGAGGTCACCCGTGCGTACCAGGAGTCGAAGCCGGAACTCGCCGACAGGTTCCGGCAGTACGACATGTTCGCCCCCGAGTTCGCCCTGTCCTGCCTCAACCGCCTGCAACTCCGCAACAACGAACAGATGGTCGACCTGTCGGACCCGTCGGGCGCCCTCCAGCTGGTCGGCACCCTGAAGAACCCGATCGCGGGGTTCTGACCCACAGACGGACGGGCACCCCGGAGTACGGTCCTCCGGGGTGCCGGTCTTTTCAGGGGCGCGGGGCTGTGTCGATGTGCGGCTGGGCCGCGTGGGCGCGACGAGCCCCCACGCAACCGCGGACGAGTCACCGACCGGCGCAACCCCACGGCACCTGCGGCGACCGATACCACTCGATGCCCAGGGCGTTCCACCGCTCAGCCTGCGCGGCAAGCCGCACCTTGTACCGCTCCCAGTCATGCGTGCCGGCCGGCGACCACCCCAGCTCGGCGACGCCCGGCAACCGCGGGAACGCCATGTGCTCGATGTGCCCGGAGTCCTCGATGGTCTCCGTCCACAGCGGCGCCTCGACCCCCCGTACGGCACCCGCGGGCACCCCCGGCAGATACGCACCCGGATCCCAGTCGTAGGACCGCTTCACCTCGACGTACCCCGCCCAGGAGAGCCCCAGCGGCGTGTCCTTGGTGTACTTCATGTCGAGATAGACCCGGTCGGCCGGAGACAGAATGAGCCCCGTCCCGCTCTGCGCGGCCTGCACCACCTGCGCCTTCTCCTCGGCACCGGTGCTGTCCAGCCCCCAGTACTGGGCGAGAGCCCCCTTCGCCGGGGTCGCCCCGGTCAGCTGGTGCCAGCCGACGACCGTCTTGCCGTACTTCGCGACGATCGGCTGCACCCGGTCCATGAACGTCACGTAGTCCTCATGGCTGGTGGAGTGCGCCTCGTCGCCCCCGATGTGGAGGTACCTGCCCGGGGTGAGCGCGGCGAGTTCCCGGATCACGTCGTCCACGAAGTCGTACGTGATCTCCTTGCCGACGCACAGCGAGCTGAAGCCGACCTCGATGCCGGTGTAGAGCGGGGGCGCCACCCCGTCGCAGTTGAGTTCGGCGTAGGAGGCGAGGGCCGCGTTGGTGTGGCCGGGCATGTCGATCTCGGGCACGACCTCCAGGTGGCGGGAGGCGGCGTACCGCACGATCTCCTTGTAGTCGGCCTTGGTGTAGAAGCCGCCGGGACCGCCGCCGACCTGTGTGGAGCCGCCGTAGGTCGCCAGGCGGGGCCAGGAGTCGACGGCGATGCGCCAGCCCTGGTCGTCGCTGAGGTGCAGATGCAGCTTGTTGATCTTGTAGAGGGCGAGCTGGTCGATGTAGCGCTTGACCTGGTCGACGGTGAAGAAGTGGCGTGAGACGTCGAGCATGGCGCCGCGCCAGCCGTAGCGCGGGGTGTCCGTGATGGTGCCGCCCGCGACGAGCCAGGGGCCGGGCCGGGCGGAGTCCTTCTCGACGGACGCGGGGAGCAGCTGGCGCAGGGTCTGCACGCCGTGGAAGAGGCCGGCGGGCCGGGCGGCGGTGATCGTGACGCCGCCCCGGCCGCTGTCGAGCCGGTACCCCTCGGCGCCGAAGGGGCCGTCGGCGAGCCGCAGGCGGATGCCACCGGCACCATGGGACGTGACGGGGAGGCGGTAGCCGGTCGAGGGGCGCAGGATCCCCGCGAGGTACGCGCCGACGCCGCGCGTCTCACGGGAGCCGTCGACGCGGATGTGGGTACCGCGGGTGATCCGGTAAGGGGATCCGCCCGGGGCGACGGAGGCGGGCGCGGGCACCACCCGGTCGAGCGGGGTGGGCGATGCCTCCGGGGCGGGAGCCGCCCCGGTCACCGAGGCGGCCATCGCGACCAGCAGCAGGGAAGCGAGAAGGCGAAACGTTCTGTGGGGCTTGCTACGGCCATGTCTCACAAGCGTGTCCCTTCACGAGCCGTTGCGCTCCAAGAGGTCTGGACCACTCTCTCGTGAGACGGGTGGAACAATCCACCCCATGGCGGAAATCATCCAGAGGGACGGCACGTGGGCCTTCGACGGGGACGCGTTGCGGCTGACTCCCGGACGGGACAAGAACGTCAGCGTGTTACGCAAGGAGCTGGGTGAACTGGTCGTGCCTCTGGGGGCGTTGGCCGGTATCTCCTTCGAGCAGGGCAAGAAGGCGGGGCGGCTCAGGCTGCGGCTGCGCCACGGCGCCGACCCCCTGCTGCTCGCCACCGGCGGCCGGCTCACCGAGCCCCACGATCCGTACCAGCTGACCGTCGAGTCCGACCGCTACGGCGTCGCCGAGTACGTCGCGGACGAGGTCCGCAACGCCCTGCTCCTCGACCAGGTTCCCGCCGAGCCGGTCGACGCGTACCTGCTGCCCGGCCCCGCCGTGCCGCTCTCGGTCTCCGCCGGGGACGGCACCGCGAGCTTCGACGGCGAGCGCATACGCCTGGAGTGGAACTGGAAGACGGAGGACGCCAAGGCCGCCGCCGGCGCCCGCACCCTCGCGCTCGCCGACATCACGGCCGTGGAGTGGCACCCGGCGGCCGGCCTGGAGAACGGCCATCTGCGTTTCACCGTGCGGCACGCGCCCACCAAGACCCCGCCCAAGTACGACCCCAACGCGGTGGAGTTGTGGGGGTTCAAGAAGGACCCGCTGATGGCGCTGGTCGCGACGGCGGTCCAGGCCAGGCTTCCGCACCCGGCCCGGGCCGCCGCCACCCACCCGGTGGACCCGCGACCGGAGCTGCCCCCTCCTCCGGTCGCGTCCGCCGAGGACGACCACGACGCCCTGCTGCGCCGCCTGCGCGAGCTCGGTGAGCTGCACCGCACCGGCGTGCTGACGGACGAGGAGTTCACCCTGGCCAAGCAGGCGGTCCTCAAGCGGATGTGACACCCCGGGCGGCCGGGGGCGCTGCTTCGCCCGGCGCGCCACCGTGAAGTGGTCGACCTGGTCGCCGGCCCCGGCGATGCCGCGCACCACCGACGTGGCGTGGACGCGTCACGGACACGCCCTCATGGCACGCGTTCAACGCTCCCCTGAAGGCTCACCACGGATGTCTGCCCGAAACCGGGCAGATTTCTTGCGAAATCGGCGCCGGTACCCCAGGATCTAGCGAGTGCACGACGAACTCGTTGATCACCTGACGCGGTCCACGCCCCTCAACCGGGGCGAGGCGCTGCGCGTGATCCAGGACGTGCTCGCCTACTTCGACGAGACGACCGAGGAGTACGTCCGTCGCCGCCACCGCGAGCTCCAGGCCCAGGGCCTGGTCAACGCGGCGATCTTCGAGCGGATCGAGGCGGATCTCACATACCGCGCGGTGGCCCCGCCGGAGCTCTCGCTCCGGCAGCTGCGGCGCATCGTCTACGGCTAGGAATACGTATACATGTGCGGAATCGTCGGTTACATCGGGAAGCGTGACGTCGCGCCCCTGCTCCTGGAGGGCCTCCAGCGCCTGGAGTACCGCGGCTACGACTCCGCGGGCCTCGTCGTCACCACCCCTTCGAGCGGCCGCCTGAAGATGGTCAAGGCCAAGGGCCGCGTGCGCGACCTGGAGGCCAAGGTCCCGGCCCGCTTCAAGGGCACGACCGGCATCGCCCACACCCGCTGGGCCACGCACGGCGCCCCGTCCGACGTGAACGCCCACCCGCACCTGGACGCCGAGGGCAAGGTCGCCGTCGTCCACAACGGCATCATCGACAACGCCTCCGACCTGCGCCGCAAGCTGGAGGCGGACGGCGTCGAGTTCCTCTCCGAGACCGACACCGAGGTCCTCGTCCACCTCATCGCCCGCTCGCAGGCGAGCAAGCTGGAGGACAAGGTCCGCGAGACCCTCCGGCTGATCGAGGGCACGTACGGCATCGCCGTCATGCACGCCGACTTCCCCGACCGCATCGTCGTCGCCCGCAACGGCTCCCCGGTCGTGCTCGGCATCGGCGAGAAGGAGATGTTCGTCGCCTCGGACATCGCCGCCCTGGTCGCCCACACCCGCCAGATCGTCACCCTGGACGACGGCGAGATGGCGACCCTGAAGGCCGACGACTTCCGCACGTACACCACCGAGGGCACCCGCACCACCGCCGAGCCCACCACCGTCGAGTGGGAGGCCGCCTCCTACGACATGGGCGGCCACGACACCTATATGCACAAGGAGATCCACGAGCAGGCCGACGCCGTGGACCGCGTGCTGCGCGGCCGCATCGACGACCGCTTCTCCACCGTGCACCTGGGCGGCCTCAATCTGGACGCCCGCGAGGCCCGGCGGATCCGCCGCGTGAAGATCCTCGGCTGCGGCACCTCGTACCACGCGGGCCTGATCGGCGCCCAGATGATCGAGGAGCTGGCCCGCATCCCCGCCGACGCCGAGCCCGCCTCGGAGTTCCGCTACCGCAACGCGGTCGTCGACCCGGACACCCTCTACGTCGCGGTCTCCCAGTCCGGCGAGACCTACGACGTGCTGGCCGCCGTGCAGGAGCTCAAGCGCAAGGGCGCCCGCGTCCTGGGCGTGGTGAACGTGGTCGGCTCGGCGATCGCCCGCGAGGCGGACGGCGGCATCTACGTGCACGCCGGCCCCGAGGTCTGCGTCGTCTCCACCAAGTGCTTCACCAACACCACCGTCGCCTTCGCCCTCCTCGCCCTCCACCTGGGCCGCACCCGCGACCTGTCGGTCCGCGACGGCAAGCGGATCATCGAGGGCCTGCGCAGGCTGCCCGCGCAGATCGCCGAGATCATGAAGCACGAGGACGACGTCAAGAAGCTGGCCCTGCAGTTCGCCGAGGCCCGCTCGATGCTCTTCATCGGCCGCGTCCGGGGCTACCCCGTGGCCCGCGAGGCCTCGCTGAAGCTCAAGGAGGTCTCCTACATCCACGCCGAGGCCTACCCGGCGTCCGAGCTCAAGCACGGCCCGCTCGCCCTGATCGAGCCCGCCCTGCCGACGGTCGCGATCGTGCCGGACGACGACCTGCTGGAGAAGAACCGCGCGGCCATGGAGGAGATCAAGGCCCGCAGCGGCCGAATCCTCGCGGTGGCCCACCAGCACCAGGAGAAGGCCGACGAGACGATCGTCGTCCCGAAGAACGAGGACGAGCTGGACCCGATCCTGCTGGGCATCCCGCTCCAACTCCTCGCCTACCACACGGCGTTGGCCCTGGGCAGGGACATCGACAAGCCCCGCAACCTGGCGAAGTCGGTGACGGTGGAGTAGCGCCCCTTCAGGGGCGCGGGGCTGTATCGATGTGCGGCTTCGCCGCGTGAGCGCGAGCAACCCCGCACCCCCGCAGAGGCCGGACAAGGAGAACGGACCCCCACGTGATGTCACCCATCACGGAGGGTCCGTCTCCGTCGCCGGGGAGCCGCCCAACTCCCCGGCCGGCGCGGCTAACCGGTGGCCGTCACTCCCCGGCCGGCAGCGCGTCGCGGGAGCGCCGTCGGCCAGTGCGCCAGTGCCGCGGTCGCCGCGTACCAGGCCACCGCCCCGGCGGCGACGGCGAACCAGCCCGAGACCTTGGCGAGCCCGTCGTTCTCCGCGAACGCAGCGACCGCGAGCAGCAGCAGCGACACGGAGAACAGTCCGTGTACGCCCCGCCCGAGCTGATCCCCGCCGGCCAGTGTGAGAGACAGCGCCACCAGGGCGAACAACAGCAGGAACAGCCCTGCCCCGTTGCCGGCTGCGACCTCGGACACGGCCCAGGTGAACCACAGCGCGCCGAGCACCGAGAACGCCGTACCACCGGCGGCGTCGCCCTCGCGCAGGGCCACCATCCCGGCGAGGAACAGGGCGACTCCGCCCACGTACTGGGCGATTGAGGTGGCGTCAGCGGCTGACACGCCGTCGATCACGGCGGTGTTCCCCAGCCCGAAGGCCAACAGGGTGATTCCGAGGGCGAGTCGACCGGCCACGGTCGTGATTCCACTTCCCGCGGAGACGTCTTTGTCCACGGCGGGCTCCCTTCGTGCATGTGCAGTTGTGCGGTGTTCCGTATATGCCCTTCACAAGGGCACAAACACCTCTGCGCGCGAGGAGATTCGCGCGGCGCGAAGGGAGTTGAAGCTCAGGGGATGACGATGACGGGCCGCTGCGCCCGCTTGGCGAGCCGCCCGGCGACCGAGCCGAAGATGCGGCCCACGAGGCCGTGGGTGGACCCGACGACGATCGCGTCGGCCTCGTACTCCCGGCCGACCTCTTCGAGTTCGTGGCAGATGTCACCGCCGCGCTCCACGAGGATCCAGGGCACCTCGGCGAGATAGTCCGCACAGGCCAGCTCCAGGCCGAGCACCTCGGTGCGGTGGTCCGGCACGTCCACGAAGACGGGCGGCTCACAGCCGGCCCACACCGTGGTCGGCAGCCGGTTGGCGACGTGGACGATGATCAGGCCCGAACCGGAGCGATGGGCCATGCCGATCGCGTACGCCAGGGCGCGCTCACTGGACGTGGAGCCGTCGAAGCCGACGACGACCCCGTGCTTGAAGGCGGGGTCGCAGGAATGGCGTGGCTCTTCCGCCGCCAGGGGCTCGGCCGCCGTGGGATCGGCGACGGGCCGCTTACGGTCCGCTGGTTCGAAGAATTCATGACCGGCCATGGCTGTCTCGGCGTTGTGATCCTTATACGGGAGGGACAACAGTGTGCGGCGGAGCTGTGTCCGGGAATGGTCTTCCCAACCCCATACCCTCAAGGGTACGGCGGCACGCCTCCTTAGCCCAGATCCCGCTCACGGTGCGTGCGGGTTCCAGGGAGCATGCATGAGGCACCGCCCGTAACGCAATGGTTGCTGCGCTGTACAGGCGGTTTGCACGGGATTCAACTGCCCGTTGCGGTGATCGGGACAGCCAGTGACCGACGCCCCCGCCGCGCGTTGAACCCGGTGAGTCACGCCACAGGGAGCCCGCATGTCCGCACCACGCCCCGCCGCCGAGGCGGACCGCGCGACCCCGCCGCCGCGGGACACCGCGACGGATGTGGTTCGCTGGGCCGCCTTCAGTTGCCTGCTCGTCCCGGTGGTACTCCTCGCCTACGGCGCCTCTCCGGCCGGAGCCGCCGGCACCACCCTCGGGCTCGCGGCGGTCACGGGCGCCTGCCGGGTCCTGCTGCGCCAGTCGGAACGCGGCGCGGCCCGGCTCGCCGCCGAGGACCGGGCACCCCACCGGGGCCGGCGCCACCGCACCGGGACGGGGTCGCACCGCGGCGGACGGCACACCGGAGGAGATACACCGGTCGGCTGACCGGTTTCCGCGCACGCGCACGGTGCTTTTCAGCCAACTTCCCGTACCTGTGCATCTGCGGGTCCCACCACCCCCCAACCCCCGTTCGACCTGCACGGAAAGGGCCTCAGGGGGTCAGCGCACCCTACGTGGATTGGCCACCGCGACAAGGCGCACTTCCCTGCACGCCCCACGAGTGCAACGCTTCGTGATCGAAT
The DNA here is from genome assembly GCF_030124145.1 of Streptomyces sp. 378. GTDB lineage: Bacteria > Actinomycetota > Actinomycetes > Streptomycetales > Streptomycetaceae > Streptomyces. Next base: position 102,952 of record NZ_JASKMS010000031.1, read on the forward strand.
GCTTCACGCCAAGTTGCCAAGTCGACAATGTGCCGAGTGCCGAACCGGCCACTTCGGCGCAACGGGACACAGTAGATTCGATCTTGACTGTCTACGGCGGGGGACTCGTGCAGGACCGAGGGGAAACGTGCAGGAGCGACACAACCGAGGAGCCGCGACCACCGAGGGGGGCTTAGCAGTATGAGCCACGACTCCACTGCCGCGCCGGAAGCCGCGGCCCGGAAGCTTTCCGGGCGACGCCGCAAGGAGATCGTCGCGGTGCTGCTGTTCAGCGGCGGCCCCATTTTCGAGAGTTCCATACCACTGTCGGTGTTCGGGGTTGACCGCCAGGACGCCGGCGTACCGCGCTACCGCTTGCTGGTGTGCGGGGGCGAGGACGGTCCGCTACGGACCACCGGAGGACTCGAACTCACCGCACCACATGGCCTGGAAGCGATCTCACGCGCGGGCACGGTCGTCGTACCGGCCTGGCGTTCGATCACTTCTCCGCCACCGGAGGAGGCGCTCGACGCGCTGCGCCGTGCCCACGAGGAGGGCGCCCGCATCGTCGGACTGTGCACCGGCGCCTTCGTCCTCGCGGCGGCCGGCCTGCTGGACGGCCGCCCCGCGACGACACACTGGATGTACGCACCGACACTGGCCAAGCGCTATCCGTCGGTGCACGTGGACCCGCGTGAGCTGTTCGTCGACGACGGCGACGTGCTGACGTCGGCGGGCACCGCCGCGGGCATCGACCTGTGCCTGCACATCGTGCGCACGGACCACGGCAACGAGGCGGCCGGGGCCCTGGCCAGGCGGCTCGTCGTGCCGCCGCGCCGCAGCGGCGGGCAGGAGCGCTACCTCGACCGGTCTTTACCCGAGGAGATCGGCGCCGACCCGCTCGCCGAGGTCGTCGCCTGGGCGCTGGAGCACCTC
>NZ_JASKMS010000032.1 GCF_030124145.1 Streptomyces sp. 378
CTCCCGTTCGAGCGAAGCCGAGAACGGGGGAGCGTGCCGGGCGTCGCGACGCCGCGGAGATCCGTCAGAAACGGCCTAGACCCGCCTGCCTCCCGGCCTCCGGCAGCGGTGGCAGTGCCGTTCCCCGCACCCACGCCTGGAGCAGTTCGTCCACCGGCTCGGGCGCGAAGCGGGCCACGTGTGAGGTGAAGGCCGCGGTCGTGACCGTGCCGCCCCGGTGCGACTGCCCCCAGGCGCGCAGCATGCGGAAGAAGGCGATGTCGCCCAGCGCACAGCGCACCGCGTGCAGCACGAGCCCTCCGCGTTCGTACAGCCGGTCGTCGAACATCGACTTGCGCCCCGGGTCCGCCAGCCGCAGGTCCTGTGGCAGCGACGACAGCAACCGGTGCGCCGCCGACGCCAGTTGGTCCGCCGTACGTCCGCCCGACCGTTCCGACCACAGCCACTCCGCGTACTTCGCGAACCCCTCGTTCAGCCAGATGTGCCGCCAGTCGGCGATGGACACGCTGTTGCCGAACCACTGGTGCGCCAGCTCGTGCGCCACCAGTCGCTCCGAACCACGCGCCCCGTCCACGTGGTTGGCGCCGAACAGGGACAGTCCCTGTGCCTCGACGGGCACGTCCAGCTCCTCCTCGGTCACCACGACGGCGTACTCCTCGAACGGGTACGGCCCGAACAGTTCCTGGAACACCTCCATCATCTGCGGCTGACGTGCGAAGTCCCGCGAGAAGTCACCCAGCAGCTGCGCGGGGATGTGCCCGTGCTGCGGGACTCCGCCCGGCCCGGGGTCGCCCAGCAGCACCGTCTGGTACTTGCCGATCGCGAGGCCCACCAGATAGCTGGACGTCGGCGCCGGCTGTTCGTACACCCAGGTGGTGGTGCTCGCCTTCGTCGTCCGGGTCAGCAGGCGCCCGCCCGCCACCACCGCGTACGCCGACGGCGTGGTGATCGAGAGCTGGTACGACGCCTTGTCGGCGGGCCGGTCGTTGCACGGGTACCACGAGGGGGCCCCGATCGGCTGGCTGGCCACCAGCGCCCCGTCCTCCAGCTCCTCCCAGCCGAGGCCGCCCCAGGGGCTGCTCACCGGCTCGGGGTTGCCCGACCAGTGCACCTCGACCGTGAACGGCGCCCCGGCGCGGACCGGCTTGGCCGGGCGGACGCGCAGCCTGCCGCCGCGGTGCGTGTAGTGGGGCTGCCGTCCGTCGACCCGCACCCGACCGATCTTGTAGTCGGCCAGGTTCAGCACGAACTCGGTGAGCGGCGCCCGCCCCGCTATGGCGTTGACGCGGGCCGTCCCGGACAGCCGGTTCGGGCCCGGACGGTAGTCCAGCGCCAGCTCGTACCGGTGCACCCGGTAGCGGGGGTCGCCGTGCTCCGGGAAGTACGGGTCCGCGCCCGCCGCCTGCTGGACTGCCACTGCCGTCTGTTCTCCCTGCGCTGCGCCGCTGCCACTGCCTGCCGGTCCGTCGCCCTCCGGCTCCGGGTGGCCCGCGCTCAGGAGCGCCATGCCTCGATCGGGTTGCCGAGCCAGCGGGTGTCGTCGGGGACGGACTCCGCGGCCATGACGAGCGACGCGGGACCCAGCGTGGTGCGGGCCCCGATCGTGCTGCCGGGCAGGACGATCCCGCCAGGGCCCAGCGTCGCGCCCTCCCGGAGGACCACAGTATCCGTCCGCAAGATCCGGTCGTGGAAGAGGTGCGTCTGCAGCACACACCCCCGGTTCACGGTGGACGCGTCCTGAAGCGTCACCAGATCGGTCTCCGGCAGCCAGTAGCTCTCCACCCACACGCCCCGGCCGATCCGTGCGCCCAGGCCCCGCAGCCAGGCCGTCATCACCGGCGTGCCCGGCACCGCGCCGGCCAGCCACGGCACGGCCAGCACCTCGACGAAGGTGTCCGCGAGCTCGTTGCGCCACACGAAGGACGACCACAGCGGGTGCTCCCCGCTGTGATGCCGCCCCACGAGCGCCCACTTGGCGACGATCGAGACGAGGGCCGCGCCCCCTCCCGCCGCGAGCAGCACCAGCCCCGACAGCAGCGGCGCCCACGCCCCCAGCGCGCACAACGCGGCGATCGTCAGCACCGCCAGCCCGGCCGAGCAGAACACCGGCACGATCCGGCACAGCTCCACCAGAGCGCGTGCCCACAGCAGCCGGGCCGGCGGTTCGTAGGTGCGGCTCTGGTCGCCGTCGGCGGCGGCGCGCGGCAGCTTCACCGGCGGCAGCCCCAGGTAGGAGGTGCCCTTCTTGGCCTTCTTCGGCGTCGCCGACAGCACGCCGACCAGCCCGCCGTCCGGCACGCTGCGTCCCGGAGCCGTCATCCCCGAGTTCCCGAGGAAGGCCCGCCGTCCGATCTGAGCCCGCCCGATCCGCATCCAGCCACCGCCGAGCTCGTAGGGCGCGGTCAGGGTGTCGTCGGCCAGGAACGCACCCTCACCGACCGTCGTCAGACTGGGCAGTGCCAGGACGGTCGACACCTCGGCGCCGCGCCCGATCCGCATCCCGAGCAACCGCAGCCACACCGGCGTGACCAGCCCGGCGTACAGCGGGAACAGCATCTCCCGTGACCGGTCCATCAACTGCGTGACCGTCCACGCCTGCCACCCGACCCGGCTGTGCGTGGGATGCGTGCCCTCGCGCAGGCCGATGCTCAGCAGTCGTACGGCGATGAGGATCAGCACGGCGTACGCCAGCCCGAAGGCGAGCGTCGCCGGAACGAGGGCCAGGGCGGCGCCCGTCAGGGGCGAGTCCGGCGTGAAGAAGACCCGGGCGACGAAGAACGCGGCCCCGCCCGCCGGCACGGGCAGCGCGGTCAGCGCGAAGCCGGTGAGGCCGTACATCACGCTCCAGTACCTCCCGCGCGGGGGCCGTTCCGCGGGCCAGTTGCGTTTGGCCTTGCCCAGCTTGACCGCGGGTGCCCCCGCCCACCGCTGACCGGTGGGAACCTGACCGGTGACGGCCGAACCGGGCGCCACCTCGGCCCGCTTGCCCACCCGGGCGCCGGGGAAGAGCACGCTGCGGGTACCGACGACGGCGTGCGCGCCCACCTTCAGCGCGCCGATCTCCAGCCGGTCCCCGTCCAGCCAGTATCCCGACAGATCCACCTCGGACTCCACGGCCGCGCCCCGCCCCAGCTTGAGCATCCCGGTGACCGGGGGCAGCGAGTGCAGATCGACGTCCGGCCCGACCTTGGCGCCCAGCGCCCGCGCGTACCGCTCCAGCCAGGACCCGGTCAGTGAGGTCGCGCCGCTGAACTCGGCCAGCCGCTCGGCGGTCCACAGCCGCAGATGGACGCCGCCTCCCCGCGCGTACCTGCCGGGCTGCACCCCGCGCAGCAGCAACCGCGCGCCACCGGCGGCCAGGGCGAGTCGCCCCGGCGGGCTGAACAGGACGGCGGCCCCGACGGCGAGGAGCCACCAAGGGGCCGTCGGAAGCCAGGTGCGGGCGGGCAGCAGATTGCCGAGCGCGGCCAGTGCCACCACCCAGCGCAGACCGCGCAGGGTGAACAACGGGCCCAGGAGCAGCAGCTGGACGGCCTGGGCGCGCCTGGGCACCGGGGCGATCGTGCGCCGGGCCTCGTCGTCCCGCACCGACTTCTCCAGCCGCCGGGCCAGCTTGCGCAGCACCGGCTGCTGGTAGATGTCCAGGACGGCGGCGCGCGGGTAGCGGACGCGCAGCCGGGTGGTCAGCCGGGCCGCGGACAGGCTGCCGCCGCCGATCGCGAAGAAGTCGTCGAAGGCACTGGTGACCGGGATGCCGAGCACCTCGGTCCACTGTTCGGCGAGCCAGGCCTCGGTGCCGTAGAGCTGCTCCGCCGGGCCGCGCGTCTCCAGCTCCTCCAGCGGCCAGGGCAGCGCGTCGCGGTCCACCTTGCCCGACGTGCGCGTCGGCAGCTCCCCGACCGGCGCGAGCAACGGCACGAGCGCGGCGGGCAGTTCGGCGCGGAGCCTTTCGACGGCGACGGTGTGGTCCCACCCGTCCTGGGTGACGACGTATCCGACGAGGAGCTGATTGCCGCCGCGGGCAGTCCGTACGGCGGCCGCCGCGCCGGCGACCCCGGGCAGGCCCTGCAGCGCGGCGTCGACCTCACCGAGCTCGACGCGCCGTCCGCCGAGCTTGATCTGCTCGTCCGCGCGCCCGAGGAAGACCAGCCCCTCGGGGTCCGCCCTGACGAGATCGCCACTGCGGTACGCCCGCTCCCATCCCAGGGACTCCAGGGGCGCGTACTTCTCCGCGTCCTTCTCGGTGTCGAGATACCGGGCCAGTCCGACGCCGCCGATCACCAGTTGCCCGCTGCCGCCCATCGGCACGGGCTCGCCGGCCTCGTCGACGACGGCCAGTTCCCAGCCGTCCAGCGGCAGCCCGATCCGGATCGGCTCCTGACCGCTCATCAGCGAGGCGCAGGCCACCACGGTCGCCTCGGTGGGCCCGTAGGTGTTCCAGACTTCGCGTCCCTCGGTCACCAGCCGTTGAGCCAGTTCGGGAGGGCAGGCCTCACCGCCGAAGATCAGCAGCCGTACGTCGCTGAGGGTCTCCGGCTCCCATAGCGCGGCGAGTGTGGGCACCGTCGACACGACGGTGATCTCCTGCTCGACCAGCCAGGGCCCGAGATCGGCACCGCTTCTGACCTGCGAGCGCGGCACCGGCACCAGACAGGCGCCGTACCGCCACGCCAGCCACATCTCCTCGCAGGAGGCGTCGAACGCCACGGACAGCCCCGCCATGACCCGGTCGCCGGGGCCGATCGGCTCGTCGGTGAGGAACAGTGCGGCCTCGGCGTCCACGAAGGCGGCGGCGCTGCGGTGCGAGACGGCGACACCCTTGGGCTTCCCGGTGGAGCCGGAGGTGAAGATGATCCACGCGTCGTGCGCGATGCCGGGGCGCGCCGCGGGAGCCGTTCCGGCACCGTGCACGGTGATCTCGTGCCCGGCCCCGATGACGGCCCGGACGTCCGCCTCCCCGAACACCAGCCCGGCCCGCTCGTCCGGGTCCTCGGCGTCGACGGGGACGTACGCGGCACCGGCCGCGAGCACGGCGAGGATCGCGATGTACAGCTCGTTGGTGCCGGACGGAACCCGGACACCCACCCGGTCCCCGAGCCCCACCCCGGCGGAGCCGAGCCGACACCGCAGGCGCTCCACCTCCGCGGCCAGCGCGCGGTAGGTGAGGCTGCGCGTGCCGTCGTCCAGGGCGGGCTCGTCCGGATACGACCGTACGGTCGCGTCGAAGACGTCGACGAGCGTGCGCGGTGAGGGGGCCGAGCGCCCCGGGAAGCGGGCCGCGTTCCCGAACTCCTGCTGGAGCTCCGCGTCGAGCGCTTCGCCGAGCAGGCCGAGAGCGTCGCTCTCCTGTATGGCTGCCATCCGGTCCTCGCGTTGAGAGCCCGGATGCCTCCGGGGCGCTGGCGGGCCCGCAGGTGTGCCTGGGGTTGTCCGGCTCCAGCTCGGTAACAAGCCGGAAATCTTAGTACGACGCTAGGTTTGGGCGCTTCGCCACGCCACCCGGATCGGCCGTCCGGAGGTGGGGCGGGCCCCGCACCACCGATCCTGACCTGGAGATCTCCGGACGGACGAGACTTCCCCCACACCGATGATCAGGCACGCCGCCTGAGGGGATGTCGTCCGGCCAGGGGCTGTCCGGGCCCGGGCGGTCTCCCCTGCCGCGAGGTGGTGGTGCTGGATGACGCGGTGGTCATCCGCCTCGCCGTCGGGACCCGTTCCTCGGTGTTCACCGCCGCCCCCGTCGCGATCCGGTTGCGCCACCGGTTCCCGCGGGCAGGCCCCCGCTGACGCGGTCGGCGACGGCCGCCCGGACCTGGCCGCGCCGGACCGGTCAGGACGAGAGCCGGTGCAGCGCCGCCAGGACCGGTGCCACGCCGTCCTCCTCCGCGAGGCACCGGGCCAACTCCCGGGCGCGATCTCGATGGTGAGGGTCGTCCGTGACGCGGCGCAGGGCGGGGGCGAGGGTGTGGGCGGTGAGGCGTCGCAGAGGGACGGTGTCCGGGGCCGTCCCCAGGGCGACCAGGCGCGCCGCCCAGAAGAAGCCGTCGAACTGCACCGGCACCCCGATCGTGGGGACACCCGCCCGCAGGACGGCGGCGGTGGTACCGGCTCCGGCGTGGTGGACCACGGCGGCGGTACGGGGGAACAGTTGGGTGTGCGGCACGTCTCCCACGGTGATCATGTCGTCGCCGGTGGAGGCGGCGAGGCCCGCCCAGCCCTGCTGGATGATGCCGCGCAGCCCCGCCGAACGCAGCGCCCGCACGATCTCACCGCTGAGGTGGCCGGGGTCCGGCACCGTCGCGCTGCCCAGCCCGACGAACACCGGCGGGGGCCCGGCGGCCAGGAACTCCTCCACTTCGGCGGGCAGTGCGCGAGGGTCGTCCGGCCACCAGTACCCGGCGATCTCCAGCCCCGGGCGCCAGTCCTCGGGGCGGGGCACGACCCGTTCGCTGAAGCCGTGCAGGACGGGCCAGTGGGCCCGCTCGTGGGCCCGGCGGCTCGCGGAGGCGCCGCGCAGGGGCATGCCGTGCCGGGTGCGCAGCCGGTGCATGGCGCGGGTGAAGACCCCGTCGACCGCGCAGAGGACGGCCCGTCCGCCCAGACGGTTGCCCACCGTGCCGAGGGAGCGGCCACCGAGCATGGGTGCGCCGAACTCGCGGGTCGGATGCTGGGGTTGGAGGAACAGGCCCAGGCTGGGCAGTTTCAGCCCTTCGGCGATGGCACGGCCCAGTGGTGCCACGGCTCCGGCGGCCAGGACGATGTCGGCGCCGCGGGCCGCCTGGACCAGGGCGTCGGTCATCTCCTCGGCCGCGGACCGGGCCATCGACGCCGCGCGGAGCAGTTTGCCGACGCCTGTGGTGCTGGCGTGCAGGTCGCGGCCCCGGTCGGAGTGGGACACGGCGTGCGGGTCGACCGGCGTCGGGTGGAAGCGCACCCCCGAGCCGGCGGTCAGGGGCTCGAACAGGGCGTGGGTGGCGAGCGTGACCTCGTGCCCGCTCCGTGCCAGTCCCGCGCCCAGCCCGGTGTACGGCGCGACGTCGCCACGCGATCCCGCAGTCATGATCACCACGCGCATGGGTCCCAGTGTGGACCGGCCCCGCGGGCGACACGCGGTGCATGGCCGCACGTGGACGAAAATCGCCGGTGCGGCTGTCAGTTCAGCCGAGTCCGCTTACGGCGGGCCGCTGTCGAGTGTGTCGAGGAGGCGGGTGGCGGCCTGACGCAGTCGCGGGGACTCGTCCTCGGTGAGCGCGGTCAGCCGGCCGTGGGCCTTGTCGCTGTCCGGCGGGAGCGAACCGGTGGCGCCCGCCCAGCGTTCGAGCCCCAGGACGGCTTCGTAGCGGACCGGTTCGTGGGAGTCGTCGAGGCCGCGCAGGAAGCGCCGTACGTCGTGGTGGGTCTGCTCGTCGGCCGGGTCGTCGCCGTCGAGGAGGGACAGGGCGGCGGCCAGGACCTCACCGGACGGGGCGTTGTCCGCGAGACGCCGGACGTCGGGCAGTGCCTGCGCGAGGCCGTCGAGGGCGTTGCGTGTGCGCCAGACGTGCCTTTCGTCGGTGGCCAGGTGGGCGGCCAGGGCCCAGGCGACGGGGTGGCGTTCCCAGGGGCGGAGGCCGTTCTCGACGAGAGTCTCCAGGCCGTCGAGCGCGCCCGCGCGCAGGTCGTCGTCCGGGTCGTCCAGGAGGGGCAGCAGCAGCCACACCGCGTCCCAGCGTCCCGCTGTCCCGATGGCCGCCGCGACGGCGGCCCGGATACGGGCGGGCAGCGTCGCGTCGGTCAGGGCCGTGCGGAGGTGCGGGGCGGCCGTGCCCGGGTCGGCGGTGCCCAGGGCACGTGCGGCCGAGGGGCCGGCGACGGGATCGCGCAGCCACCGCACGGCCGGTCCGCTCACCCGGTCCTCGCCCGGTCCGGCAAGACCGCTCAGCAGCCTCGCGGCGACCTCGGGGTGCTCCTCGGTGTGCAACGCCGCGGTCAAGGTGTCCTGTACCTGCCGTTGTTCCACGGGGAACAGGCGGCGGGCAGCCTCGATCCGTACGGCGGGGGACGGATCGCGCAGGCCGGAGAGCAGTGAGTCGAGGAGTTGCTCGGTGCAGCGCGCCGGCAGCCATTCCAGGGCCCGCGCACGGGCGGCGCCCGTGCCCTCCCGAGCGGTACGGATCAACTCCGCCCGCACGGCCGGGTCCTGCCCGCACGTGGACAGCAGCGTCCAGGCCCGCCCCCACACGGCGTAGTGGGGGTCACCGAGCAGGGCGGCCAGGGCCGTGACGTCACCGGGCACGCCCAGGGCGGTCAGTCCGTCCAGGGCGTTGATCCGCACGTGGTGGTCCGGGTCGGACAGCAGCCGGGCGAAGGCCCGGGTGAGCTTGGGTGTGTCGAGCCGCAGTCGGACGGCGGCGGCCGAAGCCCTGCGCCGCACCTGTGGATCCGTGTCCCCCATCAGCGCGGGCAGCATCTCTCGGCCGGCCTCCGGGACGCCGAGCCGGCCCAGCGCCAGGGCGGCGGCCGCGCGCACGCAGGGGGCGGGATCGTCGGCCGCGCCGGTGAGCACGCGAACGTGCTCGGCCCGGCCGATCCTTCCCAGCCCCTTCAGCGCCGCAGCCCGCCGCTCCGGCTCCGGCCGCGCCGACTCCCGCAGGAAGAGAGCGATCTGATGGTCCGCCTCCATGGCCACCCCCCGAAGAGACAGACCGTCGGGGGACGCGAAGGTTGCCCGCGGGGCCGCCCCGACCGGCTGGGGGATCAACCGGCGGACGGCGAGGGCCTCGTGCCGGGATCACGGGCCGTCGCGGTGCGGGCCGGGGCGTCACTCGCATGCCGGGCCGGGGACGCCTGCCGGTGGAATTCCATGGTCATGCGGTCCGGCTTGACCGTGACCACGGCCTGCGGCCGTGGCGCCCGGGACGTGAGCCGGAAGGCCGGCCAGGTTCGCAGGATGGTCGCCAGGATGATCTGGAGTTCGGCCCAGGCGAAGTTCTCGCCGATGCACTTGCGGCGGCCGTCGCCGAAGGCGAGGAACGAACCGCGGGTGGCCGACACGTTCTCGGGTGTCCAGCGGTCCGGGTCGAAGGTGTCGGGGTCGGCGAACACATCGGGGTCGTGCTGGTGCAGGTAGGGGCTCCACACCACGTCGGCCCCCTCGGGGACGAGATGCCCGCCGAGGTCGAGGTCGCGGGTGGCGGTCCGGGTCACCAGCCAGGCCGGGCCGTACTTGCGGATGGCCTCCTGCAACACCCGGCGTGTGTACGGCAGATGATCGAGGTCGTCGTAGGTCAAGGGGCGGTCCGCGCAGACCGTGGCGAGTTCCTCGCGCAGCCGCCGCTCGACCTTCGGGTGTCGGGTGATCTCGTAGAGGGTCCAGGCCAGGGTGGTGCCGGTGGTCTCGATGGCGCCGGTCAGCAGGGTGATGGCCTCGTCCTGGAGCTGCTGGCGGGACAGCGGCTCCTCGGCGGTCAGCAGTGTGTCGAAGAGGCCGGTCCGCTGCTCCCGGGCGGCCGCCGCGTGCGGGCATCCCGCTTCGGCCGCCGCGGCCCCGGCCTCGGCGGGAGGTCCGGCCGGCCGGCTCGCGCGGTGGTCGACGGCCTGGTCGATCAGGGCACGCAGGCGGGCGACGCGCCGCGCGTGCGCCCGGTTGGCGGGGAGCGGCAGCCGGGTCGCCCAGGGCGGGAGAATCGTCTGCCGAATCGTTCCTTTCATGATCTCCGGCATCAACGCGGTGAATTCGCCCGCCAGATGCCCGGGCAGGTCCGCGCCGAACAGGGCCACGAGGAAGGCCGCGAGCGTGACCTCGTTCATGTCCTCGTACACCGCGCGCGGCTGTGCCTCGGGCCACGCGCCGACCGTCGCGGTGACCTGTTCGATCATGGCGTCACCACGGTCGGCGATGTGCGCCTTGTTGAACATGGGCTGCATCAGGCGGCGGTTGCGCAGGTGGGCGTCGCCGTCGGCGATGGTGGCGAGGCCGTCTCCGAAGAACACGCGCAGGGCGTCGATGATCCTGCCGCCCTTGGCGTAGTGCGCGGCATCGGTCACGAGGACCTTGCGGGTCAGTGCGGGGTCGGTGACGACGTAGGCGGGCGTGGGGCCGATGCGTATGCGGACGACCGGGCCGTGGTCGCGCAGGGAGGTGATGAAGGGCAGGGGATCGCGGGCGAGCCGGAGGCCGTGGCCGATCAGGGGGAGCCCGCCGGGGGCGGTCGGGGTGGGCGACGTCGTGGGAGCGTTCATGGCCGGTTTCACTCCTTGCGGGGGCGTCGACAAACGATCGATGCATGCCCAACGCATCCCCGCGCGATTCCGGCCGTCCGTGCTCTCTGTGTCACACCCGACCGGCGCGGGCCTGCCGCCGAGGGGCCGGGAACGTGGTCGCACCGAGACCGGGAGCCGGGTCCTTCGCCCTGGTGCGGCGGAGGACCCGGCTCCCGATGGGGGATCGGATCAGGACGACTGGGCGCTCTGGTAGAGGTTCTGGGCGTCCGCGCCGAAGTACGGGCCGTACATGGAGTTCGGGAAGAAGTTGTACTTGAAGCTGTTCACCGAGGACTGCAGGCCGGTTCCGGTGGCCTCGTCGAACTGGGTGAACCACGGTCCACCGCTGGAGCCGCCGGTCATGTTGCAGGTCAGGCCGTGGTCGTCGGACAGCAGGAAGTCCCGGGTGGTGGTGCCGCTGCAGTAGATGAACTTCTCGCCGTCGTACGGCGCGGCGGCCGGGTAGCCGAAGGAGTACATGGCCTTGTTGTAGCCGGTGTTGAAGGCCAGGCCCTGACCTCCGACGACATCGGTCAGCTTCTTCCCGTCCAGCGGGGCGACCACGGCCGCGCCGACGTCGTAGTTGATGTCCTCGCTTGCCGTCCACTGCGGGGTGGACAGGGTCTTGGACGCGGTCCAGGTACCGTACGGGCGCTGCCCGTCGTGGTAGCCGGGAACGAACACCCAGTTGGTGTGCCAGGCTCCCTCCATCTTCACGCAGTGGCCCGCGGTCATCACGGTGCTCTTGTTGGCGCTGGTGACCGCGTTGCCGGAGCAGGACGCGGTGCGTCCCTGGTAGGTGAAGAACACCCGCCCGGCGGTTTTGGTCACCGCTCCCCCGCCGGACCAGGGTCCGCCCCGGTGCGGGAAGGCCAGCGGGCCCGCGGCGGAGGCGGGAGCACTGGGGGCCACGATGGTGGTCTTGCCCTTGCGGAGTGCCGGTGACCGCACGTCGGAGCGGTCGACGGTCAGGACGTCGAGCGGGGTGGCCTCGCGCATCCGCTGCGGGGTCCAGAAGGCCAGGGCGCGTTCCTGCGCCGAGGGGGTCATCACGCCGGGGTCGGGTGCGGCGCTCGCCGGTGCGGCGGTGACGCCGGTGGCGAGGAGCGCGGCGACGCCGGCGAGCGCGCCGAGGACGGAGCGGCGGACGCGGGTGGTGCCGCCGGTGGAGGGAAGTCTGCGGGGTTCGCCCATCACGCGGTCTCCTTCTGCTGTGGGGGCCGGGCGACGGGGAGCCCGTCACCCGGTCAGGCAGGGGTGTCACTGCGGACAGTCAGGAGGCAGCGTGCCACCCGGAGACCGAGATGGACAGGTGCATGACATGACGATGGCCAAAACTCCACGCTCTCCCCGCACGGACGGGACATGCGGGCACAGAAAAAAGCCCGGCCTCGCGTGGAGGCCGGGTTCGAGGAGTGCGCGGCTGGTGTCAGAGGACGGGGCCGGAGCCGCTGGGGCCGCCCGGCTCGACGCGGCCGCGCCAGGCGCCGGATTCGACTCCGCGCTCCTCGATGTACTGCTTGAAGCGCTTCATGTCGCCCTTGACCCGGCGGTCGATCGTGCCCATCACGTCCGCGGCCTTCTCCACGGCTCCGCTGGGCTCGACATCCATCACGAGCTCCACCTTGGTGTGGTTGTCGTCGAGACGCTCGAAGCGGACCGAGCCCCTCTGGTGCGTGTCTCCGCTGGTCGTGCGCCACGTGACCCGCTCGTCGACCAGCTGGTCGACGATCTCGGTGTCGAACTCGCGCCGTACCCCGCCGATCTTGGTGGTCCAGTGGTTGTGGCGGTCGTCCAGTTGCCTGACCTCTTCGACGCCCTCCATGAAGTTCGGGAACTCCTCGAACTGCGTCCACTGGTTGTAGGCGGTATGGACGGGGACGTCGACCTCGACGGTTTCCTTGACGGTGCTCATCTGTATGCCTCCGTATTCACTGATCGATTGCAGGAGGCCCATCGGCCCACTCAGGTCCGGGCCCGCGGAGGCCGAGTACCCGGGATGCCTCGGTTGCCACATCGGATGCGATCAGCGGATCAGGTCGCGGGGGCGGTGGTCCTCGGTGTCTGAGAGCACAAGCCGTGGCCGGGCTCGGGGTTCAGGCGCGGACCAGGGCGGCGGCAGCGGCCGGGGCGGGTCGGAACACTTCCCTGCCCCGTCGAAGTACCGGCCGGTGAGGAGGGGCCGGAGACCGGTCCGCGGGCGCGCACCGCAGCGGTCCGGCCCCGGATCAGAACCGGTCGTGCTGCTGCGGCTGCCCGTGCGCCTGACCGCTCGGGCCGTCCGCGCCCTGGATCTGCAACTGCTCCGCCTGTTCCTTGGTCACCTTCTGTTCCGCGCCGCAGAAGGTGCACTGCGTCAGGTACTTCGTGGAGATCGGGAACAGCGGGACGAAGAACAGGCTGAACTTGGTGACGCGCTTGCGAAGGGTGTGGGCGGCGGGATTTCCGCACTGGCCGCACACCAGCGTCAGTATCGCCAACTGGTACAGGTATCCCTTGGTGCCGAAGATGATCACGTGTCGGTCCTTCCCGGGTCGGATCTCCACCCAGTGTCCTGTATCGCGGGCATGCCGGGGGCGTGAGCCCCTCGTTCGTGTGGAGAGCCCGGCGGGGGCTGGTCCACTCGGGTGACGGCGGGCCGGGTGCCTCCCGGGGCGCCGATACGGTTCCGCGGCGACCACGATCTCACCCGAAACGCAATCCGTGCCCGCCGACGACCTGGGTTCTCTCGTTGTCCAGTCCTGGCGGGGCACAACCCTGACGGGAACGTCCCCTACCTCCTGGCCTGTTCCCTCGGAGACGGTCCGAAGGTCCGGAGGGCACCTCGAAGGCCATCGAGCAGCTGCTGCTGAGCGCCGGGCTCCCCCTGGGCGAGGGACTCGTCCACGCGGTCCAGCGGCCCAGTCTGCCGGTGAGCCTGCTCGTCGTACCCGGGTCGGCCGTTCTCACCGTGCAGCACCTCAAGTCCCAGTTCGTCCCGCCGGAGACCTGGCTGGAGGCGGTGGGCGAACTCGGCTTCGCCTACCTCATCTTCACCACCCGGCCGTGGCCGCAGGGCGCCGAGCCCGGTGACGTCGAGACGCTCGCCGCCTTCACCTCCGACGAGGACGCGATGGCTTCGGCGGCGCATGTCGTCCTGCCCGCGCGCAGCCTGCGCGGCTGACCGGCGGCACGGCCCGGGCCACGTGCGGTGGCCCGGGCCGGGCCGTGCTCGTGTCAGGCGGACAGGGCCGGGCCGTGCTCGTGTCAGGCGGACAGGGCCGAGAGCACCACGGACTTGGCCTCCTCCTGGACCCGGCCGAGGTGGTCGGGTCCGAGGAACGACTCGGCGTAGATCTTGTAGACGTCCTCGGTGCCCGAGGGGCGGGCCGCGAACCAGGCGTTGTCCGTGGTCACCTTGATGCCGCCGATGGCAGCTCCGTTCCCGGGGGCCTCGGTGAGCACCGCGGTGACCGCGTCCCCGGCCAGCGTGTCCGCGCTGACCTGGGCCGGAGAGAGCTTGGCGAGCAGGGCCTTCTCCTCGCGGGTCGCGGGAGCGTCGATGCGCGCGTAGGCCGGTTCACCGAAGCGGGCGGTCAGCGCCGCGTAGTGCTCGGAGGGGGTCTTGCCGGTGACCGCCGTGATCTCGGAGGCGAGCAGCGCGAGGAGGATGCCGTCCTTGTCGGTGGTCCACACGGAGCCGTCCCGGCGCAGGAAGGACGCACCGGCGGACTCCTCCCCGCCGAATCCGATGGTGCCGCCCGCCAGTCCGTCCACGAACCACTTGAAGCCGACGGGCACCTCGACCAGCTCGCGGCTCAGGTCGGCGGCGACCCGGTCGATCATGGCGGAGGAGACCAGGGTCTTGCCGATGCCGGTGGTGGCCGGCCAGCGCTCGCGGTGGGCGTAGAGGTAGGAGATGGCGACGGCCAGGTAGTGATTGGGGTTCATCAGGCCCGCGTCCGGGGTGACGATGCCGTGCCGGTCGGCGTCGGCGTCGTTGCCGGTGGAGATCTGGAAACGGTCGCGCTGCTCGATGAGCGAGGCCATCGCGTACGGCGACGAGCAGTCCATGCGGATCTTGCCGTCCCAGTCCAGCGTCATGAACCGCCAGGTGGGGTCGGTGTGCGGGTTGACGACGGTCAGGTCCAGACCGTGCTGTTCGGCGATGCGGCCCCAGTAGGCGACCGACGCCCCGCCGAGCGGGTCGGCTCCGATGCGGACGCCGGCCGAGCGGATCGCCTCCAGGTCGAGCACGCCGGGCAGGTCGGCGACGTAGGTGCCCAGGAAGTCGTACCGGCCGGTGGTGGGGGCGGCGAGGGCGCGGGGGTAGGAGACGCGCCGTACGTCCTTCAGGCCGCTCCGGATGATCTCGTTGGCCCGGTCCTGGATCCAGGAGGTCGCGTCGGAGGCGGCGGGGCCCCCGCTGGGCGGGTTGTACTTGAACCCGCCGTCGGCGGGCGGGTTGTGGGAGGGCGTGACGACGACGCCGTCCGCGAGGCCGGTGGTGCGGCCCCGGTTGTGGGTGAGGATGGCGTGCGAGACCGCGGGGGTCGGCGTGTAGCCGTCCGCCTCGTCGATCAGCACGGTCACCTCGTTGGCGGCGAAGACCTCCAGGGCGGTCACGCGCGCGGGCTCCGACAGGGCGTGGGTGTCGGCGCCCAGGAAAAGGGGGCCGTCGGTGCCCTGGCCGGCGCGGTACTCGCAGATGGCCTGGCTGGTCGCCGCGATGTGGTCGTCGTTGAACGCGCTCGCCAGTGACGATCCGCGGTGTCCGGAGGTCCCGAACGTGACGCGCTGCCCCGGGTCGTCCAGGTCGGGGCGGAGCGCGTAGTACGCGGTGACCAGCCGAGCGACATCGACGAGATCTTCGGGTCCGGCCGGACTTCCCGCTCGCTCGTGCTGCATGGGCCCGCTCCTCCGCATGGGTTGATCCTTCGCTTGCGCTCTCATCCTTCCTCGTCACAGCGGCGCCGCGCGAGGGGGGCACCCCGGTGGGGGCCGGATGTGCGCCACACCACGCGGAAGACGGCACGGCGCACGAGGAGGCGGCGCCACGGACCACCAGGAGACCGGGTGGTGCGTCGCGCCGCCTGCTTCCCTCGGGCCGGCACGTCCATCGCGCCGGCCGTCCTCAGATGCGTCCGCCGGTGAGCCGGGTGAGGGGGCCGTGCGCGCCGCGTTCCGCGCGGCGTCCGACGGCGTAGGACGCGGCGCTCAGAGCGGTCAGCCCCGCTCCGACGCCCGCGGCCACGAGCTTGCGGTGGGCGATGACCGTCCAGGCCGTCTTCGCCGTGGTGGCGACGTGGCCCGAGGCCGTGACGACCGCCTGGCGACCCGCCTCGACGCCCTTGGCCGCGGTCTGCGCGGCCGACTTCGCCGTCTCGGCGGAGCGCTCCGCGCCGGACTTGGCCGCTGACGCCGCCTCACCGGCCTTGTCCGCCGCGCCCTTCGCCGCCTGGGAGGCCGGCGCGGTGGCCTTGTCCGCCGTGCGGCGGGTCTTGGACTCGGCGGTCCGTACGGTGGTCGGCTTCTGATTCGTGCGCTTGTTCTCTTCAGTCATGGACACCGACTTGCCTCTGACTCCGGCGGCAAACACGTTCGGTCGCGGACCGTCCGGGCAGGAGGGTGCCTGTACCCCTCACCCGAGGGGTAGACGACCTACAGGCAACCGACACCGGATCAGGAAGGAAGGTGCGTCATGGCCGGAATGCTGAATCGCATCAAGGAGTTCGCCAGGAGCCCGCAGGGACGGCGGGCCGCGGAGCAGGCCCGGCGGGCGGCGGCCGACCCCCGCAAGCGGGCCCAGGCCCAGCGTCTGCTCGGCAAGCTCAAGGGCCGCCGCCACTGACCGGGACGCCGGTTCCTCCCGGTATCCAACTCCTTGACCACGCACGTGTGTTCATGTCCGACGGGGGCACTTGGGTGGCACCACACACCTGAGAGGGGATGGTCCGATGGGCAGGGCGGGTAACGGTACGCGGGTCTGCGCCTTAGGCGTCGCCGGAGTCCTGGCGGGGACGGTGCTGGTCGGCTGCGGCGACGGCGGCGACTCGGGCGGTGACGCGCAGGGATCGCCGGCGAAGACCAGCGCCGGCGCCCGGGAGCAGGGCACGCGGGCGGTGCGGTCGGCCTACGACAGGACGGCCGAGGAGGACACCGCCAAAGTGAGGCTGAAGGTGCGGACCTCCGCCCAGGGCACCTCGCACACCGCGAGGGGGCAGGGCGTGGTGGACCTGGACGACGGCGACAGCGTCATGACGCTCACGGTGCGGGGGCAGCAGATCGAGCAACGGGTGATCGACCAGGTCCTCTACCAGAAGATGCCCAAGGGGCAGGCACCCGGCGACAAGCCCTGGATCAAGATCGACCTCGGGAAGGTCGCCGCACAGCAGGGCGCGGGCGGCCAGTCCATGAGTGACCCGGCGCAGTCCGCCGCGTATGCCAAGGCGATCACCGACAAGGACGTGACCGAGAAGGGCACGGCCACGATCGACGGTGTGAGGACCACGCACTACCGCGTCTCCGTCGACGTCGCCGAACTGCCCAACGGCGACACCCTGCGCGAGCAGGTCGGCCCGACCCTGCCGATGGACGTCTGGCTGGACGACGAGGGCCGGATGCGCCGCCAGCAGATCGACATGACCGTCACGTCCCCGGCGGGGACGCAGCGGTCCTCCACCGATGCCTCGTCGGCGCCCGGGAAGGTCACGGTGCGCACGGTCATGGACTTCACCGACTTCGGCACCGAGATGGAGACGGACGCGCCCCCGGCCGGGCAGGTCACCGACATGACGGGCAAGGCCCTGGAGCAGGGCAAGCGGCAGAGCTGACCCCCGGTCACCTCGCCGCCCGGCCGCGGAGGCGTCCCACGAGGTCCTCCCGCGGCCGTCGGCCATGCCGGGTGGCCGAAGGCAAAACCCGCTTCGAGCAGGCGGCCGGGGTGACGCGGCGGCTCTTCAGCAGCAGTTCGGTGTCCGAACGCAGGACGAAGGCGCCGATCTCCGCCACCGGCGACGGGGCCGCCGAGCCCGAGCCGGGCCAGTCGCGGCAGGATGTCGACGACGCCGCCTCGAACGTGTTCACAACCCCTGGGGTGTGTAGCGCTCGACCTGCGCGGACGCGTATCGGGCAAGATGGGGCCCATGAGCGTAGTCAAGATCAACGTGCTGACCGTGCCGGCCGAGCAGCGGGAGACACTGGAGAAGCGGTTCGCCTCCCGGGCGCACGCCGTGGAGAACTCCGACGGATTCGAGTGGTTCGAGCTCCTCCGCCCGGTGGAGGGCACCGACACCTACCTCGTCTACACGCGGTGGCGCGACGAGGAGTCGTTCCAGGCCTGGATGGAGGGGCCGATGAAAACCGCGCACCAAGGTGGCGGTGAGGGCGGCGAGCGGCCGAAGCCCGCGGCGAGCGGCTCGACGCTGTGGTCCTTCGAGGTGGTGCAGCAGGCCGGACCCAAGGAGGCCTGACCGGCGGCGCTCGCACGAGGTCCCCCATGCGCTGCGGCATGGGGGACCTCGTGCGTGGCCTCTCGACCGGTGTTCAGGTGCGGCGGGAGCGTGTGGGCGCGGCGGTGCGGCCGACCGCGGCGGCCAGCTTGCGCAACCGGCGCCAGTCGAGGCGCGGAGGCGCCTCCGGGACGCCCGGGCGGTTGCGGGGCACCCGGACGCGCAGGGCGCGGCGTGCGATGCGGCAGTGGACGGGGGCGGACATCGTGAGCGCCTCGCCGTCCAGCCCGACCTCCAGTCGCGGTTCGTCGGCCTCGACGACGACATGCCGCGCGGTGAGCACGGTGAGCCCCTCCGGGCGCGGTGACAGCAGGAGTTCGGCCGCTTCCACGGCGCTGTCCACACGGACGGCCAGCACCCCCAGACGCCCGGAGTTGAGCCGCTCACGCCGGCCGAAACCGAAGGGGTCGTCCATGCGGTACGCGTTGTTGCTCACCAGGATCGCCTGCGGGTCGGCGACGGTGGTGCCGTCGGCGGTGGCCGTCAGACGCGGACCGCTCTGCCGGGTGAGCAGGTCGGGCAGACGCTCCAGGGCCGCGCCCACCTTGTCCTCCCGATAGCCGGGGCTCTGGACGACCGCCCCGTACACGCCGAACGACGCGTTGTTGACGAACGGGTGGTCGCCGGCGAACCCGAGGTCGACCCGCAGTTCGACGCCGTCGGTGAGGGCGTCGAGGCAGGCGGCGGGGTCGTCCCGGTCCAGGCCCAGGTCCATGGCGAAGTGGTTGCGGGTGCCGGCGGCGATGACGAGGAACGGCAGGCCGTGCTCCGCGGCGACGGCGGCCACCAGGGCCTGGGTGCCGTCGCCGCCCGCCACGCCCAGCAGGTCGGCTCCGTCGGCCACGGCGGCCTTGGCCAGGGCCGTGACGTCCTGGTGCTGTTCCGGGTCGAGCAGGACGACCTGGGCGCCCAGCGACTCGGCCTTCTCCCGCAGGTTGAACTTCTCCACCTTGCCGCCGCCGGAACGCGGGTTGAGCAGCAGGAAGGGGCGCAGCGGCGGCGGTGTGCGGTACTCCTTGGCCCGTACGGAACGCAGGCCCGTGCTGCGCAGGGCGTAACGGCCGCTCCAGACCGCCCCGCACCACAGGAGCAGGGAGAGGAAGACCACCCAGAGGAGATTCGCGGTGGCGAAGAGGGTGATGAGGCCGACGGGCGCGACGACGACCAGCGCGGCCGCGGCGACGCGGGCCACCCCCCGCCGGGACAGGACCCACCACAGCGCGGCCGCGGTCAGGGCGAGGCCCGCGAGGGCCGTCACGAGCAGCAGCAGCCCTCGCAGCCCGCCGGAGACGAGGGGCAGCAGGACCGCGAGAGCGGCCGCGGCCAGGGCACCCCTGGCGGCCCATCTCTGCCGGCGGTGAAACCGCTCGTTCATCGCCGATCCCATCTCGTCCCTCCGCTCGAAGGCAGGCGCGGGCGCACTCTCACGACCGCGCCCGGCCGTGGCCATCGTGCCCGCCGACGCCTCGGCTCTGCCACTGCCGTCCATGGATGGCTCCCCCTCCGCCGGACGCGTCAGACGCGAAGATCCCCGGGGACGGAGCCATCGGTAGCGTACGCGGCTCTCCTGGCGCTGTTCCGCGCAGCGGTGCACATCGGCACGCAGACTCACTCCCTCTTCTACTTCACACCCTTGACCTAGTGAGTCTTATTACGCAACTCTGTGCCCTCAGTCCCAGTCCGACGAGGAGGCCGACACGATGGAGTGGACGGGCGCACGGTACGCGGATCAACCGACGGTCGAGGTGACGACGTGGGTCGCCGCCCCGCCGGGAAGGGTGTGGGCGCTGGTGTCGGACGTGACGCGGATGCCGGAGATGAGCGGGGAACTGCTGTCGGCGCGATGGACGGAGGGCACCACCGGGCCGTCCGTCGGAGTCCGGTTCGTCGGCCGGAGCAGGCACGAGCGGTTCGGGGAGTGGGAGACGACCTCGACCGTCGTGGCGTGCGATCCGGAGCGGGTGTTCGCGTGGGCGGTGGGGGATCCGGCGCAGCCCAGTGCCGTATGGCGGTTCGAGCTGGAGCCGAAGGACGGTGGAACCGGTCTGTCGCAGTGGATGCGGATGGGTCCCGGGCGCTCCGGCCTGTCGTTCGCGATCGACGCCGTGCCGGAGAAGGAGCAGAAGATCGTGTTCGTGAGGCTGCGGGAGTTCGAGCGGGGCATGACCGCCACGCTGGAGCACATCCGGCAGCGGGCGGAGGCCTGATGCGCGCGGCGACGACCGTCGAGGCGGCGGCTCTCGGCTCCTGGTCCCGGCAGGCCGACTTCGTCGTGGAGGCCGAGAAGCTCGGGCTCGACCTCTGCTGGGTGGCCGAGGCGTGGGGTTCCGACGCCCCGTCCGCTCTTGGTTTCTACGCGGCCCGTACGGAGCGGATGCTGCTCGGCTCCGGGGTCATGCAGGTCGGCACGCGCACACCGGTCGCCCTCGCACAGACGGCGATCACCCTGTCCAACCTGTCCGGCGGACGGTTCCTGCTGGGGCTCGGACCGTCCGGCCCGCAGGTGATGGAGGGCCTGCACGGGGTGCCGTTCGCGCGCCCCCTGGCACGGGTGCGCGAGACGGTGGAGATCGTGCGGCAGGTGGTCGCGGGCGGCAAAATCTCCTACACGGGCTCGGAGTTCGGCATCCCGCTGCCCGGCGGGGAGGCGGTGCCGATGCGCCTGTCCATGCGGGCCGAGCACCCCGTCCCCGTCTATCTGGCCGCCCTGTCGCCCGCCATGCTGCGGCTGACCGGCCAGGTGGCGGACGGCTGGCTCGGCACCAGCTTCGTCCCCGAGGGCGCCGCGGAGGCCTACTTCGCGCCTCTGGAGGAGGGTCTGGCCGCCGCCGGCCGCGAGCGCGCCGGGTTCGACGTCTGCCAGGGCGCCGAGGTCGCTTTCGCCCGCGACGAGGAGGCACTGGCCGCCATGGTCGCGGGCCGGAAGAAGGAACTGGCCTTCAGCCTGGGCGGGATGGGCTCCGCGTCGACCAACTTCTACAACCGGGCGTACAGCCGTCAGGGCTGGGCCGAGGTGGCGGCGGAGGTCCGCGAGCGCTGGCAGGCGGGCGACCGGGACGGTGCGGCCGGTCTCGTCACCGACGAGATGGTGCTGGCCACCACGCTCATCGGCACGGAGGAGATGGTGCGGCGGCGCCTGCGCGTCTGGCGTGACGCCGGTGTGGACACGGTCCGCCTCTATCCGGCCGGAGAAACCCTCGCCGACCGCCTCGACACGCTCGGCCGGGCGATCGAGCTGGTGCACGAAACCCAGCCCTGACACGGCCGGGTGAGCTCCCCTGCCGGTCATCGGCCGACAGGAACAGCAGGGGGCTCCGTGCGGGCCGCGGCTTCGGCGAACCGCTCGACGTGCGGGCGCGGAAGCCCGGTGAGGTGCTGAGCGCGGGCGACGTCGGCTGAACCGGTCGGGACGTCGCCGCGAGGAGCTCGTTTCCCGGTAGCGCTTTCCGTTGGATCTCCGGTGGCAACCGGTCGAGTGGGGCGAACCGGCTCACCGGGGCTTGACGGGGCGGGACGGGGGTCGGCCTACTGGAAGGCGCAGCCGGCCGGGGCGGGGGTCCGGCCCGGTGCCGGCCCAGAGGGTCGAGGCTTCCGTACTCCCCCGCCGAGACGCAGGTCAGGGGTCTGATGGTGCGGCGACGATGGGCAGCGGCGGGTCTGGTGGCCTGCCTGTTGCTGCTGCATCTCGTCGTTCCGGGGCTCGCGGCCGAAGGGCACATGGCAGTGGCGGTCGCCGCGGACGCATGGGAGCCGGGTGCGGCTCCACGTGCCGGGGCCCAAGGCCTTGGACAGGCCGAAGAACCCGGAGAAGTCGAACAACCCGGAGAGGCCGGAGAACCGTGTCCCGGTGCGGACGAGGCGTCCGGGCGGCAGCTCGCCGCGCGGACGCCGCGGGCCACGGGAGCGGCCGGTGTGAGCCCGGCGGCGACGGGGGCGGCCGTGGTGGACACGGACCGGGACGGTACGGACGTCCACGCGGTGCGAACGGGCTCGTGTCCCGGAGCGGTCGGACTCGCCCCGAGCGTCGCCCGGTTGCAGACGTTTCGCTGCTGAGTGACGGCAGTACCGAACTGGCCTGCGCCGTGCGGCCCGAGTACTGCCTGGTGCCGGTAGGCGGTGATGCGCAGGCCTTCGTTGTCCCCACGCCGATGACACAGGAGGCGGAGTTGCCTGGTAAGCGCGTTCTCGTTCTGAGGCCGGACGAACTGAGCCCGAACGACCGGAAGATGTGGCGCGAGATACGGACGGAGTCCGGCGCCCCGGCCAATCCCTTCCTCGACCCGGGGTTCACCCTGGCGGTGGGGCGGGTCAGGCCGGGCGCCAGGGTGGCGGTGTTGCAGGACGACGGTTCCCCGGTGGGGTTCTTCCCGTACGAGGCGGGGACGTTGGGGCGGGGCCGGGCCATCGGGCTGGGGGTGTCCGACAGTCAGGGGGCCGTGATGCGTCCCGGGATCCGCCTGGACGCTCGCCGGTTGTTACGGGTCTGCGGGCTGTCGTCCTGGGAGTTCGACAACCTGGAGGCCGGTCAGGGGGTGTTCGTGCCGCACGCGGTCGAGGAGCTCGCCTCCCCGGTCGTCGACATCGGCAGGGGGTTCGAGGCGTACAGGGAGCGGCTGCGGGCGAAGTCGCCGGGATTCCTCAGACAGACGCTGGCGAAGGAGCGCAAGCTGGCGCGGCAGATCGGGACGGTGCGGTTCGTGTACGACACCGTGGACCCCGGGGCGCTGCGGGCGCTGATGCGGTGGAAGTCGGCACAGTACCGGCGGACCGGCCGCAGGGACCGGTTCGCGCAGGAGTGGATCACCCGCCTGGTGGGGTTGCTCGGGGCGAGCGAGGACCCTGAGTGCCGTGGGGTGCTGTCCGTGCTGTACGCCGGGGACCGTCCCGTGGCGGCGCACTTCGGCCTGCGCTCGCGCTCGGTGCTGTCCTGGTGGTTCCCCGCGTACGACCGCGCGTACGCCGCGTACTCCCCCGGCCTCGTACTGCAGTTGAGGATGCTGGAGGCCGCGGCGGCCGACGGGGTCGAGACGGTGGACCTGGGGAGCGGTCCGGCCCGCTACAAGGATTCGCTCAAGACCCGCGATCTGCGGGTGTACGAAGGGGCGGTGGTACGGCCGGTGCCGGGCGGGGCCGCCCACCGGTTGGGCCGGGAGCCCGCACGGGCCGCCCGTCGCTTCGTCCGCAACCGGCCCCGCCTGGCCGGCGCGGCGGCACGGACTCTTGAGGAACTGAGCCGGTTGCGGGGCGGCTGAGGCCGGGCCGTCCGGTCCCGGACCGGCTGACAGGGACCCGGGTGCCCGGCCTGAGGGGTCCTTTCACTATGAGCGTCCGATCAGGTCGCGTGGTCTGGTGCCGTGCATCGCAAGGCGCCGGAAGGCCCTCGATGACGGTCCCCCCGCTCGAGCGAAGCCGAGAGTGGGGGAGGAGCTACGAGGGCCTTCCGACAACGCGGCGAGGTGCGGTGCCAGGCCGCGCGACCCGGACGGGCATAGTGAAAGGACCCCTCAGGGCCGGGCACCGCGCGTTCATCCCGTGGCGGTCCAGCTGTGGGCGACGTCCACGACGACGCGGTCGTCCAGTTGCTGCACCCGGAAGGGCAGCCGGGCGCGGACGCCGAGGCCGATCTGGGTGTCCCCCTCGAAGCTGCCCGCGAAGCGGGTGTCCCGGAAGGTTCGGTAGCCGGTGAGGTCGACGCCCGGCAGCGGACGCGCCGGGCGGCCGGGATACGTGGCCGCCCCGGTCTCCGGGTCATACGCGGGAGCGGCCACGCGCACCTCGAGGACGGCGCCGCCGGCCACCGGGATGTGCCGGCCCGAGCCGTCCTGGTAGAGCCGGTCGACGTACTGCACGGTGTAGCCGACGCCGCTGCCGCCGCCCGGCACGTCGATGACCATCCGGTCGAAGCAGGTGTGGCGGCCGGTCCTGACGTTCGTCACCGATCCGAGCGTGACGTCGGCGTCGGTCTTGGCGAGGCTTCCCCAGCCGGTCGGGCACGTGGCCTGTGCGGTGGACCGCTGGGCGGCGGCCGGTGCGGCGCCGGCCGGAACCGTCGCCACGGCCACCGTGGCCCCCACGAGTGCGAGAGTCGCGCATGCTCTTCTGATTCTTACCATTGCCGCCCCCGAGGCTTGCATGTGGTTGATGCCGGGTGAGACGACCGGGGGGACCGAAAGGTTGCACTTGCCGCGCCGGACCGCCGACGATGGCACATCCTGGTGGGGAGCGATAGGTGTCCGGTGCGTCCGTACCGGGAGGACGCGACATGGATGAGGCAGCCGCCGTACCGGACAGGCCTCGGTCAGCCGGTGGCCGGAGCCGGGACGGGGCTGACGGCCGGGTCAGAAGCGGGAACACGGGCCGGATCGACGACGCCCTGACGGCCCCGCTGGTGCAGGCCGTGCGGGATTTCGACGGCTACGGCGGGCTGGTCTACCTGCGCTCCCGCGACCGGCGCTCGCTGGTCCTCGCGATGGTCACCGGCGTGCCCCGGTCCCTGCTCAAGAGCTGGTGGCGGGTGCCGGTGGGCGGTGCCCTGCCCATGGCGGAGGCCTACCGGCGCGACGAGACGCTGTGGCTGCCGGACGAGCGGGCCAGCATGGTGCGCTTCCCCCACTTCACCGCCGGGCTGCCCTACTCCTTCGGCTCCGCCTACCAGCCCGTGCGGGCCGGCGGCGAGACCGTGGGCGTCCTCGTCGTGCTGCGCTCGGCGGCCCGGACGCCCATCGACGTGGAGGCGGTGGATCTCGCGCTGCGACCCGCCGAGCGGGCCATGGAGGAGCGCCTCGACCGTCTCGCCGCGGGCCGGCCCGGTCCGGGCTCGGCCGGGTACCGGGTCGAGTACGACGACGACCCGGTCAGCGTGCGACTGCCCACCGCCGCCGCCCGTCCGGTCCGGGTCGGGCTCATCGACTGGGACCTGGACAGCGACCGGTGCGCGGCGGACGACGAGGCCCTCGAACTGCTGGGCGTCGACCGCGCGGACTACGGCGGCACCATCGCGGACGTCGAGGCCCGGGTCAGCCCCGACGACCTGCACGAGCTGCGGGAGAGCCGGCACGACGCGCTGTCCAGCGGCCGGGTCCGGTCCCGGCACTTCCGGCTGCGGGACGAGTCCCGGGGTGAGGGGAGGTCCAGCTACCGGCCGGTCGAGCTGTGGGGCCACCTCGTGCACGGCGGTGCCGGCTCCGGGCGGATCCTGGTGGGCGCGCTCGTCGACGCGGCCGGCGGGGTCACCGCGGCCGAGGCGGCCGAGCGGCTGCCCGACGGGCTGTTCTCCCTGGACCAGGACGGCCGTCTGACGTACGCCAACCGCCGCTGCGAGGAACTGCTGGGATCAGGCCGGGAAGAGCTCTTCGGGCGTTACCCGTGGGAGGTGGTCGCCTGGCTCCGTGATCCCGCCTACGAGGACCGCTACCGGGCGGCGATGCTGTCGCAGGAGCAGGTGTCCTTCCTCGTGCGGCACCCCGAGGGGAACTGGCTGAGCTTCGTGCTGTATCCGGACGTGCACGGGCTGACCGGACGGGTCTTTGCGGCCGGGCCGCCCACGGGGGCCGAGGCGGGAGCGGAAGCCGGTTCCGGCGCCGGTCCCGGCATCAGCGCCGTCGCCCCGCCGCCCGGGCCGGTCGCGGCCGCGCGGGCCGGGGCGCTGTACCACGTGGTGCAGATGGCGAGCGTGCTCACCGAGGCGGTCACCGTGCGGGACGTCTGCCGGGCGGTGTCGGAGCAGCTGCTGCCCGCCTTCGGCGCCCGGGAGCTGGCCCTGTACACCGTCCGCGAGGGCCGGATGTACCTGCTGTGGGAGTCGGGTTACCCGGAGGGGTTCCTCACTCCGTTCGAAGGGGTCACCCTCGACACGCAGCTGCCCGGCGTCCACGCGCTGACCACGCGGCTCCCCCTGTTCTTCGAGTCGCCCGAGGACCTCTCCCTCGCGTATCCGGGCATCGTCCTGGACCGGATGAACGCCTGGTCGTTCCTGCCGCTGATCGCCTCCGGACATGCGGTCGGCTCGTGCATCCTCGGCTGGGACACCCCGCACCGGTTCACCCCCGACGAGCGCTCGGCCCTCACCGCGCTCAGCGGCCTGGCCGCCCAGGCGATGGAACGGGCGCGGCTCTACGACTCGGAGTCCGCCGTCGCCCGCGGCCTCCAGGAGGGGCTGCTGCCGCACCGGCTGCCCGCCGTCGAGGGCCTGCGCACCACCGGCCGCTATCTGCCCGGCACACAGGGCATGGCGATCGGCGGCGACTGGTACGACGTGATCACCACCGGCCGTGGCGTGGCGCTGGTCATCGGGGACGTCGAGGGCCACAGCGTGGGGGCCGCCGCGGTGATGGGACAGTTGCGCAGCGCCGTGCACGCCTTCGCCGCGAGCGAGCGCCCGCCGCAGGAGGTCATCACGCACACCAACCGGCTGCTGACCGAGCTGGAGTCGGACGTCTTCGCCACCTGCTGCTACATCGAACTCGACCCGGCCACCGGGCGCGCCCTCGCCGTGCGGGCCGGCCATCCCCCGCCACTGCTGCGCCATCCCGACGGGCGGGCCGAGACACTGGACCTCGTGGGCGGCGTCATGCTGGGCGTGCAGCCCGACTCGGTCTATCCCGTCACCGCGCTGACGCTCGCCCCCGGCAGCGTTCTCGCTCTGTACACCGACGGGCTGGTGGAGCGGCCCGGCAGCGACATCGAGACGGGCATCGACGCGGTCCGCCGGCGTCTGTCCGAGACCCCGGCGGATTCGGTGGAACATCTCGCCGACCGGCTGGTGGGGACCGCCCGGCAGGCCCCGGAGCGGCCGGACGACGTGGCGCTGCTGCTGACGGCGTACCGGTGATCGCGGCGCTCGACGCCGGGCATGCTCCGGACGCCCGGCCGAGTGGGTGAACGGCCGCGCGAGAAGGGCGGGGAGTAGCGTGGGCGGGACCGGTGAGCGAGGCGGTGGTGACGGTGGACTGGCAGCGGTACGCCGAGCAGATGGCGCTGCTCGCCCGTGATCTGGTCGCGGCGGATTCGGTTCAGGCAACGCTGGACGTGATCGTGACAGCGGCGGTGAGACTGGTCGAGGGGTGTGACGCGGCGGGGATCCTGACCGTTTCGAAGGGCCGGTCCGTGACGCTGGCCGTGTGCGGTGACGGGGTCGAGGAGTCGGACCGGCTCCAGGGCGAGCTGGGCGAGGGGCCGTGCTTCGACGCCGCGCGCCGCGTGGACGGCGAGCGGCTGTTCCGGATCGCCGACATGACCCGGCCGCAGCCGTCCTGGCCGCGGTACAGCCTGGCGGCCCGCGACCTCGGTATCGGCAGCATGACCGGTGTCCTGCTGTACACCGACCGGCAGGACTTCGGCGCGCTGAACCTCTATTCCTTCCGCCCCGGGGCGTTCGGGGAGGACACCGAGGCGGCGGGGTGGCTGCTGGCCTCACACGCAGCGGTGGCGCTGGCCACGGCGCGCACCGTCGACCAGCTGGAGAACGCCATGGAGACCCGGCACTCCATAGGCGAGGCCATGGGAATCCTGATGGAGCGGCATCAGCTGGGCGAGGACGAGGCCTTCGGCGTGCTGCGGCGCGTCTCCCAGCAGCACAACCTCAAGTTGCGCGACGTGGCGCGGAGGGTCCGGGACGGCCACCCCGATCCGGCCTGACGGGTCGGGCGGGCCGGCGGCCTCACTGCGCTCCGTCCCGGAGGCGGGAGACGCGCAGGAGGAGCACGGCGATGTCGTCGGTGTGCCGTCCGGTGGGTGTGGTGTGGCGGACGAGCCGGTCGATGAGCCGTTCCAGATCGTGGCCGTCGGCGCCGTCCAGGTGCCCGGCGAGGTCGGCCGTGGTGCGGGTGGCGTCGGTGCCGGGGAGTTCGACCAGGCCGTCGGTGTAGAGGGCGAGGGTGGTGCCGGGCAGCAGCGGCACGGTCGTGACCGGGTAGTGGGCGCCGGTGACGATGCCCAGGAGGGGGCCGGGCTCGACGTCGAGGACGCTCGCCGGGTGCCGGGCGTGGCGCAGCAGCGGCGGCACGTGCCCCGCGCTGACGAAGGAGGCCTGTCGGCCCGCCAGGTCGAGGTGGACGTAGAGGCAGGAGACGAGCAGTTCCGAGTCCAGGTCGGCCAGGAGCCGGTTGGTCCGGGCGAGGACGTCGCCGGGTGCGGCGCCGGCGGTGGCGTGGGCGTGGATGGCGGTGCGGACCTGGCCCATGAGGGCGGCGGCGGCGACGCTGTGGCCTTCCACGTCGCCGATGACGGCGGCCGCGGTCGTGTCGTTCAGGCGCAGGACGTCGAAGAAGTCCCCGCCGACCTCGGTGCCGTGGCCGGCGGGCAGGTAGCGGGCGGCCACGTCGAGGCCGGGCAGGCGGGGCAGGGCCCGAGGCAGCAGGGCGCGCTGCAGTTCGTGCACGAGCCGGTGTTTGGTGTCGTAGAGGCGGGCGCGGTCGAGGGCCTGGGCGATGAGGCCGGACAGCGAGGTGAGGACGGCGCGTTCGTCGGCGGTGAAGGTGTGCGGCCGGGTGTAGGACAGGATGCAGCAGCCGACCGGCCGGCCGGAGATGATCAGGGGGAGGAACGCCCAGGCCTCCTTGCCGCTGATCTGGGGTGCTCGGGGGTAGCTGGCGGCCAGTTCGGCGGGGTGGGCGAAGAAGGCCGGGGTGCCGTCGGCGAGGACCTGGCCGGCGGGGGTGAGGTCGGTGTCCAGGGCCAGGGCGTCGAGCCGCTCCATGACGTCGGCCGGGTAGCCGTGGTAGCCGGTGATCTTCAGCCGGCCGGCCTCGACGCCGGACAGGACGAGACCCTGGGCGCCGAAGGCGGGCAGGATCTGGTGGGCGATCAGCGCGACGAGGTCGCTCACGGTCACCGTCTCGGTGAGCGCGGCCGCGAGGTGCACGAGTTGGTAGAGGCGTCCCGTCGGCGCCGCGACGGCCGGGCGCGCCGGGGCCGGCGGGGAGTCCTGGCTCTGCCGGGTGCTCGCGACCACGCGCACACTGATGCCGCTGGTGTCGGGGTAGAGCTGGAAGGTCAGCGGCTGGTCCGGCGGTCGCAGCGCGGTGAAGGACACGGGGGCGCGGCTGACGAGCGCCGTGCGGTAGTGGTCCTCGTAGACGGGGTCGTCGAG
Organism: Streptomyces sp. 378; assembly: GCF_030124145.1. GTDB lineage: Bacteria > Actinomycetota > Actinomycetes > Streptomycetales > Streptomycetaceae > Streptomyces. The sequence continues at coordinate 28,822 of NZ_JASKMS010000032.1, forward strand.
CCAGGGCAGGGAGTGCCAGGGCCGGGTTCCGAGGAGCCGGTCGGCGCCGCGGCCGAGCAGACGGGCCGCGGTGGCGGTGACGAAGGTGATGCGGCCCTCCAGGTCGAGGGCCAGAGCGCCTTCGGGGAGGCGTTCGAGGTAGTCGGCGGCGGCCAGGCCGGTCTGCGCGGGGTGGCGTGAGGCCTCGACGGGGACGACGCGCGGCACCTCGGGCAGGTGCGGCGACCGGGTGGCGTCGTCCAGCAGGCGGGCGATGCGGCGGGCGCTGGAGGTGAGGTGTCCGTGTTCGCGGGGTGTGATCCTGCGGGGACGCCCGGCGGGCCACATCAGCACCAGGCCGCCCCAGGAACGCCGAACCCCGGTCAGCGGGACGGCGGCCAGGGCGAACGGGTAGGGCAGGACGGCGGCGGCCCGGGGATAGCGGCGGGCCATCTCCTCCTGGCCGGTGACGCTGACCACGGCGTCGTCATGGATGGCGTCGGTGACCGGGACGGGTGCGGTCAGGGGCAGCCGCTGCCACGGGACGGTGAAGGCCTCCGGGAGACCGCACTGGGCCACCAGGCGCAGCACCGGCTCCGCCTCCTCGATCAGATAGAGGCCGCCGAACGAGGCGCCGGTACCGCGCACGGTGTCGGCCAGGGCCGCTCCCAGTGCGTCGTCCAGCGATCCGGCGCCTCCGGCTTGCTCGTCGCTCCCGGGCATGGTGTCCTCCCGCTCCTACCCGGACGCTACGCCTGGCGAGGCCCGCGGGCACGTCGTCGGCACGGGTGCCCGCCTTCGACACCGAGGAGGTGCGGGCCGGGGGCGCTGCCGGGGACAGTGATCCGGTCGTTTCGCACGGGCGGCTGTGCGTGCGGGCGGCCGCTGCGAGAATCGGGAGCCCTGGACGGCATCGGGAGGCCGACTTGCTGACGTTGACATCGCAGGACCCACCGGCCGTGGCCGTCACGGAGGCGATCCGGACGGGGGACCTGCCCGGGCTGAGGCGGCTGCTCGCCGGCCACCCCGGTCTCGCCGCCGCACGCGTCACCGAGCACGGTGAGGACGGCACCGGCACGCGCAGTCTGCTGCACATCGCGACCGACTGGCCCGGTCACTTCCCCCACGGTCCCGAAGTGATCGCGATCCTGGTCGCCGCCGGGGCCGATCCCGACGCCCGCTTCGGCGGAGCGCACGCGGAGACGCCCCTGCACTGGGCCGCGAGCAGCAACGACGTGCCCGCCCTGGACGCGCTCGTCGCGGCCGGGGCCGACATCGAAGCGCCCGGGGCGGTCATCGGCGGTGGCACCCCGCTCGCCGACGCCCGGGGGTTCGGCCAGTGGCGCGCGGCGCACCGGCTCGTCGAGCACGGTGCCCACGTCACCCTCCAGGACGCCGCCACGCTCGGCCTGCTCGACCGGGTGCGGGCGTACGTCGAGGCGGACGAGCCGCCCTCGGCGGAAGAGATCACCGGCGCGTTCTGGGGCGCCTGCCACGGCGGGCACCTGCCCACCGCGCGATACCTCCACGAACGCGGCGCCGACCCCCACTGGCGCGGCTACGACGGCATGACCCCGCTCGACATCGCCCGCGCCCAGGACGCCGACGACGTCGTGCGGTGGCTGCACACCCTGGACGGGCGGGGCCTAGAGCCGGGCGGGGCGGCTCACAGGCAGTAGCGCACGAGCCATTCGTCCTGGTTGTACGCGGTGCGCGCCGGGTCGGGCACACTGGACGCCCGCTCCTCCACCATGTCCTCCACGCGCACCGGTTCCGGGAGTGCCCCGAAACGGGCCCGGCGGACGGCTGTCTCCGCCTCGCTCCCCTGCTGCGACGTCGCCTCGTCCACGGCGGTTCCCTTCTCCGGCTGGTCGGATCGACCCTTCGGCCCTTGCTGGGCAAAGAGTTGACGTGTGAGAAGGGTTCATGGTTCCCGTGGCGGCGCTCAGCCGGAGAAGTGGCGCCGCCACCGGTGCCGGGCGAGGGCGGCCGGCCGGTCCCAGTGAGCGGACGGCCGTCGCCCAGGGCGGTGTGGCGCTCGATGTCGCGGACACCGCGCATGCCGCTCCACAGGACGACGAACGTGACCGGGTGTACCTCGACCCGGCGGTCCGGCAGGGGAAAGCGGACGGGCTGGGGGTGCTGGGCCGGTTCGCCTCCTGCGACGCCATCGTCATGCACGGCGACGGCGGCGACCTGAACCCGCCACTGGACTGGAACGTCCACGGCGACAACCACCACATCGGCCGACGACCGCGGCGCGGGCGGGAATTGGTCCACCGAGCAGCCAGGACATTGGACTCCTTCCCGGGCCGCCCGGCTGCCTAGCGTCATCCGCATGAACGCCACGACCACGCGCGGCGCCCTGCTCGCCGCGCTCGCCTGCGTCCTCGTCGGAGGATCCTTCACCGCCAACAGCGTGCTGGGCGACTACCCGTACGCGGGCGGCCAGTTCCTGCGTTACGGACTGGCCTGCCTGCTGCTGGTCCCGGTGGCGGGGAAGGGCGCCGTCGGCCGGCTGCGCGCACTCACACCGCGCCAGTGGGGGCGTCTCGCCCTGCTCGCGGCGGTCGGCATGGTCGGTTTCAACCTGGCCGTCATCGCCGCGGAGCGCACGGCGGAACCGGCGGTTCCCGGCGTGTTCGTGGGCTGCGCGCCGGTGGCGGTCGCCGTGCTCGTGCCCCTCCTGGACGGGCGCAGGCCCAGGCGGACGGTGCTGTACGGGGCGTCGCTCGTGGCCGTCGGCGCCTTCACGGTCCAGGGGTGGGGGCGCACGGACGGGGCGGGTATCGCCTTCTCCGTGTGCGCCCTTGCGGGGGAGGTCGGGTTCGCCGTGCTCGCCGTGCCCGTGCTGCGGCCGCTCGGGCCCCGGCTGCTGTCCGCCACGGTGTGCGCGGTCGCCGCGGTGGAGTCGGCGGCGACAGGGCTGTGGGTCGACGGGGGCTCCTGGCTGCGGCGGCCGGACGGTGTCGAGACGGCCGCGCTGCTGTGGCAGGCGGTGGTGGTCACCGTGGTCGGCTTCGTGTGCTGGTACATGGGCATGCAGCGGATCGGCGCGGAACGCGCCACCCTGTTCTCCGGCCTCATCCCGGTCGCGGCGGCCGGCACCGCACCGCTCGTCGGCACGGGTTCCTACGGTCTCGCGCAGGCGGTGGGCAGCGCGCTGGTGGGGCTCGGAGTGGCGCTCGGGTCGGGAGCGTTGCGCCGGGTGGGGCGTGAGCACCGGTCACGTGGTCGGGCCTTTCGGGGGAACGGCCGCCGGGAACCCCGGGCAGTCCGCGTGCCTGGAACGCCGGAGTGATCCCGCGCGCATCTAATGGACGGCACCGTACGCCCCGGCCGACCCAGGAGACGACGCCCATGTCGCACACCCGCACCGGTGAAGGGGCCCGGAAGACCGCGCGCGGGAGTGTGCTGCGGCGGCTGGGCGAGTGGTGTGCGCGTCACTTCGGGATCGTCATCGGCGCCTGGCTCGTGGCGCTGCTGGCGCTCCAGGTCGTCAACCACGTCGCCGGCGGGACGTACTCCGACGACTTCTCCCTGCCCCAGGCCCAGTCACAGAAGGGCCTGGACGTGCTGAAGCGGCACGACCCTCAGGCCGGGGGCTACAGCAGCCAGATCGTGCTGCACGACGACCAGCAGGCCCTGACCGCGCTGAGCTCCCAGATGTCCACCACGGTCGCCGACCTGGAGAAGCTGCCGCACGTCCTGTCGGCGCAGAACCCGCTGTCCGCTCAAGGGTCGTCCTCGGGACAGTCTCAGCAGCAGAACGTCGGACCGCTGTCGGACGACAAGAAGACGGCCTACATCACCGTCCGCTTCGACCAGCAGCCCTCGACACTCGGCGACGGCTACCTCGACGGGGTCGACGACGCCGTGCAGCCACTGCGGTCGGCCGGGGCGCAGGTCGAGTACGGCGGACCGCTCGGCGAACTCGCCCGGCCGGAGGCCGACGACCGGATCAGCGAACTGATCGGTTTCAGCGTGGCCGTCGTGGTGCTGCTGGTCGGGTTCGGGAGCGTCATCGCCGCCGGTGTCCCCCTTCTCACCGCGCTGATCAGCGTCGTGGGCGGTCTCGCCCTCCTCGGGCTGCTGGCCGTCGCGTTCACCTTCGCGACGGTCTCACCCACCCTCGCCACGATGATCGGGCTCGGAGTCGGCATCGACTACGCCCTGTTTCTGATCACCCGTCACCGGCAGAACCTCATCGACGGCATGGATCCGGTGCGCGCCGCCGGCCAGGCCGCCGGTAGCAGCGGCCACGCCGTCCTCGTCTCCGGCTGCACGGTGATCATCGCGCTCGCGGGCCTGTCCGCGTCCGGGGTCTCCTTCATCGCCCTGCTCGGGCTCGCCGCCGCCGTCACCGTCGTCTCGGCCGTCGTCGGCGCGCTCACCCTCGTGCCCGCGCTGCTCGGTCTTCTCGGGCGGCACATCGACCGCTACACGGTGCGACGTCCCGTCGCCGAGACCGGCACCGAGGAGGGCGAGACGCCGCAGGGCACCTGGCACCGGTACGCGCAGCGGGTGGAGCGCAGACCCCTGTGGTTCCTGACGGCGGGTGTCGCCGTGGTCGTGGTGCTCGCGATCCCCGTGTTCTCCCTCCAGCTCGGCCACATCGGCGACGGCGCCGACCCGACCTCGTTCACCGACCGGCGGGCCTACGACCTGATGACCGACGCGTTCGGGCCCGGCTCCAACGGACCCCTCACCGTCGTCATCGACCAGACGGACGTGCCCGCCTCGCAGCGCTCCGGCCTGGCCTCGAAGGCCCAGCAGACCCTCGGCTCGGTCCCGGGCGCCGCCGTCGTCACCCCCCTGACGCCCACGCAGGACGGTGACGTCCTCGTCGGCACCGTCTACTCGACCCGGTCGCCGCAGAGCGCCACCACCACCGACCTGGCCAACCGGTTGGTCGACGACACGCTGCCGGCCGCGGTCCAGGGCACCGATGCCAAGGGCTACGTCACCGGTACGACGGCGGCCCAGGTCGACTTCCGCGACATCGTCGCCTCCCGGCTGCCCCTGATCATCCTCGTCGTGGTCGCACTGGCCTTCCTGATCATCCTGGCCGTGTTCCGGGGACTGCTCGTCGCCGTCAAGGCGGCCGTCCTGAACGTCCTGTCGATCGCCGCCTCGTACGGCGTGGTCGTGGCCGTGTTCCAGTGGGGCTGGGGCGGCCCCGCACTCGGCGTCAACGGCACCGTGCCCATCGAGAGCTATGTGCCGATGATGATGTTCGCCATCATCTTCGGCCTCAGCATGGACTACGAGATCTTCCTGCTCTCCCGCGTCCACGAGGCGTGGCAGCGCACCGGGGACGCGAAGGCCTCCGTGGCCCACGCCCTGGAGATCACGGCCCGCGTCATCACCTGTGCCGCACTGATCATGGTGAGCGTGTTCGCGGCGTTCATCGTCAGCGACAACATCGTGGTGAAGATGCTCGGGCTGGGGCTGGCCGTCAGCGTGCTCATCGACGCGACCGTCGTACGGCTGCTCATGGTGCCGGCGGTGATGACGCTGCTCGGGCGGCACGCCTGGTGGACGCCGCGCTGGCTGGACCGGGTGCTGCCGCACATCGACGCCGAGGGCACGACGCGGGCTCGAGCGCACCCGGCGCCCTAGGGATGTCAGCGCAGGACCAGGTGGACGAGGGCGACGGTGCCGACCGACACGATCAGGGTGCGCAGGACGGCGGGACTGAAGCGGCGGCCCGTTCTGGCCCCGACCAGGCCGCCCAGCGCTGAGCCGGCGGCGATGAGCACGACCGCCGTCCAGTCGAAGTCGGCGAAGAACACGAACAGCAGGGCGGCGACGGTGTTGACGACGGCCGCCAGCACGTTCTTGACCGCGTTGAGCCGCTGCAGCGTCTCGTCGAGCAGCATGCCCATCAGGGAGACGTAGATGATGCCCTGCGCGGCGGAGAAGTAGCCGCCGTAGACGCTGGCCAGCGTCAGGCCGGTGAAGAGCAGCGGGCCGCCGTCACGGCGGACGGGCCCGCCGGACTCGCGTCGGCGGCGCACCCGCTTCGCGATCCAGGGCTGGCAGGCGACCAGGACGAGGGCGAGCCCCACCAGGACCGGCACGATCCGCTCGAACGCCGACGCGGGAAGGGTCAGCAACAACACGGCACCCGCGAGGCCGCCCAGCACCGCTCCGATACCCAGCAGGAGGACGCGCCGACCCTGGCCGCGCAGTTCCTCGCGGTAGCCCACGGCCGCGGTGATGGAGCCGGGAACCAGGCCCAGCCCGTTGGACACCGTGGCGGTGACCGGAGGCAGTCCGGCGGCCAGCAGGACCGGAAAGGTGATCAGCGTTCCCGAGCCGACGACGGCGTTGACGGCCCCGGCACCGGTGCCGGCGGCGAGCACGGCGGCCATCTCCCACGGCGTCACGCTGCCGCTCCACCACGTATGCCGTTGCGCGTGAGGTTCATGTGGCCACGCTAGAGGGCGCATCCTTCGGCCGGGATCGAAGGGTGCCGGTCCTGACCTCGGCCGGGCGCACGGAACGGCGGCGGGATCCGGTGGGATCCCGCCGCCGTTCGTGGGTCGTGCCCGGGCACTACGCCTGGCCGCGCCTCACCCGGCGCAGGACGACGAAGCCCGCGATGACCAGGACTGCGCCCGCCGCGGCCGGCCACAGCTGGGCGCCGGTGTCGGCCAGGCCGCCCCCGCCGACCGCCTGCGGCTCCGTCTGCGAGGGAGCCGACGGGGTCGGCGCCGCACTGGTCGCCGCGCCGACGGCCTGGGAGTCGCCGAGTCCGTCCGATTCCTCACCGGAGGCCTCCTTCGCACCGCCGCCCTGCTCGGCGGCGTCACCGCCACCGGTCGTGGAGGTCGCCTTCACCTCGGGCTCGGCCCGGCCGGGAGCCGTGGACGCGTCATCGGAGTCCGGTTCGGGCGCCGGCTTGTTCGCCGGGGGCTTCGCGGCCTCACCCTTGCCGGCGTCACCGCCGTCGCCCTTGTCACCGGGCTTCCCGGCGCCGTTCCCGCCCTGCGGAGCGCCGGGCGTGCGGGTGGGCTCCTCCTGCGGGGCCTCGGGAGCCTTGGTGGGCTCCTCCTGCGGGGCCTCGGGAGTCTTCGTCGGCTCCTCCTGCGGGGCTTCCGGCGACTTGGTCGGCTCCTCCTGGGGCTGCTCGGCCGGCGGGTTCTGCCCGCCGTCCGCTCCGGCTCCGCACTCACGGCCGTCGTTGATGCAGTCGACCATCTCCTCCATCAGATCCTCGTCGAAGATGTTGATGAAGTCGCCGTGGTCCGTGACCGGCTTGTGCAACTGCTCCGGGAAGGAGTCGACCGCGAACAGCGGTGTCGTACGGCCGCCGTCCTGCAGGCTCGGCGCGTCGATGTCGTAGACGATGCGCTGGACCAGCTGCGGGATGGGGCGGAAGCCGGACGGGCAGGTGCCTGCGGCGTCCGTGAACGCCACGTGGGTGCGGTGGTTGGCGCTGTCGATGTTGCGCCCGTCCCAGCAGCTCTGGAACTTGAAGGTCCGTACGACGTCGCTGCCCTGGGGACACAGCGGGTACTTGTCCTTCAACTGCCGGTCCTCGAAGCCGGTGCAGCTCCAGGAGGCGTTGGCGTTGGCGGGGCCGTTGACGAACGACTTGGCGTCGCCGGTGATGATGCGCAGCAGCCGCGGCATGGCCGTGACCTTCTCGCGCGGGTTGCCGACGAAGGTCAGCGTGACCTGCTTCGGCGTGACGATCTCGCCGGCGTTGCCCTCGATGCCGCCGCCGGGCTTGTCGGCGTCCTGCTCCTGGGCGCCGTTCTGCAGACGCACGACGGGCCAGTAGTAGGACGACTTGTCGCCCTGGTCGTCGCAGCTGGTCTCCGCCTTGGCCAGGTCCTGGTCGCTGGCGAAGGCGTTGTTGGACTGGTTGCCGACGTAGTCGTGGAAGTGGTGGGCGCCGTTGCTCACACCCGGGGCGGCGATGATGTTGTCGGAGTTGAACAGCCCGTTCTCGTTCACCCCGCAGTCGGTGGCGAAGGAGCCGCGGGAGGCGTCGCCCTGCGGGCTGGGGTTGTTCACGTTGGGCTGGACGCTCTTGATGTCCGCGAAGTCGGCGGCGACGGGGCCGTTGCCCGCCTGCCCGCCATTGGCGCCCTGGCCCTGGCCGTTCCCCTGTTCCTGGCCGGTCCCGCCCTGCTCCTGGCCGGGCTGCCCGGCCTCAGCGCCGTCCTGGCCTTCGCCCTGCGCGGGAGCCTGGTTGCCTTCCTCCACGGTGCAGGCGGCGAAGGCCTCCAGCCCCTCGGGGCGGTCCCCTACCCGGTCGATGGCGATCGCGATGCGCTCCAGGGTCGCGGTCCGCTTCTCCTTCAGCGGGTTCACGACCGCGTTGTCGGCGAAGCCGGGATCCTGGCGCATCTGCTGCGCCGATTCGCTCAGCCGCTGATAGGCCTTGGCGATCTGCTCGTCCAGGAGGGCGAGTTCCTTGTCGACCTCCCCGCGCGCCTGCTCGGGGACCGAGGTCAGCTTGCTGCCGACGTCCGGGCAGTCGATCGTGGCGCCCGCCGTCCGAACCCCCGCGCCGGACCGCGTCTGGGCGGAGTCACCGCCCGAATCCCCGTCCGTGGCCGAGGCGTAGACGTTCGCGGCCATCAGGCCACCGCCGCCCAGAATCAGTGCGAATGCGGCGAAGGTCGCGCGTCGTGGGCCGGTAGGGCGTCTTCGCGTGTTGCGTCCCAAGGGTGCTCTCCTGCGCTTGTGGCGTACCGGGCATGAAAATCCCCTCGCCCCATACGTACGGAAGCACCGGTGTGTTCACTCACCCCGAAAACTTTCGGAGAACTCTCATGGAGCACGGCCCGGCCCGAGCCCCGCCGGACGCACCGTCCGGCGGGGCGGCGCAGGTCAGCGGAAGTTCACGTCACTGCACAGGAAGTAGGTCTGGTCCATGTGCGAGGCCTGCCAGATCGTGTACACGACGTGCCGGCCGCTCAGCCCCGAAGTACTCACCGGAATCTCGTAGTTCTGGCTGGGCGCGTACCTGCCGGTGCGCTTGACGAGCTGGAGGTCGTTCCAGGTCAGCGGGCGGGTGGTGGGGTCGAAGCCCTGCCGCGTGACGTACACCAGGAAGTAGTCGGCGCCGTGACTGGCCTGGTCGTAGAGCTTCACCGTGAAGTCGCCGGTGATGTCGGTGGTCTTCCAGGCGCCGACGGCGTCGAGGGAGTTGTACCGGCCGCCCTCGGTCCGTCCGCCGCTGCAGAGCTGGCCATTGGGGACGACGGCCTGGAAGTTCCCGCCGGAGCCGTTGCGGTACAGGCCGTTCCAGTTCCACATGGCGTTGGGATTGTCCTGCCACGCCTGCCAGCACATGGGGTCGAGACGGGCCATCTCGGGGTTCTGGAAGTCGCTCCCCCAGCGCAGCCAGCAGCCGTAGTTGCGGGAGGCCGGGTCCACGACCGACCCGTGGGCGACGGCGGTGCCGCTCCAGGGGATCAGGCTGAGCAGTGCGGCGACCAGCACGCTCAGGGCGAGCGTCAGACGGGACCTGAGCCCGGGAAAGCGCAAGTCATGACCATGACAATTCATGATCTCCTTCTTTCGGGTGTGGGGGTTTTCGTACCTTCGACCGTGCTCGTTTCCGTTTTCGATCATGTTTCGACATGCGGGGAGTGCGGAGAGCGTGGGAGCGCTCCCACATCGCACAGGCTGCGCCCGATGACACGGCTCGGCAACGCCCGATTGCGCCACTTCCGCGCCTCCTGGCGCATTCCACTCGTTCGATGCGTTCGATGGGCAGGACCGTCAGAGCCGGTCGAGTTCCTTCGTGGTGCGTCCGAGGTAGCCGACCCCGTCCGGCGCGGGGATGTCGATCTCCTCGAAGCCCAAGCGGTCGTAGAAGGCCCTTGCCCGGGTGTTGGCGGTCGACATGGCCAGATGGACGGCCGGCACTCCCCTGTCCTGGAGGGCCTGCAGGAACGTCCGCATCAGGCGGCGGCCGTGACCGCGGCCCTGCCGGCCGGGCAGCAGGTCGATGTGCAGATGCGCGGGGTGGGCGGCCAGCCCGGGCAGCACCATCCGTTCGGGGTCGTGCAGCAGGCCCGCCATCACCTCGTCCGGGGTGCGCGGCGGCCGGGGTGGCTCCGGGTGACGGTCGGCCACCAGGGGCAGCCACGTGGTGCGGAAGGCCTCGGCGAAACGAGGGGTGTCGGCCGTGCCGAGGACGTACCCGACCGCCCGCCCCCGCCCGTCGTCCAGCACGAAGGCCAGGTCCGGCTCCAGATGGACGTACGGCGCCGCGAAGGCCGCCGGAAAGATGTTCGGGTCCGCGTAGTGGGGGCGGCTGTCCTCGCCGTGATGGGCGGTGCGGATGCAGATGTCGTCGAGGGCGGGGCGATCCTCGGGGCGGTACGGCCGGATGATGTGCGTCGTTGTCATGACGGCATCGTGCACGCTATGGGAGCGCTCCCGCGACCCTCTTGGGACACGCCGAGGGCCCGGCTTGTGCGAGCGCGGCTTAAGGGCCCCGTCAGGGGTTACCCGGCTCACATGGTGAAGCTGCATATTCCAGGACGAAAAGAACACCACAAAGGCGAGGCGCCGCCTCAGGACCCGCGACCGGGACCCGAGCAGGAAGGCCGAGAGCCGACCGACGCCGAAAGCCGAGAGCGGGTCGACGCGGAACGCCGAGGACCTGCCGAGGCCGAACGCCGCGAGGGTTCCGCCCCCGTGTCCGAGGACCCCGGGCCGAGCCCCGAAGTGGAGGGCGCGGCGCCCGACAAGCCGACGGATCTGCCCCCGAAGTCGTGGGGCGCGGTACTGAAGGGAAGCCTGCGGGAGTTCAAGGACGACGAGCTGACCGACCGGGCGGCGGCGCTGACCTATTACGGCGTGCTGTCGCTGTTCCCCGCGCTGCTGGTACTGGTGTCCATGCTGGGCCTCGCCGGGAAGTCGGCCACGGACAAGGTGCTGGAGAACGTACAGCAGCTGACTCCCGCCTCGGCCCGCGACATCATCACCCGTGCCGTCGAGCAGTTGCAGGGCAACGCCGGCATCGGCTCGCTGATGGCGATCGTCGGTCTCGTCCTGGCGGTCTGGTCGGCGTCCGGCTATGTGGCCGCGTTCATCCGCTCGGCCAACGCCGTCTACGACATGCCCGAGGGCCGGCCGGTGTGGAAGCTGCTGCCGGTGCGGGTGGCCGTGACGGTGGTGCTGATGGTGATGGCCGTGATCAGCGCGCTGATCGTGGTCTTCACCGGCGGGCTGGCCCAGCAGGTCGGGACGACCCTGGGGGTCGGCGACACCGCGCTGACGGTCTGGTCGATCGCGAAGTGGCCCGTCCTGGTCCTGCTGGTCACGACCATGATCGCGCTCCTGTACTGGGCGACCCCGAACGCCAAGGTGAAGGGCTTCCGCTGGCTCACGCCCGGCAGTCTGCTCGCCCTGCTGATCTGGATGCTCGCGTCCGGCGGTTTCGCGTTCTACGTGGCCAACTTCGCCTCGTACAACAAGACCTACGGCACGATGGCCGGTGTCATCGTCTTCCTGGTGTGGCTGTGGATCACCAACCTGGCGATCCTGCTGGGCCTGGAGTTCGACGCGGAGACGGCGCGGCAGCGGGCCATCGCCGGTGGTCACCCGCCGGAGGCCGAGCCGTACACGCAGCCGCGTGACACCCGGACGTGGGACGAGCAGGACCGGCGCCGGCTGGACGAGACCTGACGGGGCCCGACGGTTCAGCCCGTGAGTCCGGCGGCGACCGTCGCGCCCAGTTCCCAGCACCGCCCGAGGTCGCCCTTGTCCGGCTCGCCGGTCACGGTGACGGCCTCGGCGGTGCGGCGCCACCCAAGGCCCGTCGTGACCGACTCGATCCCGCGCACGGCGCCGGTGACGTCGTTGCCGCCGTGCACCCAGTAGCCGAAGGGGCGTCCGCGGGTGGCGTCCAGACACGGGTAGTAGACCTGGTCGAAGAAGTGCTTGAGGGCCCCGGACATGTAGCCGAGGTTCGCGGGGGTGCCGAGGAGGAAGCCGTCGGCGGCGAGGACGTCGGAGGCCGTGGCCGACAGGGCGGGCACCCGGACGACCCTCACGTCCTCGATCTCGGGGTCCGTCGCACCGGACAGGACGGCTTCGAACATCGCCTGGCAGTGGGGCGAGGGCGTGTGATGGACGATCAGCAAAGTGGCCACGGCACCTGACCTTGCCGTCCGGCCCCCGCCACCGCAAGCGGTGACGGGGGCCGGATGCCGGTGTGCCGTGGCTCAGCGGTTGCCGCGACGGCGGATCAGCAGAGCCGCCACCAGGACGGCACCGGCGCCCGCCAGCAGGGCGGCCCGGTGGTCGCGCATCTGCCGCGGGGCCTTGTCCTGCCAGACCTGCTCGGCCTGCGCGGCCTTCTCCTTGGCGCCCTGAGCGGCGGCTGCGCCCTTCTGCTTCACCGGCTCGGGCAGCTTCTCCTCCACGGTGTGGGCGACGTGTGCGGCCTTGGCCCTGGCCTGCCCGCTCCATTCCTGCGCCTTGGCCCCGGCCTGCTCCTTGACCGCGACGGCCTTCTCGCGGGCGCGGGTCTTGACGTCGGCACGGTCGGCGAGTGCCTGGACGGTGTCGCCGAGTTCGTGCCGGGTGTGCTCGACCTGCTCGCGCAACTCCTCCTGGCTGCGGGCGGTCGGCTCGTCGTGCGGGGGCTGGGTCATCGCTGTGCACTCTCCTTGATCTCGGCCACATCGGCCTTCACGCTGTCGATGGTCCGCTGCGGGGTGGGCGGGGCGGCGCTGCGCACCTGCTTGCGTCCGGCCAGCGCCGTCAGGCCCGTGGCGAGGGCCAGGACGCCCGTGACGATCAGCGCCGCGGCCCACACCGGCAGCGGTACGGCCAAGGCGGCGATCACCGTGGCGACCAGGGCCTGCAGGGTGACGAAACCGAGTACGCCGGCTCCGCCGAACAGGCCGCCACCCTTGCCGTAGCGTTTGCCCTTCTCCGTCATCTCCGCCTGCGCGAGGCGCATTTCGCCGCGCACGAGCTCGGTCAGCTGCTCGGTGGCCCGTTGCACCAGCTCGCCCACCGGTTCTTCCCCGGCCGTCTGCGCGCTTCCCGTGCGGGGAGCGGCGGGGGCCGTGCGGTGCGTGTCCGTCATGGCGATCACCTCCCGGTCCGTAGTTGACGGACGGGTACCAGCGAGGGCGGAAAGAACACCTGGTCGGACGAGTTTTGCTGACGATGAGTGAGCGGCGCGAAATCCGGTACCCGTCGGTCGCTCACGTACGAGAGAGGGAGGTATCGCCTTGTCGCAGGTAGAGGAATCCATCGAGGTCCGCGTGCCGGTGCACACCGCGTACAACCAGTGGACGCAGTTCGAGTCCTTCCCCGAGTTCATGGACGGTGTCGAGCGCATCGAGCAGCGCACCGACACCCTCACGCACTGGGTGACGAAGGTCGGCGGACAGGAGCGGGAGTTCGACGCGGAGATCACCGAGCAGGTCCCCGACGAGCGCGTCGCGTGGACCACCGTGGACGGCGAGGCGCGGCAGGCCGGTGTGGTGACCTTCCACCGCATCCAGGACGACACGACCAAGGTCATGCTGCAGATGGACTTCGACCCCAGTGGTGTGGCCGAGACGGTGGGCGACAAGCTCGGGTTCGTGCAGCGGCAGGTCTCCGGGGATCTCAAGCGGTTCAAGGAGTTCATGGAGGCCCGTGGAGCGGAGACGGGCGCCTGGCGCGGCCAGGTCTGACCCGGCACGAGAAGGCCGCCACCACCGCACGTGGTGGCGGCCTTCTGCTGTGCCCGCCCGTCATGCCGCCACCGGTCCGGCGATGCCGCTCTGCAGGAACTGCCCGGCCTGCCGGCTCAGGTCGCCCAGGCGCAGGGCGAGTCGGGCCGCCGCGTCGTAGAGGGCGTGCACGGCCCGGAGGCGTTCCAGGCGGGGGGCCAGGGCCGACAGGGCGATGGCCAGGGCGACGCCGGCCCAGGCGACGGGGCCGAGCGGGGTGCAGCCGAAGAAGTGACTGACCCCGGGGGTCTGGACGAGGGCGGCGAGGACGGCGGCCGAACCGAGGGCGGTGACCCACACGAGGGTGCTGTGACGGCGCCCGGAGAGGGTCTGCACGAGCTGGGCGCCGACGACCCCGCACAGGGCCATGGTGGTGGACCGGCGTTCGGTGCCGGGGGTGAGGCGGCCGATGAGGTAGGCCGTGACCGCGCCGAGGCAGGTGGTGATGCCGCGGCGGCGGATGGAGCGCAGCAGGGGCGCGCCCAGGACGTCGAGGCCCATCGGGCCGGTCTCGGCGTGTTGCGCGGTCGAGGGGTCGCCGCTGGGGGTGACCGCGACGGCCATGGCAGGGAACATGTCGGTGAGCAGGTTGACCAGCAGCAGCTGACGGGTCGACAGGGGCGAGGCACCGGCGAGCAGGGTGCCGAGGACGCTGAAGCCGACCTCGCCGGCGTTGCCTCCGATGAGGATGCTCACCGCGTCGGCGACGCTGCGCCACAGGGCGCGGCCCTCGGCGACCGCGTCCACCAGGACGGACAGGTCGCCGGTGGTGAGCACGAGGTCGGCGGCGTTGCGGGCGGCCGCGGAGCCGCGGGACTCGACGCCCACTCCGACGTCGGCGGCGCGGATGGCGGCGGCGTCGTTGGCGCCGTCGCCGGCCATCGCGACGACCCGCCCGGCCTGTTGCAGGGCCTCGACGACGTGCAGTTTCTGCTCGGGTGCGACCCGGGCGATGACGCCCGCGCCGCGCAGGACCCGGACGCGCTCGCGGCGCTCCATGGCGACGAGTTCGTCACCGGTCACCGCCTCGGTCTCCTCCGGCCAGCCCAGTTGCAGGGCGATGGCGCGGGCGGTCTCCGGGTGGTCTCCGGTGAGCATGACGGGCAGGATGCCGGAGCGGCGCAGTTCCGCGAGCAGGGCGTGCGAGGTGTCGCGCGGGACGTCGGCGAGCGCGATGAAACCGCTGAACTCCAAATCGCCGAGCGCGGTGTCGAGTTCGTGTTCGGCGTTGTCGGCCCTGCACGAGCGGCGGGCGACGGCGAGAACACGCAGTCCCTGTCCGGCCAGTTCGTGGGCGGTGTCCCAGGCGTGGCCGGGCAGGTCCCGGCAGGCGGGCAGGATCGTCTCGGGCGCGCCCTTGACGACGAGCAGCTCCCCCATGTCCGGGTCGCCGTCGCGGCCGACCGCCGCGGCGTAGCCGCGGCGGGTCTCGAAGGGCAGTTCCCCGGTCGGCGCCCAGTCCTGGTCGGGCGGGGCGACGTCGAGGACGGCCTCGTCGGTGGCGTGCGCGATGCGGCGGCCCTGGCCCGTCTCCTCCTGGGGGCAGGCGCGGGCGGCCAGCCGCACGATGGGGGCGGCCTCGTCGGTGTCGGTGGCGAGGACGGTGCCGTCGGCGGTGGCGACCCGGACCAGCCGCAGCTTGTTCTCGGTGAGGGTGCCGGTCTTGTCGAAGCAGACGGTGTCGACGCGGCCGAGCGCCTCCAGGGTGCGCGGGGTGCGGACCAGGACGCCCCGGCGGGACAGCCGGCGTGCCGCCGCCATCTGCGCGACGGTGGCGACGAGCGGAAGGCCTTCGGGGACGGCGGCGACGGCGACCGCGACACCGCCGCTGACGGCGCGCCGGACGGGGCTGCCGCGCAGCAGGGACAGCCCGGTCACGGCCGCGCCGCCGGTGAAGGTGACCGGCAGGGCCTTACGGGTGAGCTCCTGGAGCCGGGCCTGCACTCCGGCGGGCGGCGGGGTACGGGCGGCGAGGGTGACGGCCCGGCCGGCCTCGGTCTGGTCGCCGGTGTCCACGACGAGGGCGGTGGCCCCTCCGGCCACGACGGTGGTGCCCTCGAAGACCATGCAGGTGCGCTGGGCCACCGGCAGGCCGGGCGTGGCGTCGACGGACTTGGTCACCGGCAGGGATTCGCCGGTGAGCGCCGACTCGTCGACCTCCAGTCCGTCGACCTCCAAGAGCCGTGCGTCGGCGGGTACGACATCTCCGGCGCCGAGGCTGATCTCGTCGCCGGGCCGCAGCCGGGCGGCGTCGACGGTGACCGTGCGCCGGCGGCTGTCCTGCTTGCGGGCCTTCGGCTGCTGCCGGGCGGCGAGCCGGGCCAGGGCCTGCTCGGCCCGCAGCCGCTGGAGTCCTCCGGTCACGGCGTTGAGGTCCATGGCGCCGACGACGAGCAGCGCGTCGACGACCGAGCCGAGCAGCGCGGAGGCGACGGCCCCGGTGGCGAGGACGGGTGTGAGCGGGTCGTCGAGTTCGCGGCGGACGGCTCCGGCCGCCTGCCACGTCCAGCGGGCGGGTGCCGCGGCGGGGTGGCGGGTCAGGCGCGCGGTCCGCTGCCGTGAGCGGTCCACGAGCAGGGCGAGTCCGCTGGGCTCGCCGTCGCCGTCGGCACGCCTGAGCCGGTCGCGGGCCTCGTGCGGTTCGAGTGCGTGCCAGGGGATGTGCAGCCGGGGCGGCGGCGGGGTGGCCCGGGCGACACGCGTGGCTTCGAGCCAGCCGGTGATCAGGGCGTTGGCCGCGGCGATGTTGACGGGGGCGTGCCGGGAGAGGGGCCACAGGAGCTGCCGGCCGGGGGGCTGCCCGCCCCGGGCGACGAGGAGTCCGGAGAGGGCCGCGCCCGCGCGGGCCAGGGTCTGGGAGCGGCGTCCGACGCGCCGGGCCGCCGGGATGGCGGTCAGCAGTCGCCAGACGTCGGTGAGCCCGCCCGGGGCCAGCACGTCGACTCCCCAGGAGACGGCCGCCCGCCCGTCGATGAGGGCGATGGCCACGTCACCGGCGGGCAGTCCGGCCGCGACGTGCCCGTCGCCGGACTCGTCCGGGCGGGCGACGGTGACCACCACGCGCCCCTCGTCCTGCAAGGCCCGTACGACGTCTCCGAACGGCTTGGCGCTGGGGGCGACCTCGTCGGCGAGCCGGGTGATGTCCTTCAGGTCGGAGCCGCCCGCGATCACGACGTGCAGTCCCGCTCGGCGGGCGGCGTCCAGGACGGCCTCGGCGAAGGGGTGGACCGGGTCGTCGGGCAGGCCGTCGCCGGTGTCGTCCTGCCGCAGGCCGCGCAGCGCGTCGGCGTGCAGGACGAGGGCGTCGGCGATCTCCAGCTGCCGCAGGCGTTCGCCGTTGCGCAGGAGGATTCCGGCGTGGGCGAGATGGGTGCCGAGGGTCGCGCCGAAGGCGGCCGGTCCGTAGCGGGCCGCCTTGGGGGATCCGGCGAGGAGCGCTTCGGCCGCGTCCGTCGCGTTGTGCGTGACGAGGAGGGTGGCGGCGGCGCCGGCGAGGCTGCCGGTGCTGGCATGGGCGGCGTACTCCGCCGCGGGGGTCACCTTGAGCGGCGGCCGGGTGTCCGTGGGGCAGGCCAGGCTGGTGCGCCGGTGGTGGCAGATGTCGTCGTGGAGCGCCTCGAAGGCCGCGGCCCTGGCCACGGCTTCGGTGAGCTGGTTGCCGCGCAGGATGCCGTCGAGCACGAGGGCCAGCGGGGTCTGGCCGATGCCGTGGGCGGCGGCGTTCACTCCGGCGAGGACGAGTTCCATGCCGGACGGGCCGAACCGCTGCCGGAGCACGGCCCGGAAGCGGGGGTTCTCGCGCAGCAGCGTGACGGCGGCGGTGACGATGCGTGAGCCGGGCGGCAGCCGCAGGGACCGGCCGGCCAGGGCACCGGCCGCGCCGGCGGCGTCCAGCAGGATCGCCGCCGCGCTGACGCGCACCTCTGCGGGGTCGCCCGGGTGGGAGGTGTCCCGGAGGTTGGGGTCGACGCCCTCCTCGAGGCCGAAGCGGGCGGCGAGCGCGGTGGCGTGTTCGGTGATCCGGTCGGTGGCGGCGCCCTCGGCCACGGTGACGACCAGGCGGGCCAGTCCCCCGTCCCAGTACGCCGTGAGCACGTCCGGGTGCTCGACCAGTTCCCCGGCGACTTTGCGGGCGAGCGCCGGGGTATCGCCGTCGGGGTGCCGCAGGGCGAGATGGAGGCGCTGCCCGGCCTGCCAGTGCCGGCCGCCGGTCAGGGCGTTGCGCGCGACGTTGCGGACGCGGCGCGTGGTGTCGTAGACGGACGTCACCGACTGGGCGGTGCTGCGGGCGGCGCCTGCGGCCGCGCCGGCCACGGCCCCGACGAGCGGGGCGGCGTCGAAGCGTGTGAGCATCTGCTGCCGTCCCGACTCAGCCGGTGGAGCGGCTGTCGTGTCCGGGTCGGGGGGCCTGGTCCGGCTCCTCGCCGTGCGGGTGGTGAGCGGTGGCCTCCGCGACCTGCTTCAGGGCGGAGGCCGTGGCGGTGTCGCCGACCTTCGCGGGTTGTTCGTGGACGTGCTCGTCCGGCCGCTCGCGACGGTAGTGGGACGCGGCGAGTCTGGCGCCGGGGCCGTAGGAGGAGGTGTCCTGATCGTCCGGCTCCTCCTGGGCGGAGTCGAGATCACCGGTCGTGCCGGTGGGTGTTGCGCCGTTCGGTGACGCGCCGTCGGGCCGTGTGCCCGGGCGCGGCTGGGTCAGCCAGGCGACCGCCGCGCCGGTCACGGCCACCGGCCATTCCACGACTCCGGCCACGCCGAGCACGCCGGCACCGGCGTAGACGGCCATGCGGCGACCGCGCGGCGAGACCGCGCCGATCCTGTCGAGCGCGTCGGTGGCCACCTTGCCGACCTGCTCCGCACCCGGGAGGTGCCTGAGGCCAGAGGCCACGGCCCGCAACGGCTGCGGAAGATCCGACGAACGTGATGTCTCCTGGTTCATGTCGACCTCCACAAGCGCATGGTCCGGCGGCTTCATCCGGTTTCCCACCTCTTCGACTCATATTCCGCTTTTGTTGGGGTATGCGCTTGTCTTGTTCGGCCGGGTCCGGTGGGGCGGTGAGGTCAGATGACGGTTTCGCCGTCGTGGACCCCGCCCACGCAGCGCCTCGCCGGGAACGAGAGGGCGGCGCGGCGGGCGGTGAGGTGCGCTGTGCGACGAACGCCCTGCGGGACGTCTCCGGGGGAACTCCCGTGGTGGGCGCGCCGCCCGGGCCGGTGAGGGGCAGGCGTGCCGCTCTTCGGAAGCCGTCCGTGTCGGGGCGGGAGCGCCGGGTACTCAGTGCAGGCAAACAGCCGTCTCGGGTCCGGACACCGCACGGGAGCGACGTGTCCGGTTCGGCGAAGGAGTGGTCATGACGCAGAACGGTGATGACGCGACGCTCGTCCGGCGACCGGGGATCCCGGATCTCCGCACGGCACCGGACGGGGACGAGCCCGCGCCACCACAGGACCCGCAGGCGGACCAGCCGCTGCAGGAACTCCCGCAGGACCGCAACCAGGCGCTGCTGGAGGCGGCCAAGCAGGTCGGCGCCCTGCTGAAGCGCAAGGGGCACCTGTTCGCGCTGGCGGGCAGTGTGGCCGCGTACGCCCACGGCGGTGAGAAGAACCTCCAGCACGACGTCGACTTCGCGATCCGCCCCGAGGACGCGGAAGCGGTGGCGGCCACGCTCCACGAAGCCGGGCTGACGGTGTACACCCCGCCGGAGGACTGGCTGATCAAGGCGACGTGCTTCGGCCAGCCGGTGGACATCATCTTCGAGCTGGCGCACCGGCCGGTCGGCGCGGACATGCTGGAGCGGGCGCAGGAGCTGTCGGTCGACTCGGTGCGCATGCCCGTGCTGGCCCCGACCGATCTGCTGTGGAGCCTGACCGCCGCGTTCTCCGAGCACCACTGCGACTTCGGGGCGGCCCTGCCCATCGCGCGCGCCCTGCGGGAGAAGGTCGACTGGGAGAAGGTACGGCGTGAGTGCGGGGACGAGCCCATGCCCGCGGCCTTCTTCTTCCTCCTGGAGCGTCTGAACGTCATTTAAAAGGAGCACCCATGAGCACCCACGGTTCACAGGACACGGGCGGCGGGCCGCCGGCCGAGAACCTGGACTACCGCATCGCCCATCTCCAGGACCGCCTCGCCTCCGGTGAACTCGGTGAACTGGGCGTCCGCATCGAGGCCCGCGGCCGGACGGTCCTGCTGACCGGCACCGTGCCCTCGACGCCCTGCCGCGACGACATCGTGCGCACCGTCCACGAGGAGCTCGCCGGATTCCCCGTGCACAGCGACCTCGTGGTCACCGAGGCGTCCTCCCCCGACCACGCGGAGGAACTCTCATGATCCGCATCGCGGCCGTCGGAGACATCCACATGGGCCCCGACAGCCAGGGCGTCCTCCGCCCCGCCTTCGAGACCCTGCCCGACTGCGCCGACCTGCTGCTCCTGGCCGGGGACCTCACCCGGCACGGCACGCCCGAGGAGATGCGGGCGGTGGCCCGGGAGGTCGAGGGCCTGGCCGTTCCGGTCGTCGCCGTCCTGGGCAACCACGACCACCACGACGACCGCCCGGACGAGGTCACGGCCATCCTCCGGGATGCGGGTGTCCACGTCCTGGAAGGACAGGGCACGGTCGTCGAGAGCGGCGGGGCGCGGATCGGCGTCGCCGGGACCAAGGGGTTCGGCGGTGGCTTCGTGGGCCGCTGCGCGGGCGAGTTCGGCGAACCGGCCATGAAGGAGTTCGTGCGGCACTCGCGCCGGTGCGCCGACGGGCTGCGGACCGCCCTGGAGCAACTGGGCGAAGAGGACTGCGACGCCCGGATCGCCCTGACCCACTACTCCCCCGTCGCGGACACGCTGGCGGGCGAGCCGCTGGAGATCCACCCGTTCCTGGGCAGCTATCTGCTGGCCGAGGCGATCGACACCGCCGGTGCCGACCTCGCGGTGCACGGGCACGCGCACGCCGGCACGGAACACGGCATGACGAGCGGCGGCGTGCGGGTGCGCAACGTCGCCCAGCCGGTCATCGGACGGGCCTTCCACGTCTACCACCTTCCGGTCCGCGAGCGCGCCACGACCGGAGTCGCCGCACAACAGGCCCGCTGAGCCACCCCTTTCCCCTCGCGCCGCCGGCGAACGCCGGCGGCGCTTCGCGTTGTCCTCCCCCGGGCGCGCCGAGCCGCTCGTATACCGCCTGTGGTGTGAACCCCCCGCACGTAGTGCCCGTTTCAGGCATTTTGTCTGCTTAGCATGCGAGCTCCGCGCTCCGCACATCGGCGATGTCCCCACGCGTCCGCCCGGGGCGCACGTGCCCCGTACGAGAGGACATCAGATGGCGCTGACGGGCCGTCAAAAACCACCCCTCGAGCATGCCTTCTCCCCGCACGACGCCGTACTGCGCGGTGCGGCGCCGCACATCGCCCGCCGTCGCTTCCTGACCGTCACCGCGGCCGCCGTGATGCTCGCCTTCGGCACCAACCGGCCGGCGCGCGGCGCCACCGCCGCTCGCGAGCTCGACGCGGCACGGATCACCGACGACCCGTTCACCCTCGGCGTGGCCTCCGGGGACCCGCTGCCGGACTCGGTGCTGCTCTGGACACGGCTCGCGCCCCAGCCGTTCGCGGAGGACGGCGGCCTCGGTCAGGAGCGGGTCGCCGTCTCCTGGGAAATGGCCATGGACGAGTGGTTCGTCATCGTCGAGCAGGAGGGTACGGCCACGGCCCACCCCGAGTACGCCCACAGCGTGCACGTCGACGTCAAGGGCCTGAGGTCGGACAGCGAGTACTACTACCGGTTCCGGGTGGGCTCGTGGATCAGTCCCGTGGGCCGCACCCGCACCGCCCCGGCCCAGGGCAGTGACGCCGACCGCCTGCGGCTCGCCGCCGTCGCCTGCCAGGCCTACCAGGACGGGTACTACACCGTCCACCGGCATCTGGCGCAGGAGGACGTCGACGTCGTCTTCTTCCTCGGCGACTACCTGTACGAGTACGCCGTGGACTCCGCCGGTGGGGCCCGCCGCTACACCGACCGCAAGCTGCCCGACGTGTTCAACCGCGAGACGATGACGCTCGCGGACTACCGGCTGCGCTACTCGCTCTACAAGAGCGACCCGGACCTGCAGGCCGCGCACGCCCAGCACCCGTTCGTCGTCACCTGGGACGACCACGAGACGGAGAACAACTACGCGGGCGCCTACGACGAGAAGGGCGGCCCCCCGGAGGAGTTCCTGGTCCGTCGGGCCGCCGCCTACCGGGCGTACTGGGAGAACCAGCCGCTGCGCGCCGAGCAGCTGCCGAACGGGCCCGACACCCGGTTGTACCGCCGGCTGGCCTGGGGTTCGCTCGCCCAGTTCGACATCCTCGACACCCGCCAGTACCGCTCCGACCAGGCCTACGGCGACCGACCGCACGCGCCGGGGCCGGAGTCGGACGATCCGGCCCGTACCCTCACGGGTGCCGCTCAGGAGCAGTGGCTGCTGAACGGCTGGCGGGACTCCGACGCGCTGTGGCACGTGATGCCCCAGCAGGTGTGCTTCTCCCAGCGCAAGTTCGACCTGACCGCACCGGCCCGGGTCTCCATGGACGCCTGGGACGGTTACCGGGCCTCCCGCGACCGCGTCATGGCGGGCGCGAAGGCCGCGGGCGTCTCCAACCTCATGGTCCTCACCGGCGACGTCCACGTGGCGTACGCCTTCGACATCAAGGAGGACTTCGACGACCCGGCCTCCAGGACGGTCGGCACGGAGTTCACCTGCACCTCCGTCGCCAGCGGCGGGAACGGCGTCGCCAAGCCCGCCGAGTGGGACACCTACATGAAGGCCAATCCCCACATGAAGTACTTCGACGGCCGGCGCGGATACATCCGCGTCGACATGGACCGCGAGCTCTCGCAGGTCGACTTCCGGACCGTCCCGGCCATCACGACGCCCGGGGGCGGCATCTCGACGACCGCGTCCTTCGTCACGGAGGCGGGTTCGCCCGGCCTGAAGTCCGCGTGAGGCGTCCGCCGTACTGCACATGGCGCCGTTCCCCGCACCCAAGCGCGAAACGGGGCGGCCCGGGACATCAGACCGGGCCGTTCCGGCAAGGCCTGCACCGGAAAGCGCATCGAACACCACACCGCCACACCGACCGCACCAGGCACCGATGCTGTGATCGAAGGAGACGCATCGCATGGTCCACAGACATGCCGTGACCGGTCGCCGGGTGGCGCTGACCGCGCTCGGCGCGCTCGTCGCGACCGGGCTCCCCACCGCCGTGGCGGCCGAGCCGACGCCCGCGGCCGGCCCCCTGCCCTCGGCCGCCCAGACCCTCGGCGCCGACCGGCCCTCCACCCCGGTGCTGCGCGCCATGGAGCGCGACCTCGGACTGACGCCGGCCCAGGCGTCCCGGCGTTTGGTCAACGAGGCGGAGGCGGGCGCGCGGGCGGGGCGGCTGCGCATCGCCCTGGGTGAGCGCTTCGCGGGGGCCTGGCTGCGCGGTACGACGTCGCAGGAGCTCGTGGTGGCCACGACGGACGCCGCGGACGTGGCCGCCATCAAGGCGCAGGGCGCGAAGGCGACCGTCGTGAAGAAGCCGCTGCGCGACCTGCGGGCCGTCAAGCAGAAGCTCGACGCGGCGTCCGCCCGGGTCAGCACCCGCCAGACGCCCCTGTGGTACGTCGACATCCCGGCCAACCGGGTCGTGGTGGAGGCCGGGACCAAGGCCGCGGCGGCCGCGTTCGTCAAGGCCGCCGGTCTCGACGCCAGCAGCGTGGGCGTGAAGGTCACGGCGAACCGGCCGCGGCTCTTGGAGGACATCGTCGGCGCCGCCGCCTACCACATCGACGGCACGGCCCGCTGCTCCATCGGTTTCTCCGTCACCAAGGGCGAGCAGGAGGGCTTCGCCTCGGCGGGCCACTGCGGCAAGCCGGGTGCCAAGACGACCGGGCACAACAATGCGGAGCAGGGCACGTTCCAGGCCTCCACCTTTCCCGGCAAGGACATGTCGTGGGTGGCCGTCAACGACGCGTGGAAGGTCACGCCGAACGTGAAGGGCGAGGGCGGGCAGGCGGTGCAGATCACCGGCTCGGTCCAGGCGCTGGTCGGGGCGGCGGTCTGCCGCTCGGGCTCCACCACGGGGTGGCACTGCGGCACGGTCGAGCAGCACGACACGAGTGTCAGCTACGCCGAGGGCAAGGTGGACGGCCTGACGCAGACGACGGTGTGCGCCGAGCCGGGCGACTCCGGCGGGCCGTACGTCTCGGGCGTCCAGGCACAGGGCGTGACGTCCGGCGGCTCCGGTGACTGCGCGACCGGCGGCACCACGTTCTACCAGCCGATCAACGCGCTGCTCAGCGACTTCGGCCTCACCCTCGCCACCGCCGAGGCGGAGTCCCCGGCACCCCAGGGCGATGCCGCGCAGACGTGGGCCGCGGGTCGCGTCTACGAGGCCGGGGTCACGGTGACGCACGCCGGTGTGCGCTACCAGTGTCTGCAGACGCACCAGGCCCAGGGCCCCTGGGCGCCCACCGGCACCCCTGCCCTCTGGCAGCGGGTGTGACGAAGGGTCAGGGCTGTCCGGCGCCGGCGCGGCACGTGCCGTCGGCGCCGGGCGGGCCCGGCTACTCCCCCGCCAGCAGCGCGTACGCGGTGGCGACGAACGGGTCGTGGGCGCGGAAGCGTGGTACCGAGTGGCTCGCCGACGCGAGCTGGCAGGTTCTGACCCACCACGTACCGGGTTCGGTGGCGTCGGCGGTCCCGGCTGCGGACGGCGGGTCGAGCCGGCGCAGGATGCGTGCCATGGCCCAGTGGCTCCACAGCACGGTGGGGGCGGAGTCGGCGCGCGGCGGATAGGTCTCCACGGACTTGGGGAACACGGGGAGTTCGTCCGGGTCGGGCGGGGTGCCCAGCAGAACGGCCGGCAGCAGCGCGTCGGCTCCCAGCGCGCGGACGGCCGCGAGTGCGAGACTTCCCTCCTCCGCGTCGACCGGCCCGGTGGCGGACGCTCGCGCGTGGTCTCCGCCCCGAAGGGCGGAGACCACGCTGGAGGCGAGGTCCTGCACCGCGCCCTGCAAGAGGGTCGAAGTGCCAGACTGCTCCATTGACTACTCCCGTCGATCACTAGCCCTTCTTCGGGCGCGGGGTCGGCGGCGACAGCAGCAGCTTGGTCGCCCCGGAGGACAGAGCCAGTGCCGCGCACTCACGGCTGTCGCGGTAGACGCCGTCGAGTTCCGCCGGGTCGAGTGCCGCCTCGATGTCGACGCTCGGCACACCGCTCAGTTCTTCGATGACCTTTTCCTTGGAAGGCATAGCACCATCTCCCTGAGCTGAAGCGAAGTACCTTCACCTTCCGGATCACCGGAATCGGACAAAGCGTGCCAACTTCCTCAGAAATCACTTAAATAACATCTTCAACATCTCAGGCACGAAGGATCGCGTCGGCGCGGCATCGGGCGGGTGAGTGGTTCTGCTCCGGCTGGGGAACCCGGTGAGCGCTGTACCCACCTACTCCCTGGAGAGGGCCATGAGTCTGTTGCGTGTGCTCGGCCGCCCCATGCTGGCCTCGATGTTCCTCGCGGGCGGCATGAACTCCGTCCGCGACCCGAAACAGGTCGCCGACGCCGCCGAGCCTGTCGTCCAACCGGTCACCGAGCGCATCCCCCAGCTGCCGGACCGCACCGAGCAGGTCGTGCGGCTGAGCGGCGCCGTGCAGGTCGCCGCGGGGCTGATGCTGGCCACCGGGCGCATGCCGCGTCCGGCCGCCCTGGCCATCGCGGCCACCCTGGTGCCCACCACGCTGGCCGGGCACCGTTTCTGGGAGGCGGATGACCCCGAGGAGCGGGCACAGCAGCGCATCCACTTCCTCAAGAACCTGTCCATGCTGGGCGGACTGCTGATCGCCGCCGATGACACCGGCGCCCGCCCCTCCGTGGTGTGGCGCGGCACCCACGCCGCCCGCGGTCTGCGGCGCGACGCGGGTCTGGTGCGCCGCTCCGTGCGCGCCACCGCCCGCCCGGCCGCGGCGGCCGGACGCGTCCGGGGCAAGCTGCCCGCCTGAGCCGCCGGCACGGCCGCGGCGGGACCACGCGTTATCCCCCTGAGGCCGGGGGACCCGAGCTCTGGAGGTGAAGGACATGGGACACGGAGGAAACGTCATCGACGAGCTGGTGACCGATCACCGCGAGGTCGAGGAAATGTTCGGCAGGATCGAGGCGCTGCCGTCCGGCCACCAGGACCGCAAGATGTACGCCGACCAGGTCACGATGGAGCTCGTACGGCACTCGGTGGCCGAGGAGGCCTACCTCTACCCGGCCGTACGCGAGCATGTGGCCGGCGGGGACGCCCTCGCCGACCGGGAACTCGAGGACCACGCCACGGCCGAGCAGATCATGAAGGATCTGGAAGGCTGTGACGCGGGCGACGCCGACTTCGACCGGCTGATGGGCATGCTGATGAGCGAGATCCGCTCGCACATCGCCGACGAGGAGGGCAACCTCTTCCCGCGGCTGCGGCAGGCCTGTCCGATGGACGCGCTCAACGAGCTGGGCGACAAGGTGCGCAAGGCGAAGAAGACCGCCCCGACCCGGCCGCACCCGGCCGCACCCGACAAGCCTCCGGCGAACAAGCTGCTGGCTCCGGGCACCGGCATGGTGGACCGGCTGCGCGACGCGCTGAGCGGCCGCGGCAAGTCCGAGTAGGCACTCACCACGGAAAGCGGGGCCCGTCGCCGAGGCGACGGGCCCCGCTTTCCGTGCGCGTGTGATCAACCCCACTGTGACCTCAAGGCCTTTGCCGGGCAGGGCGTTTGGGAGGCGCGGGACGGCGGATCAAGGTGCGGTGGCACCGCTTCCGCGGTCCTCTCTGCCACGATGGTCCGCGCCGTACCCGTCGAGGGAGTCCACCGCGCAGCGCCGCCGGTGCCCATCGCTCCCCCGTCCTCCTTCTGCTGAGTCCTCCGACTCGTCTCCGAGTACCGCACTGTGCCTGCCTCCTCCTTCCCCTCCCCTGCCCTGCCCGCCTCCCGCTCGCCGTGGCGGTCGCTGCGGTACCGCAGCATGCGCTGGTGGTCCGTCGCGAACTTCGTGTCGAACGCCGGTACGTGGATGCAGCTCACGGTGCAGAACCTGCTGGTCCTGCAGATCACCGGGTCCGCCGCCGCGACGGGACTGTCCATGTCCGTGCAGGCCGCTCCGGCGCTGCTGATCAGCGTGCTGGGCGGGGCCGCCGTCGACCGGTGGCCGCGCAAGCTCACGGCCGCCGTGAGCCAGGCGGTGCTCGGCGCGATCGCCTTCACCACGGCCGTACTCGTGGCGCTGGACCGGATCGACATGACCTCGCTGATGGTGCTGGCCGCCGTCACGGGCGTCGTCGCGACCGTCGACAACCCGGCGTGCGCCCTGCTGGGCAACGACCTCGTGCCCGCGGAGGACGTGCCCTCGGCCATCGGGGTCGGGGCGCTGGTGCACCAGGCGGGCCGGCTGGTGGGAGCGGCTCTGGCCGGTGTGGCGGTCGGATTCCTCGGCACGTCGGCCGCCTACTTCGGCAACGGGCTGTCGTTCCTGTTCGTGGCCGCGGTCATCCCGTTCCTGCGCCCGGCGGCCGGAGCGGTGCGTCAGGACGCCACGGCCCCGAAGGACACCGGTCCGGACCTGACCGTGCGCGAGGGGCTGGCCTACTTCATGCGGCGCCCGCGCCTCGTCGCGCTGGCGGGTGTGACCGGAATCAGCTCCGTGTTCGGCCGCAACTACGGGCTCACCCTGGCCGTGCTCGTCACCGGGCCGCTCGCGGGAGGCGCCGCTTCCTTCGGCACGGTGTCGACGGTGCTCGCCGTCGGCGGGATCCTCGGCGCGGTGCTCGGCGCCCGGCTGCGCCGGCCGTCCGTCCGGCTCGTGGGCGCGCTGGCGGCCACGGGGGCGCTGCTTCAGGCGGTGGCGGGGTTGTCGCCGTCGCTGGCGGTGCTGATCGTGCTGGTGCTGCCGATGGCCGTGGTGGAGTCCGTCTCCGACACCGCCGGCGCGTCCGTCCTGCAGACCGACCCGCCCCCGCGTCTGCGGGGACGGGTGCTGGGTGTGTGGGGCAGCATCGGCACGGTGTGGGGTCTGGGTGGCCCGCCCGCGCTGGGCCTGCTCATGGAGGTGGCCGGACCCCGCGGCGCCCTCGTCACCGGCGGGCTGCTCATCGCCGGCGCGATCGGCGCGGGCGCCCTGCTGCGGCAGCGGCGGGCCGCGGCACCGGTGATGCTCCGCACCGGCGAGCACGACGTGGCGGGTCGGCCGGCGCTGAGCCCCGCGGCCTGAACGGACTCCGTACGAGGGCAGCAAGGCCCTCGATACGAGCACGACGTGCCGGGCCGACCGGGGCGGAGCCCGCAGCCCGAGGGACCGCCGGGCGAGGGGCGGCCCTCGTACGGCGGTCCGCACAGCTCCGGCCCGGTGCCCTCCCCTACGGCCGCAGCGCCTCCTGCGCCGCCTTGGCCGCCCTGCGGGCCAGCAGGGTCGTGGAACGGCCGTCGAGGTAGGGCAGGACCACGGCCTGGCCGCCCCAGGTGCGGAGCACCTCCGCCTCGGGCAGGTCCTGGACGGAGTAGTCCCCGCCCTTGACCCAGACGTCCGGCCGCAGCCGGGCCAGTACCGCCTCGGGGGTGTCCTCCTCGAAGACCACGACGGCGTCGACGCTGCCGAGCGCGGCCAGGACGCGGGCGCGGTCCGCCGCCGGGTTGAGCGGGCGGCCCGGGCCCTTGCGCCGGGTGACGGACGCGTCGGAGTTCAGGCACACGATGAGGCAGTCGCCGATGCGCCGGGCACTCTCCAGCAGGCCGACGTGACCGGCGTGCACCAGGTCGAAGCAACCGCCCGTGGCGACGACGGTGCCACCGCGGGCCCGGACCCTCTCGGCGAGGCCGAACGCGTCGGTCGCGGGATCGTCCTCGGGGCCGGGCACCGGCTCGGTCCGCCACAGGTCGGGGTTGCCCGCGCCGCCCGCCGCGACGAACGAGGCCGCCTCGGCGACCGCGCGCTGCAGCGCCTCCTCGGGGAGCAGTCCGTCGGCGAGGGCCGCCGCCGCCGTGGCGGCGAAGCAGTCGCCCGCGCCGCAGGGATCCCCGACGGCCCGGTAGGGCACGGGCACGAGCATCGGGGTGCCGGAACCCGGCCGGGCCAGCAGCACCCCGCGCTCACCGAGGGTGACCGCGACACCGGCGGCCCGCCAGCGCTCGGCCAGTCGTGCCCCGCGCTCCGCGAAGGCGCCCAGGGTGGTCCCTCCTGCGCCGGGGTGCAGGGCCTGTGCCTCCGCCGCGTTGGGGGTGACCAGGCGGGCTCCGGGCACGGGCGGGTCGCCCTTGAGGTGCGGGTCCCACACCAGCGGGGTGCGCCGGGCGGCCTCCTCCAGGAGCGGCCGCAGGGCGCCCGCGGTGTGCCGGCCGTAGTCGGCGACCAGGACGGCGTGCGCGCCGGCCAGCGCCTCACGGACCGCGTCGCCGGGTTCGCCGGGGGTGCCGCCGCCCCGGTCGATGCGGACGACGGGCCGGCCTCCCGCGAGGACGCGGGTCTTGACCGGCAGGGTGCCGTTCAGCGGGAGCTCCAGCAGCCGGACCCGGCCGCGCAGGTCGTGCCGTACCGCCGCGCTGGCGTCGTCGTCGCCGAGTGCGGTCACCAGGACGACGTCCCGGCCGCCGCGGGCGGCGAGGGCGGCGGCCAGACCGGCGCCGCCCGGGTGACGGCGGTCGCCGGTGACGTCGACGACGGGGGCGGGGGCGTCCGGGGAGAGCCGGGTGGAGACGCCTTCGATGTCCTCGTCGAGGAGGACGTCCCCGACGACGGCCAGGGGGTGCGGCCCGGTCATGACGTGCTCCCGTGGGTGAGGACGGCGCGCCGGGCCAGGGGTGTGGCCACGGCCGTGTCGAAGCACTCGCAGAGCAGATGAACGGCGACGAGGTGCGTCTCCTGGACGTTCGCGGTGCTGCCGGCGTCGACGCACAGGGATTCGTGCGCGGCTTCCGCGAGGGGGTTGGGGCCGCGCCCGGTCAGGGCCCACACACGCAGTCCGGCCTGCCGGGCGGTCACGGCGGCGGCGATGAGGTTGGGGCTGCGGCCGGAGGTGGAGAGCACCATCAGGATGTCGCCGGGACGGCCGTGGGCGGTGACCTGGCGGGCGTAGACATGGTCGAAGCCGTAGTCGTTGCCGATGGCGGTCATGCTGGAGGTCTCGGCGTGCAGGGCGAGCGCGGAGTACGCGCGGCGTTCCCGACGGTAGCGGCCCACCAGTTCGGCGGTGAGGTGCTGTGCCTGGGCGGCGCTGCCGCCGTTGCCCGCGACGAGCAGTCGGCCGCCGCCGGTGAGGACGTCGGCGAGCCGGCCGCCCCAGTCCGCGACCCGGTCCAGGCCGTCGTCACGGAACCGTGCGAGGGTTTCCTCCAAAGACCGGCAGTGCAGTCGAGCGGCTTCCAGGGCGTCGTGTGCTGAGGGTTCGCTCATGTCGGTCGGGCGTACCGCCGTGGGTGACGGCGGCGAACCCACACCTCCTTCGAACGTCGGACGTCGGCTGTTGCCGGGGCGGGGCGGAGCGGAGCGGTCAGCCTGCGCCGGTCGCGGCGGTTTCGGTGTCGAGGACCTCGCAGTAGGCGGCCTCGGTGGCCGCGGCGACCTGCCCCCAGCCGTAGCGGCTCAGGACCCGGCGGCGGCCGGCCGCCCCGCAGGCCGCGCGGGCCTCCGGGTCGGCGAGCAGTCCGGCGACGACGCGGGCCAGGGCCGCCGGATCGCGGGGCGGCACCAGCCGCCCGGTGCCGGGGTCGGCGACGGTGTCGAGCTGCCCGCCGACCGCGCTGGCCACCACGGGCACGCCGCAGGCCATGGCTTCCAGCGGGACGATGCCGAAGGGTTCGTAGTCGGCGGGGCACACCACCACGTCGGCGGAGCGCAGCAGCGCGGGCACGTCCTCGCTGGGCAGGGCACCGGTGAAGCGGACCCGGTCGGCGACGCCCGCGTCCCGGGCGATGCCGCGCAGCCGCCGCACCTCCGGGTCGCCGTCGAGCCGGTCGGCGGGCGGCCCGCCGACCACGACCAGCTCGGTCCGGGGCAGCCGGGCCAGCGCGGCGATGGTCACCGCGGCGCCCTTGCGCGGTACCAGCCGGCCCAGCTGGAGGATCCGGTGCGGGTACGGTCCGCGTGGCGCGGCCGGGCCCTTCGGCGTGAACCGGTCGGGGTCGACGCCGCACGGCACGATGCCCACCTGGTGCGGGGGGATGCCCATGCGGGCCAGTTCGTGGGCTTCGTCCCGGCAGGTGGCGATGACGCGGTCGCAGCCCAGCCCGACCTCGATCTCACCCGGGATGCGCTCCGGCGGGCTGGTGTCGGCGAGCCGCTGGTGGCGCCGCTTCACCGTGCCGAGGGCGTGGTACGTGTGCAGCAGGGGCAGGCCGTGTTCGCGGGTGGCGCGCAGCGCGGCCAGGCCCGACATCCAGTAGTGGGAGTGCACGAGGTCGGGAGCCCGGGTGCGCCAGCTGCGGACGAGGTGGCGGCCGAACTCGTCCATGTGCGGCAGGAGCGCGTCCTTGGGGAGCGGTTCGGCCGGCCCGGCGGGCACGTGGTGGACCTCCACACCGTCGCGCAGCTCCACCCGGACGGGCAGGTCGGGCGCGTCGCGCCGGGTGTAGACGGTGACGCGGTGCCCCCGGTCGGCGAGTGCCCCGGCGAGGCAGGCCACATGGACGTTCTGTCCGCCGGCGTCGACGCCGCCGAGGGTGGCGAGGGGACTGGCGTGCTCGGAGACCAGCGCGATCGCGAGGACGCCCGGAACGCGCGGGTCCCCGCCGAGCGGTCCAGCGGGGAAGGGGCTGAGGGACGGCGTCATGAGCACACCTCCGTGATCAGGCGTTCCCAGTCGGCCAGGAAGCGCTTGAGCCCGTGGCGTTCGAGCGCCGCCTGGCGGGCGCGGGCTCCGTCCGCGGCCGCCGCCTCGGGTTCGTGGAGGTAGCGGCGGGCGGCGCGGGCCAGGACGTCGGGGCGGGTGGAGAGGGTGCCCGCGCCGGGCGGGACGGCCTCCACCGCCTCGGTGGTGGCGAGCGCCAGGACGGGCATGCCCAGGTGCATGGCCTCCAGCAGCGACAGGCCGAGGGAGGTCCAGCGCACCGGGTGCAGGTACATGCGGCGTTCGGCCAGGGCGGTGTGCAGCTCGCTCTGCGGGAGGTCGGCGGTGCGCAAGCGGCCGGGGGGCAGGCCGAGGTGTTCGGCCAGTCCCTCGGTGCCCATGCCGAACACGTCGAGCGGGACGGCCTCGGCGAGGGCGGGCATGAGGTCCGTTCCGGTGTGGCGGGCGCGCCGCACGGGTTCGTTGACCACGACGGCGGCGCGGGCGAGCCGGCCGCTGTAGCGGTGGCCCGGGTCGACGATGCCGTGCTCGATCACCTCGGTGCGGGTGGTTCCGCTGTCCCAGAACAGCCGGTTGAAGTGCGTGACGTGCACGAGCGTCAGGTCGTCGCGGTCGGCGCACGGGTGCCGGGTGTCGGGCACGTCCCCGTCGGGGGCGTTGTGCTCCAGGTACACCGCGGGCACGTCCCGGCCGGGGCGCCGCCCGCCGAGCAGGCGTTCGGCCAGCGCCGCCTCGTGCGGCCGCTGGAGAAGGACCAGGTCGACGGGCGTGTCGGGGAGTTCCTCGGGAGTGACCTCGCGTACCGGCGCGGGCCAGGTGAAGGTGCGG
Organism: Streptomyces sp. 378; assembly: GCF_030124145.1. Lineage (GTDB taxonomy): Bacteria > Actinomycetota > Actinomycetes > Streptomycetales > Streptomycetaceae > Streptomyces. Next base: position 61,165 of record NZ_JASKMS010000032.1, read on the forward strand.
GCCCGCCCGAGGCCGTCCGGGCCGCGGTCGGGGGTGACGGGGACGAGGTAGGTGTGCGGGCCCTGGACGAAGGCGGTCGTCCAGGAGCCGTGCACGTGCCACAGCAGGATGTTCATACGGCCGCTCCTCGTTGGGTCTGTTCTCCCCGGTGCGCCGAGTGGCCCGTGAGGACCGCCACGGCGTCGAGCACCTCGGCGTCGCCGATGCCGTCGAGGCAGGGGTGTCCGGGCACCGGGCAGTGCCGTGCCCTGGTTCCGGCGCACGCCGCCCGGGGGTCGCCGAGCAGGACGTGCGGTACGCCGTAGGGGGCCCACCGCTCGGCCGGCACGACCGGCGCGAAGAGGCTGACGACGGGTGTCCCCACAGCGGCGGCCAGGTGCGCCGGGCCGGTGTTCCCGGAGATCAGGGCCCGGGCCCCGGCCAGGATCCCGGCGAGTTGGGGCAGGTCGGTGGCGCCGCCGAGGTCGAGGGCGTGCCGCCCGGCGACCCGTGCGGTCAGTTCACGCTCGGTGCGCCCGCCCGTGACGACCACGCGGTGGCCCGCCGCGGACAGCGCGGCGACGGCCCGTGCCGCCCGCCCCGGGGTCCACGCCCGCGCCGGCACGGCCGCGCCGGGGTGGAGGACGACGTAGGGCTCGGGGCCGGTGAGGCGGGTGGTGGCCGGCGGTGGCAGGACGCGCGGCCGGCCGTCGTCGCCGGGCGGCAGGGCGAAACCCGCGGCGGCCGCCAGGTCGAGGGCGGCCAGTACCTCGTGCCGGTGCGGCAGCCGGCGGTGCCTGAGGTCGAGGAGCGCGCCCGGGTAGTCCTCGCTGTCGGCTGCGGTCCACCCGATCCCGGCGAGCTTCAGCAGCAGGGCGATCGGCAGCGGGCTCTGGTGGTACGACACCAGGACCAGCGCCCGGTCGAAGCGGCCGTCGGTGAGCGTGCGCATCAGCTGCCGGGTGGCCGACCGCGTGACCGGCGGCGGATCGATCCCGACCCAGGGGGCGTCGTGGGTCAGCACGTCGTCGACGCCGGGCAGCATCCGCCCGGCCGCGGCACCCTGGGGTCCGCAGAGCAGCGCGGTGTAGGAGGATCCGGCGGCCACGGCCCGTACGGCGGGCCCGGCCAGCAGCACGTCCCCGGAGCTGTCGAGGCGGACCACGAGGGTGCGGGGAAGGCGGGCGCGGGACAGCGAGGGGCTCATCGCGCCTCCCCCGTCGGTACGGCCGGGTCCAGCACGAGACGTACGGCCCGCGGCAGGTCCGCCACCGTGGCGTCGGCCGTCGTGACCTCCTCGGCCCGGGTGACGTCCGTGGGCACCGGCACCCCGCGGGCACCGGCCGCACGCGCGGCTTCCGGGTCCGCTCCGATGTCGCCGATCACCACGGTGCGTCCGGGCGGAACGGCGAGCCGGGGGCACGCCGCCAGGACCGGACCGGGCGCCGGCGTGCGGCAGCCGCAGCCCTGCCCGGGGCCGTGCGGGCACACCGCCCGGACGGCGAACGGCCCGAGCGGTTCCGTCACGCGCAGCCGCACGTCCTCCACCTCACGGCGGGTCGGCAGGCCCCTCGCCACGCCCGGCTGGTCGGTCACGACCCCGACGGGAGCCCCGGCGGCGCGCACGGTGTCCACGGCCTCGCGGGCGCCCGGCATGAGCGCGACGCGCGAGGGGTCGCCGTTGTGGGGCACGTCGGCGACGAGCGTGCCGTGGCGGTCGAAGAGGACGGCCGCGGGCAAGGGACTGTCCGGGGCGTGCGCGTGCTGCCGCACGTCCCCGGGGAGCAGCGAGGGGCCGGGGGGCGGCGTCATGACCGCAGCCGTTCCCGGACCGCCGGGCGGGGCGTGGTCGCCGGCTCGCCGTTGCCGGACGCGGTGAGCGGCCGGGCCTTGCGGTGCGCGAGCCGCCCGCGCAGCCAGTGCCAGGTCGCGGCGGGCGGGACGAGGGCGCTGGTCACCGTCATGGTGAGGATCTCGTCGCGGGTGCCCGGTCCGGGCAGGATCCGGGCGAGGGCGAACTCGGTGGTGCCGGCCAGCCATGTGACGGCGCAGGCCGTGGCGGCCCGGGGCCGGCCGAGCAGCGCGCAGCCCAGCGCCGCCACACCCGCTCCGGTCACCGCCAGATGCAGGGGCAGACGCCCGCGGGGCGCTTCCGCCCGACGCCACCAGCCACGGCCGTGCAGCCGGGTCATCAGCACGTCGTCGGCGTTGCCCGCCTGGAGCCGGACGGAGACCCAGCGCCCGGCGGGCCGGACGGGGTGGGTGGTGGTGCGCCGGCCTCCGGAGAGCGTCCATCCGGCGTCGAGCAGGCGCAGGGCGAGATCGGCGTCCTCCCGGAAGGCCCGCCGGAACCGTTCGTCGAACCCGCCCACGGCCGTCAGCGCGGCTCTGCGGTACGCCATGTCGGCGGTGATCCAGCGGGCGCCGGCGAGTCCGGCCGTGTTGCGCTCCCAGTCCGTGGGGCGCCGCCCGGCGGGCAGGGGCACCTCGATGCGGGCGGTGATTCCGGCGGTGCGCTCGGTCGCCGCGGCCAGGTCCAGGGTCAGGTCGTCGCCCCAGGTGGGCCCGGGGACCACGTCGTCGTCCAGGAAGACGATCCAGGGCGCGTCACCGGCCGCCCGCCAGCCCAGATTGCGTGCGGCGGCGGGCCCGCGCGCCCTGCCGGGCACGACGATGGTGCGCGCGCGCAGGGACGGTGGGACGTCGGCGGTCAGCGGCACGCCGGCCGGGTCGGGCCGGTCGTCGACGAGGACCACGCGGGCGGGGCGCGGCCCGGTCGCCTCGGCGAGGGCGTGCAGGCAGGCGCCCAGGCTGGGCCGGCCGAGGGTGGGGATCACGACGGCGTACTCGGCGTCGCTCGCCGGGGCGTCGGGTGCGGTCATGGGAGGTCTCCGGCGTCGTCGCTGCGGGGGTCGGTGCGGAAGAGGTCGCCGCGCCGGATGGCGTACGGGCCGATGGCCAGCAGGTCGACGGGCGAGGAGCCGAAGCACTCCAGGGCGTCGCGCGGGTCGTCGACCATGGGCCGCCCGGCGGTGTTGAGGCTGGTGTTGACGACCACGGGCACTCCGGTGAGCCGCTCGAACTCGCCGAGCATCCGGGCCACGAGCGGCTCGCGGGCCGGGTCGACGGTCTGGATGCGGGCGGTACCGTCCACGTGCACGACGGCGGGGACGCGGTCCCGCCAGGCGGGGGCCACGTCGTGCACGAACAGCATGTACGGGCTGGGCAGCGGGCCGTCGAAGATGTCGGCCGCGCGGTCGGCGAGGACCATCGGGGCGACGGGCCGGAACTGCTCGCGGCCCTTGACGTCGTTGAGCCGTTCCAGGTTGCCCGCGTGTCCGGGGTGGGCCAGCAGGGAGCGGTGGCCCAGGGCCCGGGGACCGTACTCGGAGCGGCCCTGGAACCAGGCGACGATCCCGTTGTCCGCCAGGGCACGGGCGACGGTGGCGGCGATGTCCGGGGGCCGCTCGAAGGGTACGGCCGCGGTCTTCAGCCAGGCCGCGAGCTCGGCGTCGGACCACTCCCGCCCGAGATCGGCACCGGCCATGGCCTCCGGCTCGTCGCCCTCCACGGCGGACAGCAGCAGGGCGCCGCCCAGGGCGGTGCCGGCGTCGCCCGCCGCGGGCTGCACCCAGACCCGGGAGAAGGGTCCCTCGCGGGCGATACGGGAGTTGGCGACGCAGTTGAGGGCGACGCCGCCAGCGAGGGTGAGCACCCGGTCGTGGGTCCGGCCGTGCAGCCAGCGCACCAGGTCGAGCAGGGTCTCCTCCAGCACGCATTGGGCGGCGGCGGCGACGTCGGCGTGGTCCTGCGTCCACGGTTCGTCCGGCCCGCGGGGGGCACACAGCTCGTGCCAGGGCACGCCGGTGGCGTGGAAGCCGCCGTCGCCGGTCGGGTACACGTGGCGGCGCAGTTCGGCGAGCATGCGGGGCCTGCCGTGCGAGGCGAGGGCCATCACCTTGAACTCGTCGGAGGAGCGCAGGAAGCCGAGGTGCTCGGTGAGTTCCTCGTAGATCAGCCCGAGCGAGTGCGGCAGGTCCTGTGCGTGCAGTGCCTCCAGGCGGTCGCCGACGCGGCGGGCGGCCAGGTGGGAGGCGCGTTCGCCGCGGCCGTCGAGGACGAGGACGGAGGAGTTCCCGGCGTCCGGGGCGGCGAAGGCACTGGAGGCGGCGTGGGCCATGTGGTGCGGCACGAAGCGGACGACGGCCGGGTCGAGGCCCGGCAGGGCGGTCCCCAGGAAGCCGGGTGCCTCGCGGGCGTAGGTGAGCCGCAGGTGGTCCCAGGGGTCGTCCAGGCCCATCTCCTCGGCCGGCCGGGCGAGGGCCGGGTCGAAGGAGTAGGTGACCGCGTCGAGGTCCTGCGGGCGCAGCCCGGCCCGCTTCAGGCACCAGGCGGCGGCCCGCTCGGGCAGTTCCCAGGCGGAGAACGGCAGGGGTCTCTTGCCGTGCTTGCGGCGGGAGAACCGCTCCTCCTCGGCGGCTGCGACGGTCCGTCCGTCGATCACCAGGGCGGCGGCGGGGTCGTGGAAGAGGGCGTTGATTCCGAGAATGCGCATGGAGGGCGGGCCTTTCGGCGGTCGAGAACCGGACGCGGCGGTGCTGGGTGCCCGGGCGGGTCACTCCTCGGTGCCGGCCTCGCGGAACCGCGCGATCGTGCGCCGCAGGCCCTCCTCCGCACGCACCTGTGGGTCCCAGCCGAGCTTGTCGCGGGCCAGCGTGATGTCCGGGCAGCGCACGGCCGGGTCGTCCACGGGGCGTTCGATGTAGCGGATCTCCGAGGAGGACTCGGCTAGTTCGACGACCAGGCGCGCGAGGTCGAGCATGGTGATCTCGGTCGGGTTGCCGATGTTGACGGGTCCGCGCATGCCATGGGCGGCGGCGGCGAGAATGCCGCGTACGGTGTCGTCGACGTAGCACAGGGAACGGGTCTGGCGGCCGTCGCCGGTCACGGTGAGGGGCTCGCCGGCCAGGGCCTGCCGTACGAAGGTCGGCACCGCGCGTCCGTCGTGGCCGCGCATCCGGGGGCCGTAGGTGTTGAACAGCCGCACGATGCAGGTGTCGGTGCCGTGGGTGTCGGCGTGGGCGGTGGTCAGCGCCTCGCCGAAGCGCTTGGCCTCGTCGTAGACGCTGCGCGGCCCGACGGGGTTGACGTTGCCCCAGTAGCGCTCGTCCTGCGGGTTCTGCAGCGGGTCGCCGTAGACCTCGGAGGTCGAGGCGAGGACGAAGCGGGCGCGGGAGGAGTGGGCGAGCTCCAGGGCGTTGCGGGTGCCGAGGCTGCCGGTCTCCATGGTGTGCAGCGGGAGGCGCAGGTAGTCGGCCGGGGAGGCCGGGGAGGCGAAGTGCAGGACGAGGTCCGGCGGCCGTTTGATCCGGATTCCCTCGGTGACGTTCGCCTGCACCAGCGTGAAGCCGGGCTGTTCGAGCAGCGGCGATATGTTCTCGGGCCTGCCGGTGCTGAAGTCGTCCACGCAGGTGACGGCCGCGCCCGCCTCCAGCAGTGCGGCGCACAGATGGGAGCCGACGAACCCGGCGCCGCCGGTGACGACGGCGTGTTCCCAGTTGCGCGAGAGTGCGGTGGCCATGTCGGTTGCTCCTCCGTCGGCGGTGCGGCGCGGCACGACGGGTGCGTCCCGGACCGGCGATCGCGGACCGGAGGGCCGTCGAGCCCACGATCAGCGTCCGCCGACCGTGCGCGCGCGGCACGGTCGCTTACGGCAAACCGGTGAGTCACGGAGGGTGAGGACGGGCGGCCGACGCGTGTCCGCGCAGGCCGGCGGGGTGAGCGCGGAGGCGTCAGGCGATCAGCGTGCGGCCCGGGTTCAGGCGGTCGAGCAGCTGGTCCTGGTGCAGATCGGCGACGGGGGCGAGCAGGTCGGGGTGGCGCAGCAGGGCGGCGGCCCTCCGGTCGCCGTCGTCGGGGGCGGTCAGCCGGCGGAACTCGGCCCGTGATCCGGTGCTGTGGCTGCCGTCGGCGAGCGCGGTCACGGCCCGGGCGGCCAGCTCCGGATCGGTGAGCAGGCAGGCCGCCCAGCTGGCCACGACCTCGTCCACCCAGGTGCGCCAGGCGTGCGCGTCCGTGTCGTCGCCGAGGGCCGCGTCGGCGCCGGTGACCCAGTCGAGCCGCCCGGAGCCGCCGGGTCCCGCCATGCCGAGCAGGGCGGCGTCCATGGCCGTCGGGTACCGCAGCCAGGCCGCCACGGTCACGGCCTGCCGCGCCTGGACCTCGCACAGCGCGGAGGCCAGCGCGCCGCCGGCGGCGGGGAAGGCGCGGGTCAGCCACTGGGCGGTCGCCGCGATGACGGGGGAGAGATCTGCTGGCACTGCCGGGCCGTCCGAGGGAGGGGAGCGGGATCTGGTCGTAGACGGTAACCGCCGCTTCGCCCACCCGGACGTGATCGGGACCTCGTCCGGGATGTGGCCTCGGCCACACCGTCGGCGTCCCGGAGCCGCGCGGGGGCCGCGGGAACCCGGCATGAGGGCGGGCCGCGGACGGGCCCCGCGCAGCGACGGCCGTCCTCCGTTTCGGCCGCACAGGGGCCGGGCACCCGGCCCGCGTGTTGTCTCACGGACCCGAATCCGCTGGTCCGGCCCGGTCCCCAGGTGCCCGGTCGCCGGTGCGCACGCTGCGCTTCGACGGCTGGATAGCGGGGATCGGCACGGCCTCCGGCGTCCGTGTGGTGCTCGGGCACTGGCCGCGGTCGCCGTTCGGCCCGTTCAGCGACGTGATGGTGGAGGAGGCCGACGGGCACCGGCTGTTGCTGGCGCCCACGCGCCGGACTGCGGACTTCGTCGCCGGCACGTATGTCTTCGACGAGGTCCGGGTGGTACCGGTCGAGGTGCGGATCACCGGCCGGCGGCACTGGACCGTCACGGCCCCGCCGTTCGATCTGCGCTTCAGCACCGGCCGCCGGACCCTGCCGGGCCTCGCGCTGCGCGCGGTGCCGGGTCCGCTCGCCACCCACCCGGGCTGGATCGCGCTGTGGAACCGGCCCGCCCGTCTGCTGCTGGGAGCGCGCACCCACGGCAGTGCCCGCCCCGGACGGCACCAGTGGTACGGGGCCCGGGACCTGCACCCGGTCACCTCGGCCGGCGTCACCCGTGCGGGCGAGAGCCTCGGCGCCCTCGCCCCGGTCGAGCCTCCCGTGCGTTTCGGGACCGGCTCGACGCCTCGCCCTCCCTGTCTCGTACGGATCACCACGAGGGTGGCCGTGGGGCAGGACCGGAGTACGACAGGAGTCGCGTCATGACGGAACAGCGAGCGGATTCCCCGGACGCCCGGCGTGCCCCGGCCACCGACATGTCCCTGCTGGGCATCTATCTCAACGACCATCTCGCCGGCGCCACCGCGGCGACCGCGCGCATGCGCTACCTGCTGCGCTCGTGCACCGGCTCGCCGCTCGCCGACGCGCTGGCCCCGGTCGCCGCCGAGATGGCCGACGACCGGACGAGCCTGCTCGGGATCATGCGGCGCCTCGACGTGCCGGTACGCCGCTACAAGGTCTACACGGGCCGGGCGGTCGAGCAGATGGGGCGCCTGAAGAGCAACGGCAGCCTGGTACGGCGCTCTCCGTTGAGCACGCTGTGGGAGCTGGAGGTGCTGGCGCTCGGGGTGGAAGGCAAGCTGGCGGGCTGGGAGACCCTGCGCGATCTCGCGACCACGGACGAGCGGCTCGACGCCGGGCGGCTGGACGAGCTCATCGAACGGGCCCGGCTGCAGCACGCCACCCTGGAGGAGCTGCGTCACCGGCAGGTCGAGGTCGCCTTCCGCCGCGCCTGAGCGGCGGGGCGGCGGGGCGGCTCACCAGAACCGGCTGCTGAGGGCGGGCTGATGGGTCAGTTGCACGGCGTCGCGCAGTCGCAGCGCTACGCTGATGGTGGCGCGCAGGGCGGAGGGACGCACCGTCTGGGCGGTCTCGGTGGCCAGGACGAGCAGGCAGGCCGCCGCCTGTTCGACGACCGAGACGGGCAGGACGAAATCGTTGTCCGCAGCCGTACGGAAGGCCTTCAGGGGGATCGCCGCGCCGTCGATGGCCCGGCGCGCGGCCTGCTCCAGGTACTGTGCGGCCTGTTCGCACACGGGGGCCGGCAGGGCGATGGTGCGCTGGAACGGTGAACTCGTCATGACCCGACTGATCCCCCGCCGGTGGCCGGTTCTGTCGGCCGGCGGCGGGATTTCACCGTCCCGCGTGACCGGCGCGTGGCGCATGTCCCGGAACGCCGAACAGGCCTCGACCGGGGGGGCAACGGCCGCCGGGGTCGAGAGGTCTGCTTCTGCGATCGGGACACCGGGCGAACGGCCCCGGGGAGCTCCCAGCAGTGACCACACGGGGTATCAGAAGGCTGAGCGGCGCGGCCGTACGCTGAGTGGTGATCGACCGGCGCCGAGGAGGAGTGCGCATGACCGCCCGAGCGGATGTCGTGGCCCGGCTCACCGGCAGTGCGGTGAGGGACGAACGGCCCCGGTCGGGAGCTCTCGCCGAGGCCACCCTGGACGACGGGCGGGTCGTGGTCGTCAAACGGTCCGACGCGCCGGGGGCGGCACGGGCCGAGGCGGCGGGGCTGCGATGGCTGGCCGCCGCCGGGAGCGTGCGCGTGCCGGTGGTGCACGGACATGAAAAGGGCTGGCTGGTCATCGACCGGGTGACGGAAGGGCGGCCGGGCCGGCGGGCGGCGGTGCGCTTCGGCCGGGACCTGGCGGCGCTGCACGCCGCCGGGGCACCGGCGTTCGGCGCGCCGCCGCCGGACGGACCGGCGGACGCGTACATCGGGCTCGCGCGGATGCGCAACGAGCCCGCCGCGGACTGGCCGAGCTGGTACGCCGAGCAGCGTGTGCTGCCGTATCTGCGGCAGGCGGTCGATCAGGGCACCGTCCGGGTCGGCGAGGCAACCGTCGTGGAGCGTCTGTGCGAGCGGCTGCCGGATCTGTCGGGACCGGCCGAGCCGCCCGCACGCCTGCACGGAGACCTGTGGAGCGGCAACGTGCTGTGGGCCGCCGACGGAGAGGTCCGGCTGATCGACCCGGCCGCGCACGGCGGGCACCGGGAGACGGACCTGGCGATGCTGCGGCTGTTCGGCTGCCCTCATCTGGAGCACGTCCTGGACGGCTACCAGGAGGTCGCGCCGCTCGCCGACGGCTGGGACGACCGGGTCGGCGTGCACCAGCTGTTCCCTCTGCTGGTGCACGCCGTGCTGTTCGGCCGGGGCTACGCGAAACAGGCGTTCGCGGTGGCCCGTACGGCCCTGTCGGGGTGACCGGTCAACGGGTCACGACATGCCGTTCGTCGGGGACGCAGTGGGTCATGGTGAGGCCCTCGACGTCACGCGGCTTGTTCTTGCCGAGGTTGGCCAGGCGTTCACGGTCGTCGTCCGTGAGGTCCTGGCTCGCCAGCGGCTCCAGACCGGCCACGTCCTCCGGGCCGATGCCCAGTCCCTCGCCGACCCGCAGACCGAGGTCGTTCTCGACCAGCAGGAAGTGCCAGACCATGCGCTCCTGGATCGCCCGGTCGCACTGGGACAGTTGACCGATGAAGTTCTTCACCAGGTCGTCGCGCTCCCAGTCCTCCAGCAGCAGGTAGCGCTGACCCGCCTGGAGGTAGTCGTTGGTGCGCGGGATGCGCTTGCGGGTGAGCCGGCCGTGGATCTCGGGGCCCTGTTCGTCGTGGGCCGGGTAGCGGGCCTCGCGCAGGCCCCCGGTGAGGGACGGCTCATAGTTGACCTGCGGGTTCTCTCCTCCGCCGTCCACGTGGTACGTCATCTGGCCGTCGCGCTGGTTGGTGTGCACCTCCGCGTTCTTGGCCTGGTTGACGGGGAGCTGGAGGTAGTTCGGGCCGACCCGGTAGCGCTGGGTGTCGCTGTAGGAGAAGGTCCGGCCGATGAGCATCTTGTCGTCGGAGAAGTCCAGGCCGTCGACGAGGACGCCGGTGCCGAAGGAGATCTGCTCGTTCTCGGCGAAGAAGTTCTCCGGCATGCGGTCGAGCACCATCCGGCCCACCGGCTTCGGCGGGAAGTCCTGCTCGGGCCAGGTCTTGGTGTCGTCCAGCGGGTCGAAGTCGAGCTCCGGGTGGTCGTGGTCGTCCATCATCTGGACGAGCAGCTCCCATTCCGGGTGGTCGCCGCGGGCGACGGCCTCGTACAGGTCCTTGGTGGCGTGGCCGAGGGTCTCGGCCTGGACGTTGGCCGCGTCCTCCTCGGTCATGCTGCGCACGCCCTGCTTGGGCATCCAGTGGTACTTGACCAGCTTGGTCTCGCCGTCGGCGTTGACCCACTTGTAGGTGTTGACGCCGAAGCCCTGCATGTGGCGGTAGTCGGCGGGGATACCCCGCGGGCTGAACAGGTTGACCAGCATGTGCATGGCCTCGGGCGTCTGCGACATGAAGTCGAAGATGCGGCGCGGCTGCTGTTCGAAGGTCACCGGGTCCGGCTTGAGGGCGTGGATGACGTCCGGGAACTTGATGGCGTCCCGGATGAAGAAGACACCCAGGTTGTTGCCGACCAGATCCCAGTTGCCGTCCTCGGTGTAGAACTTGACGGCGAAACCACGCGGGTCGCGGGCGGCCTCGGAGGAGTCACGGCCGCCGATCACGGTGGAGAAGCGGACGGCGACGTCCGTGCGCTTGCCGCGCTCCTGGAACAGCTTGGCCCGGGTGTAGCGGCCGATCGGCTCGTCACCCCAGGTGCCGTAGGCCTCGAAGTGGCCGTAGGCGGTGACGCCGCGGGCGTGCACGACGCGCTCCGGGATGCGTTCCCGGTCGAAGTGGCTGATCTTCTCCAGCAACTGGTAGTTCTCCAGCGTGGCCGGGCCGCGGGCGCCGACCGTGCGCTGGTTCTGGTTGTCGTAGACCGGATGGCCCTGGCGGTTGGTGAGTACCTTGCGGTCGTCGCCCGGGGCGGGGCCGGTGCCGGATACGTCCGTCATATGTGTGGGCTCCTTCGGCTCGTGGCCGGCGGCCGGCCGGGTCGGCACCGTGAACGGCCGCCCGGCCGGTCCTGGCGGGACGGGCCGAGTACCCGGCTGGGCGGGGTCACTCACGTGCCAGTCCGTCGCGCCCGGCGTTCGGCCTCGGCGCGTTCGGCCGGGGCGCCGGCTTGCCAGGCGGCCGTGGACACGGTGTACGCGGCCGTCGTCACCTACGGCGAGGACCGGCCCGCCCTTGTCTCGGGGATCCGGTCCCTCCGCACGGACCCGGGTGACGGTGCGCAGCGGCGGCGCCGTCCCGGATGGGGTCCCCGGACGCCCGGGGCTGCCCGCCGTCACGGTGGACGGCACGATGACCGGGGACGAACTCGTCGAACGGTCGCCGAGGTCTTCCGCGTCCGACACGGAGGAGGGCCCGGACCCCGTTGGGGATCCGGGCCCTGGAAGGCGTTGGGGATCCGGGCCCTGGAAGGCCGGTGCGTCTCAGCCTTCCTGGAGGCGTGCGCGCAGCAGCCCCTTGCCCAGCTCGGCACCCTTGCGGCTGTCCGCCTGGGCCTTGCGGAACAGGTCCGCCACCTCGGTGTCCTTGGCGCGCTCCGCGTCCTGGATGTAGCTCTCCAGGCGCAGGGCGTTGTTCAGGCACGCCTCGACGTACCAGATGAGGTTGTAGTCCTTGTCCTGCGTACCGGTCACACCGCCGGTCTCCGATTCACTGCTCATGCGGGCCTCCTTCTCGCGGAGCGGACCAATTCAGGCGCGGGACGGGTACCCGCCCTCCGCTCGGGCACACAGCCCGGGTTCGTCACGTGGAGTGATCACCGCGTCACGTGGAACCGAACCGGTCGGGCAGACCCGTACGCACCGCCAATTCCCGTGCTCGGTGCGGCATTTCAGACAGTTGGCACGGAAGCGGCCAGACAGCGATCACTTTCGGAACGAAGTCGTGCTCCACCGTGCGAGACCGGTCGATGACGGTGTGTACTGTGCTGCGGGTGGCTCGCCAGAGCACCCCGGACCCAGCCCTGCCCGACTCCCTCCTGGAATCGACTCGATGATCGAAGTACCGGACCTGGCCGTCGGTGCCCTCGCCCTCGGCACACTGTCCGCGATCGCCCTCGGCGGCGGGCTGCTGCGCTCACGGCGGCAACTGGCGGCGCAGCGCGCGAAAACGTCCGCGCTGCGGGCACAACTCGACGGCACCTCACGGTCGTTCGCCTCCGAGGTGGAGCATCTGGCGACGCGGCGGGTGCCCGCCGCGGCCCGGCAGGCGGCGCATTCCCACGTCACCGTGCCCGGCCCGCTGAACCCGCAACTGGCCGGGTCGCCCCTGGGGCTCGCCCTGGAACAGGTGCTGAAGGGGCTGCACACCGAGCTGGCCGCGCAGCGCGTCCGCATCGACGCGGCCGCTCAGGCCGGGATGCGCGGGGCCACCCGGGAGGTCCAGGCGGCGCTGTACCGGCTCCAGGACGCCCTGCGCGGACTGCAACAGCGCTACGACGATCCCGAGTTGGCGCAGACCCTGTTCGAACTGGACCACGAGAACGAGCAGTCGCTGCGGCGCGCCCAGGTCGCCGCCGTGGTGTGCGGGGCCTGGGTGGGGCTCGCCCGGGAGGACTCACATCTGGTGGACGCGGTGACGGGCGGCCAGGCCCGGCTCGCGGGCTACCGGCGCGTCCGGGTCGGCAATCACCTGGCGCCCGGTACGGCCCTGGTGTCACACGCCGTCGAGCCGGTCGCCATCATCGTCGCCGAGCTCCTCGACAACGCGCTGAGGCACTCCGCGCCCGACACCGACGTCGTGGTCAACCTGGAGGCGGTCCACCACGGCGTCTGTGTGACGGTGGACGATGCCGGGCTGGGCATGACGCAGGACGAACGGGCGCGGGCCCAGCGGATGGTCGCCGGTTCCGATCCGATTCTGCTCACCGAGCTCGGCGACCCGCCGCGCATGGGACTCGCGGCCATCGGGCAGCTGACCCGGCAGTTCGATCTGAGCGTGGACCTGTCCTCCCCCTCCCCGTACGGCGGTGTGCGGGCCGTCCTGCGGATCGACAGCCATCTGCTGACGAGGATCGACCCCGGGGAACTGCCTCCGGCCGCCGGCGCCCCGCGCTCGACCCGCAGGACGGTGGCGCGGGACGCGGGGAGCGCGGCCGGCGCTTCCCGCGGTACGGGACCGGACGGGCACGGCGCGTCCGGCGGAGCGCCCGGCGCCCCGAAGCTGGGTGAGCCCGCCCCGTCCGGTGGAACGGCGACCGGCGCTCCCGTCCCTCCCCCGGCTTCGGGCCCTGCCCGGCGCGGTCCGGTCCGCACACCCCGGCCCGCCCCGGACGACCCACCGCACCAGCCCGAACCCGCCCCGGCCACCGGGTCCGGCGACCGCGTCACGACCACCGAGCCCGAGGGGCCCGGGCCGTTCCGCACCACCGCGCCACCCGACCACGATCACGACCACGGCTATGGCACCGAGCAGGACGCCGACGTCTCCGCCCCGGTCCCCGGCCATCACGGGCCCCGTGACGGCGGCGGTCTCCCCCAGCGGCGTCGCCGCAACCGCGCCGCGACCTCGGCCGGTCAGGGGGCCGAACCCGTACCCGCGCGGCGTCCCCGCCGCCCCGAGGACGCCGCCGCCGCCCTCCGTGCCCTCCAGTCCGGCACCGCGGCAGCGCGCGGCGCCACCGGGTCGAACGCAGGCGCCGTCCCGGCCGTATCTGAGGGTGCCCCGGCCGCGACAACCGCCGACGGGGCCCACGACGACACCGACAGCAACGACCACGAAGGGGGAACGGCTCGATGACCAGCCGCGCAGCGGGGGACACGGCATGGGTGCTCGAACCGGTCCTGGAGGTGCCGCACGTCGTGGCAGCCGTCCTGCTCACCCGGGACGGACTCGTCACGGGCTACACCGACGCGCTGTCGCGGCCGTCGGCCGAGCGGGTCGCGGCCATCACCAGCACCGTGCAGGGCGCCTGCCGTACCGCAGCGGCGGCGTTCGCCGACACCGACCGGGCCGACATCCGGCAGGTCGTCATCGAGTCGGACCACGGCTACGTGCTCATCGTGCCGACGGACCACGGCACCTGCGTCGCCGCGTACGGCGATCCCGAGGTGCGGCTGGACCTGCTGGCCCACCGGGTGCACTCGCAGGTGGCGCGCCTGGGCGAGAAGGCGATGGCCGCCGGGCCCCGGAGTGCCGACGGCGACACGCCGGCATGACCGGCCGCCGAGGCGGCCGTCCCCTGGTTCCCGCGTACCTGTCGACCGGCGGGGTCGCCAGGCCCAGCCGTGCGCATCTCGAGCGGCTGTCCGTCCTCACCGGCAGCGGTGAGCCGACCCCCGCCGACCTGCCCGCCGCCCAGGCGGCCCTGCTGGAGGAGCTGGAGCACGGGTCGCTGACGGTACTGGAGGCCGCGGCCCTGCTGCGCCTTCCGGTCTCCGCGGTACTGGTGCTGGCCGGCGACCTCCTCGACCGCGACCTCATACTGGCCCGCGCGCCGATCCCGCCCGCCCGGCGCTTCGACCCCGACCTGCTGAAGAGAGTGGCCGATGGCCTGCGCGACCTCAAGCACCGTTGACGCCGAGACGGGGGGTGCGGACCTGCACCTCCCCGACACCGCCCAGGACTTGGTGAAGATCCTGATCACGGGGCCCTTCGGGGTGGGCAAGACCACCCTGATCCGCTCGGTGTCCGAGATCCGCCCGCTGCACACGGAGGAGCAGCTCTCCGAGGCGTCCGCACAGGTCGACGACCTCGCGGGGGTGCGGGACAAGTCGACCACCACGGTCGCCATCGACTTCGGCCGGATCAGCCTGCCGGGCGGTGTCGTGCTGTATCTGTTCGGCACCCCCGGACAGGAGCGGTTCCGGGCACTGTGGGACGACATCGCCTACGGGGCACTCGGCGCCCTCGTCCTGGTCGACGCCCGCCGGATCGACGCCTCGTTCGACGTGCTGGGCCTGGTGGAGGAAAGCGGACTGCCCTACGCGGTCGCCTTCAACGCCTTCCCGGACGCGCCCCGCCACCACACGCCCGAGCAACTGCGCGCCGCCCTGGACCTGGAGCCCACGACCCCGATGGTGACCTGCGACGCGCGGGAGGCGAACTCCTCGGTCGACGCCCTGCTCACGCTGGTGCAGCACCTGATCGACCACCACCCCCCGGAGCCCCGGTGACCCGACCGTCCCCCGCCGAGCAGGCCTTCTCCCTCGCGGCGCCCGTCCGCCTGTGGGAGGACGGCTTCGCCCGCGACCCCCACTCCTATTACGCCGCCCTGCGCGCGCACGGCCCGGTCGGCTGGGCGGAACTCGCCCCCGGTGTCCCGGCGTACGTCGTCACCGACCGCCGAGCGGCGCTGGACCTGCTGCACGACACCGAGACGTTCTCGCACGATCCCCGGCCGTGGGAGGCGACCGTCCCCGACGACTCTCCGGTGCTGGGCATGATGCGCTGGCGTCCCAACACGCTTTTCGCCGACGGCGGCGCCCACCTGCGCTACCGCACCTCGCTGCTCGACGCCTTCGACCTGGTGGAGCCGCACGATCTGCGGGCCAGGGTGCACCGGGCGGTGCACCTGCTGGTGAGCCGGATCGGGCCGCGCGGAGAGGCCGACCTGGTGGGCGAGTTCACCCGGCCGCTGATGGCGCTGGTGTTCAACAGCCTCTTCGGACTGCCGGACAGCGCGGGCGAGCGTCTCGACTCCGCCCTGGGCAAGCTGATCGAGGGCGGAGCCCAGGCGGCCGCGGGCGAGGCCGAGTTCGGCGGTTACGTGCTGGAGCTGATCTCCGCCAAGAGGGAGCGGCGCGGCGACGACCTGCCGAGCTGGCTGCTGGACCATCCTGCGGGACTGACGCCCGAGGAGGTCACCTGGCAGGTGTTCCTCACCCTCGGCGCGGGCCACGAGCCGACGGCGAACCTGGTGTCCAACGCGCTGTCCAGGATCCTCGGCAACCCGGCCTACTACTCGACGCTGACCAGCGGGGCCCGTCCCGTGACGGACGCGGTGCTGGAGGTGCTGCACCACGAGACGCCCCTCGCCAACTACGGCATCCACTACGCCCGCACGCCGGTCACCTTCCACGGGGTGTGGATCAGGGCCGCGGTGCCGGTGGTGATCTCGTACGGGGCGCTCGCCCAGGCCGCCGAGCGGGAGCGCGGTGAGGACCGCCACCCGTCCGACGCCTCCCACCTGTCCTGGTCGGCGGGCCCGCACGCCTGTCCGGTGAAGCAGCACACCCTGCTCATCGCCACCGAGGCGATCGAACGACTCACCCAGTGGCTGCCCGACCTCGAACCCGTACTGCCCCGCGAGCGACTCACCTGGCGGCCCGGTCCGTTCCACCGCTCGCTGACAGCCCTGCCCGTCCGATTCAGCCCCCGCTCTCCCGACCAGCCAGGAGGACGACCGTGACCATGACCGACCGCATCGCTCTCGACCCGTTAGGCGCCGACATCGCCGCCGAGAGCGCGCGACTGCGTGCCCTCGGCCCGATCGTGCCCGTGGAGCTGCCCGGTTCCCTCCCCGCCTGGGCGCCCACCCGCTACGACACGCTGAAGCAACTCATTCTCGACCCACGGGTCAGCAAGGACCCGCGGCTGCACTGGCGGCTGTGGCCCGAGATCGGCGAGAACCCGTCCTGGGCCTGGATCCTGGGCTGGGTCGGCGTGGTCAACATGCTCTCCGCGTACGGCCCGGACCACACCCGGCTGCGCAAGCTGGTCGCGCCCAGTTTCACGCACCGGCGCACCGAGGCGATGCGGCCCCGGGTGGAGGCGATCACGGCCGAACTGCTGGACGAGCTGGAGGCCGCCGACGGCGAGGTCGTGGACGTCAAGGCAGGGCTCGCCCATCCGCTGCCGATGCGGATGATCTGCGAACTGATGGGTGTGCCGGACGAGTTGCGGGAGGACACCGGCCGGCTCATCGCGGCCATCATGGACACCTCCGACCCGAGTCCGGAACAAGCGGCGTCCGTGCAGCGGCAGATCGGCACGGTGCTGCCCGCGCTGATCGCGTACCGGGCGGCGCATCCCGGGGACGACATGACCACCGAGCTGATCCGGGTCCGCGACGAGGACGGCGACCGGCTGAGCGACGAAGAGCTGTTGTACACGCTGCTGCTGGTGATCGGGGCCGGTTTCGAGACCACCGTGAACCTGATAGGCAACGCGGTCGTCGCCCTGCTCCGTCGTCCCGAACAACTGGCGGCGGTACGGTCCGGGGAGATCCGCTGGGACGCCGTCGTCGACGAGACGCTGCGCGCGCACCCGTCGATCGCGTCCCTGCCGCTGCGGTTCGCCGTCACCGATCTGACGGTCGGCGACGTCACGATCCCGGCCGGAGACGCCATCATCACCACGTACGCCGCCGCCGGGCTGGATCCGGAGCACTACGGCCCGGACGCCGACCGTTTCGACGCCACGCGCGCCGCCGACGACCATCTGGCGTTCGGGATCGGCGTTCACCGCTGCATCGGGGCGCCGCTGGCCCGCCTCGAAGCCCTGACCGCGCTGCCGGCCCTGTTCGACCGGTTCCCCGACCTGCGCCTGGCCGCCGGGGACGAGGGACTGCGGCAGGTGCCGTCGTTCATCGCGTTCGGCTGGCGGGAGATCCCGGTACGGCTGCGGGGTTGAGCCACACCACCCGAGGCACACGCCGCACGAGGCAGCGCGCGGGAGCGCGACCGGTCCCCCGTTCCGGTCGGGCCCCCGCGGTGAGTTGAACCTACGTCCACGGCCGACGCCTTGTGAACCGTGCCGATGCCCGCTGCGCGCCCGGCAGGGCTCACCCGTGCACAGCTGCGTCCGGATGGCCCGGGTTCGTCCCGTCCCGGCCCGGCGAACCGGTTGCCCCAGCGGCAAAGGAGCTCACGCGTGGCGCGGAAGAGCCGGCACGTCGAGGTCGCCGACGGCCAGGTGCGCCAGCACGACCTCGTACAGGTCGGTTCCTCCGGCGAGCAGCTGCCGTTCCAGGAGGGGTTCGGCGCTGCGGACGTGCTCGCGCACGGTCTGTGCGTGCACACCCAGGGCCTGCGCGGCCCGCTCGGCGTTGCCCCCGGTGGCGATCCAGGTGCGCAGCGTCCGGCGCGGGTTCCTGGCGTCGGCGTCCAGCCGGCCCAGCAGGTCCCGCGCCCAGGTGCGTACGGCGGGGCCCGACAGCAGGTCGGCGAGCCGCAGCCCGGGGTCACCGGGGCCGTCGGCGAGCCGGGTGTCGGGCAGGCCGATCTGGGTGTTGAGCGCCAGGTGGACGACCGCCCGGACCGTGAGGTCGGCGAAGTCGGTGCCGAGCAGGGTCTCGACGCGTTCCATACGGGCACGGACGGTGTTGCGGCTGACGCCGAGGACCTTGGCGGCGTTGACCGCGGTGAACTCCAGGCCGAGACGGCTGGTGGCCAGGAGTTCGGCGCGGGTGTGGTGCGACAGGGTGTCGAGCGGGCGCAGCACCCGGGACGTCCAGCCGCGCAGCGCCACCGGGTCGATCAGGCGTTCGGGGTGGGTGCGCTCCGCGTAGACGGCCGTCTTGTCGGGGCGGAAGTGCGCGACGGCGAGGGCGCTGACGGCCTGTCCGTAGGCGGTGGCGGTCCGCGCGAGGCTCTGCCGGACGCTGCCGCCGAGGAAGAGGTCCGCGTGCCGTCCGACCAGGGACCGCAGGGCGTCGCCCGTGGTGTCGCGGGGGCTGACGACGATCACATGACCGTCCATGGCCGGGCAGCGCACGACCAGGGCGTCCTCCCGGGTCCGCTCCAGGCACTCCTCGGCGACGCGGTCGCGGACGGCGGGGTCGGACTCGACGACGTACACGCAGGCCGTCTCGGCGTCGAGCAGTCCGGGCCAGAGTCCGGCCGCGACGCGACGGGCGGCGATGGTGTCCTCGACCATCAGCAGTTGCAGGATCGCCAGTCGCAGGTCGGCGGTGGCCCGTCGCAGCCGATGCCCGGCCGCGGCCGACTCGTTCGCCGTCAGCAGCAGTCCGAGCACCTGGGCGGTGTGCGTGACGACGTCGGAGGCCCGCCGGTCGAAGGGGGCCTGCCGGGAAACGGCCAGCACGCACGCGTGGGAGGGATGTTCCACCCTGACCAGACGCTGGTGGCTGCCCCGGCCCTCCCAGGCGGCGGAGGCGATCCGGCCGGCGATGATGTCCGTGACCAGGTCCGCGTCCAGGGAAAGCCGATCACCGGCGACGACGTCCCCGGCGGCGTCCAGCAGGGCCACGGTCGCGCCCACGGTGCCGGAGAGCCAGGCGACGACTCTGCGGACGTCCCGCCCGGCCGGGCGCAGATGCTCCAGCAGTTGCTCCGCCCACGCCGGTCCCGTACCGGTCTGTGCTTCCCGCTGCCGGTTCCCGTCCGCTCGGCCAGCCACCTCGGTCTTCCCCTCGTTGCCCGTGCCGCCTCCGGCACACCGGTCGGGGACGTTACCTCACGTCCCGGGTGCTCGCCCCGGCCCCACCGCCGGACGGCGGACCTCGACCCCGGGCCGGTACCCCTCCCCTGCGCCGCCGACCCGTACCGGCGGCATAAGCTCGGCGGATGGCGAAGTACTACGACGTGCACCCCGACAACCCCCAGCCCCGCACCATCGGCCAGATCGCCGACAGCATCCGCGCCGACGCTCTTGTCGCCTACCCCACGGACTCCTGCTACGCGCTGGGCTGCCGCCTGGGCAGCCGTGACGGCATCGACCGGATCCGTACGATCCGCAAGCTGGACGACCGGCACCACTTCACCCTCGTGTGCCAGGACTTCGCGCAGCTCGGGCAGTTCGTGCGGATCGACAACGACGTGTTCCGCGCGATCAAGGCGTCGACACCCGGCAGCTACACGTTCATCCTGCCGGCGACGAAGGAGGTGCCGCGGATGCTGCAGCACCCCAAGAAGAAGACGGTCGGCGTGCGCATCCCGGACCACGTCGTCACGCAGGCCCTGCTCGCCGAGCTCGGTGAGCCGCTGCTGTCCAGCACCCTGCTGCTGCCCGGCGAGGACGAGCCCATGACGCAGGGCTGGGAGATCAAGGACCTGCTCGACCACGTGCTGGACGGGGTGGTCGACTCCGGGGACTGCGGGACCGAACCGACGACGGTCATCGACTTCTCCGGCGGGGAGGCGGAGATCGTGCGGCACGGCGCGGGCGACCCCTCCCGGTTCGAGTAGTCGGTAAAACGGCGACCAAGGGCCGTTCACGGTTCAACCGGGTGCCTGGGGCGGGCGAAATGCCCCGGGAAGGGGCGTGTCACGATGACCGTGATCCGCCCGGTCACGCGGACGGGTTCCTGGCCCCACCCCACAGAGAGGCAGCCCAGCCATGACCGCCGTACAGGGAACCGCTGTCGACATCCCGACCGAGGACGGCACCGCCGACGCGTATCTCGCCCACCCCGCCGACGGGGCCGCCCATCCGGCGGTCCTGGTTTTCATGGACGCCTTCGGTCTGCGTCCGCAGCTGCGGTCCATGGCCGACCGGCTGGCGGCGGAGGGCCACACCGTGCTGGTGCCGAACCTGTTCCACCGGCATGGTCGGGCCCCGCTGTTCGACCTGCCCGAGTTCATCGACCCGGGGGCGCGTCCGGAGATGTTCGAGCGGATCGGCCCCGTCATGCGGGCCCTGACCGCCGACCTGGCGATGCGGGACGCCGGTGCGTATCTGAGCTGGCTGGACGGATCTGCGGCCGTGGCCGACGGCCCGGTGGCGCTGACCGGCTACTGCATGGGCGCCCGTCTCTCGCTCCTCACCGCCGGCACCTTCCCGGAGCGGGTCGCGGCCGCGGCCGGTTTCCACGGCGGACGGCTCGCCACGGAGGCCCCGGACAGCCCCCACCTGGTGGCCGGCAAGGTCACCGCCGAGCTCTACTTCGGCCACGCCGACCAGGACCCCTCGCTGCCCGAGGAGCAGATCGAGCGTCTGGAGGAAGCCCTCACGGCGGCGGGCGTGCGCCACCGGTGCGAGGTGTACGCGGGCGCGCCCCACGGTTTCACGCAGGCCGACACCGCCTCGTACCACCAGGAGGGCGACGCGCGGCACTGGTCGGCGCTGCTCGACCTGCTGAAGCGCACATTCTGACCCCAACCGGGATCTGCTGAAGGCGAGTTGTCGGCCTACCGACGGTAAGGGCTTGCCCCCAGGCGATCCCTGCGCGTAGACCTTGCTGAGAACCAGCCATGACTCGGGGGGAGTTGGCTCATGGACGGCACGGTCGACGGGTTTCGCTACGGTGCGGTGACTCCGGTGGCGGCCTATCTGATGGCCTGCCTGGGGGGTGCGCTCGGGCTGCGGTGCATCGTGCGCTCGCTGCTGGACACGCGGTCCCGGAGCGCGGGTTGGCTGGCGTTGGGCGCGGCCTCCATCGGCTGCGGCATCTGGACGATGCATTTCATCGCCATGATCGGCTTCCATGTGGAGGAGACCCGGGTCCGGTACGACGCGGCCACGACCGTGCTCAGTCTCGTCGTGGCCGTCGCCGTGGTGGGCGTCGGCGTGTTCCTCGTCGGCCACCGCGGCACGAGCGGCACCACACTGGCGATCGCGGGCACGGTCACCGGCCTGGGCGTGGCGGGCATGCACTACCTCGGCATGGCCGCTCTGCGGCTGGACGGCGACGTCCGCTACGACCCGGTCGGTGTCGCGCTGTCCGTACTGATCGCCATCGGCGCCGCGACCGCGGCGTTGTGGTCGGCCGTCACCATCCGCGGCTTCCTGACGAGCCTCGGCGCGAGCCTGGTGATGGGCGTGGCGGTGTCCGGGATGCACTACACGGGCATGGCCGCCGTCAGCGTCCACGTGCACGACACGACCGGCGGGACGTGGGCGGGCGACTCGCCCCTGTCCCTGCTGCTGCCGATGCTGGCGGGGCCGGTCGTCTTCCTGCTGCTGGCCGGGGTCGTGGTGATGTTCGATCCCCTGCTGGTGCTGGGCGAACGCTCCTCCGCCGCGCGGCCGGGCCGGGGCGCCGACTCCGTTGCCTCGTACCGCCCTTCGGGGCGCGAACCGGTCGCGCCCACGCGCGAGCGGTGAGGAAACCCGCCTGCGGGCGGGACCCGGCTCGATTGTTACGGTGCACCGGTGTCTGAGTCCTCACGCGATACCGCCGAAGGCGCCGGTTGGGGTTCCACCGAACGGGGCGCGTACCAGCGGTTGATGCCGCCGAAGACCGAGAAGATCTCCTGGCTGGACCCCCGGATGCTGTGGGCCGCCCGCAACGGTGTGCTGGCCTCCTGGTTCGGGGACCCCGTCGGCCGGACGCGCAGCCGGTGGGTGGCGCAGCGGGCGGCCGCCGGCGCACCGGCCGACAAGGTGATCCGGCGCGACGACCCGGACCGGTTCTCGTTCCTGGTCATCGGCGACACCGGCGAGGGCGACGACCCCCAGTACGCCGTCGTGCCGGGCCTGTTGAGGGCCGGTCAGGACACCCGCTTCGCCGTGCTGGCCAGTGACGTGATCTACCCCGTCGGCAGCGCGGACGACTACGCCACCAAGTTCTTCCGCCCCTACCGGGACTATCAGGCGCCGATCTACGCCATACCGGGCAACCACGACTGGTACGAGGACCTCGGCGGCTTCATGCGCGTCTTCTGCGACGACGCCCCGTCCCTGCCGCCCGAGCCCCGGCCGCGCCCCCTGACCCGGGCCTGGCTGCGATCGCTGCTGTGGCACCGGCCCCGCCCGGACGACGGCCGCCACCTGCCCGAGGCACGCACCCTGCGCTCCGCCGCCGCACAGCAGGCCGTCCAGCCGGGCCCGTACTGGGCGATCGACGCCGGCCCGGTGCGCGTCATCGGCATCGACACTGGTCTGCTCGGCACCCTCGACGCGGAACAGGGCGCCTGGTTGCGCGAGGTCTCCCGGGGGCCACGCCCGAAGATCCTGGTCACCGGCTCCCCTCTGTACGTGGACGGCCGGCACCACCCGTGCGCCATCGAGGGGGGCGGCACCGTCGACGCCGTCGTCCGCGACCCGGCGCACCACTACGTGGCGGCGATCGGCGGCGACATCCACAACTACCAGCGCTATCCGGTCCGGCTGGACGACGGACGCACCCTCCAGTACGTCGTCGCGGGCGGGGGCGGAGCGTTCACGCACGCCACCCACACGATCCCCCGCGTCAACGTCGCGGGCGTCACCGAGCAGGACTTCCGCTGCTATCCGCTGCGCGGCGACTCCCTCGCCTTCTACAGCCGGCTCTACGGCCACCGGCTGCGGATGCGCCGGTTCTTCACGCTCACCGAGGCCGAGGCGACGGCCGTGATCGCCGAGCGCCTCGGCATCCGGCCCACCCGCACTCCGCACGCCTCCACCCGGGTCACCCGGCGCGTCCGCCTGGTCGCCGGGCTGCTCGGCACCGGCCGCCGCCCCGACCGGGCCAAGCGGTTCCGGCTGCCCGTGCGGAAGATCTACACGTCGTTGTTCTCGCCCGGCTCCGCGACTTACAGCCCGCCGTTCTTCAAGTGCTTCCTGCGCCTGGACGTCTCCCCGGAGGCGATCCGGCTGCGGTGCTACGCGGCCACCGGCAACCGGGCCCAGGAGCTCGCCCCGCCGATCGAGGACGAGGTGACGATCCCGCTGCGCTGACCGGGCGGAAGGGGAACCAGTACGTAGGCCAAGCCATGCCTTCGGGTACGGGTCCCGGCTAGGCGACCCGCGGCCCGGTCCTTCCGCCCGACCCGTCCGCCCGGCCCGGGGTCACCAACGGCCGGGGGCGGTCCCGGTGATCGGTTCCGACGGCCTGCCGTCCACCCCGACGGGCACCTCCCCGGCGAGCATCACGCGGTGCATGATCCGGGGGTGGTCGAGGCGGGCGGTGTCGCCGGGGGCGAGATGCATGGTGGCTCGGTTGTCCCAGAAGGCCACGCTGCCCGGCTCCCAGCGGAACCGGACGGTGTACTCGGGCCGGACCGCCTGCTCCAGCAGCATCTCCAGGACGGCGCCGCTCTCGGGACGGGAGAGGCCGGCGATCTGCTCGACGTAGTAGCCGTTGACGTAGAGGATCCGCTCGCCCGTCTCGGGGTGGACCCGCACCAGCGGGTGCAGGGAGGCGACCTGACGGTCGAGCAGATGACGGACGTACGCGTCGTCGCCGGGCCGGGGCTGGTAGCCGACCCCGAGCCGGTGCTCGGCGCGCAGCCCGTCGACGAACTGACGCAGCGGCGCGGAGAGTCCGGCGTACGCCGCCGCCAGATTCGCCCAGGTGGTGTCGCCCCCGTAGGGCGGTACCGTCTCGGCGCGCAGGATCGTCGCCGCGGGCGGGTCGACGCGGGCCCCGTGATCGCAGTGCCAGCCGCGCAGCAGCGTGTGGCGGCGGCGCCGCAGCCACTCGTCGTGCTCCATCCCGAACCGCCCGCCCAGCTCCAGCCGGTCGGCGGTCGTCTCGATCTCGGGGAAGCCGGCGGGCGAGGCCTTGCCCCGCCGGGGCAGCACCACGATCTCGCCGAACCACCGGGCGAACCGCACCTGCCCGGCGTGGTCCAGCCGCTGCCCCCGGAAGAACACCACCTTCCACCGCAGCACCGCCGCCCTGATCACGGCGACCACGGTGTCATCGAGCTCCCCGGCCAGGTCGACCCCGCTGATCTCGGCCCCGATGTACCCCGCGACGGGTTTCACCTCCACCCCGGCCCTCCGGGCCGCCTCGTCCGTCATCCCGCTGTCCGTCGTCATGAGCGCTCCGCTGGTCGTGGGCGTCGTCCGGTCTTCCCGAAGATCGTGACAGCGATCTCCGCCGAGGGCGACCATGCGGCGACGAGCCGGTCGGGGCTGCCGGGGCGATCGACGGCTTGAGACCCCGGATCACGGGGCGCCGCCCTCGTCCCCGCCCGTCCGGTTGATCATTGGTGCCGGTATCCGTGACGCTGGAGGGACAACAGTCAACGGGAAGGTCCGACGGTGATCAGCATCCCGACACACACGCTCAACGACGGTACGACGCTCCCCGCCCTCGGGCTGGGCACCTGGCCGCTCGGTGACGACCAGGCGCAGCAGGCGGTGCTCACGGCCCTGGAGGCGGGTTACCGTCTGATCGACACGGCGACGAACTACCGCAACGAGACGGGGGTGGGCCGCGCTGTGGCCTCCGGGGTGGTGCCGCGCGAGGAGATCGTCGTGACGACGAAGCTCCCGGGCCGCCACCACGGCTACGAGGAGACCCTCGCCTCCTTCGAGGAGTCCCGGGCTCGCCTCGGCCTGGAGTACGTCGACCTGTACCTGATCCACTGGCCGCTGCCGCGCGTGGACCGGTACGTCGACTCCTGGAAGGCCATGATCAAGCTGCGCGAGGAAGGGCTCGTCCGGTCGATCGGTGTCTCGAACTTCACGGCCGGGCACATCGAGCGGCTGGAGAAGGAGACCGGGGTGCTGCCCTCCGTCAACCAGATCGAGTTGCACCCGTTCCTGCCGCAGGACGACCTGCGCGCCTTCCACGCGAGCAGGGGCATCGTCACCGAGAGCTGGAGCCCGCTGGGCCGGGGCACGCCCCTGCTGGACGACCCCGCCGTGGCGCGGATCGCCGAGGCGCACGGGGTGATGGCCGGGCAGGTCGTGCTGCGCTGGCACACCCAGCTCGGGGCGGTGCCCATCCCGAAGTCGGCCAACCCCGAGCGGCAGCGCGCCAACCTCGACGTCTTCGGCTTCGAGCTGGACGAGGAGGAGATGCGGGCCGTCGCGGACCGGGCGCACCGGCGGGTGGGCGGGGACCCCGAGGTGCACGAGGAGTTCTGACGGGTACTCGGGGCCCGCGCGGCGGAGACGCGGGTGGGTTTCACATTGCGCGGACCCGGTTCCGCAGCGGGCGGAGCGGCGACGGCGAGGAAGCGTGGCTGCTCGTGAAACGGGCCGGTGACACCAGCCGCGGGGGCGGGGCTCCCGATCCCCGCCGGGCCCGCTCGGTCACCTCCGGGCGCACGCTCGCCCAGGTCGCGTCGGAGGTGGCCGGGAAGTGAGCCGGCCGCTCAGAACAGCGGCGTGAGGGACTGCTCGCACCAGATGGTCTTGCCCCGGGTGGTCTGCCTGCTGCCCCAGCGCTGGGTGAGCTGGGCGACCAGCAGCAGACCGCGGCCGCCCTCGTCGTCCTGGTGCGCCCGCCGCAGGTGCGGGGAGGTGGAACTGCCGTCGGACACCTCGCAGATGAGGGTCTGATCGCGGATCAGGCGAAGCCGGATGGGCGGAGCGCCGTACCGGATGGCGTTGGTGACCAGTTCGCTGACGACGAGTTCGGTGACGAAGGCCGTCTCGTCCATGCCCCACGCGGTGAGCTGGTCGGTCGCGGCCTGCCGGGCGGTGGCCACCTCCGCGGGGTCCGGGGTGATGTCCCAGGTGGCGACCTGATCGGCGCCGAGCGCCCGGGTTCGGGCAAGCAACAGCGCCACGTCGTCACCGGGTTCGTCCGCCAGGACGGCCTTCAGCACCGAGTCGCACAGGGCGTCCAGGGAGTCCGCGGGCACGGTCAGGGCGCGGCACAGCTCCTCGGTGACGCGGTCGACGTCGCGGTCGCGGTCCTCGACGAGTCCGTTGGTGTAGAGGGCGACGACGGAGTCCTCGGGCAGCTGGAGCTCCGTCGCCTCGAACGGCAGCCCTCCCACCCCGAGCGGCGGCCCCGCGCTCATGGGAATGAGCCGGGCCGAGCCGTCGGGCAGCACCAGCGCGGGGGCGGGATGCCCGGCGGCGGCCACGTTCAGGCGGCGTGCGACGGGATCGTAGACCGCGTACAGGCAGGTCGCGCCGAGCTCGGCGACCTCCTCCCCCTCGTCGTCCGCCGCCAGGTGGGTGACCAGGTCGTCGAGGTGGGTGAGGAGCTCGTCCGGCGGGAGGTCCACGTCGGCGAGGGTGCGGACGGCCGTGACCAGCCGGCCCATGGTCGCCGTGGAGGGGATGCCGTGCCCCACGACGTCCCCGACGACCAGCGCGACGCGGCTGCCGGACAGCGGGATCACGTCGAACCAGTCGCCACCGATGCCGGCCGCCGAGCCGGAGGGCAGATAGCGGTGGGCGACCTGGACGGCGGCCTGCCCGGGCAGCCCTCTCGGCAGCAGGCTGTGCTGGAGGGCGAGGGCGGTGGTGCGTTCCCGGGCGAAGCGGCGGGCGTTGTCGACGCAGACCGCGGCACGGCTGGCGAGTTCCTCGGCGAACACGGCGTCGTCGGCGCCGTAGTCGTCGGCCTGCGCCACCCGGACGGCCACGGCGACACCCAGTGTGGTGCCGCGGGCCCGCAGCGGCACGGCCAGCATCGAGTGGGCGCCCGTGCGGTAAGGGCGTCCTCGCGGGGAGCGGGAATTGCGCTCGGCGACCCAGCGCATGAAGGCGGGCTCTCCTGCCTGGCTGAGGACGGCTCCGCCTTCCCGCAGGGCCCGGGCGATCGGTGAGAACGCGGTGTGGACGTCGATTTCTCCCAGATGCACGGCGGCTTCGGGGGTGCCTTCGGTGACGGAGCCGTGCGCGACCCGCCTGAGGGTGATCTCCTCGGCCGGCACCGCGGGCTGCTCGTCCGCGCCGAGCACCCAGTCGAACAGGTCCACGCTCGCGAAGTCCGCGAACCGGGGCACCACGACCTCGATCAGTTCCTCGGCCGTGCGGACCACGTCCAGTGTGGTGCCGATGGCGGCCGCGGCCTCGTTGAGCAGGGCCAGCCGCTGGCGGGCCCAGTACTGCTCGGTGCTGTCGAACGCGGCCAGGGCGGTCCCCACGAGCGCGCCGGCGGCATCCCGGACCGGCCACATCTCGGTGACCCAGGCGTGCTCCCGGTTCAGGGCCGGCGCGCCGGTGTAGCTCTCGTAGCGCACCGGCCGGCCCGTCTCCACGACGTGCCGGAGATGCCAGTCGAAGCCGTGCACGTGCGCGGCCTCCTCCACGGTCTCCGGGAAGTGCCGACCGAGCAGGGTCTCCTCGGACACGCCCATCACGTGGCAGGCGGCTTCGTTGAGCCGCAGATAGCGCTGGCCGGTGTCGAAGACGGACATCGACATGGACGCCTGCTGGAAGGCGCGGCCCGCGAGGGACGTCTCCTCGCGGCCGGGGGGCGCGGCGGTGATCACATAGGCGTCCGTTTCCCCGTCCGGGCCCGACACGGCGCAGGCACTGACGCGGACCCCGACGAGG
Source organism: Streptomyces sp. 378 (assembly GCF_030124145.1). Taxonomy (GTDB): domain Bacteria; phylum Actinomycetota; class Actinomycetes; order Streptomycetales; family Streptomycetaceae; genus Streptomyces. Next base: position 89,132 of record NZ_JASKMS010000032.1, read on the forward strand.
TAGCCGTCGCGGTGGCGGACCATGACGGTGCCCGACAGCGCGGACACCGCCTCGGGCGGCACGTCCTCGGCGAGCAGTTCCCGTGCGGGCCGGCCCACGACTTCGTCGGCCGGATAGCCGGTCAGCTGCCGGGCACCCCGGCTCCACCCCGTCAGAATGCCGATGACGTCGATGATCGCAGCAGCGGAGGCGTCCTCCATATCGTCCAGGATCATCCCTCTGCGGCCCGCTATCAACCGCGAGGCGGCATTCGTGACAGTGTCAGGCCCGGTGGGCGCGCAGCGCGGCGAGCGCCCGGTCGGCGTGCGCGTTCATGCGCAGTTCGCTGCGCACGACGTCGAGGACGGTGCGGTCCTGCGCGATCACGAACGTGGTGCGCTTGGTGGGTGCCAGGGAGAAGCCCCGGGTCACTCCGAACCGCTCGCGGACGGCGCCGTCGGCGTCGGACAGCAGCGGCATGCCGAGGCCGTGCCGTCCGGCGAACTCCTGCTGCCGCTCGACGGCGTCACCGCTGATGCCGACGGGGCGCGCCCCGACGGCGGCGAACTCGGTGGCGAGGTCGCGGAAGTGACAGGCCTGGGCCGTGCAGCCGGGGGTCAGGGCGGCCGGATAGAAGAACAGCACGACCGGGCCCTCGGCGAGCAGCCCGGACAGGGTGCGGACGGTGCCGGTCTCGTCGGGCAGGGCGAAGTCCTCGACCGTGTCGCCGGTCTCCACGCGCGCGGTCACGACCTGCCCTCCGCGTTCCGTGCGACACCGCGGGCCCAGAGCACGAGGGGAACCTGCAGGGGCAGGCGCCCGAAGGCGGCGGCCTTCTGCGGGGTGGGGCGGTGGCGCCAGTCGGCGGCCATCTTGACGTTGGCGGGGAACACCCCGACGAAGAAGGCGGCCGTGGCCAGCGCGGCTGTCCTGCGGGTGCGCGGCAGGGCCAGTCCGGCGGCCAGCGCGAGCTCGGCGGCGCCGCTCGCGTAGGTCCAGGCTCTGGGCGTGCCGGGCAGGCCGCGCGGGATGGTCGCGTCGAACGGGCGTGGGGCGGCGAAGTGGGCGACACCCGCGGTGGCCAGCAGGCCGGCGAGCAGCAGGGGCGAGCGTTCGGACCGGGACACGGTTCCTCCTCTGAAGGCCTGCAGCGCATTATTACCAGTCGGTAGACAGGTCGGTTCACCGGGTCCCGGGAGCGGCCGTGGGCACTGCCCGGCGTGTAGCCGAAGGGGCGCCGGAAGACGTCGACGGTTCAGGCTCTCGCCTGCCGGAGCCGACCGTGGTCCGCCCTCCTCGTCGAGGGCGTGGGCGAGGAAGTCGTCGACTACGCGGTGGAAGATCGCCGCGAACTGCCGCAGGCCCCCGGGATCAGTCCGGGAGGGCCGCCGGGTGGAGCGGATCCCGGCGTCGCGGATCCCGGCGACGGACTCGCCCCCGCCTCGGTGAGCCGGCCGCGCTGGGCCGCTGGGCGCGTAGGACGCGCTGGGGCCGCTGGGCTCGACGGTCGCCGGGCCGGGAACGCGGGTGGCGTATGCGGACGTCTGCGACTGCCGCACCGTGCGCGTGACGTGCGGCGCCTCCACACCCAGCCGGGCGGCTAGCTCGCCCGGTGCAGTGGCTCGGAGTCGGCGACCTGCCGCAGCAGCGCTACGGCGGCCCGGTCGAGCGGCACGCACGCCACTATCCAGTTGCATATCCCAAGTAAATCGACCGGGTAACAGCCGTTCAGGGGAACCAGGCCCGGAACGCGCGTGAGGGCCCGCCGGTTCGTCGACACCTCACCCGTGGACCTGCCGCTGATCCCGCCCATGCTCGCCACGTCCGGCACCCTGCCGCCCGCCGCGCAGGACACGCGCTGGGCCTACGAGACCAAACAGGACGGCCAGCGCGTGGTGGTCTATCTGCCCGGGGACGGCAGCGTGCTGCTGCGCGCCCGCTCCGGGGACGACATCACGGCCGCCTACCCCGAACTGCGGCCACTGGGCACCGCCCTCGGCGCCACACCAGCCGTACTGGACGGCGAGATCATGGCCCTGGACGAACAGGGCCGCGCCAGCTTCCAGTTGCTGCAGTCCCGCATGGGTCTGGCGCACGCGCCCGCCAGGGCCGCGCGACGGGCGGCGGAGGTCCCGGTCCATCTCGTGCTGTTCGACCTGATGCACCTGGCGGACCGCTCCCTCCTCCGGCTCCCCTACACGCGACGCCGCGCGACGCTGGAGGACCTCGGCCTGGCCGGACCCTCGTGGTCGACGCCCCGCGCACTCGTGGGCCACGGCGCCGAGGCCCTGCGCGCCACCCAGGAGCACGGCCTGGAGGGACTGGTCTGCAAGCGGCTGGACTCGCCGTACGAACCGGGGGTGCGCTCGCGGGCCTGGATCAAGATCCGCAACATGCGCACCGAGGACGTCCTGGTCGGCGGCTGGCAGCCCGGCAAGGGACGGCTCACCGGCCTGCCCGGCGCGGTGCTGGTCGGGCAACGTGCCACCGGGCGGCTGCGCTACGTCGGGAGCGTGGGCACCGGCTGGAGCGAGGCCGAACGCACGGAACTGGCCGGGCTGTTGCGGGCCGCCGCGACCGGCGTCTGCCCCTTCGACCCCGCCCCGCGCGCTCCGGGCGCGCACTGGGTCGTGCCCCGCCTGGTCGGCGAGGTGCGCTACAGCACCCGCACTCGGGAGGGGATGCTGCGCCAGCCGTCCTGGCTGCGGCTGCGGCCGGATCTCGCGCCGGAGGAGGCGGCGGCCGACATCCCGGACGACCTGGTCTGAAACGACGCCTGCCCCCGACTGTTGGGCTGTGATTCACCCCTGGGCCCTTCCCCCCTCTTGGCATGGACGCGCTCAACCTGGAAGCTGAACCTCCCTTTTCCCCACAGCCGTTGGGCTGCGCCCGGACCAAGGAGGACGCAGTGTCGTCACGCCCGTTCACCCACCGCAGGAGATGGCTCACCGGAGCGGCCGGTGCCGCCGCTCTCGTCCTGGCGTTCCCCGCCACGGCCTTCGCGGCACCGCCGTCGGCGCTGCCCGCCAACGCGGACGCACTGGAGCAGACGTACCAGCCCGCCTATGACTACGACACCGACGGGTGCTACTCCTCACCCGCGATCGGCCCCGACGGCACCGTGAACGGCGGGCTGAAACCGACCGGCGCACTGAACGGCAACTGCCGGGACGCCCCGGACCTCGACAACACCAACGGCTACGCGCGCTCCAAGTGCAACAACGGCTGGTGCGCGATCCTCTACGCCCTCTACTTCGAGAAGGACCAGGCCGTGGCCGGCAGCGGCATCGGCGGCCACCGGCACGACTTCGAGCACGTCGCGGTGTTCGTGCAGGACGACCAGGTCAAGTACGTCTCGACGTCCAACCACGGCTCGTTCACCGTGCACGCGGCCTCCGCCATCCGCTTCGACGGCACCCACGCGAAGATCGTCTACCACAAGGACGGCATCGGCACCCACTGCTTCCGCGCCGCGAACGCGAACGACGAGCCGCCGGAGAACCACGAGCGCACCTGGCAGTACCCGGCGCTGGTCGGCTGGAACGGCTACCCCGCCGGGGTGCGCGACAAGCTCACCTCCTACGACTTCGGCAGCGCCAACTTCGGCCTGAAGGACGCCGGCTTCGCCAACCACCTGGCATCGGCCAAGCCCTCCGGCATCGCCTTCGACCCGTACGCCTGACGGCACCGGCCCCCGGCTCGGCCCGGACCCTCGTACCACCGAAGCGGTCCGGGCCGTACCGGGGAGCCCGTCCCGAACTGGCGCCCGAAGCAGGGCCGTCGGTGGAGGTTCGGCACGAACGCTCCCTCGGGAGGGTCTATCGTGTCCGCATGTCCGTCCCCGAACTGATCCGCATCGTCTCCCGCGACTCCCCCATGGCCCTGGCCCAGGTGGAGCGCGTCCGGGCCGAGTTGGCCGCCGCCCACCCCGGAGTGCGCACCGAGGTCGTGCCGGTGAAGACCACCGGCGACAAGTGGATGGGCGATCTGTCCAAGGTCGAGGGCAAGGGCGCGTTCACCAAGGAGGTCGACGCGGCGCTGCTGGCCGGCGAGGCCGACCTCGCCGTGCACTGTGTGAAGGACGTGCCCGCCGACCGGCCGCTCCCCGCGGGCACGGTGTTCGCCGCGTTCCTCAAGCGGGACGACATCCGCGACGCCCTGATCCACCCGGGCGGACTCACCCTGGACGAGCTGCCGGCCGGCACGCGGATCGGCACCTCCTCGGTGCGCCGCGTCGCCCAACTGGCCGCCACGCATCCCCACCTGGAGTGTGTGCCGTTCCGCGGCAACGCCAACCGGCGTCTGGCGAAGCTGGCCGCCGGGGAGGCGGACGCCCTGCTGCTCGCGGTCTCCGGCCTGGAGCGCATCGGCCGCGAGGACGTGATCAGCGAGATCCTCTCGACCGAGACGATGATGCCGCCCATCGGCGCGGGCGTACTGGCCCTCCAGTGCCGCGAGGACGATGCCGCGCTGATCGACGCGGTGAGCGGTCTCGGCGACCCGGACACCCATCGGGAGACCACCGCCGAACGCATGTTCCTGCATGTGCTGCAGGGGCACTGCAACAGTCCCATCGCCGGGTTCGCGCGGGTGGACCGCAGTGGTGAACTGTCCCTGCGGGCTTGCGTGTTCACCCCGGACGGCAAGACCCGGCTCAATGCCCACGAGTGGGCGGGCAGGCTCGACCCGGCGACGCTCGGCACCTCGGTCGCCGTGGCCCTGCTCCGTCAGGGCGCCCGCGAGATCATCGACGGCATCCCGCACTGACTCCCGCCACACCCCTGACACGGGATCAGGCGGTGCCTTCCTCCGCCTGATCCCGCAGGAAGACGCTCACCTGGTGCGCGAGGCTGTCCCGCACCGCACCCTGCGGAGCCCCGGCAGGGCCCTCGTGCGCCCCGATGCCGCCCGCCCACAGCCGGCGGTCGGTCCACTCCTCCTCGACGCGCAACTGCACCTGGACGTCCACGAGGCCCAGGGACGCCTCGGCCCCGGCCGCGTACAGCACGGCGGTGGCCCGGCGCAGCGGGTAGACGTCGAAGCCCTCGATGAACTGCGAGTTGCGCCAGTCGATGAAGGCGCTCTCCCCGTCCGGGCCGAGCCGGACATCGATCTGGCCGTCCTCGAGGTGGACGCCGAGATGGCGGCTGCCGCGGTTCTCGACCGTCACGCGGAGACAGAAGTAGGTCAGCCCCTCGGCGGCGTCGTCCCGGCCACGGGGCGGCTCGGCCAGTTCCAGACGGTGGACGCGGACGCGCAGACCGGCATGCTCGTCGTACTCCTGCCAGTCCCCGACCACGTTCGGCTCGTACACGCTGCACCTCTCGACCTCTGGAAGCTGCTTCCTATCTGTGCTCTGAGCGCACTGTCAAATGAGCAGAATGCGCTGTGGCCAGGCAGTTCATCCGTTTTGATCGGTGATCAAGCCGTGCCCAGCGGTTATCCGGAAACAGTCGGAGAAAGCGCTTGCCCCGGCGTGCCGCACATCACTTCCACGAGTGAAGATCATCGGCCCGACCGGCCAGCGGGGCCGAGGCCGCGGTGCTGCCGAGCGCGGCGGCGAGGAACAGCACCCCGAGGTCGGACGCCGGACGGTGGGTCCGTTCCGAGGAGGCGGCATGGTGATCGCCCGCCGACGACCGGAGGCGACACCCGCGGACAGGCGGATCCGAGGGCGCCCGGGGACCTCGATTGCCGTATTGTCTTAATTGTTTCGCTATGCCCCTGTCCGGGAAGGGGCAGGGAAGTGCTTCGGACAGGAGGCACGCGCGTGGGAGCCGGCAGGCCGGGCCCCAGTGTCGTTCCGAGGCCCGAGTCCGCACTCCCACGGTGTCTGTCCCTTCAGCACCTGCTCAGGGAGGTGCGCACCATGCGTATCGCCGGAAGCACCCGAACGCACCCCCACGACGACGCCCCCGACACCGCGGAGGCGTTCGCGCGACTCGTGCGGCTGCCAGAGGGGCCCGAGCGCAAAGCCCTGCGGGACGAACTGGTCGAGGCCTGGCTCCCCATGGCGGAGCGGATCGCCGTCCGCTTCCGGGGCCGTGGCGAGGCCCTGGAGGACCTGTACCAGGTGGCGGCTCTCGGCCTCGTGAAGGCCGTCGACCACTACGATCCGGCCCGCGGCAACGCCTTCGAGGCGTACGCGGTGCCGACGATCACCGGCGAGATCAAGCGCCACTTCCGCGACCACATGTGGACGCTGCACGTGCCCCGCCGGGTACAGGATCTGCGCAACCGCGTGCGGCACGCCGCCAAGGAGCTGTCGCAGACCACCCCCGGCCGCTCCCCCACGGTCGCCGAGATCGCGGAGTACTCCCAGCTCACCGAGGGGGAGGTCCGCACCGGCATGGAGGCCCTGGACTGCTTCTCCGCGCTCTCGCTGGAGGCGGAGATGCCCGGGACCGACGGCTACGCCCTCGGGGACGCGATCGGCGGGCCCGACCCGGCCTTCGACATCGTCGTCAACCGCGTGGCCGTCAGGCCCTGCCTGGAGGCGCTGCCGGAGCGCGAGCGGATCATTCTCTACCTGCGGTTCTTCAAGGGCATGACCCAGAGCCGCATCGCGGAGCAGCTCGGCATCTCACAGATGCACGTCTCCCGGTTGCTCAGCAGCTGCTTCGCCCATCTGCGTGAGGAGCTGCTGACCGAGACCCCGTGAAACGAGGGCCTCTCCGGGCCGCCGGGGGTCACGCCTCCGGCGGCGAGCCGGGGATCTGCGTCGGTCCGGCGCGGTCGAGGGCGTCCTCCAGGGCGGCCCGGATCTCCTCGGGTATCACGCCGGTGCGCCCCCAGACGAGGATCAGTTCGGCGACGTTGCGCAGCTTGATGTTGGTGTGCTGGGACACCTCCTTCAGCACGGCCCACCCCTGGTCGGGGGAGATCCGGCCGAGCACGACGACCATCCCGATCGCCTGGTCCACGACAGCGTGGGAGACGACGGCCTCCTTCAGCTGCTGGACCTCTTCCTGCAACTCGAAGATCCGATCCGAGCCCCCGTCCGTGGGCATGGTCACCTCCGGGTCCGGTGTGCCGCTGCCCCCGAGGTCCCCTCGGGTGCTTGAGTACCTTGACGCAGTGTCCGACCCCTCCATCGTCGTCACTCGGACCGCCCGGTGCCACCGGGGCGGACCAGGCCGGATGCCGTTTCGGTGCCGCCGCCGGGGTACTCGGCAGGCGCCCACACCGGTTCCGGTTGGACACTGGTGTCACATCCTCCGGTGGCTGCCAGGCCGACGAGATCAGGACGCGACTGCCATGAACCACAACACGCCCACCCCCTCCGGAACCACGGACGTCGTCTCATCACACTCCGTGTTCGGCGCTCCCTGTTGGGTGAGCCTGACGAGCCGGGACGTCAAGGCGACCGAGGAGTTCTACGGTGCCGTGCTGGGCTGGCAGTGGCGGCCGGCCAAGCTCGGCGACCGGTTCCGGATCGCGCTGGTGGACGGTTCGCCCGTGGCCGGGATCGCGGGAGTGGCGAGCATGTGGCAGATGGCCGTGGCGTGGACGCCGTACTTCGCGGTGCGCAGCGCGGACGACGCGGTGGCGCGGGTGCAGGAACGTATGGGCACCGTCGCCGTCGGGCCGATCTCACTGCCCCCGGGCCGGGCGGCGCTGCTGGCCGACCGGGACGGAGCGACCTTCGGAATCTGGGAGGGCGACCTCTTCACCGACTGGGAGACCTGGCGCAACGCACAGCCGGCCTTCATCACGCTCCACACCCGTGACGCCTTCGACGCGGCGATCTTCTACGGCGAGGTCCTCGACTGGGCGTCCCCGCACCCGGGCTGCTGCGAGGTCCACTACGAGGGCGGCGAGGTCGTGCTGCGCAGCCGTGGGGACGTGGTGGCCCGGATCGAGTCGGGCGCCCTGGAGGCGGCCCCCGATCCCACGATCCGGCCGCACTGGCAGATCCACTTCTTCGTCGACGACGTCGAGGCCTGCGCCCGGGCGGCCGAACTGCACGGCGGCAGCGTCCTGTCCAAGGGCGGCAACGAGGCGGTGCTGCGGGACCACGACGGCGCGCAGTTCACGGTGACCGCGCGCCGCGACCGCTGACCCGGCTCATTCCTTCTCGCGCGACGGCTCATTCCTTCTCGCGCGACGCCCGGGACGGCCGGGACAGCAGGACCAGGCTGCGCGCCCCGACGGTGAGACGCGTCCCCGCCTTGTGCTCCGACTCGTCGGGCGTGCCCTCCGGGTCGGCCGTGTCGATGAGGGCCGTCCACCGATCGCCGTAGGAGGCGTTCGGGAGGCGGAAGTCGACCGGCTCCCAGTGGCTGTTGAACAGCACCAGGAAGGAGTCGTCGACCACCGGCCGGCCGCGCGGGTCGGGTTCGGCGATGGCGTCGCCGTTGAGGAAGACACCGACGGAGTGCGCGTCGCCGCGCTGCCAGTCGTCGTCGGTCATCTCACGGGTGTCCGGCGCCAGCCACACCAGGTCGGGCAGCGGCTGGTCCGCCCGGGTCAGGGTCTCGCCGCGGAAGAAGCGCCGCCGCCGCAGTACGGGGTGCCCCGTGCGCAGCCTGATGAGGTATCGGGTGAACTCCAGCAGGTCGCGCTGCTCCTCGGTGAGCCGCCAGTCGATCCAGGAGATCTCGTTGTCCTGGCAGTAGGCGTTGTTGTTGCCGCCCTGGGTGCGCCCGAGCTCGTCGCCGTGGGAGAGCATCGGGATGCCCTGGGACAGCAGCAGCGTGGCGAGGAAGTTGCGCTGCTGGCGTGTGCGCAGCTCCCGCACGGAGGCGTCGCGCGTCGGGCCCTCGGCGCCGCAGTTCCAGGAGCGGTTGGTGCTCTCGCCGTCCTGGTTGTCCTCGCCGTTGTCCTCGTTGTGCTTGTCGTTGTACGAGACGAGGTCGCGCAGGGTGAAGCCGTCGTGCGCGGTGACGAAGTTGACGCTGGCGCGCGGGCGGCGCCTGCTGTGCTGGTACAGGTCGGAGGAGCCCGTGAGCCGGGAGGCGAACTCGCCGAGTGTGTGGTCCTCACCGCGCCAGAAGTCCCGCACCGCGTCGCGGTACATGCCGTTCCACTCCGACCACAGCGGCGGGAAGTTGCCCACCTGGTAGCCGCCCTCGCCGACGTCCCACGGCTCGGCGATCAGCTTGACGCGGCTGATCACCGGGTCCTGCTGGATGAGGTCGAAGAACGCCGACAGCCGGTCCACCTCGTGGAACTGCCGGGCGAGGGTCGCCGCGAGGTCGAAGCGGAAGCCGTCGACGTGCATCTCGGTGACCCAGTACCGCAGCGAGTCCATGATCAGCTGGAGTACGTAGGGGTGCCGCATCAGCAGGCTGTTGCCGGTGCCGGTGGTGTCGTAGTAGTGCTCCCAGTCACCGTCGACCAGGCGGTAGTACGAGGAGTTGTCGATCCCGCGGAAGGACAGGGTGGGGCCCATCTCGTTGCCCTCGGCGGTGTGGTTGTAGACCACGTCGAGGATGACTTCGAGCCCGGCCGCGTGCAGGGTCTTCACCATCTGCTTGAACTCGGCGACCTGCCCGCCGCGCGAGCCGTGGGCGGCGTAACCGTTGTGGGGTGCGAAGAAGCCGATGGTGTTGTAGCCCCAGTAGTTGGCCAGGCCGCGGTCGTGCAGCACCCCGTCGTGGACGAACTGGTGGACGGGCATCAGTTCGACGGCCGTGACGCCCAGGGACGTCAGGTGCTCGACGACCGCGGGGTGGGCCACCCCGGCGTAGGTGCCCCTGAGTTCCTCGGGCACCTCGGGATGGGTGCGGGTCATGCCCTTGACGTGGGCCTCGTAGATCACCGTGTCGGCGTAGGGCCGGCCGGGCCGGGCGTCGTCGCCCCAGTCGAAGGCCGGATCGGTCACCACGCCGAGCATGGTGTGCCCGGCGCTGTCGGCCGGGTCGGGGCCGTCCGGGTTGCGCTCGTAGAGCGAGGGGTGGTTGTCGATCTGCCCGTCCACCGCGCGGGCGTACGGGTCGAGCAGCAGTTTCGCCGGGTTGCAGCGGTGGCCGGCGGCGGGGGCCCACGGCCCGTGCACCCGGTAGCCGTAGCGCTGGCCGGGGCCCACACCGGGCACGTAGCCGTGCCACACGAAGCCGTCGACCTCGTTCAGCGGCACCCGGGTGTGTGTGCCGTCGTCGTCGACGAGGATCAGCTCGACGCGTTCGGCGACCTCGCTGAAGAGCGCGAAGTTGGTGCCCTCACCGTCGTAGTCCGCTCCCAGGGGATAGGGGCGCCCGCCCCAGGCGGACGCCCCTATCCGTGGCTGCCGGCGGGTCACCGGGCCTCCTCCAGGAGGTCGCCCGGGGTGCTGGCCGGTCCGGCCAGCCGCGCGACCCGCTCCTCGCGGGGCACATCGAGGCCCTCGCTCTCCCGCGGGGCGGGAGCGGTCGGCACCAGCGGGACGCGTTCCCCGGCGCGGGCGCGCTGCGAGAACCAGATGACCTTGCTGCCGGTCTCGGTGGCGCAGCATCCCCAGCCGTCGCTCATCGCGGCGAGGTGCTCCAGGCAGCCTCGCAGTTCCTGGTCCGGGCGCAGGGCGCGGTCGTTGTCCCCGATGGCGGTGATCAGGTGCTGCCCGTTCCACCACATCTCGATCGACGTGTTCTTGTCCGTGGCGTGTTCGTCGATGGCCTTGAGCAGCATCTCGGCACCGCCGCAGACGGGCTGGACCAGGTTGTCCAGGTCCCAGAACTTCAGGTGAGCGGCCAGAATGCGGCTGACCTGTCCCACCCGGTCCGGGCTGACTTCCACATCGAGGTGGTAGTAGCAGGGCACTGCGGTCTTCATCGGTCGGCTCCTCACCGCGAAGCTCAGCTCCTTCTCGCTCCCGCGGTCCTGCGGGACGAGCCCCGAACACGGAACGTGAGCGCCTATCGCTTCTGAGTCACCCTCAGCCTGAGGGTGCTAGCCCGTTCGTGCAACACGAGCGCACGCCTGAGGCGGTGGCGGACACAAGTGAGCGGGCCGCGGCGGCCCGAACAGCCCGAGCGAGCCGCCGTTGATTGAAGATCCAACAAGACGCTGCGTCGTCACACGTGCACCATGTGTGAAGAACTCGATCGCCGTTACGGGTCCGTGCCGCTGTGCGTACGGCCGCCGTCCGACCGTCGGGAGACCGTGTCCCTCGAGCCCGAAAGGTGATCGGTGCCATGCTGCTACCCGCCAAAGCCGAAGTCGCCCGGCAGTTGCGGCGTTACCGGGCCTGGGAACGCGTGATGCTCGCGGCACCGAACGACCGCACGGTGCGGACCACGTTCGAGGACTCCGGCTACACCCTCTGCGTGCTGATGGGCAAACGCTGCGCGCGGGAGGCGGCGGACGCGGCCGAGCGGTACCTGCGCACCAACCAGGTCGCCTACCTGGAGGAACAGCAGATCACGTGCCTGCAGGAGCAGCACGTCACCTGTCTGCAGGAACCGAACGAACGGCCCCGTCCGGCCACGTCGGTCAGACGAAGAACACCGGCGGCGGAGCGGAGAACCCCGGTCGCCGAGCGGAGATCCCCGGCGGGAAGGTAGCTGCCTTCCCGCGCATCTGTCCCTGAACCGGGCCCGGCGGCCCGGCTTCCGAGCACGGTGGAGGTGAGGACCATGAGGAGGACCCGGGCCATCGGTCGCATCCCGGTACGGGACGTCCGCCCGGCCGTGGAGAACGGCAACCGGCCGGCGAAGGCGGTCGTGGGTGAGACGTTCGAGGTCACCGCCACCGTGTTCCGGGAGGGGCATGACGCGGTGGCCGCCAATGTCCTCCTGAAGGACCCCGAGGGCCGCCCCGGTCCGTGGACGCCCATGCGTGAGCTCGCCCCCGGCAGCGACCGCTGGGGCGCCGAGGTCACCGCGAACGCCGTCGGCCACTGGTCGTACCGGGTGGAAGCCTGGAGCGATCCGGTGGCCACCTGGCGTCACGCGGCGGGCATAAAGATCCCGGCGGGCATCGACCCGGGTCTGGTCCTGGAAGAGGGCGCGGAGCTCTACGAGCGGGCTGCGGCCGGCGTACCGAAGGAAGCCGGCCGCACCGTGCTGCTCGCCGCGGCCACGACCCTGCGCGACGACGCGCTGCCCACGGCGGCCCGCTTCGCGGCGGCGTTGACGCCGGAGGTGGACGAGGTCCTGGCCCGGCATCCGCTGCGGGAGCTCGTCACCAGCAGTGAGCCGTTGCCGCTGCTGGTGGAGCGGGAGCGGGCCCTGTACGGCTCGTGGTACGAGTTCTTCCCGCGCTCGGAGGGCACGCGCGAGCAGCCGCACGGCACGTTCCGTACGGCCGCGCGCCGGTTGCCGGCGATCGCGGCGATGGGTTTCGACGTGGTGTACCTGCCGCCGATCCATCCGATCGGCACCACGTTCCGCAAGGGGAGGAACAACACGCTCTCTCCCGGTCCGGACGATGTGGGGGTGCCGTGGGCGATCGGCTCGCCGGAGGGCGGGCACGACGCGGTGCACCCGGATCTGGGCACGCAGGAGGACTTCGTCTGGTTCGTGCGGCGGGCGCGGGAGCTGGGCATGGAGGTGGCGCTGGACTTCGCGTTGCAGTGCTCTCCGGACCATCCGTGGGTGCACAAGCACCCGGAGTGGTTCCATCACCGCCCGGACGGCACCATCGCCCATGCGGAGAATCCGCCGAAGAAGTACCAGGACATCTATCCCATCGCCTTCGACGCCGACATGGACGGGCTGGTCGCCGAGACGGTGCGGGTGCTGCGGCACTGGATGGAGGCGGGGGTGCGGATCTTCCGGGTGGACAATCCGCACACCAAGCCGGTGGTGTTCTGGGAGCGGGTGATCGGGGAGGTCAACCGCGCCGACCCGGATGTGATCTTCCTGGCCGAGGCGTTCACGCGGCCGGCGATGATGCACACGCTGGCCCAGATCGGCTTCCAGCAGTCCTACACGTACTTCACCTGGCGCAACACCAAGCAGGAGCTGACGGAGTACCTGACGGAGCTGTCGGGTGAGGCCGCCTCCTACATGCGGCCGAACTTCTTTCCCAACACCCCCGACATCCTGCACGCCTATCTCCAGGACGGGGGCCGGCCCGCCTTCGAGGTCCGGGCGGTGCTCGCGGCGACGCTGTCGCCGGCCTGGGGCATCTACTCCGGCTACGAGCTGTGTGAGAACACCCCGCTGAAGGAGGGCGGCGAGGAGTATCTGGACTCGGAGAAGTACCAGCTCAGGCACCGTGACTGGGAAGCGGCCGAGCGTGAGGGACGCACCATCACCGCGCTGCTGACCCGGCTCAACACCGTCCGGCGGGA
>NZ_JASKMS010000033.1 GCF_030124145.1 Streptomyces sp. 378
GTCGATACGGACGGACGTGACCGCCGCACCCGGGATCGAGGACAGGAGCGTACGGCGCAGGGAATTGCCGAGGGTGTAACCGAAGCCCGGCTCCAGCGGCTCGATCACGAACCGGGAGCGGAACTCGTCGACGACCTCTTCGGTCAACGAGGGACGCTGAGCAATCAGCATGTGTGGATCAGATCCTTCAGTCGTGGGCGCCCGCTATTTGACACCCGACGTGAGCCGTCCCCGGCACAAAAGGGACGGGTACTGCAAGGGTACGGGCGATACGGCCCCTTTACGGAGCCGTACCGCCCGAAGACCGTGAACCCGAAGGCGTCGCGTCAGACGCGGCGGCGCTTCGGCGGGCGGCAGCCGTGCTGCGACATTGCGGGGGGCGACCCCCGCACCCCCAGCAGGATGCCGACCGGCTGAGCCGATGCGTCAGACGCGGCGGCGCTTCGGCGGGCGGCAGCCGTTGTGCGGGGTCGGCGTGACGTCCTGGATCGAGCCGACCTCGAGGCCGGTCGCCTGGAGGGAGCGGATCGCGGTCTCACGACCGGAGCCCGGGCCCTTGACGAAGACGTCGACCTTGCGCATGCCGTGCTCCTGGGCGCGGCGGGCAGCCGACTCGGCGGCCATCTGCGCGGCGAACGGCGTGGACTTCCGGGAGCCCTTGAAGCCGACGTGGCCGGCGGAGGCCCAGGAGATCACGTTACCGGACGGGTCCGTGATCGAGACGATCGTGTTGTTGAACGTGCTCTTGATGTGCGCGTGGCCGTGAGCGACGTTCTTCTTTTCCTTGCGGCGCACCTTCTTGGCAGCGCCCTGACGACCCTTGGGGGGCATCTATAACTCCTACGGGAGGTGGTCGGTCCTACAGCGAAGACCGTGGACAGGCGTCCGCTGTGGACTACTTCTTGCCCGGCTTCTTCTTGCCGGCGATGGCGCGACGCGGGCCCTTGCGGGTACGAGCGTTGGTGCTGGTGCGCTGACCGCGGACGGGCAGACCACGACGGTGACGGAGACCCTGGTAGGTACCGATCTCGACCTTGCGGCGGATGTCGGCCTGGACCTCGCGGCGGAGGTCACCCTCGGTCTTGATGTTGTTGTCGACGTACTCGCGGATCGCGACCAGCTGCTCCTCGGAGAGGTCCCGAACACGGGTGTTCGGGTCCACGCCGGTGGCGGCCAGCGTCTGCTGGGAGAGAGTCCGGCCGATGCCGAACACGTAGGTGAGGGCGATCTCCACGCGCTTTTCGCGCGGGATGTCAACACCGGAAACGCGTGCCATTCAATGGCTCCAGTTGCTTGTCGGAGGTCTTCCGCAGAACCGACTCCCAGCCGCCGTACCAGGTACGAACTGGGTCCCCAGCCTCCGAACCGGGGGTGTCAGGCGAACGCTCGTTCCCCTGGGTCCTGCGTATGAACAAATTCAGCTTGCGTCGCGCGAAACCCTGCGATGAATGCAGAGGGATCGGTCGTGCGTCAGCCCTGGCGCTGCTTGTGGCGCGGGTTGTCGCAGATGACCATGACCCGGCCGTGACGGCGGATCACCCTGCACTTGTCGCAGATCTTCTTGACGCTCGGCTTGACCTTCATGGTGAGGTTCTCCGGGTCAGTGCCGGCAGTCCCACCGCACGCGGCGGTGGGACACAGGCAAGATCTACTTGTAGCGGTAGACGATCCGGCCACGCGTCAGGTCGTACGGAGACAGCTCCACCACGACCCGGTCGTCAGGGAGGATGCGGATGTAGTGCATGCGCATCTTGCCGCTGATGTGTGCCAGGACCTGGTGGCCGTTCTGGAGCTCGACCTTGAACATGGCGTTCGGAAGAGACTCGACGACAGTGCCCTCGATCTCGATGGCACCTTGCTTCTTGGCCACGCTTCGCCCTTCGAATCGACTACCTTGATCGACTCTGTGCTGGCGCATGCAGGCATGCGGGTACACAAGAGCCGACGAGTCAGTCTACGACAGGGCCCTCGGAAACACGAATCGAGAGATCCTGCCCCGTGCCACAGATCCTTAAGCGCGCCCCGAAGGGACGCGAGGCTGTTCGACACGCGGCTCCACCGCATGGGCGCGGACAGCCCCTACGGGCCCGCAGCCGCAGACGGTGCTCAGCCCAGCGGATCGGGCGCGGCGGCGATTCCCAGCTCGGCGAGCTTCGCCTTGCCCCCGTCGGGACACGTCAGCACCAGCGGGCCCTCCTCCGTCAGCGCGACGGAGTGCTCCCAGTGGGAGGACCAGGTGCCGTCCGTCGTGATGACGGTCCAGTCGTCCTGGAGGACCTCCGTCTTCGGCGTCCCCAGGGACACCATCGGCTCGATCGCGAGGCAGAAGCCGGGCACCAGCTTCGGGCCCTTGCCGCGCCGCCGGTCGACGTAGTTCAGCAGGTGCGGGTCCATGTGCATCTCGGTGCCGATGCCGTGGCCGCCGTAGTCCTCGATGATCCCGTACTTGCCGCCGCCGGGCTTGGGCTGGCGGCGGATGTAGGTCTCGATGGCCCGGGAGACGTCGACCAGGCGGTTGCCCTGCTTCATGGCGGCGATGCCGGCCCACATCGACTCCTCGGTCACCCGGGAGAGCTCGACGAGCTCCGGAGCGTGACCGGAGCCCACGAAGGCCGTGTAGGCCGCGTCGCCGTGCCAGCCGTCGATGATCGCGCCGCAGTCGATGGAGATGACGTCCCCGTCCTTGAGGACGACGTCGTCGGAGGGGATTCCGTGGACGACGACCTCGTTGACCGAGGTGCAGATGGTCGCGGGGAAGCCGCCGTAGCCGAGGAAGTTCGGCTTGGCGTTGTGCTCGGCGAGCACCTTGCGCGCGACCTGGTCCAGATCCTTCGTCGTGGCCCCGGGCACGGCGGCCTCACGGGTCGCCGCGTGAATGGCTGCGACCACCAGCCCCGCCTCACGCATCTTGGCGATCTGCTCGGGGGTCTTGATCTGCACCATGGGAGCTACGGCCTTTCTGGACCTTCGGCGACTGCGGACGCCTTCAACGATACGGGGCCGTGCACCCGACCCCGCCCACACAGCAGCCGCGGCCCCCGAGGGGAACCGCGGCCGTAGCTGCGTACGGACGACTACTTGTCGTCCTCGCCACGCTTGAGCGCCTCCATGGCACGCGTCGTGACGTCCTCCACCTTGCCGAGCGCCGAGATCGTGACCACCAGGCCCTGGGCCTTGTAGTAGTCGATGATCGGCTCGGTCTGGGTGTGGTAGACCTCCAGCCGCGTCCGCACGGTCTCCTCGGAGTCGTCGTCCCGCTGGTACAGCTCGCCGCCGCAGACGTCGCAGACGCCGTCCTTGGCCGGCTGCTTGTACGTCACGTGGAAGACGTGCGAGGAGTCGTTGCGGCAGATGCGGCGGCCGGCGATCCGCTTGACGACCTCGTCCTCGGGGACCTCCAGGTCCAGCACCGCGTCGAGCTGCATGCTCTCGGTCTCGAGGAGCTCGTCGAGCGCCTCGGCCTGCGACACGTTGCGGGGGAAGCCGTCCAGCAGGAAACCGTTCTCGGCGTCCGGCTGCTCCATGCGGTCCTTCGCCATGGCGATGGTGACCTCGTCGGGCACCAGGTTGCCCGCGTCCATGTAGGACTTCGCCAGTTTGCCGAGTTCCGTCTGCCGACTGATGTTGGCCCGGAACAGGTCGCCCGTGGAGATGTGCGGGATCGACAGGTTCTTGGCCAGGAACGCGGCCTGCGTTCCCTTACCGGCGCCCGGCGGCCCGACGAGGACGATACGCATCAGCGGAGGAACCCTTCGTAATTGCGCTGCTGGAGCTGGCTCTCGATCTGCTTCACCGTCTCGAGACCGACACCCACGATGATCAGGATGCTCGTCCCGCCGAAGGGGAAGTTCTGGTTTGCCCCGAAACCGGCCAACGCCATCGTTGGCACAAGAGCGATCAGCCCCAAGTACAGCGAACCCGGCCAGGTGATCCGGTTGAGCACGTACGACAGGTACTCAGCGGTCGGTCGGCCAGCCCGGATGCCCGGGATGAAGCCACCATACTTCTTCATGTTGTCCGCGACTTCCTCGGGGTTGAACGAGATGGCCACGTAGAAGAAGGCGAAGAAGATGATCAGGAGGAAGTAGAGGACCATGTGCATCGGGGCGTCCGGCAGCGCGAGGTTCTTCTCGATCCAGATCTTCCAGCCGGAGTTGCCTCCGGCGAACTGTGCGATCAGCGCCGGGATGTAGAGCAGCGATGACGCGAAGATCACCGGGATGATGCCGGCCTGGTTGACCTTCAGCGGGATGTACGTCGAGGTACCCCCGTAGGACCGGCGGCCGATCATGCGCTTCGCGTACTGGACGGGAATCCGGCGCTGAGCCTGCTCGACGAAGACCACCAAGCCGATCACGACGAGGCCGACCAGGACGACCGTGCCGAACTCGATCCAGCCGTCGGCCAGGGAGCCCTGCTCCTTGATGGCCCACAGGGCGGACGGGAAGGTGGCGGCGATCGAGATGAACATCAGGATCGACATGCCGTTGCCGATACCGCGGTCGGTGATGAGCTCACCGAGCCACATCACGGCCGCCGTACCGGCGGTCATCGTGATGACCATGGTGATGGTGACGAAGACCGACTGGTCCGGCACGATCTGGCTGGCCACCGGGCAGCCCGAGAACAGGGCACCGCTGCGGGCGGTGGCGACGAGGCCGGTGCCCTGGAGGATGGCGAGGGCGATCGTCAGGTAACGCGTGTACTGCGTGATCTTCGCCGTACCGGCCTGGCCCTCTTTCTTGAGGGCTTCCAGACGCGGGATCACCACGGTCAGCAACTGCAGAATGATGCTCGCCGTGATGTACGGCATGATGCCCAGGGCGAAGATCGTGATCTGCAGCAGCGCGCCACCGCTGAACATGTTGACCAGGCCGAAGAGACCCTGGTTGGCCTGGGCGTTGTCGATACAGGTCTGGACGTTCCGGTAGTCGACGCCTGGGATCGGGATGTGTGTACCGACCCGGAAGACCACGATGATGCCGAGCGTGAAGAGCAGCTTCTTGCGCAGGTCGGGCGTCTTGAACGCCCGGGCGAACGCGGTGAGCACGGTGCCTCCTGCGACCCCCGCGCAACTGCGTCAAGGGTGACGGTCTTGAGGTTCGACGAATAGGTAACGGTCAACTGCCGCTCAGAGTGCCCGAAGTGAAGCACCCCGTGAAAAGAGGGCAGTGCAGGCCACCTTACCGGCGAGACTGCCGCCCTAGGAACGACCAACCGGGGATACCCCATATGTGGAGTATCCCCGGCCGGGATCGCTCAGGTCATCGAGATGCCTGTGGTGTTCAGACGAGCTCGGTGACGGAACCGCCGGCGGCGGTGATCTTCTCCTTGGCGGAGCCGGAGACGGCGTCGACCGTCACCTGCAGCGCCACGGAGATCTCGCCCTGGCCGAGGACCTTGACGAGGCTGTTCTTGCGAACGGCACCCTTGGCCACCAGACCCTCGACGGTGACCTCGCCACCCTCGGGGTAGAGCGCGGCCAGCTTGTCGAGGTTCACGACCTGGAACTCGGTCTTGAACGGGTTCTTGAAGCCCTTCAGCTTCGGGAGACGCATGTGGAGGGGCATCTGGCCACCCTCGAAGCGCTCCGGAACCTGGTAACGGGCCTTCGTGCCCTTGGTACCACGACCAGCCGTCTTACCCTTCGACGCCTCACCACGACCCACACGGGTCTTGGCGGTCTTGGCGCCCGGGGCGGGACGGAGGTTGTGGATCTTGAGCGGGTTGTTCTCCGCCATGATCAGTCGACCTCCTCGACCGTCACGAGGTGGCGGACGGTGTGCACCATGCCGCGGAACTCGGGGCGGTCCTCCTTGACGACCTGCGTGTTGATGCCCTTGAGACCAAGGGAACGCAGGGTGTCACGGTGGTTCTGCTTGCTGCCGATGTACGACTTCGTCTGCGTGATCTTGAGCTGAGCCATTACGCAGCACCAGCCCCGGCACGCGCACGCAGCAGAGCCGCGGGAGCGACGTCCTCGAGCGGCAGACCACGGCGGGCCGCGATCTCCTCGGGACGCTGCAGACCCTTCAGGGCCGCCACGGTCGCGTGCACGATGTTGATCGCGTTCGACGAACCGAGCGACTTCGACAGGATGTCGTGCACACCGGCGCACTCGAGCACGGCACGCACCGGACCACCGGCGATAACGCCGGTACCGGGGGAAGCAGGCTTGAGCAGGACGACGCCCGCGGCCTTCTCGCCCGTGATCGGGTGCGGGATGGTGCCCTGGATGCGGGGGACCTTGAAGAAGTGCTTCTTGGCCTCCTCAACACCCTTGGCGATGGCGGCCGGCACCTCCTTGGCCTTGCCGTATCCGACACCCACGGTGCCGTCACCGTCGCCCACCACGACCAGCGCGGTGAAGCTGAAGCGACGACCACCCTTCACAACCTTGGCGACGCGGTTGATCGCGACGACGCGCTCAACGTAAGCGGTCTTCTCGGCGGCAGCTGCGCCGCCGTCACGGCCCTTCCGGTCCCGCCGCTCGCCGCCACCGGCACCGCCACCGCGGCGCTGGGGTCCAGCCATTGGAATTACCTCTCTCTGTTTCCGCTAGCTACGCGCCAACGTTTTGTCGCTGACGCGACGGGCGACTCAGAACTTGAGTCCGGCCTCGCGGGCGGCGTCCGCCAGGGCGGCGATGCGCCCCGCGTACTGGTTACCACCACGGTCGAACACGACGGCCTCGACACCGGCGGCCTTGGCGCGCTCGGCGACCAGGGCGCCGACCTGCTTGGCCTGCGCGGACTTGTCGCCCTCGCCACCGCGGATCGAGGTGTCCAGGGTGGACGCCGACGCAAGGGTGTGCCCCTTGATGTCGTCGATCACCTGGGCCACGATGTGGCGGTTCGAGCGGGTAACGACCAGACGCGGACGCTCCGCCGTACCGTTGATGTGCTTACGGATCCGGATGTGGCGGCGCTTGATCGCGGCGCGCTTGTAGGCGTCGCCCTTAAGGATCTTCTGTCCGTATGCCATGGCTTACTTACCCGCCTTTCCGACCTTGCGGCGGATGACTTCGCCCTCGTACTTGACGCCCTTGGCCTTGTACGGGTCGGGCTTGCGGAGCTTGCGGATGTTGGCCGCGACCTCGCCGACCTTCTGCTTGTCGATGCCCTCGACCGAGAAACGGGTCGGGGACTCCACCTTGAAGGTGATGCCCTCGGGGGCCTCGACCAGGATCGGGTGGCTGTAGCCGAGGGAGAACTCCAGGTTGGAGCCCTTGGCCACGACACGGTAACCGACACCGCTGATTTCGAGCTTCTTGACGTATCCCTGGGTCACACCGGTGATCATGTTCGCCACCAGCGTGCGGGACAGGCCGTGCAGGGCCTTGCTCTGCCGCTCGTCGTTGGGCCGCAGCACCTGAAGGGTGCCGTCCTCGGCCTTCGCGATGTCGATCGGCGCGATGACGGTGTGGGTCAGTTCGCCCTTGGGGCCCTTGACCGCGACCGTACGGCCGTCGATGGTGACGTCCACGCCGGCGGGAACCGGGATGGGGAGCTTGCCGATACGCGACATTGCTGTCTCTCCTCCGTTCCCGAATTACCAGACGTAGGCGAGGACTTCCCCACCCACGCCCTTCTTCTGCGCCTGCTTGTCGGTCAGGAGCCCGTGGGACGTGGAGATGATCGCCACGCCCAGGCCGCCCAGAACCTTCGGCAGATTGGTGGACTTCGCGTACACCCGGAGACCGGGCTTCGAGATCCGCTTGATGCCCGCGATGGAGCGCTCACGGTTGGGGCCGAACTTCAGCTCCAGGACGAGGTTCTTGCCGACCTCGGCGTCCTCGACCTTCCAGCCCGTGATGAAGCCCTCCTGCTGGAGGATCTCCGCGATGTGCGACTTGATCTTGGACGCCGGCATCGTCACGGAGTCGTGGTACGCCGAGTTCGCGTTCCGCAGACGCGTCAGCATGTCTGCGATCGGATCAGTCATGGTCATGAATTGGCCTGTGGCCTCTCTCGCCGGGGTTTCCTGGTGCGCCATCCCTCTCCCCGATCCGAGACGGGACGGGTGCGGCGCGGTGGACCTACGGCGTAGTAAGTCGTAAGGGCGGCGGCAGACGCCCAACCCCACAAGCCTAAGGCATGTGGGCTGGGCGTCCTGCCGCCCCGGATGCTTACCGAGAGTCCTGCAAATCCCTTAAAAGGGGGATTACCAGGAGCTCTTGGTCACGCCCGGCAGCTCGCCGCGGTGAGCCATCTCACGAAGGCACACGCGGCACAGGCCGAACTTGCGGTACACGGAGTGCGGGCGGCCGCAGCGCTGGCAGCGGGTGTAGCCACGCACACCGAACTTGGGCTTGCGAGCAGCCTTAGCGATCAGAGCCTTCTTCGCCATCTCGCTCACGCCTCCTTGAAGGGGAAGCCGAGGTGACGAAGGAGCGCGCGGCCCTCAGCGTCGTTGGTCGCCGTGGTCACCACGGTGATGTCCATACCCCGGGTGCGGTCGATCTTGTCCTGGTCGATCTCGTGGAACATGACCTGCTCCGTGAGACCGAAGGTGTAGTTGCCACGGCCGTCGAACTGCTTGGGGGACAGGCCGCGGAAGTCGCGGATGCGCGGCAGCGCGAGCGACAGGGTGCGGTCCAGGAACTCCCACATGCGGTCGCCACGGAGCGTGACGTGGGCACCGATCGGCTGGCCCTCACGCAGCTTGAACTGCGCGATGGACTTGCGAGCCTTGGTGACGGCCGGCTTCTGACCGGTGATCGTGGTGAGGTCGCGGATGGCGCCCTCGATCAGCTTGGAGTCGCGGGCGGCGTCGCCCACACCCATGTTGACCACGATCTTGACGAGACCGGGGATCTGCATGACGTTCTCGTACTTGAACTCGTCGCGCAGCTTGCCCGTGATCTCGTCGCGGTACTTCTGCTTCAGACGCGGAGTGGTGGTGGTAGCCATCAGATGTCCTCACCCGTCCGCTTGGCAACGCGGATCTTGTTGCCTTCGTCGTCGAAGCGGTAACCGACGCGGGTCACGACCTTGTTGCCGTCCTTCTCCACGACCAGCTGGACGTTGGAGACGTGGATCGGCGCCTCGGTGGTGACGATGCCGCCGGCCTGCGAACCGCGAGCCGTCGGACCGGCCTTGGTGTGCTTCTTGACCCGGTTGACACCCTCGACCAGGACGCGGTCCTCACGGGGGAAGGCCGCGATGACCTTGCCCTGCTTGCCCTTGTCCTTACCGGTGATGACCTGGACCAGGTCGCCCTTCTTGATCTTCATGCTTACAGCACCTCCGGCGCGAGCGAGATGATCTTCATGAACTTCTTCTCGCGCAGCTCCCGGCCGACCGGGCCGAAGATACGGGTGCCACGAGGGTCGCCGTCGTTCTTGAGGATGACGGCGGCGTTCTCGTCGAAGCGGATGTACGAGCCGTCCGGACGGCGGCGCTCCTTGACGGTGCGAACGATGACCGCCTTGATGACGTCACCCTTCTTCACGTTGCCACCGGGGATCGCGTCCTTGACGGTGGCGACGATGACGTCACCGATACCCGCGTAGCGGCGACCGGAGCCACCGAGCACACGGATGCAAAGGATCTCCTTCGCACCAGTGTTGTCGGCGACACGCAGTCGCGACTCCTGCTGGATCACGTCTATCTCCTGATTGTCTGCCGGTTCCCGGGGCGGAGCGCGAAGGACTCACGCTTCGCCCCGAGCCTGGCGGAACGATGCCTAGGGGGTCCCCCTAGGAGGGATTACTTGGCCTTCTCGAGGATCTCGACGACGCGCCAGCGCTTGGTCGCGGACAGCGGCCGGGTCTCCATGAGGAGGACACGGTCGCCGACACCCGCGGCGTTCTGCTCGTCGTGGGCCTTGAGCTTGCTCGTACGGCGGATGACCTTGCCGTACAGCGCGTGCTTGACGCGGTCCTCGACGGCGACGACGACGGTCTTGTCCATCTTGTCGCTGACGACCAGACCCTCGCGGGTCTTGCGGAAACCGCGGTCCGTCTTGGTCTCTTCAGTCACGTTGCTCTCGCTCATCAGGCGCTCTCCACCGTCTCGATGCCCAGCTCGCGCTCACGCATCAGGGTGTAGATCCGCGCGATGTCCTTGCGGACGGCCTTGAGCCGACCGTGGTTCTCGAGCTGACCCGTCGCCGCCTGGAAGCGGAGGTTGAACAGCTCTTCCTTGGCCTCGCGGAGCTTGGCAAGGAGCTCCTCGTTGCCCAGCTCGCGCAGCTCGGACGCCTTGGTACCGGCCGACATCACGCTTCACCTGCCTCGCGCTTGACGATCTTGCACTTCATCGGCAGCTTGTGAGCCGCACGGGTCAGGGCCTCGCGCGCGATCTTCTCGTTGGGGTACGACAGCTCGAACATCACGCGTCCGGGCTTGACGTTGGCGATCCACCACTCAGGAGAACCCTTACCGGAACCCATGCGGGTCTCGGCGGGCTTCTTGGTGAGGGGGCGGTCCGGATAGATGTTGATCCAGACCTTGCCGCCACGCTTGATGTGGCGGGTCATGGCGATACGAGCGGCCTCGATCTGACGGTTCGTCACATACGCCGGGGTCAGCGCCTGGATGCCGTACTCGCCGAACGCGACCTCAGTACCACCCTTGGCCATACCACTGCGCTTGGGGTGGTGCTGCTTGCGGTGCTTGACCCTACGGGGGATCAGCATGTCGGTCAGGCCTCCGTTCCGGTGCTCTCAGCCGGAGCGGCAGCGGGAGCGTCGGCCTTGGGGGCCTCGGCAGCCGGAGCCTGCTGCGGCTTACGACCGCGCCCGCCACGCTCGCCACCACGGCCACCGCGGGCCGGGCGGTCAGCGCCACCACGGGCCGGGCGGTTACCCGCACGGGCGGCGGCGTTCTCGGCGCGGACCTCGGCGATGTTCTTGACGTCGCCCTTGTAGATCCAGACCTTCACGCCGATGCGGCCGAAGGTCGTCTTGGCCTCGAAGAAGCCGTAGTCCACGTTCGCGCGGAGCGTGTGCAGGGGCACACGGCCCTCGCGGTAGAACTCCGAGCGGGACATCTCGGCGCCACCGAGGCGGCCACCGCACTGGATCTTGATGCCCTTGGCGCCGGCCTTCATCGTGCCCTGCATGCTCTTACGCATGGCGCGACGGAAGGAGACGCGGGAGGAGAGCTGCTCGGCGACGGCCTGGGCAACCAGCTGAGCGTCCGTCTCGGGGCTCTTGACCTCGAGGATGTTCAGCTGGACCTGCTTGCCCGTGAGCTTCTCGAGGTCACCGCGGATGCGGTCGGCCTCGGCGCCACGGCGGCCGATGACGATGCCCGGACGAGCGGTGTGGATGTCCACACGCACACGGTCACGGGTGCGCTCGATCTCGACCTTGGAGATGCCGGCGCGCTCCATGCCGGACGTCATCATCCGGCGGATGGCGACGTCTTCCTTGACGTAGTCCTTGTACAGCTTGTCGGCGTACCAACGCGACTTGAAGTCGGTCGTGACACCGAGCCGGAACCCGTGCGGGTTTACCTTCTGGCCCATTACCGGGTTCCTTCCTTGCTGCTGACGACCACGGTGATGTGGCTGGTCCGCTTGCGGATCCGGTAGGCACGGCCCTGGGCGCGCGGACGGAACCGCTTCAGGGTCGGGCCCTCGTCGACGTACGCCTCGGAGATGTAGAGGCTGTCGACATCGGTGTGGTCGTAGTTGTGCGCGGCGTTGGCGATGGCGCTGTCCAGCACCTTGCCGACCGGCACGCTCGCGGCCTGCGGGGCGAAACGCAGGACCGCCTGAGCCTCCGTGGCGTTGAGGCCACGGATGAGGTCCACCACGCGGCGGGCCTTCATGGGCGTGACGCGGATGTACCGCGCCTGGGCCCTGGCTTCCATGGTTGTCCTTCCAGTGTCTGTCATGGTCATTCCACCCCGCGCTTAGCGGCGCTTCGACTTCCGGTCGTCCTTGACGTGACCCCGGAAGGTGCGGGTCGGCGAGAACTCGCCGAGCTTGTGGCCGACCATCGACTCGGTGACGAACACCGGAATGTGGGTCTTGCCGTTGTGCACCGCGAGCGTGTGGCCGAGCATGGCCGGCACGATCATCGAGCGACGGGACCAGGTCTTGATGACGTTCTTGGTGCCGGCTTCGTTCTGGGCGTCCACCTTCTTGATCAGGTGGTCGTCGACGAAGGGCCCCTTCTTCAAGCTACGAGGCATCTCAACCCGTCCTTAGCGCTTCTTGTTCGTCTTGCGGCGGCGGACGATGTACTTGTTCGACGCCTTCTTGGGCGAACGAGTACGGCCTTCCTTCTTGCCCCACGGGGACACCGGGTGACGACCACCCGAGGTACGGCCCTCGCCACCACCGTGCGGGTGGTCCACCGGGTTCATGACCACACCACGCACGGTCGGGCGAACGCCCAGCCAGCGCTTACGGCCCGCCTTACCCCAGTTGATGTTGCTCTGTTCGGCGTTGCCCACCTCACCGACGGTGGCGCGGCAGCGCACGTCGACCAGGCGGATCTCACCGGACGGCATGCGCAGGTGGGCCATGGAGCCCTCCTTCGCGAGCAGCTGCACGGAGGCGCCGGCGGAGCGGGCGAACTTCGCGCCGCCGCCCGGACGCAGCTCGATGGCGTGCAGCGTGGTACCGACCGGGATGTTGCGCAGGGCAAGGTTGTTGCCCGGCTTGATGTCGGCCCCGGGACCGTTCTCGACGCGGTCACCCTGCTGCAGGTTGCGCGGGGCGAGGATGTAGCGCTTCTCGCCGTCGGCGTAGTGCAGCAGCGCGATGCGCGCGGTGCGGTTGGGGTCGTACTCGATGTGCGCGACCTTCGCCGGCACGCCGTCCTTGTCGTGACGACGGAAGTCGATCACGCGGTAGGCGCGCTTGTGGCCACCACCCTGGTGGCGGACGGTCACACGACCGGAGTTGTTACGGCCACCCTTGCTGTGCAGGGGGCGGACCAACGACTTCTCCGGCGTGGACCGCGTGACCTCGACGAAGTCGGCGACGCTCGAGCCACGACGGCCCGGCGTAGTCGGCTTGTACTTGCGGATTCCCATTTCTCAGTCCTCGTCCGATATCGGACGATCCGGACCGCCCTCAGGCGGTCGGACCGCCGAAGATGTCGATACGGTCGCCCTCTGCGAGGGTCACGATCGCGCGCTTGGTGGACGCGCGCTGGCCGAAGCCCGTGCGGGTCCGCTTGCGCTTGCCCTGGCGGTTGATCGTGTTGACCCCGGTGACCTTGACCGAGAAGACCGACTGCACGGCCTGCTTGATCTGGGTCTTGTTGGCGTTCGGGGCGACGATGAACGTGTACTTGCCCTCGTCGAGGAGCGCGTAGCTCTTCTCGGAGACGACCGGCTTGAGCAGCACGTCACGGGGGTCCGTGAAGGACTTGCTCAGCGGGGTCTCGACGGTGTTCTTGCCCTCGGCGGCGTGGCGGCGCGCCTTGGCGACGCGCGCGGCCTTGGCCTTCTTCGCCGCCTTGGAGGCGATAGCGGGGTGACGGATAGCCATCAGACCTCGCTCCCTTCGGTGTCATTGGCCTTCGGGCCGGACACGAAGGACTCGAAGGCGGCCTTGGTGAAGACCACGTCGTCCGAGACGAGAACGTCGTACGTGTTCAGCTGGCCCGGCTCCAGGATGTGGACCTGGGGCAGGTTGCGGGCGGACAGCCACGCGGCCTCGTCGGCGCGGTCGATGACCAGGAGCAGGTTCTTGCGCTCGCTGATCTTGCCGAAGAGGGTCTTCGCGGCCTTCGTCGAGGGGCTCTCGCCCTCGATGACGCCGGAGACGACGTGGATGCGGTTGTTGCGGGCCCGGTCGGTGAGGGCGTGGCGCAGGGCCGCGGCCTTCATCTTCTTCGGGGTCCGCTGCGAGTAGTCACGCGGCGTGGGGCCGTGGACGACGCCACCGCCGGCGAACTGCGGCGCACGGGTCGAGCCCTGACGGGCGCGGCCGGTGCCCTTCTGGCGGTACGGCTTCCTACCGCCACCGCGGACCTCGCCACGACGCTTGACCTTGTGCGTGCCCTGACGGGCAGCGGCCAGCTGTGCGACGACGACCTGGTGAAGCAGCGGAATGCTGATCTTCTCTACGTCGAAGATCTCGGCCGGGAGCTCAACGGTCCCGGCGGTGTCGCCGGAGGGCGACAGAATGTCAATGGTGCTCATAGTCCTCAGGCCCCCTTGGCCGCGGTGCGGACCAGGACGAGGCCGCCGTTCGGACCAGGTACCGCGCCCTTGATGAGGAGCAGGCCCTTCTCCGCGTCAACGGCGTGAACGGTCAGGTTCTGGGTGGTGACCCGCTCGTTGCCCATGCGACCCGCCATGCGGAGGCCCTTGAACACACGGCCCGGGGTGGCACAGCCACCGATGGAGCCGGGAGAGCGGTGCTTGCGCTGGGTGCCGTGTCCGGCGCCGAGGCCCTTGAAGTTGTGACGCTTCATGACACCGGCGAAGCCCTTGCCCTTGCTCTTGCCGGTCACGTCGACCTTGATGCCGGCCTCGAACACCTCAGCGGTGATCTCCTGGCCGAGGGTGTACTCGCTGGCGTCAGCGGTACGGATCTCGACGAGGTGGCGGCGGGGAGTGACGTCGGCCTTGGCGAAGTGGCCCTTGAGGGGCTTGTTCACCTTGCGCGGGTCGATCTCGCCGAACGCGATCTGGACGGACTCGTAGCCGTCGGTGTCGTTCGTGCGGACCTGGGTGACGACGTTGGGGCCGGCCTTGACGACGGTGACCGGGACGACACGGTTGTTCGCGTCCCACACCTGCGTCATGCCGAGCTTCTCGCCCAGGATGCCCTTGATCTGCTTAGCCATCGTTCAGATCACCGGCCTCAGAGCTTGATCTCGATGTCGACACCGGCCGGGAGGTCGAGTCGCATCAGAGAGTCAACGGTCTTGGGGGTCGGGTCGAGGATGTCGATCAGGCGCTTGTGCGTGCGCATCTCGAAGTGCTCGCGCGAGTCCTTGTACTTGTGCGGCGACTTGATGACGCAGTACACGTTCTTCTCAGTGGGCAGCGGCACCGGGCCCGCGACCGACGCACCAGTGCGAGTCACCGTCTCGACGATCTTCTTCGCCGAAGAGTCGATGACCTCGTGGTCGTAGGCCTTGAGCCGGATGCGGATCTTCTGTCCCGCCATGGCTACTAGTAGTCCTGTCTCTCGTAACGCTCTGGAACCCGGTGTTCACTTCGTTCTCTCCGACCCACGCGGTCGGGCGTGTCGCTCTTCCGCTGACACAGATGCCCCTTGTTCGAACATCCCTCCAGGGATTGCGCACGGCCCTTCCGGAACCGCAGACCGGGACCTAGAAGGCCACCGGGTGCCTGGTCGGTGCCGCACTGACACTTCCCGGAAGATTCCCGTACGTCCGCCCCAGCGCTGCCGTGGTGGCAGTTAGGGCGACGAGTACTGTGGGACTCGCTTCCGGTCCCCCCGGCGGGAGGCGCGCAGCATCAACACTCGACCGAGCAACTCGGACAGTCTGCCATATGGGGCAGGGCCGACGCCAATCGAGCCGAGGAGAATACCCCGGGGGTGACGTAGGTCAAACCGGGGCGGCCGTGGGCTCTCCGAAGGACGCCAGGAAGTCATTGACAACACTCCTGGAGAACGGGTCCGTGTCCGGATCCTCCGGGGTGACGATGCTGACGGCGTAGTACTCGGACAGCAGGAGGCCCGTCCCTTCGACGGCCGCCGCGTTCTCCTGGGAGGAAGCATGGACCCCGGAAACCGTCGTCGCGTGCAGAGGCTGCGCGTGATGACGGTAGAAGACGGCGTAGGGACCTTGCCCCTCGACGTCGAGGGCGTAGCCGTGTTCCTCCCAGAAATCCTCCATCTCCTGGCCGGAGCTGAAGGTGACGATCCCCGAGAGGCCGTCGTTCTCCGGTTCGGGCAACCGCCAGTCGGCCGGGACGCCGGGCGGGAGCGGTTCCCCGTACAGGAACATCTCTGGCCACCGCTGCCGGCCGAGTCGAACGAAACGGCGCATGCCCTCGGGGAACGACGCGTCCACGACGAAGTCGGTCGAGTGTCCGGTGAGATCCATAAGAGTGCCTCGCGGTGGTGTAGGAGGTGTACAGCGGGTGCTTCGGTCAGGCCTTCCAGCCCGATGTCGGACCGTGATACCTGATCGCGTCGCGCGGGATGGCCACGTCGCTGTTGGAGAACCAGATGTGGTCCCGACCACCCCTGAGGCGCCCTGAGAAAAGTTTCTTCTCGACCTCGAACTCGATCATGTACTCGCTCTTTTCCTTGGTGAGACCGAGGTAGGCCTTGAAGCCGCCAGGCTTCTTGGCAATGTCCGCCGGACTCATGGGGGTGACGTAGACCGCTGTCGCGTTCTTGCTCTTGGTGTTCCTCGGGACCTTGAGGGTGATTCCGTCCTTGCCGCCGCCACCCATGATCTTGTTGTAGCCGGTCTTGTCCGTGTAGTGCCGGATGACCGCCTTGCACGAGGGCGCGAGGCCCAGCGGGTCGATCCATACGAGCGGGTTGACGACGTAGGCATGGTGGTGCGGTGCCGGTTCCAGACCAAGCGGATCGGGGCTGTGGTAGCGCGCCGTTGCCGGGTCGTAGTAGCGGTGGTGGTTGTAGTGCAGCCCCGTTTCGGCGTCGAAGTACTGCCCCGGAAATCGAAGCGGGCAGTCGGCCGCGCCTGGGGGCGGGTCCCCCAGCGGCAGGCCCCAGAGGGTGCTGTGGGCACGCCATGCCATGTGTCCTGACTCGTCGACGAGCTCGGTGGGCGTGCCGACGAGGTCGGTGACGATGGAGTAGAACCGCTCGTCCACCGAGGCGTCGTCGGCCTGCCGCTCACCGGATCGGATGCGCTGAGTCAGAGGCCGGTCCCCGCTCGGTTCCCAGTCCCACGTGGTGACGCGCTTCTCACCATCGCCGCCCACACCCGAGCAGCTCTCCTCGGCCAGTCGTGTGCCGTCCCACACGAAGTCGGTGCGCTCGACCACCGCCGTGCCGTCCGCGCAGAGGAGTTCCTTGGCGATGCGCCTGCCCAGAGGGTCGTAGCGGTAACGCCATTGACGTCCGTCAGGGGTGGTGACGGCACGTAGACGGTCCTCCGCGTCCCAGGTGAAGATCCATGTGCGGGACCCGCCGGACAGAAGGGCGCGCGTGTGACGGACCACCCGCCCCTGGGCGTCGTGCTCGTACCGAGACCGACCGGCGGTCTGCACCAGCGTGCCGCTGTAGGTCATCGGTCCCTGGACCTCGGCGTTTCCGTGGACAGCCGTTGCCGACGGGTCGGAATGGATCAGGTTGCCCAGGACGTCATACGCGTACATCTCGCGCCGGTCCGTGGCAGTGACGGAAGTGACGCGTCCGGTCGGATCGAGTTCGTACGCCACGGCGCCCGTGTCGGAGTCGGTGATGGTGCTGGGCAGACCGTCGGGCCGATAGGAGTACTGCCGGTCGATGCTGTGGGCTGCGCCTTCCGGTGACCGCACGGCTTGGGAGCGCAGCCGGTGGCCGGCGGCGCTCCACTCCTGGAGCAGTGACGCTCCCGTTGGAAGGGACCGCAGGATTTCGTGTCCTGCCGCGTCGTACCCGAACCCGACCGTCCGTCCGGAGCCGCGCAGTTCAACCGGCTGGTGAGCGGCGTCGTACCGCCACTCACTGAGCGCTCCACCAGGGGTCCGACGCCGTACACGGCGACCCACGGCATTGTATGCGTTGGTCAGAATCCGGCCGTTGCAGCTCTCCGTCAGTACGCGGCCGAGCGGGTCGTAGGTGAAGCGGAGCTCGGCATCTTGGTTGACCGCCCGGACCAGGCCTCCGGCCTGGTCATACTCGAAGGTGGTGACTCGCCCTTCCGAGTCCCGCTGCTCGACCACTCGGTCGAGGAGGTCATGGCGGTAACGGACAGTCTGCCCCGCTCCGTTCGTGCGGTCGGTGATGCGGTTCGCCCCGTCGTAGCAGTAGGTGACGGTCCTCCCGTTGAAGTCCGTTTCGCGGACGACGTTGCCCAGAGGGTCGTATTCGTACGTCCAAGTCCGGCCCAGGGCGTTGCGGACGCATACGGGGCGGAGCTCGGTGTCGTACGTGAACTCGATCCGACTGCCATCCGGGGCGGTTCGGGCCGCAGTCCTGTCGAAGGGCGCGGGTTCGAACCAGGTGACGTGGTCCTGCCTGTCGGTGTGAGTGAGGAGATTGCCCTCGGCGTCGTAGGTCCACCGCTCGACGCCACCGTCGGGATGAGACCGCCATGCCGGTCGCCCCTCGATCGTCCAGCCGACCACGGTCGTCCCACCGTCGGGCTCGACAATCTCCCGGACACGGCCGAACGCGTCGTATGCGAAGCGCGTGGCTGCACCCAGCGGAGAGAGCACCGTCGTCGGAAGCCCCGCGGCGTTGCTGCCCACCCGGCTCTCGTTGCCGAGCGCGTCGGTGACCGAAGCGACCGCACCGCGCTCGTCATAGCCGTACCCAGTGGTCGCGCCGGCGGGTTCCGTGATCGCGACGACGTTTCCACGCTCGTCGTACGCATACTGCCACCGGGCACCGTCCTGTTCAGTGGCCGAGATCAGTGCGCCATCGTGGTCGTAGGCGTATGCAGCGAAGCTTCCGTCGGGGTGAACAACCTGGAGGGTGTTGCCCATCTCGTCGTACTCATGAGTGGTGGTTCGACCGAGCGAGTCGGTGAAGGTGAGGAGATTGTCGTAGCGGTCCCAGGTACGGGTCGTGGTGTGCCCGAGCGGATCGGTCTCGGCTACGAGCTGAAAGGCGTCGTTGAAGCGGTACGTGGTGCTGTGGCCGAGTGAGTTCGTCGCAACGGAGATGTGGTTCTCCGTGTCATATACATAGGTGTAGTCGAGGATGCCGTCCGTGCCGGTGGTACGTGTGCAGCGGCCCGCGGAGTCGTACGCGTAGCGGTACCAGGTCCCGGTGCGGTCCTCCCATCCGGTGATGCGGCGCTGGTCGTCGTAGGAGAGGCGCAGCGGCAGCCCGGAGGAGTTGTAGATCTCCGTGAGATTGGCCTCGGCGTCGTATGCATAACGCATGAGAATCGGCTGCTCGGGGTCACTGAGCAGGGTGACCTCTGTGATCCGGCCCTGGTCCGTGGCCACGCCGATGCGGTAGCCGCCCGTGTGCGTGATCTCCTGGAGGTCTCCGTCAGCCCCGTACCGCAACTCGATGGCGTTGCCATTGCGGTCCCTGACCACGGTCAGTGGGAGCTCGGCGGCCGATCGGGCGGGTTGCGGCCGGAAGTTGAGGGCCAAGCCGGAGTCTGGCTGGCGGACGGTCATGGTGCCGCTCTCCGAGCCGTCCCACTCCAGCGGCCAGCGTGGACCCTCGACCGGCTGGACAGGCACGCCCTGCTCCGGGACAGGATAGGTGAGGACCATGCCATCTGCCGTGGTGAAGCGGACGCCGTCGGGTTCGAGGATCAGTCGCTGGTCCAGGGCGGATGCCCATGCGGGTCCGAACCAGCGGCCGGACCGGAGGCCCGTGCGGTGGTGGCGCTCCAGTTCCAGCGGGAGTACACCGTCCAGGATGAAGTCGGTTTCGGACATGACCATCTGGCCGGTGGCCATGTCGATCGGGTCGCCGCAGGTGACAAGCTTCTTCATCTGCCGGCCGAGCGCTCGGGTGCCTTTACCCAAACCCTTGACGCCGAGCGCCATGCCTTTGAGCCCGGTCTTGCCGAAGGCTTTCACCCCCTTGGCGAGTCCACCCAAAGTGGTCAGGCCCTTCATGCCGGGTACGCAGTCCAGCGCGGCGAACCCGACATCCCATAGGGAGGCTTGCCCCTTTGAGTATTTGTAGAGGGTGTCGGCGAGGACGACCGCCGCAGCGATCAGCACGATCGCGCCCAGGATCGGCCCGCCGATGATCATGGCGACGATCCCGAGGACGGTCACGACGACCTTGCACACCGCAACGATGGTGTCCCAGTTGTCGGTGAACCAGTCGCCGACCTCCTCCCACCACGACCGGTTCTGAATACCGGCGTCGGAGGCCTCGTCGATCTTCGACTTGGCCTCACGGGCCGCCTCCTCGCGCATCTTGCGCGCGTCCTCGGCCATCTTCTTGGCCGCGGCAAGGGCGTCCTGCGCGTCGGAGACGTCCGACTGGGCCCTGGTCTGCGCGGACTTGGCGTGCTGGACGTCCCGGGTGGCGGCGCGGACCTTGGCCTCGTCCGGCTTGTCCACGTCCGACTTACTGCCGGTGGGGTCGTCCTTGTACTTGTCCGCCTCCTTGCCGGCCCGTGTCACCCACGAGTCCGCCGAGGCCAGACGCGACTGCGCCGAGGAGAGGCTGTCTCGCGCCTCACGGCCCTTGCGCAGTGCCTTGTCCGCCAGCGACTGCGCACGCTCCAGCTTCGGCCAGAAGTCCGCCAGCGCGTCCCCGCACATCTCGTAGGACTTCTTCAGTTTCTTGAGGTTCTTCGGGACATCCGCGAAGTCCTCCTTGAAGACGTCCGCTGACTTGCCCGCCCACTCAAGGAGCGTCCCCTCCCCCGCCATGCCCTTGGCCAGACGCAACGCGTCGGACACATCGTCGGCGAAGTCGTGCAGGGTCTTCGCGAGTGTGCGCACCCGTTGCGGATCACCAGGCGTCGGATCCTTGTCCAAGTCCAAGACATGCCAATCCGAAGGCCTGTGCCCCGCCATACCGCAACCCCCGTCACAGACGTGTCACTGTCAACAACCATGTGCGCGTGTGAACTTACAAGGCACAGTCGTTCGATCAAAAGTTCGGCGCGGAAGTTCCATCGGGTCGATCTCGCCCCTCCAGGCTTGTCGCCCGATCTCGGTGGGATGCGAACAACCCACCTCCATGCTCAGGACTACCAGCTGGACCCCGTCGTCCGCGCCCTGTCGATGCCCCGGACGAACCTCCTGATCGCCGATGACGTGGGGCTGGGCAAGACCGTCGAGGCGGGCCTGGCCATGCAGGAGCTCATGCTGCGCCACCGCGCCGCACCATACTGATCGTCTGCCCGCCCGGGCCCACCCTCCAGTGGCGGGACGAGATGCGTGACAGGTTCGGCCTGGACTTCCGCATCGTCGACACCAAGCTGCTCCAGGAGCTGCGCCACTCCCGGGGCCCGCACGCGAATCCATGGACGCATTACCCGCGGCTGATCGTCTCCGTGGACTGACTGGAGCCTGAGCGCCCGCTGCGCATGCTGCGCGAGGTCCTTCCCCACGTTCGAACATTCGCGCGCCTTCGACCTGCTCGTCGTGGACGAGGTGCACATCTGCGCGCCTTCCGGCACGGGCGCAAGGCATACGAGAAGTTGTGGGCCTACGCCCGCTCCCGTCGCGGCGCTGGCAGCAGCAGCAGCGCGAGCGGACGGCATAGGCGGAAGCGGCGTCGATGCGTTTCCGGTTTGGCCATTCCTCCTCGTCCTCCCGGTACCGGAGCGTGAACTCCACCTCCACCGGACCGTTGCCCTGAATCCGCGCGTGCGCCTCGTCGCGACGCCATGTCGTCGACCATTCCTTCGTCGGGTTACTGCGCTCGCCTTCCCATCCCGAGGCGGCGTCTGCGGTGCGGTCCGCGCCTGAGCGGTGAACACTGCCCGCTCGTCCAACGGCGCCGTGCCACCGCCCTGGCGGCGCGGCGCGAAGGGCGGCAGCGACGGTGTGACCAGATCCCACAACCCGTCAGGAACCAGTCGCTGCGACAGATCAGGACCCACGAAGAGCAATGATGCCGCAGCTCGCTTCCTTATCGTCGCCCTCCGGCGCCGCGACGCCGCTGACCGTGCCGGGGCCGAGCCAGTACGTCACGGACTGATGTCCCCGCCGGATCGAGGGCGCCCCCTGGCCACAGGAGGCGCTCTCACCGCTGGCCGAGCCGGGCGGCGGGGTGGATCGAAACATGACCATCGTGGACGTGCTGACGGAATTCGCCGAGTCCGGCGGAATCGGCGTACTCAAACCGGGGGCGTCCCTCGCTGACGTATCCGAGCGGCTGGGGCCGCCTCAGCCCGGGGAGTACTTCCCGGGCCGGCGGCGGAAGAGGGGCGAGCCGCGCAACGTGCGCTACGGCGACGTACGCATCGAGGTCTGCTGCGACACGCTTCAGGCCGTGGCACTGAGCACCGGGACCGGGGCCGTCGACCTTCCGAGCGTCGTACCGGGCGAGACGAAGGAACTGCCCTCAACTGTGAGCGCCGCGCAGCTTCGTGAGGCGTTCGCCACGGCGGGGATACGTGCCGGAGAGGGGCTCTGGCCCGAGCCGGCCGACCAGCTCACCCTGGTGGTGCCCAACCCCCCGGCGGACGTGCACTTCACCTTCCGCCGGACCGACGCCGACGTGTCCGGGGACACCGGCACAGTCCTGCACAGCGCGATCGCCCGGAACCCCCACCATGTCTGCGGCTGAGACAACATGGGAATGAAGCCCGCACCTGCCTACCGGTACCAGTCCTCGCCGTCACTTTCGAGCGCGGTGCGCAAGTAGGTCTTGAGGTTCGGCGCTACGAGGCTCCTGTCGTCCGTCTCATGATCCCAGACGAACACCTCGTTGCACTCCGGCAGCCGGACAAAGGCGAACTGGTCGCCGCCGCCGCTGTCGCCGAAGAAGACGAGTGGATCGAAGGGCATGTACAACGAGCGGAACTGCTCATTGTCACGGAATGAGAGATTGTCACTCAGGATGCGCTCCGCAGACCAGATGAGGTCGGCGCCATATTCATCGGAGAGCCCATCGCTCTCCAGTAGGAATGATCGGAGATCGGTTGGGAGCGACTGCCCTAGAGTTTCCTCGATGCGGTCGAGGCTTGCGGCATCCACAGGGCTACGGAGTTCCGCTGACGGGAACGCTGCTGCTACTTCTCGCCACACTTCTTGGACCAATCTCTGCATGCGTGACTACCGGATACGCGGACTGAACGAATTGATGGTTCCGCACAGCCGCATACACCCACCGCCTCTTGAACCACGGCGGCAGCTTCCGGAACGGTACGAAGGGCGTGTCAGCGTGTCCCCGATCGCGCTCTCGGCGAAGCCGTATGGCCTTCGGCGCGCAGGGCCGCATACAGCTCCGAGGTCAACTCGCCGTTGAGCCAGGCCGCGTGGCCCGCCACTGCGAAGGCGAGCCCTCGCTGACCGGCGTCCGGCAACCACACCGGGACCCTGGCCGCCCTCCCCGTCACATCCACGGGACATCAACCCGTGAACCGGAACGTAGACGTGATCGCGTCGAAGATGTCGAAGAAGGAGTCCGCGAGGTCGAGGACCTGGCTGCTTCCGGCGACCAGGGCGACCTTGCCCTCCTGGCCGGGCACGGGAATGTATGTCTGCATCAGCACGGCACGGATCGTCCGGTTGAGCGCGTCGCCCGGTACGGCGATGTCCTCGATGCCGTGCGTGCGCGCGGCCGGGCCGACTCCGGGGATGTCGACGGTCGTGACCTTCCGCCACGAGTCCCCCTCCCGCTTCGCCTCCTTGACCGCGAGCTGGCTCGCGATGACGGCGGGGTCGTTCGACAAGGGCTCGCCGCGCTCGTCGCGACCGCCGACGAGAGAGACGGTCACCGAACCCGTGATCGGCGTGTCCCCGCCGAAGCTCTCCGCCATGCAGCCGCAGTACATCGCGCCCGACTTCCAGGCATCCGCGGCGGCCTTCCGGAGGAAGTCGACGTACGCGTCCCGGTACTGCTCCAGCTCCGGGCGCTGCCGCACGCGCTCGCTCACCATCCGACGGATCGAGTCGTCCCGCGACTCCGGCCGTACGTCGAACTCCCACCAGGATTCCGGCACCTTGATCCGAAAACCGCCCCGCTCGACGGTCAGTGCCTCCATGTAGCGGGCCATGACGCCGGCCTCCCCGTTCCCTCGATCACGTGTGCGCACATCGTGCCACTACTCCTCCAGCGTCCAGAACGGTGAGTCCTTCGGAGGTGCCGGGCGCACGGGATGGGTACCGAAGTCGATGTCCGCGTCGGCGGTCGGGTCTCTGATGGGAAGACGGTCCCGGTGGTCCCGGCTGTAGTAGGTCCCGTACGCCCAGTACTCCGGGAGCTCGTGGCCCATCAGGCCCACACCGAAAGCAACCGACTCCCGCGTCCCGTATACCGCGTTGATCCTGGCGACCGCCTCCGCGCGGCAGATACCGACGCGTTCCACGAGTACGTCCACCATCTCCCGGAAGTACACGAGCATCTCGTCGTCGAGAGGCATGACGAACTCCGTGCCCGTCGTGCCGGCCGTGGGGCACGCCCCGAATTCCACGAGCCACCGCAG
This sequence comes from Streptomyces sp. 378, assembly GCF_030124145.1. Taxonomy (GTDB): domain Bacteria; phylum Actinomycetota; class Actinomycetes; order Streptomycetales; family Streptomycetaceae; genus Streptomyces. The sequence goes on from NZ_JASKMS010000033.1 coordinate 24,157, forward strand.
GCGTCTGACCTCTGCCACGAGCTGTGGTACCGCTTGTCTGGCCATGGCGATGAACGCGGCGTTCTGATCCCAGAGTCCGTCGGCGCAGTCGACGTAGCGAGGTTGCTGGACGAGGGTGGCCGCGATCAGTTCCCGGTGGTCGAAGTCGGGCCATCGCTCGGCCCGGCCGGTGTCCTGCACCGTGCTGACCGCCACCAGGTTCATGGCGTGGTCATCGTCGAGGTTTCTGACGTGCCACGGCCCCGGGGTGGCGGACCTGCACAGTTCCTCGATCGCGTCCAGGTCGAGTTCATCGCGCGCCGCATCGAAAGTCATGCTCCAGTGTTACGACCCGGCAGTGACGAACCGGACGGGGGCTGTCCCCACCCCCGTCCCCCAGCCCACCGGATGGCTCGCCCCCGACTCCCCCAGGCACCGTAAGGGCACCGACCACACAGCGGAGAAGAGGTACTCGGCGTTCGACCGCGCGGTGAGCGTCCTGCGGAACGAGGACTAGGCGGAGGCCACGAACTCCGACCATGCCTCCGGCGTGAGCGCGAGCCGGGGGCCTTCGGTGTGCTTGGAGTCGCGGACGTGGATCACACCTGGGGTGGTCGCGATCTCGACGCAGGAGTCTCCGTCAGGGCCACTGCTGTAGCTGCTCTTGAACCACGCCAGTTCGGAGGCGTCCCCGATCGAGGACTTGCGGATCATGTCTCTCCCAGCAGTTGCTCAATGAAGGCCAGCGACTCCCGTGGTGGGAGGGCCTGAGCCCGGATGGTGCCATACCGCAGTTCGAGGATCCGGATCTGCTTCGGGTCGGTGGTCGGTCGGCCATTGAAGGCACCGTCCGACCGGCCCACCGCAGTACCGTCGCCGAACTTCAGCACCTCGATCCTCCCGTTCAGACCGGGATGGGCCTCGCTGCTCGTCGGCATCACCTGAAGCCTGACGTTACGCAACCGCCCCACCTCCAGCAGGCGCTCAAGCTGCTGACGCCAGACCATTGTGCCCCCAACCGGGCGCCGCAGCGTCGCTTCCTCCTGGACGAAGCTGAGCGACGGCGCCGGCGACCGCTCGAACACGGACTGCCGAGCCATACGCGCAGCCACCAGACGCTCCACCTCGTCCGGCGAGTACGCGGGCTGCCAAGACTCGAACAGGGCTCGCGCATGATCGGGGGTCTGCAACAGGCCGTTGATGCTGATGCTTTCGTACACCCCGATCTCCACCGCCTGCCCCTCCAACTTGGCAAGCTCCCGCACCCTCTTCGGATACCGAACCCTCTTCACGTCCTCCCAGGCCGCCGCAATCAGCCCACCCGCCCCCAGCGCCTCGTCAGCCCTGACGAGATAGTCCTGCCGAGGAATCCGCTTCCCGCCCTCGATCTTGTAGACCATGTCCTCGCCGTACCCGACGGCCGTTCCGAACTCGGCGGCCCGCATCCCCACCGCCTCACGCCGCAGCTTCAGCTGCCGCCCGACCGTGGCGATGACCGCGACGCCCCACTCGTCGTCCGGGTCCACCTCCCAACCCGGCTCGTCCGCCTCGCCCTTGAGCCGCCCCGCGTCCGCCTCGACCGTCATCCCGCACCCTTCCGCCGTCGTACGACCGTGCCCAGCGCCCTACCCGTACGCCCGGCCCCGACAGCCCGGACAACACCGGACAAGCTCCGGACAGTCACCGTACGCACCCGCTGAGTCACTGCTCACGGTAGGCAAGGACAGCCACGCTCAGTGACGTGAAGCAGAACTCCCCCGAAGTCACCACCGGCATCCGCAACTTCAGCCTTCAGCTCTCCTCCACGCCACGCGGCGCCCGCCTGGCCCGCCTGCTGGCCACCGAGCAACTGCGCTCCTGGGCAATCCCCTTGGACCCGGCACGGCACGTCATCGCGGAGCTGTCGGCCAACGCGGCAACGCACGGCCGCACCCCCGGCCGCGACTTCCGACTGCTCCTCTACGTCGTCGCCGGCACCCTCCGCATCGAGGTGACGGACACCCGCGCCGACCGGCTGCCGACAGCCCGACCCGGCCTGGGCCTCCTCCTGGTCGACGCACTCGCCGACCGCTGGGGCGTCATCCCGGGCCTGCCACCCCGCAAGACCGTCTGGGCCGAAGTCGACTTCTCACCGGATCCCGAAAGTCTGAGTTCCGGCGGCACAGGCGCCCTCCCCCAAGGACCACAAGAGTGAAAGAACCCCACCAAACCCCACCCCTCCTCCCAGCCGCCGGGCTGCCTCACCCTCGCGGGTGAACATCACCAACTCAGGTGGATTCGAGGGCCCTTGCCTGCCCTACGCTCGGCGCAACACAACCGCAGACATGAGACGGCCCCCGCCGGGACGGGCAATCCCAGTGCGAGGGCCTGACCACCGAGGAAGAAAAGGCCTTCCCGATGGATACGCAGAACCCTAACGTGCCCCCGCACGCCCGCACCCCCGTAACGGGGAAGAAGCACCCGAACCGGCGCCACCCCCACGCCGGTCTGGTGCACGACAACGCCCGCCACACCACCCGCTTCACGGTGATCGGCAACCACCTGGCCCAGCACCCGGAGCTGTCACTGCTCGCGATCGGGCTCTCGGTGCACATCCAGTCGCTCCCCGCGGGCTCCCGCATCGACATCAAGTCCCTGGCGGCTCGTTTCCCGGAGGGCGCGACCCGCATCGCCGCCGCCCTGCGCGAGCTGGAAGCCCACGGCTACCTGTGCCGCACCCGCGAACGCGTCCCGGACGGCCGGATCATCACCCGCACGATCTCCTGCAACCAGCCGGGGCACAGCGGCACGGACACCCAGCGCCCGGCCTCGAGGAAGCGAACGAGGCAGCCCGGCGGCAAACCCCTCCCCGCAGTACCGGGCCCGGCCTACCCTGCCCCCGCCCTCCTTCAGCGGGCCACGGACCTCCTCGCCGGCCTGCGCCGGGACGACCCCCGCCTCTTCCTGTCCGTGTGCGACACGGCCCACCTCGCCCCGGGAGTCGCCGCCTGGCTCGAACGAGACGTCACCCCGGCCGTCGTGCGGCAGGCCCTGACGACGGACCTCCCACCGGAGCCCCTCCACCGTCCGGCCGCCCTCCTGGCCCACCGCCTCACAGCCCATCTCCCGCCCCCGCCCCCGTTCCGCGCCCCTATGCCCCCTCCGACCGTGCCTCACCGATTCCAGACCTGCGACGGCTGCGACCGAGCCTTCCGCGCACCGGCCCCCGGCCACTGCCGCGACTGCCGCGCCAGTCGGACCGAACACCTGGAAGCCGCATGAGGAGGGCAACTGCCGCTCACGTTGCCGCGCTCCCCTGCCACCCGGGCGGGATAGCCTGGCCGGGGCACTACCTGGAGGTGGACACGATGAGCACTCAGGCCGACCACGGGCATGAGCTGGCCCCCCGCCCCCAGCACACTCCTGACGCCCTGCGCGCCGCCCTCGCCGCTGTCGATCCGGCTCGCCTGGAAGAGATGCAGGCCACGAAGGACGACGCCTTCGCCAAGGCGGTGGAGTGGCAGTCCCTCAGCCCGGTGCAGAGCTGGGTGCTGGCCTGGGCCCGCGACATCGAGATCGCCCGGCGTCCCGACCTGTCCACCCGCTACGCCCGCGCGAAGAGCAACCTGGAGCATGAGGACCCCGCCATCGCCCAAGAGGCCCTGCGTGACCTGAGCGCTGTCCTGGACGAAGCCATGAACGCAGTCCGCGAGTGAGCTGGAAATGGGAGTACGCCTTCGGCGCGGAGGAAGTGGCCCGAACCGCTCCCGCCGGCTTCCTCGCGGAGGTGGAACTCAAGGCAGATGAGCTGGTCAGAGCCGCCGAAGCCTTGCATATTCACGGACAGGCGCATGACGGGGCAGACCCGAAGGGTGGCGACGTCATCGTCCCCGACGGCATGTTCACGTACCAGATCGTCGTCCGCAGCGAGCGGATCTACGTCGTCCAGATCACGTACCTGGGCTTCTGACTCGACCGCACGAGACACAACCTGCCGTACGACTGCGCCCCTGGGCCGGTGAGCGCACCAGCGCCTTGTCCCGGTTGGCGTCCGTCCTCGTCGGCGGATCCTCGCACAGGTACATCTGCGCAATCGTACGGCCCCCCGCGTGGGCGGAACATGCCGTGACCACCCCGAACACAGCAAAGGGACCCGCACGACCGAAGTCGTACGGGCCCCTTCGAGCCACTCAGGTCAGTAGACCCTCAAGCCAGTCCGAAGACTCACTTGTTGATCTTGGTGACCTGGCCGGCGCCCACGGTCCGGCCACCCTCACGGATGGCGAACTTCAGGCCCTCTTCCATGGCGACGGGCTGGATGAGCTCCACCTTCATCTCGGTGTTGTCACCCGGCATGACCATCTCGGTGCCCTCGGGGAGGGTCACCACGCCGGTCACGTCCGTCGTGCGGAAGTAGAACTGCGGGCGGTAGTTGTTGAAGAACGGCGTGTGGCGGCCACCCTCGTCCTTGGACAGGATGTAGGCCTGCGCCTCGAACTCGGTGTGCGGCGTGACCGAGCCCGGCTTGATGATGACCTGACCGCGCTCGACGTCCTCGCGCTTGATGCCACGGAGGAGCAGACCGACGTTCTCACCGGCCTGGCCCTCGTCGAGCAGCTTGCGGAACATCTCGATGCCGGTGACCGTGGTGGTGGTCTTCTCCTGCTTGATGCCCACGATGTCAACGGTCTCGTTGACCTTGAGGACACCACGCTCGATACGACCGGTGACGACGGTGCCACGACCGGTGATCGTGAAGACGTCCTCGATCGGCATCAGGAACGGCTTGTCGACGTCACGCTCGGGCTGCGGGATGTTCTCGTCGACGGCCTTCATCAGCTCGAGGACGGAGTTGCCCCACTCCTTGTCGCCCTCGAGAGCCTTGAGCGCCGAGACCTTGACGACCGGCAGGTCGTCGCCCGGGAACTCGTACTCGGAGAGGAGCTCACGAACCTCGAGCTCGACGAGCTCCAGGATCTCCTCGTCGTCCACCATGTCGGCCTTGTTCAGCGCGACGACGATGTACGGAACGCCGACCTGGCGGGCCAGGAGCACGTGCTCCTTGGTCTGCGGCATCGGGCCGTCGGTGGCGGCGACCACGAGGATGGCGCCGTCCATCTGCGCCGCACCCGTGATCATGTTCTTGATGTAGTCCGCGTGACCGGGGCAGTCGACGTGGGCGTAGTGACGCGTCTCGGTCTGGTACTCGACGTGCGCGATGGAGATGGTGATACCGCGCTGGCGCTCTTCAGGAGCCTTGTCGATCTGGTCGAAGGCCGAGGCCTCGTTCAGGTCCGGGTACGCGTCGTGCAGCACCTTGGTAATGGCGGCCGTGAGGGTCGTCTTACCGTGGTCGATGTGACCGATGGTGCCGATGTTGACGTGCGGCTTAGTCCGCTCGAACTTCGCCTTCGCCACGGGGGTCCTCCTGGGGAGTGGTTCTGGTACGCCTTACTCGTCGGCGCCAGGTGATCTTTGCTGGAAAGCCCGGGCCCCGGGGCGCTCTCACCGCGATTGCGGCGGAATGCCCCTCAAGGCTCCGGAGTCAAGCCTACGGCGTGTAGACGCGGTGCGTTACTCGCCCTTGGCCTTCGCGATGATCTCCTCGGCGACGTTCCGCGGAACCTCGGCGTAGGAGTCGAACTGCATGGAGTAGCTCGCACGGCCGGACGTCTTGCTGCGCAGGTCGCCGACGTAGCCGAACATCTCCGAGAGGGGCACGAGGCCCTTCACGACGCGGGCACCCGCCCGCTCCTCCATGGCCTGGATCTGGCCACGGCGGGAGTTGATGTCACCGATGACCTCGCCCATGTAGTCCTCGGGCGTGGTGACCTCGACGGCCATCATCGGCTCGAGCAGCACGGGGCTGGCCTTGCGCGCGGCCTCCTTGAAGGCCTGCGAACCGGCGATCTTGAACGCGAGCTCGGAGGAGTCGACCTCGTGGTAGCCACCGTCGATCAGGGTGACACGCACGCCGGTCATCTCGTAGCCGGCGAGGATGCCGAACTGCATGGCCTCCTGCGCACCGGCGTCCACCGAAGGGATGTACTCCTTCGGGATACGCCCACCGGTCACCTTGTTCACGAACTCGTACGAGGCGTCGCCGCCCTCGATCGGCTCGATCGCGATCTGCACCTTGGCGAACTGGCCGGTACCACCAGTCTGCTTCTTGTGCGTGTAGTCGACCCGCTCGACCGCCTTGCGGATGGTCTCGCGGTACGCGACCTGCGGCTTGCCGACGTTGGCCTCGACCTTGAACTCACGGCGCATACGGTCGACCAGCACCTCGAGGTGCAGTTCGCCCATACCACCGATGATGGTCTGGCCGGTCTCCTCGTCCGAGTGAACCTGGAAGGACGGGTCCTCCTCGGCCAGGCGCTGGATCGCGACGCCCAGCTTCTCCTGGTCACCCTTCGACTTGGGCTCGATGGCGACCTGGATGACCGGCGCCGGGAAGTCCATGGACTCCAGGATGACCGGGTTCTTGTCGTCGGACAGCGTCTCACCGGTGGTGGTCTGCTTCAGGCCCATCACGGCGACGATGTCGCCGGCGCCCACCGAGTCGATCTCCTCACGCTTGTTCGCGTGCATGCGGTAGATCTTGCCGATGCGCTCCTTCTTGCCCTTGACGGAGTTCAGCACCGCGGTGCCGGACTCCAGGCGGCCCGAGTAAACCCGGACGAAGGTGAGCTTGCCGAGGTGCGGGTCGCTCATGATCTTGAACGCGAGCGCGGCGAGGGGCTCGTCCTCCGACGGCTTGCGCACGACGACCTGCTCCGGGTCCTTGACGTCGTGGCCCTCGATGGCCTCGACGTCGAGCGGAGTGGGCAGGTAGCGCACGACGGCGTCGAGCAGGGGCTGAACGCCCTTGTTCTTGAACGCGGTGCCGCAGAAGACGGGGGTGACGGTGGTGCCGCCGCCCTTGCCGGACGCGATCGTGATACGGCGGATCGCGGCGTAGAGCTGCTCCACGGTGGGCTCGGTGCCCTCCAGGTACAGCTCCATCAGCTCTTCGTCGTTCTCGGCGACGGCCTCGAGCAGCTTGCCGCGGTACTCCTCGGCAGCCTCGGCGTGGGTGTCCGGGATGTCGACGGTGTCGTACATCTCGCCCTTGGTCGCCTCGGCCGACCAGACCAGGGCCTTCATCGTCACGAGGTCGATGACGCCCTTGAAGTCCGCCTCAGCACCGATCGGCAGCTGCATGACCAGCGGCTGCGCGCCCAGGCGGTCCGAGATCATGTCCACGCAGCGGTGGAACTCGGCGCCGGTACGGTCCAGCTTGTTGACGAAGCAGATACGCGGCACACCGTAACGGTCGGCCTGACGCCACACCGTCTCGGACTGCGGCTCGACACCGGCGACACCGTCGAACACCGTCACGGCACCGTCGAGCACGCGCAGGGAGCGCTCCACCTCGACGGTGAAGTCGACGTGACCCGGGGTGTCGATGATGTTGATGGTGTAGTCGTTGTCCTCGAGCGGCCAGTGACAGGTGGTCGCAGCAGACGTGATCGTGATGCCACGCTCCTGCTCCTGCTCCATCCAGTCCATGGTGGCAGCGCCGTCGTGGACCTCACCGATCTTGTACGACACGCCCGTGTAGAACAGGATCCGCTCGGTGGTGGTCGTCTTGCCCGCGTCGATGTGGGCCATGATCCCGATGTTGCGGACCTTGGCCAGGTCAAGTGAAGTGGTAGCCATAAGGCTTCAGTCTTCTCTCGGTCTCGATGTGGGTAGCGACTACCAGCGGTAGTGCGCGAAGGCCTTGTTGGACTCGGCCATCTTGTGGGTGTCCTCGCGCTTCTTCACAGCGGCACCGAGGCCGTTGGAGGCGTCGAGAAGCTCGTTGAGCAGACGCTCGGTCATGGTCTTCTCGCGACGGGCGCGGGAGTAACCGACCAGCCAGCGCAGCGCGAGCGTGTTGGCGCGACCGGGCTTGACCTCGATCGGAACCTGGTACGTCGCACCGCCGACACGGCGGGACTTGACCTCGAGGGTCGGCTTGATGTTCTCCAGCGCGCGCTTCAGCGTGATGATCGGGTCGTTGCCCGTCTTCTCACGCAGACCCTCCATGGCGCCGTAGACGATGCGCTCGGCGGTGGAGCGCTTGCCGTTCAGCAGCACCTTGTTGATGAGGGAGGTCACCAGAGGAGAACCGTAGACCGGGTCGATGATGACCGGGCGCTTCGGGGCGGGGCCCTTACGAGGCATTCTTACTTCTCCTTCTTGGCGCCGTAGCGGGAACGGGCCTGCTTGCGGTTCTTGACACCCTGGGTGTCGAGGGAGCCACGGATGATCTTGTAGCGAACACCCGGCAGGTCCTTCACACGGCCGCCGCGCACGAGCACGATGGAGTGCTCCTGCAGGTTGTGTCCCTCACCCGGAATGTAAGCGGTGACCTCGATCCCGCTGGTCAGACGCACACGCGCGACCTTACGCAGGGCCGAGTTCGGCTTCTTCGGGGTGGTCGTGAACACACGCGTGCAGACGCCCCGACGCTGAGGGGAACCCTCGAGTGCGGGCGTCTTGTTCTTCTCGACCTTGTCCTGCCGGCCCTTCCGGACCAGCTGCTGGATCGTAGGCACTACTTCTCCGGTTTCTGTGTGCCGAATGGTGAAGCTAACCTGGAACATCTCCGACCCACGCGGTCGGGTGTGTCGAATCCCGCGGACTCCCGCCGCCAGGCAGAAATAAGCGCAGATTGCGGTGGCCGGTGTCAGCTCGCCGTGCGGTTCATGGCACACACGCGAGCCAGGGCACACCCCAGGCACAAGGTCTGAGCGTACCTACCGCATTCGCTGCGGTCAAAACAAATGGGCACCGCCCGCATCGCCCCGCCGGACATGTCAAGCCCCCCGGCCCTTGTCGATCTTCAATTCGGTGGCGTGTGTCCGATATGCGCACACCTTCACGACGCTACGACGGACACGACCGTCAGCAACACCAGAACGAGTGCCCAACCCGCCGTGGACAACCACCCGAGCACCAGCCCGGTCAGCGCCAGCCCGTCCCCCAGCTCTCCCCGGCTGCGGATCTCCGCCCGGGCCGCATGTCCCAGCACGACGGCCGGGATGCCGGTCAGCCCCATGGTCGGCACGCACAGCAGCCCGCAGACGCCCGCCGCGACGGCCTTCCCGTTGGTCCGCGGGCGCGGCACGGGCAGATACGCCGGTGGCACGGAGCCGGCGGAGGACGGCTGCGGCAGTGGCCCCTGCGGCAGATCCGCGACGAGCAGCGCCAGCTCCCCCACGGTCCGCGCCGCGTAGGCCCGCCCCACCCGCTTCTCGAACTCGTCCCGCTCCATCCGGCCTTCGCCGTACCCGGCTCTGAGCACGTCCACGGCCCGCTCCCGATCGGCATGCGACGCGAGCATCGACGAAGCGCCGGAGCCCTGCCAGGGCTGCCAGGGCTGCCAGGACGGATAGTGCGGCTGCGACACGGAGCACCTCCCCGGGAGTCCTTCCATGATGCGCCCAGGCGCGGCATCCGGCACCGGCGCGTGACGAGGGAAGCACGACAGGTCGGCCACACAGCCGACAGACGCGCTCCCCGCGCGGGAACGCACCTCGGGTCTCGCCGCACTCCCCGGGACGCGCCACAGGCCCCCCTGGACCGCGTACGGGCCCGCCCCACCCGGGACGCCGGCCCGCGGAAACGCCGAAGGGCGGCCACCCCCGGGTGACCGCCCTTCGTCTCAAGCGACTCGCTTACTGGTTGTACGGACCGTAGTCGTAGTCCTCCAGCGGGACGGCCTGGCCGGAGCCCGTGCCGAACGGCGAGTAGTCGATGTCGTCGTAGCCGACGGCCGAGTACATCGCGGCCTTGGCCTCCTCGGTCGGCTCGACCCGGATGTTGCGGTAGCGGGACAGACCCGTACCGGCCGGGATGAGCTTACCGATGATGACGTTCTCCTTGAGGCCGATGAGGCTGTCGGACTTGGCGTTGATCGCCGCGTCCGTCAGGACTCGGGTCGTCTCCTGGAAGGAGGCGGCCGACAGCCAGGATTCCGTCGCCAGCGAGGCCTTGGTGATACCCATGAGCTGCGGACGACCCGAGGCCGGGTGACCACCCTCCTGGACCACACGACGGTTCTCGGTCTCGAACTTCGAGCGCTCGACCAGCTCGCCGGGCAGCAGCTCGGCGTCGCCGGACTCGATGATCGTCACTCGGCGGAGCATCTGCCGGATGATGATCTCGATGTGCTTGTCGTGGATCGACACACCCTGCGAGTTGTAGACCTTCTGGACCTCGCCGACCAGGTGGACCTGGACGGCACGCTGACCCAGGATGCGCAGCACGTCGTGCGGGTTGGTGGCACCCACGGTGAGCTTCTGGCCCACCTCGACGTGCTCGCCCTCGCTGACCAGGAGACGGGCACGCTTCGAGATCGGGAACGCCGTCTCGTCGCTGCCGTCGTCCGGGGTGACGACGATCTTCTTGGTCTTCTCGGTCTCCTCGATCCGCACGCGGCCCTGGGCCTCGGAGATCGGGGCGACACCCTTCGGGGTACGGGCCTCGAAGAGCTCGACGACACGCGGCAGACCCTGCGTGATGTCGTCACCGGCCACACCACCGGTGTGGAAGGTACGCATCGTCAGCTGGGTGCCGGGCTCACCGATGGACTGGGCGGCGATGATGCCGACCGCCTCACCGATGTCGACCAGCTTGCCGGTGGCGAGCGAACGGCCGTAGCACATCGCGCAGGTGCCGACGGCGGACTCGCAGGTCAGGACCGAGCGGGTCTTGACCTCCTCGACACCGCGCTGCACGAGCTCCTCGATGAGGACGTCGCCCAGGTCGGTACCGGCCGGGGCCAGCACCTGCCCGTCGACCACGATGTCCTCGGCGAGGCAGCGCGCGTACACGGAGGTCTCGACGTCCTCCGTCTTGACCAGCGTGCCCTCGGCGTTCCGGTCGGCGATCTTCAGACGCAGACCGCGCTCGGTGCCGCAGTCCTCCTCGCGAATGATGACGTCCTGGGAGACGTCGACCAGACGACGCGTGAGGTAACCCGAGTCGGCGGTACGCAGAGCGGTGTCCGCCAGACCCTTACGGGCACCGTGCGTGGAGATGAAGTACTCCAGCACGGACAGGCCCTCACGGAAGGAGGCCTTGATGGGACGCGGGATCGTCTCGTTCTTCGCGTTCGACACCAGACCACGCATACCGGCGATCTGACGCATCTGCATCATGTTGCCTCGTGCACCCGAGTTCACCATCATGAAGATCGGGTTGGTCTTCGGGAAGTTGTCGTTCATCGCCTCGGCGACCTCGTTGGTCGCCTTGGTCCAGATCGCGATGAGCTCCTGCGTGCGCTCGTCCTTGGTGATCAGACCACGCTCGTACTGCTTCTGGACCTTCTCGTCCTGCGCCTCGTAGCCCTTGACGATCTCCTTCTTCGCCTCGGGAACGACGACGTCGGAGATGGCCACGGTGACGCCGGAGCGGGTCGCCCAGAAGAAGCCGGCCGCCTTCAGGTTGTCGAGCGTCGCCGCCACGATGACCTTGGGGTAGCGCTCGGCGAGGTCGTTGACGATCTCGGAGAGCTGCTTCTTGCCGACCTCGTAGTCGACGAACGGGTAGTCCTCGGGCAGCAGCTCGTTGAAGAGCGCGCGGCCCAGGGTGGTGTTCAGCCGGAAGGGGTCACCCTGCTGCCACTCGCCCGCGGCGGTGCCGGACTCGGCGCCCTGTTCGGGCACCGGCGGGGTCCAGCCACGCGGCGGGATGGTGCCGACCGGGAAGCGGACGTCGATCCTCGACTGGAGCGACAGCTCGCCCGCGTCGAAGGCCATGATCGCCTCGGCGACCGAGGCGAAGGAACGGCCCTCGCCCTTGAGGTCGCGCATCTCGCCGTCGGTGGTGAGGAAGAACAGACCGAGGACCATGTCCTGGGTCGGCATCGTCACCGGGCGGCCGTCGGCCGGCTTGAGGATGTTGTTCGAGGACAGCATCAGGATGCGGGCCTCGGCCTGCGCCTCCGCGGACAGCGGCAGGTGCACGGCCATCTGGTCACCGTCGAAGTCCGCGTTGAACGCGGTGCAGACGAGCGGGTGGATCTGGATGGCCTTGCCCTCGACCAGCTGCGGCTCGAAGGCCTGGATGCCGAGGCGGTGCAGCGTGGGCGCACGGTTCAGCAGAACCGGGTGCTCCGCGATGACCTCTTCCAGCACGTCGTACACGACCGTGCGGCCGCGCTCGACCATGCGCTTGGCGCTCTTGATGTTCTGCGCGTGGTTCAGATCGACCAGGCGCTTCATCACGAACGGCTTGAAGAGCTCCAGCGCCATCGCCTTCGGCAGACCGCACTGGTGCAGCTTCAGCTGCGGGCCGACGACGATCACGGAACGCGCGGAGTAGTCCACACGCTTACCGAGCAGGTTCTGACGGAAGCGGCCCTGCTTGCCCTTCAGCATGTCGCTGAGGGACTTCAGCGGGCGGTTACCGGGACCGGTGACCGGGCGACCGCGGCGGCCGTTGTCGAACAGCGCGTCGACGGCCTCCTGGAGCATGCGCTTCTCGTTGTTCACGATGATCTCGGGCGCACCGAGGTCGAGAAGGCGCTTCAGGCGGTTGTTCCGGTTGATCACACGGCGGTACAGGTCGTTCAGGTCGGAGGTCGCGAAGCGGCCACCGTCCAGCTGCACCATCGGGCGAAGGTCCGGCGGGATGACCGGCACGCAGTCGAGCACCATGCCCTTGGGGCTGTTGCTGGTCTGCAGGAACGCGGAGACGACCTTGAGGCGCTTGAGCGCACGGGTCTTCTTCTGGCCCTTGCCGGTACGGATGATCTCGCGGAGGCGCTCGGCCTCCTCGTCGAGGTCGAAGGACTCCAGGCGCTTCTGCAGCGCCGCGGCACCCATCGAACCGTCGAAGTACGTGCCGAAGCGGTCACGCAGCTCGCGGTAGAGCAGCTCGTCGCCCTCCAGGTCCTGGACCTTGAGGTTCTTGAAGCGGTTCCACACCTCGTCGAGGCGGTCGATCTCGCGCTGCGCACGGTCGCGCAGCTGCTTCATCTCACGCTCGGCACCCTCGCGCACCTTGCGGCGCACGTCGGCCTTGGCGCCCTCGGCCTCCAGCTCGGCCAGGTCGGTCTCGAGCTTCTTGGCGCGGGCCTCCAGGTCGGCGTCGCGGCGCTGCTCGATCTGCTGGCGCTCGACGGAGACGTGGGCCTCCAGCGAGGGCAGGTCGCGCGTACGGCGCTCCTCGTCGACGTACGTGATCATGTACGCCGCGAAGTAGATGACCTTCTCGAGGTCCTTGGGAGCCAGGTCGAGCAGGTAGCCCAGCCGGCTCGGGACACCCTTGAAGTACCAGATGTGCGTGACGGGCGCGGCGAGCTCGATGTGGCCCATCCGCTCACGGCGCACCTTGGCACGGGTGACCTCGACGCCACACCGCTCACAGATGATGCCCTTGAAGCGGACACGCTTGTACTTGCCGCAGTAGCACTCCCAGTCCCGGGTCGGACCGAAGATCTTCTCGCAGAAGAGTCCGTCCTTTTCGGGCTTGAGCGTGCGGTAGTTGATCGTCTCGGGCTTCTTGACCTCGCCGTGGCTCCACTGACGGATGTCGTCAGCGGTGGCCAGACCGATCCGGAGCTCGTCGAAGAAGTTGACGTCGAGCACTATGCGTCAATCCCTCTCAGGGTTGTAAGTCATGGGGTCTGATACGGGGGTCCTGGGGCCGGAGGCCTTCATGACGAAGGCCTCCGGACTCCCGTCAGACCTCTTCGACGCTGCTCGGCTCACGCCGGGACAGGTCGATGCCAAGCTCCTCCGCAGCGCGGAAGACGTCCTCGTCGGTGTCGCGCATCTCGATGGACATGCCGTCCGAGGACAGCACCTCCACGTTGAGGCACAGGGACTGCATCTCCTTGATGAGCACCTTGAAGGACTCGGGGATGCCGGGCTCGGGAATGTTCTCGCCCTTGACGATGGCCTCGTAGACCTTCACGCGGCCGGTGACGTCGTCGGACTTGATGGTCAGCAGCTCCTGGAGGGCGTACGCGGCGCCGTAAGCCTCCAGCGCCCACACCTCCATCTCACCGAAGCGCTGGCCACCGAACTGGGCCTTACCACCCAGCGGCTGCTGGGTGATCATCGAGTACGGACCGGTCGACCGGGCGTGCAGCTTGTCGTCGACCAGGTGGTGCAGCTTGAGGATGTACATGTAGCCGACCGAGATCGGCTCCGGGAACGGCTCGCCGGAGCGGCCGTCGAACAGCGGCGCCTTACCGGTCGGGAGCACCATGCGCTCGCCGTCGCGGTTCGGGATGGTGTGGTTCAGCAGACCGGCCAGCTCGTCCTCACGCGCACCGTCGAAGACGGGGGTGGCGACGTTCGTGCCCGGTGCGACCTGGTCGGCCTCGATGGCCTGCAGGCGCTGGGCCCAGTCGTCCGCGAGGCCGGAGACGTCCCAGCCGCGGCTGGCGAGCCAGCCGAGGTGGATCTCCAGGACCTGCCCCGGGTTCATTCGGGACGGGACACCGAGCGGGTTGAGGATGATGTCGACCGGGGTGCCGTCCTCCAGGAACGGCATGTCCTCGATCGGCAGGATCTTCGAGATGACGCCCTTGTTGCCGTGACGGCCGGCGAGCTTGTCACCGTCAGTGATCTTCCGCTTCTGCGCGACGTACACGCGCACCAGCTGGTTCACACCGGGGGGAAGCTCGTCGCCCTCCTCGCGGTCGAAGACGCGGACGCCGATGACCTTGCCGATCTCGCCGTGCGGCACCTTCAGCGAGGTGTCACGGACCTCACGGGCCTTCTCACCGAAGATGGCGCGCAGCAGGCGCTCCTCCGGCGTCAGCTCGGTCTCACCCTTGGGCGTGACCTTGCCGACGAGGATGTCGCCGGCGACGACCTCGGCACCGATGCGGATGATGCCGCGCTCGTCGAGGTCGGCGAGGACCTCCTCGGAGACGTTCGGGATGTCCCGGGTGATCTCCTCGGGGCCGAGCTTGGTGTCACGGGCGTCGACCTCGTGCTCCTCGATGTGGATCGAGGAGAGGACGTCGTCCTGCACGAGGCGCTGCGACAGGATGATCGCGTCCTCGTAGTTGTGACCCTCCCACGGCATGAACGCCACGAGCAGGTTCTTGCCGAGCGCCATCTCGCCGTTCTGGGTGGCCGGACCGTCGGCCAGGACCTGGCCCTCGATGATCCGGTCGCCCTCGTTGACGATGACCTTCTGGTTGACCGAGGTGCCCTGGTTGGAGCGGGCGAACTTGGCCAGGCGGTACGTGATGTACGTGCCGTCGTCGTTGGCGGTGGTGATGTAGTCCGCGGAGACCTCCTGGACCACACCGGGCTTCTCGGCCTTGACCACGTCGCCGGCGTCGACCGCGGAGCGGTACTCCATGCCGGTGCCGACGAGCGGGGCCTCGGACTTAATCAGCGGCACGGCCTGACGCATCATGTTCGCGCCCATGAGGGCACGGTTGGCGTCGTCGTGCTCGAGGAACGGGATCATGGCGGTCGCGACCGACACCATCTGGCGCGGCGAGACGTCCATGTAGTCCACGTCCTCGCCGGTGACGTAGTCGACCTCGCCGCCCTTGCGGCGGACCAGCACCCGGGCCTCGGCGAAGCGGAGGTCGTCCGTCAGCTGCGCGTTGGCCTGCGCGATGACGAAGCGGTCCTCCTCGTCGGCGGTCAGGTAGTCGACCTCGTCGGTGACCTGGCCCTCGAACACCTTGCGGTACGGGGTCTCCACGAAACCGAACGCGTTGACCCGGCCGTAGGAGGCGAGCGAGCCGATCAGACCGATGTTCGGGCCTTCGGGCGTCTCGATCGGGCACATGCGGCCGTAGTGCGAGGGGTGCACGTCACGGACCTCGAAGCCGGCCCGCTCACGGGAGAGACCACCCGGGCCGAGAGCCGACAGGCGGCGCTTGTGGGTGAGACCCGACAGCGGGTTGTTCTGGTCCATGAACTGCGACAGCTGGCTGGTGCCGAAGAACTCCTTGATGGAGGCGACGACCGGCCGGATGTTGATCAGGGTCTGCGGCGTGATCGCCTCGACGTCCTGGGTCGTCATCCGCTCGCGGACGACACGCTCCATACGCGCCAGACCCGTGCGGACCTGGTTCTGGATGAGCTCGCCGACGCTGCGCAGGCGGCGGTTGCCGAAGTGGTCGATGTCGTCGGTCTCGACGACGATGTTCGTACCACTGTCGCCGACCGTCTCGGTCTCGCCCGCGTGCAGCTTCACCAGGTACTTGATCGTCGAGATGATGTCCTCGACGGTCAGGATGCCCGCGTCCAGCGGAGCGTCCGCACCCAGCTTCTTGTTGACCTTGTAGCGGCCGACCTTGGCCAGGTCGTAGCGCTTGGGGTTGAAGTACAGGTTCTCCAGCAGCGTCTGCGCGGCCTCACGCGTGGGGGGCTCGCCCGGACGCAGCTTGCGGTAGATGTCGAGCAGCGCGTCGTCCTGGCCCTGGGTGTGGTCCTTCTCCAGGGTGGCGCGCATCGACTCGTACTCGCCGAACTCCTCGAGGATCTGCTCGGTGGTCCAGCCGAGCGCCTTGAGCAGGACGGTGACGGACTGCTTGCGCTTGCGGTCGATGCGGACACCGACCATGTCGCGCTTGTCGATCTCCATCTCCAGCCAGGCACCCCGGGACGGGATGATCTTCGCGGAGAAGATGTCCTTGTCGGACGTCTTGTCGATGGAGGAGTCGAAGTAGACACCGGGCGAACGGACGAGCTGCGACACCACGACACGCTCGGTGCCGTTGATGACGAAGGTGCCCTTGTTCGTCATGAGCGGGAAATCGCCCATGAAGACCGTCTGGGACTTGATCTCACCGGTCTCGTTGTTCGTGAACTCGGCGGTGACGAAGAGGGGGGCCGCGTACGTGAAGTCGCGGTCCTTGCACTCGTCGATGGAGTTCTTCGGCGGCTCGAAGCGGTGGTCGCGGAAGGTCAGCGACATCGACCCGCTGAAGTCCTCGATCGGGGAGATCTCCTCGAAGATCTCCTCGAGCCCGGACTTGGTGGGGACGTCCTGACCGTTCTCGAGAGCCTCCTCGACCCGACTCTGCCAGGCGGTGTTACCGAGGAGCCAGTCGAAGCTCTCGGTCTGCAGCGCGAGCAGGTTCGGAACCTCGAGAGGCTCCTTGATCTTTGCAAAAGAGATGCGCAGCGGGGCAGTGCTGGCGGCGTTGTTCGTATTCGCGGTCGAGGCGTTGCGCGAGGCGGCCAAGAGGGGGTCCTTCCGAGGGCTCGGACTCACTACGCGCGTACCGGCCCCTCTCCCGTACACGGAGACAAGCCGCGTGGATCCGGCCGAAAGGCCAGGTCAACAAGTCTTGTCGTCGATGCTCGAGCGAGGGCAGACCCCTGGTGACGGGCAGGGGACAGCTAACAGGCAGCGCAAAGGGTCAGTGTAGCCACTTGGCCCACTGATGTCCAGTGCGGGTCGTGAAACCCGTGTTCACCCTCGTTGTTCCACTCCTGCGACACGGCGCTGCCCTCAACGCACGTTGATACTGCCCTCTTCGTCGCCGATCCATGCCTCGGATTCGGATCCTGTGACGACGCGTCCTGAGAATTGCGCGCTGCGTGCGGTTCGTCAAGGCCCCCCTGCCCGATCCGGAGCCGCCCGGAGACACGACGAAGATCACCATACCCCCCGTCACAAAGGGTTCAAGGCAACCGCGGCCGGCCCCCGAGAACGCCGAAGAGCGACCACCCGGATGGATGATCGCTCTTCCGCGCTTACGCGTTACACGTCCGGCCGGACGTGTTGTGGATCCGGACGGATCCGAGGGTCTTACTTGACCTCGACGGAGGCGCCGGCGCCCTTGAGGGACTCGGCGGCCTTCTCGGCGGCGTCCTTGGCGACCTTCTCGAGAACGGGCTTCGGGGCGCCGTCCACGAGGTCCTTGGCCTCCTTCAGGCCCAGGGAGGTCAGCTCACGCACGACCTTGATGACCTGGATCTTCTTGTCGCCGGCACCGGTGAGGATGACGTCGAACTCGTCCTGCTCGGCCTCGGCCTCGGCCGGGGCGGCCGGACCGGCCGGACCGGCGACGGCGACGGCCGCGGCGGCGGTGACGTCGAACTTCTCCTCGAACGCCTTCACGAACTCGGAGAGCTCGATGAGGGTCATCTCCTCGAACTGCGCGAGCAGGTCTTCCTGGCTGAGCTTCGCCATGATGGCGGTCCTTCCACTAATTCGGCAGGTGCCGGATGTACATGTGAGGCGGGCGTACGTGTGGCCCGCGACGGTCGCCGCGTTCAGGCAGCGGCGGCCGGGATGCGAGCCGAGTTACTCGGCACCGCCCTGCTCGTCCTGCTTGGCACGGAGCGCGTCCACGGTGCGGACGAGCTTCGAGGGAAGCGCCTGGAAGAGCTGAGCAGTCTGGGACTGCTTGCCCTTGAAGGCACCCGCCAGCTTGGAGAGCAGAACCTCGCGGGACTCGAGGTCCGCAAGCTTCTTGATCTCATCGGCGGACATCGCCTTGCCGTCAAGGACGCCGCCCTTGATGACGAGACTGGGGTTGTCCTTGGCGAAGTCACGGAGACCCTTCGCCGCCTCGACCGGGTCACCGGTCACGAAGGCGACGGCCGACGAACCCGCAAAGAGGTCGTCCAGCGTCGTGATCCCGGCCTCGTTGGCCGCAATCTTGGTCAGCGTGTTCTTCGCCACACGGTACTGAGCGTTCTCACCGAGTGAACGACGCAGCTGCTGGAGCTGCGCGACGGTGAGACCGGTGTACGCGGTAACGACGGCGGCGTTGGAGTTGCGGAACTTCTCCCGCATCTCCTCGACGGCATCGACCTTGTCTGGCCTCGCCATGAGCCTCGGCCTCCTTCCGGGTGATTCGGACCGCGCGGACCCGAAGGAGGACTGGGGAAAACGAAACGCCCCGGCGCAAGCGCACGGGGCGTAGCTCGACCGACTTCACGCACGCACGAGGCGGCGGATTCCGGGAGCTTCTCCAGTGTCACCTGCGCGGGTCGTCCGCCGTTCAGCGGATCCTTCGGCCACCGCACCCTCTGATGAGCGCGCGGTAACGACCAGCGGTCTTTGGCTTCTGTAGGAGAGTACGGGAACGGATCGCCGTCAAGCAAATCCGCCCGTACGGCTGATCAGCGCGGGGCGGTTCAGCCCTGCTCCAGCTCCTTGAACATCTCACCCAGGTCCGCGACGTCCTTGGCCGGCGGGGCCGTCACGGTGACCGGCTCGTTGTAGTCGAGGAAGGTGATCGTCATGTCGAGCGGGCCCTTGTCGGCCTGGCCCTTCATGCGGAACTGCTTGGTGTGGTCCTCGCCGTCGACCCACATGTCCATCGTGAACTTGTCGACGCCGAGCTTCTCGTACTGCTTGATGCTCTTCTCGCGCTGCTCGCGCGTCTCCGCCTTGTCGTCCTTCAGCGAGGCGCGCAGGTCGTCGAGGGTGACCGTGCCCGAGTAGCGGGTGGTCTCGACGCCGTCGACCTTCTCGCTGCCGACCTTCTTCACGTCCTTGGCGCCGGTGAGGAAGGTGGACTGCGCCGCCGGGTTCTGCTCGGCCTGGCTCGTGGACCCCATCCTGTCCAGGTCCTTGGCGGCGTCGGAGCCGGACAGGTCGAACTTCAGCCAGCGCTTGCCGTCCATCTCCTTGGCCATCTCGGCTCCCCCACCGAGGTACATGGCCTTGTCGACGAGACGGATCTCCACGCTCTCCGCGCCCTGGTCGGGCGCCTTCATCTTCATGCTCATGGCGATCGTGGGCTTCAGGCGCATGGACGCCTCGCCCTCGACGCGGCCGGACTCGGGAACCGAGCCCTTCATGCGGTACTGGAGGGACGTGATGTCCTCCGTGTTCTTCGCCGCCTTGGCGACGGCCGCCGCGGGCGTCATCTCCGGCGACTTCTCGGCACCGCAGCCGACGGCACCGGCGGCGAGAAGCAGCGCGCCCAGGCCGACGGCAGGTTTGGACTTCTTCATCGGATTCCCCCCAAGGAATACATGCTTGCTTCACAGCAAGGCCGCGAGCCTATCCCACAGGCGCACAAGCGATCTATTCGAATAATGGGCGGGTCAGGGCGCAGCGGACTGCGTGCGCATGAGGTCCTCGAAGTCCCCGGTGTCGGACTGCGGCGGCCGCTCGGCCCGGACGCTCACGCCGTAGTCGGTGTAGTGCGCGGTCTGGGTCATCGGGCCCGTGGCCGTCCGCGCCTTCTCCACCTTCTTGACCAGCAAATTCCGCTCGTCGATCCAGATGTCGACGGTCTCGGTGGTGACACCGGCCTCGGTGAGCTGCTTCCTCAGGCCGGCGTCGGCGACATCGGCCGCCGCCACGGTGCCGGACCAGTGCGTGGCGGTCCGGCCGCGGACGGTCTCCTCACCGACCTTCCTGACGTCGCCGGAGGACAGCAGGAGCTTCACGGACTGGTTGGGCGTCGTCCTGCGCATCTGGTCGCCGAGCCGGCCGCCGGAGCCGCCGGTGAGGGCTTCGAGGTCCTCGTACGCGTACCGGATCCAGTGCTTGCCGCCGGCCTTCTCGGCGTACTTCTCGCCCATCCGCGCGTAGTACGCGTCGGGCAGGTACCGGGCCTCCATCGAGGTGCTGCCCAGTCGGCGCATGGTGTCGGCCATGGTGCCGCCGGTGTAGGTGATGGTGAGGGTACCGGTGATGCCGTCGCTCCAGCCGAGGGTGCCGGCGGCGGTCATGGACATCAGGGAGCCCATAGTCGTCGTGGACTCGACCCGGGCGGACTCGGCCTGCTCGGTGGCTCGTTCGGCCGCGCGCAGGGCCGCCGGGGACCGGCCGCGCCCGGCACGGTCGTCGTGGCCGGGGCCGTCGGAGGAGTCCTGAGAGGTGCAGGCGGCCACTCCCGTCAACGCGGTCGCCGCGAGCACCAGGCCCACACGGTGCACGGTCGTGCCCTGCATACGTCCCCCGTTCGCATCCGGTTCCCGCACGTTAACCCAGGCCACCGGCGTACGCACCGGAAAAGGGAACGGGCCCCGCACCTGTGAGAGGTGCGGGGCCCGTGACCGGTTGGGTGAGCCGTCAGGCTCAGACCGCAGCCGGGTCCTCCTCGACGAGGAGGTTGCGGGTGCGGTTGGAGTCGACCGGAATGCCGGGGCCCATCGTGGTGCTGATGGCGGCCTTCTTGATGTAGCGACCCTTGGCGGCGGACGGCTTCAGACGGAGGATCTCCTCCAGCGCCGCGCCGTAGTTCTCCACCAGCTTGGTGTCGTCGAACGACGTCTTGCCGATGATGAAGTGCAGGTTCGAGTGCTTGTCGACGCGGAACTCGATCTTGCCACCCTTGATCTCGGTCACGGCCTTGGTGACGTCGGGGGTGACGGTGCCGGTCTTCGGGTTCGGCATCAGACCACGCGGACCGAGCACACGGCCGAGGCGGCCGACCTTGCCCATGAGGTCCGGGGTGGCGACGACGGCGTCGAAGTCCAGACGGCCCTTCGACACCTCGTCGATGAGCTCGTCGGCGCCGACGATGTCGGCGCCCGCGGCACGAGCGGCCTCGGCACGGTCACCGGTCGCGAAGACCAGGACCCGGGCGGTCTTACCGGTGCCGTGCGGGAGGTTCACGGTGCCACGGACCATCTGGTCGGCCTTGCGCGGGTCGACACCCAGACGGAAGGCGACCTCGACGGTGCCGTCGAACTTGGTCGTGGAGGTCTCCTTGGCGAGACGGACGGCCTCGAGCGGGGCGTAGAGCTTCTCCCGGTCGACCTTGGCGTCCGCAGCGCGAAGGGACTTGCTGCGCTTGCTCACTACTGCTCCTGTGGATTCTTAGGAGTCGTGGTCCGGGCCGAGCAGGCCCTGCCACTTCTGCTGATGGGGTTGGGGCTCAGCCCTCGACCGTGACGCCCATGGAACGGGCGGTGCCGGCGATGATCTTCTCGGCGGCGTCCAGGTCGTTGGCGTTCAGGTCGGGCATCTTGGTCGTGGCGATCTCGCGGACCTGGTCACGCGTGATCTTCGCGACCTTGGTCTTGTGCGGCTCGCCCGAGCCCTTCTCGATGCCGGCGGCCTTCAGGATCATCTTCGCGGCCGGCGGCGTCTTGGTGATGAAGGTGAAGGAACGGTCTTCGTAGACCGTGATCTCCACCGGGATCACCCAGCCACGCTGCGACTCGGTCGCGGCGTTGTAGGCCTTGCAGAACTCCATGATGTTCACGCCGTGCTGACCCAGCGCGGGGCCGACCGGCGGAGCCGGGTTGGCGGCACCGGCCTGGATCTGGAGCTTGATGAGCCCCGTGACCTTCTTCTTCTTGGGAGGCATGTGCTCTCTCCGGGTCCTAGTGAGAGTTTTTTCAGCCTCCGAACCGGATCATCCGGATGGAGGCATACCGCACAACGATAACGGGTATCCATGTGCGGCCAAAAACCGAGCAGGTCAGGCGGCCGCTCAGCGATCGCCTGACCTGTTCGGAAGCGGTGCGTCCAGAAGCGGTTAGTTCTTCTGGATCTGGTCGAAGGAGAGCTCGACCGGCGTCTCGCGGCCGAAGATCTCCACGAGACCCTTGACCTTCTTCGAGTCCGGGTTGATCTCGTTGATGGTCGCCTGCAGCGTGGCGAACGGGCCGTCGGTGACGGTGACCGAGTCGCCCACCTCGAAGTCCAGCACCTGGACCTCGACCTTGCGCTGCGGAGCCGGCTTGCCCTCGGCCTCGGCGGCCTCGCGGGCGGCCTTCTCCTCGGCCTCGGGGGCGAGCATCTTGACGATCTCGTCCAGGGTCAGCGGGTACGGGTCGTAGGCGTTGCCCACGAAGCCGGTGACGCCGGGGGTGTTGCGGACGACGCCCCAGGACTCGTTCGTCAGGTCCATGCGGACGAGGACGTAGCCCGGAAGCTTGTTCTGCTTGATCGTCTTGCGGTCGCCGTTCTTGATCTGGACGACCTCTTCCTGCGGCACCTCGGCCTGGAAGATGTAGTCCTCGACGTTCAGCGAGACGGCGCGCTGCTCCAGGTTGGTCTTCACGCGGTTCTCGTAGCCGGCGTAGGTGTGGATGACGTACCACTCGCCGGGCAGGACCCGCAGTTCCTCACGGAGCTTCTCGATCGGGTCGCGGTCGTCCTCGGGCTCTTCCTCGAGTTCTTCCGCGGCCTCTTCGTCGTCCTCGGTCTCCGCCTCGGCGGCGTCGTCCGCGACGGCGTCGGCAGCCTCGACCTCGGCGGAGGCCTCGGTGTCCTCGCTGTCCGCGCCCTCGACGGTGTCGAGCTCGTCCTCGACGGACTCGACAGGCTCGATGGCGTCGTTCACGTTCGGGTCAGACACGGTGGCTGCTTCTTCCTGGATACATAGGGGTGGAACATGCGAAAGGAGCGCCGGGTACCTCGGCGCTCTTCGCGGACTGCTCAGCCGAACACGTACTTCGCGGCGTTGCTGAGCCCATAGTCAATCACGGTGACCAGGCCGATCATGATGACGACGAAGATGATCACCACGGTCGTGTAGGTCGTCAGCTGGTTGCGGGTCGGCCAGACGACCTTGCGCAGCTCCGCGACGATCTGGCGATAGAAGAGGGCGAGCCGCTTCAGCGGGCCCTTCTTTCCGCGCTTGCCGCCCTTGCGGCCCTTCTTGGACTCCGGCGCCTCGTCCTGGGCATCAGGCATGTCGATGGAGCCCACGGCGTCCGTCACTCGTCCTCACCTGATTCCGGGTCGTGGCCGTGCCGCGCCCGGTCTGAGCCGCACGGCGGTGCATTGCTGTACGTACATGCGCACACATCCTGGCGATGGAGTGTGTAGCAGGGCCGGAGGGACTTGAACCCCCAACCGCTGGTTTTGGAGACCAGTGCTCTACCAATTGAGCTACGACCCTTTGTGTGTCCCCCAACGTACCGCATTCATCCGGATGCTTGGTGTGCACCGGACGGGCGCGGCCTGCTGAAGGCCAACGAGGTGAGAGTGTACGTGCTCGGCGGCCGGTCGTCGAACAGAATGGGCGCGGCGCAGGGCACGTTGGCGGAAGATCGCCTGGGGAGCGAGGGCCGGGCTGACGGGAATCCTGCGAAGATCGCCCAGGCAGTGCAGGCGATCCGCACTGTTGTTCACGGGTTTGCCCGACGTTGTTCAGTCTGTGAAACCCCCGTGCCGCGCACGTTTCCGGTCTGAAACGATGGGGCCCATGAGCGCTGCAACCCCTCCCACCGAGCGCCGGGTCTCCGCCCGAGTCGGCGCGATCTCCGAGTCCGCCACCCTCGCCGTGGACGCCAAGGCCAAGGCCCTCAAGGCCGCAGGGCGGCCGGTGATCGGCTTCGGCGCCGGTGAACCCGACTTCCCGACCCCGGACTACATCGTCGAGGCCGCGATCGAGGCCTGCAAGAACCCGAAGTTCCACCGCTACACGCCGGCCGGCGGCCTGCCCGAGCTGAAGGCCGCGATCGCCGCGAAGACGCTGCGCGACTCCGGCTACGAGCCGGACGTCTCCCAGATCCTGGTCACCAACGGCGGCAAGCAGGCCATCTACGAGGCCTTCGCCGCGATCCTCGACCCGGGCGACGAGGTCATCGTGCCCGCGCCGTACTGGACGACGTACCCGGAGTCGATCCGGCTGGCCGGGGGTGTCCCGGTGGAGGTCGTCGCCGACGAGACGACCGGGTACCGGGTGACCGTCGAGCAGCTGGAGGCGGCCCGCACCGAGAAGACGAAGGTCGTCCTCTTCGTCTCGCCGTCGAACCCGACCGGCGCGGTCTACAGCGAGCACGAGACCGAGGCCATCGGCCACTGGGCCGTCGAGCACGGCCTGTGGGTGCTGACCGACGAGATCTACGAGCACCTGGTCTACGGCGACGCCTCCGCCGTGTCGCTGCCGGCGGTGCTGCCCGAGCTGCGCGACAAGTGCGTCGTGGTCAACGGTGTCGCGAAGACGTACGCCATGACCGGCTGGCGCGTGGGGTGGATCATCGGCCCGAAGGACGTCGTCAAGGCCGCGACGAACCTGCAGTCGCACGCCACGTCGAACGTGTCCAACGTCGCCCAGGCCGCCGCGCTGGCCGCCGTCTCCGGTGACCTGGACGCCGTCGCGACGATGCGCGAGGCGTTCGACCGGCGCCGCAAGACCATCGTGCGGATGCTGAACGAGATCGACGGCGTGGTGTGCCCGGAGCCGGAGGGCGCCTTCTACGCGTACCCGTCGGTGAAGGAGCTGGTCGGCAAGGAGATCCGGGGCAGGCGGCCCAAGGACACCGTCGAGCTGGCCGCGCTGATCCTGGAGGAGTCCGAGGTCGCGGTCGTACCGGGTGAGGCCTTCGGCACGCCGGGCTACCTGCGGCTGTCGTACGCGCTGGGTGACGAGGATCTGGTCGAGGGTGTCTCGCGGATCCAGAAGCTGCTGGCGGAGGCGCGGGACTGACGTCCGCTTCGCCGGTCCTCCGGCTTGGGGCACATGCCGTTTTCGGTATGTGCCCCATTTGTTTGTGCGAGCAAGACCACGAAAGGGGAAACGGCTACCGGGACGGCCGGGACGTACGGCAGGATCCTGGGATGGAGCGTGTACGTGATGTCTCTGAGCTGCCGAAAGCCCATCTGCACCTGCACTTCACCGGGTCGATGCGGCCCTCGACGGTGCTGGAACTGGCCGACAAACACGGCGTCCGGCTGCCCGACGCGCTGAGTGAGGCGCTGACCAGCGGGGAACCGCCGAGCCTGCGCGCAACGGACGAACGGGGCTGGTTCCGCTTTCAGCGGCTGTACGACGCGGCCCGCTCGTGTCTGCGGGCGCCGGAGGACATCCAGCGGCTGGTGCGGGAGGCCGCGGAGGAGGACGTGCGGGACGGGTCGGGCTGGCTGGAGATCCAGGTCGACCCGACGTCGTACGCGCCGCGGCTGGGCGGGCTGATCCCGGCGCTGGAGATCATCCTGGACGCGGTGGAGACGACGTCGCGGGAGACCGGGCTCGGGATGCGGGTGCTGGTCGCGGCGAACCGGATGAAGCACCCGCTGGACGCGCGGACGCTGGCGCGGCTGGCGACGCGGTACGCCGACCGGGGTGTGGTCGGCTTCGGGCTGTCGAACGACGAGCGGCGGGGGATGGCGCGGGACTTCGACCGGGCGTTCGCGATCGCGCGGGAGGCCGGACTGCTGTCGGCGCCGCACGGGGGCGAGCTGGCGGGTCCGTCCTCGGTGCGGGACTGCCTGGACGACCTGGGGGCGAACCGGGTGGGGCACGGGGTGCGGGCGGCGGAGGATCCGCGGCTGCTGAAGCGGTTGGCGGACCGGCAGGTGACGTGCGAGGTGTGTCCGGCGTCGAACGTGGCACTGGGGGTGTACGAGAAGCCGGAGGACGTGCCGCTGCGGACCCTGTTCGAGGCGGGCGTGCCGTTGGCGCTGGGTGCGGACGATCCCCTGCTGTTCGGGTCACGTCTCGCCGCGCAGTACGAGATCGCGCGGCGGTATCACGGGTTCACGGATGCGGAGCTGGCGGAGGTGGCCCGGCAGTCGGTGCGGGGGTCGGCGGCGCCGGAGGATGTGAAGACGAAGCTGCTGGCGGGGGTGGACGACTGGCTGGCTGCGTAGGTCGCGTCTGCGCTTGGGGCCGGGTGGGGGTGTGGGTTTCCGCTTCGCCTTCGCCTCACGCCGGGTGGGGGTGTGGGTTTCCGCTTCGCCTTCGCCTCACGCCGGGTGGGGCGGTGCGTCTCCGCGCCTCACGCCGGGTGGGAGTGGTGCGCTTCCGTTTCGCCTCACGCCGGGTGGGGCGGTGCGTCTCCGCGCCTCACGCCGGGTGGGGCGGTGCGTCTCCGCGCCTCACGCCGGGTGGGAGTGGTGCGCTTCCGTTTCGCCTCACGCCGGGTGGGGCGGTGCGTCTCCGCGCCTCACGCCGGGTGGGGCGGTGCGTCTCCGCGCCTCACGCCGGGTGGGAGTGGTGCGCTTCCGTTTCGCCTCACGCCAGGTGGGGCGGTGCGCCTCCGCGCCTCACGCCGGGTGGGGGTGCCGCCTTCGCCTGGCGCGGGGTGTGGGTCGGGGCCGCGCCGGGGGGTGTCCGTCCTCGGAACGGCGCGATGGGGTCGGACGCCGACTCACTCGCGTTGACGCGCCAACCGCTGCGGGCGGACACCCCCCGACACGGCCCCTTCTCGCCGTACGCGGGCGCGGGCCGCCCCCGCTGCGGATATGCGTGCCGCTAGGGGCGATGGGGGTCCCACTGCTCGAAGAGCTTGGGGGAAGCACCCCGCGCCGCCGGGGGCTACAGGCTGACCCCCACCGTCACGGGCTCGTTGACCAGGGTGATGCCGAAGGTCTCCTGGACGCCGGTCACGACCTCGCGGGCGAGGGCGAGGAGTTCCTCCGTCGTGGCGCTGCCCCGGTTGGTGAGGGCCAGGGTGTGCTTCGTGGAGATGCGGGCGGGGCCGTCGCCGTAGCCCTTGGTGAAGCCCGCCTTGTCGATCAGCCAGGCCGCTGAGGTCTTGGTGCGGCCCTCGCCGGCCGGGTACGCGGGCGGCTCCACCCCGTCGCCGAGCCGCTCGCGCACGCGTGCCCGGAACGTCGCGAAGTCCGTGTCCGTGAGGATCGGGTTGGTGAAGAAGGACCCGGCCGACCAGGTGTCGTGGTCCTCGGGGTCCAGGACCATGCCCTTGCCGGCGCGCAGCTTCAGCACGGTGTCGCGGGCCGAGGCGAGGGGGACGCGGTCGCCCGCTTCCACGCCGAGCACTCGGGCCGTCTCGGCGTACCGGAGGGGTGCGGAGAGGCCCTCGGCGTCCTCCAGGCGCAAGCGGACACGCAGGACGACGTAGCGCTCGGGGTCGGACTTGAAGCGGCTGTGGCGGTAGGAGAAGGCGCAGTCCTCGTTGGCCAGGGTGACCGTCTCGCCGGTGCGGCGGTCATAGGCGACGACCTCGGTGATCGTCGAGGACACCTCCTGGCCGTAGGCCCCGACGTTCTGGATCGGTGTCGCGCCCGCCGAGCCGGGGATGCCGGCCAGGCATTCGATGCCGGCCAGACCCGCCTCGACCGTGCGCGCGACGGCGTCGGTCCAGACCTCGCCCGCGGCCAGCTCCAGCGTGGTGCCGTCGAGGGAGAAGCCCTTGGTGGCGATGACGAGGGCGGTGCCCTCGAAGCCCTTGTCGCCGATGACCAGGTTCGAGCCGCCGCCGATGAGCAGCAGCGGGGTGCCCGCCTCGTCGGCTTCGCGGACGGCGGCGATCACCTCGTCGTCCGTGGTCGCGGTGACCAGCCGGGTCGCGGGGCCGCCCAGGCGGAAGGTCGTCAACGGGGCGAGGGGGGCGTCGTGGAGTTCCTGCACGGGCTCAAGACTACGAGACGGCACTGACAGGGTCGGGCAGTCGGTGGAGTGCCTCCGGCCAGGAGAGCGGGAGGTCCTCGCTGTTCACCTGCCAGGTGGTGAAGGCCGAGTCCCTCATCTGCGGGGCCAGGCCCCGGGAGGCGGGGCCGTGGGCACCGGCGCGGACGAAGGCGTGGAGCGCGTCCTCGGACTCCCAGGCCGACAGGGTCCAGAAGGTCCGCTTCAGGGGCCGCGCCTTCAGGGTCGCCCCGTAGGCGCCGGGGCTGCGGCGGATCTGCCGCCAGACGGCGGGCGTACCGGCGAGGAACCTGAGGGCGCCCCACAGGGTGCGGGTCTCGAAGCGGGAGGCGAAGACGTGCACCTCGGTGTCGCGGGGCGGGGTGTTCGGGACGGTCCAGGGAAGGGTGGGCATGGCCGCTTCTCCTTGCTCGGGTTCGTCGGGGTCAGGGGGAGACTGTCTCCGGCGCCGGTGCGGGTTCGGCTGTCCGCGCCTGCGGTTCCGGGTGCCGCCGGGTCGGTGTCAGCAGGGCCGCGATGCCCGCGAGGGCGACCACCGCGGAGCCGGTCACGAGGGCCGGCCGCATGCCGTCGACGAAGGTCTGGCCGGTCTCGTAGCCGCCCTGGGCCGCGAAGATCGACGCCATGACGGCGATGCCGAGCGCCCCGCCGACCTCGCGCAGGGCGTTGTTGGCGCCGGAGGCGATGCCCTGCTCCGAGGGTCGCACGCTGGACATCACCAGGTGCGAGGCGGGGGCGAAGAACAGCGCCATGCCGATGCCGCTGATGATCAGGGCGGGCAGCTGGGCGGTGTAGGAGGCGTCGGCCGTGGCGACCACCGCCATGCAGCCGAGGCCCAGGGCCAGCAGGAAGAGGCCCGCGGCGACGACCGGGCGGCCGCCGATGCGGTCGGCCAGGATGCCGGCGACGGGGGCGACGAGCATCGGCATGCCGGTCCAGGGCAGCATCCTGAGGCCCGCCTCGGTGGGCGAGTAGCCGAGGACGCCCTGCATGTACTGGCTGAGCAGGAATATCGAGCCGAACATGCCGAGGAACATCAGCAGGCTCGCCGCGTTGATGCCGGCGAAGGCCCGGGAGCGGAACAACCGCATCGGGAGCATGGGGTTCTTGGCGCGGGTGCTGTAGAGGACGAACCCGGCGAGCAGGGCCGACCCCGCGAACAGGGCCGTCAGGACGAGGGAGGAGGTCCAGCCGTCGGCCGGGCCGCGGACCAGGCCGTAGACGATGCCGAAGAGGCCGCCGCTGGCGAGCAGGGTGCCGGGGACGTCGAGCGGGGCTCCGGTGCCGTGGGACTCGGCGAGTCGCAACCGGGCGAGCGGCAGCAGGACCAGGCCCAGCGGGACGTTCAGCCAGAAGATCCACTGCCAGGAGATGTGTTCGGTCAGGGTGCCGCCGACGAGCGGCCCGGAGGCCACGGCGAGTCCGTTGACAGCGCCCCAGATGCCGTAGGCCATGCCGCGCTTGGCGACGGGCACGGCGGCGGTGAGCAGGGTGAGCGTCAGCGGCATCATCACGGCCGCGCCGGCGCCCTGGACCGCGCGGGCGGCGATGAGGGAGTCGATGCCGGGTGCCATGGCGGCCGCGGCGGAGGCGCCGGTGAAGACGGTGATTCCGGCGATGAACAGCCGGCGGCGGCCGAAGCGGTCGCCGAGGGCGGCGCCGAACATCAGCAGGACGGCGAAGGTGAGCGTGTAGGCGCTCACGGTCCATTCCAGGTCGTGCAGTCCTCCGCCGAGGTCCTCGCGGATGGAGGGCAGGGCGGTGGTGACGACGAGGTTGTCGAGGGCCGCCATGAATCCGGCGACGCTGGTGATGACGAGGGCCCAGGCGGCTCCCCCGCGATGTGCGGTCCGCTGTGACATCTCTCCCCCAGAGAGGTGATTCGCCGAGCAATTAGTCATTAATCACTAACCTTGTCGGGCATGGAAAGGCGCGTCGATGCACCCTTCCCCCGTCACGCCTCCAGCCGGCCCGTGAGCTTCGCCGACGGGTACAGGCCCTCCCAGACGCGGTGCTCGGGAGGAAAGCCCATTCCCAGCAGGCAGTTGATGAGCATTCCGTACGCCAGGAAGGTCGTCGTCTCTTTGGCGTCGGCGCCCAGCGGCACGTGGACGGTGTCCCACAGCCGCATCCAGCCGGCCCGGACCGACTCACCGAACTCGCGGTCACCCTCCTGCTCGGCGGCCGCCACGGCGACGTACATCTGCATCTGCATCATCAGCCGTTCGGGCCGTTCCGCGATGACCCTGGTGTACGCGTTCGCCATGGCATGCTGCGCCGCTTCGCCCTCCAGGCCCTCAGCGGCCTCCTCGAAGGTACGGATGGAATCCTCGACACAGCGCTGCGCCGCCGCCAGGAAGATCGCCTTCTTGCCCGGGAACAGCCGGAAGAGGTACGGCTGTGAGACGCCGACCCGGCGGGCGATCGCCTCGGTGGAGGTGCCGTGGTAACCGCCGCGGGCGAACTCGGTCGTCGCCGCCCGGATCACGCTTTCGCGCCGCTCCTCCGCGCTCATCCTTGCCATGCCCACAAGTTAGTGCTCAATCACTAACCATGTCAAGCGCGGCTCCGGGCGCCCTACGTGTAAGGGGCGCCCCGTAGTGGAGAGCGCCCCCTACACCGTGTCGCGGCCGGCCTCAGGCCAGTCGGACGACCGCCCTGGACATGCCCAGCACCTTCTGCCCGGCGCTGGTCGCGGTCAGGTCCACGCGGACGGTGTTGTCGTCGAGCTTGGCGGCGACCTTGCCGGCGACCTCGATCACGGCTCCCTGATCGTCGTTCGGGACGACGACCGGCTTGGTGAAGCGGACGCCGTACTCGACGACCGCACCCGGGTCGCCGGCCCAGTCGGTGACCACGCGGATCGCTTCGGCCATGGTGAACATGCCGTGCGCGATGACGTCCGGCAGGCCGACCTCCTTGGCGAACTTCTCGTTCCAGTGGATCGGGTTGAAGTCGCCGGAGGCGCCCGCGTACCGGACGAGGGTCGCGCGGGTCACGGGGAAGGTCTGGGCGGGCAGTTCGGTGCCGACCTCGACGTCGGAGTAGGAGATCTTCGCGGTCATGTCGCTCACGCCCCCTCGGCCGCGCGGGCCACGAGCTTGGTCCAGGCGGTCACGACGTGCTCGCCGGCCTCGTCGTGCACCTCACCGCGGATGTCGACGATGTCGTTGCCCGCGAGGGACTTGATCGCCTCGATCGTCGAGGTGACCGTGAGCCGGTCGCCGGCGCGGACCGGACGGCGGTAGGCGAACTTCTGGTCGCCGTGCACCACGCGGCTGTAGTCCAGGCCGAGCCGCGGATCCTGGACGACCTCGCCCGCGGCCTTGAAGGTGATCGCGAAGACGAAGGTCGGCGGGGCGATCACGTCGGGGTGACCGAGTGCCTTGGCGGCCTCCGCGTCCGTGTACGCCGGGTTGGCGTCGCCGACCGCCTCGGCGAACTCACGGATCTTCTCGCGGCCCACCTCGTAGGGCGCGGTGGGCGGGTACGTCCGCCCCACGAAGGACTGGTCGAGCGCCATGGCTCGGTACCTCCTGGTAGCTCTACTGACCGGTACGGGCCCCTCAACGACACGAGGCCGCCCCCGATCATCTCGGGAACGGCCTCGTGTACGAGCCTGTTTTTATCGCGTTTCGCGGTGCGCGGTGTGCGCATTGCAACGCGGGCAGTGCTTCTTCATCTCAAGGCGATCCGGGTTGTTACGCCGGTTCTTCTTGGTGATGTAGTTCCGCTCCTTGCACTCCACGCAGGCCAGCGTGATCTTCGGGCGGACGTCGGTGGCAGCCACGTGAGTGCTCCTAAGACGAACGGATGGACTGTTTAACGCAAGAAGAGTAGCCGATCGAAGGACCGACCCCGCAATCGGCTACTGTCAGTAGCGGTGACCGGACTTGAACCGGTGACACAGCGATTATGAGCCGCTTGCTCTACCGACTGAGCTACACCGCTTTGATGTGTCAGGACCCCGTCTCGCGACGGGAACCAGTCACACCAGAGCCCCAAAACGGAATCGAACCGTTGACCTTCTCCTTACCATGGAGACGCTCTGCCGACTGAGCTATTGGGGCGAGCGATGAAGACATTACACGCTCGGCCGCCGTTCGCCCAAATCCGTTTCGAGGCACCCACCCCGGGCGCCCGGACCGTCCTCCCGGCAGCCTCGTCAGTGCCTCCCGTCGCAAGAGCGGACCACGCCGGTACGACTATTGCGCTCCTCCCCGTCCCGGGCCAAAGGCCGTCCTAGGCTCGTCTCACTCTGCGTGATCACGCGTCCTCCCGCGCGCAGCCCGAGCCCCTGGAGTGCGATGCCCGACAGCCGGCCGCAGCCACCACCCCCGTCGTCCTCGCCGGGTCCGGCCGACCCGTCGTCGCTGCTGCTGAGCGGAGCGCGACTCACCGACGGACGGACCGTGGACGTGCGGCTGGGCGGCGGGCGC
Source organism: Streptomyces sp. 378 (assembly GCF_030124145.1). Classification (GTDB taxonomy): domain Bacteria; phylum Actinomycetota; class Actinomycetes; order Streptomycetales; family Streptomycetaceae; genus Streptomyces. Next base: position 56,782 of record NZ_JASKMS010000033.1, read on the forward strand.
ATCGAGGCGGTCGGCACGGCCGGCAGTCTGGGAACCGGCGCACCGCGCGCGTGCGGCGCGCGCGTGGACCTCAGCGGCTATCTGCTGCTGCCGGCCCCGGCCGAGCCGCACGCCCACGCCGACACCGCCCTGTCGGCCGCCACCGAAGGACCCGTCTCGTACGAGCCGCAGGACGTGCAGCGCCGGGCCACCGAGGCCGCGCTGCTCCAGCTCGGGCACGGGGCGACGGCGACGCGGGCGCACGTGCGCGTGGGCGACGTCCAGGGGCTCGGCGCGCTGGCGGCCGTGTTGGGGGCGCGGCGGGCGCTGCGGGGGCTGGCGGAGCTGACGACGGTGGCGATGCCCCGGGTGCTGACCGGGGTGGCCGGTGCGGACGGGCTGGCGATGCTGCGGGACGCGGTGAAGATGGGCGCCTCGGTGGTGGGCGGGCGGCCGGACCTGGACCCGGACCCGACCGGCTACGCGGAAGCCGTCCTGGAGGTGGCCTCCGAGCACGGCTGCCCCGTCGACCTGCACACGGACGCCGCGGATCCGGCCCGGCTGGCCCGGCTCGCGGCGATGGCCGGCGGACTGCGCCCCGGGGTGACCCTCAGCCCGTGCGGCGACCTCGGCCGGCTGCCGTCCGACGTGGCCTCGCGCACCGCCGACCAGCTCGCGGCGGCCGGGGTGGCGGTGGTGTGCCTGCCACAGGGCGGCTGCGGCGGTGTCGACCGGCGCGGGGCGGCCCCGGTACGGCTGCTGCGCGCGGCCGGGGTGCGGGTGGCCGCCGGGAGCGGGGCGCTGCGGGACGTGTCCAACCCGGTGGGGCGCGGTGATCCCCTGGAGGCGGCCTTCCTGCTGGCCTCGCGCTACGGGCTGTCGCCCGAGGAGGCGTACGACGGGGTGAGTTCCTCGGCACGGGCGGTGCTGGGGCTGCCCGAGGTGCGGGTGGAGGCGGGTTTTCCGGCCGAGTTGCTCGCGGTGCGCGGGGACCGGCTGTCGGGGGTGCTGTCCCTGGGGTACAGCCGGATCGTCGTGCACCAGGGGCGCGTGGTGGCGCGGACCAGCGCGGTGCGGGAGTACTGCAGTTCGGCGGCCTCGGTGGAACTGGGGCTGCCGCGGCAGGGGCGGGGCGAAGTGCCGTAAGCGGTGGCGGAGCGGGGCCGGTGTCGCGCGGCGCGCGGTGCCGTCCGGGCGTACGGTCGGAGGCATGCGCATTGTCATTGCTGGTGGTCATGGTCAGATCGCGTTGCGGCTGGAGCGGCTGCTCGCCGCGCGCGGGGACGAAGTGGCGGGAATCATCCGCAAGCCCGAGCAGGCCGACGATCTGCGACAGGCCGGTGCCGAACCGGTCGTGCTCGACCTGGAGTCGGCGTCCGTGGACGAGGTCGCGGAGCGGCTGAGGGGTGCCGACGCCGCGGTCTTCGCGGCGGGCGCGGGCCCGGGCAGTGGGGCGACCCGCAAGGACACGGTGGACAAGGCCGCGGCGGTCCTCTTCGCCGACGCTGCTGTTGCGGCGGGCGTACGGCGGTTCGTGATCGTGTCGTCCATGGGCGCCGACCCGCGCCACCAGGGCGACGAGATCTTCGACGTGTACCTGCGCGCCAAGGGCGAGGCGGACGCGTATGTACGCGGGCTGGACGCTCTGGACTGGACGATCCTGCGCCCCGGTCAGCTCACCGACGACGCCGGCACCGGTCTGGTGCGCCTGGAGGCGCGGACGGGCCGCGGCCCGATTCCGCGCGACGACGTGGCCGCCGTACTGGCGGAGCTGGTGGACACCTCGGCGACGGCCGGACTCACCCTGGAACTGATCAGCGGGTCCGCACCGGTGTCCGTCGCGGTGAAGTCCGTCGCTGGGAACTGAGGTTCGCGGCCGGCCGCTCGACGGGTTCAGAACAGGGGCAGTTGGCCGGGGAAGTCCGGGACCGTGTAGCCGTCGAGGGACGGTTGCTCGGGGCCCGGGCGGGCCTGGCGGCGGGAGCCCGGACACGAGGTGAGTTCACCGTGCTCGCGGGCGCCGGGCGGGTCGTGGCGCGCGTACCGCCCCGCGACGACGGCGATCTCGCGGCGGCACTCGGGGCAGATCCTGCGGCGGGAGGACATGGAGCCAGTGTGCCGCGCAAGCGGCCCTGCCACGCCTCTCCCCTGCGGCGACCGCCCTCTCCGGGGCGGTCAGGACGGGCGGGAGCGTACGGTCGCCTCGCACACCCCCGCCCCGGCCGGACCACCGGGGCCGCTCAGCCGGTTGCCCTTCCGAACCACCTCGGCAGCCGGTCGAGCAGGTCCTGCTGGTTGTCACCGGCCCAGGCCACATGGCCGTCCGGTCGCAGCAGCACCGCGGGCACGTCGAGTTCGTCACTGACGTCGACGAGGTGGTCGACCCGGTCCGCCCAGCCCGCCGGAGACAGTCCGCCGGTCTGATCGAGCAGCAGTCCGCGACCACCGCGCATCCGCTCGTAGAGGCGGCCCCGCCGCAACGCCACGTCGCGCAGCCGCCGTCCGAGCAGTTCGTGACCCTCGCCGACGTCGTAGCGGACGGCCATGGCGGTGGTCTTCTCGATCAGGTACCGGTTCACCTCCTCGAAGTCCATCAGTTCCCCCATCAGCCGGCGCACGGCCCGCGGCCCCGGCTCGGGCGACAACAGGTGCATCTGCGCACGGGTGTGGTCCAGCACGGCGGCGGCCACCGGGTGGCGTTCGGTGTGGTAGCCGTCCAGCAGTCCTTCCGGGGCCCAGCCGCGCAGTTCGGCGGCCAGTTTCCAGCCGAGGTTGAACGCGTCCTGGATACCGAGGTTGAGCCCCTGCCCGCCGGTCGGCGGGTGGATGTGCGCGGCGTCGCCGGCCAGCAGGACCCGGTCGACGCGATAGCGCTCGGCCAGCCGGGTGGCGTCACCGAAGCGGGAGAGCCAGCGCGGCGAGTGCACACCGAAGTCGGTGCCGGCGAACTTCCGCAGCTGCCGCTTGAACTCCTCGAAGGTCGGCGGAACCGTGCGGTCCTCGGCCACTCCCTCGGCGGGCACGATGACGCGGTACACCCCGTCCCGCACGGGCATGGCGCCGAACCGGAGTTGCCTCTTGCGGACTTCGGCCGTCACGGCCGCCAGCTCCTGCGGCGACGCGGCCGGCTCCATCTCGCCCAGCAGCGTCTCGACCCTGGAGGGCTCACCGGGGAAACCGACGCCGAGCAGTGTGCGCACCGTGCTGCGGCCGCCGTCGCAGCCGACGAGGTAGCGGGAGCGCAGCCGCGTGCCGTCGGCCAGCTCGGCGGTCACACCGTCGCCGTCCTGGCTCAGCCCGGCCAGCGCGCAGCCGCGCCGGATCTCGGCTCCGAGCTCGGCGGCGTGCTCGGCCAGCAGACGGTCGGTCACGGGCTGCGGGATACCGAGGACGTACCCGTGTGCGGTGTCGAGCCTGCCGGGCGGCGGCTTGGTGAGGCCGGCGAAGCCGCCGACCGGGTGCCTGCTGCCCTCAGCGAGGAAGCGCTCCAGCAGACCGCGCTGGTCCAGCACCTCGATGCTGCGCACGTGCAGACCGAGCGCACGCACGTAGGGGGCCGGCTCCGCCTCCTTCTCCAGCACGAGCACCCGCACGCCGTGCAGCCGCAGCTCCCCGGCCAACATCATCCCGGTCGGACCACCGCCGACGATGATCACTTCGATCACGACATCCCCCGGTTCTCGCCGGTTTCCGGCTTCAGGCCGAGGATTCTGCGGCACCCCGGGGGCCTTGTCGCAAGGCCCCCCGTGCGCTATAGGTTGAAAGTGGCGAGGAGCAGGTGGCTCCTTGCCCTTTCTTTTGCTGCTCCTGCCTCCTTTCCCTTGCGGAATGGACCGACGGCGCAGGCTTCGCGACGCCGGCCCCCGCGTGGGTGACGGCGGGTCCGGATGTGGTCCGTCGCTGGGGAATGTCGCCCAGGTGCGGACGGCGGACGCGGGTGTTCCGGGGTTGGCGGCGATGTTCTCGGCGACGAGGCCCGCAGCCGCACAGGCGGTCAATCAGTCTGGGCGCGCTGCCGGTTGACGGAATCGACGGCTTCGGCCGCCACATCGTCACGGCCCCGGCCCGGGCGGTGTCGGCGGTGCTGTCCCTCCGCGAGCCGCACTCAACACCGTGGATATCTGTGTCCGCTGTTGCGCCCAGCCGTTCCTCCGGGACACCAGGGCATTTGACGCCCCGCGGCGAAGGCGAAAGACCCCCGCTTGCCCTTGGTGACCGGCTCCGGCGAGACGTTGGTGGTGGCCTTGGCCGCGCGCTTGAGCTGGGCGGTCATGGACGTCGTCTCCCGTTCCCCGTCTCGAGGTCGCCCTCGGCCTTCCACAGCCGCCGCGCGACGCCGACCTTCCAGGTCGTGGCGGTGCTGTCGGAGTCGACGTGCTCCTGGCTCGGGTGCGGGTCGATGTAGAGGTTGCCCTCGCACTCGGCGTGGTTGGAGTCGACTTCATTCACATCGCGTCAGGAGGATGCCCTTTCGAGAGGCGGCAGCCCATCTGACGCGCGCATGCCGTCCGGCCGATAGCCGCGCTCCACGCCCGGCAGACTTCGACATAACGAAAAACCCCCTCTGAGCAGGTCAACGACCTGATCGGAGGGGGTCTTCCCCAGTGTGGCGGCGCCAGGATTCGAACCTGGGAAGGCTGAGCCGGCAGATTTACAGTCTGCGCGCGCCCCTGCTCATGACCAGCAGATTGAACTGCCACAGAGTGCATTGCCCCAGGCCTGCCCCACAGAGAGCTGAGACCATCAGGGAACATCCGCTTTCGTGTCGTATCTGCTCTAGCAACTGGTCACAGTGTGAGCGCGGTCTTGCATTGCACACGGTAAGCGCCGGCACCCGCGAGGTCACCGCCGCTTGCGGCCGAAACGGCGCCTGCTTTTGCCGAGCTTTCGGCCCGTCAGTTGTTGGGCCTCATATGTCCTGCCCATCGCCGTCAGCGCAGCAGCGAGACTCCGGGTGACACGCGCAGTGCCGGGGTGCTTCTCGCCGAGGACGCGAGGGCAGCGAGCATGTACGTCCTTCAGGAGCTCAACGGCCTCCGAGTTACGACGGAGATCGCGCAGGGTTTTGGCGAGGTTACTGGCAGAGAGGAGGGTATTGGGGTGGTCCTCCCCCAAAATACGGCGACGACGAGCGAGAACGTCCTCCTGCATCCGCCGAGCCTCCACGTGCTCCCCCATGGCGTTCAAGGTGGTGGCGAGGTTGCTGACGGAGGAGAGGGTGTTGGGGTGGTCCTCCCCCAAAACACGACGGCAACGAGCGAGAACGTCCTCCTGCATCCGCCGAGCCCCCACGTGCTCCCCCATGGCGTTCAAGGTGGTGGCGAGGTTGCTGACAGAGGCGAGGGTGTGAGGGTGGTCCTCCCCCAAAACACGACGACGACGAAAAACGACATCTTCCTGCATCGCCCGAGCCTCCGCGCATTTCCCCAATTCGCGCAGGGAGTTGCCGAGATTGTTGGCGGAGGTGAGAGTGCTGGGGTGGTCCTCCCCCAAAATACGGCGACGACGAGCGAGAACGTCCTCCTGCATCCGCCGAGCCTCCGCGTACTCCTCCAATGCGCTCAGGGTGGTGGTGAGGTTGCTGGCGGATTGGAGGGTGTCAGGATGGTCCTCACCCAAGACCCGGCGACAACGTGCGAGGGCGTCGTCCTGCATCGCCCGAGCCTCCGCGTACTCTCCCAAATCGTCCAACATGTTGGCGAGGTTCATGGCGGATTCGAGGGTGCCGGGGTGGTCCTCCCCCAAAACATGGCGACGACGAGCAAGGACCTCCTCCTGCATCCGCCGAGCCTCCGCGTAATCCCCCATGGCATGCAAGGTGTTGGCAAGGTTGTTGGCGGATTGAAGGGTGTCAGGATGGTCCTCCCCCAAAATACGGCGACGACGAGCAACAAGGTCCTCAATGACTGAGCGGGCTTTGGCGTAGTCGCCAAGGTCAGCGCTGGCATGTCCCACACGCTGTGCGCAGGTGAGCACGTCAGGGTGATCTGGCCCCAATGCGTTAATCCACACCTGATGCAGCGTCGCACTAAGGTCATAGGCGACGCGTGGTTGACCGCTGCTGAGGAGAAAATGGACAGCCTTGGAAAGCGTTGGACGCATTTCGGGTCGGTCGATAACCGCAGTGGAAACGTGGGGAATGGTGAGGTGGGCAGTAAGGGATGCCCACACCGACCATTCAGCTGGGGATTGTGGGTCGCCCGGGTTTGCTGCCATGAGGACGGCAATGACGTCGTCGCCAATCGCTACAGCCAGATCAGAGCTGGTCTCCGTGCGGACGATGGCCTGAGTCAGTCGATGGATTTGGCAGGCGTTGACGTCAGTGCGGGCCAGTCCAAAGCGGCTGAGGGGCTGAAGGGCGCTGCGTAGCCACATCGGGTCGTCTGGATCACCGGGAATGCTGGTCAGTCGGGAGCGGGCTGTCTCCAGCCAGGCGGTGGGAATGGGTTCGGGGCCGAGGAACGCTCCGAGGCGGAGCAGAGCAGTGGCATCGGGGTGGCCGTCGTCCATGAGGCGGGTGACGGCGATGTTAACTGTCGCAGCCAGCGGCGCGGGGTAGTCGCGAACATCGCTCTCCTGAAGGAGGCGGGCGGTGTTGGTGGTCAGGAGTTGACGATAGCGGTCCACGGTCATGCCGCTGCGCAAAACTCCCGCAGCTTGGGCGAGCGCAAGGGGCAGGTCGCCGAGGTCCTGCGCGAGGAGGTCGGCCTGTTCCGTGGCGATTGTCGGGATACGAGCCTGAACGTAGGCCAGGGAGTCGGCGCGGGTAAACACACCCAGGTCACTCTGGTGAGCAATCCCATGCCAGTCTGGGTCGCGTGAGGTGATCAGAACGTGGCCGGTCCCCTCTGGGAGCCAAGGCTCGATCTGATCAGGCTTTTCAGCGTTGTCTAGGATGAGAAGCCATCGGTGCCGCGCCCGCAGATACTGGAGAAGAGCACGTGCATTCGCTTCGGTACCGGCGTCGGATTTGGCGATGCCGAGGCGTTCGGCGAGTTCGGTGTAGCGGACGGGTAACTGGTCGGCTTGTTCGGCATCAACCCACCACACGAGGTCGTACTGGCTGGCGAAGCGGTGGGCATACTCCAAAGCAATCTGGGTCTTACCAATGCCGCCCATGCCGTGCAGTGCCTGGACCACTGCCTGGCGTCCGCTGAGCAATCCGGCACGAAGCTGAATCATTTCAGCCTCGCGACCGAAGAAGTCTGGATTACGGCGGCGGACGTTCCATACCTTGGGCAGACCGACACTGCTAGGTAGCCGGGGGCGCTGTGGGTCGGATTCTGTATCTGAGTCAGCCAAGGCAGCGCCAGGAAAGGCGACCGGACCAGCAGGGGGAACCGGTCCATGAACCGCTTCGAGCAGGGAAGCAGTAGCGGCAGATTCGTCCAGCCCGTGGAGGTCCGTACGCAGCCTCCCAGCCAGGAGGGCTGGGATGTCGTCGTCGGCCAGAGGCTCGATCACCACCGGAACGAGCCGCCCCCGCTTGGCCACGGTGGCCGACCACTCTTCTTGGGTCCACCGTCCGGCGGCGAAGTAGTTCTTGGAGAACAGGGCCACCATCGCGTCGGCCCTGACAAGAGCAACGTTCATCTTCTGGACGAAGTCGTCCCCAGTGCGCCAGTCCCACCTGTCCAGCTCAACCTCATGCCCCGCCCGCTTGAGCTGCCAGCCCACCCACTCCGCCCAGACACGGTCCGGGCCCGCATAGCTGACGAAGAACCGCTGCGCGGTGTCGGTCACCATTGACCCCCCATCCTCTGATAATTGTCACGTTAACCGACAGCCATGATCTCGCGTATAGCCTGGTAGCAGGCGAAGAACACCGAGATCGGTGATAGGAAGAGGGAGTGAAGTGGCCCAGGCGCCAAGGAACGTTGAAGTCAGGTTGAAGCTGCCGATGCTCGAGATCGCCGGCAGCTGGGAGCCGAACGACGCGGAGCGGCGAGCTGCCTGGGAGCTGTATGTAGAGCTGATCACCCGAGTGTCTGTGGTGCCACTGCGGGAGGACGAGGGTCTGCTGCGAGAGGCGCTGACGAGCTTGCACTCGCTGTTCGGCACCAGTCGCGAGATCCTGCGCCGTCACGGGCCGCAAGTCGCCGAACCGAAACGGAACGGCGAGTACAACTTCGGGTACCTGGCGGTGGCTACGCTCAACTACGGTGTACGCCCGCTCCTAGCCGCCTGGCACCCTGCGTTGGAGGATTGGGAGAGCCGCCGCCCTGCGGACCGCTCCCGCCGCGACCATGAGCGTGCCTGGCCCCAGTCAGCTCAGCTGCGAACTGCCTTGGACGACACCCGTCGCATCCTTGCTGCGTACGCCGACCTCCTCGCCACCGCCTGCGGCGTACCCAACCTCCTCGGCGCCTATCCCAACCCCCGCTCCTGACGCACCACGAGGCGGGAGGAGGGCGTTCCTCGTGATCGCGAGTGAACATGGCACCCGTCGCCCTGGCTCGGCTCGGCAGCAGATTTACAGCGGGCTCCGCCCATCACCTGCGGCCTGCAGTGTTGCGTGCAGTTGAGGTTGTCGGGGGACGCCTGGGGAACGTCCACTCATCGAGCGAGCGCAGCAGGCCGTCTGCGGACCTTACTGCAGTGAATGAGGTGGGTTCTCGACCTTCCGCTCCGGCTCAGTCAGCTCTGTCGCCATGACAGTCGTGTGGCAGTCACAAGTCCATGCGTCCTCGGCCCGGACGGACGCCACGGCTCATGGAACGCACCGACCCGGGCGCCGTCCTGTTCGGGAAACACCCCGAGTGCCTGGAGTGCCCCAAGTGCACCTGCGTGTCAGTAGGTTGCCCTAAAGTCGGGTCCGTGGATGACTTCTTCGACGTCTTTGCAGCTCAGGCTCAGCGCAATGGTCTGGAGCAGACGGTGCTCAAGTTCCAGAAGCGGTTCGACCCGGACGAGATCGAGGGCTACGTCCGGGAGTTCCAAAGGCGTGCGGAATCGGTCCGGGTGGGTTACCCGCCGAAGATCCTTGCCGCGCCAGGGATGAAGCCCTGGTATCCGGGGCCGTTGGCGGATGATCCCTATTGGGTGCCGTACGCCGAGTTCCTGCGACAGGACGGCTGGCCCACGGATCGCCTGGAGGTGCTGGACGAGGCCTCCTCGAAGATCATCGCGTACACCAACGACCCCTCGCACGCGACGTTCTTGACGAAGGGCCTGGTCGTCGGGCACGTGCAGTCGGGCAAGACGACGAACTACACGGCGGTGATCGCGAAGGCGGCCGACGTGGGGTACCGGTTGATCATCGTGCTGTCCGGCATTCACAACGGGTTGCGCCGGCAGACCCAGGAGCGGTTGGCCGAGCAACTGTTGGCCCGCAAGGACGACGGGTGGTTCACCCTGACGTCCGCAGAGGCGGACTTCGAGGAGCAGAACTCCAAGGCGGCCGCGTATCTGCATCAAAGCGGCACCGGGGTGACCCTGTGCGTGGTGAAGAAAAACCACAAACGGCTGCAGCGGTTGATCGAGTGGCTCAGGCCTGCGGTCAAGGCCGGGACGTTCGCCGACCTGCCGGTGCTGATCATCGACGACGAGGCCGACCAGGCGAGCGTGGACACCCCCATCATCAATCCGCAGATCCGCCAGTTGCTCGACCTGTTCGACAAGCGGACCTACCTGGGCTACACCGCCACCCCCTTCGCCAACGTCCTCATCGACCCCTCGGCCGGTGATCTGTACCCGGAGACGTTCATCCTCAGCCTGCCCCAGCCAGACGGGTACTTCGGCGCCGAGAAGATCTTCGGCCGGGAGGCGGTCGAGGGCGAGGCGACGGGCAGTGATCTCGACGGCCACGACATGATCCGCATCGTTCCCACTGCCACGGTCGACCGGCTGCGGCCGCGCCGGCGGGCAGACACCGCCGGCTTCGTCCCGACCATGACCGACGAACTGACCGCGGCGGTGCACTACTTCTGGCTGGCGACCGCAGCCCGCCGCTGCCGCGGGGACCACGAGCACTCCACCATGCTCGTGCATCCCAGCATGCAGACGGTGGTGCACGAGGCCTACCGGGAGCCACTGGAGCGGATGCGCCAGGCCATGGTCCGCGCCCTGGAGCAGGACGACGAGGATGTGGTGGGAGGGTTGCGCCAGCAGTGGGAGGAGGAGAGCCGCAAGGTTCCCGCCGCTCAGTTCGGCAATCGTTTCGTCCCCTTCGACGAACTGCGCGAGCACCTACCCGGCATCGTGGCGCAGACCGATGTGGTCCTCGACAACCACCGCAGCCGCGACCGGTTGGACTACTCCGGGCCCGAGCCGGTGGTGGCGATTGCGGTGGGTGGCAACACCCTCTCGCGGGGCTTGACGCTCGAGGGGCTGGTGGTGAGCTTCTTCGTCCGTTCGGCCCGCACCTACGACACGCTGCTGCAGATGGGCCGCTGGTTCGGGTTCCGTCCCGGCTACGAGGACCTGCCCCGGATCTGGATGACGCAGCAGCTCAAGGAGTACTTCCGGCATCTGGCGACGGTCGAGCACGAAATTCGCCTGGACATCAGGCGTTATGAGGAGGACGACATCCCGCCCGGCGAGGTGGGGGTGCGCATCCGCACGCACCCGGTGCTGAACGTGACGGCGAAGATGGGGCGGGCCCGGACGGCATACGCCTCCTACGGCGGTCGCCGGGTGCAGACCCGTTACTTCCCCGAGGACGAGCGGGAGTGGCTGGCCGGCAACCTGCGCGCGGCTCGCACCCTGGTCGGCGACGCGCTCCGCGACGGCGCGGCGCTGGACGACCGCGGCTCCGGGGAGGTGCTTTTGCGTGACGTGGACGTGCGTCACGTCCTGCACTTCCTGGATAGCTATCGGGTGCACGAAGACTCGCCGGACCTCGAGCCGCGTCTGATCCGCGCCTACATTGAGACCGAGAACCGGCGTTCGCCGCAGAGCCTGCTCAGTTGGACCGTCGCCGTCATGGGCGGCCCCGCCGCGGACGCCCGGCACGTGGTGGAGCTCGACGAGCGGGTGCGGGTCGGCACCATCAACCGGTCCAAGTTGAAGGACAGCGGCGGTGTGAAGGCCGACATTAAGACGCTGATGACGAAGGAGCACCGGGTCGTCGACATGGACGTGCCCGCGGCCGAGGCACGGCGCCGGTCCGAGGCGGGCCTCGTGGCGCTGCGCAACGACCACCCGGACTTCCAGGATCGGGGTCTGCTCCTGCTGTATCCGATCGCCAAGGACTCCCCGCCCGACGAGGCCAACCGGGACACCCGTCGGCCGCTTCAGGCCGTCGAGCACGTCGTCGGCGCCGCCTTCGTCTTCCCCGGCAACTCCAAGGACACGGTCCCCAACCGGTACGTGCAGGTGGGCGTCGATCACCAGGCGGTCGATGACGCGGAGTACGACGACCAGGCCAACGCCCTCGACGACGAGGCGGACGACGCATGAGCGGCGCGGACACCGACTGGCGGCGCGAGCTGCGGTTCACCTGGCCGGTGGTGGGGGCGAGGCGGATAGCCGGCGAGCACATGACGATGGCGCCGATCGGCCTGGCCGTGACGGCGGGCGAGGTGCAGGTGGGGCTGGACGCCCGGGGGGATCGCCATCTGCTGCTGCCCGTCGCCCGCCCGGAGGAGGTACACGAGGACCTGCGCTCGGCCCACGTGCGGCTCAAGCGGGACAGTCTGCGGGTCGAGGGCCGGGTGCAGCACTACGCGGACCTGGTGTGCCACCGCACGGACCTGGGCGACCTCTTCGACGACGTGGTCAGCGAGGTCCTGCAGCGCCTGGCCGAGGACGGCGGCGCTCCCGCGCAGACCTGCCGGCAGACCCTGGACGCCTGGCGGGAGATGTTCCAGGGCCGCGGAGGGCGGCTGGCGACCTCCGAACAGCGCGGTTTGTTCGGAGAGTTGACCGTGCTGGAGCACGTCCTGCACGGCGATGCGTTCCTGCGGCCCACCCAGATCTGGACCGGGCCCGACCGGCTGCCCCACGACTTCCGCCTGCCCGGCACCTGGGATGTGGAGGTCAAGACGCTGGGTCGGGGCGGCTCCACCGTGGAGATCCACGGTCTGGACCAGCTGGCCCTTCCGCCCGGCGGCCGGTTGACGCTGGTCCTGGTCCGCCTGGTCGAGGACGCGTCCGGCACGTCGCTGCCCGAGCTCGCCGAGCGTGTGGTTGCCGCGGCCGCCGACTCCCGCGGCGTGATCGAGCAGTTGGCCAAGGCCGGATACAGCACGGCGGACGCGGATCTGTACGCCGGCGCGCGCTACGGCCAGCCTCAGCTGCTCGGGCTCGCCGTCGATGCCGGCTTCCCCGCCCTGACACCGGCCGACCTGCGCGGCCCCCTGGCGCCCGGCATCGACGCCGTCCACTACACCCTGGACGTGGCTGACCGACTGCCCGACGCCTTCGACCACGAACAGGTCGTGGCCCGGCTCGAGGGACGGTCGACGCCATGAATGCTCCCGTGTGGTGGGCCCAGCCTTCCGCCCCTGAGGGTGCCTCCGACGCGGAGGGCATCCGCAAACAGCTCGGCCGCCCCGACCTGGATCCCCTGCAGGTCCTGGTGCGGGAGGCCGCGCAAAACACGTGGGACGCCCGCCTGGGCGCCGGGGAGGTCGGTTTCGATCTAGCGCTCGCCCGACCGGGCAAGACCGGTCTAGCGCCCTGGATCGATGCCCTGTTGCCGGTGTTCGGCGACGACACGTCGCTGGGCCTGGCAGCAGTGCTGCACGACCCCGACACCGTGCTGCTGACCGTCAGCGACCGCGGCACCGGCGGTCTGGGCGGCCCACTGCGGGGCGACCGCGTGTACCACGGCAGTACAGACTTCGTGGGACTGGTCCGCGACATCGGCCGCACCAACCGCCGCGCGCACAGCGGAGGGACATACGGATTCGGCAAGGGCGTGCTGTTCACCACCAGCGCGGCCGGCACCGTCCTGGTGCGCACCAGATGCCGGTGGCAGGACCGCGTCCAGACCCGCCTGATCGCCGCCGCGCTGGGAACGGGCTTCGACCACGCCGAGCGCCGTTACACCGGCCGCCACTGGTGGGGACGCATCGCCGTGGACAACATCCCCGACCCGCTGCTGGACGAAGACGCCGACGCCGTCGCCGACGCCCTGGGCCTGCCGGAACGCGCTGGCGACGAACTGGGCACCGACATCGTGATCGTGGGTGCCCGGCTCGGCTCGAGCGCCCCCGTGGAGGCTGACGAACCCGAGCGCCCCCGCACGATGGAGGAAGCCGCCCAATTCCTCGGCTCCGCCATGCTCTGGGAACTGTGGCCCGTGATGATCAACAACGCCCCGGGCGCCCCGCGCATGCGCTGCCGCATCAGCGTCGATGGCCGGCCGCTGGACCTGCCCGACCCGGACCGGGTCCCCCGGCTGCAACCGTTCATCCGCGCCCATCGAAGCGCCCACACCGACGGGCGTCACGTGCGCAGCAGGAATCCCGCCGTCGACCTCGGCCGCTTCGCCCTCGAGGCGTTCATGACACCGGTGCGCCCTCACTGGACGGACGTAGCCGCCCCATCCGAGGGGCCCATGCACCACTGCGCCCTGATGCGGCAGGCGGGCCTCGTGGTGCACTACCGACCGGGCCCCCAACTCCCCGACACCGACGTCTCCTACGGCGCGGTCTTCCGCACCGCGGTGGGCGTGGACGACGCCTTCGCTGCCGCCGAACCGCCCACCCACGACGCCTGGGTGCCCAAGAACATGCCCGACCCAGACGCCAGGAAGCTGGTGCGCTCGGCGCTGCGCACGATCGACAACCGCATGCGCGAGTACGCCCTCGCCGAACCCGAACGGGTGTCGGCCGCAGGCCCCCAACCGCCGTTGGGCGCCCTGTCCCACCGCTTCGCTTCCCTGGTGCCCACCGGCAGCGGCCAGGGCGCCGACCATCCGCCCCCCGCCCCAGGGCGGCCAGGGGGCGGGGGAACGGGCAGTCTACTGCGCACCCTCACCCCGCCCCGACTCGTCGAGATCGACGGCGCCTTCTACGTCATCACCGACATCACCGTCTCCTCGGCCGCCGCACCCATCCGCGTCCTGGCGATGGCTTCAGTGGCCCTGGACCACGGCAGCGAGAACGATCCACCGGCCGGCGCGATCGGCCCGGAGGTGGTCGGCTTCCGCAGCCCCGACGCGGCGGAGATGCGCGAGGGCGACGTTCTGACCCTCACCGCTGCCGACCGACGCGACTGGGTCGTGATGGTGCGCCCCGTCGCGGGCGCTGCCACGCGAGTCCGCGTCAGCGCCCACCTCGTGCAGGAAGGCGCCCGCTGATGGCACACGACGTCATGCCCTTCCTGCAGCCCGCCCCCCAGGTCCTGACGTGCGGACCCTGGCAGATCGACGACACCGAGGGCACCCGAGAGCTGCCCGCGCTGCTGCCGGACTGGGACCCCCAGGCCGACCTCGCCCTTTCCCGTCACGTCACCGTCGACCACCCGTGGGCGCTGGCCGACTGCAGGTTGCCCGCCGACACCCCGCTCGCCCTAGTCGTCGACTGGCACTCCTCAGCCACGCACTACACGGGATCAGCCTTCCGCCGCCTCGTGGTCGACGCGACGACCCTGACCGTGCAGATCAAACTGTCGGGCACTGACCTCGGCGGCACCCTCGTGATCCACACACGCCTGGTGCTCGCCGACGACGTCCCCCACCCCGATGCGGCGCCGCCCTTCACCCCCTTTCACGCCGGGGAGATCCTGTGCGAACAGAGCACAGAAGTCCGCCTGGAGGGCAGCGCCTCTCGCTTCCCCATCTCCGTGATCCACTTCCCTCTGCACGGCTTCGACGAGAACGCCCGATGGGCGCTGAGCCTGCCCGAGGACCCCGCCGTCCCCGTCACCGGCGGCATCCGCCTCTACCTCAACCGGACCGACACCGAACTGGTCACCGCCGCCACCCGGGCAGCAGCCCCCACCTCGATGCAGCGCCGTCTGCTCGAAACGATGTACGACGACATCGCCCGCCAACTGGTGGAAGCCTGTCTGCGCCCCGCCTGGCGCGACGCCGTCACCGACGCGGCCGACGAACCTGGCAGCCTGGCCGAAAGCCTGACGGTATTGGTCTCCAATCTGTTCCACGGCGCGTCACTGCAAACCGTGGCTACCTGGCGTGAAGCCGAACCCTCCGTTTTCGCCGCTGCCCTGCAGGGCGCCCTGCGCCGCCAGCATCAAATGCGCCAGGAGACGCCATGAGCCTGCTCTATCCACGGATCACCCCCGCCGAGGCCACGACGCTCCTGGCCCACTACACGACTCTGAACCCACAGGACATCAAGAACCACGCTGGCCACTCCCCCACGGCCTTCTACGGCACCACCGGCGGCACCCCCGTTACCCCCGCCCACCTCGACCATCTCGCCGACACCCTGCGCGAGTGTGCACGGCGCGCCGGTCAGCCGGCCCCGGCCGGCGACCACAATAAGATCCTCTTCGACCGCGCCGCGGCTAAAGCCCTGCACACCACGATGGACATCACCCCCGCCGAGGCTGGCCAAGGCGACATGTGGACCTACCTCGCCACGTGCCTCGTCCCCGACGTCACCGCCTGGCGCTTCGGTACCCGCACCCCCGAACGCTGGATCGGCACCGGCCTGGTCCGTCACACCCTCGCCCGCCTGTGGTGGCAGGCCCATGCCCTCGCCGAGACCCGGGACGGCGCCACCCACTACGACCTGCTCGACCGACTCACCGAGTCTGACCTCAACCAGATCTTCGAACGCCGCACCATCGGCGGCACACCACCCCTCGCCCGCGCCCTCGCCCGCGAACTGACCGCCCCCCACCTCACCACCCTGTCTGTCCCCCGCCGCGCCATCGTCCGCGACACCACCAAACGCCTACGCCGCCTCCTGCCCTATACCTCCTTCACCTCCCTCGACGAAATCGTCATCCAAAACAGAATCCACACCCTCATCACCCAATCCATCCAAGCCCTGCAACACGCCAGCACTCACCCCTGACACCACCCGCTAACAACCACTGCCGCATCGACTGCCCAATCCTCTGAACTGCTCAAGGGAGCCCTGTCGGCAGACTTACTGCGGGCTCCGTTCACCACCGACGACCTGCGGCGTTCCGTGTGCCCTCCTTCGTCAGGCCCACCACAAGAGGAGCCCAACTGCTGTACTTCAAAACTAGGTTGGCCAGGTATGACAAGATCTTTCACATAGAGCCGTGGCGTCATGGGGGAGGTTCTTGGTGGGAAGCCATCTGCGTGTCGGTGAAGTGCTGCGGTCCGCGCAGAATCGGGATCCCTCCACACCGGTCATCGATGGGTACCGGAACATCCACCACGTCACCGCTTCCCGCACTCTTGCTCAGATCCAGTTGAGCAAAGGCATCAACCCTGTCGCCAAAGTGAGGGCGCCGGGCGGGCGCCGCCGTCCGGCGATTCTGATCCGGTCCAGCCCGTGGAAGGCCGGCACGGCTGAGACTCCGTGGCATGACGTGTTCGACCTGGACAACGGTCGCGTGCGCTACTTCGGCGATCACCGAGTCGACCACCCCGTCCCCGTGGGAAGCACCCAGGGCAATGCGGTGCTGCTGGAAGCCTTCGCAGAGCACCAGGCACCTACCGCCGAGCAGCGTGCCCTGGCCGTGCCGTTGCTTTTGTTCGCAGCGGTCACGCGCAACAAGACCCCCAAGGGGTACGTCGAGTTCTGTGGCGTGGCGGTCATCGAGCGGGTCGAGCAGATAGAGCAGGAGACCAAGGGACGCCCCTTCCCCAACTATCGCTATGACCTGGTTGTCCTGGACCTGAGCGCAGAAGACGATCAGGTCGACTGGGCGTGGATCGAAGCCCGAGGCAATCCTTCTCTCTCTGCCAGCGACGCGCTCGAGCTCGCTCCGCGTGCCTGGCGTCAATGGGTGAAGCACGGTCATCCGGCACTGCCTGATGTACGACGGCAGAAAGTCCGCTCTGAAGGGGACCCGGCTTCTCGTTCTCACTCGGCCGAGGACAGCTACGAAACGGCAGGGCTGTTTCCTGCACCTCGCCAACCAGACAGCGCAGGCACAGTCTCCTTCGGCCCGACTGAGCAGCAGGAGGAACTGACCGCGACGGCCCTCGTGGACAGGCTGAGGAACCTCAAAGTCCATCGGTTGAACGGCCGCCCGAGCAGGCACAAGCCCTTGTCACTGCTGTGGGGGATCTCTCGGATCGCCGCGGGGAAAGCCCGTCTCGCCCCCTGGCGGGAGTTCCGCGACGAAGTGGGAGGTCTACTGGCCGAGTTCGGCCTTCCCGAGTCTTCCGTGACCCCTGAGTACCCGTTCTGGCGCTTGAAGACGAGCCACCTGTGGCAGGTCACAGGCTTCCCGTCGGATTCATCCGTCGAGCCCTCTATCGCAACGCTCGAACGGTTCAACGCCAAGGGCGGGCTGAACGAGCAAGCCGCGCACCTGCTGAGTGATTCCTTCGTGCGCTCTCAGGCAGTTGCTGTCCTACGGGAGACCTACCTCGCTGATGTCGACCACTCCGAGCTGATGGACCGGTTGGGACTGGCCGGCTACGAGAACGCAAGCGGAGTCCCCGACGGCGGGGAGGAACGAGAGATGGAACCAGGCCCGGCATCAAGGCGCACGGTCACCCTCTCCCGCATCGTCCGTGATCCTGAGCTGACGGCCACAGTGAAGAGACTGCACGGCGACCGCTGCCAGGTCTGCGGTCTGCAGTTGTCGACCCGCTTCACTACCTACAGCGAAGCAGCCCACATCCGCGGCCTCGGTCGCCCCCACAACGGCCCGGACAAGCTATCCAACCTGCTCGTCCTCTGCCCCAATCACCACGTGCAGTTCGACGCACTTGCCATCTACGTCGACACCGAGGACACCGTGCGCGTGACCGCCGACGGCAACCCCATAGGCCAACTCCGCCGGCATCCCGCCCACCAGATCAACGAAGCACACCTCCGCTACCACCGCGCACTATGTGGCAGGGACGACGAATAACAGCACGAGCCTGCTGCCCTCTTCAGACGGCCAGCAGGCGACGACGCAGCAGCTTTTCAGCGGGCCCCGTTTACCTGCTACGACCTGCGGCCTTACGTGCGCTGCTGGTGCCTGGGGAACACCTGGGGGAAGCGAGATTGAAGCCACGGGTCTGCACCGGCAGCCAGGACAGGCGTCGGGACCGGTCCGGAGTTCGGTCGACCGCACTCCCTGCCGTAGCCACTAGCTGAGAACGGAGACGGTTGGTGGCGTATCTGTCTGCCGAAGCGGCAGACAGAGGTTGCCGTCTAACCTCACCATTCCAGAGCACGTTATTGGCCTTGGGCCCTCAGCGGGGGCGCGTCTTCCAGTAGCAGCCAGATTCCCCGCTCCTCTGATTTTAGCTCCAACAGGTCCGTACGGTGCATGTAGAGCATACGGAGAGCTAGACAAGCAATAAGAATTGCTTCTTGACGCTGCTCGTACACTGTGTGACTTGGAATTTCTTTTGCACCGTGGACGATTTTGCTGCGGCTGGCATAAATCTTGGCCAGCTCCTTCCTTTTTTCTCGCCGTTGCTCCGCACCACTTTCGATCAGCTTGGCGAGCGATGCAGTTACGCGAAAAGTAGTCTCCGTTGATGCACCGAACATGTTTTCCCAGGCGATAAGGGCATCAATGAGACCATCACTATCATCACCTCGCGCAGAGGCCGCTTGAAGCACCCTCTGCATTGCAATATTGAGCGAGTTTGGATGGTTAGAACAGATGGTGTCGTGCATCCGCTCCACCTCGTTGATAGTACGATTCTCTAGACTTCTACAATTAAGAGTGTTACCTACCATCTGCGCCCCGGCAGATCCTCCCACGCTAGTCAGATCGAAAATGAATCTAGAGTGCTCAAGCGAGGCGAGGAAGTCCTTTCCATCGGAGCTCAGAAGCAGACTTAGACGCACCTTGTCGAGCTTTTCCTCGAACTCCGCATACGCGATTCGAACGCATTCACGCGTCTTTTCTGCTTCGGCATCGGAAAGTCCACTTGGGTCATTTTGCGTGATGCGGATAATCCGTAGAGGGAAGGTCGTCTCAAAAACGGCTGTGACCGAATCGCCTGAAGCGAGCAGCAGTTCCTTTTCGATGGGACGAGGGGAACGCATGATTCCGCTGGTAAGCGATAGTTCCGCTCCACCAGGAAAGGTTATGCCGCTAAATCCCACAATGGCTGGGACGTGGACGGTCTGCCCCTGAGACAGGAGACGCAGATCACCTACGCACGATGTCAAGGCTTCCGAATACGCGTCATAGCTCCTCTCTGAGGAGGAAAACCTCATGCGGACGCTGGCATCGAAAAGAAGACCAGACAGGACACCCATAGGTGACTTACTGCCGTTTGAGCCGGCAGTCGCAAACCACATCGCCATATGGCCCAGCACATCGGTAGAAGAGGCAGCCTGCGGGATGTCAGGAAAGAGTTTCGACAGGGCCGGATCTTCGGCGAATGCAAGGCCCATTTCCGCACGAATAGGGTGCTGAATTAGCCCAACAGGCGCCGCCGCGAAAAAAGTGTTCGCGAGCATGGAGGAGGGCGGTACCACCAGATAGGCGGCCCAAATATCACGCGCTAGAATCAATAGCGCGGCGAGAAATTTGTCACCTTCTACGCTTGGGGTTTCAGGGATTTCTCCACCGTTACGCAAACGCATGTCATTCACTACTGTGGTAGATGCCCCTTCCGGGTGGCTAGTGAGAATTTGCATTGTGTTCAGATATGCGTCCCGATCATTGCTAGTTGTTTGTTGAGTAAGAGCCAATTGGAATATTGCTTCGCTTACTTGCGGGTCTCCACTCTCAAAACCCGACTCAACTGAGTCGTCAGCATCAAGTGCAAGCACATAGCGCAAGAAGTCCACACTGAAGACGTTATTAACTACCTGAAATGCCGAAGGCATGGTTCCCCCTCAGTAGCTCCAAGAGTGCGGATTGTAGGCTTTACTCGCCTTAGATGGCCAGTGCCGCGAAACCTGACAGTACCGGGAAGCACGACGCCATCTCGGCGTAATCGAAGAATGTGGTCAGATCCTGGCCGCGCAAGCCTAGAAGCATCTCCCTGCCATCCAGATGACGGATGACGGGGAGGTGGAGCGAATTTCGCGCTACGTATTGCCTGCCCGAACCAGGCACCTATTTACGGTCCAGGCGAACGGGAGTTAAGGGCGCTCATGCTGCGTCTTTCGCCTTTGAACCGGCACCTCGATGTGCGAGGCCGCGTCTCTATGCGCCCCCTCGCCGGAGATCAGCAACGGGTCGTCTGGCATGACGACCTTGCCCACCGGCCGTTGCGCAAGCCACCCCGAGCGCCTATGCGCTGGCGCCTCGGTGCGCACGTGCTTAAATCCCAGACGCTCGTAGTAGGTGTGCAACTCCGTGTTCGTGCGCCACGTGTCGATGCGCACCCACGTGCGTCCCTCCAGCGCCGCCAGACGGCACATCCAATCGATCACCCGTGTGCCGAGGTGCCGCCCGGATGCTTGCCGCGCGACGATCAGCTTGTACAGGTACAGGGCTGACTCAGGGCGGTCTGCATCCCTCCAGAAGTCACGATCGACGGGCCCGCGACTGACCGTCGCGAGCACCTCGTCACGCTCGTCGACCACGACCCAGGCGCGCCCCTCATCTATGCTGGCGCGCCACTTCGCGATGGCCTTCTCGCCGGTCTCAGGGTCGCTCCACTGGTCCGTGCCTTTGCTGCGTAGCCACTCTTCCGCCTCTGTACGGAGCGTCAAGAGG
This sequence comes from Streptomyces sp. 378, assembly GCF_030124145.1. Classification (GTDB taxonomy): domain Bacteria; phylum Actinomycetota; class Actinomycetes; order Streptomycetales; family Streptomycetaceae; genus Streptomyces. The sequence goes on from NZ_JASKMS010000033.1 coordinate 77,449, forward strand.
GCGGGTACGTCCTCCGCCGCTGCAGGGCGGAGGTACTCAGTCCGTGCTGACTTCATAGAGGATCTTGTGCCTGTCTCCGGGGAGGATGGTGACCATGCAGCGTAGGGGGCGATCGTCCGCGTCATAGCCCGTTCGGGTGTGTTCTGCGACTGGAGTAGCCGCGGGAAGGCCAAGTTGCTCCGCTTCCTGGTGAGTCGGCATACGGACCGAGATTTCATCCACGTACTTGGCTTGCACGAGTCCCACAGACGCGAGGATGCCGCCGGGCGCGGAGACGTCCCGGGGCTCCATCAGAGGCGTACCGACCACGAGTTCCTGAGGAAAGTACGAATCGGCGAGGGCATAGGGCCGGTTGTCTATGTACCGGACACGCTTGCGCGCCACGGCTAGACCGTCGGCGGGGAGTTGTAGACGCTCCCGCACGTGCGGCGGCGGTTCCACGATGGACACCGTGATGTCCTGGCGGGGAGCATTGCCGTTCTCCGCGATCACGCTTGCCCACTGGTCGCCGGCCGTCCGCCCTTCAACCGCGTTCGCGTGACGACTCCGGCTCTCCAACGTCGTCCAGTTCCAGACAACCGGCGGGTAGTCCTCGCGGACGTACTTGCCCTGGCCCTGACCGGTGACGACTAGGCCTTCCTCAATCAAGAGGCGCACGCCGGCACGAATCGTCTCGCGGCTATAGCCGTACTGACTCATCATCTTGGATTCACTGGGCAGGGCCTCACCAGCCGTCAGCCTGCCGGACTGGATCTGTTCGCGCAGGTCATAGGCGATTTCCTGCGCCTTCGTCATACCGCGTCGCACTGCCAAGGCAACCCCTCTACTCCGACTCCTCCGTACAAGTTAGACCAGGGGGCTTGACTCTCCAAGCGCGACTCATGCAGTCTCTTGCCGAGGCACTCCTCCAGACAAGGCGGACGGGGTGTCACGTACGGTTCTGCCGTACATGCGTGGTGCCCGGAGGAAAGCCCAGCTCAGGCGGGGTGAGTACGAAGTGAGCCCTCGTGGCTTGACAACTCAACAGCGTGCCGGGGAGGCCGTCCCTCCCCTGCCAGCAAGTGGACGGATGCGTGCGGGTGCACCCCGTACGCGACTGCACGACCAGCCTCCGCAGCGCTTCGCTGCGGCCGGTTGCCTCCGCTGCTCGTCTCGTACGAGCAGCGCTGAGGGGAGCCGGATGTTCCGACTTCAACGGCGCGCGGCCCCGGTGCGGGAACACCGGAGCCGCTGTTCGGGCCGTTCCTGTGTGAGAGGAACCAGACCCAATGGACCACATCGTTACTGTTCAGGACGCTGTTACCGCGTTCGCTCCCTGGATGGAGCCGACGGACGCGGAGCTGGACGCGATCGAGCAGGAGATGCCCGTCATCCTGGCGGACGTCGAGCTGCTGGACGCGCAGATCATCACGATCGACCGCAGCCCGTCCGAGCTGGACGAGCGGCGCATCCGCCGGGCCCGCCGCCGGGCGCTCGCCGCGCGGGTCGCGCTGGTCAACCGCGCGGCCGGTACGAGCCTGCCCGGGGGTGCCGCGTGAGCACCGCGACGGAGAAGAACCTGACCGCCGCGCACACTGAGGTGAAGGCGGAGATCACGCGGACCGACACGAAGACCGGTCTGCTGCTGGCGTTCGTCGGCGCGGTGCTCGCCGGCGCCTGGACGGTCGCTCAAGAGCTTCTCTTGACGCTCCCCGCCTACGTGGCGGGCGGGTTCGGGATGCTGCTGCTGGTCTCGGCGGCCGGTCTGCTGCTGCGCTCGACCCGCCCGAACCTGAGCGGCCGACACGGTTTCCCGCTGTGGGCCACGCTCACCGCCGAGGAGATCACCACCGCCGTAGAGCGGGACCTGGCGGCCGATATCGCCGGGCTGTCCCGACTCGCGGTCGTCAAGTTCACCTGCCTGCGCCGCGCGGTCGACCTCACCTTGTCCGGCGGGGCCCTGCTCATCCTCGCCGGCCTGCTCACGGCGGGCGGTGCCGCATGGGGACGCTGACCGCGCAGATGGCGAGCGACGGCGGGCCGTGGCGCCTGTACGTCGTCCTGTACGGCGAGAGCGAGTGGCCCACAGTCCGGTGGGAGTCCGGCCCGGTGCCCACCGGAGCGCAGCGCCGGGAAGCACTGGCTTCCCTCGGCTACGAGGTCGCACCCGGTGCCGAGTGGTCCTGGGTCGAGGACAGCCAGAAGCCCGACGACGACAGCACGCCGGTCGTCCTCATCGCGGCCGTGGACGTGCGCGAGCAGGAAGGGGCCACCGCATGAGCGCGAAGACTGTTCTGCCGGCCGTCGCGATGACGGCCGTGTCCATGGTGCTGACCCTCGCCGTGGTCGTGATGTGGCTGGGCACAGCCGTACCGTGGTCGGTCGCCCTGGTCGTCGGTCTCGGTATCGACGGCGGATGGCTGGCCACCCTCGCCTACGAACGCCGACTTGCCGCGCAGGGCGACCACAACCGCACGGTGACGGCCGTCGGCTGGTCCTTCGGCATCCTCGCCGCCGGCGTCCTCGTGGCACACGCGCTAACCGCTGAACATTCCGCCGGGGCGTGGCTGGCCGTCGCGTGGCTGCCCATCGCCGCCAAGGCCCTGTGGCTCGTCCACAGCCTGTGGGAGCGCACGGCGCTCACCCCGCTCGCGCTGGACGCAATCCGAGGCATCCAACAGGAAGCGCGCGACGAGGCGGCCGTGGCCCGCGCCCGGCTGCGGGCAGAAGCGGCCACCGAGGAGACGCGACTGACGGCCGTGACGGCCGCCGGGGCACGCGTCGCACGCGTCCAGGCGAAGACCGCGCAGACCCTTGCCGGGGCGTGGTCGACGCTGGAGACGGCACGCAAGGGCGAGGAGACCGGCAGGGCGCTGACCAGCGTGACGACCCCCGTCACGCCCGACGTCACACCCCACTGGGAACTGCCCGTCTGGGGCCCAACGGAGCCGGTCCCGGCGCTGGAGACAGCCGCCCCCGCGCTGTCGGATGAAGCGCTTGACGCGCTGGTCGACGAGATCCGTACCAGTGAGGTTCCGGCCCTGTCGTACCGGGAGATGGCCGCCCGCTTCCGCGCGGCCGGCCACTCCGCATCCGAGGTCCGGTTGCGGGCTGCGTGGAAGCGCGTCGCCTGATGGCCACGCTGCCGGTCTACCGGTGGCACCTCGCACCGGACGGCTACGCCACCCGACGCCAACTCCGCGCCCGTGGACTTCGGCCCGGCGGCCAGGGCGTGGCTGCGCAGCTCGAACGCTCCCGGCGCCGCAAAGGGCCGCTGGTCGCCTACCTCTACCGCGTCGACCTGGCCAAGCCCGTGCGGCCGATGACCCCGGGCCGGTGGGCAGCACTGGCCAAGGCCAACGCCGCCCGCCGCATCTGCCCCGCCTGCCGGACCGATGCGGGCTACGTCATCCCGCCGTCCCTCGGCACCTGCGTGCCCTGCGCCTACCCCGACCCCGCCACCCCTCCGAGGAGTGCCTGACCATGCGTAACGCCGACATCCGCCGTCTGGACCGCGAGATTCAGGCGACGACGAAGAAGCTGGAAGCGGTCCGCCGGGGTGAGTGGTGGCCGCTGAACGGAAGTGAGCGCCGGGCGATGGCCCGTGCCCTGGCCGGGGGCGCCTACAAGGTGGCCCGGGGCCGTAGCGCGGGCCGTGAAGAGCAGCGCATGGACGCCACCGGCAGCTCTGCCGAGATCCGGCTGAACGCGGAACTGAACGCCCTGCACAGCGAGCGGCAGCGGCTCATCACCGAGGCCGCCCGCGACAAAGCCAAGAAGAAGTCTTCCGGCTGGTTCTAACCAGCCATCACACCGGGGTGGCCGCTCTTTCCACGGACCCGGCCACCCCGGCTCTCCCTCACTCCCGCCCCATTGGGGCAGTCAGGAGAACTTCCAGCATGTCTGAGAACGTCGTCCACCTCCACAAGCCCACCGACCCCCCGTCCCCCCACACCGCCCCCACCGTGCTCACGGTCGTGCCCGACACGCCCCCGGCGCGGCCCGTGCCGCTGTGGGTCCGCTCCGGCCGCGCCATCAAGACCGGCGTCACGCACGAGCGCACAAAGTCGACGGTGCAGACGGTGGCCCGGCACAGCCTCTACACCCTCAACGGCGGCCGGATCGTGACCCGTCGTGCATGGGACGGCCGCACCGGGTCCCGGTATGAGCGGATGATCCGGGCGGCGGAAGCCGCGGGGAACCTGGAAGCGGCCGAGGAGTGGGAGGAGCGGTTGCAGCGCTTTCGCGCTGCCCGCCACCACCGCCGTATGGACCTGCTGCACTCCCCGGTGGAGGCCGCAAAGGGCGTGGCCGTCGGCGCAGGCATGAGCATCGGCGTCCTGGTCGCCCTCGGCGTCATCATGGCCATCAGTACCGGCAACGTGGGCGACGTCATCACCCCGCTCACGGCGACCATCGACTTCATCGCCCTGCTCATCCGGATCGTTCAGATCGTCTGGGGCCCGGCCCTCACGATCGGCCCCTTCCTGGCCCTGCTCGCCCTGTGGTCAGTCGGCCGCAAGCAGCAAGCCGCCCCCAACTGGGCACTCCCGGCGAACGTCCGCAACGGCGAGGGAGAGCCGATCACCCCGTCCATCGTGGTCAAGGCTCTGCGCGACCTCGGAGTGCCCGCCCTGGCGCGAGCCATCAAGGAGATGGGCGACGCCGGCGCCTCCATGCTCGGGCCGATCCGGATCGCCGGATGCGGCGTGGAAGTCGACGTGACCTTGCCTTCCGGGGTGGCCACGAACGAGGTGCAGGGCAAGCGCCGCAAGCTCGCCGAGAACCTGACCCGGCACGAACACGAGGTGTTCATCACCATCCCGGAGGCCGCACGGACGGTGCGACTGTGGATCGCCGACTCTGGGGCGCTGGACGAGCCGATCGGCCCCTCTCCACTGGTCACCGACGAGACGCTGACCGCGAACTACAAAACCGGCCGGGCCCCGTGGGGCCAAGACCTGCGCGGCGATGCCGCTGAGCTGAGCGTGTATCAGCGTCACCTGCTGGTCACGGGCCTGTCCAACCAGGGCAAGACCGCCGCCCTGCGCGCCCTGGCACTGTGGCTGGCCCTGGACCGAACGGTGCAGTTCTGGATCGCCGACCTCAAGGGCGTCGGCGACTGGGCACCCTTCGACGGCATCGCCAAAGTCCTGATCGAGGGTCCCTCGGACAGCCACTGCATTCAGGCGACCGAGATGGTCGAGGACGCGGTGGAGGAGATGAACCGGCGGATCGAGGCGGTTCGCAAGGACCCGTCCATCGTGTTCCCGCCGCTGATCGTGCTGGTGGATGAGGCGCAGAAGGCGTTCATGTGCCCGGCCAAGGGCGAGGACGGCCGCCCCTACGGCGGCGCCAAGGCCACCTCCCGGTACTTCATGGCGGTGCGCGAGATCCACAACCAGGGTCGTGCGGTCGACGTGCTGATGTGGCAGGGCACCCAGGACCCGACCGACCAGAACCTTCCCAAGCTGGTCCGCGAGGGCGCCCACACCCGCGCCTCCCTCGTGGTCGGCACCGAATCGCAGGCTGAGATGGCGCTCGGGGCCAAGGCCGTCAACGCTGGCGCCGCCCCGCACCTGCTGCGTCAGGGCCTGGACAAGGGCACCCTCGTGGTCGCCTCCGACGGCATCGCCATCCCCGCCGGCCAGTCCTCCATCACCGTGCGGACCCACTTCATCGACGACGAGCCAGCCGCCGAGATCGCCGCCCGGGCCAAGGCGCTGCGCGATGGCGTAGCCACCCTGCACGCCATCGACCGTGACGAAGAGCGTGACCCGCTCGCCGACGTGGCCGCCGTCATCGGCGACGCGGCCCGCATGCGCACGGATGAGGTGCTGAAGCGGCTGCACGCGCTGGACACGGCCGTCTACCGCGAGTGGAACAACGTCCGCCTGAAGCGGCTGCTGGAGGAGCACGGCGAGGAGCCGAAGAAGTCCCACGGGGTCATGGTCGTGCGCCGCGACGACGTGGCCCGCGCCCTCGCCAACCGCGACGCCGACGGTTCCACTTCCGCCGCCGAGTAGCGGGGAGGAACGAGGGTCCGGCCCGGGGAGGCGGGGAGAACTCCCCAATCCCCTCCCCGGGCCCGCTTCCCCGCGTTGATCAGTACAAACATCGTTTCGGGGAGGCGGGGAGGCGCCCTGCTCGGACCCCTGAAACACCCCTCCACACGGCACCCCGAACGGGGTGCTTCCACCTCCCCGGCCGAGTACCGGAAGGGATTCCGCATGTACCCCGACCACACCCCGCACGTGCCCGCACAGCGGGCCGTGGAAGTCCACCAGCCCACCCCGCTCCCGCCCGCCGTGGCCGTGTCGGCACCGGTCGTGCCAGTGCAGCCCGGCAGTGTTCCAGCGGTGGCGAGCATCGTCCTGCCGGACGGCCGTGTCGTCACCGGCTACGCCATCAACCCCGCCCAGCCCGAACCGGTCACGGCCAAGCCGGCCGTGTCCCGGACGGCCGTGAACGTCGCCCTCGGGGGCGTGGGCTTCCTCGCGGTGTGCGGCGGCCTGCTGCTGCTCACCTCGTTCATCGCCGCACTCACCGCGTTCATCACCCAACTCATCACCCTCGCCGCCGTGATCTTCGGCGGCTGGATCGCCGTGCAGATCTTCAGCGCGAGCGGCCACCAGAGCGGCACCACCGTGAACATCCGCAAGGCCACGTTCAAGCGCAACCACTTCAACGGCTAGCTACGCCAAGGGCGGCCCCCAACCTCACGCCAATGAAACCGGGGCCGCCCTGACCATCCAGCACGCTGACGACGAACTGGAGACATCCAGCATGACCCAACCCACCGACATCAGGCGAGCGCTCGCCTTACTCGCCCCGTCCCGTCCCTTCCGGGTGCTGGACGGCTGTTGCTGCATCGGCGGCGGCAGCGAGGGCTACCGGCGCGCGTTCGGCCCCGACTGCCACATCACCGGCGTCGACATCGAGCCCCAACCGGACTACCGGGGCGACGACTTCCACCAGGGCGACGCGATCGAGTTCATCCGCGCCCACGGCCACGAGTTCGACTTCATCCACGTCTCTCCGCCCTGCCAGGGGGAAGGGGCTCCGACCAAGGGCACCAACAGGGCCCGCAACGCGGCGATCGGCCGCACCTACCCCCGCCTCATCGGCCCCGCCCGCAAAGCGCTGGAGGCCACGGGCCGGCCGTACGTGATCGAGAACGTGGCGGGCTCCGAGGTCCGTAAGGACATCCGCCTGTGTGGGGAACAGTTCGGGCTCGACGTGATCATGCACCGCTACTTCGAACTGGGCGGCTGGACGACCGTGCAGCCGCCCCACCCCCGGCACCGGGGCCGGGTGCGCGGCTACCGGCACGGCCAGTACTTCGACGGCCCCTACGTCGCCGCGTACGGCAAGGGCGGCGGCAAGGCCACCATTGAGGAGATCCGCGCGGCCAAGGGCATCGACTGGTCGACCGATCACCTTCGGCTGCGCGAGGCGCTCCCGCCCGCCTACACCGAGTGGATCGGCCGCGCCTTCCTCACCACCCTCGCACCCGCGCTGGAGGTGGCCGCATGAGCACGCTTCCCGAGCTTCTGCAGACCGCGCTGGAGCTGGCCGCTGCCGGTGTGCCGGTGCTGCCCCTGCGCGCGGGCAAGGCACCGTTCGGCAACTGCACCCAGTGCGCGAACAACGTGTGCGGCGGCCGGCCCAACATGAAGAGCGCAGGCCACTGCCGATGCTCTGGCGTCTGCCACGCGTGGGCCGCCGCCACCACCGACCCAGACGTGCTCACCTCCCCGGCCTGGACGGCCGCATGGCGGCGGGCCGTCTGCGTCGCCTACCACCCGGGCGCCGCCAGGCTGACCGTGGTCGACCTCGACGACACGGCGGCCGTCGGGTGGGCCCGCGAGACGCTGCCCGCCACACGGACCGTGCAGACAACGCGCGGTGAGCACTGGATCTACCGGGGCGCCATGTCGTCGCACAACGCGGTCCGGCCCGGCGTCGACATCAAGTCGACCATGGCATACGCACGATGGCTCGGGCCCGGCGCAGGCACCATGACCGCCCTGCCGGACGCCGTGCGCGCGCTGGCCATGAAAGAGCCGCCCGCTGTCCGGCCGGCGCCCCGTTCCGTCTCGCTGCCCGCACACTCCGGCGGCGGGCAGTGCCCGCACCGCACGCCCGTCTTCCTGGAGCGTGGCATCGCCATGGCCGAGCAGCGCATCACACAGGCCCGCAGCGCGATCCACGCCACCGTGTATCGGACGTTCCTGGCGGTGCTGTCCACGCACGGCCGGTGCGGCTGCCTCACCGACACCCACATCGCCCGGCTCTTCACCGCCGCGCAGTCCAAGGGGGAGTCCCCGCGGCACTGCATGGACGCCTGGAACAACGCCTCCACCACGTTGGGACTGTGACCCGTGTCCGACGACGACAAGAACCCCGCCCGCGAGGTCATCACCGACTACGCGCAATCGCACTTCCGGTACTTCCGCACCGCCGACGGCACCGTGTACGCGCAGCGTAACCGCCACCCCGTGGCCCGCCCGATCCGCTCCCAGGGCACCACGGGCAGCCACCGGCAGGAACTCATGGTCGGACTGTTCAAGGACGGCATCGGCGTGTTCAACGGCACCGCCATGAAAGAGGCGCTCGACCTGATCGAGGCACTCGCGCTGACCGAGAACGTCCAACCCGTACACATCCGCGTCGCCCCCGGATTCGACGGGGCCACCTGGCTCGACCTCGGGCGCAGCGACGGGCAGTCCGTGCGTATCCACCCCACCGGATGGGACATCCGCACCCCGGACCCGCGTGAGGTGTGCTGGCGGCGTACCCAGCTCACCGGAGAACTGCCCCTGCCGGTCAAGGACACCGACGGCAAGGGCATCGATCTGCTGATGCGGCTGTGCAACTTCGCCACCGCGGAGGCCGAGTGCCTGGCCATCGCCTGGCTCATCGGCTGCCTGGGGCCGACGGTCCCCGTCCCGGCCCCGTTCCTCACCGGACCGCAGGGCGCGGGCAAATCCACCGGCGGGCGGATGCTCGTGCGGATCATCGAGGGCATGAGCGGCGACCTGCGCCGGGCACCCAAAGATGAGGAGAACCTGATCACGGCGGTCGCGGCCGGTTGGGTCACCGCCCTGGACAACCTCTCCCACATGACCCCGGAGTTGTCCGATGCGATGTGCTGCATCGTGACCGGGGCGGAGAACGTCAAACGCGCGCTGTTCACAGACGGGGACGTCTTCCGCATCGGCTACCGCCGCCCCCTGCTCCTGACCGGCATCGACGTCGGCGTGATCCGGCCCGACCTCGCCGAACGGCTCCTGCCCCTCCGTCTGGAACGCCCCCGGGTCCGGCGCACTGAGGCGGAACTGTGGTCGGACTTCGCAGAGGTGCTGCCCGTCATCCTCGGCTCGCTGCTGGACCTCACCGTGCAGGTGCGCGCAGCTGAGGCGGACATCCCGACGGACCTGCGCATGGCCGACTTCGCGCACCTGTGCGCGCAGCTCGACGCGGCCACCGGTCTGGGGGCGCTCGCCGCCTACCGGGCCAGCCTGGACGACCTCAACGACGACGTCATCGAGGGCGACCTGCTGGCGCAGACCGTCCTCAAGCACGCCGCCGGCATCGACCCGGGCACCGAGCAGCGGATGACGTCAGCCGAATGGCTGCACTGCCTCACGAGCCTCTACGCGGGCGAGGACTTCCGTCCCCTGCCTAAAGGCTGGCCGACCACCGGCAAGGTGCTCTCAGACCGCCTCAAGCGCCTTCAACCCACCCTCGCTGCCCGGGGCGTCCTCATCGACTGGGGACGCACCAACACGTCCCGCTACATCGAAATCGCGCGGCCGTCCGCTGCATCGCCTCCGCACGAGCAGGCAGCGGCTTTCTGACCGCGCGGTGCCCCGACCGCTCGCACAGCAAGAGGAGCACCCCGGCGGCGCGTGCTCTTCTTGCTGTTCGGCGGCGGCGCCGCCCTGCAATGGTCGCGCCGCGAAGCGGCACGTTCTTCACTCTCTGAGCCGCGCACCACAACAGACACCCCCTCTCTTGTCCGAAGTAGAGAGACCCTGCGTCACCTGCGTCACCCACACCCCGATAACGGCTTGTGACCCGCCGAAAGAGGGGTGACGCAGACGGTCGCTTTCTGCGTCACCCCGCGTCACCCACGTCACCCGATGACGAAGGTCTACGTCACCGGTGACGCACCCTCCGGACCCTGCGTCACCCCGAAACCGCAGGTCAGAGGCGCGAATGACGCAGATGACGCAGGTGACGCAGAAATCTGCACCTCGGACAGGTGCGGACTCTCTCGCCCCGGGAGGTTCGCCCCCCTCACCGCCGAACCCTGAGAAGGAGTCTTTGACTTGGCTGCCCCCAAGATGCTCAAGCTCCCCGAAGTCCTCACCGAGATCGGCATGAGCCGCGCCGCCTTCTACCGCATGCGCGCCCGTGGGCAGGCGCCGCGACTCGTGAAGCTGCCCAACGGTCACCTGCGGGTCCGCCGCAACGATCTGGACGACTGGCTCAGCAATCTGGACTCCCCTGCCTACTGATCGCACCGACTGACCAACCCACCATCGGGGCCCGGCTCATACCGGGCCCCGTTCGCAGGAAGGCCCCCGATGGGGAAGACGTACGACGTTCGAATCTGGTCCGTCCGGCAGCGGAAGGACCGTGGACAGACCTCCGCAGAACTGCGCTGGAAGACGGGTGAGACTCCGCACTCTCAGACATTCCGCACCAAGACGCTGGCCGAGGGCCGTCGAGCTGAGTTGCTGCGGGCAGCACACGCCGGTGAGCCGTTCGACGAGTCCACCGGGGTGCCGCTCTCTGAGCTGCGACAGCGCAACGATGTGAGCTGGTACCAGCACGCCCGCGAGTACATCGAGATGAAGTGGCAGCACTCCCCCGGCTCGACTCGCCGGACGCTCGCGGAAGCCATGGCCACCGTGACGCCGGCTCTCGTCAAGGACACTAAGGGCATGGCCGACGCCACGACGGTTCGGACGGCTCTCTATAGCTGGGCATTCAACGTGAGCCGCCGCGACCAGGACCCGCCCGACGAGGTGGCCGCCGTGCTGGCGTGGTTCGAGCGGAAGTCCCTGCCCACTTCCGCGCTGGCCGACCGCATGCAGGTACGCGCTGCCCTGGACGCCCTGACCAAGAAGCTGGACGGCACCACGGCGGCGGCATCGACCATTCGCCGGAAGCGAGCCATCTTCCACAACGCACTCGGCTATGCCGTCGACGCCGGCCGTCTGACGGACAACCCGCTGCCACTGGTGCAGTGGAAAGCTCCGGAGCAGGTAACGGAGGAACTGGACCCCGCCTCAGTGCCAGACCCCCGGCAGGCCCTCGCGCTGCTCGATGCCGTGCGCACGCAGAGCCCCCGCGGGCGGCGCCTAGTCGCGTTCTTCGGCTGCATGTACTACGCGGCGGCACGGCCAGCGGAAGTCATCGGCCTCCGGCTCCAGGACTGCGACCTGCCTCGCCGAGGGTGGGGCACTCTGCGACTCCGAGAGACCCGCCCGCGTTCTGGGTCGGCCTGGACTGACAGCGGTGAGGCTCACGACCGGCGAGGGCTCAAGCACCGGCCCCGGAAGGCAGTCCGCACCGTGCCGATCCCGCCCGATCTCGTGAGTCTGCTCCGGTGGCACGTCACGGCGTACGGTGTTGCCCCCGACGGGCGGCTGTTCCGGACGCAACGCGGCGGACTCATCCAGGACACCGGATACGGCGAGGTGTGGGCCGAAGCCCGCACGCGTGCGCTCGCGCCCGCTCAGTGCGCGTCGCTGCTAGCGAAGCGCCCATATGATCTTCGCCACGCCGCCGTGTCCACGTGGCTCAGCTCCGGGGTGGAACCACAGGAGGTGGCCGCACGCGCCGGCCACAGTGTGGCCGTGTTGTTCCGGGTGTACGCGAAGTGCCTGGATGGCGGCGCCGCCACAGCCAACGCCCGGATCGAGTGGGCGCTGAAGAACGGCAGCTAGGACGCCGGAAGCTGCCCCACGCCTGCCCCACACGCACTGATCAACGCCCGAATCAGGGTGAGACACACTGGGAAAAAGCACCCATAACGATCAGGTCGGGCTCGTGAACGCCGAAAGGGTCTGCGATCAGCATTGCTGCTGGTCACAGACCCTTTCGGTCTTGTGGCGGCGCCAGGATTCGAACCTGGGAAGGCTGAGCCGGCAGATTTACAGTCTGCTCCCTTTGGCCGCTCGGGCACACCGCCGGGGTAGCTGCCCGTCGAGCCGCTTTTCCGCGGCGCTCCGTGGCAACGACGTAAACAATACCCGATGCGGAGGGGTGCTTCGCCACCCGATTGATCGGCGCTCGGAGGGCCGGGGGTGGCTAGGCTTGTCCGGATGCGGCCCGGGACCCGAACGGGCCCTGCGGCCGCCCGCATACGCCGGTACGCACGATACGCACCCCGATACAAGGAGCCACAGGACATGGCCGACTCCAGTTTCGACATCGTCTCGAAGGTCGAGCGGCAGGAGGTCGACAACGCACTCAACCAGGCCGCCAAGGAGATCTCGCAGCGCTACGACTTCAAGGGCGTGGGCGCCTCGATCTCGTGGTCCGGTGAGCAGATCCTCATGGAGGCGAACTCCGAGGACCGGGTGAAGGCCATCCTCGACGTCTTCCAGTCCAAGCTGATCAAGCGGGGCATCTCGCTGAAGGCTCTGGACGCCGGCGAGCCCCAGCTCTCCGGCAAGGAGTACAAGATCTTCTCGTCGATCAAGGAGGGCATCTCCCAGGAGAACGCCAAGAAGGTGGCGAAGACCATCCGCGACGAGGGCCCCAAGGGCGTGAAGGCGCAGGTCCAGGGCGAGGAGCTGCGGGTCAGCTCCAAGAGCCGTGACGACCTGCAGGCCGTCATCAACCTGCTCAAGGGCAAGGACTTCGACTTCGCGATGCAGTTCGTGAACTACCGCTGACCCAACCGGCCGACCTGCGCTATCTGGAAGTGATCACGGCGGGAGGGCACAACGCGGGCACATCGCCAAGCACGGCCTCCACGGCCGCTCGCGTTGTGTCCTCGTCGTCGGGCCACAGGTGGGTGTAAATGTCGAGCGTGATCGACGGCTTCGAGTGGCCCAGTCGCCGCTGAACCGTCTTCACGCTCTCGCGGTTCTTGATCAGCGCTGAGGCGTAGAAGTGGCGCAGGTCGTGCATGCTGGCCCCGTCCGGCACGCGCACGGGCGCGGGCTCCTGGCCGTCCGGCCGGCCGCGCTGCACCCACGCCGCGTAGGCCTCGCCGTAGGCCTTGCCGAGGGCCTCGTTCGCCCTCTCCTCCATCCGCGCCCAGACGTGCGACCAGCTGGCGCGCTTGATGACGTCGGCGCGCTCCGTCGTGAACAGCAGGCGCGCCTTCCGCCGCTTCGGCTTGCGCGGGTCCGTCCGGTCCTCGATGTCCACCACCGCGGCCGGGTACTGCTGCAGGTGCGCCGCCAGGGCGTCGACCGCCAGGCCGACCAGGGGCACCGTGCGGTAGCTCTCGTGGGTCTTGGGCTCGCCAAGGTACGGCTCGGGTGTCTCGTCCTCGGCGGCATCGGCGTCCTTGTCCGGCACGATGAGCTGCTGGCGCACCGTCACCTCCCGGCGCAGGAAGTCGATGCAGTCGACCTCCAGGCCGAACACCTCCCCCTGCCGCAGCCCGGAGGCCACGGCCAGCAGGATCATCGCGCGGTACCGGGGCGGCGCCGCCTCGATCAGGGCGCGCACCGCGTCCTTGTGCAGGGGCACGATCTCCGGGCGGCGCACCTCGGGCAGTTTGATGCCGGCGCACGGGTTCACCGCGATCGTGCGGTCCCGCACGGCCGTGTGCATCACAGTCACGAGGTAGGCGAACGTGATGCGCAGCGTGGACGGGGCGAGGACCTGCGACCGGTCCTTGACCCAGGCCTGCACCTCCGACGGGCGGATGGACACGATCGGCCGGTCACCGAACGTCGGGTAGATGTGGATCCGCAGGGCCCGCTCCACGCGCGAGGCGGTGCCGCTGCGGTGCACAGCCGTGGTGCGCCAGCGCTCGGCAACGGCCCGGAAGCTCTCCTTGCCGGCCGCCGGGTCGACGTACAGGCCGCGGGCGAGGTCAGCCTCGATGGTGGCCGCGCGGGTGTCGGCCTGGCTGCGCTTGGCGAAGTTCTCCTTCTGCTGTTCGCCAGCTGCGTCACGCCAACGAACCTGCCAGCGCTTCCCCTTGCCGTGGTCCGCGCTGGGCACCGGGACGCGGGTCTTGCTGGAGTGCTCGGCGCAGGGCTCGGCGCCCTTCTTCGGACGGGAGAGGTGCCACCGGTCGTAGACGCTAGCCACGGGGTCCTCCTGCCTCCCCCGTGTCGTTCGCCTCGACCAAGCGGTGAAGGAGGCGTGTGAACTCCTCGCGCGGCACTTCGGACAGGAAGCGCTGCGGGTCCATGCCCGGCAGGGGACGCTCTCCCTTGATGAACGCCTGCCAGACGTGCGTCAGAGCGTTCGCCTCAGCCGCGTCGTCGGGCAGGGGCTGGTCTGGTGAAGGCAGCGGCGGAATCAGCAGGTACACAGGAGCCACCTCGAGGGCACGCGCCAAGCCGATCAGTTCGTCGACAGTCACGTACCGCCGGCGCCTTCCGTCCTTGTCCCGGCGCCCTGACTCGATGTTGGACAGGGCCTGAGTCGTCAGCTCCGGGTATCCGAGGTTCGCGCAGACCTCCGCAAGCTGGGCGGCCGTCATGCCCTGCTTTCTGCGCACTTCCCTGACCCGCTCGGCCACAACGTCACTGAACGTGCGAGCACTCGTCATAGCGACGAGCGTACGACACCACCTTGACGAGTAGCAAGAGGCGGTGTGAAGCTATGCGGCATGCCGAATCGACGAGTTGCTTACAACGAATCGACGAGTCTCGCAGTCGTGGCGACGAGCAAGGGGAGAGGTATGTCTCGCAGCAAGCAGGCCCCCGCCAGCGGTTCCCAGCGTCGGCCACTCGCGACCGCCCAGGAGGTGGCCGAGTACCTCGGGGTCCCGGTCGCCACGGTCTACAACTGGAAGTACCGCGGGGACGGACCGAAGTTCATCAAGGTGGGCCGTCATCTCCGCGCCCGGTGGGAGGACGTTGAGGCCTACCTCGAGCAGCAGACCGGCCGATGAGGGCTCACCCCGTGGCTCAGGTTCTCGAGAGGAGGTGATCACTTCCTATGAAGATCCGCCGGTCGCGCCCTACGAGCGAATTCGTGCAGATCCCCAACCGGACGGTGCGAGACGACAGGCTCAGTTACGCCGCACGTGGCGTACTCGCCGAGCTGCTGAGCCGTCCCGACCCCTGGGAGGCCACGGCCGACGATCTCTGGAGGAAGGCCACCGAGTCGCGCGGCGCGAAGGCCGAAGGACGACGGGTCATGCGGGCCGTCTTCGCCGAACTCAAGGACGCCGGCTACCTCATCACCGAACGCGAGAGCCTCGGCCGCGGACGCTTCGGCACGGTCCTGACGCTGTACGACGTGCCAGTCGGCACCGATGTGCCACCAGCCGGTACATCGGAGCAACCAGCGCATTCCGAAGTTTCCGCAGGTCGCACCGACGTGCCACACGTTGGTACGCCGGATTCACCTACCGGCAACCCACCTACCGACGTACCGCCACGTGGCACCTCGGGCCCACCTGCGACAACGGACGTTTCCGCAGGTCGCACCGACGTACCGCCTACCGACGTGCCACACGGTGGTACGTCAAAAGAGAAAACAATCAAGAACACGAGGAAGACGAACGGGGTTGCTGCAGTACCTCAGCCACAGGACGCGCGCGAGGGCCTCGACGACCAGGACGACGACGCAGTCCCGTACGGCCGCTGTGAGGGCTGCATGCGGGCCTTCCTGCGGTCGCGCCCCGCATGCCCGCACTGCGGGCTCATGAGCCAGACAGGAGCCGTTTCATGATCGATCACACCGCTATCGAGTCGACGCTTCCCACAGAGGTCGACGAGCTCATGGACGAGCTGGGCTACCTCCGGGCGCCCGTGCACATCACCGGCGGGAACCGGCAGCTGCGCGCCGAGCTCGGCGACGTCGACGAGACGGACCTCAGCGCGGCAATCCGCATCCGCAAGGGCGTGCTGTGCGAGGCCTGCAAGACCGGCAGCGGCCGTCACAGCGAGCCGGACAGCGCGAGGGTGCAGGAGTTCACCCCCGGTGTCCGTACGGACCGCTAGCATGGCCATACGCCGCGTTCGAGCCCCGGCGCCCGCTTCCCGAAGGCGGGCCATGCTCCGCGGCGCATACGTACCGCTCCCCGTGGGCGGCAGCAAACCACACCACCCCTTGGTGCGCGCTGCTGCGCGCACCCGCACCCCACGGGAGCCACGATGGCCAGGAGAACCCTGCCCGGCAGTTTCGAAAGCATGTGCGAGCGCTTCGGCGTACGCGCGAACGGTCCGCTGCTGATCCGGGAACTCAAGAGCAAGCGCACCGAGCGCGAGGACCAGGCCCGCCAGGTCATGACCCGCGCCGGCGACAGGCCGAACAGCGCCGAACAGCGCGAGTTCGACCGGCTGATGGACGAGCGCGACGACCTCGACGAGATGGTCACGCAGGCCGAGGAACGCCTCGAGACCGACCGCGGCCGCGGTGATGACCGGCCCACGGGCCGCCGCGACACCCCGGACCTGTACTTCCACACCGCGGACGGCCGCAAGGTCCGCGGCGTACGGAACGGCGAGTCGTTCGCCCAGGCCGCGGGCGCCCCGCGCCCGGTCGGCGTCGACGGCGAGGACCTCTCGCTCGGCCGCGCCCTGGTCGGCATCCTCCGAGGCGACCACGCGATGATGGAACGCGAGCTGCGCGCTCAGGTCGTCGCCCAGGACCCCGCCGGCGGATTCTTCGTGACCCCGACCCTGGGCAACCTGTTCATCGACCTGGCCCGCTCGCAGTCCGTCATCTCGCAGGCCGGCGCAATGACGATCCCGCTCGGCTCCGGCGAAACCAGAATCCTGCGCACCGCCACCGACCCCACCGCAGAGTGGAAGCCGGAGCTCGGCCCGCTCAACAACACCGACGTCCGGTTCGACGCGGTGACCCTCATGCCCAAGGTCCTCGGCTGCGTCGCCGACATCAGCGAGGAGCTCATCCAGGACGGCGCGAACGCCGCGGCGCAGATCGAGGCCGTACTGTCCGCGGCCGTCGCCAACAGCCTCGACCGCTCGTTCTGGCGCGGCCTGACGGGCGGCACCGGTGGCAACGACGTCGCAGGCCGCTACTTCACCGGCATCCTCGACGACCCCGACGTCGGAACCGTCGACCTGGCCGGCGCCGCGCCCACCGACTACGACGAGTGGATCGACGCCATCCAGCTCGTCGAGGACGCCAACGGCACGGCCGACGTCCGCATCGACTCCCCGCGCACCGCCGCGCAGCTGAGCAAGTTGAAGTCCGCCACCGAAGGGCTGTACATCAGCCCGCCGCCCTCGGTCGCCGCGCTGCGCCACTTCAGGACCACGCAGACACCCGTGACCCTGGGTGCCGGAGGCGACGAGTCGGTGAGCGTCGTGGGCAACTTCGCCACCGGATTCGTGATCATCGGCATCCAGTCGGCGTTCAAAGTCGAGGTGTCCAACCAGGCCGGGAACGCCTTCGAGAACCTCGGTCGCAAGGTCCGCGTGTGGGGCCGCGCCGACATGGCCATCGGCCGCCCCGCGCACCTGGCCCTCATCCAGGCGATCGGGCCCACCCCGTGACCCGAGTCAGGCTGCGCGTGCCGTACCTCAGCCGTGCAGCCCGCGGCGTACCCGGCCAGGTCCTCGAGCTCGAGGACGCTGCCGCCCGGCGCCTGGTCAGTGCCGGCCGCGCCACACTGGCCGACGCCCCGCCCGCCACCGACGTCGACGGCCAGGCCGACGGCCAGGAGGACAGCGAGCCCAAGCGCACCAAGCGCGCGGGCGGGGCAACGCCCGTCAGGTCAGGGCGAGGCAGGCGTGCCAAGCCACCGGCCGAAGACCCGTTCTACAACCCCGACGTACAGCCCGCCGTGTTCGACCCGCTGGGCGGACGCAGCATCCGGCACGACTGACTCCCGCGCGGGTGTCCGGGCGCGCGGCACCTCCGTCCGCTGTGCGCCCGCGGTGCAGCACCCGCGCGGGCACCGGCGGGCCGGCCACGACGTGGGTGTGCGTCGCGGCCGGCCCGCCAACCACCGACCGCCACGACGACCACGCAGCGTGACACCAGGGCTATGAGGATTTCTGGGTCTGGGAGGGGTCGGAACGCGGGGGGGAGCCCCCTCCTGCCTCCACGGGTTTCCGAAATCAACCCCGGAGATCGTTTACAGCGACTCTGTGTAGCTACCGGAGGTGTTCCATGGGCAAGCGCGGACCCGCGCCGAAGCCGACTGCGCTCAAGCTGTTGCACGGCGACGACAAGAAGAACCCGCAGCGGATCAACCGGGGCGAGCCCGTCCCCGCCGTCGGCGACGTCCAGTGCCCCGAGTGGCTGCCCGAGCGAGCAGCCGACGTCTGGGACCGCCTCGCCCCCGACCTCATCGACAAGCACGTCCTCACCCCCTGGGATGTCGATGCTTTCGCCGCCCTCTGCTCGGCGGTTGTCATCAACCAGGACGCCGCCGCCGACATCGACACCAACGGCACGACGTGCACCACGGTGGTCCGCGAGCTGGCGGACGGCACGCTCGTCTACGACCTCAGACGCAACCCGGCGGTACAGGTCTTCCGCGAGTCCAGCACGATCATCGCCAGCCTCGGCGGACGCTTCGGACTGACACCGAGTGACCGCGCCCAACTCAAGATCAGCCCACCCAACATGGGAGCAGGAGCAGAAAGGCTACTGACATGACCGAACAGCCCCTCAGCTTCAGCGAGGACCTCGCCCGCTACAGCGCCAGCGCCCTGCGCCAGGCCCTCGAGAACGGCACCTTGAGCGCCGACGACGTCGAGAACGCGAAGGACGCGATGCGCGCCGGTGCCGTGCTCGCTCACCGCCGTCAGGACGGCACGTTCACGATCCGGATCGGCAGCGTGGTCGACATCGACGGCCACATCTTCGACCTGCCGTCCCTCGCGGCCGATTGGGCAGCCACGGCAACCTGATCACTCAGGAGGGCGGTTGTACGCGTCGAGCGTCGCCTTGCTCGTCGACGAGTCCATGAGCCGCAGTTCCCACGGCCCGGTGTTCACGTCGAACTCCTTGCCGAACCCGACCCACTTACCGGCCATGCGGCGGCCGGTGGGCTCCACGAGCAGCTGCAGCGCGCCGAAGTACCGCGCCCCGCGGTAGTAGCCGTCGCTCGCGGTCTGCTCGGTCCATGTGCCGGTGACGGTGTTGCCGTCCAGCTGGAGATCGAGCGTCAGCGGGCTGTCAGGGTTGAGGGAGGCGTTCTGCAGGCTCCGGGCGGTGAGCCGGTTGCCGTGCTGCAGGAGCACGACGTAGTGCTTGCCGGTGAAGGTGTCGCTGCGGCCGGACGAGAAGTACTCGTAGGTGCTCAGCCACACGCCCGAGTAGTTCCCGCGGGCCGGGGCGGGCTGCGCGGCCGGGGCGCCGGCCGACGTCGGGATGCCGACGGGCAAGTCCTCGAGGTCGTGGCCGCCGTGTCCGTCGTCGGAGACTCGCGCGAGCACGGAGGGCAGGGTGAAGCCGAGGGCCTCAATGGGCATGCCGGTGACCGTCTCGAGGGCCCGGGCGTACACCGGACGGGGTGCAGCCGTCTCGCCGCTCTCCCAGCGCTGCACGAGCCGCTTGGAGGCGTCGTTCTGGTGGCCTGCCCGCTGGCCCGCTTCCCGGATCTCGCGGGCGAACTCGTCCTGGGACATGCGCAGCCCCATACGGACTGCCCGGAGGGTGCTGTTCGGTGTCGTCATGTGATCAACCGTAGACCCGTAGCGGCGTCAATGACACCGGAATGTCACCCCGTATGCCGCCGATATGACGCCTCTACCGTCGTCGCGCAACCGGTCATGGTCCCGCCACGGTGGGTGATCACAGAAAGACCCCGGCGAGGTGGAGGCCTCCCGGGGCGTGGCCACAGCTGCAAAGGAGCTGCGACATCATGA
>NZ_JASKMS010000034.1 GCF_030124145.1 Streptomyces sp. 378
AGGCACCAGCCGCTCAACGATCCCCACGGGCGATAGCCTACCGAGTCAGCCAAATGAGATGACTTCTTAGTGAGCTGGGTATTTGCTGGTCAGGGGCGGTGGGCTGGGGCGCCTGCTGGTCGTCGTTGGTCGTCATTGGCCACTGTCGAGCGGCGTCGGACGGCCCAGGGACGGCCCAGCCATGGGTCGCGTGGACGGCGTCAGTCGGCGGAGGCGGCTCGCCATTGCGCGGTGATGCACCCTTCTTCCATGTCCCACCACTCCTTGGCCACACCGTGGTTGAGCAACCGTTGCACCTTGGCGAGATCGGCGGTGGGAGGGACGTCCAAGGCGACCATGCGGAAGCGTTCTATGCCCTCGCCGCAGACGCCGAGTTCGTGAAAGGCGTTGAGCACGCTCTGCCGTGCGGCTTCCGAACCGCTGTCACGAAGCACGATGAGGCGGATGGTGCAGTTCTCCGAACGCCGAACGACCTCGCCGGCCCACAGCACGCCCTCCTCGTCGGGCTCCGTGGCCACGATGTCCCCGCAGGCAATGCCTCGGACGAACCAGGGGATGTTGTCGAGCCGCGCAGTGCCGTCGCCTTGGTCGACCGCCCACAGACTCTCCACCGATGCCGGGGGCCAGTCGTCCTTGATCTCGAGTCGGAAGTGCACCTTCACGTACTGGCCCTCGGGGTTCGTCATGGTGCCCAGGATGCACAGCCCTGTCGCGCCGGCCGCGGGCGGGTGACGATGACATCTGCTCAAGCTGAATACGAGTTCGTCTGTGCCTCAGCCGACGACAGTTAGCCACGGCGTCGGGTGCGCCGATCGATCACGCACGCGTATGTCTCGCTGCACCCCCACCGGCCTCCGCCACGCTGCCGGTGCCGTCGACCAGAGCAAGCCACGACGGCCGACCCGCAATGACGCTGCCTGAGCCCTCAGCTTGGGGACTGCGAGCACCAAACACGTCGCTCCTGGGGCCCTCAGACGTAGCACCTTGGTTGCGTATTCCGACCACTAACAGACACACTTCGCGTCAGGGTTCGGGGAGGCGTTTCAGGATGTACCAGTGGGGGAAACTTTCGGACCGCGACGCGGAGGAGATCGTTTGCGATCTCCTGTCCGCAGAATGGGGCGTTCACGTAGAGAGGTTCCAAGCAGGGGCGGACGGGGGCGTTGATCTAAGGGTCAATGGACCGTGCGCCCCTCCCCTGAAGCTGCCGGAGGGAAGTTATGCGGTAGCACAGGTTAAGCACTATCCGACGGCAGCCCTAGCTCGCCTAAGGGCAACTTTTCAAAAAGAGGCAAAGCGCGGCGTCCATCGCCTCAGCTTTCGCTATTTTGCCGTCACAACTGCGCCTCTCAGCATCCATGGAAAGAACGAAATTGCCAAGCTATACAGTGAAGAGTTTCCCGTCTCTCAAATTCTAGGCCGGGAAGATCTTGAGTCCATGCTGGCCCGGCATCCCCGAGTGGAGCAACGTCATTTCAAGCTCTGGGTGGGCAATACGCTGAATCTGCAGCGCGTCCTTCGCTCAAAAGAAATCAGGCGAAGTAAGCACCTTGTAGAAGAACTTGCCAGGGACAGCGCTTATCTCGTTAACACCCGTGACGTCGACAGAGCAAGAAGCATTCTTGAATCGGAGGGTGCAGTAATTCTGTCGGGGCCGCCAGGCGTGGGAAAGACTTCGGCTGCGAAAATTCTGATAGGCGAGTGCATTTCGGCTGGGTGGGATCCTGTCGTCGCAGTCAACAACATCGATGAGGCGGAAGAGATTCTGGACGATGAAAGACGGCAGGTTGTCTTCTACGATGACTTTCTAGGATCCTCCCTCCGGACCGCCTTCCTGAATGGAAAGAATGAAGACGCCCGCATCGTCGGACTGCTCCAGGACGCCCGCCGTTCAGACAATTTGCGTCTGATCCTGACTACGCGGGAATACATCCTGACGAATGCGAAAATGCACCATCAGAGACTTCAGGATACTAGCGTAGATCTATCTCGCCTTATCATGGACTCCTCGGATATGACGGCGCTGGAGAGGGCGGAAGTTCTATATCGGCAGATCTTTTTTTCCGGAGCCAATCCAGTGTTGCAGCAACCTCTAGCAGAGGCGGAATGGGTTGAGGTTATCAAGCATCGAAACTTTAACCCACGGTTGTCGCACTTCTATATCGACCGTGTGGCGAGCGTTGCACGTGGAGAAGATGCGTCGGCTCTAACCAGTCGAGAGCTTGCGCTGGGGCTTCTGCAGTCGTTCGAGTCGCCTCTGGATCTATGGAAGGGGATCTACGATGATCAGCTTACCGAGCTCCAGAGGTGCGTTCTGCAGGTGCTTAGCACGTTTCGTACACTGCTTTTCGATGACGCGGTGGAGATTACGACGCGATACACGCAAGAAATTGGCGAGCCAGCCACCAAAAGTGAAATTCGCCAGGCTATGCGTGCGATAGATGGGGACTTCATCGAAATAAGCGACTTCTATAGTTTGCCACTGGTGGGGTTTGCCAACGCGTCCATCGGTGACTACGTGGCCTTTCGGCTCTCTGCCGACACTGCAGCCATCGAAGGGCTTCTGGCCAGTGCTGTCACATTTTCGCAAGTGGAAGTGCTGGCAGGCCTCGTGACTCCAACAAGCGAGAAGGAGGCCTGGCTGGATGATGGGTCAGTGGATGAGGCGGCCCAAATTAGCATCGACCGGTTCGCTTCTCCCGTAGCTATTTCGGGCCCGAAAGGGAAGGCGACGCGCAGGGCATTCGTCGAAGCTATGCTACGACTGTTCCCTTCCGGGATTTATGAATTTCATCCCGCTTATGGCAATGGATCGCAGCGGTGGAAAGTCATGCCGCCGTTGTCTGCTGAGCGCAGGATGAAAGCCATCTGGGATTTCGTCAGGAGCCATCGAATGGAGCAAGAGGCTTGGATCCCAGAGTCGCTGACCCAAGCCTTTCCCTCCGCACGCATTGCGAGCAAGGAAGGGATGTTGTCCCACCTATGGTTCACGCGCGGCATGTCTGATCATTCGCGCTGGAGTGAATTTCGCGAATGGCTCATAGATCATCTACGCGATTACTTCTTCAGTCAGGTGTTTGCTCCGGCCCACTTCTCTACTGCTCGAATCTATGCCCAGCGATATCGGGCACCGGGGCAAGTCGAGAGAGCCTCCCTTCGTCTTAATCTAGGACAAGCAGCATGGAAGTTTCTCGATGATCTGGAACATGAAGTGATTCGGATTAGCCAGGGTGACCTCCATGAAGATGTTGATTGTCTTATCACTGCGGCAGAATGGCTGGGTGTAGATATTGGGCAATTGGTTGCAGGTATTCGAGAATTTGAGGCCGCAACTTACGCTCGCGACTCAGCTCTCAAGGATCATGGGTCATCGCTGGAATTGGAAGCCGATGACCTCTTTCTCCAGGGTGATGACTTGCAGGGTGATTATTCGAGTGCACCTATCCGAATCTACCCGGCCAGCATTAGCAATCATGGCCTAGTTGTCGCGGCCAGAATTCTGGGGCGGCCATGAGAGGTCGGCGGAGCGGCTTTGGGGTGGCGCTGCTTTGGCGCGAGTGATCATGGCCCCGTAAGCTTGCGGCGCGTCGGGCAGTCTGTGGACCTGCCCGGTAAAGCACGACGTTGGGGCCATGATCTTCGAGGCTCGCGCCAAAGTGGCTTCGTAAAGCCGTGTAGCCGACCGCCCCAGCCACGACGTGCCCCTTCTCTGAGGGCAAGCGGCTGATTGCTGTGCGCGCGGCACGGGCGCCGGCCGGGCTGGAGCGGGGCGGAGACAGGAGCGCAGGCCCGGCCGGGGGCCGGGCCGCGCGCGGGGAGCGGAGCGAGCCGCCTTGAACCAGTAGAGAAAGTTGTAACTCAGTCTGTGGTGTGGGGCTTGAAGTCGTATGCGCAGGCTGGGAGTTCGACATCTTGGCGGTGAGCCATCGGTAGGAAGATCACTGGCCGGATCCTCCAGGTGATGCGGGTGCTGGCGTGGGTCACCGAGACTGTGCAGGGTTCCATGCGTAAGAGGGCTCGTCGCGTGTCAATGCGGCCGTCGTAGAGCCAGGCCCAGGCCTCATCGGAGGCGTCTGGATCGAGTGCCGGTGAGATCGTGCGCAGGGCGACCGCTACCCATCTGTCTGCCTGCGGCGCCGAGTATGCGTCGAAGGATGCCCGGAGTGCTGGCGACCCTGCCTCGTCGTTGACGTCCTGCGTCCAGCACTCGCACCAGAAGCCCCGCCGGGGCTTGTCCATCAGCACGGGCGTCCTCCCGGCTGGGTGTCCGTGAAGAGTTCGGCGGTGACGGTGTAGCCGCTGTGGCTGCCGTGGACGACGACCCGGTGTGCGATGACGCTGACCATGCCCAAGCCGCGGCCGTGTACCGCGTCCACGCTCGGCTGCTCGACCTTCGGAGCGATGCCCGTCCCACCCTCGTCGGTGACCGACAGGGCAACCACCTTGGGGGAGACAGCCAGGGCCAGGTGAAAGCTGCCCAGCCCGCCGCTCGCCGTGTGAAGGATCGCGTTCGCGCTCAGCTCGCTCACGATCAACTCGGCGTCATCGGCCAGGGGAGATCCCCGCAGGATGTCCCGCGTCCAGCGTCGGGCCCGGCTCACCTCTTCCGGAAAACCTGGGCAAGTGAGTCCCCAGACCCGGGCGGTGCTCGTATACTCGTGCATACAAGTTCCTTCGTGCTGGTAGGCCGCCATGTGCAGCGGGTTCGGGCTAGACGAGTTTCACGCCGTCGTGGGCGCGGATGGCCGGCGGGGATACCGCGTCCAATGCGTCCAGGACGCGGATCGCGTATGCCTCGTCGGCGAGTTCGATGACTTCTTCGCGGGTGGCCCAGCGCAGTGCGCGGGTCTCGTCCCCGGTGGCGGGCGTGCCGTCGGCGGCCTCACAGCGGAAGACCATGGAGACGATCAAGCCCTTCATGTTCTTGTAGATCCCGGTCAGGGTCGCGGGAAGTGCGATCTTGATGCCGGTTTCTTCGAGAACTTCGCGCTGGAGGGCCTCGGGGATGGTTTCCTCGCGTTCGAGGATGCCGCCCGGGGGTTCCCAGTGGCCGTTGTCGCGGCGTTTGATCAAGAGGGCGCGGTCCTGGTCGTCGACGATGACTCCGGCGACGCTCACGGAGTGCGGACGGTCGGTGCTCACGTTCCTCTGCCCTCTCGGATGGCTAGGCTCTCCACCGTAGCAACAAAGCTCGCCCACTCGTCTAGATACCTAAAGGAGTACACGTGCCCCCTCTTTCCTCCGGCCTCCTCGGCGACCTCGACCCCACGAGCGATCGTGCGGTCTTCCGGCAGATCGCCGACCAGCTGCGCGAGGCCATCGACCGTGGGCGATTCCGCGAGGGCGAAAAGCTGCCCTCCGAGGCCGAACTAGTCGAGCATTACGGGGTTTCCCGTATGACGGTTCGAAACTCCTTCTCCGTCCTCCAGGGCGAGGGCCTGGTGCACGCCGAGCACGGCAAGGGCGTCTTCGTGCGACCACGCCCGCCTGTCAGGCGGCTCGCCTCCGACCGGTTCGCCCGGCGCCACCGCGAGCAGGGGAAGTCCGCGTTCATCGTCGAGGCCGACGCCGCCGGCAGTCACCCGCAGGTGGACAGCCTGGAGGTCAAGGAAGAGAAGGCCAGCCAGGACGTCTCCACCAGGCTCGGGTCCGTGCGGCGAGTGCTCGCCCGGCGTCGCCGGTATCTGCTGGACGGGCGACCCGTGGAGTTCGCCACCTCGTATCTGCCGCTCGACATCGCGCGGGGCACACCGATCGCCGAGCCGAACCCCGGGCCCGGTGGCATCTATGCCCGGCTTGAGGAGCTGGGGCACCGCCTCGACCACTTCGAGGAAGAGATCCGTGCCCGGATGCCCTCGCCCGATGAGGTGCGGACGCTGCGGCTGGCCTCCGGCGTGCCGGTCATCCACCTGATCCGCACCGCGTTCGACCAGGAAGGGCGGGCCGTGGAGGTCTGCGACACGGTCATGGCAGCCGACGCGTACGTCCTGTCGTACCAGCTCCCGGCGACGTGATCGCCTGACCGGTGGTGGTGCGCGGGGAGGCTCCTCCGAACTCGTACACCCCAACAGGCATACTCGTATAGACGAGTGGGCAAGTGGTGTGGCAAGGTGGTTGCCGTTCCCGGGAGATCGGGTTCGAACGCCGCATCTTGTATAGACGAGTAGATGGGAAGAAGTCTTGCGCACCATCCGTGTAGAGACCTCGGCCGCAACGATCCTGCTGACCGAGGCCCCCGAGCCCAAGGTCCGCGACCGGCAGACGGGCGAGATCGCCAAGGACGCCACCAGCGGAGAGGCGCTGATGACGATCGGCGTCGTCTACCTGGAGGACGGCGAATCGTCGCTGATCAAGGTCACCGTTCCCGAGAGCGGCGTTTCCGAGGGGCTGACGCTCGGGGCTCCGGTCTCGCTTCCGGGTCTGGTGGCCCGGCCGTGGGAGAGCGTCTTCAACGGGCAGCAGCGGCACGGCATCGCCTACCGCGCCGCCGCCGTGACTCCGGCCGCGTTCCCGGCCGCCACCGGGGCCGCTGCCTGATGACCGATCTGACGACACTCCTGGAAGTGGGTGGTCCTGTCGCCGCACTCGGCGGCGGGGCCGCCTACGCCCGGGCCAAGCATCCCGGGGTGTACTGGTCCACGGTCGGCTTGCCGATATCCACGGCCCGGCTGCTCAGCTCGTACGGCTCGGTTATGGAGGCCTGCGGCCTGACGGTGGCTCCGTCCCGGCTGCGGATGCTGGCGGTCAAGGCCACCACTCGCCGTGAAGTTCGTCCCGTACCGCCGCGTCGGGGCCTCATCCGGCCCACCTCGACCGGGCTGCGGCTCCGTCTGCGGCTCGCTCCGGGGCAGGAACCCGCCGACGTCGCCGCCTCGGCCGAACGGCTGCGGCACGCCTGGGGCGTTCACGCCGTGTACGTGACCACAGTCAGGCCCGGTGTG
This sequence comes from Streptomyces sp. 378, assembly GCF_030124145.1. Taxonomy (GTDB): domain Bacteria; phylum Actinomycetota; class Actinomycetes; order Streptomycetales; family Streptomycetaceae; genus Streptomyces. The sequence goes on from NZ_JASKMS010000034.1 coordinate 6,942, forward strand.
GTGGAGCTACGGCTGGTGGGCTTCGACGTGCTGCGGCGGGTGCGGATGCCTCGCAAGGTGAGCGCCGGGTTCCTTCAGGTGCCGGTGGCCCTGCGGGAGGACGCCATGCCGTTCGTACGCGACTACCGGACCGTGCCTCACCAACTCACCCTCGGCGCGACCTTGTCGGGCAAGTCCATGTACCTGCGGCACCTGATCGCTGGGCTCGCCCCTCAGCCGGTCGCCCTCGTCGGTATCGACTGCAAGCGCGGTGTGGAGCTGGCGCCATTCGCCTCCCGGCTCTCCGCGCTGGCGACCGACCCGGAGCAGGCGGCCGAGCTGCTGCCCGTACTGGTGAAGGAAATGGAGGACCGCTACGACCTGATCAAGGCCCGGCAAGGCATCGCCCCGGACACCCCGGCCGAGGAGATCACTTCCGACTTCTGGGGACTGCCCGAGTCCGAACGCCCGGTCCCGGTCGTGCTGTTCGTGGACGAGGTCGCTGAACTCTTCCTCGTCGCTACCAGAAAGGACGAGGAGCGGCGGGACGAGATGGTCACCCAGCTCATTCGCCTCGCTCAGCTCGGCCGTGCGGCCGGCATCTACCTGGAGGTCTGCGGGCAGCGCTTCGGCGCCGAGCTGGGCAAGGGCGCCACCATGCTGCGGGCCCAGTTGACCGGCCGCGTCTGCCACCGCGTCAACGACGAAGCCTCCGCGAAGATGGCACTCGGCGACATCGCACCCGAAGCGGTCTCCGCCGCCTGCGCCATCGCCCCTGAACGACCCGGCCTCGCCGTGGCCGGTGACACCTCCGGCGGCTGGTCGCGCATCCGCACGCCGTACCTGTCCCTCGGTGACGCTGCCGAGACCTGCCGCGAGTCGGCCCACCTGGTCCCCGACCTGCCCGCGCTCAAGCCCTTCCGGCCCGACGTGCCCGTACGGCCCGTCGAGACACCGGGCCCGGCCGTGCGGCCCCGGCCAGTGGCTGACTGACCCGCGTCCCACTCAACCTCGGTCGGCGTGACCGCCTCACGCCACATCCCTACCCCTCCCATGCCCGAATTCGGAAGGAGCCGCAGCATGCGCGCCCACCTGGCCCGCGTCGATGCGGTGCTCGTTCAGGCGGTTATCGCCGCCGCGCTGTCCTTCGCCCACCTGCACGATGTCGCCTCGGCGGCCGGACAAGACGGGTGGAAGGCGTGGGCCTACCCGATCAGCGTTGACCTGCTGCTCGTCGCCGCCTGGCGCCGACTGCGCTCCGGAGAGGCGAAAGCGGCCGGGTGGTGCTGGTTCCTGATCGCACTCGCCGCGTCCCTGGGCGCGAACGTCGCCACCGCTGGCCTGCTCGACCTGGATCACGTACCGGCCTGGCTGCGCATCCTCGTGGCGGGCTGGCCCGCGGTCGCTTTCCTCGGCGGAACGCTCCTGGTCCACTCGCCGCCGACAGCGCACGACGAGGCCAGTGACGCCGTAGACCAACAGGATCCTGACGACTTCGAGGACGAGGAGAACGCGCCCGATCCCACGCCAGACCCCCCGACGCCACCGGCGGCCGACCCGGCACCGGCCCCGCCGTTGGCCCCGCCTCCGGTCGCTGTCCCGGCCGCCCTGGTCGAGCACGCCCGCAAAGTCGCCGCCGAGCATCACACCCGCACCGGAACGGCCATCGACACGCCGACCCTGCGCGCACGCCTCGGTGTCCCGTCGCCCATGGCCGAAGCCATCGCTGCACAGCTCACCTGACCAGCCAAGGGAGACCATGCCGCTCTGCTTCAACACGGCCGCCGACTACCTCGCAGCGGCCCGCGAGATGGCCGTCATTGGTCGGCCGGCCCTTGCCCGGCTCCTCGCCGAAGAAGCCGCCGACCGCACGCAGGATCCGGAAGAAGCCGCCCGAATCCTGGGCGACTTCCCCCGTCCCAGCCCGCGACAGGAGGACTGACCGCATGCCCGCACCGAAGCGCTTCCGCCACGTCAGCCGCATCGGCCCAGTCCAGGTCGGCACGTACTACGACGGCCGGGGCCAGGAGAAGCACACCGCCGCCTGCACCGCCCCGCGCTGCGGCTTCTCCACCGACTACGACGGCCGCGCCGCCGCCGAGCTGGCTGCCCGCACCCACCGCTGCCCCGTTCGCTGAAAGGACCCTCGCCTCGTGACCGTCAGCCTGCCGCTTGTCGTCGTCCTCGGCTTCTTCGTCTGGGGAGCAGTCAGGTTCCTCGGCGTCCGCGTCTGGATCGTCGTCCTGATCGCCCTCTTCGGCTTCTGGCTCTCCCACACGTTCCTCGCACCCGCTATCGAGTCCGGCACACGTTCCGGCGTAACCGTCATAAACGGCTCACACATCTAGACGAGTAGATAAGGAGCCCTGACCGTGTTCCTCCCGAAATACCCCGACAGCCCGACCCCGCCGCCTGCACACACTCACACCCCGACCGAGCCGGCACCCGTACGGCGCTCGCTCCCGTCGGTCTCCGTCGATCAGAAGACCGTCGTGGTCGTCGGCGGGGTTGTCCTCACCGCGCTTCTGGCGGCCGTCGCCGTCACGGCCATCTCCGTAGCCGTTGCCGCCGTCGTCCTGCGCTCCATGCTCCGCGATCACCACCGCCGCTGAACCGCGCTGGCCTCCGGGGCGGCGGCACACGACCAAGCATTTCGCCGCCCCGGCGCCTGCTCCTCCCGACCCAGCAAGTCAGAAGGGGAACGCCATCTTCACCCGCACCACTCCGGCACCTCTCCCGGAACTCGCGAACCTGGCCGCGCAGGGCACGCTGCCGGGTATCCTCCGCCAGCTCTCCGGACTCGGCGGCTGCACCAGCCCGATCCGCCTTGACGGCCACCGCACCGAGTACGACGTCAACACCCGCACCGGCGAGATTGGCAACGTCCTCCACCGCCTCGACTCGACCAGCCTCCCGGCCGGACAGCTCCTCGTCCGCTGCAACAACCGCCGCACGACCCGCTGCGCGGCCTGCGCCGAGGTCTACCGCCGCGACACCTTCCACCTGATCACCTCCGGCCTGCGCGGTGGCAAGGGCATCCCCGAACACGTCGCCATGCACCCGCGCGTGTTCGCCACCTTCACCGCGCCGAGCTTCGGCCCGGTTCACAACCGACCCTCCAGCGGGCGTCCCTGCCGCTGCGGCACCCACCACGACCAGGACGATGACGTACTCGGCTCCGCGCTCGACCCGGACACCTACGACTACGAAGCTGCCGTGCTCTGGAACGCCCACGCCGGTCCGCTCTGGCGGCGCTTCTCCACCTACCTGCGCCGAGAGGTCGCCAAGCGCGCCGGCCTGTCTCAGCGGTGCTTTCGCGAGCACGCCCGCGTGTCCTTCGCCAAGGTCGCCGAGTACCAGAAGCGCGGCGCAGTCCACTTCCACGCCGTCATCCGCATCGACGGCCCCAGCGGCGGCGACACTCCACCCCCTACCTGGGCAACCGCCGATCTACTCACGGACGCGATCCGCGCTGCCGCTGCCAGGGTTCGCGTGGACGGACCGGTCCTCGACGGCCGTGCGCACACCTTCACCTTCGGCCGCCAACTCGACGTCCGCCCCATCCGCTCGGCCGACTTCAACGACGGCCAGGAGCTCACCGAACGAGCCGTCGCCGCCTACATCGCCAAGTACGCCACCAAGGGCGCTGAGACAGCGACGGGAGCTCTCGACCGACCGCTCAAGTTCGCCGCCGAACTCGCCCAGCTCGACATCAGCGACCACGCCCGCCGCATGATCCGCACCGCATGGTTCCTCGGCGCACGCAAGGACCTCGAACACCTCCGCCTGCGCGCCTGGGCCCACATGCTCGGATTCCGCGGCCACTTCTCCACCAAGTCCCGCCGCTACTCCACCACCCTCGGCGCCCTCCGCGACGCCCGCGCCGAATGGCGCCGTGCGCAAGCCACACCTGGCGACGGCCCCGAGCCCGACACGACGTACGTGCTCTCGCACTGGGTCTTCGCCGGAACCGGCCTCTCGGACGCCGAAGCCTGGCTTGCCGCGTCCCTTGAACCCGCCCCCGGAACGGAAGGAGAGCCCACCCATGCATGACGACGAACTGCTGACGGTGCCTGACGTGATGGAGCGGCTGAAGCTCGGCCGCTCAACCGTCTACGACCTCATCCGCTCCCGTCGTCTGCCCTCGATCACCATCGGCCGATGCCGTCGCATCCCCGCGCGGGCTGTCCGCGAGTACATCACCAACGAACTGGAGGCAGCCGCCTGATGGCCCAGCAACGCAAGCGCAACCCCAACGGCGCCGGCACCATCACCAAGCGCAAGGACGGCCGCTTCCAGTGCGCGGTCTACGTCCTCCAGCCGGACGGAACCCGGGCCCGCAAGTTCGCCTACGGCAAGACTTGGGCCGAGTGTGACGCCAAGCGTCGTGAGCTGCTCGACAAGGTGGACCAGGGTGTGCCCGTGCCCACCAAGTCGGCCAGGCTTTCGGACTGGCTCCCTTACTGGCTGGACAACGTCATCAAGCCCCGGCGGAAGCTCAGCACGTTCGACAAGTACGAGGCACACGTCCGGCTCTACCTCGTGCCCCTGCTCGGCTCCAAGCGGCTCGAATCCCTCGGCGTCGCTGACGTCCGCCGCTTCCTCGTCCGCCTGGAGAGGGAGACGACCGCCGCAACGGCCAAAGAATCGCACCGAGTTCTGCGCTCGGCGCTGTCCTCCGCCTGCCGCGAGGAGTTGATCACGCGCAACGTCGCCAAGCTCGTCGAGCCGCCCCGCACCGACAAGCCTGAGCTGCACCCCTGGACCCTCGACGAGACGCTCGACTTCCTCGCAGCCTCCCGCAAAGACCCGCTCTACGCGGCCTTCGTCCTCGCCATCGCCATGGGGCTCCGCCGGGGAGAGATCGTGGGCCTGCGCTGGTCGGACGTCGACCTCGACAACCGCGTCCTCTACGTCCGCCACCAGGTCCAGCGTCGCCGTGGCGTCCTGTATGACGACGACCCCAAGAGTCGCCGTCGCAGGGCGGTTCCTCTCCCCGCCCTGTGCATTGCGCCCCTGCGCTGGCACCGCCTACGCCAGGCAGAGGCTCGTGCCAAGGCGGGGGAGAGGTGGCAGGAGTCGGACTACGTCTTTGCCACCCGCACCGGTCGGCCTGTCGAGCCGCGCAACCTGTACCGCTCCTTCACCCGCGTCGCCCAGTCCGCCGGCCTCCGTGTGATCCGGCTGCACGACGCTCGCCATGGAACGGCAACCTTGCTCACGGCGGCCGGAGTCGCGCCCCGCGTTGTGATGGAGATCCTCGGGCACAGCCAGATCAGCATCACGATGGACGTCTACACCCACGTCGTCCAGGACACGCAGCGCGAAGCCATGAGCCACATGGATCGCCTGCTCAGGAGACGCCCCATCCGCGCGTGACCGCCCGCGTTGATGTCAGATGTGGATGTCAGAAGGGCCCCACCTCCGAAATTTCGGAAGTGGGGCCCTTCTGAGCTGGTGCCCCCGGCAGGATTCGAACCTGCGACACCCGCTTTAGGAGATCATCCGGGCGCTCCGCTGGTCAGCGCCAACGCGTGCCCGCCTCCTGCGGAGGGTGTGGGGCCGGCCCTCCGAGTACGGCAACGTTCGCTGGTGTTGCCGTCAGAGACTGCCGTCACCCCGCTGCTTCCCCCGGCCCGCTTCATGCGCGAACGTGAAGGGGCGGGCTCGCCCTTGGGTGCTGGTCCGCATATGGCCCATTACCTCTGGAGTTCCTCAACTCACCTGCGCGGATGAGCGCCTGCGCGGATATCCAAGTCGCTGGTTCTCACCAGGGCTGGACTGTCGTCATCTGTCGTCATCTGTCGTTGTGGGCCGCCTTCGGACGGCCCACAGACGGCCCAGGCCTGCCTATGGCACGGGGCCTCACGATCATTGACGTGCACTTGAGACCCGCGCAGCACTATGGCCGTGGCCGTGGTGCGGGCCACCGGCCGGCCGGGGCGCCGACATTCGGGGTCATCATGTGGTGATCATGTAGCGGAGCGTGACGTAGCCCGCTAGCCTGATGGTCTGTGAGGAAACGGGGGAGCCAACCATGGGTGAGATCGTAACTTCAGCGGTGACCTTCCTAGGCAGAGCAGCCGCGGCGCCAGTTAAAGACGCAGCCCTGCGGCGCCCTGAAATCGTCAATATCTTGAAAAAGCTTCGCCTAGACCCTAAGCAGCCTCCCCGAGACTTCTACAGCCTCTACGCTTACGCACTCGTTGAAGGGCTATACGGAAAATCAGATTCGCTCCTGAAGCTCTTCAACGACGAGTATGTGCAGCAGTCCTTTTTTCGATCCTTTTCTGATGGAGACTGGTCTCGTCTTGAACGAGAGGTAGCGGAGGCTGTTGAGCGCAATCGAGAGACAAGAGAATTCGGACACCTACCATACGATGTCGATAGTGAAACCAGGGAGTTTATCGACAAGTTTCAGGAGCTCGTTAGCCGCAGCAGAATGGCGTACGAGGCGCGCTTCGAGAATAAATTGGACAACGTCTCGAACATGCTCGACCAAGTACTCAGGACGCGAGATGAGGAGGAGGAGCATCGCCAGTCTGAGGATCCAAAGCGCGCCGTTTCAAGCCCTGAGGAAAGGCTTGGAAGCGATGTACAGGTTTGGTTCCAGGCTGTCGGATATCGAATCCGCGATCAATGGCATGTCGGGGATTTTGGTATGGCTCTCAGTGTGGAGGTCCCCCAGCGCCGACGAGGCAGATACGACCTCGTCCTGGCCCTCTGCGTCGATGGAGAACTGGCACCCTATCATTTGGAAGTCTTGCAGGAGCTAGTTTGTGAAAAGGGCTTCTCTGAGGGGTGGGGTATCGCTCAGCTGAGAGTGAGTGAAGCTGCTCGCCGACTGGCAGAGAACTCCGATGGCGCTTTGTATTGCTATTCCTTTGATGAGTTGATCGATCTTGAGGCTGACTTCGAGCCGTACATTGCGTGGCTCGAGAAGGAAGTGCGTACTCGGCATATCGACTCGCGGTTCGTGCCTCTTTCGTGCCGCAAAGAGGAAATCGATCCGAGGACAGAAAAATCCTTCGGAACCAGCGAGTATGACTGGCGAGATGGCGGTCTCGACAAGTATGTGGACTCCTGGCTCGCGGACCCAGCAAAAAAGCATCTCTCCCTCCTGGGTGAGTTCGGTATGGGTAAGTCGTGGTTTGCTCTCCATCTGGCTGGAAGATTGGCGGCAGGCTGGAAGGACGCAAAGGCGCGCGGAGTGGCCCGCCCGAGGATTCCATTGATCATTCCTCTACGCGACTACGCTAAGCAGACATCAGTTTCCGCACTACTCTCTGAGTTCTTCTTCCATAAACATCAAATCGAAATTCGAAATTACGAAGTCTTCAACGTCCTGAACCAAATGGGGCGTTTTCTTCTCATCTTCGATGGTTTTGATGAGATGGCGTCGCGAACCGACCGCAACACTATGGTTGCCAACTTTTGGGAGCTGGCAAAGGTCGTAGAGCCTGGAGCTAAGGTACTTCTTAGTAGTCGCACTGAATACTTCCCTGAAGCCAAAGAGGCTAGAGACCTCTTCGATGCTCGGGTTTCAGCTGCCGCTACAAGTGTTCCGTCGGAGGGGCCAACGTTTGAGATAGTAGAACTTGTGCCTTTCGATGATGAGCAAATTCGAAGGATGCTCTCTCATTTGCTGGCTCCAGAAAAGCTTGCGATCGTGATGGAACACGAAGGCGTGCGCGACCTCATGCGCCGGCCCGTGATGTCGGAGCTTGTTATCGACGCCCTGCCTGAAATCGAGCAGGGCGCAGCGATAAATTTGGCGCGCATCTATCTTTACGCGATCAAGAGAAAAATGGATCGGGATGTGTCATCCGAGCGCACTTTCACATCTCGTGCAGACAAGTTGTTCTTCCTGTGCGAGGTAGCATGGGAGATGATCAGAACAAATCAGCTGAGTCTCAACTATAAGGACTTCCCTGAGAAGCTTCGCGCCTGTTTCGGCTCCGTTGTCGAGAGTGCACAGGATCTCGACTATTGGGAGCAGGATATGCGCAACCAAAGTATGCTAGTTCGGAACGCGCGTGGAGATTACGGCCCTTCGCACAAGTCTCTCCTTGAGTTTCTCATTGCTTTCAGATTTGCAGCCGAGCTGGGTTTGCTTCAAGGGGACTATTTGCGCCTCATTCCCGGTGCAGAAAAGCAGGGCGGAAAGCCGTTCTCGTGGTCCGAGTACTTCACGCTGCGTGGTGATGATGGCGAATTTCCTGGGATCTCCGCGTTTCGGTCAGAAGATATCGACAAGTTGGCCGACACCTTCGGGAGCGCGGAATATAATCCAGTTGTTTTCGACTTCCTTGCAGCTATGGTCAAGGAGTCAAATGCGTATCAGACGGTACTCTTGGCTCACATTCGGGGTACAGCACGTGCGGTGGATGCGCGATCTCTCGGCGGTAACTGCGCTCATCTGCTCGTGCAGGCCGGCGGGGACCTCGCAGGAGCGGATCTCAGTGGTAGTAGCCTGAGTGGGCTCGGTCGGTCGGGTGACACTTTCATCGACTTGTCACTCGAAGGCGCTGACCTTTCTCGCTCTGATCTGACTGGTTGTACCCTTTCGTATTTCGATAAGCGAGGCGCGAACTTCGCAGGGGCTCGACTGCGAGGCAGTGATTTCCTCATCAGTAGAGTTTTTGCCCAAGATATCATTATTCAGGCTACCGGTGCGGTCACGATTCTCCGTATTACCACGCACGATGGGCGGCCCTGGAATCTTGTCGAAGCGGTTGCCTTGCACTGGCCGTTAGGTGATATCTCCACGCAACCCATGGAATTTCCCCTTCGGGAGGTGGATCCGAACTCTTTTCTTGCAGGATGCAGGATTTTCACCTGGGGTTCAGAAGCGTGGGGATCCTCTGATGCAGAGGGGACTGTGATCCGATCAACGATCACTGGCGAAGTGCTTAAGCGCTACTCTGGTCGATTTGCATCTGCTGTTAGCTGGGGTAATCGACTAGCTGCAGTCGAGGTGTCCGGCCCTAAGTTGTCCTGGCGAGTAGTTAACCCTGATTCTGGCGAAATGCTCGCAGAGTGTGATGGCGACAACATCCGCCCTGAGGGTGTGAATATGTGGGCCATGGTTCCAACATCTCGGGGGGTAGCTCTGTGGTCCGCAACTGAATCGCAGAGCCGAAGGGCTGAGATGACGGCCGAAACTGGGGGACTCCTAGCGGAGACTGCGACGTTCGCGGTTGGCACCGCTAATGCCGTGTCGAAGAATTCCGGCATCGAAGTTTTGGCGGACGACGATACTGTCTATGTTCATGATTACGAATTCACTGCCCATATTTTCGCTAGGCAGGAAGTTGGAGATGCGCTTGATGAATTGTCGAGTGCGCATTACCAGGCTCTCACTCCGGATCGACGCCACATGGTTGTCGCCTCAGGGCACACGCTCTCGGTGTGGGATGTCGGATTGCGACCGTGGCGAAGGTTGTGGAGCCAGCCCATCAGCTCCAGCCTGAGTACGTCTCCAGGTTTCTCCGAGGGGGGGAACTATGTCCTGATTGGCTTGCGGTCCGGTGAGCTCATGGCATGGTCTGTCCAAACTGGTGAGCTCTTGGGCGCGATCAGTTTGAACCCTCACCTCGAAGACGCGACCTTCTCATATGAAGGGGACCTGAACCAGTGGGAGCAAGACACGATCCTCCGGTCGGGGGGAAGGATCGAGGAGGGATAGCTACCTAGCCACCTACCGAAGATCGGTGCGCATCTCCGGCATCGGGTGGCTGATCGCCCGAAAGAGGCAGGGGCCTGGAGCGCTTGCCGGGGTGGAGTGGGGTCGACGATGCGTGTCCTCAGCGTGCTTCGGCCACCTCGGAGTAGACAGCCTGCGCTGCAGAGGCAGCGCAGGCACGAGGTAGGGAAATTCAGAACGCTACTGCTTGCCCTGGCATCAGGTGCCCGGGCGGGCCGCTACATCAGCTGGCATGAGTCGGCTGGTGAAGCCTTCGAGGCACAGTCGCTGAAAGGCGGCTACAAGGGTGTCTGGAACGTCCTGCTCGATGGACAGACCCAACGTTGGAAAGACGAGCACGCGTTGCAGGGCGCCCACGATCATGTCGATCACCATGCGAGCGTCTCCGATGGAATCGGCGTACTCCTTCAAACCCAACGAGTTGGACGCGCACACCACTTCGACCTCGGGCCAGAGCTTGCGCATCATGCCGTACGAGCGCCGCTCTTCGTACGGCTTGCTCACGAGCAGGACGGACGAGACCTTGACACCGGCCTCTGCCAGCACCGCTTTCGTGAATTTGATGTTCTCGCCGGTGTTCGTGGCACGCGGCTCCAGGAGTACCGCGGACTCCGGTACCCCTAGCTGCAACGCCCGCTCGCGGTAGTGGACAGCTTCACCCCGCGGCATGCGTGCCTGGGTCGTAGGGCTCGTGGCCCCCGTGAAGACGATGACCGGCGCCATGCCCTGGTGGTACAGCTCCGCTGTCACGTCAGCCACGCCGAGGTCGTGACTGCCCAGCCCCACCGCCACCGAACACGGCCGTGGAGCATGGTGCATGAAGTGGTAGTCCCACAGGAGTTGAGCATCCGCCCATGCCTGAGCCGAGATCATTCCTGCCCCTTCGTGTCCTGTGCCGAGTCGGGAACCTTGAAGTCGTACTCCCACGCGAAGCGGGAAGCCGCGTGAACGCCCACCGCGAACTCAACCACCGTGCCATCTGCGGTGTACGTGGTCCGGTGCAGCTCGACCACAGGCTCGCCGGCGGGGAGCTGTAGGAGCTGCACTTCGTCCGTTGTCGGGACACGGGCGAACAGGGCCTCCCTCATGTGGTCGATCTCGTATCCGGCGTCGTAGAGGACCCGGTACCCGCCGCCACGGCCGGCAGGCCCCGGGGTGGGGTCGACGATGCGTGTCCCCTCAACGTGCTCCGGCCGGTAGTAGCTGGTCAGGGTGTGAGTCGGCTGCACCCCTTCCTTCACGAGTCGGGCGCGTGCGTACACCTCGGAGCCGACTGGGACACCCAGCCCCTCCGCTACGAGGTTGTCCGCCTCGATACGGCTCACGGTCTGCGTCTGCTCGTTGCGCTTGTACGCGCGTCCCGATGCGACGCGGTCAGCGATGAACGCGACTTCGTCACCGTCGCGCCACTTCGCCTTGTCGTAACGGGCGATACCCAGCCGCTTGAGTGCAGTGCGAGGACGCACGACGGTGCCGTGTCCGCGCGTCGAAGTCACAAGGCCTTCGGCCTCCAAGGCCTTGTAGGCCTTGTGGACGGTCTCCTTTGAGCCTTCCCCCGCCTCCACTAGCTCTCTGATCTGGGGCAACTGGGCGCCCGGCGGCAACTGACCGCTCTTGATCTGCTCCGCGAACCTGTCCGCCAGGTCGCGCCACTTCGGTGCCACGCAGAACTCCTCTCGACCAAGCCAGTGAACCACATAGTCCTAGGACTGTTGACAGTCCTAGGACAGCGTGGCACTGTCATCTCAAGCCGCTCGCAGTCCTAGGACAGCGGGTCGGAAGGGTCTTCTTTGGGCTGCTTCCAGGCCGTACCGGTTCGGGATAGCTCGCCTTTCGGGGCGGGCCCCTTGCCGGAAGCTCCTTGACAACTCAATGGGGATTACGCCGCCTCTCCTCGGCCAAGTAGGCGGCCACACGGGTTCCCCGTGTGAGGTACAGCACAACTCGATCTCCGCAGCCTCGCTGCGGCCGGTTGCCTCCGCTGCTCGTCGCGCACGAGCAGCGCTGAGGGGAGCCGCGTGGGCTTCACCCGTCATCCATCGAGAGGACTGTTCATGGACCGCCTGAAGGCACAGGCCTCGAAGAACCGTGAGGCAGCGAAGGTGCTGCGTAGCCGTGGCAAGGACACCGCCGCGAAGCAGATGGAGGCCCGTGCCGACGAGTTGGAGTCGGGCCGGGTTACCGACGTCACCGACTCGGTCGTCGGCCTGTTCCGCTGGGCGCAGGGCCGCTGACCTAGAACTTGCTCATCCCGTAAACGGCGCGCCCCCGGAGCTGGCACTCCGGGGGCGCTGTCGGGCCGTACCCGTTGAGAGGACACACGACCCAATGAGCCACATCGTTACTGTTCAGGACGCTGTTACCGCGTTCGCCGACTTCATGGAGCCGACGGACGCGGAGGTGGACGCGATCGAGCAGGAGATGCCCGTCATCCTGGCGGACATCGAGCTGCTGGACGCGCACATCGTCACCCTGGATCGCATCCCGACCGAGCTGGACGCCCGCCGCATCCGCCGGGCCCGGCGGAGGGCGCTCGCCGCCCGTGTCGCCCTGGTCAACCAGGCGGCCGGCGAGAGCCTGCCGGGGGGTGCCGCGTGATGGCCCGCTTCGGCCTCACGCCGCTCGAACGGTGCCACGTCGAGAACGCCCGCAAGGAACTCGCGGCTGCGCAGACGTTGAACCTGCTCGACGAGAACGCCATGGCCCGCACGATCGGCCGACTTGAGGTCGCCGTGGAGCGGCTGATCGAGATGGTCGACGCGGGCACCGGCGAGATGGCCGGCCGGTGCCCGGCCGCGCACCCCGAGGACCTGACGCCGTGCACCGGCCCGGTCGTGGTGACCGTCCTCGACGCGGCCAACTCCGGTGCCGGGGGCTGCGAGCACCACGCCGCCCGTCTGCTGGCCTCGATCACTGCGGGGCGGCCGGTCGCCATGCCGGATGCCCCCGCCGGAATCGCCGTGCGCATCTTCCGGGCCGCGCACCACATGCGGCCCTACCCGTGGCGGGAGGAGCGGGCATGACCGCGACGAACGAGAACCTGGCCGCCGCGCACGCTGAGGTGAAGGCGGAGATCACGCGGACCGACACCAAGACCGGTCTGCTGCTGGCGTTCGTCGGCGCGGTGATGGCCGGCGCCTGGACGGTCGCCCGTGACCTGCCCCTGACGCTCCCCGCCTACATCGCGGGCGGGCTCGGGATGGTGCTGCTGGTCGTGGCGGCCGGGCTGCTGCTGCGCTCGACCCGGCCGAACCTTCGCGGCCGGCACGGTTTCCCGCTGTGGGCCACGCTCACCGCCGAGGAGATCACCGCCGCGGTCGCTACCGACCTGGCCGCAGACATCGCCGGACTGTCCCGGCTCGCGGTCGCCAAGTTCACCACCCTGCGCCGCGCGGTCGACCTGACCATGACCGGCGGCACCCTGCTTGTCATCGCCGCGCTGCTCACGGTGGGGGGTGCCCGGTGAAGCACACCAAGCTGACCCGCGTTCAGGTCGGGGTGCTGGCCGCCGCATTCGTGCCGATGCTCGCCACCGGCGTGTTCGGCGGGATCGGCACCTACAGCAACATCGGCCACGCCTACGGCAAGGGCACCGCGCTTGGGGCGCTCGCGGCGGGTGAGGGCGCCACCGCCGTGCTCGCCCTGGTCCTGCTCGGGCTGACCATGCTCGGGCAGTCCTCCCCGCGCATCGTGCGGGTGGGTCTGTGGGCGCTGCCGGCAGCCGCCGCCGTCATGGGCGCGATGGCGGCGCCCGATCCGGGCCGCACGGTCATCTACGCCCTGACCCCGATGGGCATGTCCGTCTCGGCTGAGGGCATGGCGTTCCTCGCCCGGCGGATCGTCGTCCACACCGACGGCCGCGACGCGGAGAACGAGCGCCGCACCGCCGATCTGGTGCAGGCGCTCGCCTACCATCGCGCCCGCGCCGCCTCCCACCCCAGCGACCGGGTCCGGACGTGGTCGGAACGTAAGTCGTGGCGGCTGGCCCGCAAGGTCGGAGTCGGCGACACGGCACTCGGATCGAGGCTGCTGGACGTGCAGCGCGACCGGGTCACCGCCGGTGCGGATGCCGCACTCGCCTCGATGTTCGGCGGCACCGCCCCCACCCCTGCCCTCGATTCCGCACCGTGTGCGAATGCGGATGAATCCACCAAGACCATCATGAAACGGTCTACGGCTGAACTGCGGGAATCGACCCCGGACCCGGTAGTGACGCTGACCCGTCTGACCGTGCCGGAACCGGTCGCGGTCGACCTGGGCAAGTCGATCCCTCCGCTCAAGCCGGTGCCCGCGATCCCCGCCCCGATCGAGCCCCCGGCTGCCAAGCCCGTACGGCGGGCCGTGGCTGCGGAATCGACCCCGCCGCCACGTCGGGCGACCGGCCGGCTGCCCGACGTGGCCCGATCGCCCCGGCCCAAGCGCACTCCGGAAGAACTGCTGACCGAAGCGCGGTCGGTCACGGCCGATTGGCCGGACGCGAAGGTGACCGCCGAGGGCATCCGCCGCGCGATCCACACATCACCGGCCAACGCGCGCAAGCTGCGGGATGCGCTGCTGGGCGAGCGGGCCGCGTGATGAGGGCGCTGCCGGTGTTCCGGTGGCGCCTTGCCCCGGACGGCTACGCCACCCGCCGACAGCTCAGGGCGCGTGGCTTGCGGCCCGGTGGTCAGGACGTGGCCGCGACCCTCGAACGCCCCCGCCGACGGCGGGGGCCGCTGGTCGCCTACCTCTACCGCGTCGACCTGGCCAAGCCGGTCCGACCGATGACGCCGGGCCGGTGGGCGGCCCTGGCCAAAGCCAACGCCGCCCGCCGCCTCTGCCCCGCCTGCCGCCGGGATGCGGGCTACGTCATCCCCGCCTCACTCGGCACCTGCGTGCCCTGCGCCTACCCCGACCCCGCCGACTCCCCGAGGAGTGCCTGACCATGCGCAACGCCGACATCCGCCGCCTGGACCGCGAGATCCAGACGACGACGAAGAAGCTGGAAGCGGTCCGCCGGGGCGAGTGGTGGCCGCTGAACGGCAGTGAGCGCCGGGCGATGGCCCGCGCGCTGGCCGGTGGCGCCTACAAGGTGGCCCGGGGCCGCAGCGCGGGCCGTGAGGAGCAGCGCATGGACGCCACCGGCAGCTCTGCCGAGATCCGGCTGAACGCGGAGCTGACCGCCCTGCACGGCGAGCGGCAGCGGCTCCTCACCGAGGCCGCCCGCGACAAGGCCAAGAAGAAGTCGTCCGGCAGGTTCTGACCAGCCACCACGCCGGGGTGGCCGCTCTTTCCACGGACCCGGCCACCCCGGCCTCTCTCCCTCATCTCCCGCCCCCTGCGGGGGCAGTCAGGAGCCCTCCCAGCATGTCTGAGAACGTCGTCCACCTCCACAAGCCCACCGACCCCCCGACCCCCGACACCGCCCCCACCGTGCTCACCGTCGTGCCAGACGCGCCGCCGGCGCGACCCGTGCCGCTGTGGATCCGCTCCGGCCGCGCTGTGAAAACGGCCGTCACACACGAGCGCACACGGTCGACGGGGCGAGCCATGGCCCGGCACGCCTCCTACACGTTCAACGGCGGCCGGATCGTGGCCCGCCGCACCTGGGACGGCCGCACCGGCTCCCGCTACGAACGCATGATCCGAGCCGCCGAAGCCGCGGGGAACCTGGAAGCGGCTGAGGAGTGGGAGGAGCGGTTGCAGCGCTTCCGCGCCGCCCGGCATCACCGCCGCATGGACCTGCTGCACTCGCCCGTGGAGGCCGCCAAGGGCGTCGCCGTCGGCGCCGGCATGAGCATCGGCACTCTGGTCGCCCTCGGCATCGTCATGGCCATCAACACCGGCCACTTCGGCGACGTCATCACCCCCCTGACCGCGACCATCGACTTCATAGCCCTGCTCATCCGGATCGTGCAGATCGTGTGGGGCCCGGCGCTCACTATCGCCCCGTTCCTCGCCCTGCTCGCCCTGTGGTCGGTTGGCCGCAAGCAGCACGCCGCCCCCGCCTGGGCACTCCCCGCCAACGTCCGCAACGGCGAAGGTGAGCCGATCACGCCATCCATCGTGGTCAAGGCCCTGCGCGACCTCGGCGTGCCCGCGCTGCGCAACGCCATCAAGGAGATGGGCGACGCCGGCGCCTCGATGCTCGGCCCGATCCGGATCGCCGGATGCGGTGTCGAGGTCGACGTCACCCTCCCGTCGGGGGTGTCGACGGTCGAGGTGCAGCAGCGGCGGCGCAAGCTCGCCGAGAACCTCACCCGGCACGAGCACGAGGTGTTCATCACCATCCCTCAGGCCGCACGGACGGTGCGGCTGTGGATCGCCGACTCGGGTGCGCTGGATGAGCCGATCGGCCCGTCTCCGCTGGTCACCGACGAGACGATGACCGCCGACTACGCCAAGGGCAAGGCGCCCTGGGGTCAGGACCTGCGCGGAGATGCTGCCGCGCTGAGCCTGTATCAGCGGCACCTGCTCATCACCGGGTTGTCGAACCAGGGCAAGACCGTGGCCCTGCGTTCGCTGGCGCTGTGGCTGTCGCTGGACAAGTCGGTGCAGTTCCTCATGGGCGACCTCAAGGGCGTGGGCGACTGGGCCATGTTCGACGGGCTCGCCACGACCCTGATCCAGGGGCCGACGGATGAGCACGTGATCCAGGTGACCGAGATGGTCGAGGGCGCCGTGGACGAGATGAACCGCCGTATCCAGGCTCCGCCCGGAACGACGTTCCCGCCGCTGATTGTGCTGGTCGACGAGGCACAGGTGGCGTTCATGTGCCCGGCCAAAGACGAGGACAAGCGCCCCTACGGCGGCGCCAAGGCCAACTCCCGGTACTTCATGGCCGTCCGCAAGATTCACAACCAGGGCCGTGCGGTGAACGTGCTGATGTGGCAGGGCACCCAGGACCCGACCAACGAGAACCTTCCCAAGCTGGTCCGCGAGGGCGCCCACACCCGCGCATCCCTCGCCCTGGGCACCGAGTCACAGGCCCGCATGGCCCTGGGGGACAAGGCCGTCGACGGGGGCGCCGCTCCGAACCTGCTGCGTCCGGGCCTGGACCGAGGAACCCTGGTCGTCGCTTCCGACGGCATCACCATCCCGGCCGGACAGTCCTCGATCACGGTGCGCACGCACTACATCGACGACGACGCAGCCGAAGCCATCACCGACCGGGCCAAGGCCCTGCGCGACGGCGTCACCACCCTGCACGCCATCGAGCGCAGCGCTGAACACGACCCGCTCGCCGACATCGCCGCCGTCATCGGCGACGCGCCCCGCGTCCGTACCAAGGACGTCCTGGCGCGGCTCGCCACACGCAACGCGGACGCCTACGGCGGCTGGTCGTTCATCGACCTCAAGCGCGTCCTGGACGACGCCGGCGCCGAGCCCTACAAGTCCGACGGCGTCATGGTCGTCGCCCGCGACCGCGTCACCCGCGCCCTCGCCAACCGCGACACCGAGGGTTCCGCTTCCGCCGCCGAATGACAGGGAGCCGACCCCCGACGGGCCAGGGAGGCAGGGAGAACTCCCTCACCCCCTCCCTGACCCGCCTCCCTGGCCCTGACCTGCCTGAATGATCCATCAGGGAGCCAGGGAGCCAGGGAGGCCCGCAGGTCAGACCCCCGAAACACCCCTCCACAACGCCCCCCGAAGGGGGTGCCTCCGCCTCCCTGAACCGACACCGGAAGGGATTCCGTATGTACCCCGAACAGCACGGCAAGGCCCCTGCCGAGAGGGCCGTGGAAGTCCACCACCCCACCCCCATCACCCCGGCCGCCGTGTCGCCGGCGCCGCTCGTTCCCGTCCAGCCGCACGGCGTGCCATCGGTCGCGAGCGTCGTCCTGCCCGACGGCCGTGTCGTCACCGGCTACGCCATGAGCCCCGTCCAGCCCGAGCCGGTCGCGGCCAAGCCGCCGGTCTCTCGCGCGGCGGTGAACGTCGCCCTCGGGGGCGTCGGGTTCCTCGCGGTGTGCGGCGGCCTGCTGCTGCTCACCACGTTCATCACCGCCCTGACCGCGCTCATCACTCAGCTCATCACCCTCGCCGCCGTCATCTTCGGCGGATGGATCGCCCTGCAGGTCTTCAGCGCGAGCGGCTCGGGTGGCAACACCTTCAACATCCGCAAGGCCGTCTTCAAGCGCAACCACTTCAACGGCTGACAGGAGCCCACGTGTTCGAGATCCGCGTCATCTGCGACCCCGCCGACACCGACCGCGTCACCACCGCACTGACCACCGCATTCACCACCGGCGTCTTGCGTCGGCGCCGGACCCGCGACGGCGCGCGCACCCGCCTCTACCTCACCGCCGACCACATCCCCGACCCTGCGGACTGGCCCAGCCCCGAGCAGGCGTACGCCAAGGCCCCGAGCATCGTGAGCGAGATCGGCTGGACCGCGCGCACCATCGCCACGGCCGAGTGCTTCACCGAGCTGGACCGTGAGTTCTACCTGCGCAAGGCCGCCCTGCTGGACCGCATCGCGCTCATGGACGAACCCGAGGATCTCTTCAGCGAAGCCACCGAGACCGCCCATGCGGCGGCTCTGTCCCTGATGGACACGGACCAGCCCGGCCTCATCTGCGACCCGCGCGCTTACGTCCGCCAGCAGTACGCCCTCCTGACCGTCAACGACCAGTAGCTACGCCAAGGGCGGCCCCCTCATCTCGCCAAAGATCCAGGGCCGCCCTTGTCCAACCGTCCTCAACAGACCTGTTGGAGGTCTCCCAGCATGACGCAACCCATCACCATCCGGCGAGTGCGCGGCGAACAGCCCCGCTTGCTGGATCTCTTCTGCTGCGCCGGCGGTGCGGCCGTGGGCTACGCCCGCGCCGGTTTCGCCGTCGACGGCTGCGACATCGCCGACCGATTCAACTACCCCTTCCCCCGCCACCAGGGCGACGCGCTCACCTACCTCGCCCACCTCCTGGAGACGGGCGGCATCCGCCGGTACACGTTCGTGCACGCCTCCCCGCCGTGCCAGCACGGCTGTGCGCTGACCGTGGGCACTAATGCTTCGCAGGGTTGGGGCCGCGCGCACGTCGACCTGGTGGCGCCTACTCGTGAGCTGCTGGACGCGTCGGGTCTGCCGTACGTGATCGAGCAGCCCAACGGGCGCGCGAAGATCCGCAAAGACCTCACCCTGTGCGGGGAGATGTTCGGGCTCGGGGTGATCCGGCACCGCAACTTCGAGGCCGGCGGCTGGAGCGTCACCCAGCCCGCGCATCGCCCGCACAGGGGCCGGGTGCGCGGCTACCGACACGGCCGGTACTTCGACGGCCCGTACGTGGCCGCATACGGCAACGGCGGTGGCAAGCCGTCGGTTCCGGAGCTGCAAGCGGCGATGGGCATCGACTGGACCGACGTGCGCGAGGAACTCACAGAAGCCATCCCGCCCGCCTACACCGAGCACATCGGCGCCGCGTTCCTCGCCACAGCCACGCTGGGGGTGGCGGCATGAGCATGCAGCCCGAACCGCTGCGGACCGCGCTGACGCTGGCCGCTGCCAGCGTGCCGGTGCTGCCCTTACGCCGGGGCAAGGTGCCCTTCGGCAACTGCCGCTCTTGCGCGGACAACGCGTGCGGCGGACGTCCCAACATGAAAGCCCCGGGCCCGTGCCGGTGCCCCGGCGTCTGCCACGCATGGGCCGCCGCCACCACCGATGCGGCCGTCCTTGCCTCCCCGGCCTGGACGACTGCATGGCGGCGGGCTGTCGCAGTCGCCTACCACCCCGGCGGCGCCGGACTGACCGTGGTTGACCTGGACGACGCCGACGCCATCGCATGGGCCCGCACCGCCCTGCCCGCCACCCGGACCGTGCCGACGACGCGCGGTCAGCACTGGATCTACCGGGGCGCCATGACGTCCCGCAACGCGGTACGCCCCGGTGTGGACATCAAGTCGTCCATGGCCTACGCCCGCTATCTCGGGCCCGGCACCGGCCACATGGTGGACCTACCGGACGCCGTGCGTGCCCTCGCGGTGATGAAGCCGCCTGCGGTCAGCCCGGCGCCGCACGCCGTCACCGTGCCGGCGGGGCCCGGGGGCGGGGAGTGCCCGCACCGCACGCCGACGTACCTGGAGCATGGCATTGCCATGGCCGTGCAGCGCATCACCGAGGCTCGCAGCGCCGTGCACGCGACCGTCTACCGGACGTTCCTCGCCGTGCTGTCGACGCACGGCCGATGCGGCTGCCTCACCGACACCCACGTCAACCGGCTGTTCACCGCCGCGCAGGCCAAGGGCGAGTCCCCCCGGCACTGCATCGACGCGTGGACCAACGCCCTGACCACGTTGGGACTGTGACCCGTGTCCGACGACGACAAGAACCCCGCCCGACAGGTCATCACCGACTACGCGCAGTCCCACTTCCGGTACTTCCGCACCGTGGACGGGACCGTGTATGCGCAGCGCACCGGCCACCCCGTGGCCCGTCCGATCCGCTCCCAGGGCACGACCGGGAGCCACCGGCAGGAACTCATGGTCGGCCTCTTCCGTGACGGGGTCGGCGTCTTCAACGGAACCGCCCTCAAGGAGGCGTTGGACTTGATCGAGGCTCTCGCCCTCACCGAGCAGGTACAGCCCACCCACATCCGCGTGGCCCCCGGATTCGACGGGGCCACCTGGCTCGACCTCGGCCGCGACGATGGCCGGTCTGTCCGCATCCACCCCACTGGCTGGGACATCCGCGTCCCCGACCCCGAGGAGGTGTGCTGGCGGCGCACCCAGCTCACCGGGGAACTCCCCGTGCCCGCCAGGGACACCAACGGCAAGGGCATCGACCTGCTGATGCGGCTGTGCAACTTCGCCGACGCCAAGACCGAGGCCCTGGCCATCGCGTGGCTCATCGGCTGCCTGGAGCCGTCCGTGCCCGTCCCCGCCCCGTTCCTTACCGGCCCGCAGGGCGCCGGCAAGTCGACCGGTGGGCGGATGCTCGTGCGGATCATCGAGGGCATGACCGGCGACCTGCGCAGGGCGCCCAAGGACGAAGAGAACATGATCACGGCGGTCGCGGCGGGGTGGATCACTGCCCTGGACAACCTCTCCCACCTGCCCCCGGACCTGTCCGACCTCATGTGCTGCGTCATCACCGGGGCCGAGAGCATCAAACGCGCGCTGTTCACCGACGGCGACGTCGTCCGCTCCCGCTACCGGCGGCCCATGCTGCTGACCGGCATCGACGTCGGCGTGATCCGCCCCGACCTCGCCGAACGGCTCCTCACCCTGCGCCTGGAGCGCCCCCGGGTGCGGCGCACCGAAGCAGAGCTGTGGGCGGAGTATGCCGAGATCCTGCCCGTCGTCCTCGGCTCTCTGCTCGACCTGACCGTGAAGGTCCGCGCGGTGCAGGCCGAGACTCCGACCGATCTGCGGATGGCCGACTTCGCCCACCTGTGCGCGCAGCTCGACGCGGCCACCGGCTTTGGGACGCTGGAGGCGTACCGGGCCAGCCTGGACGACTTGAACGACGACGTGATCGAGGGTGATCTCCTGGCGCAGACGGTCCTCAAGTACGCCGCCGACCTCACCCCGGGCGAAGAGGTACGGATGACGTCGGCGGAGTGGCTGCACGCCCTGACCGGCCTCTACAGCGGCGAGGAATGCCGCCCCCTGCCCAAGGGCTGGCCCACCACCGGCAAGGTGCTCTCCGACCGGCTGAGGCGCATCCAGCCCACCCTTGCCGCGCGGGGCGTCCTGGTCGACTGGGGCCGCACCAGCGCCGCCCGCTACATCGAACTCAGCCGCCAGGCCCCGCCCCCGCCGCCCGAGCAGCAGACCGCGTTCTGACCGCACTCCCGGACAGGCGGA
Organism: Streptomyces sp. 378; assembly: GCF_030124145.1. Taxonomy (GTDB): domain Bacteria; phylum Actinomycetota; class Actinomycetes; order Streptomycetales; family Streptomycetaceae; genus Streptomyces. The sequence continues at coordinate 28,408 of NZ_JASKMS010000034.1, forward strand.
CAAGCAAGAGGAGCACGGCGCGCCGATGGGGTGCTCCTCTTGCTGTTCGGCGGCGACAGCCGCCCTGTACAGGTCGCGCCGCGAAGCGGCCCGTTCTTCAAGCCCTGAGCGGACGTAAGACCACAGACGCCACCCCTGTCTTTTTCCTAAGTAGGGAAGATCTGCGTCACTGCGTCACCACGGGCCCGACAGACGGCCGCTCACCTGCGGCAACAGCAGTGACGCAGACGGCGAATCCCGCGTCATCGCGCGTCATCAACGTCACCCCGTGACGAGCGCCCACGTCATCGGTGACACAGGACCCGCCCGCTGCGTCACCGGAACCCGCAGGTCAGACGCCTGATTGACGCAGGTGACGCGATGACGCAGAAATCCGCACCTCGGACAGGCACGGCCACGTAAGGCCCAGCCCTCAACACATCCCGTTTGCAGGCTCACCTCCAAGAGGAGTTGTGGCATGAACTCCCCCCTGCCCACGAGTCACCAAGCCCTGACCGTCCCGGAGGTAATGAGCGCCCTCCGGATGAGCCGCTTCAAGGTCTACGACCTGATCCGGAGTAAGCGACTCCCGAGTTTCACCGAAGGGCGTTTGCGCCGCGTTCCGGCAGACGCGGTGGCCACGTACATGAAGAACCGTCTTGAGGAGGCCGCCTGATGGCGCGCAAGCGAAACCCGAACGGTGCCGGAAGCATCTGGCAGCGAAAGGACGGCCGTTACGAGGGTCGCGTGTACGTTCCTCAGCCGGACGGCACCCGCGCCCGCAAGACGGTCTACGGCAACACGTGGGAGGAGTGCGACGAGAAGCGTCAAGAACTGGTGCGCCGCGCCCGTCAGGGCATCCCGACGCCCACCCGTTCCGCCAAGCTCTCCGAGTGGCTGCCGTACTGGCTGACGCAGTACATCGAACCGCGCCGCAAGCTGAGCACGTACGACAAGTACGAGATGCACGTGCGCCGCTACCTGGTCCCTGTGCTGGGCACCAAGCGGCTGGAGTCGCTCAGCGTCGCCGACGTGCGTTGCTTCACCACACGCATGCAGAACGTCAGCACGGCCGCGACCGCGAAGGAAGCGCACCGCGTGCTCCGTACCGCGCTCACGGCGGCCGTGCGCGAGGAACTCATCACGCGCAACGTCGCATCGCTCGTGGAACCGCCCCGAGTGAAGCAACGCGAGATCAGTCCCTGGTCCCTGGAGGAGACGCTGACTTTCCTGGAGGCCGCACGGCGAGACCCGCTCTACGCCGCGTTCGTCTTGGCCATCGCTATGGGCCTGCGGCGCGGTGAACTGGTGGGCCTGCGCTGGTCGGACGTGGACCTGGACAACCGCGTCTTGCACGTACGCCAGCAGACGCAGCGCCGGCGCGGCACGCTCTACGACGACGACCCCAAGAGCCGCCGCCGGCGCGTGATCCCGATGCCCGCGTTGTGCATCGCGCCGCTTCGCTGGCACCGACTGCGGCAGCGGGAAATGTTCGCGCGTACCGGGGTTGAGTGGTCAGAGAAGGGCTACATCTTCGCGACGCGGAATGGTCGCCCGGTGGAGCCGCGGAATGTCTACCGGTCGTTCACGCGGGTGGCTGCTGATGCGGGGCTGCGAGTGGTCCGGCTGCACGACGCCCGGCACGGCTGCGCCACGCTGCTGACGGCGGCCGGTGTCGCGCCGCGCGTCATCATGGAGATCCTCGGCCACAGCCAGATCAGCATCACGATGGATGTGTACACGCACGTCGTGCACGACACCCAGCGGGAGGCAATTAGCCACATGGACCGGCTACTTAAGCGCCGTCTTCCCACTTGAGTAAGCGACCGATGCGTCATGTTCCTGCCGTCGCAGGCAGGAACATGACGCATCACTAGGTCGCGCTGCTACATGTACCCGTCCCTACCCTGACGCCGCCGCTCGAGGAGTGAGTCCCGCCTAGCCTGCAGCAAGGCCAGCAGAGGGGTCCTGAACGCCACAATGGCGACGAGGGCGACCGCAGCGCCACCCCACGCCACGAGCTCACCGCGAAGCCAATTGACGCTGTGAGAAACCGTGTTAGTGACGCTAAAATGAATCGTTACGGGCTCAGATGTTGCTAGGGAACGGTTCGACTCTCCTTGGTACGTGGTGATTCGCAGCACGAGTCTGTATTTGCCTGGCTTACTCGCGCTGACCGCCCACTCCCATTCCGCTTGATCTGTGGGCTGCGTGACTATCTGCTTCACGCTGGAGTCAAAAAGTGGGCGGATTTTGACCTCATTGCTAGGTGAAGTCAGGGACGCTCCTTCGACACCGCCCACCGGGATACGGCCGATCTTGGAACCCGCAGGTGGGGGCGTCGGCGGGCCGGTGGATCCCGGGCTCTTCTCGTCCATCCAAAGCTTCACCGAAATGCTTGTTGACTTCCCCACGGCGGAGCTTGCGGAGTCAGGGAATTGAAATCCTCCCGGTACCAGAGTCTTCCTGTCTTCGCTGACGTCCTCCAGGAAGGTCGTCTGATTCGGGGTCGCAGTCGGTTCCGGTTCACCCGCAGTCGGGTCCGGTTCAGTTGGCTCATCGGTCGGAAAGGTGGGTGGGGGAGTGGGGCGGGGGTTAGGAGCGTCATTACCTTGAAGCGTACTTACCAGCACCCCCGCGATAGCACACGCAAGGGCCAGGACCCCTAGCAGGCCGGCCACAAAGCGGCGGCGTCGGTCTCGCCGCCGCCTCTCCGCGATGGCGGCCACGAGTCGCCTGTCCGCGATGGCGGCCACGACTAAGCGTCGGCGGTCTCGCTGCTGCGTGTTAGTGTCAAGGACACGCCAAATACCTGACGTGCTGTCCCACACCTTCTTCACGGCTGCCCCCATGCCACACAGAGGCCAGGCATAACCTGCTGGCCCACCCCGGCATTCTCCCCGCAGTTGCCCCTTGCCCATGGCCCTTCGAGGCAATCGGAAGCAGGGCCGCCCCATGGCCGCAGAGCGTGCTATGAGCGGTGCCGCTCGGACTCCTGGCGCCCTTGCGAGGGCGACGGTGCGGTGGTGAGCCACCATTGCCGTCAAACTTCGCCGTCAAAGGCCCCGGACCATGATCGGTCCGGGGCCTTTTGGCTGGTGCCCCCGGCAGGATTCGAACCTGCGACACCCGCTTTAGGAGAGCGGTGCTCTATCCCCTGAGCTACGAAGGCAGTGGCAGCAAACGCAAGCAGCGACGTGCCCGTGGTCTGGGAGGACCACAGGCGTCAGCGTACCGGATGTGGGTGGGGCGGGTGTGGGGTCAGGTCAGGGATCCGGACCGGCCGGGCGGCGTGGGGGCGCCCGGGGAAGCGGCCCCGGCCCGGACGGGGCTGGGGTCAGGACATGGGGACGTGGGTGAAGCGGGCCGCTGTGTGGAGGTCCGTCTGGATGCGGGCGGCCGTCGCCGTCAGTTCGGGGAGGAGGCCCGTCACGCACTCCCGCGGCGTGCGGCGGCTCGCGTGCATCGCTGCGTTCAGGGCCGCCACCACCCGGCCCGACCGGTCGCGGATCGGGACGGCGATCGAGCGGAGGCCCTCTTCCAGTTCCTCGTCCACCAGGGCGTAGCCCTGCGAGCGGACCGAGGTCAGGACCATTTCCAGGGTCTGCTGTTCCGTGATCGTGTGCGGGGTGAAAGCCCGTAGGGGCTCCGGTCGGGGGGCGTCTTCGGGCGCGTCCGCCAGGAGGACCCTGCCCAAGGCCGTGGCGTGTGCCGGCAGACGTGTGCCCACGGTGATGTTCACGCTCATCACCCGAGCCGTCGCCACCCGGGCCGTGTACTGGATCTCCTCGCCGGAGTCCGACAGCACCGCCAGTGACGTCGACTCGTGGACGCGGGACGTCAGGTCGGCCAGGTGGGGCTGGGCGATCTCGGGGAGGGAGGTGCGGGACAGGGGCGGGAAGCCGAGGGAGAGGACCCGGGGGGTGAGGGCGAAGGTGCGGCCGGCCGGGGCCACCATGCCCAGGTGCTCGTAGGTGATCAGAGCCCGGCGGGCCGTCGCCCGGGCCAGGCCCGTCGCCCGGGCCACCTCCGTGAGGGTCGGTTCCGGCCTGCCCTCGCCGAAGGCCGTGAGGACCGTCAGGCCCCGGGCCAGGGATTCGATGAACTCGCGGCCCAGTTGCTGCTTCGAGGCGCCCGTCCAGAGCGCCAGGTCCGAGGGGGGCGGGCCGGGTTCGGGGGGCGGGGTGCGGCGGAGTGCGCGTTCCATGTCCGCGACCGCTGACCGCAGCCTCGGCAGGAGGGCCGTCCTCAGGTGGTGCGCGGTGTGCCGGCTCGTGTGGCTGACCACGCTCGCCACGCACACGATCCGGCGGTGCGGGCCGGGAGCGCGGACGGGTGCCGAGATCGCCACCAGGCCCGGCTCGATCAGCTGGTCGTCCACGGACCAGCCGTGGGCCGACGCCTCGGCCGTACGGTCGGCGAAGGCCTCGTCGTCCCGCGTGTCCGCCCCGTCTCTGCGTGGCGGTACGGCCGTGAAGGACAGGTCCCTCGGGTCCGCCGCCCTACGGTCCCGCCAGTGCTGCCAGTCCGCGGCCGTCCACTCCGTCGCGAACAGCGGCCCGGGCGCGGTGCGTTCGGCGGGGAGGAGGTCGCCGATGCGGAAGCTGAGGGACATCGCGCGGCGGCGGGTCGCCTGGTGGATGAAGCGGATGCCGTCGCGGTCGGCGACCGCGAGGGAGACCGACTCGTCCAGTTCGTCGGCCAGGGCGTCCGCGTGCGGGGAGAGGAGCGCGGGCAGGCGCAGGGCCGACATGTAGGCGTTGCCCAGTTCCATCAGACGGTGGGACAGGTGTACGTCCCTGCCGTCGAAGCGGATGTAGCCCATGCGGGCGAGGGTGGCCGTGATGCGGTCGACCGTGGAGCGGGCGAGGCCGGTGGCCCGTTCCAGGCCGCTCAGGCTCAGCGTGCCGTCCGCCTCCGTCAGTTCCCGCAGCACCGCGATGCCGCGGATGAGGGGAGTGACCGCCTCGGTGGGGATCTCCCTCTGCCGGGCGGTGCTCGCCGTGCGAGCGGCCGGCGCGCCCTTTCGCGTGGCCGGCGCGGTGGCCTTCTCTGTCGGTGGTTCGTTCTCGGTCGACCGATCTTTCTCGGTCGGCGGTCCATGCTCGACCGGTGGCCTCTTCTCGACCGGCGGCCCTTCGACCCGTGGCCGCGTCTCTCCCGGCGGCCTCTTCTCCACCGGCGGTGCCTTCTCCACTGGCGGCCTCTTCTCGGCGGCCGGCGGGGCGGACCTCTGCGGGGTCTCGGACGTGGGCTTCGCTGGCATCGGCTCTCCGGTACGGCGCTCGCGACGGTCGCGGCAGGCCCACCGTAATCCGGAATCCGCTGTCCGGAGGCAGGGAGGGGTTCGAAGGGCCGGCGCCTGCGGGCGTCGCCCATATGCCCCTGCCTGAGTCGCCGTAAGTCTGCGGGCGTCGCCCGTGCGCCCTTGCGCGTGTCGCCGTACTGCTTACCCCCTCGTCACCCGCACCCGGTAACCCCCCGCCGCGTTCGCCCCCGCCGCTCCCGTCCCCGCCTCCGCCACCTCGATCGTGATGCCCCTCCCGGTGTCCCGGAACGTCTCCCCGGGTGTGAACGGCGCGTCCGACAGCTCCGCGTGGACGTTCGGTGCGCGTGTGCAGCCGCCGCTGTCGCGGCGGGAGTCGTGGACGGTGACCGGGCCCATGCCCGTGTCCACCTGCGCGTCGACCTTGTAGATCAGGACACCGGGGCGGCAGACGGCCTCGTCGTTGCCGGCGCGGGTGCGCAGTTCGACGGCGTAGCCGGTTCTGCTGTCCAGGGGGACGAAGACCAGCTTGGAGCCGCCGGCCCGGGCCAGGGGTGTGAGGGTGTACTCCGTGGTGCCGGGGGTCGCCGCGCAGTGGACCTGGGTGGCGTCCAGCCAGCCCAGCTTCCACTTGTGCCAGCCGAGGAAGTCGTTGTTGGCGCCCCAGTCCTCGCTCATGATGTCCCAGTGCCCTACCGCGCCCCCGCCCTCCGCGGTGTACAGGTCGGGCAGGCCGAAGACGTGGCCGTTCTCGTGGGGGAGGACGCGGTAGCCGGTGCGGTCGTAGGAGCCGGAGCCGTCGTCCTGGCGGGAGTAGACGAAGGAGGCGTTGGCCACGGGTATGCCGTCGGCTGTGGGGGCGTCCGGGTTGCCGGCGAAGGTGACGGACAGGACCGTGTCCAGGGCGGAGGGGCCGGCGTTCGGGGTGACCAGGACGTTCACAAGGTCGTACGCGCGGAAGTCCACCTTCGGGTCGGCCGCGGCCACGAGGTCCTGGACCAGCGCGCGGTAGCCGGGCTCGAACGGGGCCCCGCGCTCTATGCCGTACTCCCGGAAGGACTTCGGCATCCGCAGCCAGCCCCGTATCGGGGTCTCGGGGCGGTAGTCGAGGCGGCCGTAGGAGCTGGTGCGGAACCACTCGCGGGTCTGCGGGAAGAACTCGCGGAAGCGGTCCTGGGCCTCGCCCTCGCCCGGGGCGTCGGAGAAGTCGATCATCAGGGTGAGGGCGCGGACGGTGCCGGTGGAGCGGGTGTAGCCGGGGGAGGTGGGGATGCCCTCGGACATCTGGACCTCACGGGCGCCGCGGATCATGCAGGGGCCGTGTGCGGGGGTGTGGGACAGGACGATCGGGCCCGCTCCCGCCGTACTGGCACCCGGGGTGAGACGACCCGTGCCGGCCGAGGTGCTGACCGTGAAGGTCAGCGCGGACACACAGGCCAGGGCGGCCAGTCGGCGCCTGGGTATCCGGCGGCCGGCCGGACCCGTACGGTCCGGCCGGGGGCGCCGAGGCTGCGGCTGCCTGCATGGGACCTGCAAGGGACCTCCCGCGCCACGGCAGCCCCTGGTCTCCGGCTGCACCCTTGCGCTCACCCTGCGTCGCGGGGTGGGGGGACGCCCGTTGGAGGAGACCGATCGTGGGGTTCCCGCCAGTAGCGGCCCGTGAGGTTTGTGAGTCAGATCACAAAACATTTCTGCGTCAGCGGGAAATACCGGGGATCCACTCCCCGTTTAGCCATGTGTCCGACCGAAACGGGGACCCGCTCCCCGGATCGGAGCAGCACCCCTTCCAGAGCAGGAGTACGCCGTGCAGATCGCCGGCCCCGAAGCGCGCAAGGTGTCCCGGCCCCGTGCCGACGCCCTGCGCAACCGGGAGCGGATCGTCACCGCCGCCCGGGAGATGTTCGTCGAGCACGGCCCCGAGGTGCCGCTCGACGAGATCGCCCGCCGGGCCGGCGTCGGCAACGCCACGGTGTACCGCAACTTCCCGGACCGCGACGCACTCGTCCGCGAGGTCGTCTGCTCCGTCATGGACCGTACGGCCGCCGCGGCCGAGCTCGCGCTCGCCGAGACCGGCGACGCGTTCGAGGCGCTGGAGCGCTTCGTGCATGCCGCCGCCGACGAGCGGATCAGCGCGCTGTGCCCGATGGTCTCCAGCACGTTCGACAAGCATCATCCGGACCTGGAGGCCGCGCGCGAACGAGTCGAGCGGCAGGTCGCGGAGGTCATGTACCGCGCCAGGTCGGCCGGACAGCTCCGGTCCGACGTGGATGTGGGGGACGTCATGATCGCCGTGGCCCAGCTCAGTCGGCCCCCGGCCGGCACGGACTGCTTCCGGGCCGACCGTTTCGTCCACCGCCATCTTCAGCTGTTCCTGGACGGGCTGCGGGCTCCCGCTCGCTCGGCTCTCCCGGGCACGGCCGTGACCCTGGAGGACCTGCGCCGGCCCTGACGATCAATCCGTCCAACGACCAGCTCGATCCGATCGGTTCAGTCCGATCAGCTCAGTCCGATCGGTTCGCCCACCGGCCAACCCGGCCCGGTCGGTTCCGTCCGGCCAACCCGGCCCGGTCGGTTCAGTTGCACCAGCTCAGTCCGATCGGTTAGTTCCACCAGCTCAGTCCGATCGGTTAGTTCCACCGGCTCGCTCCGATCGGTTCCGTCCGATCGTCTCAGCCCGATGAGTTCAGGCCGCCCCACCGGTCTGAAACCCGAACGACAGTCCCTGTGGCCGTCCCCGTGGACGAGCCGTCGGCTCTCGTCACCCTTTTCAGCAGGACGTCCCGAATTTCCGTCACGAAGTCCCGAAGTGGGTATCCCCATGTCTGAAGCAGCCTCGAAGACTCTCGGCGCACCGGCCAGAGAACCGGACCCCGGCCGCTGGAAAGCGCTCGTCTTCATCGCGCTGGCCCAGCTGATGGTCGTCCTGGACGCCACCATCGTGAACATCGCCCTGCCCTCCGCCCAGCAGGACCTCGGCATCTCCGACGGCAACCGGCAGTGGGTCGTCACGGCCTACGCCCTCGCCTTCGGCGGTCTGTTGCTGTTCGGCGGCCGGATAGCCGACCTGTGGGGCCGCAAGAGGGCGTTCGTCGTGGGGCTCGGCGGTTTCGCCGTGGCCTCCGCGCTCGGCGGGGCCGCCACCAACGAGGCGATGATGTTCGGCGCCCGCGCCCTCCAGGGTGTCTTCGGCGCGCTGCTCGCGCCCGCGGCGCTCTCCCTGCTCGCGGTGATGTTCACCGACGCCAAGGAGCGCGCCAAGGCGTTCGGCATCTACGGTGCGATCGCCGGTGGCGGCGGCGCCGTCGGTCTGATCCTGGGCGGCTTCCTCACCGAGTACCTGGACTGGCGCTGGACGTTCTTCGTGAACATCCCCTTCGCCATCGTCGCCGCGGCCGGTGCCTACTTCGTCATCCGTGAGCCGGAGGGCGGCCGCAACCGCTCCGCGCTCGACATCCCGGGCGTCATCCTCTCCACCCTCGGCCTGGTCGCCCTGGTCTACGGCTTCACCCGCGCCGAGTCGGACGGCTGGAGCGACTCCGTGACCGTCGGCATGTTCGTCGCCTCGGCGGTGCTGCTGGCGTCCTTCGTGCTCGTCGAGTCCAAGGTCAAGGCCCCGCTGCTGCCGCTGCGCGTGATCACCGAGCGCAACCGCGGCGGGATCTACCTCTCCCTCGGCCTCGCGATCATCGCGATGTTCGGCCTGTTCCTCTTCCTGACCTACTACCTGCAGATCGTGAAGGGCTACTCGCCGGTCAAGACCGGCTTCGCCTTCCTGCCGATGATCGCGGGCATGATCACGGGCTCCACCCAGATCGGCACCCGCCTGATGACCCGGGTCGCGCCGCGCCTGCTGATGGGCCCCGGCTTCCTGGTCGCCGCGCTCGGCATGCTGCTGCTGACCCAGCTGGAGATCGGCTCCTCGTACGCCGCTCTGCTGCTCCCGGCGATGCTGCTGCTCGGTCTCGGCATGGGCACGGCGTTCATGCCGGCCATGTCGCTGGCCACCCAGGGCGTCGAGCCGCGGGACTCCGGTGTCGCCTCGGCGATGGTCAACACCTCGCAGCAGGTGGGCGGCGCGATCGGCACGGCCCTGCTGAACACGATCGCGGCCTCGGCGACCACGGCGTACGTCGCCGACCACATCGCGGGGGCGACCAGCCGGTCTCAGCAGCAGCTGGTCCAGCTGGAGGCCATGGTGGAGGGCTACACCAGCGCCATCTGGTTCGCCGTGGGCATCCTCGTGGCGGCCGCCGTGATCGCCCTGACCTTCGTCAACGCCGGACGCCCGGGCACGACCACGGTGACCGGCTCCGACGCGGACGCGGCGGACGAGGTGCAGATCCCGGTCGTCGCCCACTGACGGCCGCGCACCACCCCCCTTCGGGCCATCCGCAGGTACGAGGAAGGGGACGCCTCGTACCTACGGAATCCAGGACCTGCCCGGGCTCCCGCGTCAGCGGAGCCAGGGCAGGTCCGCACCCGCTTCGGCGGGCTGAAGTCCCTCGGCGACGATCCGCATGATCTCGCCGAGGGACTTCTGCTGTTCCGGGGTGAGCCGGTCGAAGACCGCCTGACGCACGGCCTCCACGTGGCCCGGCGCGGTCTGCCGCAGCACGTCGAGGCCCTCGTCCGTGAGGACGGCGAACTGGCCCCGTTTGTCGTCGGGGCAGTCCTCGCGGCGCACCCAGCCGTTCTTCTCCAGGCGCGCGATGGCGTGCGAGAGACGGGACCGGGTGATCTTCGCCAGCATCGCGAGCTCGGTCATCCGCAGCCGCCGCCGCGGTGCCTCGGCGAGCTTGACCAGAAGGCCGTAGTAGACGTGCGGCATGCCCGCGTCGCGCTGCAGCTGACGGTCGAGATGGTCGTCGAGGAGGGTGACGCCCTCCATGAACGAGCGCCAGACGCGCTGCTCCTCGTCGGTGAGCCAGCGCGGTTCCTGGGGCGCCGCGGCGGAGCCGGGTGTCGGTGCGGATGCGGGTGCCTTCATGTCTTCCACTCTACGTGGACCCTTCTTGAACTTTAAATAAATGGCCCGTACAGTTTGTCAGGGAACCATTGTGGAAGGAGCCGCAGCATGTCCGCCGCCACTCAGGAGCGCATGCCCGCTCTGTACCTCAGCCACGGCGCGCCACCCCTGGCGGACGACCCCGTCTGGCCCGGTGAACTGGCCGCCTGGTCCGCCGGACTGCCGCGCCCCAAGGCCATCCTGATCGTCTCCGCCCACTGGGAGGAGGCCCCGCTGGCCCTCGGCGCCACCGAGACCGTCCCGCTCGTCTATGACTTCTGGGGCTTCCCGGAGCACTACTACCGGGTGACGTACGACGCCCCCGGTGCGCCGGAGCTCGCCGAGTCCGTACGCAAGCTGCTGCGCGCCCCCGGCGTGCCCGTCCAGGACGTCCCCGACCGCGGCCTCGACCACGGCGCCTACGTCCCGCTCGTCGAGATGTACCCGGAGGCCGACATCCCGGTCCTTCAGGTGTCCATGCCGACGCTCGACCCGGTCCGGCTGCTGGAGATCGGCCGCAAGCTCGCCCCCCTGCGGGACGAGGGCGTGCTCATCGTCGGCTCCGGCTTCTTCACCCACAACCTGGCCGCGCTCCGGCAGGGCGGCGTCCCCGCCTGGTCGGCCGAGTTCGACGACTGGGGCCGGCGGGCGCTGGAGGCGCGTGACGTGGACGCCCTGCTCGACTTCACCCGCAAGTCGCCCGCCGGGCGGCTGGCCCACCCGCGCACCGAGCACTTCGCCCCGCTGTTCGTGACCATGGGCGCGGCCGACGCGGTCGGCGAGCTGGACGCTCAGAAGTCCGTGATCGACGGGTTCTGGATGGGGCTGGCGAAGCGGTCGGTGCAGTTCGGCTGAGGCGGGGTGGGCTGTGGGGCGTGGGGCTGTGGGGCAGGCGCCTACAGCGGCTTCTCGTACCAGGCCACGTCCCAGTAGCGGCCGAACTTGCGTCCGACCTCCCGGTACGTGCCGACGGGCCGGAAGCCGAAGCCCTCGTGCAGCCGGGCCGACGCCTCGTTCGGCAGCGCGATGCCCGCGTACGCGCGGTGCAGATCCTCGCCGGACAGCGCCTCGAAGAGGGCCGTGTAGAGGAGCGTGCCGATGCCGCGCCGGCCTGCGTCCGGGGCGACGTACACGGTCGTCTCCACGGAGGTGGCATAGGCGGGCTTCGTTCGGAAAGGGCTGGAAGTGGCGTAACCCAGAATCCGCTGTGTGTCCGGCTCCCTGGCAACCATCAGGCGGTGCGGCCCGTCTTCAGGGTGGGAGAGCAGCCAAGGGCGGCGCTCCTCCGGAGTGAAGATCGCGGTATCGAATGTGATCGCCGTCTCACGTACATAGTGGTTGTAGAGGACGGTGAGGGCTTCGAGGTCGTCCTCGACTCCTGGTCTGACCTGCACCTCTGTACGTTCCGACGGCATCGCGCCTCCCTGCGTGGCCGGACAGGGTACTGCATGATCAGAAAAATCGGGGGGCGGGTTGGGAATTCTGTCCTGATTCCAGTCGTTGTTTCCATCGGATGCAGGGCACCCGAGGAGAGTCCGGAGAGTCTCGAAAGACGGAGTCCAGCGTCCGAAGGACCACCCGCTGACCTCACCATCGCAAGGGAGCTCGCATGGCAACCCGTGCCGTCGCCCGTCGTCAGTCCGCCACCGGCGAGACGGCCGACGCGGCAAGCAGTGTTCGCGCCCATGGCGGCGAGATCGCCGACCGCGACCTGGTCGGCATGTACCTCGACGAGATCGCGCGCACACCGCTGCTCGACGCCGCCAAGGAGGTCGAGCTGTCGCAGATCATCGAAGCGGGTGTGTTCGCACAGCAGATCCTCGACGGCCAGGAGGAGAACAAGGCCGGGGCCTCGCCCGAGGAGCTGCAGGCCCTGGTCGACGCGAGTGAGCGTGCCAAGGACGTCTTCATCCGCTCCAACCTGCGCCTGGTCGTCGCGGTCGCCCGCCGCTACCCCCGCAGCGGGCTGCCGCTGCTGGACCTGATCCAGGAGGGCAACGCCGGCCTGGTGCGCGCGGTCGAGAAGTTCGACTACCGCAAGGGCTTCAAGTTCTCCACGTACGCCACGTGGTGGATCCGCCAGGCCATCACGCGGTCGATAGCGGACCAGTCCCGCACGATCCGCCTGCCCGTCCACCTCGTGGAGGAGCTCGGCCGAATCCGCCGTGTGCAGCGCGAGTTCAACCGTGAGCACGGCCGGGACCCGGAGCCCGCCGAGATCGCGACCGAGCTCGGCTCGACGCCGGAGCGCGTCACCGACGTGCTCGACTGGGCCCGCGACCCGGTCTCGCTGAACATGTCGGTGGACGACGAGGGCGAGACCCAGTTCGGCGACCTCCTGGAGGACACCTCCGCGGTGTCGCCCGAGCAGTCGGTGCTGACACTGCTGCGCAGTGAGGAGCTCGACGACCTGATCGGCCGGCTCGACCAGCGCACGGCGTCGATCATCAAGATGCGCTACGGCATCGAGGACGGCCGGGAGCGCACGCTGACCGAGGTCGGCAAGGAGCACGGCCTGACCCGCGAGCGCATCCGGCAGATCGAGAAGCACGCGCTGCTGGAGCTGAAGAAGCTGGCCCGCAGCACCGGGTTCGACGCGGCGGCGTGACCCCCGCGTCCGCGTCCGCCCGCGCGTCCGGCCCCGCCCGCGCGGCGCGGACCGCCCGTTCGCGGGTCGGCGCGAGACCCGTGAGCACGGTGAGCACGGTGAACGTCCGGGCGTACGACCCGTTCCCACGCCCAGTGGGTGACGGACCGTGTGCGCCCGGGGGTCACCGCGTACGCCGGGTGGCGAAAGACCGCGCAAACATGGCGTTGTAACGCCGCTTCAACTCGCGGGCTCAGGGAACAAGACTTCTGGGCCCACCAGTTCGAGCCCGGGGCACACCCCCTGCCCCCGACAGCCAAGTCCCGTCGCACTCCCCCCGGCGCCGGGACTTTCCCGAGGCCGGGCTTCGGCGTCCTTCCCCCCGGATGCCGGAGCCCGGCTTTCATTCTGTCCGGCTGCCGTCTCCGGCCGTTGCCTCTGGCCGCCGTCTCTGGCCGCTCGCAGGGCTCCGGTGTGGTGGCCCGGTGTGGTGGCCCGGTGTGGTGGTCCGGCGGAGTGTGGGATGGGCTGCTGGAGGGCGGGGCACCCCGTACCTGAACCACGGGGTGGCCCGCCAGATGGCAGATTGTGTCACATGGGCATAGCCTGCCGGGCGTGAGCAGCACCACCCCGAACCCGCCTCCGTCCTCACTGACCGAGCGGCGCAAGGCCGAGACGCGTATGGAGATCGCCCGGGCTGCGGCCGGCCTCTTCGTACGGCACGGCCTGCGCGCCACCCGCGCGGAGGACATCGCCCAGGCCGCGGGCATCGCCCCGCGCACCTTCTACCGGTACTTCGCGACCAAGGAGGAGGCCGTCGCCCCGCTCTACGCGGCCGGCGCCTTGCGTTGGGTCGAGGCGGTGCGCGCCGCTCCCGCCGGCACCGGCGTGCTCTGCGCCCTGGAGCAGGGGGTCCGCCACGCCCTCACCCCGGGCCTCGGCGTCTCGGCGTCCTCCTGGGAGTGGGTCCGCACGCTGCTGCGCCTGGCCGAGGCGAACCCGTCCCTGCGCAGGGTGTGGGCGGAGGTGTGCCAGACGTCGGAGCGGCTGCTGGGAGAGGCGCTGACGGAAGTGGTGACACGTGCCGGTGCCTCGAGAACGCCCGCAGGGCCGGACGGTTCCGACAACGTTGCCGAGGGCCCCCGGGCGCGCTTCGCCGCCGCCGTGGCCAGTGCCGCCGTGCGGACGGCCCTGGAGGCCTGGGCCGAAGGGGACGGACCCGTCGATGGCCCGGACGGCCCGGCGGAACTCGCCCTGCGGAATCTCGCGGCGCTACGGGACTTCCCGTGGGGGCGTGACCTCCCGGGGGTGTGACCTTCGGGGGCCGAGTCCTCCGGCGGGAGTGACCCGCGAGGGTCGTAGACCTGAGTGGCATGAACCTCCGGTGTCCGGGGCCGCGAGGGCTCACGCCCCCTCCGCGTCCCGGCCGCCGGCCGCCCTGCTCAACCGCGCCCCCAACTCCCGTACGGCCGTCACCAGTTCCTCCGGCTCGTGTACCACGAAGTCGCACTCCAGCATCGCCAGCCGCAACGCCACCCACTGCACGGCGTCGCCGATCGACCCGCGCAGCCGGCACCTGTGCTCGTCCAGCGGTTCGGGCGTGCCCAGCCACGCGGGCACCCGGGCGGCGACGAAAGCGGCCGGTGCGGCGAACGTGACCTCGAAGTCGTAGGTCCGCTGTTGCCGTTGCATGGACTGCCGGAGGTACTCCGCCGCGTTCCCCGTCGGCAGCTCGCGGGGCACGAACCGGGCCCCGGTGGCGAAGGGCTCGCTGACCCGGTCGACGCGGAACGTGCGCCAGTCGTCGCGGTCGATGTCGTACGCCACCAGGTACCAGCGGCGACCCGTCGACACCAGTCGGTACGGCTCCGTCAGACGCCGCGACTCGGTGCCGTCCGCCGCCCGGTAGGCGAACCGCAGCCGCTCGTGCCCGGCGACCGTCGAAGCCATGACGGTCAGGGTTTCGGGCGCGATGCTCGGCCCGTCGCCGCTGGTCAGTGGGGTGGTCGCGGCCTGCAGGGTGGTCACGCGGTGACGCAGCCGACCCGGCAGGACCTGCTCCAGCTTGGCCAGGGCCCGCACCGAGGCCTCGTCGAGGCCCTCCACGGCGTGCCCGGCTCCGGCGCGCAGCCCGACCGCGATGGCCACGGCCTCCTCGTCGTCGAGCACGAGCGGCGGCATGGCCTTCCCGGCGACCAGCCGGTAGCCGCCGTCGGAGCCCTTGGTCGCCTGCACGGGGTAGCCCAGCTCGCGCAGCCGGTCGATGTCCCGCCGGACCGTGCGGCGGGAGACCCCGAGCCGCTCGGAGAGTTCCCCGCCGGGCCATTCGCGGGGCGTCTGGAGAAGGGAGAGGAGTGTCAGCAGCCGAGCCGGGGTGTCCGTCGTCATACGCATGAGGATGCCGCACCACTAGGTCATGAACTGTCCTAGTAGGGGTTTAACGTCGAAGCATGAACTCCACCGACACCTCCCCGGGCACGGCGGGCGGCGGGACCGACCGCCGACGTTGGTTCGCCCTCGCGATCGTGATGACCGCGGCTTTCATGGACCTCGTCGACGTGACGATCGTCAACATCGCCATCCCGTCCATCCAGCGGGAGGCGGGCGCCTCCTTCAGCCAGATCCAGTGGATCACCGCCGGTTACGCCCTCGCCTTCGCCGCCGGTCTGATCACCGGCGGACGGCTCGGCGACATCCACGGCCGCAAGCGGATCTTCCTCGTCGGCATCGGCGGATTCACGGTCGCCTCCGCGCTGTGCGGCCTCGCGGTCAACCCGGAGATGCTGGTCGCCTCCCGCCTCCTGCAGGGTGGCATGGCGGCGCTGATGGTGCCGCAGGTGCTGTCGATCGTGCACGCGACCTTCCCGGCGCACGAGCGGGGCAAGGTGTTCGGGCTGTTCGGCGCGGTGGTCGGTCTCGGAGCCGTGTCCGGTCCGTTGCTCGGCGCGCTGCTGACCGAGTGGAACCTGTTCGGCTGGGGGTGGCGGTCGATCTTCCTGATCAACCTGCCCGTGGGTGTCGCCGGCCTGATCCTCGGCGGCCGCTTCATCACCGAGTCCAAGGCGCCGCGTGCCCTGAAGCTGGACCTGGTGGGCGTCGCACTGGTGACGCTGGGCCTGCTGATGCTGATCTACCCGCTGACCCGAGGCCGCGAGCTGGGCTGGCCGGTGTGGGGGTACGTCTCGATGGCCGGCTCGCTCGTCGTCCTCGCGGCGCTGGTGGCGTACGAGAGGCGCAAGACCGCGCGGGACGGCTCCCCGCTGGTGGAGCTGTCGCTGTTCCGGGTCAAGAGCTTCGCGGCCGGGATCGCCGTGCAGACCGTCTTCGGGATCGGGCTCGGTGTGTTCTTCCTGGTGTGGACGCTGTACATGCAGATGGGGCTGGGCTGGAGCCCGCTGAAGGCCGGGCTGACCGGGGTACCGTTCTCGATCGCCGTGTCCGCGGCCGCCGGGATGTCGGTGCAGATGCTGGTCCCGCGCTTCGGGCGCAAGGTGCTCCAGGCGGGCGCGCTGGTGATGGCGGCCGGGGTGCTGCTCTACATCTGGGAGTCGGGGCACTACGGCCTCGCCATAGAGCCCTGGCAGATGGCCCTCCCGCTCGTCGTCATGGGCGTGGGCATGGGGCTGATCGTCGCTCCGCTGACCGACGCGATCCTCTCGGAGGTGCCGCGCGAGCACGCCGGTTCGGCGTCCGGCCTGATCAACACCGTGCAGCAGATGGGCAACGCGCTCGGTCTCGGACTGGTGTCCGTGGTGTTCTTCGGCACGATCTCCGACCACCTGCGGCCGGAGCAGATCGGTCCGGCCTTCGCGGACGCCTTCCAGAACGCGCTGGGCTGGGTGGCCGCGGTGATGGGCGCCATCTTCCTGCTGATGTTCGCGCTGCCGAAGCGGCCCGCGCAGCATGTGGAGGGGGAGCGGGCGCCGGTGGAGGAGAAGGAGCGGGTGCTGGTCTCCTGACAGCGGCGGTCGTGTGGGCGGGCCTGGCACTACGGTGCCGGGTCCGCCCGTGTTTCCGGTCGGCGGGTACTACGGTGCCGGGTCCGTCCGTGTTTCCGGTCGGCCTGGCACTGCGGCGCCGGTCCGTCCGCGTCTTCGACCGGCCCGGCATTACAGTTCCCGGCCCGCCCGCGTCTTCGATCGGGCCCGGCACGACGGCTCCGGGTCCGTCCGCGTTTCCGATCATGCCCGATTGGGTCCGAAGCTGTTTACTTCTCGGACATCTCGGCGTAGCGTGCCGCTGAAACCACACGTTCGGGCATGAGGCGGAGGCGAACGGACATGTACGCACCGGAGCGGCAGCAGGAGATCCTCCGGCTCGCCCGTGACGGCGGCCGAGTGGATGTCGTGTCGCTGGCCGAGGAGTTCCAGGTGACGGCGGAGACGATCCGCCGGGATCTGAAGGCCCTCGACCGCGCGGGTCTGGTCCGCCGGGTGCACGGCGGGGCCATCCCGGCCGGCCGGCTCGACTTCGAGCCGGACCTCGCCGAGCGCGAGACGACCGCCGCCGACGAGAAGGACAGCATCGCCAAGGCGGCCCTCGCGGAACTGCCCGTCGAGGGCACGGTGATCCTGGACGCCGGGACGACGGTGGCCCGGATGGCCGCCGCCCTCCCGCTGGAGGCCTCCCTCACCGTCGTCACGCACAGCCTCCCCATCGCGGCCCGCCTCGCCGACCACCCCGGCATGCAGCTGCACCTCATCGGGGGGCGCGTACGGCACCGTACGCGCGCCGCCGTGGACGCCTGGGCGCTGCGGGCGTACGGCGAGATCCGCGCCGACGTGCTGTTCGTGGCCGCCAACGGCTTCTCCGCCGAGCACGGTCTGACCACCCCCGACCTCGCCGAGGCCGCGGTCAAGCGCGCGGCCGTGGCCGCCGCCCGCCGCGTGGTGCTGCTCGCCGACTCCTCCAAGCACGGCCAGGAGCACTTCGCCCGCTTCGGCGATCTGAGCGATGTGGACCTGCTGATCACCGACAGCGGGCTGAGCCCTGAAGACGCCGTCGCGATCGAGCGCGGCGGCACGGAAGTAGTGCGCGCATGATCCTCACCGTCACCCCCAACCCGTCCCTGGACCGGACCTACGAGGTGCCGTCCCTCGACCGCGGCGAGGTCATCCGCGCCACCGGCGAGCGGATGGACCCGGGCGGCAAGGGCGTGAACGTCTCGCGCGCCGTGGCCGCCGCGGGACAGCGCACGGTGGCGGTCCTGCCCCTGGGCGGCGCCCCCGGTGCCCTCGTCGCCGAGCTGCTCGACCAGCAGGGCATCGAGGTCGCGCCCGTCCCGGTCGCCGGGGCGACCCGGTCCAACATCGCCCTCGCCGAGTCCGACGGCGTCCTGACGAAGATCAACGCGCCCGGTCCCGAACTGTCCGACGCCGAGCGGGAACTGCTCCTGGAGACCGTGCGGCAGCAGTCCCGCGAGGCCTCCTGGATCGCCTGCTGCGGCAGCCTGCCGCGCGGACTCGCCCCCTCCTGGTACGCCGAGCTGGTCGCCCGCGCGCACGCCGCCGGGACCCGGATCGCCCTGGACACCTCCGGGCCCGCGCTGCTCGCGGCCCTGCGCGAGCGGCCGGACGTGGTCAAGCCGAACGCCGAGGAGCTCTCCGAAGCCGTCGGCCGCCCCCTCGCCACCGTCGGCGACGCCGTGAAGGCCGCGGAGGAACTGCGCGAGATGGGCGCCCGGGCCGTCCTGGCGAGTCTCGGCGCCGACGGGCAGCTGCTCGTCTCCGACGAGGGGGCCTGGTTCGGCAGCGCGCGCGTCGCCGTCGTCCGCAGCAACGTGGGTGCCGGCGACTCCTCCCTCGCCGGTTTCCTGATCGCCGGCGGCAACGGCCCCGAAGCCCTCGCCTCCGCGGTCGCGCACGGTGCGGCCGCCGTCCAGCTGCCCGGCAGCGTGATGCCGACCCCGCGCGACCTCGACCCGGCGGCGGTGACGGTCACGG
The DNA here is from genome assembly GCF_030124145.1 of Streptomyces sp. 378. GTDB lineage: Bacteria > Actinomycetota > Actinomycetes > Streptomycetales > Streptomycetaceae > Streptomyces. Next base: position 47,187 of record NZ_JASKMS010000034.1, read on the forward strand.
GCGAGGTCCCGACGGACCGAGTGCTGAAGGAGCCGGTCACATGACGTACGGCGAGCAGCATGGACCTACGCGCGAGCGGCGGGCCTCTCCCTTACCCCCCGCCTCCCTCTCCGCCACCCCCCACCGCACCCCCGTCCCCCTCCCCGCCCACCCCTCCCACCGGGCGATACGCGTGCTAAGGAGCCCGCGATGAGCGACATGATCACGGCGGACCTGGTCGATCTCGACCTCTCGGCCGACACCAAGGAAGCGGCGGCGCGTGCCCTCGCCGAGCGCATGGTGGCCCTGGGCCGGGTGACCGACCTGGACGGCTTCCTCGCCGACGTGGCCGCCCGCGAGGCCCAGATGCCGACCGGCCTCGACGGCGGCATCGGCATCCCGCACTGCCGCAGCGCGCACGTCACCGAACCGACGCTCGCCTTCGGGCGCAGCGCCGACGGCATCGACTTCGGCGCCCCGGACGGCCCCGCCGACCTGATCTTCCTGATCGCCGCGCCGGCCGGCGCCGACGACGCCCATCTGACGATCCTGTCGTCGCTGGCCCGGCAGTTGATGAACAGCGAGTTCACCGACGCCCTGCGCGCGGTGAGCGACGCGCAGGCCGCGGCGGCCCTGATCCGCGGCGACGAGCCGGACGCACCCGCACCGGCGGGTTCCACAGACGCCGTGGCGTCGGCGGGAGCGGCCTCTCCCGCCGACGCCACGGTCACCGACGACACCACCGCTGAAGAACCGTCCACCGAGCGCCCGTTCCGCATCGTCGCCGTCACCTCCTGCCCCACCGGCATCGCCCACACCTACATGGCGGCCGAGTCGCTGGAGAACGCCGGCCGGGAGGCGGGCGTCGAACTCACCGTCGAGCCGCAGGGCTCGGCCGGTTTCACCCGGCTCGACCCGCAGGTCATCGCGGCGGCGGACGCCGTGATCTTCGCCCACGACGTGCCCGTACGGGAGAAGGAGCGGTTCGCCGGCAAGCCGACCGTCGACGTCGGTGTGAAGGCGGGCATCAACCGCGCCGCCGAACTCATCGCCGAGGTCCGTGAGAAGGCCGCCCGCGGTGAGGTCACCTCCGGATCCGCCCCGGCCACTCCGGTGGAGCGCTCCGGTGACTCCGGCGAGGGCTACGGCACCAAGCTGCGCAAGTGGCTGATGTCCGGCGTCAGTTACATGGTGCCCTTCGTCGCGGCGGGCGGTCTGCTGATCGCCCTCGGCTTCGCGATCGGCGGCTACGAGATCAACAAGGCGCCCTCGGTGATGGACCACTTCCTGTGGACCCAGGCCGACAGTTGGGCCGCGCTGCTCTTCCAGATCGGCGGCGTCGCCTTCGGCTTCCTCGTCCCGGTCCTGGCCGGCTACATCGCCTACGGCATGGCCGACCGGCCCGGTCTCGTCCCCGGCTTCGTCGGCGGCTCGATCGCCCTGACCATCAACGCCGGGTTCCTCGGCGGTCTCGCGGCCGGTCTGATCGCCGGTGGCGTGGTGATGGCGATCCAGAAGGTGAACATCCCGGCGGCGCTGCGCGGCATCATGCCGGTGGTGGTGATCCCGCTGATCTCCTCGCTGATCGTCGGGTTCCTGATGTTCGTCGTCATCGGCAAGCCCATCGCCGAGGCGCAGAAGGGCATGACCGACTGGCTGAACGGCCTGTCCGGCAGCAACGCGATCCTGCTCGGCACCCTCCTCGGCCTGATGATGTGCTTCGACCTCGGCGGCCCCGTCAACAAGGTCGCCTACACCTTCGCCACGGCCGGCATCGCGGTCGCCGCCCCGAGCGACTCGGCGATGAAGATCATGGCGGCGGTGATGGCGGCCGGCATGGTCCCGCCGCTGGCCATGGCTCTCGCGACGACCGTGCGCGGCAAGCTCTTCACCCGGACCGAGCGCGAGAACGGCAAGGCCGCCTGGGTGCTCGGCGCCTCCTTCATCTCCGAGGGCGCGATCCCCTTCGCCGCGGCCGATCCGCTGCGCGTCATCCCGGCCTCCATGGCGGGCGGCGCGGTCACCGGCGCCCTGTCGATGGCCTTCGGCGCCACGCTGCGCGCCCCGCACGGCGGCATCTTCGTGGTCCCGCTGATCGGCAACGCGTTCCTCTACCTGGTCGCCATCGCCGCGGGCGTCTGCGTCACGACGGCCCTCGTCGTCGTCCTGAAGGGCCTGCGCAAGCCTGCCCCGGGTGCCGCACCGGCCTCCGGTGAGGACGGCGCGGTCCGCACGGCGGAGACCAAGCAGCCCGTCGCGGCGTGAAGCGCTGATGCGGTGAAGCGGTGAAGTGATGGAGGTTCGCCCCTTTCGGGGTGTGTGAACCGTTCATGCCACCTGCGAGATAGATCACGAAAATCACGGCCCGGGACCGAAGTCCCGGGCCGTGGTGTCTACTGGGGCGCATGCCCGAGCACGTCTCCCGGTGGCCCGAGGGCCACCCGCTCCCCGCCCTCCCGCAACAGCGGCAGACGGGCTCCCGGTCGGAGTCCGTGGAACTGACCACGGAGGAGAGAGCCGCCTTCGCCGAGCTGGTACGCCAACTCGGCGACAGGCTCTAGGCCTAGCGTCTGGATCAGGCCGGCGTGAGGTACAGCGCCGTGCGGCCGACCCGAGCGGGGTCTGGTGCGTGCGGCTGCAAGGCGGAGGTGGGAGTCGACGCGGAGGCGTCGGCGCGTGACGACAACGCGGCAGATGTGCGTGCCAGACCCCGCGACGCCGGGACGATCCCAACGCCGGCCCTGGCTCAGGACAGCTGCGCCGCTCGCCGCTCCATCGCCTCGCGTGCCGCGTCCTCGCTGGTGTACACCTCGCACATGTGCCGCCCGTCCGGCGTCGCCGTGTGCTCGACCTCCCAGAGGGAGACCTCCTCGCCGTCGCGCAGCAGGAACGCGTGCTCGTAGAGCGAGAAGCCCAGCCCCGCCCGGCCCGCGCGGCACGGCCGGCCGAACGCCTGGGTGATCTGGTGCCCCGACGCCGTGGCCAGCAGGGCCGCCGTGTCCGGGCCCGGCCGGTCCGCGTTCTCCGCCCGGCGCAGTAACCTGCGCGCGTGGTCCGCCGAGTTCTCCCCGGCGTAGGCGTGCCGGGGCGTGGGGGCCGGGGACAACTGCACCGTCACCGGCAGTTCGAAGTCCGGGGTGTCCGGCGGCAGCGGCAGCCGCGTGGTGGCGGCGCGCAGCTCCTCCTCGTCGACGTACACCTCGTGCTGCGGTTCGCTGCCCGGCGCGGTGTTGTGGACGAGCTCCCAGAGGGTGAGTGCCGAACCGTCGGCCAGCAGCCACGTGTGCCGGTAGGTCTCCCGGTGCAGACCCGCGCTGTGGTGCGCGGAGTGCAGCGAACCGTCGTGCGCCAGCGCACAGTCCAGGCGCCTTATCGTCTCGTCCGGTAGCTCGAAGGAGTTCAGGGCGCGGCCGAGGAGTCGCGCGAGGTGCTCCTCCGGAGACTCGGGCGAGTCGTGGGGTTCGTACGCTGCCGTCTCGTACGGAACGCTCAAGGTTTCTCCCGGCGTTGCTGCATGTCACCTTGTGGGTGCATACCGTAGCCCCTCGGTCGGACATCATGTCCGGGAACCGAGAAAACGTACGTCCGGGAAAACGCGCGGACCGCGCGAAAAGTTCCCGCGCGGCCCGTTCGGTGCGTCAAAAACCCCAGATGGGACGATCTTTCAGATGGTCTTACGGTCAGTCAGGACGCGCTGCCCGCGACCCACTGGCTCCATGCCATGTTCCATCCGTTGAGCCCGTTGTCCGGCGCCACCGTCTTGTCGGGGGAGTTCTTCACGATCACCACGTCCCCGATCAGGGAGTTGTCGTAGAACCACTTGGCGGGCGTGTCGCCCCCGGCGCCCCGGACGTCCGCGAGACCCACGCAGCCGTGGCTGGTGCCCTGGCGGCCGAAGGGCGGATTGCCCTTGTTGTACCAGTAGTTGCCGTGGAGGAACGTACCGGACGTCGTCAGGCGCATCGCGTGCGGCACGTCCGGGATGTCGTACTCACCGCCCAGCCCCACCGTCCGGCTGTTCATCCGGGTCTGGACGAACTTCTCGGAGATCACCATCTGCCCGTTGTACGTGGTGTGCTGCGCGTCGCCGGCGGAGATCGGGACCGACTTGAGGGTCTTGCCGTCCCGCACGACCGTCATGGTCTGCGTGTTCGCGTCGACCGTGGAGACCTGCGAACGCCCGACGGTGAAGGTGACCGTCTTCTTCTGCACGCCGAACACGCCGTTCGCGCCCTCGACGCCGTCCAGGTCGATCTTCATCGTGACCTTGGAGCCGGCCTTCCAGTACTCCTGCGGCCGGAAGTCCAGCCGCTGCCCGTTGAACCAGTGCCCGACGACCTTCTGCCCGCTGCTGGACGTCACCGTGATGTGCGACTGCACGTCCTTGCGTTCGGTGATCGCCTTGTCGAAGGTGAACGACACCGGCATGCCCACACCGACCGTCGTGCCGTTGTCCGGCGTGTACGTCCCGATGAAGCTGTTCGACGTCGTCACCGTCGTGAAGATGGAGTTGGCCGCGGCGGTCTTGCCGTCCGCGTCCTTGGCGGTCGCCGATATCTGGTACTTCGTCCCGCGCTCCAGCTGTTCCTTCGGCTTCCACACCTCGCCGTCGGCGGAGACGGAGCCCGCGACCGTCTGGTCGGTGCCCGCGACCGTCATCTTCACGTCGGTCAGCTTTCCGTCGCTGACCTTCACGCCGGTGCTGTTGATGGACGCTCCGGTCGAACCGTCCTTGGCCGAGATGGCGATCCTCGCGACGGACGTCTTGGTGCCGCCCTTGCCGCCCTTGCCGTTCTTCTCGTCGTCCTTGGCGTTGGCGCTGCCACCGCAGGCGGTGAGCGTCAGGGCGCCGACCACCAGGGCGGCACAGGCCCCCAGAGTGCGCCGCGCTGAAATGTTCGGCGTTGTCACGGGCTGCTCCCAGTTCGTGTGATGGCGCGTGATCCGCTCCAGTACGTGAGGCAAGAGGTGCCGGGGAGCCGGTCGGGTTCCGTCCGTTCCTCATGAAGGCCGTCACGTGACAGAACCGCGACAAATTCCGGGGCGGCTGTGGATCCGCTGAGTGCCCGGAGGCCGGGCGGCGGCTGTGGAATCCGCTGAGCGCCGCGGGCCCGGTTCAGCGGCCCGCGTACAACTCCCCGTACGACGGCCACGCCCCGCCCGGGCCGTCGACCGGCTCCGCGGCCCGTACGGCCCGCACGATCGCACGCGTCACCATGTCCGCGCCCGCCGCGAGGATCTCGTTCAGGGCCAGCGGGTTCGCGGCGTCCAGTGCGCGGTCCCCCGTCGCCAGCGCGAACACCGTGTCCCCGTCGTTGAGCAGGTGCACCGGACGCACCGCCCGGGCGATGCCGTCGTGCGCCGTGCCGGCCAGCTTCTGCGCCTGCGCCTTCGTCAGGTCGGCGTCCGTGGCCACCACCGCCAGCGTGGTGTTGAGCGGGGGCGGCGCGCTCCGCGCGGCCGTCTCGGCGAGACGCCGCCGCGCGGCGGCGTGGACCTCCGCCTCCGGATACTCCACCCGCCCATGGAACAACTCCCCGTACAGCACCCCCGTTTCCGGATCCACCGTCGACCCCGCCGCGTTGGCCACCACCAGCGCGGCCACCGTGATCCCCGAGTCGAGCACCGCGCTCGCGCTGCCGATGCCGCCCTTCACCACCCCGGTCACCGCTCCCGTGCCCGCGCCCACGCACCCCTGCGCCACGGGTGCGCCGAGCTCGCTCGCCGCGGCGGCCTCGACCGCGGCACGGCCGGTCGCCGCGTCCGGCCGTGCCCGGAAGTCACCGCCCCGCCCCAGGTCGAAGACGCAGGCTGCGGGCACCACCGGCACGACATGTGCCGGGTCGGCCCCGACCCGGATCCCGCGCCCCCGTTCCTCGAGCCAGGCCATCACCCCCGATGCCGCGTCGAGCCCGTACGCGCTGCCGCCGGTCAGCACGACCGCCTCCACCTTCCGCACCACGTTGCGTGGATCCAGCGCGTCCGTCTCCTTGGTGCCGGGTCCGCCGCCCCGCACGTCCACGGCGGCCACGGCCCCGCCCTCCGGGGCGAGCACGACCGTGATGCCGGTGAGCCAACCGTCGCCGGTGCGTGTCGCGTGCCCCACCCGCAGGCCGGCGACATCCGTCAGTGCGTCAACTGTCATAAGCCACAGTGTCGTCCAGCCGCCGGCCCCGGCGGGCACGGCGAGCCGGTCGGTGCCTCGTCAGCCGACTGACCTCGTAGTCGACGATCCCCCGGCCCGCGTGCCCCTCGGCGACGGAGTGCACCAGCTCGATGCCCGCCTGCGCGACGGCCACGACGAAGCACAGGTCGAAGAAGAGCTCCAGCGGCGAGGCCGTCCGGTGCGCCTCGTCGCGGCCACGGGCCCGGAGCCGGCGCAGCGGTCCCCTCCCGCCGGGCGCGCCGGAGGGGACGGGCGGGGAGCGGGGCCGGCGGTCATGCGTCCCAGCAGAGCAGAAGGCGCGGGGATCTTCTCCGCGACCGTACCCTGGTCGTATGAGTACCGTCCCCGGCCCCGAGCCGCGCGAGCCGAAGCCCGCGCTGGTCTTCGACGACCCGCTCGACCAGCAGTCCTCCGACGACACCGACCGGGGCTGGGGCGAGCGCACCGACTCCGGCGGCAGCGCCGCCGACCTCAAGCGCTTCCTCGACGAGAAGCCGCCCCACCACCTCTGAGCCGCCCGCGGCGCCGCTACCGCCGGTCGTGCCCCGAGCCGCGCTGGGCGACCAGGGCGTCCCGGATCTCCTTCAGGACCTCCAGCTCGGTGACCTCGAGGACCTCCTGCGCGCCCTCCTTCGCCTTCCGGCGGGCCTCCTGGCGGGCCAGGTACTTCGACATGGGCAGGACCATCAGGAAGTAAACGACCGCCGCGGTGATCACGAAGCTCAGGGCGGCGCCGAGCACGGACCCCCACAGGATCTGGATGCCCTGCTCGCCTTCGCAGGTCGAGCTCAGACATGAGCTGTAGTGGTCGAGGTTCTTGGTCCCGATCGCTCCGACGACCGGGTTGATGATCCCCTTCACCAGGGCGTTGACGATGTTGGTGAAGGCGGCGCCGATCACCACCGCCACCGCCAGATCGACCACGTTCCCGCGCATCAGGAAGGCCTTGAAGCCCTGCCAGACGCTCGGCTCCTTCATCTCGCTCACCTCGGGGCCTCTCCTCGCACAAGCAGCTTGTGGAACAAAACGCTCCGCAACCTACGTCACCGTTGGGCCGAACAGGGCAACCAGGTCCCTCGAACGAGGGCCTTGACGAGATCATGCACACGATCACCACAGCGTCACCGCCAACCGTGCCGTGGCACTCGCACCGGCCAGCCTCGCCGCCGTGGCTCGCGGCACCGACAGCACGACCAGCGCCCCGCTGTCGCCCGCGCCCTCCATCGGCTCCGGCACCTTCGTGACCCTGGCTCCGCGCGCGACCACCCGGGCATCGCCGCCGGAGACCGTCTCCTCGGCGGCGATGACGTCGACCCGGTCGCCGGGCCGCAGCAGCCGCACGGTGGCGGCGTCGGAGATCCGGATCGGAGCCGTCACCGGCCCCGCACCGCTCGGGTGCGCGGGCCGCGCCCCGGACGTCGAGGCCGTGTGGGCCGGGGGACGAGGGGGATGACCGCGCGCCCCGTCGGCATCGCGCGGGCCCGCCGCCACGAGCGCCGTCGCGGTGACGGCGAGTCCGGCGGCCACGGCCCGCCGCCGGTGCCGTAGGAGCCGGCCCGGTCGGTGGCCGCCGCGAACCCGGACCGGATCGAACCGCGGCACCTCACGGGTCGCGGGCACCTCGGCGCCGGGCGGGCACGGGGCGACGGACCAGGAGGGAGACGAGGGGACGACCGAGGATCGAGCGAGGGACACGGAGACCACCACCTGCGACGAGGGACCGGCTTGCGCTCCCCACGATGAGGCCTCCGGACGCCGCCCGCTCGGGCCTGTGGACCCACCCCCGGCCTGTGGACAACTCCCTCACCCGAACGGTGACTTCCGGCTCTCGCGTGGGCACCCGCACGGCCTGTGGACAGGCGGGGGCCGGGTGGTGACTCCCTCACCCGAACGGTGACTTCCGGGTCCCGCGTGTGCATCCGCCTCGACGTTCGTCCGGCGATGCGAACCCCTACGGCAGCGCGAATCCCGGATCCATGCCGCCCAGCGCACCCACACACAGGCAGTCCCGCTCGCCCTCGCCGGGCAACCCGGCCACCGCGTCGAACAGCACGCCGCGAAGCCGGTCCACGTTCGCCGCGAACACCCGCAGCACCTCGTCGTGCGAGACACCCTGCCCGGTCTCCGCACCCGCGTCGAGGTCGGTGACCAGGGTCAGGGAGGTGTAGCAGAGCTCCAGCTCACGGGCGAGCGCCGCCTCGGGATGGCCGGTCATGCCCACGACCGACCAGCCCTGAGCCTGGTGCCACAACGATTCGGCACGGGTCGAGAAGCGCGGCCCCTCGACGACGACCAGCGTGCCGCCGTCCACCGGCTCCCAGTCCCGGCCTCGTGCCGCCTTCAGCGCGACGGCCCGCCCGGCGGGGCAGTAGGGGTCGGCCAGCGACACGTGCACCACGTTCGGCACCGAGCCGTCGGGCAGCGGCAGACCGTCGAAATAGGTGCCCGCGCGGGACTTGGTGCGGTCGACCAGCTGGTCCGGCACGAGCAGCGTGCCCGGCCCGTACTCGGGGCGCAGACCGCCCACGGCGCAGGGGGCGAGGACCTGGCGCACGCCGACCGAGCGCAGCGCCCACAGGTTGGCCCGGTAGTTGATCCGGTGCGGCGGCAGGTGGTGGCCGCGTCCGTGCCGCGGCAGGAAGGCGACCCGCCGACCGGCGACCTCACCGAGGAACAGCGAGTCGCTCGGCGGCCCGTACGGGGTGTCGACCTGGATCTCGGTCACGTCGTCGAGGAAGGAGTAGAACCCCGAGCCGCCGATGACGCCGATCCCGGCGCCACCCCTGTCCGTCACGTTCGCCTTGTTCGCCATGCCCGCACCCTAACCGCACGCGGAAACACCGAGGACCCCGTCGCCCGGAGGGCGACAGGGTTCCGTAAGAATCAGGCCTTACGCGGCGGTGGTGCTGCTGCTGGAGGAGCTGCCGGAGCTCGACGACGTGCTCGAACCGGAGCTCGACGAGCCGGAGTCCGAGGACGACGAGCCGGAAGATCCGCCGCTCGACGACTTCGCCGGGGAGCTGCTCGACGAGGAGCCGCGGCTGTCGTTCCGGTAGAAGCCGGAGCCCTTGAAGACAATGCCGACCGCCGAGAACACCTTCTTCAGGCGGCCCTCGCACTGGGGGCACTCGGTGAGGGCGTCGTCGGTGAACTTCTGCACCGCCTCGAGGCCTTCGCCGCACGCGGTGCACTGGTACTGATAGGTGGGCACTGTCTTCCTCCTGGCACTCTCACTCGATGAGTGCTAACGACGATCCATAGTGACGTATTCCGGCCGCTCAGTCCACTGACACCGGCACGCGGTGACCCACGCCACGTGCGACGGTCCGGCCGTTGCCCCGCGCCGCGAGCCGGGAACGCAGCGCCAGGAGGGTCACCAGGGCCAGCACCGCGCCGCCCATGGGCACCAGGAAACCGGCGCCCGACCAGAACCGGTCCTCCAGTTGTCCGGCCACGGTGACGGCGGCGGCCTGGCCGAGCGCGACCGCTCCGGTCAGCCAGGTGAAGGCCTCGGTGCGGGCGCCGGCAGCGACCAGGCTCTCGACCAGGGTGTAGCCGGTGATCAGGGCGGGCGCGATGCACATGCCGACCAGCAGGCCGAGGCCGGCGAGGACCGGCACCGAGTGGGCGGCCCACAGGCCCGAGGCGGTGAGGGCGAGCGCCGTGTAGCCGACGACCAGGCGGCGCTGCGGGGCCGCCTTCCAGGCGATCGCGCCGCAGACCACGCCGGAGAGCATGTTGCCCGCGGCGAAGACGCCGTAGAGGACGCCGTTCAGGCCCGGCTCGCCGATCGACTCGGTGAACGCGGCCAGCGACACCTGCATGCCGCCGAAGACGGTGCCGATGCCCAGGAAGGTCACGATCAGCACGCGCACCCCGGGGACGCGCAGGGCCGAAACGTGCTCCACGCGCGCGTGCCCGCTCGGGGCGACCGAGGGCTGGGTGCTCTTCTGCGCGGCGAACAGCAGACCGCCGACCAGGGTCAGCGAGGCCTCGGTGACGAGTCCGGCGGCCGGGTCGACGGCCGTGCACAGGGCGGTGGCCAGCAGCGGTCCGACCACGAAGGTCAGTTCGTCGGTGACGGACTCGAAGGCCGCCGCGGTGGTCATCAGCGGCGAGTCCTTGAGCTTCACGCCCCAGCGGGCCCGCACCATCGGGCCGACCTGCGGCACCGAGGCGCCGGTCGGCACGGCCGCCGCGAACACCGCCCACAGGGGCGCGTCCAGCAGCGCGAGCGCGGTGAGCGTCAGCCCGGACAGCGCGTGCAGCAGCACTCCGGGGATCAGCACGATCCGCTGCCCGTAGCGGTCGGCGAGGCGGCCGCTGTAGGGCGCGAACAGGGCCATGGAGACACCGGTGACGGCCGCGGCGGCGCCCGCCGCTCCGTACGAGCCGGTGGTGTGCTGCACCAGCAGCACGATGGAGATGGTCAGCATCGCGAACGGCTGGCGTGCCGCGAAACCGGGGAGCAGGAACGCCCAGGCGCCGCGGGTGCGCAGCAGCCGGCCGTATCCCGGGCGGGCGGAAGCCGACGGGTTCTCCGACGCCTTCGAGGTGACCGTGGACGCCACGGCCCGTGCCTTTCTGCCGCCTGGTAGCGCGGCCCCGTGGGGGGCGGCGCCGAGAGCTGTCCTCTTGCGCGGAACTGCGGTAGATGCCGGGGCCCGGTGAGGAGGGGTGTCCCGACCGCCATACGGTCGCGCCAGCTCTGCGTCAGGCAGAGTTGGTTCGATCTGGGTAACGCCTTCATCGTACAGGGATCAAGGGCTCGCACGCCTGTGAAAGTGAGCACCATGGAGGTGCTCACCCTGTCAATCGCAAACGGTGCGAAATGCCCCCCACCGGCCCCTCACCGGCTCGCCCCGCCCGTCCCCAGCCAGCCGGCCAGCTTGCCGCCGTGCCCCACGGCCCGCAGCCGTTTCTCGGTGGCGTCCCGGACGGGGTCCGTGGCGATGACGAGCAGCTCGTCCTCCCGCTGCAATATCGTCGTCGGCAGCGGGACGAAGGATTCGCCCCCGCGCACGATCAGCGTCACGGCGGCGCCGTGCGGCAACCGCAGTTCGCCCACCTCCACGCCGTGCATCTTCGATCCGTGGGGGATCGCCACGGACAGCAGATGCCCGCGCAGCCGCTCCAGCGGCGCCGACTCGATGCCGAGGTCGGCGGCCTCCGAGCCGTCCCCGAGGCGCAGCTTGCGGCCCAGCCAGGGCAGCGTCGGGCCCTGGACCAGGGTGTAGACGACGACCAGCACGAAGACGATGTTGAAGATCCGGCGGCTGGCGTCGACGCCCTCCACCATCGGGATGGTCGCCAGGATGATGGGCACGGCTCCGCGCAGCCCCGCCCAGGACATCAGTGTCTGCTCCTGCCACGGCACCCGGAACGGCGACAGGCACAGGATCACGCTCAGCGGCCGCGCCACCACGGTCAGCACCAGCCCGATCACGAGGGCGGGCACGATGGTGTCGCCCAGCTCGTGCGGGGTGACCAGCAGGCCGAGCAGGACGAACATGCCGATCTGGGCCATCCAGCCGAGGCCGTCGGCGAAGCCGCGGGTGGCCGGCCAGTGCGGCAGCCGGGCGTTGCCCATCACCATCGCGGCGAGGTACACCGCGAGGAAGCCGCTGCCGTGGGCCAGCGCGCCCGCCGCGTACGCCACCACGGCGATCGCCATGACGGCGATCGGGTAGAGGCCGGAGGCGGGCAGCGCCACGTGCCTGAGCCCCAGGGAGCCCAGCCAGCCCACCGCGAGCCCGATGGCCGCGCCGATGGCCAGCTCCAGCAGGATCACGCCCAGCAGCACGTACCACTGCTCGACCGGGCCCGCCGTGGACAGGGACACCACGAGGATGACCACCGGGGCGTCGTTGAAGCCGGACTCCGCCTCCAGCGTGCCCGTCACGCGTGCGGGCAGGGGGATCTTGCGCAGCACGGAGAACACCGCCGCCGCGTCGGTCGAGGAGACGACCGCCCCGATGATCAGCGCCTGCCGCCACTCCAGCCCGATCAGATAGTGCGCGGCCGACGCCGTGACCCCGACGCTCACCGCGACACCGGCCAGCGCCAGCACGGAGGCCGATGGCAGGACCGGCTTGATCTCCTTCCACTTCGTGCCCAGACCGCCCTCGGCCAGGATCACGACCAGGGCCGCGTATCCGATGACCTGGGTCAGTTCGGCGTTGTCGAAGTGGATGTCGCCCACGCCGTCCTGGCCCATGGCGACGCCGATCCCCAGGTACACGAGCAGGCTGGGGAGCCCGCTGCGCGAGGAGATCCGTACCGCTGCGACGGCGATGAGCAGGACGAGCGAGCAGACGAGCAGGAGCTGGTTGAGGTGGTGAACAGTCAGCGGCCGAATCCTTCCCTGGCCCGCACGCACGCGCGTGTGGGCTCACGTACATCGCACATGAAGCTGTGGCGCATCGCGCCAACTACTTCGTTACCTTACCTAACTCTTGACGATTTCTTGACACTTCTTGGGGCAAGATCGAACGTCCGTCCGCGCCGGTTCCCGACTCCGCGTCAAGGGGCGCAAGGCCCTGCGCCTATCGTTGCTCCAGCGCTCAGTTAAAAGCACAGCCGAACCTGCCGCTCGCGTTAGGACAGCAAGGACAGCGATGCCCCCCAACACCACCGCCTCCACGGGTCAGCAGCCCGGCAAGTCCGGCAGGAGAAAGGGGCGCAAAGCCCGCCTTTTCGTGCTCGTCCTGGTGCTGGCCCTCATCGGGGGCGTGGCCTACGGGTCGTACTGGTCCATCAGTACCGTCCGGGCCTCCTTCCCGCAGACCAAGGGCACCCTCACCCTGAAGGGCCTCTCGGGTCCCGTCGAGGTCAAGCGCGACGACTACGGCATCCCGCAGATCTACGCCTCCTCGGACGCGGACCTGTTCATGGCGCAGGGCTACGTCCAGGCGCAGGACCGGTTCTACGAGATGGACGTCCGCCGCCACATGGCCTCGGGACGGCTGTCGGAGATGTTCGGCACGAGCCAGGTCGACAACGACGAGTTCCTGCGCACCCTCGGCTGGGACCGGGTCGCCAAGCAGGAGTACGACACCAAGCTGTCGGCCACCACGAAGAAGTACCTCCGGGCGTACGCGGAGGGAGTCAACTCCTACCTCCAGGGCAAGGACGGCGAGGACATCTCCCTGGAGTACGCGGCGCTGGGCTTCACCAACGACTACAAGCCGGAGAAGTGGACCCCGGTCGACTCGATCTCCTGGCTGAAGGCGATGGCCTGGGACCTGCGCGGCAACATGCAGGACGAGATCGACCGCGCCCTGCTCACCAGCCGCCTCGGCCCGAAGCAGATCGCCGACCTGTACCCGCGGTACCCGTACAACCGGAACAAGGCCATCGTCCAGGAGGGCCAGTACAACGAGCTGACCCAGGCGTTCGAACAGGGCGGCACGTCCGGCACGAGCGGGACCGGCGGCACCTCCACCGGCACCGCGGGCACGGCGTCCGGCGGCTCCGGGACGTCGGGCGCCGCCTCGGGCACGTCCGGCACGGCCGGCGCGAGCGGCACCGCCTCCGGAGCCTCGGGCACCGCGGGCCTGGACAGCCAGCTCGGCGGCCTGACCCGGGTCCTGGACGACCTCCCGCCGGCCGTCGGCGTGAACGGCGACGGCATCGGCTCCAACTCCTGGGTCGTGGGCGGGAAGTACACCATCACCGGCAAGCCGCTGCTGGCCAACGACCCGCACCTGTCGCCGTCCCTGCCGTCGGTCTGGTACCAGATGGGCCTGCACTGCCGCAGCGTCTCCAGCGCGTGCCAGTACGACGTCAGCGGCTACACCTTCGCCGGCATGCCGGGCGTGATAATCGGTCACAACCAGGACATCGCCTGGGGCATGACCAACTCCGGCGTCGACGTCACGGATCTCTACCTGGAGAAGATCACCGGCAACGGCTACCTCTACGACGGCAAGGTCAAGCCCTTCGAGACCCGCGAGGAGACCATCAAGGTCGCCGGCGGCGAGCCGAAGAAGATCGTCGTCCGCGAGACCAACAACGGGCCCCTGCTGTCCGACCGCGACGAGGAGCTCGTGAAGGTCGGCAAGAAGGCCACCGTCGACACCGCCGCACCCGACAGGGGCGACGGCTACGGCGTCGCGCTGCGCTGGACCGCGCTGCAGCCCGGCACCACCATGGACGCCGTCTTCGCCATGAACAGGGCGAAGGACTGGACCGACTTCCGCAAGGCCGCCGCGCAGTTCGAGGTGCCTTCGCAGAACCTGATCTACGCCGACACCGAGAACAACATCGGCTACACGCTGCCGGGGAAGATCCCCCTGCGCGAGGAGAGCGACAACGGCTCCATCCCGGCGCCCGGCTGGGACCCGAAGTACCGCTGGACCGGCTACATCCCGCAGGGCGCGCTGCCCTACGAGTACAACCCGGACCGCGACTACATCGTCACCGCCAACCAGGCCGTGATCGACCCGGACGAGTACCCGTACACGCTCACCACGGACTGGGGCTACGGCGCGCGCAGCCAGCGGATCACCGACCTGATCCAGTCGAAGATCAAGGACGGCGGCAAGATCTCCACGGACGACATGCGTCAGATGCAGCTGGACAACAGCAGCGAGATCGCCCGGCTGCTGGTGCCCACGCTGCTGAAGATCGACCCCGGGAACAAGGACGTCCGCGAGGCGCAGAAGCTCCTCGAGGGCTGGGACTACACCCAGGACGCCGACTCGGCGGCAGCGGCCTACTTCAACGCCGTCTGGCGCAACATCCTCAAGCTCGCCTTCGGCAACAAGCTGCCCAAGGAGCTGCGGCCCAAGGGCCAGTGCCTGTGGGTCGAGCCGGTCAACATCACCGGCCCCGCCGACGAGGCCGAGAAGGTCCGCGAGTGCGGTCAGCGCGACCCCGAGCGGGCGCAGCCGGACGGCGGCGACCGCTGGTTCGAGGTGGTCCGGGGGCTCATGAGCCAGCCGGACAGCGACTGGTGGAAGACGCCCGAGGTGAGCAAGAGCCGCCCCGGCGCCGACAACCGCGACGACCTCTTCAAGCGGGCCATGATCGACGCACGCTGGGAGCTGACCGCCAAGCTCGGCAAGGACATCGACTCCTGGAGCTGGGGCCGGCTGCACCGCCTGTTCCTGAAGAACCAGACCCTCGGCACCGCGGGTCCCGGCTTCGTCCGGTACGCCCTCAACCGCGGCCCCTGGGAGCTCGGCGGCGGCGAGGCCACGGTCAACGCGACCGGCTGGAACGCGGCCGGCGGCTACGGGGTGGTGTGGGTGCCGTCCATGCGGATGGTGGTGAACCTCGGCGACCTCGACAAGTCCCGCTGGATCAACCTCACCGGCGCCTCCGGGCACGCCTACAACGCCCACTACGTCGACCAGACCGACAAGTGGGCCGACGGCGAGCTGCTGCCCTGGTCGTTCTCGGACCAGGCGGTCGAGAAGAGCACGGCCGACAAGCTGGTGCTCAGACCGTGAGCCGCTGACACCGGCAGCCGTAGGGCCCTCCACGCACGCGTGGAGGGCCCTTTCGCGTCAGGACTCCGGCCGGAACCGCCGCACCCCCGACGGTGTCACCACCGCGTGCACGGGCCGGTCGTGCGGCTCCTCCGGGACGTGCTCGACGACCTCGAAGTCGTACAGCAGCACCACCAGGGCGGGGTGGGCGCCCGCCCGCTCCAGCCGTTCCAGGACCCGGTCGTACGAGCCGCCGCCCCGCCCGAGCCGCATCCCGCGCGCGTCGACCGCGAGCCCCGGCAGCAGCACGGCGTCGGCGGTGGTCACGGCGTCCGGCCCGAGGCGCTCGCCCGCGGGCTCGAACAGGGCCATGCGGCCACCGTGCCGGACACGCGCGAGCGCGCCCTCTCCCTCGTACTCGCCCCAGTCGAGGTCGTTGTCGGGCAGCAGGGCCGGCAGCAGCACGCGCACGCCCCGGGCGCGCAGCGTGTCCAGGAGCGCGAACGTGCCGGGTTCACTCCCCACCGAGACGTACGCCGCCACCGTCCGGGCCCGCGCCAACTCGGGCAGCTCCAGCGCCCGCCCGGCCAGCGCGGCCGACGTTTCCCGCAGGTCACCCGCCGTCAACCTGCTTCTCACCGCGAGGATCTCGCGCCGCAAACTCCGCTTGTCAGGCTCGCCCGGACGTGCGATGGACCTCAATGGTTGCTCCCGTACCGTCGCAATACGCTCATATGAGCGCCTATGAACCGGAGCCGCAGATTCCATCCAAAGGCACCGGTTAGGGTGGCGGACATGACTCAGTCGCACCCTCGGATCAGCAAGGCTGTCATTCCCGCAGCAGGCCTCGGCACCCGGTTTCTGCCGGCCACCAAAGCCACTCCCAAGGAGATGCTGCCGGTCGTGGACAAGCCCGCGATCCAGTACGTGGTCGAGGAGGCCGTCGCGGCGGGTCTCGACGACGTCCTCATGGTGACGGGCCGCAACAAGCGCCCCCTCGAGGACCACTTCGACCGCAACTACGAGCTGGAATCGGCCCTGCAGAAGAAGGGCGACGCCGGCCGTCTCGCCAAGGTGCAGGAGTCCAGCGACCTCGCGACCATGCACTACGTGCGCCAGGGCGACCCCAAGGGTCTCGGCCACGCCGTCCTGTGCGCCGCCCCGCACGTGGGGGAGGAGCCCTTCGCGGTCCTCCTCGGCGACGACCTCATCGACCCCCGCGACCCGCTGCTGCAGCGCATGGTCGAGGTCCAGGAGCAGCGCGGCGGCAGCGTCATCGCGCTCATGGAGGTCGCCCCCGAGCAGATCCACCTCTACGGCTGCGCCGCCGTGGAGACCACCGAGGACAGCGACGTCGTCCGGATCAGCGGCCTCGTTGAGAAGCCCGACCCGGCCGACGCCCCGTCCAACTACGCCATCATCGGCCGCTACGTCCTCGACCCGCACATCTTCGGGATACTGCGCCGGACCGAGCCGGGCCGCGGCGGCGAGATCCAGCTCACCGACGCCCTCCAGCAGCTCGCCGAGGACGAGAAGATCGGCGGCCCCGTGCACGGCGTCGTCTTCAAGGGCCGCCGCTATGACACCGGCGACCGCGGGGACTACCTGCGTGCCATTGTCCGACTCGCATGCGAACGTGAAGACCTGGGCCCGGACTTCCGGACCTGGCTTCGCAGTTACGTAGCCGAGGAGATGTAGCACGTTGAGCAGCGCCGCGCCCCGCGTCACCGGCCAGGACCACTCGGGCCCCGACCACCTGTGGTCGGTGGACGAGCACCTGGAGGACATCCTCGCCACCGTCCGGCCCCTGGAACCCATCGAGCTGAAGCTGCTCGACGCCCAGGGCTGCGTCCTCGTCGAGGACATCACGGTGCCGGTGTCCCTGCCGCCCTTCGACAACAGCTCGATGGACGGCTACGCGGTACGGGTCGCGGACGTGGCGGGCGCGAGCGAGGAGTTCCCGGCGGCCCTGGAGGTCGTCGGGGACGTCGCCGCGGGCCAGGCCGAACTGCTCCACGTGGGCCCCGGCCAGGCCGCCCGCATCATGACCGGCGCCCCGCTGCCGCCCGGCGCCGAGACGGTCGTGCCCGTCGAGTGGACCGACGGCGGGCTCGGCGAGGGCCCGGTGCACGGCATGCGCGCCCGCAGCCTGGGCCCCGAGGGCGCCATGGGGCACGTGCACGTGTACCGCCCGGCCGAGGCCCGCGCGCACGTGCGCGCGAAGGGCAGCGACGTGAAGGCCGGCGACCGCGCCCTGGAGGCCGGCGCGATCCTCGGCCCGCCCCAGATCGCCCTGCTCGCCGCGATCGGCCGCGGCACCGTCCGCGTACACCCGCGCCCGCGCGTGGTGGTGGTCTCCACGGGCAGCGAACTCGTCCAGCCGGACACGGACCTGGGCTCCGGCCAGATCTACGACTCCAACAGCTTCGCCCTCACCGCCGCCGCCCGCGACGCCGGCGCCATCGCCTACCGCGTGGGCGCCGTCGCCGACGACGCCGAGATCCTGCGCTCCACCATCGAGGACCAGCTGGTCCGCGCCGACCTGATGGTCACCACGGGCGGCGTGAGCGTCGGGGCGTACGACGTCGTCAAGGAGGCCCTCTCCCACGTCGGCGACGAGGACGAGGCCGGCAGCGGCATCGACTTCCGCAAGCTCGCCATGCAGCCCGGCAAGCCCCAGGGCTTCGGCTCCATCGGCCCCGACCACACCCCGCTGCTGGCCCTGCCCGGCAACCCGGTCTCGTCGTACGTCTCCTTCGAACTGTTCGTCCGCCCCGCGATCCGCACCCTCATGGGGCTGAAGGACGTCCACCGCCCCACGGTGCGGGCGACCCTGACGGCCGACCGGGCGTTGACCTCCCCGAAGGGCCGCCGCCAGTTCCTGCGCGGCACGTACGCCGACGGCAAGGTCACCCCGGTGGGCGGCGCCGGATCCCATCTGATCGCGGCCCTCGCCCACGCGGACGCCCTGATCGCCGTCCCCGAGGACACCGTCTCCGTCGAGCCCGGCACCGAGGTCGAGGTGGTCCTGCTCGGCTGAGAGGCGCTGGTTGGGGGTACCGTGTCGCGCACAACAGGCCCGTGCGCCGCACCGCGACGGGCCCGGACCGGGAGCGCCACACAGCATGAGCACGCAGGACCCACCCCCGCACGACGGCCGTACGCCGGATCGGCTGACGCACATCGACGAGGCGGGCGCCGCCCGCATGGTCGACGTGTCGCAGAAGGACGTGACCGCGCGCACCGCCCGCGCCAGCGGACGCGTTCTCGTCTCGCCCCGCGTGATCGAGTTGCTGCGCGGCGAGGGCGTCCCCAAGGGCGACGCCCTCGCGACCGCGCGGATCGCCGGGATCATGGGCGCCAAACGCACCCCCGATCTGATCCCGCTCTGCCACCCGCTGTCGGTGTCCGGTGTGAAACTGGACCTGTCGGTCGCGGACGACGCCGTGGAGATCCTGGCCACCGTGAAGACGACGGACCGCACGGGTGTCGAGATGGAAGCCCTCACCGCGGTCTCCGTCGCCGCGCTCACCGTGATCGACATGGTCAAGGCGGTCGACAAGGGAGCGGTCATCACGGACGTACGGGTGGAGGAGAAGACGGGCGGCAAGTCGGGCGACTGGAGCCGGGCATGACCTATCGCGCTCTCGTCGTCACGGCCTCGAACCGGGCCGCCGCCGGGATCTACGAGGACAGGGGCGGCCCTCTGATCTCGGACGGCCTGAAGGGCTTCGGCTTCGAGGTCGACGGCCCCCAGGTCGTCCCCGACGGGGACCCGGTGGAGGCCGCCCTGCGCGCCGGCGTGGACGCCGGCTACGACGTCATCGTCACCACGGGCGGCACGGGCATCTCGCCCACCGACCGCACCCCCGAGGCCACCCGCCGCGTGATCGACCACGAGGTGCCGGGCATCGCCGAGGCGATCAGGGCGTTCGGCCGGGAGAAGGTGCCCACCGCGGCGCTCTCCCGGGGCCTGGCCGGAGTGGCGGGCGGGACACTGATCGTGAATCTGCCCGGCTCCAGCGGCGGTGTGAAGGACGGCCTCGCCGTCCTGGAGCCGCTGCTCGTGCATGCCGTCGAACAGCTCAGGGGCGGCGACCACCCCGGACCGGGCAGTGGGGGTGCCAGCTGAACAGCCCCTCCTGGCCCGTGGAGCTGGTGGACGGCGACATCGTCCTTCGGCCGATAAAGCTGCGCGACCAGCGGGCGTGGCGCGAGGTCAACCGGCGCAACCGCGACTGGCTGCGCCCCTGGGAGGCGACGATCCCGCCGCCCACGCCCGGTGGGCCGATGGCACACCGTCCGACCTTCCGCCAGATGGTCCGCCATCTGAGGTCGGAGGCGAACGCGGGCCGGATGCTGCCCTTCGTCATCGACTACCAGGGGCGGCTGGTCGGGCAGTTGACGGTCGCCGGGATCACCTGGGGCTCGATGTGCTCGGGGCACGTCGGCTACTGGGTGGACGAGTCGGTGGCCGGCCGCGGGGTGATGCCGACGGCGGTGGCGCTCGTGACCGACCACTGTTTCCGCACCGTCGGACTGCATCGCATCGAGATCTGCATTCGCCCCGAGAACGGGCCCAGCCGCCGGGTCGTGGAAAAACTCGGATTCCGCGAGGAAGGGCTGCGGCCGCGCTATCTCCACATCGACGGGGCCTGGCGCGACCATCTCGTCTTCGCCCTCACCGCGGAGGAGGTGCCGGACGGGTTGCTGAGGCGCTGGCAGCGGGCACGATCGCAGAGTAATCCGGGAATGCGGCATCACCCCGGAAATTGAATAAGTGTTCGAAATTGATCGACCGGTGACCATCTCAGGGCAAGGAATTCCCGGCCTGGGCGGTCTGCTGATCGCATCGATCACAAGAAAAGTTCGAAATATCAGCCAGATCGTGCGACACACCGGCCCAATTGGCAGATGGCCTCACGCAAACCCCTCTACGGTGTGAGGCGTGAGCAGCAGCGGCCTCATCTACGCAGTCATTGTCGGGGCCTGGGCCGCCTACTTGGTGCCGATGTGGCTCCGTAGGCAGGACGAGCTGAACGAGGCCCGTCCGACGGAACGCTTCAGCACCGCCATCCGGCTGCTGTCCGGACGGGCGGGAATGGAGCGCCGGTACGCCAAGGACCTGCGGACCCGCTTCGCCGACGAGGGGGAGCAGGGCGCCGACGACCTGGACGCCGTCACCGACTCGGTGGACGTCCGGGCCTTCGCCGTGTCCAAGACCCGTCCGCAGGCCCAGGCGCCCGTCCCGTCGCCCGCCCCCGAGCAGCCGGCCCGCCCGACGGCACCCGAACCCCCGGCCCGCCAGTCGCCCGCACCCCACGCGGCGCGTACCGGGCGTCCCCGGGAGCGGGTCTCCGCAGCCCGGCGCGGCGCCTCGGCGCAGGCGGACCAGGCGGCCGCGGCACGGGCCCGGCGCTCGAAGGTGCTCGCGCGCCGCCGGCGCACCACCATCATGCTGTTCCTCGCCTTCACCCTCGGCGCGGTCGTCGCCGCCGTGGGGGGACTCGCCTTCCTGTGGGCACCCGGCGTGCCCGCGGTCATGCTCAGCGTCTACATCGCCTACCTCCGCTCCCAGGAGCGGCGCCGGTTCACCTATCAGATGGACCGCCGCATGGCCGAGGCCGCGGCCCAGCGCCTGCGGGAGCGCCAGCGCCAGCCCCGCCGGCGTGCCGTCGCCGACGAGGAGATCGACGAACCGGAGGAGGGACCAGGGCCGGCGACCGAGCCCGGTCTGTCGGCCCTCGCGGCGGACCGGCGTGCCCTCGTCGAGCAGACCGACCACGCGGAGTGGGTCGACCAGCAGCGCGAGCGGCAGCGGCGGCCCGGTCAGGGCGGCGACAGCTGGGAGCCGGTGCCGGTGCCCCTGCCGACGTACGTGACGGCTCCGGTCGCCCCGCGGGCCACCAGTGACGTCGACCTCGGCGCCCCCGACACCTGGAGCTCGGCCCGGTCGAGCACCGTCGCCCCGAACGACGACGACGACTCCGGTGCCGCCGACCACCCGGGCGAGCCGGACCACCCCGCCCAGGAGGAGGCGGGCGACGGCGACGGCCGCACCGACGCCCGCCGAGCTGCCTCCGCCCGGCGGGCCCGGGAGCGCGGCCGCACCCCCCTGTTCGATCAGTACGAGGACGGCGAGCGTCCCCGGGCCGCCAACGAGTAGAGCCACGAAGCCGCAGGTGACCGGCGCTCTGGAACGGATTTCCAAGCAGGCCGATCGGGGTGCTAAAGTTTCACTCGTTGCAAGGGCCTGTGGCGCAGTCCGGTAGCGCACCTCGTTCGCATCGAGGGGGCCAGGGGTTCAAATCCCCTCAGGTCCACGCACGGCTGTTCTTGAGTTCGCTCGGGAGCGGTTGACGAGATCCCGCCGATCTTCATGATCGGTCGGGATCTTCGTCGTTTCCGGGGTCTGTTCGAGCCTGTTCGGGGTGATGGATGACGGCGGACGTTGAGCGTGGCCGTGCCGCTGCCCCGCCCTTCCGTCTCGCATGCATCACAGCCGGCCCCGGGGTGCCGGAGCTGGCTGTGGTTGTGTTCGGTTCTTGTGGTTCAGCGGCCTGTGGTGGGTGGAGGCGGCCGTCCGGTCTGTGCGGGTGGTTCAGTCTCAGGCCGTGTCGGCGGCTGGGGATCGGTGTTGTCGAAGACGCTGTCGGTGAGTTGGGTGCCGGTGCGCTGGTAGAGCCAGGTTTCGAGGATGTCGAGGTTTCCGGCGGTGACCAGGAGCGCGACGAGGAACGTCTGGGCGACCTGGCCTGGTGCTGGCCGGTGCTTCGGGTTACCGATGTCGATCTCGTCGCCCTTGAGGCGCCCGTGGATGCCTTCGTTGTGAGAGCGGATGGGCTTGTAGGCGGCGATCCAGTCGTCGGACAGGTAGTGGCTGTCCTGCCGGAACTTGGCGGTCTTGAGGTCGCCGGCGGCGTCGGCGGGGACGGTGATGTCGGACTTGCTGCAGACGCGGGGCAGTTCGTCCGCTGGTGGTGGGCTGAGCCATTCGTTCTGGGGGAGTTGGACGGTGGGCCGGGCGGCGGGATGGGCGGCGCGTTGGCGGCGGTCGCTGAAGTCGACCACTGCAGAGGGCGGGCCCGGTGTGCGGGGTGTGCGGGGGCGGAGGCGGTCGCGGCGTGCGCAGTTCACCGACGGCGATGGTCCGGCGGCCGGGCACTGGAGGCGGATGGCGCCTCGTGCGTCGGGCCCTTGCTTGGTCTTGAGGTAGTGCGGCTCGCGGGCGGTGATGTGTTCGGTGAGCTGCTGGTTGTCGCGGATCTCGCGTACGGCTTTGTCGTCCAGCCCGTGGGTGGCCTGCACGAGTGCGGCAGGCATGTGAGGGCAGGCGAGGGAGCCGTCGACGAGCAGGGCGCCCTGCCAGCTGCCCTGCTGACCACGGTCGTTGACCTTGTAGTCGAGGGCGAGGCGGTAGCCGAGGCGGCGTACGGGGATCTGGAAGTTCTCGGGAGAGCACCCGGTGTAGGCGCGGTCGGCTGCGCAGGTCCCCGCCGGCACTCCGAGTTCGGACAGTTCTTCCAGGGCGAGGACCGCGTTGCGGCCGGTGCGGACGGTGGGGGTGTCCAGGACCAGGCCGACACACATCTGCGGGTAGGCGGTCGGTTTGCCCGCGCTCTCGCCGGGGCGGCGGCGGTGGGCCGCGACGACGAAGGTGGCGCTGTAGCCGAAGGTGCCCTCTCCGGAGCCGCCGCTGTAGTGCCAGCCTGCGGTGATCTCCACCGGCGCGGTCGGGGTGCGGTCGCTGGCAGGGTGGGACAGAACGGGGATGGAGGTGGCATCCACGCCCACGTCCCCGCGCCAGCCGCGCAGGTGACCGTGCTTGTGGGCGAGGCGGACCGGAGTGAGGACCAGTTGGTTGGCCAGCTGTTGGAGCCGTTCGGCGGCTTGCCGGCCGGAGGGGACGTTCCAGGCGTCCGCGTAGGCGTCGGCGATGTCCTGGGGCAGGCGGGAGCGGCGGTCGCAGCGGGCCGGGTCGAGGACGGTGGTGATGCGGTCGAAGCCCCGGTAGAGGCGGCGGCTCGCAGCGATGCACTCCCGCGCCGTCGTCGGTGCCTCGGCCGGGATGCCCAGCCTGGTGCGGGCTTTGGGCTTGAGGCGGAAATGGAGGATGCGCCAGGCTTCGGCGATGGTGGCCCGGCCAGTGTAGTAGGCGGCCAGCAGCAGCCCGGCCAGCACCGTGCGCGGACGCACTCCTGCCGGTCCCGGCCGCCCGGCCAGGAGTTCCTCCAGTTGCTGCGGCACGGCGGAGCGGTCGAGCAGGGTCAGCAGCTGGCCGACCTTGGAGTCCTCGATCTTCGTGATCTTCCCGGGGCGGACGCGGGGCCGCAGGGCGCGTGCGGCCGTCTCGTCCGCCGCCGGGCGGGCCATCACTGGCGGTGTCCGTGCATCAGCCGGATGACCTCCTTCCTCGGCAGCGGTGGGACCCACTGGTGGTAGGGGGAGAGCCCGGCCGGCGAGGACATCCCGGCAGCCGCGGCGACCACGGACGGGCTGATGCCCTCGGCCAGCAGACCCACGATCCACGTCGAGCGCAGGCGGCGGGCCGACAACGGCGGCAGTCCGCCGGACGGCCGGTGGCGGGCTGGCCAGGACGACACCAGGTTCTTCGCTGCCGCGACCTTCCGGCCGGGCCGGAACAGGTAGCCGTCTCCCGCGATGTCGGCCAGCTCTGCCAGTACGGCGCTCCAGCCCGCCCGGCAGGCCACGAGCCGGCCCAGCAGGCCCTCGTCCAGCACCGGAACACCGCTGGCCGTGTCGACGTGGTGGCCGCGCACCTGGCGGAGTTCACCAGATGTGAGACCGCAGCCGGCGCCGAGCGCCAACAGCGCCAGCCCGTCCAGCCGCGCCCGCCCCGGCAGATGCCCGGCCCAGTCCCGGAGCGTGGCCAACTCGCCTTTCTCATAGGGAGGTTGTGGACTGCGCGGAGAAGAGATCCGCACGGGCGGTGCCTCACCGCGCTCGACCCATACGAGTGCTTCTCGGGTGCGGCGCAGCCAGGTCCGGCAGGTCTGCACGGTCGAGCCCTCCAGGCCCGGGCACCCGGCCAGCACGAACGCGTCGATCGTCTCCGTCCGCAGCCACAGTCCTGGATCGCGCGGCAGTCCGCCGCTGTCGGCCCACACGGCCAGCCGTCCGACGGCATACAGAAGCCGCCGCACCTCATAACAAGTGGCCGGGGCGGCGGCTGCCACCGTTGCCCGCACCTGGTCGGCGACCGGCGCCCACCGCCGGTGCGGCAGTCTCGGGCGGTAGTCGCGGATCAGGCCGGAGATTTCCGAGTTCAAGGTCACGGACCAAGCCCACCGGCTGGTCAAGCAGCCAGTGAAGGGGTTGAAGCCGATCTTCACGGAAAGGAGTGCATCTGCATGGTCGGAGGCATGAACCGCCGAAGGCCGCCGCGCGAGCTTGCCGGCGATCCGGAAGCCTGGCCCCACGCCCAGCTCACCGACCCCGGCGCCGCTGTCATCCAGGCCATCGCCCGAGCCCTCGCGAACGCCCTCAAGGCCCAGAAGCGGAGCCTGCGGCAGACCGCCACCGGCTCCGGGGTCAACCGGCAGGCCATCGCCGACCTGCTCGCCGGACGCTGCTGGCCAGACGTCGCCACCATCGCCCGCCTGGAGAACTTCCTTGCCGTGCCGCTGTATCCGCCCCGAAGCGGAACGCATGACGACCACTGAAACCGGCCTTCCCGTCCCCGAATAACAGCAACTGCCGGGGAACGACGAAATAGGCCACGCACCCCCCGAGGCGAGCACGGTTGCTCTAACCTCGGGAGAGCGCGTGAGCCACTACCAATGGGGTCCACGTCGAAGGTTCCGAAGAGGGTCCAAGCTCAACGGAACCCGTCCCCTCCTCCCCGCAACGGGAGGAGGGGGCAGCTCTTGGGAATCGGAGTCGTCAGGTGGCTCCCTTCAGCCCGGCCTCATTACCGGGCCCAGACTGAGTTGCCTGCCCGGTCTCGGAAGCCCGCGTGATCGCGAAGACGGCCGTCTTCACCTCGGAGATCCGCCCGTGCCCGGCAAGCCGCTTACAGGTCGCGCGGATCGTCTCGACTGCCGCCGTCCCGGCCTTGCCCTCCGTCGGACGGCTCAGAGCCGCGGTGAGGTCCCTCACGTGCATTGGCTTCCCCGAGGTGGCCAGCACCTGCTCGATGGCCCGCATCACCTCGCCGGACTTCGCCGAAGTCTTTTTCCCGGGCTGTGAGGCCTTCACTGTGCCCCGCTTGGTTCCCGGCCTCGGGGCGGCAGCCGCAGCAGGCGGCTCGTCGCTCGTGGGCGCGTCGCTCTCACCGGCCGCCTCTGGGTCGGCGTCCTGCTCCTCGTCGACGCCTGGCTGTTGGGTGAGAATCTCGTCGAGGTCCGTGGCCAACTGATCGCGTGTCGTGCAAGCCTTATTCAACTCGGCCTGAACAGCGACGAGTTCCTCTTCCAGGTCGCGCTGACGCCGTTGCAGGAGTTCGGCCTTGCGGACGTAGAAGTCCACGGCCGCACGCAGCCCTGATGCCGCAGTCGGCTCATTCGTGCCAGCGAAGTCCATCTGTCCTCCCCAACCCGACAGCGCCACAGGCGCGACGCCAGACATCGTAGGGAACGCCAGACGTCCCAGACAGCCAAACGCCGAACCACGTCTGGCGGTTGGGAGCCCGGCGGCATCCCGACCGCGCCGATTTCGGCTCACGAGTCCGTGATGGCGTCGTGAAGCTGCGCAGCGGCGTGGTCGTCCGTCGAGCCAGTCCGGTGAGCAGCCTGGGCCGGACGGATCGAGGCGAAGGCTGTGGCGAGTAGTTCGAGCAGGGGCGTTGCGCAGGGGTGGGCGTCGCGGCGCGGTGTGATCGTATAGATGCCGCGGGTCGGGGGATCCACAAGGCCGACTGCGGTGACATCGGCCCGCAGCGCGCTCGTCAGCACTCCGGGGATCAACGCGATGGCATGACCAGTGGCGACCAGGGCCAGCTTGCCGGGCAGGTCGGCCGCGGTGAGGTCGATGCGGGCGCTGACTCCGGCGCGGGCGGCGTGCTGGCGAAGGAGCGCCGCAGAGCCGTCGTTGTCCTCGGCCCAAGTCTGGTCGGCCAGACCCTGAATGCGCACCGGCCCGTGCCCGGCCTGCGGATGGCCGGCGGGCAGGACGACGACCATCTCGTCCAGCCCGAGGAACCGGCGTTCGACCCGCGGGTCGACGGCCAGCCCCGGCGGAGCGTCGGTGACAACGGCGATGTCGAGATCGCCGGCGATCACACGGCTGTGCAGTTGTTCGCTCAGACCGGGGAGCAGGCTCCACCGGATGGATCCGGCCTGTTTCAGCAGACCCTGGACGGCCTCAGGGACGATTCCCGCAGCGAGAGACGGCGTCGCTCCGATGGCCAGGGGCCGATCACACACCCCGTCGCGAACGTCTCGTACAGCGCGAACGGCGCGGTCGGCCTCGTTGAGTGTGGCCAGGGCGTGACGCCGGAACACCTCACCGGCCGGCGTCGGGCGCACACCACGCGCATGGCGCTCCACCAGAGGCACGCCGAGCTGCCGTTCCAGCCCGGCGATCTGCCGGGAGACGGCCGACTGCGTGTGATTGAGCTCGGCTGCCGCCGCCGACAGCGATCCGACCCGGCACACGGTCACGAAGGCTCGCCACACAGTCAAGTCCATGGCGGCAGTATGCCCAGCCAGTATGCGAGCTCCGCAGGGCAGGCATGCACAATCTGCGCTTGTCGCATCCATCGAGGTGCACCACTGTGGCGCGCATGACCACACCGCACACGATCGCCGTCCTCGGTCTGGGGCGCATGGGCGGCGCGATAGCGACACGACTGGCCGCCCAGGACTGGGACGTCGTCGGCTGGACCCGCTCAGGGCGCACATCAGGCACCGTCGAGATGACCGACGACCCGAACGAGGCCGTGGCGCAGGCCGACCTCGTACTCCTGGCACTGTTCGACGGCCCGGCCTGCCAGCAGGTCCTCGACGACGTCCGTGACTCACTGCGAACGGACACGATGGTGCTGAACACCAGCACCATCGCCCCCGCCGAAGCGTCGAATCTGGCCCGGCAACTCGGCCCGTCCTACGTCCACGCGCCCCTGCTCGGCTCGGTGCCGGCTGCCGCCGCCGGTGCCCTGCAGATCCTCGCCGCCGCCGACCAGGACGCACTCGACCGAGTCCGACCGGTCCTGGAAAGGCTGGGCACCATCCGGCACGTGGACGACGCCTCCACCGCCGCCGCGCTCAAGCTGATCGCCAACAACAGCCTCGCCGGCGCCGTCCTCGCGCTGCGTGACTCACTGCGTCAAGCCCACGCCCTCGGCCTGCCCCGTACCCAGACGCTTGACGTCCTCGAACTCGGCCAGCTCGGCGGCCTCGTGGCCCGCAAGCGCCCCTTCCTCCTCGGTGAGCCAACCGCTGCCACGGCCGAATTCACGATCGGCGCGCTGGACAAGGACATGGCTTTGCTGGCCGCCGCGTCGGACACCCCCTTGCGCAGCGCAACGGGCCTGGCCAACGCTCCTGCTGCCCTTGAGGCCGATATCGCCGTCGCTGCCACGGTCCCCGCCGTGGAGGACGCCGTGCTCGAACCGCTCCACGCCTACATTCGCGGACACGCCACCGGCGACCCCACCTACTTCCGCGACGCGTTCCTTCCCACCGCCCACATCGAAGGGATCCGGGACGGCGCTTTCGTCTCCTGGCGCCTGGACGAGTACTGCACCCTCTTCCGGGGCCAGCCGGCACCGGATGAACCGATTCGCTCGCGCCGTATCGACGCGATCGACGTCCACGGCACCGTCGCGACCGCGACCATGACGCTCTCGCACGGCGCAGACACGTTCACTGACATCTTCCTGTTGGTCCGCGCCGACGACAGCTGGCGCATCGCCAACAAGGCGTATCACCGGCACTCTTGAGAGGGCGCCCACTCGGCTGTCAGCGTCGGTCTGTGGCTCGCGGGTGCCCCGTACCTGCGAAGGTGATCCAGCAGGTGTCGCGGGCAGTGTCGAGGAGGTACCAGATGCGGCCGCCGCCGGTCACCTCGATCTGCCACTGCTCGCAGGTCTGTCCCCGGTGGGTGCCATGCGCCAGACCGCCCTTGAGCCGGTGGTGCCGGGGCGTCTCGGTGGCCGGCCTGGGGTTCGTGCGCATGGTGATCCAGGCGCGGTAGGTGTTCTGCCGGGCCTGCTGGGCGAGGCTCTCCCAGCCCTTGGCCGAGGCCGCGTCCGCAAAGCGGACTTCCCAGTGGCCGTCTGGCGCCGGTGGTGCGGCGCGGTCGCCGCGACCCGCGGTCATGCGGCGCCCCGCGGGTCCGGTACCGGGCCGTAATCCTCGCCGTGATCTCGGGTCAGCGCGGCCAGCAGTTCGGGGTCGGAGTAGACCTCGGCGGTGTGCTGCCAGGCGATGAGCAGTTGGGCGACGGACGCGCTGTTGCCGAGCGAGTCGGCGGCACGCATGGTGTCGACCAGTTCGACGGCGAAGGCGTGGAGGTCGGGCTCTGGCAGGAAACGGACCCACGGGAAGGCGTCCGGCAGTATGTCGAGGAGCAGCTCCATGCTGCCGGGCTCCCGGCGCGCCATCGCCGCCAGCATCCGGGTGGCTGCCGACACCACGGTCTGGTCCTGCTCGGCCCGCGCCGCGGTGGTGAGGACCAGGTCCTCGCCGTCTCTGCGGTGCAGGAGCAGTCTCGGCGATTCCTGGAGTCGGGCAAGTGTCTGCTTGTTCTTGTTCACCAGCTCGGAGAAGTTCACGGCGGCGCTCTCGGTAGCCATGACTTTGAAACTACTTCGAAACTATCCTCGGCGCCATCGCCCAAAAGAGGGACGCGGTGCAGCGCGAGCGGCCTTGAGTGCCTCGCGAGTGCACGTCCGCCGGCAACCCGTCGTGTCCCCCCAGCTGGGGAACGATCTCCAGCTGATCGGGGAACGATCTTCACGAGCCCTCATCGGTGCACGTCAGCCCTACTCGTGAACACCCCACGCAGCTCAGAGCCCCGGTCGGGAATCCCGACCGGGGCTCTGACGTGTGTTCAGCGCCACAGGGCGTTTCACGGATCTTCCGCAGCCCGGGACAAGCGCCCCGGGCGCGGCTGCCGCTGAGCCCTTGTCAGCCGGGTGGATCAGAGCCGCTTCGCGAAGCAGCGGCTGGCGTCGTGGAAGCGGTAGTAGCCGAACTTGGCGCACGGCTCGTAGCCGCTGGACGTGTACAGGGCTATGGCCTCCGGCTGCTTGGTGCCGGTCTCCAGGACCATGCGGACGCGGCCCGCCGCGCGGGCGTCCTCCTCCAAGGCGGCCAGGATGCGGCGGGCCAGCCCCCGGCCCCGCATGCCGTCGATCACGTACATGCGCTTGAGCTCGGCGTCGCCGTCGAGGTTGCCCTCGGCGTTGGCGTCCTGGGCGCGCCAGCCCCCCGAGGCGACGGGGGTGTCGTGCTCGTCGTACGCGATCAGGTAGACGCCGTTTGGCGGGGCGAAGTCCGCGGCGGCCAGGGGCGTGGCGTCGCCGTCGTCCCCGTAGCGGACGGCGTACTCGGCCTGGACCTGGTCGTTCAGCTTCATGGCGTCGGGGTGGTCGAAGGAGACCCGGCGTATGCGCATGGCCGCTACCGTATTCGATCCGGAACTGGATCCCGTCCAGTGTGCCGGTATCGTGCCGGGGTGCTCACTGTGACCTCTGTGAATGTGAATGGGCTGCGTGCCGCCGCGAAGAAGGGTTTCGTGGAGTGGCTCGCACAGACCGAAGCCGACGTGCTGTGCCTCCAGGAGGTGCGCGCCGAGCCGGAGCAGCTGCCCGGGCACGTCCGGGAGCCCGAGGGGTGGCACGTGGTGCACGCGCCGGCCGCCGCCAAGGGACGGGCCGGGGTGTCCCTGTACAGCCGCCGCGAGCCCGATCGGGTGCGCATCGGGTTCGGCTCGGAAGAGTTCGACGGCAGCGGGCGGTACGTGGAGATCGATCTGCCGGGGGTCACCGTCGCGTCCCTCTACCTGCCCTCCGGCGAGGTCGGCACGGAGCGGCAGGACGAGAAGGAACGCTTCATGGGCGAGTTCCTCACCTACCTGAAGGGGCTGCGCGAGCGTGCCGCCGCCGAGGGCCGGGAGGTGCTGGTCTGCGGCGACTGGAACATCGCCCACCAGCGGGCCGACCTGAAGAACTGGCGCGGCAACCAGAAGAGCTCCGGGTTCCTGCCGGAGGAGCGGGAGTGGCTCGGGCGGGTGCTCGACCCGGCGGACGGCGGTTACGTCGACGTCGTACGCGCCCTGCACCCGGACACCGAGGGGCCGTACTCCTGGTGGTCGTACCGCGGGCGGGCGTTCGACAACGATTCAGGGTGGCGCATCGACTACCACGTGGCCACCCCGGGGCTGGCCGAGCGGGCGGTCAAGGGGTTCGTGGAGCGCGCCGCGACGCACGCGGAGCGGTGGTCCGACCACGCGCCGGTGACCGTCGTCTACGACCGTTAGGGCTGGTGCATCCTCCGGTCCAAGGCCAGTGAGAGCTCAGCCTCCACCACGCTTCGGGCCAGCGGGCGCAGGCGGGGCAGGTCCTGCGCGGAGGCGTGCCGCAGGACCAGGTCCGCGAAGAGGCCGGCCAGGGCGTCCGCGTGGGCCCGGACCTGCTTGGCCGCGCCGAGGACCTCCGCGAGGGGGATGCCCTCGCGGACCAGGGCCGCGGAGACGTCCAGGAGGCGGCGGCTGATGTGGACGATCTCCTCGCCGTCGGTGCCGAGGTAGCCGAGTTCCATCGCGGCGGCGAGGTTCTCCGGAGTGGCCTCGCCGGCGAAGTGGTCGGCGAGTTCCTCGGGGGTGAGGTGGACCGGCTCCTCCTCGGTGGGGCCGCCGACGCCGAGCAGGTCGCCCACGTCCCGGCCGTGGTCGAAGGCCTCGGCCAGTTCCGCGATGCCGCTGAGGGTGTGGCCGCGCTCCAGCAGGGCCGTGATCGTGCGCAGCCGGGCCAGGTGGTGGTCGCCGTACCAGGCGATGCGGCCCTCGCGG
Source organism: Streptomyces sp. 378 (assembly GCF_030124145.1). Classification (GTDB taxonomy): domain Bacteria; phylum Actinomycetota; class Actinomycetes; order Streptomycetales; family Streptomycetaceae; genus Streptomyces. The sequence continues at coordinate 78,741 of NZ_JASKMS010000034.1, forward strand.
CGGGGTGGCGGGATCAGTTTGCGTTCGCGGTAGAAGCGCAGGGTGCGCACCGTGATCCCGGCGAGGCGGGCCAGCTCTTCCATGCGGTATTCACGCTTCTCGGCCACCTGGGCACCTTAAGGCGTACCGCGGGTAACTTTCCTGGCCCCGCCCCCTACCCATCGGTACGTCACTGCCCTACTCTCCCATTGCGCCAGTGTTCACTGGCATGGTTCTCGTGGTGTGTGTGGAGGTGTCGGCATGGGCGAGCGCGAACACGAGCATGTGCGGGTCGCGGTGGTCGGGTCCGGGTTCGGCGGGCTCGGGGCCGCCGTGCGGCTGCGCCGCGAAGGTGTCACCGACTTCGTCGTCCTGGAGCGGGCGAGCAGTGTCGGCGGCACCTGGCGGGACAACAGCTACCCGGGGTGCGCGTGCGACGTGCCGTCCCACCTGTACTCGTTCTCCTTCGCGCCCCACCCCGACTGGCCGCGCACCTTCTCGGGGCAGGAGCACATCCGCGCCTATCTGGAGCACGTGACGGACGTGTTCCGGCTGCGGCCGCACATCCGCTTCGACTCGGAGGTGAAGCGGATGAGCTGGAACGGCGAGCAGCTGTGCTGGGACATCGAGACCAGCAGCGGGAACCTGTCGGCGGACCTGGTCGTGTCGGCCACCGGGCCCCTGTCCGACCCGAAGGTGCCGGACATCCCCGGCCTGGAGTCGTTCCCCGGCCGGGTGTTCCACTCCGCCCGCTGGGACCACGACTACGACCTGCGCGGCAAGCGCGTCGCCATGGTGGGCACCGGCGCCTCGGCCATCCAGATCGTGCCGGCCATCCAGCCCGACGTCTCCCGGCTCACCCTCTTCCAGCGCACCCCGCCGTGGGTGATGCCCCGCATGGACCGGGCCATCAGCGGCGCCGAGCGCTGGCTCCACCGGCAGTTGCCCTTCACCTCGCAGGTCAGGCGGGGACTGCTGTGGGGCATCCGGGAGTTGCAGGTCCAGGCGTTCACCAAGCACCCGAACGAGCTCGGCTTCGTCGAGCAGTTGGCCAAGCGCAACATGGCCCGCGCCATCAAGGACCCGGCGCTGCGGGCGAAGCTCACCCCGGACTACCGCATCGGCTGCAAGCGGATCCTGCTGTCCAGCGAGTACTACCCGGCGATCGCACAGCCGAATGTGGACGTCGTCGCCAGCGGCCTCGCCGAGGTGCGCGGCTCCACCCTGGTGGCCGCCGACGGCAGTGAGGCCGAGGCCGACGCGATCGTCTTCGGCACCGGCTTCCACGTCACCGACATGCCCATCGCCGAGCGGGTCGTGGGCGCCGACGGGCGGAGTCTCGCCGAGACCTGGAAGGGCGGCATGGAGGCGCTGCGCGGCGCCTCGGCGGCCGGCTTCCCCAACTGGATGACGGTCATCGGGCCCAACACCGGCCTCGGGAACTCCTCGATGATCCTCATGATCGAGTCCCAGCTGAACTACCTCGCCGACTATCTCCGCCAGCTCGACGTCCTGGGGGTCCCCCCAGGCCCTTCGGGCTCTGGGGGAGGCCGGGTCGCCCTCGACGCCCGCCCCGACGCCGTGCGCACCTGGAACCACCGGGTGCAGGAGCGCATGAAGCGCACCGTGTGGAACACCGGCGGCTGCACCAGCTGGTACCTCGACGCGAGCGGCCGCAACACCACCATCTGGCCGGGGACGACGGCGGAGTTCCGGCGGGCGACGCGGCGGGTGGACCTCGCCGAGTACGACGTCCTGCGGGCGCCCACGGCGAAGCGGGCCGCCGCGGCGGAGCAGGCGGAGGTGGACGCGTGAGCCGCCTCCCGGCCGTCGACTCCGGCCCCTACGCCCCGCCCGCCCCGGCACGCGAGCTGACCGTCGTCTCCGCCGACGGTGCCCGGCTGCACGTCGAGCTCCACGGGCCCGAGTTCGGCCCCGCCGTCGTCCTCGCCCACGGCTGGACCTGCTCCACCGCCTTCTGGGCGGCGCAGATCCGCGACCTGGCCGCCGATCACCGGGTCATCGCCTACGACCAGCGCGGCCACGGCCGCAGTCCCGCGCACCCCGCGTGCAGCGCCGACGCGCTCGCCGACGATCTGGAAGCCGTGCTCGAAGCCACCCTGGCGCCCGGTGAACAGGCCGTGATCGCCGGGCACTCCATGGGCGGGATGACCGTGATGGCGGCCTCCGGGAGAGCCGCCTTCCGTGCGCACGCGGCGGCCGTCCTGCTGTGCAGCACGGGCAGTTCGCAACTGGTCGCGGCGGCCACCGTCGTCCCCCTGCGGGCCGGGCGGGTGCGGACCTGGCTGACCCGGCGGATCCTCGGCTCCCGCGCCCCGCTCGGGCCGGTCACGCCGCTCGCCCGCCGCGTCCTCAAGTACGGCACGATGGGCCCCGGTTCGGACCGGCACATGATCGAGGCGTGCGCCCGGATCGTGCACGCCTGCCCCCGCAGGATCCGCCACTCCTGGTCGCGGGTGCTGGATCTGCTCGATCTCGACCACGCCGTGCGGGAACTGGACGTGCCCACGGCCGTGATCGTCGGTACGGCGGACCGGCTGACGCCGCCGGCGCAGGCCCGGGCCCTGTGCGAAGCGCTGCCGCGGTGCACCGGTTTCACCGAGCTGTCCGGCATCGGCCACATGACGCCCGTCGAGGCGCCCGAGCCGGTCACCGCGACGATACGTGAGCTCGTCACCACACACATCCAGGTCGTATCCGAGGAGAGCGCATGAGCAGGGTGAGCCTCGAAGGCAAGGTCGCCGTGGTGACCGGGGCGGCGCGCGGCGTCGGGGAGTTGCTGGCCCGCAAGCTCTCCGCGCGCGGGGTGCGGGTGGCGCTGGTCGGCCTGGAACCGGACGCGCTGAAGCAGGTCTCCGGACGGCTGCACAGCGACAGCGACCACTGGCACGCCGACGTCACCGACCACGAGGCGATGGCCCGTGTCGCGGCCGAGGTCAAGGAACGCTTCGGCCGGGTCGACATCGTCGTCGCCAACGCCGGTGTCGCCACCGGCGGGCCGTTCGCCGACTCCGACCCGGAGTCCTGGCGGCGGGTGATCGAGGTCAACCTGATCGGCTCGGCGGTGACCGCCCGCGCCTTCCTGCCGCTGCTGACGGAGAGCCGGGGCTATCTGCTCCAGATCGCCTCCCTCGCCGCGATCACCCCGGCGCCGATGATGACCGCGTACTGCGCGTCCAAGTCGGGTGTGGAGGCGTACGCGCACAGCCTGCGTGCCGAGGTCGGGCACCGGGGCGTGAAGGTGGGGGTCGGGTATCTGTCGTGGACCGACACCGACATGGTGCGCGGGGCCGACCAGGACGACGTCATGCGGGAGTTGAGGCAGCGCCTGCCCTGGCCGTCCAACAAGACCTACCCGCTCGGTCCTGCCGTGGACCGGCTGGTGGAGGGGATCGAGCGCCGGTCGAGCCATGTGTACGGGCAGTGGTGGCTGCGCGGGATGCAGGGCGTGCGCGGTTATCTGCCCGCGATCATCGGGACGGTGGGGCAGCGCGAGATGCGGCGCTTCTCGGACCGGCTGACCGGCATGCGCACGGGCCTGGTCGGGGCCGGTGGGGCGGCCGACGAGCAGCAGCGGAACACGCTCCGTAAGTGATCGACATGCGCAGCGTCACGGCCCGTGTGAATCTGATCGAGCCAGATCCCCTCACCCCCAACGGGAGTGAACCCACATGGGTATGAAGGACCAGTTCCAGGAGAAGTCCGAGCAGTGGCAGAACCAGGCTCGCCAGAAGGCGGACCAGGCTCGCGAGCAGGTGCCGGGCCGCGATCGCCGGCGCGACGAGGACATGGACCCCTCGCAGCCGCAGCGTGACCGTGAGCGCTCGCAGCCGCAGCGCGAGCGTGAGCGCGAGCAGGAGGACCGCTTCGACCAGGACTTCGACGCCTGACGTTGCGTGCCGAGCGGACTGGGGCGTCCCCGTGCGGGACGCCCCTTTCCCGTATGCGAGCCAGGGCCTTCACGTCCTGGGCGGCAGCTTCGGGCGGGAGCGGTCCGGTACGTCGCTGTAGGTCGGTGGCGTCGCCGGCGGGTTGGTCTCCAGCAGCCCGAGCGCCAGTTCCACCGCGTCGGCCAGCTGGGCGTGCCGCCCCTCGGCCCAGTCCAGCGGGGTGCGCAGGACGTCGATGTCGGGGGCGACGCCCTTGTTCTCCACCGACCAGCCGTAGGCGTCGAACCAGGCGGCGTTCATCGGCACCGTGATCACCGTGCCGTCGCCCAGCTCGTGGCGGCCGGTCATGCCGACCACCCCGCCCCAGGTGCGCTGCCCCACGACCGGGCCGAGCTTCAGCAGCCGGAACGCGGCGGTGATCATGTCGCCGTCCGAGGAGGTCGCCTCGTCCGCCAGGGCCACCACCGGGCCGCGCGGCGCGTTCGCGGTGTACGACACCGCCTGGGCGTCGCGGGTCAGGTCCCAGCCGAGGACGGTCCGGCTCAGCGTCTCGACGACCAGCTCGCTGATGTGGCCGCCCGCGTTGCCGCGCACGTCCACGATCAGCGCCGGGCGGGACACCTCCATGCGCAGGTCGCGGTTGAACTGCGCCCAGCCCGAGCCGCCCATGTCCGGGATGTGCAGATAGCCGCAGCGTCCGCCGCTCAACTCGCGTACCACCGCCCGGCGTTTGGCCACCCAGTCCTGGTAGCGCAGTGGCCGCTCGTCGACGAGCGGGACGACGGCGACCCGCCGGGGCGGGCCCTCGCCCTCCGCGGGGCGGAAGGTCAGCTCCACCGTCGTGCCGCCCGCACCGGCCAGCAGCGGATACGGGCCCGCGTCCGGATCCACCGGGCGGCCGTCGACATGGGTGAGGAGCGCGCCCTCCCGGATGCCGGTGCCGGCCAGCGGGGAGCGGGCCTTGGAGTCGGAGGAGTCACCGGGCAGGATCCGTCTGACGGCCCAGCCGCCGTCCCGGCGTGTGAAGTTGGCGCCCAGCAGGCCCTGCCGGCGCTGGTAGTGCGCGGGGCCCTCGTTGCGTCGGGCGGCGGTGACATAGGCGTGGGAGGTGCCGAGTTCGCCGAGCACCTCACGCAGCAGGTCGGCGAACTCGTCGGGGGAGGCGACCCGCTCGACCAGCGGGCGGTACTGGTCCAGCACCGCGTCCCAGTCGATGCCGCACATGCCCGGGTCCCAGAAGTAGGCCCGGATCAGCCGCCCGGCCTCCTCGTACGACTGCCGCCACTCCGCCGCCGGGTCGGCCACGTGCAGGATGCGCCGCGCGTCGATCCACACCGTGGAGTCGCTGTCACCCGGTTCGCCGGCCGGTGCCGCGCGCAGCTCGCCCTCGTCGACGATCACCAGCCGGGTGCCGTCGCCGCTGACCGCGAACCAGTCGAGGTGCTGGGCGAGTTCGGACCTCTTGGCCTTGGTGATGCCGAAGTGCTCCAGGGTCGGCCGTCCGCTGGTGTCGTCCGGGTTGGCGAACGTCTCGCCGAGGGCGCCCGAGATCGGCCAGCGCAGCCACACCAGTCCGCCGCCGGCCACCGGATAGAGCGCCGAGTACTTGGAGGCGGCCACCGGGAACGGCGTGACCCGGCTCTCCAGCCCCTCGGCCTCGACGGTCACGGCCCCGTTGTCCCCGTTGTCGTCGTCCTCCAGCGGGTCGAGGCCCCCGGCGGCCGGACGGCCCTCCGGGTTCACCGCGAACGGGGAGGGTGTCGCGGAGGACAGCGGCACCAGGTACGGGCGGCAGCCCAGCGGGAAGGACAGGTCGCCGGTGTGCACGTCGTAGACCGGGTCGAAGCCGCGCCAGGACAGGAAGGCGAGGTAGCGGCCGTCGCGGGTGAAGACCGGGTTCTCGTCCTCGAAGCGGCCGTCGGTGACGTCGACGATGTACGTGTCCGAGATGCGGGCCATCTTGATCTGGCGCAGGGCCCGCCCGATGCCCGGGTGCGACCAGGTGAGCCACGCCCCGTCCGGCGAGAACGCGAGGTCGCGCACGGGCCCGTTGACCGACCGGATCAGCTCGGTGACCTCGCCGTCGGAGTCCTCCGCCACGTCGAGGAGGAGGAGCCGGCCGTCGTGCGAGGCGACCGCCAGCCGCTCGCCCTCCGGGTCCGAGACCAGCTCGTGCACCCGGCCCAGCGCGCCGGGGGCCAGACGCCGGGGCGCACGGTCGCCGCTCGCCCGGGGCAGGGACGCGATCTCGACGGCGTCCTCGCCCTCGGCGTCCGTCACGTACGCCACCCGTCCGCTGCCGCCGAGCATCTCCGGCAGCCGTACCCGGACGCCCGGGGTGTCGGTGAGGGTGCGGGCCGGGCCGTCCCGGTGGGTCAGCCAGTACAGGCTGCCGCGCACGACGACGGCGCTCGCCCGCCCGGTCTCGTCGACCGAGAGCCCGTCGACGTGCCGGGACGCCGCCACCTGGTAGGGGCGGCGGCCCGCGCGCGGCCCGCTCAGCCGTACGTCCAGCCGGCGCGGCTCGGAATCCGGGGACAGGTCGTCGACCAGCCACAGGTCGCCCCCGCACTGGTACACCACCCGGGTGCCGTCGCTCGCCGCGTGCCGGGCGTAGAAGGCGTCGTGGTCGGTGTGCCGGCGCAGGCCGGAGCCGTCGTGGGCGCACGAGTAGAGGTTGCCGACGCCCTCGTGGTCGGAGAGGAACGCGATGCGGCCGCCGACGAACATGGGGGAGTGCAGATGGCCGCCCAGGCCCTCCAGCAGCCGTTCGCCGTGCAGCCAGAGCCTGCCCATGGCCCCGCCGCGGTAGCGCTTCCAGGAGGCCGGTTCGTGCGGCGGGGTGCCGGTCAGCAGCAGGGACCTGCGCTCCCCGTCCACGTCGGCGACCTGGATGTCGGAGACCGGCCCCCAGGGCAGTTTGCGGCCCGGGTCGCCGCCGGGGGAGACCTTGTAGGCCCAGGTGTAGAAGGAGAAGGGCTCGCCGTGCGAGGCCACGGCCAGGATCTCCCCCTCCGGGGTCCAGCCGCAGACCCGGGTGTCGGCGCTGCCCCAGTGGCTCACCTGGCGGCCCGGGCCGCCGTCCACCGGAACGACGTGGACCTCGGGCACCAGGGTGCGCCAGCTGGTGTAGGCGAGGAGGCGGCCGTCGGGCGAGAAGCGCGGGTGGCCGGCCTTGGTGCGGTCGACGGTGAGCCGCCAGGCCCGGCCGGGGGCGTCGAGCGGGGCGAGCCAGAGGTCGTCCTCGGCCACGAAGCACAGCAGGTCGTCATGGAGGTGCGGCAGACGCAGATAGGTCACCACCTCATGCTTTGCCGGGGGACGTACCGGGGCAACTCAGCGCATCGCGCGACCGCGAGCCAGCACACGTACGAAACGGTTTCGTTTTCATAGTGGGGTGCGCTACATTCGTGGCGTACGAAACCGTGCCGTTCGGAGCAGGAAGGCGGAAGAGATGGCTGAGGTCGCCGCCGCGCGTCGCAGTCGGATCACCCCCGAGCGCGAGGCCGAGCTCTACACGGCCGTGCTCGACCTGCTCCGCGAAGTCGGCTACGACGCCCTCACCATGGACGCCGTGGCCGCGCGCACCCGCTCCAGCAAGGCCACCCTCTACCGCCAGTGGGGCGGCAAGGCCCAGCTGGTCGTCAAGGCGCTGCGGCACAACAAGCCGGTGAAGAACCTCGACGCGGTCGACACCGGCTCGCTGCGCGGCGACTTCCACGCCCTCATGGAGCGCGCGGACGACGCCGAGATGGAGCAGAGCGGCGCGCTGATGCGTGGCCTGGCCACGGCGATGCACGCCAATCCGGACCTCCACCGCGAGTTCAAGAGCCAGATCATCGAGCCGGAGATCGCGGACTCGCGCCGTGTCCTCCAGCGCGCCGTCGACCGCGGCGAGGTCCGTCCCGACTGCCCCGCGCTGGACTTCGTGGTGCACATGATGCTCGGCGCCTTCGTCACCTGCGCGGTCCTGGAGGACAGACCGCCCACGGCGGCCTTCCTCACCTCGTACATCGACGCCGTGGTCCTCCCCGCCCTCGGCGTGCCCACCGACTAGTCCCCGGACAAGCCCCTACCTGACGTCTCCGCTCACGTCGTCGGGCTGATCACCCCTGCCCTGAAGACCCCACGACTGACCGGGAGTACGCCCTCGTGGCCACTTTCCTCTACAAACTCGGCCGGCTCTCGTTCCGGCGGCGGCACCTCGTCGCCCTGATATGGGTGGCCCTGCTGACCCTCGCCGGTGTCGGCGCGGCCGGCGCCCCCGCCGCGGGCAACGGCTCGTTCTCCATCCCCGGCACCGAGGCGCAGAAGGCCTTCGACCTGCTGGAGCAGCGCTTCCCCGGCACCAGTGCCGACGGCGCCACCGCACGCGTCGTCTTCAAGGCGCCGAGCGGCGAGAAGATGACCGACCCCGGCAACAGGGCGACGGTCGAGGACACGGTGAAGGAGCTGTCCGACGGCTCCGAGGTCGTCCGCGTCACCGACCCGTACCAGGCCAAGGCCGTCAGCAAGGACGGCACCATCGCCTACGCGCAGGTGTCGTACAAGGTCTCCGGCATGGAGCTGGACGACGCGGCCAAGGACGCCCTGAAGGACAGCGCGCAGGACGCGCGGGAGGCCGGGCTGACCGTCGAGATCGGCGGTGACGCGCTCCAGGCCGTTCCGCACACCGGCTCCAGCGAGATCATCGGCATCGCGGTCGCCGCGGTCGTCCTGGTCATCACCTTCGGCTCGCTCGTCGCGGCCGGACTGCCGCTGCTGACGGCGCTCATCGGCGTGGGCATCGGCGTCTCCGCGATCACCGGCCTGGCCAGTGCGCTGGACCTGGGCACGACCACCTCCACCCTCGCGATGATGATCGGCCTGGCCGTCGGCATCGACTACGCGCTGTTCATCGTCTCCCGTTACCGCGCCGAACTGGCCGAGGGCCGCGAGCGCGAGGAAGCGGCGGGCCGGGCCGTCGGCACGGCGGGCTCCGCGGTGGTCTTCGCCGGTCTGACCGTGGTGATCGCACTGGTGGGCCTGTCCGTCGTCAACATCCCGATGCTGACGAAGATGGGCATCGCGGCGGCCGGCACGGTGGCCATCGCGGTGCTGATCGCCCTGACGATGATCCCCGCACTGCTCGGATACGCCGGCCGGAAGGTCAGGCCGATGGGGGAGAAGGGCAAGCTGCCCGGCCGCACCTCGAAGACGCCGGGGCGCCCCAACCTGGGCACCCGCTGGGCGAGTTTCGTCGTGCGCCGCCCGCTCGCGGTCCTGCTCCTCGGCGTCATCGGCCTCGGCGCGGCGGCCGTCCCGGCGGCCTCCCTCGAACTGGGCCTGCCCGACGACGGCTCCCAGCCCGTCTCCACCACCCAGCGCCGCGCCTACGACCTGCTGTCCGAGGGCTTCGGGCCGGGCTTCAACGGTCCGCTGCTGGTCGTCGTGGACGCGAAGGACAGCGCCGACCCGAAGGCGGTCTTCGCCGAGACCGGCGACGCGATCAAGGGCCTGAAGGACGTCGTGACGGTCACGCCGGCGCAGCCCAACAAGGCCGGTGACACCGCCACCATCACCGTGATCCCCGGCTCCAAGCCGTCCTCCGTCACAACGGAGAATTTGGTGCACGGCATCCGGGACGCGGGCGCGGACATCAAGGCCGACACGGACGCCGACGTCCTGGTCACCGGCAGCACGGCGATGAACATCGACGTCAGCCAGAAGCTCAACGACGCGCTGGTGCCGTATCTGATCCTGGTCGTCGGTCTGGCCTTCCTCCTGCTGATCGTGGTCTTCCGCTCGATCCTCGTCCCGCTGAAGGCGGCCCTCGGCTTCCTGCTGTCGGTGATGGCGGCCCTCGGCGCGGTCGTCGCGGTCTTCCAGTGGGGCTGGCTGGCGGACCTGATGGGCGTGGAGCAGACCGGGCCGGTCATGTCGATGATGCCGATCTTCATGGTCGGCGTGGTCTTCGGCCTGGCGATGGACTACGAGGTGTTCCTCGTGACCCGGATGCGGGAGGCCTACGTGCACGGTGAGAAGCCGGCGCAGGCCGTGGTCACCGGCTTCCGGCACGGCGCGCGGGTCGTCTCCGCCGCCGCGGTGATCATGATGGCCGTCTTCGCCGGCTTCATCGGCTCGTCCGAGTCGATGGTCAAGATGATCGGCTTCGGCCTCGCGATCGCGGTGTTCTTCGACGCGTTCGTCGTCCGCATGGCCGTCGTCCCGGCCGTCCTGGCCCTCCTCGGCCGCAAGGCCTGGTGGCTGCCGAAGTGGCTCGACCGCGCGCTGCCCAACGTCGACGTCGAGGGCGAGGGCCTGCGCGCCGCCTCCGGCGACGATGACGGCGACAGGAACCTGGTCCGCGTCTGACAGCCCGCGAGAGACCGGCCGGTGAGGGCACCGCGGGGACGGTGCGCCCTCACCGGCCTTTCACCCGGGCACGTCGACTTCGGCCCACACCGTCTTGCGCGGGCGCGGACCCGGGGTCACGCGCCAACCCGGTGTTGCGCCGCCAACTCGAACATCTGCTGGAGATGGCCAAGTTGCGAAGTGTGTCGCTTCACGTCATGCCGACCGATCAGGAAGAGCACGCGGGTACGCGGGACCTGATCGAGGTGCTGAAGTTCGCCGACGGCACGGCCATCGGACGATCAGGGCGCGTTCAACGGTCGCCCGGTCTCAAGTCCCCGTGACCTGCGGGTCCTTGAACTGCGCTATGGACTCCAAGGCCCGGGGGACTCCCCACGTGACGGTCGCCTCCGCCACGTGGGAGTCGTTCCTCGGGTACGTCACCGAGTGACGGTCGGTCCGGCCCGGGCTTTCTACGCTGCCTGCGGGTGGAGGACCACCTTCGTGTAGCCCTCGACGCGCTTGTCGAACTTCTCGTACGCCGACGAAGCCTCGTCGAGCGGCAGCTCGTGCGAGACGACGAAGCTGGGCTTCGCGCGATCCTCGATGATCATGTCCCGCAGGTGGCGGTTGTACCGCTTGACGTTGCACTGCCCGGTGCCCAGGCGGAGCCCCTTCTCGAAGAGGCGCCCGACGGACACCATCAGCATGCCCTTCTTGGCCTGCTCGTCGGGACCGCCCGGGTCGCTCGGGACGTAGAGGCCGGGGATGCCGAGCGCGCCCGTCGGGCGGACCGTCTCGACCAGCGAGTTCAGCACGATCGCCGGCTCCTCGCGGTCCTCGCCCTGCGCCTGGGCCTGGTAGCCCACCGCGTCGATGCCCTTGTCGGTCCCCTCGCCGCCGGTCTGCTCCTTGATCTGTTCCGCCGGGTTGCCCTGGGAGAAGTCGATCGGGACCGCGCCGATCTCCTCGGCCTTCTGGAGACGTTCCGCCACCCGGTCGACCACGAACACCTTGCTCGCGCCGCGCAGCATCGCGGAGTAGGCGGCCATCAGCCCGACCGGACCGGCGCCGTACACGGCGACCGTGTCACCGGGGCGCACGTCGGCCAGTTCGTTGCCGTGGTAGCCCGTCGGGAAGATGTCCGCGAGCAGGACGAAGTCGGTCTCCTTCTCGGTGCCCTCCGGGAGCTTGAGGCAGTTGAAGTCGGCGTACGGGACCCGTACGTACTCCGCCTGCCCTCCGGTGTAGGGCCCCATCGCGACGTAGCCGTAGGCGCCGCCGGCGAAGCCCGGGTTCACCGTCAGGCAGAAGCCCGTGAAGCCCGCCGAGCAGTTCTTGCAGAACCCGCAGGCCACGTTGAACGGCATGACCACCCGGTCGCCCTTGCTGAGGTTGGTGACCCCCTCTCCTGTCTCCTCGACGACCCCGAGGTTCTCGTGGCCGAACACGATGCCCGGCTCCGCGGCCGTGCGGCCCTCATACATGTGCAGGTCGGAGCCGCAGATGGCCGTTGACGTGACCCGGACGAGCACATCGTTCGGGTGCTGAATCCGTGGATCCTCCACTTGCTCGATCGCTACCTCGAAGGGCCCTTTGTAGACGACAGCCCTCATGTCAAGCACCTCCGTATGTGCCGTGGCTCATATACCAGGCTGGTGCATGATGAGACGATTTGCACCTAGAGGAGAAAGGAAGTAGTGCTTTGTCTCGTCGTATCGGAACCCTTCTCGTGGCGGTCTCCGGACTGTCCGGCACCACCTATCCGGTCGGGACCCGCGTGGCCATCCAGGGCACCGGCGGATCCGTCGACGGCTTCGTCGACGGCGACTGGCTGCCGCTCGCCTGGTGGGAGTTCGCCGATGTCCGGCCTGAGGAGGCCACCGGCTGAAACGGCCTCGCGTGCCTGCTACACGTACCGCTAGCGTGCACGCCATGACGACAGCCGCCACTGACGCCGATGGCTCCGGAGCTCATCCCCGATTCGCCGAGGCCCTGCGGGAGCTCGGGCTCGGGGATCTCGTGAGCCGCGTACGCCGCTTCCCCGACGCCACCCGTACGGCCGCCGAGGCCGCCGCCGCGATCGGGTGTGAGCTGAGCCAGATCTGCAAGTCGCTGATCTTCGCCGCGGACGGAGTGCCGGTTCTGGTGCTCATGGACGGGTCCTCCAGGGTCGATCTCGAACTCGTTCGCAAGGAGGTCGGCGCCGACAAGGTCACGCGGGCCAAGGTGGACGTCGTGCGGGAGACCACCGGGTACGCCATCGGCGGCGTGCCGCCCTTCGGGCACCGCACCAGAACCCGCGTGCTCGCCGACCGGTCCCTGCTGGAGCACGACGTCGTCTGGGCCGCGGCCGGGACGCCGTACACCGTGTTCCCCATGGCCCCCGCGGACCTCGTCACCCACGCCGAAGGCACCCTGGTGGACGTGCGCGAGCGCACCCCGTGACACCCCTGGTCACCACGGCCGTCCTGCTCGCCGCCGTCACCCACGCCGGCTGGAACGCCCTCGCCCACAAGATCACCGACAAGCTGGCCGGCTTCGCGCTGATCTCGGGCGGGCGTCGCCATCGGGCTGGCACTCGCGCCCTTCGTGGCCTTTCCGGCGGCCGGGGCCTGGCCGTATCTGCTCATCGCCACCGCCGTCCACCTTGCTTGCCGGGCATTCACCCCGGCCCTTCAACGGTGAGGGGCGGGCGACGTGTGCGCCGGCCATCGGGGTCGGTCAGGGCCGGTAGATCATTTCGATCGGACCGGCGGCGATCAGAGCCCATGCCCCGATGCCGATCAGCCACAGCAAGCCACTGAAAGCACCAGCGGTGACCAGAACCGGGGCGGCCAGAAACAGCGCGTACTCGATGCGCCGCATGTCCCGGGCGAGGGCGGGCCAGAGTCTTTCACCCGGTCGCCTGCGAACCCGGTACGGACCAGCGAGGGAGGCTCGGTTTGGTGCTGCACGGAGGTCGCATGGCGCAAGCCCAGAGGCGGCGCAGGGCCCACGGCGGAGTCCGGTGCCGAGAACGGCGGTGGGGTTGTCTATCGTCTTCCAGTGCGAAGAATCGTGGTGCCTGTCCGCGCGGCGGAGGGCTTGGAGTGGTGACGCGTCGGTGGCCGCGTCTTCGGCATCCGGCGCAGGCGGTCGTGGCCGGATTCGCCGCGGCGGTCGCGGCCGGGACCGGTCTGCTGATGCTGCCGATGGCCAAGGCCGGGCCCGGTGGTGCCGGTGCGATGGAGGCGCTGTTCACCTCTACCTCCGCGGTGTGCGTGACCGGGCTGGTCGTGGTGGACACCCCTGGCTACTGGAGCGGCTTCGGGCAGGCGGTGATCCTGGCGCTCATCCAGGTAGGCGGCTTCGGCATCATGACCTTCGCCTCCCTGCTGGTCCTGCTGGTCTCTCACCGCATCGGCCTGAAAGCACGCATGACGGCCGCCGCGGAAACCAAGACCCTGGGACTGGGTGATGTCCGCTCGGTCGTGACCGGTGTGGTCAAGGTCAGCCTGCTGCTGGAAGCGGTCACCGCTCTGGTACTCACCCTGCGGTTCGCCACCGCCTACGACGAGTCCTGGCCGCGTGCGGCGTGGCTGGGCGTCTTCCACGCCGTCTCGGCGTTCAACAACGCCGGCTTCGCCCTGTACTCCGACAGCCTGATGGGCTTCGTCACCGACCCGTGGATCTGCCTGCCCATCGCGCTGGCGGTCATCACCGGCGGACTGGGCTTTCCCGTCCTGTTCGAGCTGCGCCGCCGCTGGCGCCGGCCGTGGGCCTGGTCCCTCCACACCAAGATCGTGCTGTGGGCCTCCGCGGTCTTCCTGGCCGGGGGCAGCGTCTTCATCACCGCCCTCGAATGGTCCAACCCCGCCACTTTGGGTGCCCTGGACACACCGGGGAAGCTGCTGGCCGGGTTCTTCCAGGGCGTCATGCCGCGCACCGCCGGGTTCAACAGCATCGACACCTCCCAGATGAACCCCGCCAGCTGGCTGGGCACGGACGTGCTGATGTTCATCGGCGGCGCCAGCGCCGGCACCGCCGGCGGCATCAAGGTCACCACCTTCGCCGTGCTGTTCTTCGTCATATATGCCGAGATCCGCGGCGAGGGCGCGGTGAACATCTTCCACCGCCGTCTGCACGGCGACCTCCAGCGCCAGGCCCTGACCGTGGTACTGCTCTCCGTCGCCGCCGTCGCCACCGCCACCGTGGCCTTCATGGTCTTCACCGACCACACCCTCGACCAGTCACTGTTCGAAGTCACCTCCGCCTTCGCCACCGTCGGCCTGTCCACCGGCATCACCGCCGACCTGCACCCCGGCCTGCAACTACTGCTGATCGCGTTGATGTTCATCGGCCGACTCGGCCCCATCACCGTCGCCTCCGCACTCGCCCTGCGCACCCGCCACCGCCTGTACGACCTTCCAGAGGAGCGACCCGTCATTGGCTAGGAAACCCGCCCCCAAGAAACGCCGCACCGGGACGCAGGGCTCCGTCGTCGTCATCGGCCTGGGCCGCTTCGGTCGCGCCCTGGCCATGGAACTCGCCGACGAAGAGACCGAGGTCCTCGGCATCGACGAGAACGCCGAAGTCGTCCAGGCCCTCTCCGGCTCCCTCACCCACGTCGTGCGGGCCGACTCCACCAAAGAGGACGCCCTGCGTCAGCTCGGCGTGCACGAGTTCGACCGCGCCGTCGTCGCCATCGGCACCGACCTGGAAGCCAGCATCCTCACCGCCTCGCTGCTGATCTCCTTCGGCATCGAGAACGTCTGGGCCAAGGCCATCAGCGAAGCCCACGGCCGTATCCTCACCCAGCTCGGCGTCCACCACGTCGTCTACCCCGAACACGACATGGGCCAGCGCGTCGCCCACCTCGTGCGCGGCCGTATGCTCGACTACATCGAGTTCGAAGACGACTTCGCCATGGTCAAAACCAACCCGCCCGCCGACATCGTCGGCCTGCCCCTGGCCAACAGCGCCGTCCGCACCCGCTACGGCATCACCGTCGTCGCCATCAAACGCCCCGGCGAAGGCTTCACCTACGCCACCCCCGAAACCGTCGTAGAGGCAGACGACACCATCATCGTCGCCGGACGCACCCGAGCAACCGAACGCTTCAGCGAACTCCAGTAGAACCAGACGGTTCTCACAAACGGTCCTTTGCGCGAGCAAGATCCACAATCGGCCGTCGGCCCCCGCTCACCCCCCCATCGGTTCACAGAACCCGTTCTCACTCAGAAGCGGGCCTGACCCCGTTGTGAGACTTGCGTTGCGCGAAAACCCGGGCCGGCGGTCCGGGCCGCGCATCTGGCGGTGGCGACGGGTACTGCGACTCCTCCCGCGGCAGACTGCTCAGATCCAGGACATCGGGCGCCGGTGGGGGCTGGATGTCCACACGGTCGTTGAAGCCACTGAACTCACCGGGCATGCGCTCTGCGTCTTCGGCAAGGTCGAGGCCGTCTCTGGCACACGTCGGGGTCGTTCACCCCAGCCGTGCGCTGGTTGATCGCCTGCGTTCAAGGGAGCTCGGTCATCATGGGCGCGGCGATCGGGGCCGTCTTCTTCAAGGAGCGGTTCGGGGCTCCGAGGGTCGTGGCGGCCGGGTTGCTGGTTGTCGGGATCGGGCTGATGCTGCACGCCGGATAGGGGCCCGCCGGACGGGTGCGTCCGGCCGGTGCGAGGAGCACCCTGGAACTAAGCGTTCCGGAGGTGATCGTCATGATGCACACCACAGTCGGGTGGCACGTCGAGTTGGAGTTCACGGAGGACGACCAGCACACGCGAGCCGCCGCGCTGGTCCGCCTGCCCGACGGCGCCGAGGTACGGGCGCACGGGCACGCCAGCCGGCACCGGACCGACGCCAATCAGCCGAGGGTCGGGGAGGAGATCGCCGGGGCCCGGGCGCTCAACGAACTCGCCATG
Source organism: Streptomyces sp. 378 (assembly GCF_030124145.1). Lineage (GTDB taxonomy): Bacteria > Actinomycetota > Actinomycetes > Streptomycetales > Streptomycetaceae > Streptomyces. Next base: position 94,871 of record NZ_JASKMS010000034.1, read on the forward strand.
GCGTTGCTGAGCAAGGCGCACGAGGAGATCGACCAGGCGTCCGGGCGGACCTCCCACCCCATCCACGTCTAGGGGCGTTCAGAGGTCCAGCACTCGCCGCACCGCCCGCACCAGCCCCTGCGCCCGCAGGTCCGCCGTCACCGTCTTGCGGAAGCCGTTGGTGACGTAGCCGAAGGCGATTCCCGTCTCCGGGTCGGCGAACCCGAGGGCGCCGCCGCGGCCCGGGTGGCCGAAGGAACCCGGGGTGAGGAACGGCGAGGCGCTGCCGTGCAGCATGTAACCGAGGCCGAAGCGGGTGCCGACCACCAGGACGCGGTCGGGGCCTGCCGACTCCTCGGCCCGGGCCGCTTCCACCGTCTCCGGCGTGAAGAGGCGTGCGGCGCCGGCCGTGTCGCCGATCAGGGTCGCGTAGAAGCGGGCCAGTCCGTCCGCCGTCGCCATGGCGTTGGTCGCGGGGAGGGCGGACGCGCGGTGGGCGGGGTCGTTCTGGTCCGGGAACGGGGAGATCGCGGCGAAGGCCCGGCGTGTCAGAGAGGCGGGGTCTTCGTAGGCCTCGGTGACCGAGCGCTTCGGGCGGGCGCGCAGGCCCCCGGTCGGCTCGGCCCCCTCCACGCGGCCCACGCGCCCGACCCGGCCGGCCTCCGACTCCGGCAGACCGAGCCAGAGGTCCAGGCCCAGTGGACCGGTGACCTGCGACGCGAGCCACTCCCCGGTGCCCTGCCCGGTGACGCGCCGCACCAGTTCGTCGAGCAGCCAGCCGTAGGTGAGCGCGTGGTAGCCGTGGTCGGTGCCGGGCTCCCAGACGGGCGCCTGCGCGGCGACCGCCTCCGGGCCGCGCAGCGGGTCGAGGGCCTCCTCGGGGGTGAGCGGCCGGTCCAGGACCGGCAGCCCGGCGCGGTGGTTCAGCACGTGCCGGACCAGGACGCGCTCCTTGCCCCGGGCCTTGAACTCGGGCCAGTAGTGCCCCACCGGCGCGTCCAGGTCGAGCTGCCCGCGCTGGTGCAGCAGCAGGAGTACGGCGGCGGCCACCCCCTTGGTCGCCGAGCGCACCACCTGGGCGGTGCCGCGCTCCCAGGGAGCCGCGCCGTCCACGTCCTTGGTGCCGCCCCACAGGTCGACGACCTTCCGCCCGCCCCGGTAGACGGCGACAGCGGCGCCCCGGTCGCCGAGTGTTGCGAAGTTCCGTACGAACGCGTCCCTCACCGGCTCGAAGCCCTCGGCCACTGTGCCGTGCACGTCCACGCCCGTACTCCTCGTCTCGCCGCTGTGCCCGTGGTGGTCCCCTCTAGGCCCCTTCTGATGGATCTCCGCGGCGTCGCGACGCCCGGCACGCTCCCCCGTTCTCGGCTTCGCTCG
>NZ_JASKMS010000035.1 GCF_030124145.1 Streptomyces sp. 378
AGCTGTTGGGGTTGATGCTGTAGACGATCGGGCGGCCGGTGGCGCGCAGGGCGTCGCGCATGAGTGTGAATCGCGCGACCTGCTCGTCACGGGTGCCGCTGGAAGAACACCAGTCGTACTTGAGGTAGTCGACGCCCCATGAGGCGAAGGTGGCGGCGTCCCGGGCCTCGTGCCCCTTGCTGCCCGTCGACCCGGGATAGGCGCCGGTGGTCTGCGCGCAGGTGCGTTCGCCCGGCACCTGGTAGATACCGAACTTCAGGCCCTTGCTGTGGATGTAGTCCCCGAGCGCCTTCATCCCGCTGGGGAACTTGGTCGGGTTGGCCCGCAGGCTGCCCGCCGCGTCGCGCTGCGGGTCGAACCAGCAGTCGTCGACGACCACATAGCGGTAGCCCGCGTCGCGCATGCCCGAGGACACCATCGCGTCGGCGGCCTGACGGACCTGGGCCTCGGTGATCCCGCACCCGAAGCTGTTCCAGCTGTTCCAGCCCAGCGGTGGGGTGAGCGCCGGGCTGCCCGGTGCGGCGGAAGGGGTGGAGTGAGCGGAGGCCGTCACCGACGCGGTGATCGTCAGCGCGGCGGCCGCGAGGAGACGGAGCAGTCGTCTGCCTGATCGTATGGGCACCTCGGGTCCTTTCGTCGGCAGGCCGACACGAGACAGGGGATGGCTGCTGCACCGCCGTCCACCTTCAGCAGGTACATGACAGTCGCGATCATTCGAAATTTCGAACTGCTTTCGGATCGTCGACGCCACGGATACTAGGGAGGTCTCCGAGCTTGTCAACTGATCCGACCGTGCGGGAGGCCCATCAGCACGCTCCACCGCAGACTTCGAGACAGCGAAATTTTCGGAGAGTCACACGAATCATGCGAGACATACTGGCGGGAGCTCTCCACCCCTTAGCGTCCAGGACGCTCACGAGTCGACATCCGTTCTCCATCTCGAACACGACAGAGGGAGCGACGCATGGATATGTCATGCTCTCGTCGACCTATGGATCGTCGCAGGGTACTGGCCGCCGGCACGGGCCTGGTCACCGGTGCGTTCCTGCCGCTGGCCGGAGCCGCGGAGAAGACACAGGGCGAGTCCAAGCAGGGCGTGCACCACCGGTCGTTGGTCCGCCCGCCGACAGCGAGGGCGGCGGTCCTGAGGATCGCCGAGCACCTCCCGGCACGCACCCACGTGCAGGTCAGCGGGTCGATGGCGCGGTCTGCCGTGCACCTGTACGGCAAGGCTGGGATGCTGAGGAAGGAAGCGCTGCCCAGGACGTGGCCCGGACCCGACAGGGGTGATGAGCACCGTGGCGGACATCCATGCGAGTGCTCAAGGATCCGCGGTTCCCCTTGTTCCGGCGCTGTCGCCCACCGACCCTCTGGGCGATCCGTTCCTGCGCACCCGATTCGCCCTCCCCGCGAGGCCCCGGACGTACCTGCGGCGACAGCGGCTCGTCGACCACCTCGACCAGGCGCTCAGGACTCCGCTGACTCTGCTCAACGGCCCGGCCGGAGCCGGCAAAACCCTGCTGGCCGCCGATTGGGCCTCCGGGCTGGGACCGCCGGTCGCGTGGGTCACCCTCGATGGCGGCGGCGACCATCGCCCCGGGGTGTTCTGGTCCTACGTCCTGCAGGCTCTGCGCGCCTGTGGCGCACCGGCATCCGACGCGGTCGGGACCCCCGACAACGCCACCAGAGTGGGCGACAGGCTCCTGTCCTCACTTGCCGCGGAACTGAGCGTTCGAGACCGGCCCGTGCTCCTCGTGCTCGACGAGTACGACCGTGTGACCGATACCAACGTCGCGGAGCAGTTGGAGTTCGTCCTGCACCACGCGGGCCCGGGCCTGCGCCTCGTCCTGGTCACCCGCACCGAGCCGCTGCTCCCGTTGCATCGCCACCGGGCGGTCGGCGACCTCACGGAGATCCGCTCCGCGGAACTGGCCTTCACTCCCGAAGAGGCCGCCGCACTGCTCGAACTGCACGGCGTGGACGTTCCGATCCAGGCAGCGCGGAACCTGGTGGACCGGACCCGGGGCTGGGCGGCCGGTCTGAGCCTGTCCGCCCTGGCCGCCAGGGAGAGCTCCGACCCCGAGCACTATCTGAAGGAGTTCGAAGCGGACCGCAGCACGGTCGCGGACTTCCTGCTCGCCGAGGTTCTCAAGGGACAGACGCCGCAGGCACAGGACCTCTTGCTGCGCGTCAGCGCCCTGGAGCGCTTCTGCCCCGATCTGGCCAACGCGCTGACCGGCCGTATCGATGCCGAACCCCTTCTCACCGGACTGCACCGCCAGAACGCGTTCGTCGAACGTCTCGAGCACACGTGGTACCAGCTCCATCCGCTGTTCGCGGAGATACTGCGGGCGCACCTGCGCGTTCGCCTGCCCGGACTGGAGCCGGAACTCCACAGACGGGCCGCGCGGTGGCTGCGTCGTCACGGCCACCTGCCGGAGGCACTCGCCCACAGCGCCGCCGCGGACGACTGGGATCTCGCGGCCGGTGCCCTTGTGGACGACCTGGCGATCGGTCGACTCTTCACCGGTCCGGGCTCGCACGACCTGGCGCGGCTGTTCTCCCACATGGGGCCCGAGGCGAGAAGCCCGGCCACGGACCTCGTGCGTGCCGCTCACGACCTGTCCCGCCACGACCTCGATCATGGCCTGGCCCGTCTGCACCACGTCCAGGAGCAGCTTGTCGGTGACGCCCGCGACGTCGCGGCCGCCCGGCTGAGCTGTGCACTGCTGGAAGCCTTGGCCGCCCGGCTTGCCGGATGCCCCCCACGGGTGGAGAAGGCCGCCGAGTCGGCCGCTGGACTACGGCAGGAGGTACCGGCTCACCTCCTGGACAAGCATCCCGAACTCACGGCCCTGTTGCTGACCCATGTCGGCTCGACGCTCCTGTGGGCCGGGCGTTTCCGGGAGGCTCGTGCCGTCCTGACCACCGTGGCCGGGGCTCCCGGTGAAGCATCCACCAAGGCGCCCCGGGAGGAGGCGATGGGACACCTGGCCTTGCTCGACTACCTCAACGGCTGGCCCGGCAGGGCGGAGCGCAAGGCGCTGGCCGCGCTGCCCGAGGCCGATCGGCCCGGTTCGGCCCAGCCGTCCGGATCCGGGATCGGACGGCTCGTCCTGGCCGCCGTGGCCGTCGACCGCGACGAACTGGACCGGGCTCAAGCCCTCATCGACGAAACGGCCGCTCTCCCCTTGAGCACACGTGATCCGGTGATGGCCGCGGGGCGAGCCCTGGCCGCAGCGCGCCTCCTCATGGCCAGGGGGGAGATGCGCGCCGCTGTGGAGGCGGCCGACCCGGCCGTCCCCGCCGCCGTGGCCTCCCCATGGGCGACGAGCCGGGAAGCGCTCGTCTCCTCGGCCGCCCACCTGGCCGAGGGGCGGCCGGACAGAGCCACCGAGGTGCTCCGGGCTGTCTCCGTCGACCAGCCCGTGTGTGCTGTGGAGGCCGCGTCGATCCAGCTCGCCGCACGACGTCCCGCGACAGCCCTCGACCTGCTGGACAGCCTCCACGCCGAGGAACGGACCGGCCCGGCGGTGTCAGTGGGGGCAGCGCTGGTGAGGGCCCGGGCCGCCGACGCGGCCGGAGACACCGCCACCGCCCGCAAGCTCTTGGCGCGGGCGCTCCTCGACGCCCGGCGTGAGCGGCTGCGGCGTCCGTTCCTGGATGCCGGGGCATGGATCCGGCCGCTCATCACCGCGGGTCCGCTGCACGATCTGGCGGCAGGCTGGCTGACGCCCGCTCCGCCGCCCCGCGGCGAGCGGCCTGGACCGCAGCCGCCGCCCGCACCGCTCGTCGCGGTGGAGCTGAGCGCACGCGAGCGGGATGTCCTGGAGCGTTTGGCCCGGATGATGTCGACGGAGGAGATCGCCGCCGATCTCTGTCTGTCGGTGAACACGGTGAAGACCCACCTCAAGAGCATCTACCGAAAGCTGGCGGTGAACCGGCGGGGCGAGGCGGTGCGCCGAGCACGCGGCCTCCGGATGCTGTGAGGACGTGGCGGGGCGGCGGCACCGCCACCGAGGCGGCGGCGGACGGCAGGGACGTCGACCGAGGCGGGAGGCCGCCGTCCGCCCTCTCCCCCCGGCAGGACCCGACACTGAGGCCACGATCACCGTCATCCGGCCCACCACCGCTCTGTATGCGCTGGTCATGGCCGCTTTCATGTGGTCGACGCATCACCGCGGCTCATGGCCGTCACCGGCCGGGTCACCTGCTTCGGGTGAGGTCGAACCGGGCAGGGGGGTGGGACGATGACGGAAAGGGCGCCATCCGCCTGTCCCGGCAGCCGTGGGAGGACAAGCTCGTGCGCTACGAGATCCGCGTCGAGGGGCATCTCTCGGAGACACTGGCCAAAGCGTTTCCGGAGCTGGGTCATGTGGTGATGGCCGGCCAGACGGTCCTGTTCGGCCCGGTCGTGGACGAAGCGCACCTGTACGGGCTGCTGGCGCGCTGCCAGTCACTGGGACTGCGTGTCGTGGAGATGCGGCCGGTGCCGGAATGAGGCGACCGGCACGCCGTGTGTCCGGTCGCCCTGGGCCCATCAGATGGCGGAGGGGAGCCCGCCGGCCCTGGGGGCGAGCAGCGGGAGGTCCTGTGCGGGGCCCGTACAGCACGCCTGCCCTCGGGAGAGATACAAGACGAGCAGCAGCCGTCGGCGCATGCTTCCACCCGCCCGGTGCGGCTCGCGGCGGGCTACCGCTCGCGTACTCAGACCGGCGCGGGTGATCGTACTCAGCCGGTGCGGTGGTCGGACGTGGGGTGAGGTCGCGGCGGCGCTTGTACACCTCGGCAAGGTGCACGGCTCCCGGGCGGCGGGCCGCCACGGCCCCTGCCTCGTCAACCGGGCAGGACCCGGCCCACCTCATCGGTAGGGCTGCCAGGCCGTGTCCTGCCGGGTCTCATCCGGCGGCCGTGGTTACTCAGCCTCCGCTCTTGCGCCGGAACGACCGCTGATTCGCGGCCGGGCCGTGCGTGCCGCGGATCTTCGACGCGTGGGTGTTGGCGGCGAGGTCGGCGGCGTCCGCCTGCATGCCGCGCTTGCGCGCCAGAGCCTCCCGAAACTTGCGCTTCAGGTCGGACTGACCGTCATCGTCGGGCGAGAGGTCGGTGTTCTCGGCGTCAGCCGACTCCGATCCTTCTTGTGCTGTGGACTCTGCGGCCATAGTGACCTCCTGGGCTAGGACGCTGGAGAGCACAGCTTGTCATGCCGGGCACCGCGTGAGCGCCGCCGTCGGCAACGCCGAGCGCCGTGGCTCATGGCTGTCGCCCAGGCGCGTGAGGTGTCACGTTGTCGAGGGCCGGTCGCCTCCGCGACGAACCGGTCCTCGAACCCGCCGAAGTCGGCGGCCGTGGACCGGTCGGCCGCCGTCGCCAAGGATCAGCGTCAGAACAGCCGCCCCTGGCAGCCTTGTCGGGCAGAGCGCGGAGCGGGCCGGCCGGTTACCGCCGGGGCCGGTTCGTCGCCGAAGAGGGGGGCCGTGCCGCACTCGTCCAGCTCGGCCGGGATCCGTCCGTCCACCTCCGGGCGCGGCGGCGCGTCACGGTCGAACTCCTCCGGAGTCATGCACACCCAGTCGCGGCCACCCTGCTCATCCACGCGTCGTCACCGCCCCTCCCCCGGGCCCACCCCCGGAATGCTTCCCGGGATCAAGTGCCGCCCACCCATGATCAGTTCCACCATCGGGGCATGTCCGAACACCCGGGCCCGGATGGCCCACGAGCCGCAGCCGTCACGGCCCGCCATGGCGCGCGGACCGACTTTGAACACACCGATGACAAAGTATGGACATGACAAGCAGAAGTCTCCTACCTTTGCGACGCGACCAGCGCTCCACCCCGGGAGAGACCGGAACGATCCGGCACGGTCCGGTCCCCAGCACCGGAGGACCAATGCGCCAACGACCCTTCTCCCGAACCCGAAGACCTTTCTTCGCGCCACTTGCGTCCGCCATCATGGCCGGCGGCGTACTCGCCACCCCTGCGACCGCGGCCGACCCCTCCCCGGCGGGAGCCGGCCCCTCCCCCACGGTTGCCGCCGACCTACCGCCGCAGGAGCCCGGAGTCACCCTGCGCGTCTACGACGTCCAGGCTCCGCTCAGCAAGCTGTGCACCCTCAAGCCGGGACAGACCCCCAACCACGACAAGCTCATGCCCACCGTCGACTGGTCCCGCGGTGCGCCGCGCCGGAATCGGCCGACGGCCGGGCGAGTGGCGCCGGCGAAGACGCCGCTCGCCGTCAGCGACGGGGGTGAGACGGGAGGCCGTCGAGGTTGGCGCCCTCGGCCTCGGCCGCGTCGGCCAGGGCCTCGGCAGCGGCCTCCTCGGCCTGCGCCTTGTCGCTGGCGGCCTGGGCGACCATGTCGCCCGGGGGCTTCTCGCGGGTGGCCGACGACTGGGGCAGCACCTCGGTGAAGGCACGGGACACGCCCTGGAGTGCGGCGGTGATCTCGCTGGGGATCACCCAGAAGTTGTTGCCCGAGCCTTGCGCGAGCTGGGGCAGGGTCTGCAGGTACTGATACGCCAGCAACTTGGGGTCGGGGTCGTTGCGATGTACGGCCTGGAACACCTCGTCGATGGCCCGGGACTGGCCCTCGGCCTGGAGGATCGCGGCGGTACGGTTCCCTTCCGCGCGCAGGACGGCGGCCTGTTTGTCGCCTTCGGCGGTGAGGATCTGCGACTGGCGCTGCCCCTCGGCGCCGAGAATCGCCGCCCGCTTGTCCCGCTCGGCTCGCATCTGCTTCTGCATCGCGTCCTTGATGGACTGCGGCGGGTCGATGGCCTTGATCTCCACCCGGTTGACCCTCAGCCCCCATTTTCCGGTGGCCTCGTCCAGGACTCCCCGCAGCTGGCTGTTGATGGTGTCCCGTGAGGTGAGGGTCTTCTCGAGGTCCATGGACCCCACGACGTTGCGCAAGGTGGTGACGGTGAGCTGCTCGACCGCCTGAAGGAAACTCGCGATCTCGTAGAAGGCCGCTCGTGGATCGGTGACCTGGAAGTACAGAACGGTGTCGATCTCGACGACGAGATTGTCCTCGGTGATGACCGGCTGCGGTTTGAAGGAAACCACCTGTTCCCGGAGATCGATCACCGGATGAACGCGGTCGATGTAAGGGATCACGAGGCTGAGGCCCGGATTGAGGGTCCGGTGGTAACGGCCGAGGCGCTCGACATTGCGAGCGCGTGCCTGGGGCACGATACGGACCGCTCGCACCACGGTGAAAACCGCGATCAAGGCGACGATCAGGCCGGCGATCAAAAAGGCCGAGGTTTCCATGGTTTCAGTCCCGGGGGTAGACGATCGCGGTGGCGCCGTTGATCTCCATGACGTCGACGGTCTTTCCGGGGGGAATCACCAGCGTCTCGTCGTAGGCGCGGGCCGTCCACTCCTCGCCGTCGATGCGGACCCTGCCCCCCAGGCCCGTTACCTCTGAGACGACATAGGCACCCTTGCCGACCAGTGCCTCCACGCCGAATCTCGTCGTCTGGGGCCGGAGTACATGGCGCAGTGCCAGGGGGCGTACGAAAATCAAGGTGACGGTGGCCACGAGGGTGAAAACCAAGAACTGGAACGGCAGCGGCAGCCCGACCGCGGCGGACCCCGCCGTGACCAGTGCGGCCGCACTGAGCATTCCGAGCGCGGCAGTGAGGGTGAAGATTTCAGCCGCAGCCAATACCGCTGCGATGATCAACCAGATCAGCCATGGATCCATTGCGTGCCTCTTCTGACCGGTGTGGTTGCGGAAGGGCCTGACCTCCATCATTGCATCCTGATACGGCACAGCCGGGATACCCCCGGGGGACGGGAATCCAGCCGAATGACCGGAGACCTGCCCGTCGCGATGTGGATTCCGAGCAAACTGCTTCGACCTTTGGGACCGTTTTACCCACGTGGAAAGATCCGTGAACCCGCTCGAAGTGGTCAGGCCGAGTGCGGGAGCCGTCCCGGGCCACGCGGGGGGGGCGTGTCGTGCCGGTCCGCCGTGCTCACGGCGCGTCCGGCCCGCGTCGCCGCCCCGGCCCGTCACTGACGCGCATCCCGCGTGCGTCCCGGTCGCTCCCCCGCGGTCACTCGCTCGTCACTCCTTCATCCCGATGGCGTCCACCGGACGGACACGGAGCACCAGGCGGGCGGGCAGCATCGCCCCGGCCATGGCCAGCAACGCCGTCGACCCGACGATCGCGAGCCAGCCCAGCACCGGCGCCGTCGGTATCGGTGTGCCGGTCAGCGCCAGCGCGACCAGAGCCAGCGGCGGCACCGACAGCAGCGTTCCCAGGAGCCCTCCGACGGCGACCACCGTGAAGCTCTCGAGCCGCACCATCCCCAGCACCTGCGACCGGCTGCTGCCGGTCAGCCTCAGCAGCGCGAACTCCCGGCGCCGGGACGCGGTGTTCATCGCCTGGGTGTTGACGACGGTGAGAGCGGTGTAGGCGATGATGACACCCACCACCACGTAGTTCACCCACGCCATCGCCCTCTGCTCCTCGACCTGGGCATCGGCCGCCAGTGCTCCGATCGGCTCGGCTCCCGGATAGGTCCGTGCCAGAGCGGACAGCCGGTGTGCGACGTCACCGGAGGCACCGGGGGCCGACCGGATCAGCACCGACTGGTCGACGCCCGCGGTGGTGTGGGAGAGGAGCAGGTCGTGGTCGAAGGTGAGGTCGGCGAAGCCGAGTCCCCTGCCGTACACGGCGATCACCTCACCGGTGAAGGGCGTCCCGTCCCCGAGGTGCAGCCGCGCCCGGTCCCCGACGTCGAGCCCCAGCCACGAGGCGGCCGTGGTGCTGAGAGCCACCGTGTCCGGAGCCAGAGCCGACAGCTTCCCCCTGCGTTCGTCCAGGTCGACCGTGGCGGACACGGCCGACGGCTGAAGTCCCTGCGCGGTCAGGGAGACGGCTTCCTCCGTGCCGAGCAGCGAACCCACACCGACCGCCTTGGACCGCACCACACCGGTGGCGGCCGTCACCCCCGGCAGTTCGGCGGCCCGGCGCGCGAGCTCCGGCGACATGCCGGTGGGAGCGGCGAGCACGTGATCGGCGACCGTGCCGGAGCGGATTTCCTCGGTGGACCGGCTCAGCTGAGTGGTCTGGGTGAAGACGACCGTCGCCGCGAAGGAGACGGCCAGGACGATCGGGGTGACCGCGGCCGCCGTCCGGGTGGCACGGGCACCTGAGTTGGCCGCCGCGAGCCAGCCGGTGACACCGGTCCGGTCGAGGAGCGGGGCGAGGAGGGCCGTGGCGGTGCGGCTGATCAGCGGACCGAGGACCGCGGCGGTGATCACGAGCAGCAGGACGAGGGAGTTGGCCAGACCGACCAGGGTGAGGAAGTCGGCGCGGAAGCCGAGGCCGAGACCCAGCACACAGACGGCCGGCGCGAGCAGGACACCGCCGGTGATCAGACGGCCCCTGCCGATGCGCGCGGGCTCGGCGGAGGCCTCGCGCAGCGCCTCCGTGGGGCGGACGCGGGCAGCCCTCCGGGCGGCGACGAGGGCCGCCGCCACCGCGGTCAGGACCGTCACGCCGACGGCGGTGAGGAACGGGAGCGGGCCGACGACCGGCCGGAAGTCCGGCGGTACCAGGCCGCGTCCGGCGAACTGTCCGCTCAGCCAGTGGACCACACCGACGCCGAGAGGGCAGCCGAGCACTCCCGCGACGAGACCCGTCACCGCGGACTCCGCCGTGATCATGCGGTACAGCTGCCCCGGGGTGGTGCCGATCGCGCGCAGCAGGGCCATCTCGCGATGGCGGTGGCGGATGGCGAGGGACGTCGTGGCGCACAGCACGAACACGGCCACGAGCAGCACGTTGCCGCCGATGGCCGTGGCCAGCTCCACGAGGTTGGCCGCGCCGACCGCGATGTCGGTGAATTCCGCCTCGCCGCGTTCGTCACCCGTGTACACCGCCGCACGGTGCCCGGCCACCACCCGTTCGACGGCGGGCACCACCTGCGAGGACGGTGTACCCGGCGTGGTGAACACGCCGAAGGCGTCGACGGACGCACCGGACAGGGGTGCCAGCCGCTGCATCGCGGCCCCGGAGGCATAGAGCACCGACTGTCGTGGAGTGCGGTCCCCGTCGAGGGCCACCAGTCCGGCGACCTTGAAGGTGAGCGGAGTGGACGAGGTCATGAGCCGTACGCTGTCGCCGGTCCGCAGCCCGGCCCGGGCCGCGAGGCGGGTGTCCAGGACGACCTGCTGGGCACCTTGCGGCGCGTGCCCTTCGGTGAGGCGGAATCCTCCCAGGACTCGGCTCGACCAGGTGTGCGCCTGCGGGACGGCCCCGTTGGCGCCGGTGACGGCACGGTCCGCGTCCGGCAGACGGACCGTCACGCGGCGGTCGGGCACCACGGAGGCGACACCGTCGACCGCGGCGAGATCGCGGGCGAGGGAGGCGTCGAGTCGTGGTCGTTCGAGCAGCGGCTGGGAACTGCGGTACTCGGATCCGTCGGCGGACCTCACGTCGAGGTCGACGGCCTGACGGCCCGCGACGATCAACGGGGCTCTGTCGTACCGTTCGGGTGGCAGGGCGGAGCGCAGCCCGGATTCCAGGAGTACGCCGCAGGCGCTGACCACGGCCGCCCCGAGCAGGAGCGCGGTGAACGTGGCGGCGAAGGCCCCCGCGCGGGCGCGCAGGGTGGCCAGGGCGATACGCAGCATCAGCGGGTCCTCCGCAGCTCGGTCATGACGCTCTTGACCTGAGCGGCGGACGGCGCGTCCACACGGCGGACCACGCGTCCGTCGGCGAGGAAGACGACCTGGTCGGTGCGCTGGGCGGCGACCGGGTCGTGCGTGACCATCACCACGGTCTGGTGCAGGTCGGTCACCGCCTGCCGGAGCAGCCCGAGGATGTCGTCGGCCGTGTCCGGGTCGAGTGCGCCGGTCGGCTCGTCCGCGAAGATCACTTCAGGGCGGGTGATGAGGGCGCGGGCGATGGCGACCCGCTGCTGCTGCCCGCCGGAGAGTTCCGAGGGGCGGCGGCCGAGCAGGCCCACGAGTCCGACCGCGGCCGTGACACCGCGGACCGAGTCGTGGTCGGTTCCCTCTCCGGCCAGCCGCAGCGGCAGGGTGATGTTCTGCTCCACGGTGAGCGACGGCAGCAGGTTGAAGGCCTGGAAGACGAACCCGATACGGGTCCGGCGGAACCGGGTGAGCCGTCTCTCGTCCAGCTCGCCGAGGTCCTGCCCGCCGAGCCGCACCGTTCCGGAGGTCGGCCGGTCGAGCCCGGCGGCGCAGTGCAGGAAGGTGCTCTTCCCGGAGCCGGACGGGCCCATGACGGCGGTGAAACCGCCGACGGCGATGCCGGTGCTGACGTCGTCGAGTGCGACGACCGCGGACGATCCGCGGCCGTACTTCTTGGTCACCTCGGTCAGCCGTACGGCGGTTGCTGACGGATCGATGCCGAAAGGGGCGCCGGGGGGCGCTTGCCGACTGTGTGCTCCGAGCATGTGGGACCTCTGGGTCGTCGGTGGGTGAGGGGTCCTTCCAGTCCACCGGCGTCCGAGGTCCGGAGCCTCCGTCCTCACGTCGAATCACGCCCTCCGCCCGGCGGGTGAGGGAGACGACCGCTTCCACCGGCCGGACGAGACCGCGTGGCGTCCCACCACGCCGTGCGCGACGCGTCTCCTCCTCACGAAGGAGGCCGGGAGGAGGAAAGGGGGCGGCGGGAGTCAGACCTCAGGGTGGGCGGGCCGGGTGAGCAGGCCCTTTACCGTGGGGGGGCATGAGAGAACCGGGGTCACTCGCAGGCCGCCAGGTGCCTGCCGCGGTGACGGACGTGACCCTGGCCGTCCTGGCGGCGGCCGCGTGCCTGGCACTGCCGCAGGCGATCCCCCCGGGCGGTGTCCCGCTGCGACAGCCGGACCAGTGGTGGCTCGTCCTGGTGCTGTCGTCCACGCTGCCCCTCGCCGTGCACCGTCGTGTGCCGCTGGCCGGGCTGCTGGTCATGACGGTCGGGGCCGGGACACTGCAGTACCTGGACTACATCCCCCAACTCGCCGGGCCGGAGGGCACGTCGATCGGCCCCACCTACCTGTCCGTGGCCATCGCCGTGTATCTCACGGCCGTGCGGGGCGCGCCCCGCGTGACGGCCTTCGTGGCCACCGTGTTCATTCCGCTCAGCGCGCTGACCGAGGCGTTCCTCGCGCCGCGGGGGCACCGGCTCGCGGCGTTGCTGACCGACGCGGTGCTCCTGCTGGCGGCATGGGCCCTGGGCCGGCTCTCTCGGGCCCGGACGGCCGTCCGGGACGAGGCCATGCAGCGCGCCGCGGCCCTGGAACGCGAGCAGGCCGCCAACGCACGCGCCGCGGTGATGCAGGAGCGCGCACGGATCGCCCGTGAACTGCACGACATCGTGGCCCACAACGTGAGCCTCATGGTGGTGCAGACCATCGCGGCCGACCGGATCCAGGACCGGTCGCCCGACAAGGCCCACGAGTTGCACGCCACCGTCGAGCAGACGGGCCGGGACACCGTCACCGAGCTGCGTCGGCTGCTGGACGTGCTGCGCACCGACGAGGAGGGGGAAGGCACACCGTCCAAGGAGCCGCCCCAGCCGACGATCGAAGCCCTGCCCTCCCTCGTCGCGGCCGTCCGGGCCACCGGTTTGGACGTCGACTACGAGGTCTCCGGCTCCGTGGTCGCGCTGCCCGCCGGGTACCAGCTGACGGTGTACCGCATCGTGCAGGAGGCGCTCACCAACACCGTCAAGCACGCGGGCGCGACGCGTACCCGGGTGCGTCTGGTGTGGGAGGAGGAACCGGAACGGTTGCACGTCCGCGTGTGTGACGACGGACCGGGGGACGCGGCGGGGACCCCCGTGCCCGGATACGGTTCCGGTCATGGTCTGCTGGGGATGCGGGAGCGGATCGCCGCGACGGGCGGCACCCTGCACACGGGCCCTCGGCCGGGCGGCGGCTTCTGCGTCCACGCCGTGCTGGACCTGCCCGAGACCGACGGTCCGGCGAACAACCGAGGAACGGGGCACCATGCGGTCCATCAGCGTGCTGCTGGCTGACGATCAGCCGATGATCCGGACCGGCTTCCGGTTCATCCTGGAGGCCGAGCCGGACATCGAGGTCGTCGGAGAGGCCGCCGACGGTCAGGAGGCCGTCGAGGAGACGCGGCGGCTGTCACCGGACGTCGTCCTCATGGACATCCGCATGCCGCGGATGGACGGGGTCGAGGCGACCCGTCTGATCGCCGAGAGCGGTCTGCCCGGCCGGGTCGTCATCCTGACCACGTTCGACCTCGACGAGCACGTGGTCGACGCCCTGCGGGCCGGGGCGAGCAGCTTCCTCGTGAAGGACGGTCCCGCCGATTCCCTGGTCTCGGCCATCCGCACGGTCGCCGCCGGCGAGGCCGTGCTCGCTCCTCGGGTCACCCGGCGTCTGCTGGAGCGTTTCGCCGGCCTGCCGTCGGAGTCGCCGCCGCCCGTGCCGCCGCGCCTGGACGTGCTCACCGGCCGCGAACTGGACGTGCTGCGGATCCTGGCGCGTGGTCTGTCCAACGCGGAGATCGCCGTCGAGCTGAACATCGGCGAGACGACGGTGAAGACGCATGTCGCCCACATCCTCGAGAAGTTCCGCCTGCGCGACCGCGTGCAGGCGGTGATCCTCGCCTACGACTCGGGACTGGTCTCCCCGCGTCCGGCCCGCGGATCCGAACCGTTCTGATCCGGCAGGACGACCGGGCCCCGCGGGGCCCTGAGTCCTCTCCTCCTCATCCTCTGTGCGCCGCCGCGACCCGCGGCGTGCGCCCGTCACACACCAGGGAGAGTGTCATGGACACCTTGATAGGTCTGCTCGTCGTCCTCGTGGGGCTGACCACCATCGCGACCGTGGAGAGCCGGGCCCGTCGGCTGGACCGGCGGATGGCCCGTCTGGACCACAAGCTCGGTCTCCTCATGAACCACCATGGCGTGCCGGACGACGACCCCGCCCTGGCGGAAGTGGCGGCCCTGGTGCGAGCCGGACAGCACATCCCAGCGATCAAGAAGTACCGCGAGGCCACCGGCGCCGGGCTGGTGGAGGCCAAGCAAGCGGTGGACGGCCTGAAGGAACAGCGGTAATGACGTCACGTGTCAGGTGATCGCAGGTGGCCGGGGCCGGGCGAGGAGCCGGAGGCGTCCGGCCGATGTACTACCCAGGGCTACTCCCGCGGTGTCCCGGTGCGTTGAGCGGCTCTGTCCGACCGGCCCGGGCAGAGCGGGCAGAGCCTTCGCGGGCGGGCGGCGTCCGCCGGGTGCCTCAAGGGGCGTGACTCACGCCGCTTCGGCGTTGTCCCGCCGCAGCGCCGCGCGCAGCCAGTCGTCCGCGGAGCCCGGAGTCGGCCGCGGGCGGCCGCCCGGCGGAGTCAGGACGGCGGCGGCGAGTTCCCAGTACCGGTCCAGGCGCGGTTCTGCCGACAGCCGGGCCGCCAGCGAGCGGCGGAAGTCGGGGGTGTCGCGGCTTCGGTAGGCGCTCGCGTATGCGGCGACGTAGCCGTCCAACGCCTCGCCGGGATGCGGGTCGCGTGCCCTGCGCAGGTGGGGGGCCGCGAGTTCGAAGGCTTCGGCGAGGCCCGCGTACAGCAGGGCGGCGCCGCCGGCCCCCGCCACGCGGTGCACCTCCGGCTGGGGCTGCCGACCGCCCGGGCAGGGAGCCGCCGTCATGGCGTTCAGCCGGGCGAAGGCGAGTACCTGGGACGGGTGCGGTTCGTCGGGCGGCCGGGGGACGGCCACTTCCAGGAATGCCGCGGTTGCCTGACGCGGCATCCGTGGTGGCAGCCAGGCGCGCCAGAACCTGGCCAGGGGTGCGGTGCTCGGCGGGCTGCTCAGCGTGCTGAGCAGCCTCAGCCGGCCGGCGCGCTGAGCGGGCGGGCAGTCCCGCACCAGGTGGAGTGCCGCTTCCCGCCAGCGCAGGATCTTCACCTCACTGCCGAGCTCACGCAGGCGGCTGTCGACGGCGTTCTCCAGTGCACGGCCGATCGCGTCTTCGTCCTCGAGGATGCGGCGTATCTCGGGCAGGGGCAGGTCAAGGCCGCGCAGGGAGCGGATCAGCTGCAGGCGTTCCAGTGCCGGGGCGCCGTAGCGGCGGTGTCCGCCACTGCTGCGGGCGGCTTCGGGGAGCAGGCCTTGGTCGGAGTAGAAGCGGACGGTCTTCACGGTGGCACCGGCGCGTTCGGCGAGTTCTCCGATGCTCCACAACGGCTGCTGTGACGTGGACAGTTGAACCTCCCTCAAGGGGAGTTCCTACGGTACCGGTGCGCGGGCCGGGCACACGCTGCGGCCCGCGGACGATGACGTACGCGACCGGCGCGGCGTCATGTGACGGACCCGGGGAGGGCTTTGTGCGGGTGTTCATCTTGGTGTCGGGTGCGTTCACCGGGGCCCATGTCTGGCAGGAGACGGCCGCGCGGCTGACCGCGGCGGGCGGCGCGGCGCACGCGGTCCCGTTGACGGGCATCGACCCGGCCCGGCCCGCCGCGCCGGAGCACGTCGGTCTCGAGACGCACATCGATGACGTGATCGCGGCGATCGACGCGGTGGACGTGACATCAGGGCGGGAGATCGTGCTCGTCGGTCACGACTACGGGATCCATCCGGTGCTCGGCGCCGCCGATCGGCGGGCCGAACGTGTCACACGCGTCGTGTACCTGGACTGCGGGATGCCGCAGAACGGCGTTCCGGCGCTGGCCGCCGTGCCGGACCAGACACTGCGCGCGCGACTGGCCGAACGCGCCGAGGCAGGCGGGCCCCGGGGTGTCCTTCCCGCACCGGCCCGTGACGCATGGGAGCGCTGGGGCAGTACCGCCGGCGTGGGCGAGGCGGCCCTGGACCGGCTGACCGCCCTGGCGGCGCCGCAGCCGCTGGGCACCCTGCTCCAGCCGCTGCGGCTGA
The DNA here is from genome assembly GCF_030124145.1 of Streptomyces sp. 378. GTDB lineage: Bacteria > Actinomycetota > Actinomycetes > Streptomycetales > Streptomycetaceae > Streptomyces. The sequence goes on from NZ_JASKMS010000035.1 coordinate 15,871, forward strand.
CCGGAGCGGTGGCCGCGGTCCCCGTCACGGGCGTGCTGTGCGCCAAGAACGGCGCCAGCATCGGCATGGTGCAGAGGCTCGTCGACTTCGGGGACCCCGCTCTGGCCGTCCTGACCGAGCCTCAAGTCACCTTCTTCGAACTCCCCACCGGGCACTGGCCGATGCTGTCCTGCCCCGCCGCACTGGCAGACGTCCTGCTGCGGGCCGCGGCCGGTGAGGGGCACCGTCTGCGGCCGACCGGTGACGACGCGCCGGCGCCCGCCCACCTGCGGCCGTTCCCGCTGGACGTGCCGGAACTGCCTCGCGACCGCCGAGGTCATGTCGATCTGTACGTCCCCGACGGCGAAGGGCCGCGACCGGCCGTGATCTTCGTGCACGGCGGACCGGTGCCCGCCGGAGCGCGGCCACGCCCGCGTGAGTGGCCGACGCTGGTGGGCTACGCCCGCCTGGCCGCCTCCGCGGGCATGGTCGGCGCGACCCTCGACCACCGCCTCCACGACCTCGCGGACTACGAACGTGCCGCCGCGGACATCGCCGCCGGGGTGGAACTGGTGCGTGCCGACACCCGGGTGGACGCCGGCCGGATCGCCCTGTGGTTCTTCTCCGGCGGGGGCCTCCTCATGACGGACTGGCTGACCCGGCCCCCCGCATGGCTGCGCTGCCTGGCCGCTTCCTACCCGGTCCTGGCCCCTCTTCCCGCGTGGGGGATGTCCGGCAGTCGCTTCCACCCGGCCGGGGCGATCGATCAGGCGGGGACCCTGCCCGTCGCCCTCCTCCGCGCCGGGCTGGAGACACCCGAGATCGCCGCGACCGTCGACGCGTTCGTGACCGCGGCCGAGGACGGCGCGGTGCGACTCGAACTGGTCGACGTCCCCAACGGCCACCACGGGTTCGAAACGCTCGACCCTCCAGAGGAGACACGCCCGGCCCTGCACCATGCGATGCGCTCGGTGGTCACCCACCTGACAGGATGACGCCCCGAGGGACCTCGAGGGTGTGACGGTCGCGCCGAGCGATGGGTTCGGGGCTGCCGCCAAGGCGGTGGCGAAGGGCGGTCGGCGGCCCCGGCTGCGCCGCTGCGCGCCACGGCCGGGGGTTGACCCGGTGGGCGGTCCGGCCGCGCTCGCCGTCTCCCGGCCGCGGACGAGACCTGAGGGGACCGAGGGCCCCGGCATCGAGGTCCGCTGCCGGGTGGCCGCGCGCCACCCGGCAGCAGTGAAGGTCCGTGCTCGAATCGGATCTACAGGTCGGCGGCGTCCACCACGTCGCGCAGGTCGACGAACTTGAAGCCGGTCGCAGTGCGCGAGCCGCCCTCTCCGTCAGGGACCTCAGGGGTCTCGTGACCGTCCTGGACGACCAGCAGACCGTTCGGGTAGCGGCTGCCGAGCGGTGCGTTCAGGACGGCGGCGCCATCGCACTCCTGGGACCCGTCGAGGGTCGCCGAGGCCGCGCCGACACGGAAGCCGCCCTCGTACTCGTTGTGCTCGCTCACCTCTCGGTCGTACAGGGCGAAGGTGTCGTCGCCCTGGCTGGAGGCGAAGAGATAGCCGTCGCCGTCCCGCTCCTGAAGCAGCGTCAGTCCCTCGACGTCCGCGGAGAGCCGCTCGCCTCCGAAGCCGGGGTCGGCGCCGGCCGTGCACTCCTCGGTCGCCTCGTCGTAGACGCCGGGGACGCCGTACTCGCGGACCTTGTCCACCAGGACCGGCTCGCGGGTGAGGTCGGCGCGCATCCGCCAGATGCCGATGTCCTCCTGGCCGGCGTAGAGCGTGCCGGTGGCGGGGTCCACCACCATGCCCTCCACCTGCGGGAGTTCACCGGGCTCCGTGCAGGGGGACCAGGTCGTGCCGTTCGGCAGGCGGAAGGACGCGGGCAGGTCGAGCGTGCGGACCTTCCGGTAGGTGACGGTCCCGCTCGCGGTCGGCGTCAGCTCGACCAGCGCGAGGCGGGTCCGCTCCCGCCGGCTGACCAGGGCGTAGGTGCGCCCGGTGGACTTGTCCTGCCAGGTGGCGAGGCCGTACGCGGTGCGCTGTTCGTTGATGTCGGCCTGGTCGGTGGAGAAGACCGGGGCGGCGGCCGGGTCGGTGATGTCGGTCAGCGGGCCGCCGGGCCTGGACGGGTCGATGCGGAAGATCCGCAGGCGGTCGTTGCCGCGGTCGCTGACCACGGCCACGTCGGCCCGGCCGGTGGGGGTGCGCAGACCGGTGACGACGTCGACGTTGTTGTACCGGCCCGGTGCGTCATCCTCCGCGGGCGGACGGGGCGCGGGCAACGACTGCACCAGGCGGGCGCCCAGGTCGTACACCCGCAGTCCGCCCTCCTTGGCGGTCGCGAGGACGAGGCTGCGGCCGGGGTCGGCCGCGTTGCGCCAGATCGCCGGATCGTCGGCGTCGGAATTGCCGCCCGCCTCGTCGTCGTAGAGGGCGGGGGTCTCGCTGACGGGTGTCACCGTCGGCAGGCTCCCACCGTCGGCCCCGGCCGGGGCGGGGGCCGACAGGAAGAGCACGGCGGTGGACAGGACGAGGGCGGCGGTTCTGCGTCCGGTGCGGTGTGTTCTCACAGGCGCTTCCTTGATCGACGTCGTGGACATGCCGATGGTGCGGGGAGAACTTTGCGCGCAGGAGGCCGCTTTCTGTACGGGTGATCACGGAAGGGCCGACTGCACGCCAACTGCCGTTCAACGCACAACGGTAGGACACGGCGAGAAGCCGGTGCAGTGGACGCCGGTACGGGCGTCGGTACGGGCGTCGGGCCGCACGGAGAACCGCCCGAGAACCCACTGGAATACGGGCGTAGCATGACAAACACGGCTCGTCTCGGTTCCGTGCCTCAGCCGTTCCGGCGGAAGGAGCCCTCATGTCCACGCCTGAATTTCGCGAGGCTCCCCCGGACCGTGCGAGGCAGGAGGCCTTCGCCGGTGAAGTCGTGGACGTCCTGAACAAGGGCGCGCTGGCCCTGCTGACCAGCGTGGGCCACCAGTGCGGCCTGTTCGACACCATGGCCTCGCTCCCACCGTCGACCAGCACGGAGATCGCCGAGGCGGCGGATCTGGACGAGCGGTATGTGCGCGAGTGGCTGGGCGGCATGGTCGTGGGCGGATTCGTGGAGTACGAACCGGGAAGCCGGCGCTACACACTGCCACCCGAGCACGCCGCGTCGCTGACGACCGCGGCCGGCCCGGACTGCCTGGCCGGGATGATGCCCTACATCGCGCTCATGGGCGAGGTCGAGCAGCAGGTCGTGCGCAGTTTCCGCGAGGGCGGAGGCGTGCCCTACTCGGCCTATCCGCGCTTCCAGGCCCTTCAGGCCGAGGAAACAGCCCGGGTCTACGACCAAGCGCTGGTCGACACGATCGTGCCACTGGTGCCCGGACTCACGGAGCGGCTGCGCGACGGCATCGACGTCCTCGACGTCGGCACGGGACAAGGACATGCTCCTCTCGTGCTGGCGCGGGCCTTCCCCGCCAGCCGCTTCCACGGCATCGACCAGTCCGAGGCCGGGATCGACGCCGCCCGCTCACAGGCGGCCCACTCCGGGCTGAGCAACCTCCACTACACCCTCGGCGACTCGACGGAGATCAGCGGCACCTACGACCTCGTTACCGCCTTCGACGTCATCCACGATCTGGCACGGCCGGCCGAGACGCTGGAGGCGATCAGGCGGGCTCTGGCCGAGGACGGCACGTTCCTCATGGGTGACATCGCCGCCTCCAGCAAGCTGGAGGACAACATCGGCCACCCCTTCGGACCCGCGCTCTTCGGCTTCTCCGTCTTCTACTGCATGACGACCTCACTCAGCACCGGCGGAGCGGGGCTGGGCACGGTCTGGGGGCAGGAGACGGCGGTGCGGATGCTCAGGGAAGCCGGCTTCGCGGACGTCGAGGTCACCTCCGTGGACGGCGACCCCGTCAACGCCTACTACATCGCCACCCTGCCCTGACGGCTGGGGAGTGCCGCATCCTCTTCAGCCGGCGACCTGTGACGGCCCGGCGGCAGCGGACGAAGGGGCACTGCTCGGGCGGCGTCGTCCACGAGTCTCCGTGCCCGCCCGCGGTCCGGCGGGGCGGATTCGTCGGGGAAGAGCCGGTGCAGGGGCCGTACGAGCAGGCGGGTCAGCCGCCACGCGACGAGCACGGCCGCGACGGGCAGGACCATGCGCAGCAGCCCGGTGGCGGGAGACGGCGGCGCGAACACGGTCAGCAGGAGGCCGCCCCCGACGCTCAGGAACCAGGCCACGGCCGTGAGCGTCGAGACGGCCACCGCCACGGGTACGCCGTCCATGCCCCAGGCACGGAGGTTCGCGTCCGCGTCGAAACTTCCGGCCGAGGTGAAGCCCGCGGCGACGAGGAACCAGAAGCACAGCACCACCACGAGGGCGGTGGTCAAAAGAATCGTGGGCGGGCCGGTGGCGACCGAAAGCAACATCCGCATGCCGTACCCCCCATCCCGTCCGCACCGCCCGTCGACCGCGCTCGGCGCAGTGCCGCTCGCTGTGCTGTCCGGTGCCGGACACCTGCCGGTGTCCGGCACCGGGATCCCCCGTAGTGCTCCCCGCGACCCATCCTGCATCGCGGACGGATGCCCGCGCATTGCTGCTTTCCGGCAAGGTTGGCTGCGGTCTGCCTGCCGGTCGGCAGCATGTCGAGAACTCACCTGCGGAATGGCGGAGTTGGAGATTCCTGAGGTGTGTCGATGCTGCAGAGCGCGGTGATCGGCGCACGACTGCTGGAGCGGTCCGCGGAGGATCTCTGACGTGCGGGTACCGCCGCGCGTCGACTTTCCGGCGCGGACCGGGGACCCAAGGCTTCTCTCGCGCATGCGTAACATGCTCCCTATGAAGTCGCTCATTACGCCCGTGCGGGGTGGAACCGTCGTACGACGGGCTGTCGCCCGGGACGCCAAGCGGCTGACGCGCCTCGTGCGCGGCTCGCGTGCCTACGAGGGTCAGTACGCGGCCATGGTCGCGGACTACCGCGTCGGACCCGACTACATCGAAACGCATCAGGTCTTCGTGGCGGTCGAGGGCGATGAGGGCGCGGGCCGGGTGCTCGGTTTCTACTCGCTGGTCCTCACCCCGCCGGAACTGGACCTGCTCTTCGTCGAGGACGGGATGCAGGGCCGCGGCATCGGGCGACTGCTCGTCGAGCACATGAAGTCCGAGGCGCGCACGGCGGGGCTGGACCGTGTCCGGGTGGTGTCCCACCCTCCGGCCGAGGGTTTCTACCGCAGCGTGGGCGCGCTGCATACCGGGACCGCCCCCGCGAACCCGCCCGCGGTGGCCTGGGACCGGCCCGAGCTGGAGTTCCCGATCCCGTGACCGCCACGCGTCCCTCGCTGTCTACTTCGGTGGGGTGACGAGACAGAAGGGGTGACCGACGGGGTCGGCGTACACCCGGTATCCGACCGACTTGTCCGACCCGTCGAGCAGGGTCGCGCCCAGCGCGAGCACACGCGGCTCGGCCACGTCGAGATCCGCGACCATGACGTCGACATGCATCTGCTGAGGGTGGTCAGGGACGGACCACTGCGGCGGCCGGAAGTCGTGGACCCGTTGGAATGCCACGAGAGGGGCACCGGACTCATTGCCGAGCACGACGAACTCCCTGCTGTCCTCCAGCCGCGAGAGTGACAGCAGTTCCCCGTAGAACTCGGCGAGCTCGGAAGGCTCAGGGCAGTCGATGACGATGGCGTACAGCTGTCCGATCATCCCGCCGACTATGGTGCTCACGTCCGAGAAGCACCACGTGTTTTACGCTTCGTCCCGTGAGGACGGACCGCTCCGGACTCAGTGATGCTCCGGCTCTGGCGAGGTCAGTTCTGCGCGGTGGGCGGACGACGATCTCGTTGACGTCCACGTCCACCGGTTGCTCGACGGCGAAAGCGATGGCCTGAGCGATCGCTTCGGAAGGAATCGCCATCTGGTCTCGCATCTCCGTGAAATCGTTCCACGCCGGCCGGGACTCCGCGGCGGGACCGCAGTGAACGGAAGGGGAACCTCGGAGAAGTCCGGCCGCCCACCGAGGCGCCCGCCGCCTTCGCGCCCGGGCGGCGCAGCCCCGGAGAATCGAGCATCCGGGTCACGGAGGACTGACCCGCAGCGTCAAGTGCGCTCGGGCCTCCTCGCCGGTGGGCAGGCCCGTAGCGGCTCAGCGAAGCAGCGCTCCGCGTACGGAGATTCCGCGCCGCGTGCGCAGCCACCGCAGCTCCCACATCGCTACGCCGGTGACGGACAGGGGAGCGCCCAGGACGAACGCCACCCGCACCCCGAACGGCACGGTGCCGTAGGTCACCGCCAGCACGATGAGGGTGGTGCGGATCTGGGCGAAGCGGTCGTCCACCACGGCGTCGGCGTCCGAGGCCGATCCGTAGGACAGCAGCATCCAGGAGATGGCGACCAGGCCGAGGATCGTCCGCAGGACCTGCACCCTCTTGACGGCCGGATCGTGGACACGATCCGGCCGGGACGGCGTGAACACCGCGCGTCCCACCGCTATCGGATTGAAGAGACGTCCGAAGCTCAGTCGGCGCGCCCGATCCGGCGGCCGCGGGCCCGGCGGGGACGCGGGCGGCCAAGCCGGTTCGGGCGGCCGTCCCGCTCCGTACGGGTCCCCTGGCGCCCCGCTACCGCCCCCGCTCACCTCCGAGTCCCTTCCGTCGCCGTCCTCAGAGGTCCCGAGGAGAATACGCAGATATCAGGGTGCCGAAACGCTGGTCTGCAGAAGGCCGAGGGCCGCCGCCAGGCAACCGCTGGGGCAAGGACACGACGAGACGAGGGGCGAGCGCCGCGATCGGACTCGACGCGCCATGCGCGGCCCCGCCTCAGCACAGCACGCGCAGTGCGCCGGGCAGCACTGTGGCCGTGACGGGGAGGACGGCCTCGATCTCGCCGTCCGCGCCGTAGGGGAGCTCCCTGTCGGCCTCGATGCGTATCTCGCGGCCGCGTACGACCCGCACTTGGGGGCGGTGGACGTGGGCGCCGGTGTCGAGTTCCTTCATCAGCGCGAAGAACAGCCGGCGCGGCGCGTCACGGATCATGACGACGTCCAGCAAGCCGTCGTCCAGTCGGGCCTCGGGAGCGATACGGCGCGCGGAGCCGTAGTAGCTGGAGTTCGCCGCCACGACGGTGTAGCCGGTGCAGGCGTGTTCCGTGCCGTCGACGGTGATCCGGTAGCGGGCGGGGCGCCAGGTGCTGATCGCGCGCAGGGCACCGGCGTAGTAGGAGGCCGAACCGCGCAGCATCCGGGATCGGTTGGCGTGCAGGTTGGCCAGCGCGTCCACGCCCGCGTAGACGCTGCCGAGCACGACGGTACTGGCATGGACGGACGAGGTGACCTGGATGGTGTCCACGGCACGCGGTGTGCCGTGGAGCAGCACCCGGGCCACACCGTCGGGATCGCCGGGCAGGCCCAGGGCCCGGGCGAAGTCGTTGCCGCGCCCGGCCGGGACCATGCCGAACAGTGCTCCGGTGCCGCTGAGGGCTCCGCCGATGCTTCCGGTGATCCCGTCGCCGCCGACGGCGAGCACCACCCGGCCGCGTTCCCCGGCAGTGCGGGCGAGTTCGCGGGCGTGGGCGAGGCTGCGGCTGTACTCGGTCTCCAGCCCGGCGCCCGCCTCCCGCAGCAGTCGGGCCACCTTCAGCAGCGCCGCAGCGCTGGTGGCTCCGCCCGCGGTGGGGTTGACGACGGCGGTGAACTGTCGCATCGATGTGCCTCCGGGCTGACGGTGGTGCCGGTCTGTCGTCTCATGAGGTGGCGCGCGCCCAAGCGGGGGGCGCGGCAGGGGGGCTGCGGTCAGTCGGTCGGCAGCAGGACGCCGGGGTTCAGCAGGCCGTCCGGGTCCAGGCGTCGTTTGACGGCCGTCAGCGCCGCGACACCGAGGTCGGTGGCCTCTCGCACGTACCAGTCGCGGTGATCGGTGCCGACGGCGTGGTGGTGGGTGATCGTGCCGCCTGCCGCGAGGATCGCCTCGTTCGCAGCGTGCTTGGCGCGCGTCCAGTGCGCCACCGGGTCCTCGCCCTGCGCCGAGACGACGGTGAAGTACAGCGAGGCACCGTTCTCGTAGACGTGCGAGATGTGGCACATGACCAGGGGCGGGGTGCCGTTCTCGGTGAGCGTGGCGGTCAGTGCGTCGCGGACGGCCGCGTACAGGCCGGGCAGCCGCGACCAGTAGGCGGCGGTCTCCAGAGTCTCGGCGAACGCGCCCGCCTCGAGGAGCGAGTCCCGCAGGTACGGTGCCGCATAGCGGCCGTGCGCCCAGCGCCGGCCCGGTTCGCCGCCCGCGAACTCGCCCTCGCAGTCGGTGAGTACGGCAGCGGCGGCTGCCCGGCGCCGAGCGGCGTCCTCCTCGGTTCCCTCGAAGCCGACCACGGCGAGGCATCCCGCGCTCCGCTGCTCGACGCCGGAGCCGATGACGTCGGGCTGGGCCAGGCCGATCAGCGTCTCGGTCTCGTCGGACAGCCTGAGGACGGTGGGACGCGGGCCGTCCTGGGCGAGCCGACGCAGAGCGGCGGCGCCCGCGTCGAAGGAGGCGAAGCGCCACCCTTCGTAGCGGCGGGTTCGCGGGACGGGCCGGACGCGGACGGTGACGGAGGTGATGACGCCGAAGGCGCCCTCCGAGCCGAGCAGCAGCTGTCGCAGGTCGGGGCCGGCGGCCGAGCGGGGGGCACGGCCCGTGTCGAGGGTGCCTTCGGGTGTGGCGAGGGTGAGCCCGAGGACCATTTCGTCGAAGCGGCCGTAACCGGCCGAGGCCTGGCCGCTGGAGCGGGTCGCGGCGAAGCCGCCGATGGTGGCCCACTCGTAGGACTGGGGGAAGTGGCCGAGGGTGAAACCGTGTTCGGTCAGGAGCGCCTCGGCCTCGGGTGCGCGCAGACCGGCCTGCAGGGTGGCGGTCCGGGAGACGGAGTCGAGGTCGAGCAGGCGGTTCAGGTGCCGCAGGTCCAGGGCGACCAGGGGCCTCCGACCGGTGGGTGCGAGTCCTCCGACTACGGACGTTCCGCCGCCGAACGGGACGAGGGCGAGGCCGTGTTCGGCACAGACGCGGAGCACGGCGAGCACCTCGTCGTGGCTCTGCGGAAGGACGACCGCCGCGGGCGCGTCGCCGGTGTCGCCGGCGCGGATGCGCAGCAGGTCCGGGGTGGACTTGCCGCGGGTGTGCCGGACGCGGCTCTCGGTGTCGGTGCGCACGCCTTCCACCCGATCGCCGAGTACGGCTCGCAGCGCGTGGAGGGCGGCGCCCTCCAGGGCGGGCGCGGAGATCTTGATGTCCTCCAGCCGCGCCGATGCCGTGGGCCGCGGCTTGACGCCGAGCCAGTCGCGCAGCAGCCCTGTCACGGTGTCGGGCAACGGCGTCGCCCTGGCCGGGTCACCCCAGCCGTTCCACAGCATGTCCATGCCTGTCGTCCTCGCCGGTCGTCGGGGGTTGCCGCTGGAGCGGCTCTAGCCGTTACACTGTTACACATGACGCCTAATCGTCACAACAGCTCGGCCCAGCAGAAGTCCTCCGACAGCGACGTGGTGCTCGACGCCGTCCGCGACTGCGTCCTCGCGGTCGGGGTGCGCCGGACGACCATGACCGACGTGGCCCGCCGCGCGGGTGTCTCCCGTATGACGCTCTACCGGCGCTGGCCCGACGTCCGCTCTCTCGTCGGTGATCTGATGACCCGTGAGTGGATCGCCGCCGCGACCGGAGCCATGCCCGAGGGCCGGCCCGAGGTGGGCACGCGTCCGCCGCTCATCGACGGCCTGGTCGCGGGAGTGAACGCGTTCCGCGCCCACCCGCTCTTCCAGAAGATCGTCGACGTGGACCCCGAACTCCTCCTGCCCTACGTACTGGACCGGCGCGGCGCCAGCCAGGAAGCCCTGCTGGAACTGCTCGCGGCGGCCCTGCGCGAGGGTCACGCGGACGGCTCGGTGAGGGAATCCCACGCCGAACGCCAGGCCCGGACCGTGCTGCTGATCCTCCAGTCCTTCGCCCTGTCCCTGCGCACCATGACCGACGAGGACGACGAAGAGCTCACCACCGAGGCGTTCCTCGCCGAACTGCGCACCGTCCTGGAGAGGACCCTCACCCCATGAGCCAGACCGCCGTCCCGGCCGCCGGGGCCTCCCTGTCCGCAACCCGGCGCGCCCGCGAACTGTCCGAGGCGACCGACGGCCGTGTGGTGGACGTGCTGGTCGTCGGCCTCGGCGCCACAGGTGCCGGAGCGGCCCTGGACGCCGCCGCCCGCGGACTCGACGTCGTCGCCGTGGACGCCCACGACCTGGCCTTCGGCACCTCCCGCTGGAGTTCCAAGCTCATTCATGGAGGGCTGCGTTATCTGGCCTCGGCGCAATGGGACGTCGCCCATGAGAGCGCCGTCGAACGCGGCGTGCTGATGGAGCGTACGGCCCCCCACCTGGTGTCCGCCCAGCCGTTCGTCCTGCCCCTGACCGGTCTCGTCTCGCGCCGCCAGGCCGCGCTGGCCTGGGCCGGCTTCCGGGCCGGCGACGCCCTGCGGCTGTCGGCCCGCACGGCTCGCGCCACCCTGCCCGCCCCGCGTCGGCTCTCCCCGGTCGAGACCCGGCACCTGGCCCCGGCACTGCGCCCCGACGGGCTGCGCGGCGGCCTGCTGTCGTGGGACGGAAAGCTCACCGACGACGCCCGCCTGGTGACCGCCCTCGCCCGCACCGCCGCCGCGCACGGCGCCCGCGTACTGACCCGCGCCCGGGCGCTGGAACTGACCACGAGCGGCGCCCGCGTACGCGACGAACTCACCGGCGACGAAGGCGAGATCCGCGCCCGCACGGTGATCAACGCATCAGGTGTGTGGGCCGGCGACCTCGTGGACGGCATCCGGATCCGGCCCTCGCGCGGCACCCACCTCGTCCTGCGCTCGGAGCACATCGGCCGGCTCCCCGCCGGCCTGCACATCCCCGTCCCCGGCGAGACCAACCGCTTCGTCCTCGTCCTGCCGCAGGGCGACGGCCGCGTCTACGTCGGGCTCACCGACGAACCCCTCGACGGGCCCGTGCCCGACGTCCCCGAGGCACCCGAGAGCGACATCGGTTTCCTGCTCGACGTTCTCGGCTCCGTACTCGACGTCCCCGTCCGCCGCAGCGACGTCGTCGGCGCGTTCGCCGGCCTGCGCCCCCTGCTGGACACCGGCCACACGGCATCGCCCGACGGCGCCGCCCGCACGGCCGACATCTCCCGCCGGCACGCGGTGCTGACCTCACCCGACGGCGTGGTCAGCGTGGTCGGCGGCAAACTCACCACGTACCGCAGGATGGCCGAGGACGCCGTGAACGCCGCGCTCGACGCACACGGCCTGGCCGCCGGCCCCTCACCCACCGCCACCCTCCCCCTGGTCGGCGCCGCGGCCCCCCGTACCCTCGCATCGCTGCGCGCCCCACGCCGCCTCGTCCAGCGCTACGGCACCGAGGCACCGGCGGTGCACGACCTGGCCGTACGGGAAGCGCGACTGGGCGAGCCCGTCGTCCCGGGCCATCCCGTCACCGGCGCCGAAGTGCTGTGGGCACTGCGGCACGAGGGCGCCCTGGACGAGGCCGACCTGCTCGACCGGCGCACGCGCATCGGACTGGTACCGGCGGACCGGGCCCAGGCGATGGAGGCCGTACGCGGGCTGCTCGGAGAGGCTCTCGGCACGGGAAGCTGAAGCCGCCGCGTCCCGTACTCGCCGGGTGGGCCGACCAGGGGAAGGCTTCAGTCGGGCCAGTGGGCGCCGGCGAGGCTGCGGCGCCTCGCATCGGCCGTGACCGACCGGGCAACGATCAGGCACGGGAACAAGAGCCGGGTGATGCGGACACGCGGCGCGACGGTCCAAGAGCGCATGGCAGTGAGGAGGGCCCGCCGTGTCGGCGGCTCTGCAGAAGGCCCGCGATACACGGGGCCGGTGGCAGCCCCCTCGGCTCGTGGTTCGAACCGAGGGAGCCTGGCGCTGATGGGCTCCCGGGAACCTACCTCCGCTTACCGACGAGGCTACTCCCCCACTCACCGCAGAAGGCAGCCCGCCGTGGCGCTCGGCGGCTGCGCTCCACAAGGACAGCACGATGAGCAGGTCTGGGGGTAAGCGATAGAGGCGGCGCCACCTTCACCATCCCCTGGCGCCGCAGCCGCAGCACCATGCCGAGCCGATGGGAGCGTGAGAACGATGGATCGCCCGCACAACAGCCACACCGAGACGGCTGAAGTGCGCCGGCCTGCGAAACCGGACGATTCCGCGACCAAGATCGAGATCTTGGAACGGGACAACGACCACCTGCAGGCGGCCATCACCTCACACGCCGTGATCGATCAGGCGATCGGCGTCGTCATCGCTCTCGGCGGTCTGCGGCCTCAGCAGGGCTTCGACGTCCTCAAGGAGATCTCCCAGCACACCAACATCAAACTCCGCACGATCGCCGACCACGTCGTCGACTGGGTCAGCAGCGAACGCATGCCCGACGATGTTCAACAAGCCCTCAACACCGCCCTGCGAAGAGCACGGTGTTCCTAGCCGTCTCCGGGCGGGGCGTCGAGTCCCTGGTTCATGGAGCCACGGACGCGGTCGGGGCCGATGATGACGGTGTCACGCGTTCTCGCTCATGCCGTCCGCTCCGGGGCGATCTCGGCGATCAGGCCCTCGCCGAGGGTCCTGATCTCGTCGCGGAGGGGGCGGACGGCCTCGACGCCCTGGCCGGCCGGGTCCTCCAGCTTCCAGTCCAGTTAGCGCTTGCCGGGGAAGACCGGGCAGGTGTCACCGCAGCCCATGGTGATGCAGACGTCCGACCGCTACCTCGCGGTGTGGATCCTCATCGCCATGGCCGTCGGCCTCGGGCTCGGGCGAACGACCTGGCGTGCGGCGACCGCGAGGCCGCCGCCGTGCTCGTCGCGGTGAACTCGGTGTTCCAGGTCCTCGCGTTCGGCCTGCTGGGCTGGTTCTACCTCGACCTGCTGCCCCGTTGGATGAACCTCGGCGACGGCCAGGGCCTGGACGTGTCCGTCTGGCACATCGCGCTGAACGTCATCATCTTCCTCGGCATCCCGCTGCTCGCCGGCTTCCTCACCCGCCACATCGGCGAACGGAGGGTGGGCCGCACCGCCTACGAGGCGAAGTTCCTGCCCCGAATCGGCCCGTGGGCGCTGTACGGGCTGTTGTTCACGATCGTCGTCCTCTTCGCTCTGCAGGGCCGGACGATCACCTCCCGACCGCTGGACGTCGCCCGGATCGCGCTGCCGCTGCTGGTCTACTTCGCGATCATGTTCTTCGGCAGTTTCCTCCTCGGCAAGGGGCTGGGACTCGCCTACGACCGCACGGCGACGCTGGCGTTCACCGCGGCGGGCAACAACTTCGAGCTGGCCATCGCGGTCGCCATCGCCACCTTCGGCGTCACCTCCGGCCAGGCCCTGTCCGGAGTCGTCGGCCCGCTCATCGAAGTGCCGGTCCTCATCGGGCTGGTCCACGTGGCGCTCGCCTGGCGCTGGAACTTCGCCGCCGCCTCCGTTACCACGGTTCCGTGACCCGGCGCTCGGACGTGAGGGTGGTGCCGCTCGCCGCCGCGCACTGGAGGAAGGAGCCAGCGATACCGGAGGCATCGCCTCGGCGACATCTGCCGACGGTGCCCAGTGGGCCGACGGCAGCCGCACCGGCGCGGACGCGGCGATCCGGCGCACCGGCCTCCGACCCGCTCTGGCCCACCTCGCCCCGCTGAACCTGCGGGACGGGCACGGGCCCGTTCCCACCGACGGCCCCCGCGCTCTGGGCGAGCTTCGGCTGCACCTGCTCGGTCACGAGGACTGGACGGGGCCGGCGTCGGCCACTCTGATCGGTGTGGGACGCCCGGCCCGAGACGCCGTCGGCGAGATCGCGCAACGTCGGCGCGGCCGGCCGCTGCTGTGAAGGGACCGTCAGGGCCGCGGGGCACCGGTGTACCGAGGGCCGGTCGGGCCGACGCCCTTGCCGCGCCGGATGCGGGAGGTGTCGAGCGACGGCACCGGCCGTGAGGCCGCGAGTGGCCACGGTGCCGACGAGGCCCGCGGCGGGCGTCAGGCCGCGGCCGGCATGGCCAGCAGCTTTCCCATGGCCGCCAGCACCGACGGCTCGACCCGGTAGTACACCCAGGTGCCACGCCGCTCGGACGTCAGCAGCCCGGCCTCCTTCAGCTTCTTCAAGTGGTGGGAGACCGTGGGCTGGGAGACGCCGACGTCGGAGATGTCACACACGCACGCCTCCCCGCCCTCGTGCGAGGCCACGGCGGAGAACAGTCGCAGGCGCACCGGATCGCCGAGCGCCTTGAACATCCGCGCGGCCGTCTCGGCCTCCTCGGCACTCATCGGGCGCTCGGTCAGCGGCGGGCAGCACGGGGCGACACCCTGACCGCCGGTTTCGAGCAGCGGCAACGTCTTCGCATTCGGCATGCGTCTATGTTGACACACATCGAACCAAGGTGGCCGATCGTAATTTTCCCGGTGCGAGCCACGGTGCGGCAAACCGTCGCCCGCGGCGCGCCCGGGCCGCCCGCCGCCGACCAGGAAGCACACACACCCGGCCATCAGTTAGATGAATGTCTATGTTGACGTTCATCGATACAGATGCCATGCTGGGCCGCACAAGCCATCGACGGATGTCGAAACACGCAAGGAGTCGCCGTGAACGCGCCTGCCGAACTGCCCGTCGTGGTGATCGGGGCCGGGCCCGTGGGTCTGGCCGCCGCCGCCCATCTGCTCGACCAGGGCATCGAACCCCTGGTCCTGGAAGCCGGCCGCACCGCCGGGACCGCCGTGGACGGGTGGGCGCACGTGCGCCTGTTCTCCACCTGGGGCGAGGTCGTCGACCCGGCGGCCGAGAAGCTCCTCTCCCCCACCGGCTGGACACACCCCGACCCGGCCACCTACCCCTCCGGCGGCGACTGGGCCGACCTCTACCTGCGCCCGCTGGCCGACGTCCTCGGCACCCGCGTCCGTCTCGGTGCGACGGTCACCGGCGTCTCGCGCAGCGGCCGGGACCGCATCGTGGACGCCGACCGGGAGCAGCAGCCGTTCCTCGTGCAGATCGCCTATGCCGACGGCCATGAGGAGCGCGTTCTCGCCCGCGCCGTCGTCGACGCCTCCGGCACCTGGGCCACGCCCGGCCCGGCCGGTGGCAGCGGGCTGCCCGCCCTCGGCGAGAAGGCCGCGGCCGACCGGATCGCCTATCGCGTACCGGACCTCGACGACCCGGCCGTCCGGGCCCGGTACGCGGGCAAGCGCACCGCCGTCATCGGCTCCGGCGCCTCCGCCTTCACCGCCCTGGCCTACCTCGCCGACCTCGCCACGTCGGACGACGGCGCCGGGACGAAGGGAGTGTGGATCCTGCGGCGGGGCATCTCGGGGTCCACCTTCGGGGGCGGAGAAGCCGACCAGCTCCCCGCGCGCGGCGCCCTCGGTATGGCGGCGAAGGCCGCCGTCGACCAGGGACACGCGGATGCGGTCACCGGCTTCCGCGCGGAGATGATCGAGCGCGCCACCGACGGCCGCCTGGTCCTCGTCGGTGAGGACGGCCGCCGCCTGGACGCGGTCGACGAGATGATCGTGCTGACCGGCTTCCGCCCCGACCTGTCTTTCCTGGACGAGCTGCGCCTGGCCCTCGACGAGCGCCTCCAGGCGCCCGTCGCCCTGGCCCCGCTGATCGACCCCAACCAGCACTCCTGCGGCACCGTCTACCCCCATGGCCACCGCGAGCTGTCCCACCCGGAGCCCGGCGTCTATCTCGTCGGGATGAAGTCCTACGGCCGCGCACCCACCTTTCTCGCCATGACCGGCTACGAGCAGGTCCGTTCCGTCGCCGCCGCGATCGCCGGCGACATCGACGCGGCCGACCGCGTGGAACTCACCCTCCCGGAGACCGGGGTATGCGGCGGCGCCGGACTCTTCGACGCCCCCGACACCGCACAGGCCGACGGCGGCGGCTGCTGCGCCCCGGCACCGCAGTCCCTCCGGCTCGTCGCCCCCGGCACGGTCGGGGTGCCTGCCGAGGACACCCCGCCAGGCGGCTGCTGCGGCTCCTGACCGACCCGGGCAACCCACTCGCGGGGTCGCGACCGGAGCAGGGGACCGGTCGCGACCCCGCGCCCCTGCGGTGAGCTGCGGGCGTGGGGGCAGTGGCACCCCGCATGAGCGGCCATGACCGAAGCAGGCGTGAGCCCGGACCCATCCGGGCCGAACGACGCCCCCCTTGTTGTCCCTTGTTCTCAGCCGTCACCCGGAGGGTTCGATGCGGAGGACGGCGACCTTGCCGAGGACGTCGGCGACCTTCAGGCTCATGGCGTCATTGATGGTCGCCGCGGGCCCCTCGCCGCAGCTGAGCCGGACACCGCCTCCCCCCTCCGACGACGTGCCGCCCCCACCGGAACAGCCGGAAACGCTGAATCCCGACCCCGTGAGCCTCGCGACCATCTCGACCTCGCCGCCGCCGATCGCCGTCACCTCGATCGGCCCGAGCCCGTACGTCTCCGGCACGGTCACGACGTCCCCCACGGCCCGAGCCGAAGACGGCGACGAGCAGCGCTCGGCGCTTCTCCGTTTCGCTCGGTGGGGTGTGGTTGTACTCGAAGATCTGCTCGGTGCGCCGCCGAGAGGCCTGGAAGGCCGCTTCCGACTCGGTGTAGACGAGCCCTTCGGCGATCCTGGCCAGGACTTCCTCGTGCGCGTGCGTCACAGCGGAACGCTCCTTCGTCACCCCGTCGGGCACAGGCCCGGCGCGCCCCGGTCGACCGCGCGCATCGCGAGCCTACGTGCACCACGACGACGCCATGAGCCCTTCCGGACCACGGCTGACGGACTTCACATGTTCCACCGCGGCTACCGAACGTGTCAGTTGTGTGTGGCCGCGTTTCGGGGGTAGTCGAACGCCTTAGCCGGGTTGCTCAGGACGAGGGTGGCGGTATGGGGTCAGTGGTGCGCGAAAACGAGGACCAGCCGTTGGTCGGCCGTCCTCTCCGGTCCTCGATCGCCCTGGAGAGCGGGGAACGGATCGGTGAAGCACGCGATGCGACCCGCCGTTTCATGACCGAGGTGCAGGCCGTTCACGGGATCCCCGTTTCGGAACGTGCGATGGGCCTGGCGGAGCTGGTGGTCAGCGAACTGGTGACCAACGCGCACAAGTACGCTCCCGGCCCGTGCCTGCTCGATGTGGAGGTCTGCGACGGCACCGTGGACATCAGCGTCTGGGACAGCGATCCCGCCCTGCCGGTGCCCCAGGAGGCCGATCCGCACCGGGTCGGCAAACACGGCTTGGAGATCGTGATGGCCGTGTGCCGCAGTTTCGAGATCCACCGCGAACCGGTCGGCAAGCGTGTGAAAGCCGGCATCGTGCTGGCCGACGATCCCGGCGGGCATCCGGCGGGCCGGCTGATGTGAGCGAGCCGGTCGACCACGGCGGACCAGGGGCCACGGCCGCGAGCGGTGGTGCCCCACCCGTCCGACGGGTGAGGCGCCCCCGTCGTCTCTAGCCCTTCCGCAGCTCGGCCCACACGCGTGCGGCCATGACATCGGCCTCGTCCTGCGGCGTTCCCGCCTGCACCAGGATGATCCCGCGGGACTGGTCCGGGAACGTGACCTCCCGCATCGCCGTACCCAGCGGACGCATCGGCTGGTCCGGCATGGCGGCCTCCCTTCTATGGCTGCCGCCCACGCTATGGGGGCGACCGGCAGAAGACGGGGACCTCCCACCGAACGCATCACCACGCCGTGTCATGGACGACCCGCGCATGCGTCAGAGCCGGCGAAGGTGTGCTCCCGTTCGGCGGCATGACGGTTCACCTGATGGACGACGGGTGCCACCGACGTGGAGGTCACGCCGACTCGGAGCCGCCGAGCATCGCGGAAGCCCGCTGGAGCGGATCGACGAGCCTCGTGGGCGCGGCCTTGGGAAGGGTGCGGCAGGTGAAGCCCAGTTGCGTCATGGCCCGCAGCACTTCGCCCGTGCTGAAGTCGCGGGGGTCCTGACGAGTGATCACGCGGCCGACCTGCTTGGCGGGGTAGTGCCGCCGCCCGACGATGACGGAGTCGCCGACGACCGGCTCGGGCTTGACACCCTTCATCGTTTCCAGCACGCCGTTCTTGGTCAGGTCGAACGGAAAACGGGCGATGACGCAGCGCATGATGCCTCACAGGGAGAAGAGGGGAAGGGAGAGGGGCGAGAGCCGGCCGCGGATCAGGCGGGTCAGGCAGGTCAGGCGGGTCAGTGTGAGAGGGCGAGCACGCCCAGGGCGTTGCCGTGCTCGTCGACCACGGGCAGGGCCCCGAGCCGCCGGTGGCGCATCGTGCGCTCGGCGTCGGCGATGGTGGTGAGCGGCGTGGCGAAGGACTCGTCGTCACCGACGATGTCGCGCAGCCGGACCCGGTTGGTGAATCCGAGGCCGTCGCAGACGTCGGTCAGCCGGGCGTGGGTGACCATGCCCGTGCACTGGCCGTCCTCGTCACAGACGACGAGGTGACCCGAGCGGGCGGCTGCCATGACGGACAGCGCCACCTCCACGGTCATGTCGTCCCAGACCTGCGGACCGGCCGCCTCCATGGCGTCGGCCGCCATCCTGTGCGGCAGTTCGGCGTTGATCGCGTGGTGCTGCGTTCGGGTCGGCGTCAAGAGGTGCCTCCTGGGGGCGTCGGCTTCCTGATCTGGACGGTTCTACGCTGCCGCGACGCCGGTGGACCGCTGTGCGGACGCACGCCGTGCCGCGGAGGCGGGGCTGCGCCGACCGCGGGTGGTGGCGCGGCGCTTGGGGCGTTCGACGACCGGTGCGGCGATGACGACGGGGACGCCGGAGGGCGTCCTGGAGCCGGTGATGCGGTGCAGGGCCTCATCGCCGGAGCTGACCTGGGTGATCTGCGGGACGATGCCGGCCGTGGCCATGAGGCGGTCCATGGCGCGGCGCTGATGCGGAACGACGAGGGTGACGACACTGCCGGACTCGCCGGCGCGGGCCGTGCGGCCGCCGCGGTGGAGGTAGTCCTTGTGGTCGGTCGGGGGATCGACGTTGACGACGAGGTCGAGGTGGTCGACGTGGATGCCGCGTGCGGCGACGTTCGTGGCGACCAACACGCCGACGTGTCCGTTCTTGAACTGCGTCAGCGTGCGGGTGCGCTGGGGCTGGGACTTGCCGCCGTGCAGGGCGGCGGCCCGCACCCCGCTGGCCAGAAGGTGTTCGGTGAGGCGGTCGACGGCGTGCTTGGTGTCGAGGAACATGAGCACCCGGCCGTCGCGTGCGGCGATCTCGGTGGTGGCCGCGTGCTTGTCGGCGCCGTGGACCTGGAGCACGTGGTGCTCCATCGTCGTGACGGCGCCGGCGGACGGATCGACGGAGTGTACGACCGGGTCGCTCAGGTAACGGCGCACCAGCAGGTCGACGTTGCGGTCGAGCGTCGCGGAGAACAACATGCGCTGCCCTGCGGGGCGCACCTGGTCGAGCAGGGCGGTGACCTGCGGCATGAAGCCCATGTCGGCCATCTGGTCCGCCTCGTCGAGCACGGTGACGCACACCTGGTCCAGTCGGCAGTCACCGCGCTCGATGAGGTCCTTCAGACGTCCCGGGGTGGCGACGACGACCTCGGCACCGCCGCGCAGCGCGCTCGTCTGACGGCCGATCGACACGCCGCCCACGACCGTGGCCAGACGCAGCTTCAAGGCTCGGGCGTACGGCGTGAGCGCGTCGGTGACCTGCTGCGCGAGTTCACGTGTGGGCACGAGGATCAGCCCCAGCGGCTGCCGGGGCTCGGCACGCTGCCGAGCCGTGCGGGCCAGCAGGGCCAGCCCGAAGGCGAGGGTCTTGCCGGAACCGGTACGCCCCCGGCCGAGGACGTCGCGTCCGGCGAGGGAGTTGGGGAGGGTCGCACCCTGGATCGGGAACGGCACGGTCACGCCCTGCCGGCCGAGTTCGGCCAGCAGCTCCACGGGCATGTCGAGATCGGCGAAGCTCGCCGCGGCGGGCATCGCCGGGGTGATCGTCGTGGGGAGGGCGAACTCGCCCTGTACCGCTGCGGGACGGCGGCCGGGGGCACCGGAGCGGATCGGGCGGCGGCTCCAAGCCGCGGTGGCGGATCGCCCGCCACTTTTCCCGGGGGCGGCATTTTCGCCACGGTCGGGGGTGAAGCGGTCGTTCGTGTGTGTGCGGTTCATGCGGAACCTTCCTCGATGCGGCGCAGTCAAGGAATTTCCGCAGCGATGAGCACGGAGAAACACAAGAATGACCGAACTGCACAATCGAAACCGAGTGGACTCGGCTACGGCGTGTCTCCGATTCCGGGGTGTCCGGTAAGGGAGCACTGCGGCAAAAAGCACGCAGCTGGGGCCCGCACCCCGAAGGATGCGGGCCCCAGCTGCACGTACGCGACAGTCAGCGTCAGGCGGGAACGATGTTCTCGGCCTGCGGACCCTTCTGGCCCTGCGTGATGTCGAAGTTCACCTTCTGGCCCTCCAGCAGCTCGCGGAAGCCCTGGGCGGCGATGTTCGAGTAGTGGGCGAACACGTCAGCGCCGCCACCCTCCTGCTCGATGAAGCCGAAACCCTTTTCCGCGTTGAACCACTTCACGGTACCAGTAGCCATGTCAATCTCCTTTGGGGCAGTGCATCGGTGCCCGCACTGTACGGACACCGTGTCGCCGCGATGATGACCCCGCCCGGAAAAAGACCGGAAAACAAATGCGCTTCCAGCGACCCGAAGGCCGGTCAGGAGCATGTGAAATTCGGGAACCACAACTGCAACTGAGAACGACAGTAGCACGCTGAAACGGCCCGGGCACATGTAGAGATCTCTGCCGGATCAACACCGCAATAAAGCTGCCTGCCCGGTTCGCCAAATTCTGACCCGGCGGACACAGATATCGAAGCGCCACCCTGGCTCGCCGGCACAGGCTCCCCGGTCTCCCGGAAACGGCGACAGAGGCGGTGACTCCGCTCTGCCGGGTACTCGGTCCGCCGCGAAGGCGGGCACGAGCGCCCTGCTCGGGCAGACGTGAGGAGGTTCGGGATGCGCTTGCGAGACCACGTGGTGGTGGTGACCGGGGCGTCCAGCGGGATCGGACGGGCCGCGGCGGTGGCTTTCGCGCGCAAGGGCTGCGCCGTGGTGCTGGCCGCGCGACGCGAGGAGGCGCTGAAGGCCACGGCCCAGGAGTGCGCGAAGCATCGCGGGGCGCGGACCCTCGTCGTGCCGACCGACACGACGGACTTCAAGGCGGTCGAGGGCCTGGCGCGGCGTGCGGTGGAGGAGTTCGGCCGGATCGACGTCTGGGTGAACAACGCGGCCGTCAACGCTTTCGGCCGTTTCGAGGACGTGCCGCTGGAGGACTTCCGCAAGGTCCTGGACGTCAACGTCATGGGCTACGTCCACGGGGCCCGAGCGGCTCTGCCGGTGATGCGCGAGCAGGGCACCGGCACGTTGATCAACATATCCAGCATCGTGGGTGCCGTGGCGCAGCCGTACAGCCACCCGTACGGCATGTCCAAGCATGCCGTACGCGGACTCGGCTCAAGCCTTCGACAGCAGCTGCGGGTGGAGGGAGTGAAGGGCATTCACGTCTGCACGATACTGCCCGCCACCATCGACACCCCGCACTTCGGGCAGGCGGCCAACTACACCGGGCGCAAGGTGGTGGCCATGCCGCCCGTCTACACCCCCGAGCGAGTCGCCCGGGCTGTGGTGCGTCTCGTCCGCCGACCACATCGCGAAGTGGTGGTCGGGCCCGCCGGCCGGGCGCTGGTGCGCCAGTCGCGGATGGCGCCGGGACTCGCGGAACGGGCCATGGCGCGACAGACGGACCAGACCCATCTGTCCCACGACGAGGAGGCCCCGGCCACGCACGGCACACTGCACGTCCCGGCCCCGGGGGAAGGGGCGGCGCACGGAGGCTGGGGCGGCCGACGGCGTACCGCGATCCGCAGGACCGCCGTCGCGGCCACACTGGCGGGAGCGGCCGTGGCCGCCGGGCGGCGGATGGGGCGCCCGGTCGGCGCTTGACGGGTACGACCCGGGCGGCACGGCGGAGCAAGAGCGGGCGGGAGTCTGAAGGGAGTCGCGCGGGCGCGGGCAGCGCCACGCGAGCCACATCCTCAGGCACGCGCAGGTCCAGACCCCGAGCCACACGGGCGCGGACACCGCGGGCAGCGCCACTCGAGCCACATGCTCAGGCACGCGCAGGTCGAGACCCGAGCCGGAGGGCCGGTGGACCCCGCCGTACCCGCGCGGTGCGGCCTGCGACCGTGCGTCTGCCCCGCCTCAGCCGCCGCCTCACGCGCGACGCGGATGCCCCCGGCCCGGGCTGTGGGAGCCGGTCCGGTCGGCCTGGGGTCCCGCCCCGGCCGACCGGGCCGGGGCGGGTTCGTCCTCACGATGCCGTCCGCGCAGACCCGTGCGCGGGCACCGGCAGCCGGACGGCGTCCATGACGAAGCCGCTGCGGACGCGGGTCGGCATGCGGTTGAGCGGGATGCGCAGGTCCTGTTCGGGCACGTCGTACTCCAGGCGGGCCAGGCGTGGCCCGAGGGCTCGCAGCAGCGCGATCGTGACGTCCTCGCCGGGACAGCGGTGACCGGTGTCGCGGTCACCGCCTCCCTGCGGGATCAGTTCGTCGCCCTCGGGCGGCCTCGCCAGGTAGCGCTGCGGTTCGAAGGCGTACGGATCCTTCCAGAGGGCGGGGTCGTGGTTCTGCCCGTAGAGGTCGAGCAGAATCAGCGTGCCGGACGGGATCGGTTCGCCCTGCCACTCGAGGTCGGTGACGGCCCGGCCGCCCAGGAAGGGCGCGAAGGGGTAGAAGCGCCGCAGCTCGTGGGCGAAGGCCACGGCGTAGGCGGGGTCGTCGCCGAGCAGGCGTTCCCGCAGGTCCGGCCTGCGGCGCAGCGCGTGACCGGCATAGGTGACGAACCAGCACACGGCGACGGTCGGGCGGATGACGTTGAGCAGTTCGACCGCGGCCGTGTGCGGGTCGAGGAGCCCGCCGTCGGCGTCCCGGTGCCGGACGATCCCCTCCAGTACCGACCCGGCCGGCGCCGCGACGGCGCCCGCCCGTACGTCCTCGACCAGACGTCCCAGCCAGGCCTCGCAGCGGGCACGGGCCCGGCGGGCCCGCCAGTGGCGCGGCCCGGGTGTGGCGAAACCGTCGACCATGGCGACCAGATCCCGGGCCAGTGGGCCGGGGTCCTCGACGACGAGTCCGGCCCACTGGCACACGCCCTTGGTGAGGATGCGGCTCGTCTCGTCGAACAGCACGACCCGGCGGCCGGGCCACGACTCCACCGCCTCGTCCCACTCCGCTGCGACGCGGTCCACCAGACCGGCGACCGCCTCCGCCCCGGTGAGGAGGGACAGGAACATCTCCTTGCGCACGCGGTGGTCCCGCCCGTCCAGGGTGTGCACGGCTCCGTGCCCGAACAGCGAGCTCAGCACCGGCCCGGGCAGCGCTGCCCGCCGCTCCACATTCCGCTCGTCGTAGAAGAATCGCACCGCCTCGGGGCCGTGCAGGGCGACGGCCTGCCGTCCCATGAGTCGGGTGCGCACGAGTGGGGCGTCGGTGCGGCGCCTCCGGTCGGGCAGCCATGCGTATCCCTTGGCCAGGAGAGCGAGCGAGCTGTCAGCGATCGGTGGACGACTCTGATTCATGGCGCGGCGAGTGCCCGCCGGCACCGGCCGGAAACGCGGCCACCACCGTGGTGCGGCGTGCGTCATGGCCACGGCCTTCCCCCTGGGCGCGGGTGATCGACAAGGGCCTGACGATCCGGGGCGCCCGGCAGCACGGGCAGCGATACATCCCGATGCTGCTGGACCGATTGGCGGCCGGTGAACTGAGCACCTCCCATCTGGCGACCCACACGGTGTCCCTGGAGGAGGCGCCGCGGGCCTACGAGATGTTCAAGGAGAAGGGCGACGGCTGCGTCCGCGCGGTCATCCGGCCGGGCGGCTGGCCCGGGGCGGAGCTCGCGCGGAGCGTAACGATGGACGCGTCGGCCGCGGGCTCCCCTCCCTGCGGTGGGCGCTCCGGCCGTCGCAGCGGGCAGCACCCACGCCGAAGGGCCGCCAGGACACACCTGGCGGCCCTTCGGTCGGTGAGGTCGCAGCACAACTGGCGGCCCTTCTCAGCGAGGCCTCAGCACAACGGCTGAGGACGCCAGCCGGGCTCAGCGCCGATCCGACCGGCTTCACGCCGTGTCATCAGGGGTGCTCCGGCCGCTGGTCCGGCGGCACGCCTCCGCCTTCGCCACCGCCCTTGTCACCCTTGTCCTGGCCATGGGCCCGGCCGCCTTCGGTCCGGTCCTGCCCGGCCTTGATGTCGGCGCTGTCCTGCGGTGTCGCGCCGCCCTTGCCGCTGCGTCGCTGTTCCGGCTGCTGTGGATTCGACATCTGCGGTCACCCCGCTCTCGTCATGGGTCCGTCGCAGCGACGGGTTCCCTCGGGGGCGGAACCCACGCGCCCCGCTGTTCCCGGCGCTCAGCCACGCCCCCTCGTACAGTTGAGTGACGGGAATCGAATCCCTTCATCCTTCGCCCCGATTCCTACGGAAGAGCACTCATGCACCACCCGTCCGGCAGCCCGGACGACGACTCCGGCTCACTGTTCGGGCTCGACGCCCTCGCCCCTGGACCCGCGGTGACCGACCAGCGGCCGTCCTTCCGCGGCTCCCCCACGGCCCGCCGACTGCTGCCCGTGCGTGAGATCTACGCCGAGCCCGCCGCTGCCGCGTCCCCGCGGGGGCGGCAGGTGCGGGCCCGCTTCCCCGACGCACGGGTGACGATGGTGGAGTCCCACTGGCGCGTCCCCGGCCTGCACGGCAACGAGGGGAACATCGAACGCTGGGTGCGCATCAAGGGGGAGACGCTGGTCCTGGGTGAGAAGAAGACCCTCACCACACGCCCCAACGGCCGGTCGGCGGACTGGATCGCCCCCGGCACGTCCAACGGCTGCGCCATGGCCTGCGCCTACTGCTATGTGCCCCGGCGCAAGGGGTATGCCAACCCGATCACCGTCTTCACCAACGTCGACCGGATCATCGCCCAGCTCGCCCGGCACGTGGCACGGCAGGGTCGCAAGCCCGAGCCGAACCAGTGCGACGCGAAGGCGTGGGTGTATGACATCGGGGAGAACGGCGACTGCTCGGTGGACGCGCTGATCTGCGACAACACCGCGGATCTGGTGCACGCGTTCCGGCAGTGGCCCACGGCCAAGGCGTCCTTCGCCACCAAGTTCGTCAATCCCGACCTGCTGGCCCTGGACCCGCGGGGCCGCACCCGCATCCGCTTCTCGCTCATGCCGCCGGACGACGCCCGGCTGCTCGATGTGCGCACCTCGCCCGTCGCGGAGCGTATCGGCGCCGCGGCGGACTTCCTGGACGCGGGGTACGAGGTCCACTTCAACCTCTCCCCCGTGGTCGTCCGCCCCGGCTGGCAGGAGGCATGGGCCGAGTTGCTCGTCCACCTCGACGACGTCCTGCCCCAGCGGGTGAAGCGGCAAGCCGCCGCCGAGGTGATCATGCTCACCCACAACCGGGAGCTGCACGAGGTCAACCTCGGCTGGCATCCCCGCGCCGAGGAGGTCCTGTGGCGGCCGGAACTCCAGCAGGCCAAGCGCTCCGAGAACGGTGCCCTGAACCTCCGCTACCGCAACACGGTCAAGGGTGAGGCGGTGCAGGCCCTGCGCACCCTGATCGAACGCCATGCGCCGTGGCTGCGGGTGCGTTACGCCTTCTGAGCGCCGGGAGGGACCCCGGCATCGGCGAGTGCTCCGGGGGTGGGCCGGACCTGCCCTTGAGAGCGGCCGCGCGGCCGGACAGAGCAAGCTCGCCGAGCGCGTGAGCGTGGTCCCCGCCGATGCTGAGGGAGTTCCTGGCCCTCCGACCCTTCCGGGACCCTCATGCCCCTCCCCCGCCCGGGCGCCCGTACCCGTACCGGTGCCCGCCCTCGTCCTCGCCTCCTGCGGCTGTCCCTCGTGGCCCTGCTCGGCGCCTCCTGCCTCGGCGGGCTGCTCCTCGCCCCGTCCGCGGGCGCCGTTGCCGGCCGCTCCGGCGGCACCGGTGAAGACGCCCTGCAACGGCAGCTCGAAGAGCTGGTCGCCACTCCCGCAGGACCACCCGGGGTGATCGTCGTACTGCACCGGGGCGGCGCCCCGCGTGTTCTGCGCGCCGGTGTCGCCGACCTGGAGACCGGCCGCCCGATCGAACCCACCGACCACATGCGGATCGCCAGTACGGCGAAGGCGTTCAGCGGCGCCGTGGCACTGCGTCTGGTGCAGGAGGGCGCGCTCGGCCTCGACAGCACCATCGGCCGTACGCTGCCCGGGCTGCCGCGCGCCTGGCGCTCGGTCACTCTGCGGCAGTTGCTGAACCACACCAGCGGGCTGCCCGACTACAGCGAGGACCCCGAGTTCCTGGCACTGCTGCAGGAAGACCCGCGCCGCACCTTCGACCCCCGCCGACTGCTGGACTTCGTCGCGGACGAACCGCTGCGCTTCCGCCCCGGGGCGCGGTACAGGTACTCCAACTCCGACAACATCGCCGTCGCGCTGATGGCGGAGGCCGCGACCCGGTGGCCGTACGAGGAACTCCTGCGCCGGATCGTCTACCGGCCGCTCGGCCTGCGCGACACGAGCCTCCCCCTGGGCTACGAGATGCCGGAACCGTACATGCACGGTTACGCCGTCGAGCCGCCGGAGGACGTCAGCGAGGCGCTCAGCGCATCCGGCGTGTGGGCCTCGGGCGGCATCGTCTCCACTCCGCGGGACATGACGCGCTTCATCCGCGGTTACGCCGCCGGACGGCTCACGTCGCAGGCCGTGCTGCGCGAGCAGCGCCGCTGGATCGAGGGCGCTTCCGAACCGGCCGGTCCCGGCCGCAACAGGGCGGGGCTCGGCATCTTCCGCTACGACACCCGCTGCGGGACCGTACTCGGCCACACCGGCAACTTCCCGGGCTACACCCAGCTGATCGCCGCGACCCCCGACGGCCGCAACTCCCTCACCTTCTCGCTGACCACACAGGTGAACAGGGCAGTCGACCCCGCCCTCCTGGAACGGCTCCGCGCGGTCGAGGAGAACGCGGTGTGCACTCTGCTCGGCGGACACCGCCGCTGAGCGGACGCCGGGCCCGGCGACGCGCGGCCCAGGGTGCTCCACGTGGGCGTCACGGCGGGCCGGCGTCCACGGTGCCTGCCGCGGCGTGTTGCGGACCGGGCCCTCCGCGCCGCCGCGCGGGGGCCCGGGAGTGCGCCGCCTCCCGTATCCCTCGCGTCGGCAGGCACTCGAACGGGACGTCGTCCCGAACCCTCACCCACCGTTCGAGGCCACCCCGTACGCCGGATGCACCCACGGGGCGACCGGTGTCCGGGGGCGCGGATGCGGCATCGCCCGAATGCGGGTGATGCGGGCGGCAGCCGGCAGGGCATTCAGTCCTACATGAGTGATCACCACGAGGGACCCGACGCAGCCCACCGCCGCCCGCCCGGCACGACCGACACCACCGTGCGAGCCCTGGGCGCCCTGTCCAAGGCCCTGGAGACGACCGAACGCGCGCGAGGCCACCTCTACGCCTTCCACCAACTGACCGGCGGGGCCGACTTCGAGCTGGACCGCGCGGTGGACCTTCTGCGCGAGGCCGGACACCCCGAATGGGCGGAACGGGTCCGGCACGACATCCTGGGCCGCAACGTCATTCCGGGGCACTGGACCTTCCAGATCATCGAGGCCTACAACGACACGTACTACGAGCCGTTCAAAGCCGCGGAAAGGAAGGCCCGCCAGGAACTGGCCGACGGGAAGGACCACCTGTACGAGGCCGAGCTGAAGGAAGAGCGGCGCACCGGTGGACACCCCGACCACACGGACCGGCCCGGTACGTCCTCGTAGGGCCACGCCACCGGATGGCCCATATCACTGGTTCACGCCCTTCACGGACATACCCTGCGCGGTATGAACAAATGCCATATCGCATACCTGTCGTGCGCGGCCGCGCTCCTCGGGACAGGCCTCGGCGCCGTTCCGTCGACCGCCGCCCACACGCTCCATCTGGTGAGACCCGGGGAATCGATCCAGAAGGCGGTGGACGCCGCCCGGCCGGGAGACACCGTGCTGCTGGCGTACGGCACCCACCGCGGAAGCGTCACCGTGGCCACGCCCGGAATCACCCTGCGCGGCATGGGCCACGGCACGGTGCTCCGGCCCGGGGCGGGCACGAGCGCCGCCCGCGGCGGATCGGGCACCGGGAAGGCCGCCGACAACTGCGCCGCGGCCGGGAACGGCATCTGCGTCACGGGCACGAAGGACCACACCGTCGACGGTGTCACCATCGCCTCCCTGACGGTGACCGGCTTCCCCAAGACCGGGGTGCACGCCCATGCGGCCGACGAGCTGACCGTGCGCAACGTCGCCGCGGTCGGCAACGGGGTGTGGGGCATCGCCTCGGAGCGCTCGGCCCGTGGTGTGTTCCGCGGCAACATCGCCCGGGACAACGGCGACGCCGGCCTCTTCCTCGCCAACACGGTGACGGAGGAGGAGGGAGCCGCGGAGACCGGGGGCACGGTGGTGGAGCGCAACCGGCTGGAGGGCAACCGGATCGGTGTCACCGTCCGCCGGCTGCGCAACCTGACCGTCGCGGGCAACCACCTCACCGGCAACTGCGCGGGTCTCTTCGTCGTCGGCGACGAGAACAAGCCCAAGGCCGGCCTCGTGACCGTGCGCGAGAACCGCATCGAGCGCAACAACAAGTCCTGCCCGAAGACCGCCCGGCTGGACGCCCTGCAGGGCTCGGGCATCGTCCTGACCGGCACCGACGACAACCTGATCACCCGCAACGAGATCCGGGACAACATCGGCACGTCCCCGCTGTCGGGCGGCATCGTCGTGTTCAAGAGCTTTGTCGGCACGCCCAGCGAGCGGAACCGGATCAGCGACAACCTGCTGCAGGGCAACTCCCCGGCGGACCTGGTCAACACCGACCTCGGCAAGGACAACACGTTCCACGGCAACTCCTGCCTGTCGTCCAAGCCCGCCGGCCTGTGCTGAGCGCCCACCGTCGAGCTGCGCGAACCTGAGGGTTGCCACGACCGCGCGGACACCCTCGTGCTTCACATGACCCACGTGGAATGCAAGTAGAAAGGCGGCACATGACGACCACTCAGCCCGCTCCTCCGCCGTCCATGCGGCTGCGGGAGCTCGCGTTCGGGGCGGCATGTGCCGCCGCCCTCCGCGCGGCCGCCCGGCTGGGCGTCGCCGACGCCCTCGGTGACAGCCCCATGGCCGTGGAGGACATCGCGGCCACGGTGAAGACCGAACCCGGCCCGTTGCGACGCGTCCTGCGGGCCTTGTCCTGTTACGGCGTCTTCGCCGAACGCCCGGACGGGACGTTCGCGCACACCGACGTCTCCCGGCTGCTGCGCGAGGACGACCCCAACAGCCTGCGCGCCATCGCACTGTGGTGCACCGAGCCGTGGACCTGGGACGTCTGGCCGAAGCTGGACGAGGCGGTGCGCACCGGCCGCAACGTGGTGGAGGATCTGTACGGCAAGGAGTTCTTCCCCTACTTGAACGAGGACGCCCCGGAGTCGGCCGACGTCTTCAACCGCGCCATGACGACCTCCAGCGTGCAGTCGGCTCGCGACGTCGCGGAGTTCCTCGACCTCACGGGATGCGCGTCGGTCGCCGACATCGGCGGCGGCCAGGGTCACGTGGTGGCCAGCCTGCTCGACAAGTACCCGGGCATGCGCGGGACGCTGCTCGACCTCCCCCGCGTGGTGGAGCACGCCGTGCCGAGACTGCGTGCGGGCGGCGACCTCGCGGACCGTGCCGACGTGGTGCCCGGCGACGTCCGGACGGCCGTCCCGGTGAAGGCCGACGTCTACGTCATCAAGAACATCCTGGAGTGGGACGACGAGAGCACGGCCCGCACCCTGCGCAACGTCCGCGAGGCCGGCGGCCCCGGGACGCGGGTGGTGGTCATCGAGAACCTCGTCGACGACTCGCCGTCGATGCGGTTCAGCACCGCGATGGACCTGCTGCTGCTCCTCAACGTCGGTGGGGCGAAGCACACCACCCAGAGCATGGTGGACCGGCTCACCGAGGCGGGCCTGGTCATCGACGACATCAGCCCGGTCAACCCCTACCTGCACGCGTTCGACTGCCACATCCCCGGCTGATTCGACCGCGCCCCGTGGGACCCGGTGATCCCGGGGCTCCCGCTGCGGGCAGACCGACGGCCGCCGGGTCCGCGACGCTGCGGACCCGGCGGCCGTCGAGTGCCGGCGGTGGTCAGCCGGCCGGCTCGCGCTCCCAGAGGTAGAAGCGCTGCGCCATGGCGTCCTTCGGGGAACGCCAGGTGTCGGGGTCGTAGGCGCTGACGTATGCGGACAGCCGCTCGCTGACGTCCCGGAACTCGGGATGCCCGGTGATCCCGGCGATGGCGGGTCCGGGCTCGCGCTCGGACTCGATCAGGTGCATGTACACATCGCCGAACTGGAAGAGGCTGCGCCGGGTCACGCCGACCAGGTGCGGCAGCTCCCCGCGATCGGACTCCTCGAACACCTTGGCGATGTCGGGAGCCGATCCCGGCGCCATCCGGGCGACGATCAGAGCTTGGTGCATGGGTCTGTTCTCCGTCCGGCTCAGTCGGTCAGACCGGGGCTGGCACCGCGCTCGGCGGCGATCTTCTCGATACGGTCGCGGATCAGGCCCATCTGCACCTTCGAGTTCCGGTTGATGTTGTCCGTCATCCACGCGTCGTCGACCGGCGCGTCCGGCTTCATCGCGAAGTCCTGCGTCCAGACCATGCGCGTGCCGGC
The DNA here is from genome assembly GCF_030124145.1 of Streptomyces sp. 378. Taxonomy (GTDB): domain Bacteria; phylum Actinomycetota; class Actinomycetes; order Streptomycetales; family Streptomycetaceae; genus Streptomyces. The sequence goes on from NZ_JASKMS010000035.1 coordinate 46,628, forward strand.
CGGTACCTCCTCGTACCGCCAGTGGATGTCCATGTGGGCGAAGGGACCCGTCTCGACCCGGCGGGCCTTGACGGTGAGTGTCTCGCGGTCCGGCTCACGCTCGGAGACCCAGCTCCACACGGTGCCGTTCTCGTCCGGGTGCATCGTCAGCCGGAAGGTCGTCCTGCGGCCCTCCCGGGAGAGGATCTCGACGGAGGCGTACTCGCTGAACAACTGCGGCCAGTTCTCCAGGTCGTTGGTCACGTCCCAGACCAGGTCCACGGGTGCCGCGATGGTGATCTCGTTCTGCGTGTGTCCGGCCATCTCATGCTCCTGCCATCAGGGCACTGTTGACGAGGTCGAGGAACTGCCGGGGCGTCTTGGAGCGTTCGGCGTCGGTGGGCATCGGCGTGCCGTACCGGTTCTCCAGCTCGCCCACGATGCCCAGCAGGCCCAATGAGTCGACGCCCATGGACTCGAAGTCCGCCCCGTCGCGCCGGAGTTCCTCCGGCGTGACCGGGGCACCGGCGCACTTCTTCATGAGTTCGGCCAGCTCTTCCACAGTGATGCGGTCCGTCATGCCATTCCCTTCCTCTGTTGTTCCGTGGCTCCTCAGGACGAGGCGCCGGTGACGCCGTGCCGCAGCACGAGCGCCGAGTTCGACCCCATGAGTCCGCGGCTCAGCACCAGCGCCGTGCGTACCTCGGCGGTCCGGGCGCGGCCGGTCACGAGGTCGAGGTCGTGGCAGATGTCGAAGACGTTGGGGGTGGGCGGGATCAGGCCGTGCTCCATCGACAGCACCGCCGCCGCGGTGTCCATCAGCGGCGCCGCGCAGTAACCCCGGCCGATCCCGGTCTTCGGCGCCGTGACGGGCACCCGGGTGCCGTGGGCGCCGAGAGCATCGGCGATGGCCAGGGCCTCGGCGCGGTCCGCCTCCGGCACGCCGAGGGCATCGGCGAAGACCACGTCGATCTCCTCGGGGGCACAGTCGGCCTCCGCGAGAGCTCCCCGGACGGCCTGGGCGAGTCCTTCCCTGGACTCCTCCCAGCGGGAGGCGCCCGTGAACGTCGCCGCGTGCCCGGCCAGGTGGGCCCGCACCCGCACGCCCCGTTCCCGGGCCATGCCCTCCGCCTCCACCACGACCATGGCTCCGCCCTCCGCGGGCACGAACCCGCAGGCCGCGGACGTGAACGGGCGGTAGGCGCGGGCCGGGTCGTCGAGCGTGCTGAGTTCCTCGTAGCCGAGTTGGCAGACGACCGAGTAGGGGGCGATCGGCGCCTCGGTCGCCCCGGCCACGATCACATCGGTGCCGCGCCGCACGGCGCGCGCCGCGTGGGCGAGGGCGTCCAGACCGCCGGCCTCGTCGGCGGCGACGACCGAGCAGGGCCCCTTGAAGCCGCGGCGGATGGAGATCTGGCCCGTGCTCGCGGCGTAGAACCAGGCGATGGACTGGTAGGGCCCGACGAAGCGGCTGCCCTTGCCCCACAGCCGCTGGAGTTCACGCTGCCCGAACTCGCCGCCGCCGGAGCCGGCCGCGGTGACCACGCCCACGGAATACGGGGCGCCGTCGGTCTCGGCCCGGTGGAGCTGGGCATCGTCCAGCGCGAGGTCGGCCGCGCCCATCGCGAAGTGTGTGAACCGGTCGGTCTGAACCAGGAAGCGTTCCTCGATCGCCGCCGACGGATCGAAGTCGCGCACCTGGCCCGCGACCCGCAGCGGCAGCTGCTCACAGCCCTCCCGCGTGACCCGGTCCAGGACGCTGAGGCCTTCCCTGGTGGACTTCCAGAAGGTCTCGGTACTGGCTCCGTTGGGCGCGATCACACCGATTCCCGTGACGACCGCGCGCCCTGGGCGAGGTTCGCTCATCGTGTCTTCTCCCTCGGCCGGTTCATGACCACCGCGGACTGGAAGCCGCCGAATCCGCTGCCCACCGAGAGCACGCTGTCGAGCTTGCGCTCGCGGGCGACGCGTGGGACGTAGTCCAGGTCGCACTCGGGGTCGGGTGTCTGGTAGTTCGCGGTCGGCGGTACCACCTGGTGGGTCAGGGCCAGCACACAGGCGACGAGTTCGATCGCTCCGATGGCGCCCAGGGAGTGGCCCACCATCGACTTGATGGAACTCATCGGCGTCTCGTAGGCGTGCGGGCCCAGCACCCGTTTCACCGCGGCCGTCTCATGGCGGTCGTTCTGCTTGGTGCCCGACCCGTGCGCGTTGACGTAGTCGATCGCGGTGGGGTCGAGCCGTGCGTGGTCGAGGGCGTCCTCGATGGCGCGGGCCATCTCCACGCCCTCGCTGGTGAGGCCGGTCATGTGGTAGGCGTTGCCGAACGTGGCGTAGCCGCCGAGTTCGCAGTACACCTGGGCGCCGCGGGCCCTGGCGTGCTCGAGCTCCTCCAGGACGAGTACGGCGCCGCCCTCTCCCATGACGAATCCGTCGCGGTCGGCGTCGAAGGGACGCGAGGCGTGCGCCGGGTCGTCGTTGTTCGAGGAGGTGGCTTTGATCGCGTCGAAGCAGGCCATGGTGATCGGGGAGATCGGCGAGTCCGAGGCGCCGGCGATACAGACGTCGGCCCGGCCCTCCTCCACGGTGTGGAAGGCGTACCCGACCGCGTCGAGCCCGGACGTGCAGCCCGTGGAGACGGTCTGCACCGGGCCCCGCGCTCCGAACCGCTCCGCCACGGTGGAGGCGAGCGTGCTGGGCGTGAAGGCGCGCTGCAGGTGCGCTCCCGCTTCCCGGTGGTCCACGTCCCAGCGCTGCCCACCGTGGCTGACCAGGACGTAGTCGTTTTCCAGCCGGGTCGTGCCGCCGACCGCGGTGCCCAGGGAGACGCCGACCCGCCACGGGTCCTCGGCGCCGAGGTCGAGACCCGCGTCCCGCACCGCTTCGTCCCCCGCGACCAGGGCGAACTGGATGTAGCGGTCGCACCGTTCCACGTCGCGCACCTCCAGGCCGTGGGCCAGGGGGTCGAAGTCGCACTCGGCGGCGATCCGCGAGCGCAGTCCGGACGGGTCGAAGAACGTGATGGCCCGAGTCGCCGTGCGCCCGGCCGACAGGAGATCCCAGAAGGCCGGCACGCCTATGCCGCCGGGAGCGACGATGCCTATGCCGGTGACCACCACCCGCCTCGTCATGACCGGACCTGACGTCGCTCGGCCGCCTCCGCTCCCACCACCGCGGCCTCGGCTTCCGTCTCCTCGGTGTCGACGTGGCCCAGCGGCGGGTTCGGCGCCAGGGGGCCGAGGTGGAAGACCAGCCGGGCCTCCACCTTGCCGACGTTGCGGAAGCGGTGGCGCATGTTGACGGGAATCAGCAACCCCTGCTCGGGCTGGAGGGGATGCGGCTCCCCGTCCAGGTCCACTTCGAGCTGTCCGCACACCACGTACACGAACTCCTCGGAGTACGGGTGGTAGTGCTCACCGATGCGGTCGCCGGGTTCGATGAGGGCCACGCCCATGAATCCACTGGTGGCGCCCACCGCGGCCGGAGTGAGCATGGCGCGCAGGTCACCGCCTCGCCGGCGGTTGGGCTCGACGTCGCTCAGGCTCACGATGTTGGGACGAGATGTGATCACGGGTTCCTCCGTTGGGGTGCTGCACCGACGCGGGAGAGGCAGGCACCGCCCCTCCCGCTTGATGGCGGGTCAGGCGTCGGGCGACCGGCGGTCGGTGACGAGATCCATGCGCGCCCGTTCGAGGAGGCGGTCGAGGCCGCCGTCCTTCGCCACGGGCGCGTCCATGCCCGCGGCGTCCTCCAGGAGCGTCGTCAGCTCGGCCACCTGCGCCGTGTCGGACAGACCGAGAAGGAGGCCGGGGTCGGCGTCCTGGAGTCGGCCGCGTACGTCGATCAGCCGTACGACGACGTCGTCGCGCTGGAAGATCGTGCTGCGCAGCACCGGGCTGCGCGGGTCGTCCGCCGCCGCCTCGTCACGCCGGGCCAGGAGTTCGGCCAGCCGCATTCCGCGCTCCGGCCGCGCCGGGTAGTACAGGGCGTACCGCTCGGCCCGGGGGTTCTGCTCTCCCGCTGTCACATGGTGGACGGCCGGCAGTGCGGCCCGGGTGAAGAAGACCCTGGCGGACTCGGGGTCGTTGAGGTCCCGGTCCTGCTCGAGATGGGGATTGATGGCCTCCTCGACGGCCCGCACCTCGGGCTGCCGGGCGACGTGACGCAGCGCGGCCAGCAGGTCGCCCCGGACCTCGACGGCCCGCACCACCCGGTTGCCGTGCATGAACAGCGAGGTGCGGCACAGCCGGGTGGTGTCGTCGACCTTCGGCTCGGGCGACTCGTAGTCGGCGAGGATCTTGGCGACGATCTCCTCGCTGCCCGGCTTGACGGTGAAGGTGAGCGCGTGCCGGATCACACCGTCGCCGATCCTGGGGGCGGTCTGGAGCCGGCGGTCCGCCCGGTCGGCGTCCGTCGCGGGGCCGCCGGTCTCGCGGACGACGTGGAAGCGCAACGACCGGGTGTCGCGCACGCAGCTGTGCAGCGGCTCCACCATTCGCACGTGTTCTTCGCTGTTGACCCAGGCGAGGAACGGCGGGGCGCTCTCCCACTCACTGGTGATGAGCCACTGGGAGGGGTTCTCGATCGACTGGCACAGCTGGTCGCTGACGTGACCGGGGACGGACGCGACCTGATTGCACAACTGTTCGTAGGCCTCGAGGAACTCCTGCTGGGCTCCGTCGTTGACGTCGACCAGCAGGACGACTCGGAGCCGGGAACCGTCGAACACGGACTGGGAGACATGGTGCGACGCCTGACGCGCCCGCGAACCTGCCACCTGTTCGGACGTGGTGGTCATCCTGCGCACATCTCCTTCGCGGAGGGGAAAGTGAGCGCTGGTCGCCGTGGTGCGACGTCAGCGTTCCTCGATCCTGTTGCCGTCTCCGCACATCGCGCGACTCGGACGAAGTAGGTGAGTGACGGGGCGGGGACGCCCGGGACGAGAAGTGCCCAGACGGAGCGGGCGATCCGCGCGGTCCTCGGCCTGCCGGTCGCACTCCCCCGCACAGGTGACGAGCACATGTTCGCGTCCCGATGGTTTCGTCATACACCGATCACGGGAAACGGCGCCGCCGGTCTTCTGTCCCGGTCGGGGCGGCCGACATCCCGCCCGTCGGCTCGCCCCGACCGGGACCAGATCGCGCCGCAGCCGGCCCCGGCTGCGCGATCGGATCCCCAGGATGATCAGGCGACTGCCAGCGCGGTCCGCAGCACCTCGTGCAGCGCCGCCTCGGCATCCGCGTCCGGCCCCTGCGACCGCCACACGACGAACCCGTCGGGCCGGACGAGCACGGCGCCCCCGGGACCCGTCCCATGGCGCTCCGCCCAGTCGGCGGCGTCCTCCGGCACCAGGTCGGCCTCAGCTCCGGTGCCCACCCGGTACGACCTGAGCGGAATGGACAGCTTGTCGGCGAGGCGCACGGCGACCTCGTGCCACTCGTTCGGCTCAGTGGCGTCACTGAGCAGCACGAGGGACCGCTCGTAGAGGTCGAGCGTCGAGATCCGTTCGTCCCCTCGGCGTACCCACAGGTGGGGGGCCCGGCTGCCGGGGCCGCCGGTCAGGTCGAGGCGCTCCGGCACCACCGGGACTTCAGGGTCGGCGCCGACGACGGCCCCCTGCGGGTAGCGGTAGCCGAGGGCGACGTTGAGGATGCCCTTCTGAGGGCCACCACCGCCCGCCGCGGGGGGCGCGGCGAATCCGGGGTGGCTGTGCTCGGCGGACCGGACCGCGGCCCGCGCACTGGTGGCCTCGGCGACGGGACGGCGCTCCGCGTCGTAGGTGTCCAGCAGGTCCTCCCCCGCCCAGCCGTCGAGCACCGCGGCCAGCTTCCAGGCCAGGTTGTGGGCGTCCTGGATACCGGTGTTGGAACCGAAGGCGCCGGTGGGGGACATCTCATGAGCCGAGTCACCGGCCAGGAAGACCCGTCCCGACCGATAGCTGCGGGCGACACGCTGAGCGGCGTGCCAGGGGGCCCTGCCGGTGATCTCCACGTCGAGGTCGGGGACCCCGACCGCCCGGCGGATGTGTTCGACGCACCGCTCGTCCGTGAACTCCTCCAAGGCCTGCCCGCGCTCAGGGTGCCAGGGGGCGTGGAAGACCCAGTTCTCGCGGTTGTCCACCGGCAGCAGGGCGCCGTCGGCCTCCGGGTTCGTCAGGTAGCAGACGATGAAGTGACGGTCGCCCACGACATCGGCGAGACGGCGGGAGCGGAACGTGAGGCTGACGTTGTGGAACAGGTCGCCGGGGCCGCTCTGGCCGATACCGAGTTGCTCACGCACGGGGCTGCGCGGGCCGTCCGCGGCGACGAGGTAGTCCGCACGGATGGTGGTGTGCTCACCTGTCTCGCGGCTCTTGACCACGGCGGTCACTCCCGCGGCGTCGCTGTCGAACGACATCAGTTCGGTGGAGAACCGCAGGTCGCCCCCGTGCTCGCGGGCATGGTCGAGCAGGACCGGTTCGAGGTCGTTCTGGCTGCACAGGCACCAGGCGCTCGGGCTGAAGCGGGCCAGCCCACCACCCGGGTCGATGTCCCTGAACAGCCACTCGCCCGCGTCGCCGACCAGGGTGGGCGTCTGCAGGATGCCGTGGTTGACGGCCAGGGTGGCGGCCGCGTCCCGGATCGCCTTCTCGACACCCGCCACCCGGAACAGTTCCATCGTGCGGACGTTGTTGCCACGGCCTCGTGGGTGGATGGAGGTGCCTGCGTGGCGCTCCACCAGCATGTGCGGTACTCCCAGCCGTCCCAGGAACAACGAGGTCGACAGGCCGACCAGGGAGCCGCCCACGATGAGGACCGGGACACTGATGGTGTGGGCGCCCGTCCGTCCGGCTCGTTCGTTCATCACTCTCGCCTCCAGCGCATCGATGCCGCCGACCCAGCCGGATACGGCGGAGATCCTCATCCATGCCCCGGGAAGGTGACGGCGCCTCAGGCTTCACCCGGCTGCGTCGCGCTGCGGGCAACGCCGGACCGGCCCGGACGAACCACCTCACCTGAAGGATCTACGCTCCGACCGACGTGCCCGGCGCCCGTGTCCCGTCGCCGGAGTCCGGCCGTCGAAGCGGCCCCCGGGACACACCGACGCCGTCTGTTCCGTCGCCGTGCACCACGACGGCCGGGCGACTGCCGTGAGGTGGGGCGGGACATGCCTGTGGGCCCCGGGTGATCCCGGGGCCCACAGGCCGGCAGCGGTTCGGTGGGCTACCAGCGATACCAGCGGCCCTTGCGGCCTCCTGTGTCCGCGCTGCGCATCACGAAGCCCAGCAGCCAGACGACCAGCACGATGACGGCGATCCACCACAGTGCCTTCAGCGCGAATCCCGCGCCGAAGAGGACCAGAGCCAGAAGCAGAACGAGAAGCAGGGGAACCATAGTTATCGACCTCCGTCACTCCTCGTGCCCGGCGATGCGAAGAAAACACGACCGATCTCCCTGGTTTCTTCACTCTTTTTCCGGGAATTGGGCCTGATTCCTCACTTGGCTCGATCAGATCTCGTCCGGCGGGAAGTCCCCGTCGCGGAGGACGGCTCTCACCGAACTCGGCGTCGTTCAACGTCGGCACCCCGAAGAAGCCGCTCATGAGTCCGTTCAGGTCCAGCGTCGTGGCACCGGCCGGAGCGGTGGGCTTGGCGCCCTCGCGCAGCCGCACGGTCAGACCCAGCTTCTTGACCGCGGCGCCCTCGGCCAACTCGGCGAGGTCCGCCTCCACTTGGGACGGCTCGCCGTCCTTGAACGTGAAGTCCGCCGTCACCTTGGCGTCGGGAACGTCCTTCGGGTCCTCGGCCGTAGGCAGGCCCATGCCCGGCGGCAGGTCCTTCGCCGGCAGGCGATCTCACCGAGCAGGTCGGTGATCAGCGTACGGAAGGGGGCCGTGGCGACGATGTGCTCGGTGCCGTCGCCGTCGCCGGTCGTCTTGAACTTCCCATCACGGGCGACGACCTCGCGAAGCGCCCTCACGAGCTTCTTCTGCGTTGCAGCATCGAGGGACGGCGCGGGCGCGGGACCGCCTTCGGCCTCCTGGCCCTTGGCGACGGCCTCTTCCATCTTCTTGGTGCTGAACTTCACCCACTTGCCCTCGATGACGTCCTTCAACGCCCCGGCCTCCGGGGGCAGCTCACGTGATCGTTCACAAGACTCACCACACGCCCCTAGGGTTGTGCTGTCCGGTGAGTGCCCGGGGCTGCCCGGCGCCCACCGACAACACGTCGACGGGAACGGGAGGTTCGGGCCTTGTTCGAGGACTTCGAGGTCAGGCAGGTCGAGGTCGATGAGGCATCGATCCTCGTTCGCCACGGCGGGGAGGGGCCGCCGGTGGTGCTGCTGCACGGCCATCCGCGTACCTCCGCGACCTGGCATCGGGTGGCCCCACTCCTCGTCCGGCGAGGTTTCACCGTGGTCTGCCCCGATCTCCGGGGGTACGGCCGTTCCACCGGCCCGGCGCCCACCGCGGACCACGCCGCTCACTCCAAGCGGGCCGTCGCCGGTGATGTGGTCGAGGTGATGCGCTCCCTCGGCCATGCCCGGTTCGCGCTCGCCGGGCACGACCGCGGAGGCTATGTCGCGTTGCGTCTCGCGCTCGACCATCCCGACGCGGTCTCCCAGGTGGCACTGATCGACTGCCTGCCCCTCACCGAACATCTGTCCCGCATCACGCCGGAGTTCGCCACGCAGTGGTGGCACTGGTTCTTCTTCGCCCAGCCGGAGATCCCCGAGCGGGTCATCAACGCCGACCCGGACAGTTGGTATCACGGCGACCCGCGGAGCATGGGACAGGAGAACCACGACGAGTGGCGCATGGCCACTAGGAACCCCGCCGTGGTCCGGGCGATGCTGGAGGACTACCGGGCCGGCCTCACCGTCGACCGGCGACACGAGGAGGACGACCTCGCCGCCGGAGTGCGGATCCGGTGCCCGGCACTGATCCTCTGGTCGCTCCGGGACGACCTCGAAGAACTGTACGGGAACCCGCTGAAGATCTGGCGCCGGTGGGCACCGGACGTACGCGGTCACGGCATCGACTCCGGACACCACGTGGCCGAAGAAGCGCCGGAGGCGCTCGCCTCCTCCCTCGCCGGCTTCTTCGCCCGCTGACCGAGGGGCCCCATACGCCGGTCCTCACCGGCCCGCGGTGGGTCGCGGTCACGGTCGGCGGCTGCACCGCGCAGAGGGTCGGCGTGTCACAGCCAGCCGTTGCGGCGGAAGGCCCGGTACAGCAGTCCGGCCCCCAGGGCCATCACGGCCAGCGCGCACGGATAGCCGTAACGCCAGTCCAGCTCGGGCATCTCGGCGAAGTTCATGCCGTAGACCCCTGCGACCAGCGTGGGGAGGGCCAGGATGGCCGCCCACGCGCTGATGCGGCGCATGTCGTCGTTCTGCCAGGTGCTCACCTTCGCCAGATGGGCGTCCAGGACGGAGCCGAGCAGGTCGTCCAAGGCGTGAACCTCGATGTCGGTGCGGGTGAGGTGGTCCGCGACGTCGCGGAAGTACGGCACCATCTGCCGCGGCCAGGCGTCCCGCGGTGTGGTGAAGTCATGCACCACCGGCACCAGGGGCTGGACGGCGTCGCGGAACTCCACGACCTCCCGCTTGAGTGAGTAGATCTGCTCCGTCAGGTCGTCGCGGGAGGGCGAGAACACGCACCGTTCCAGCTCGGTGAGGTCCGAGCGGACCTGTGCCGCCGCCTGTGCGTAGGCGTCGACGATCACGTCGATGACCGCGTGCAGGACACTCACCGGTCCGAGACGTGCCATCTGCGGGGCGTCCGCCAGCCGGGCGGCAGCCTCCGCCGTCGGGTCGGCCGCACCGTGCCGGACGCTCAGCGCGAAGGACGGACCGAGGAAGATCATCACCTCGCCGGTTTCGACGTCCTCGGTCTGTTCGACGAACCACAGTGTCCGCACGGCGACCGCCAGTACGTCACCGTAGCGCTCCTGCTTGGGTCGCTGATGAGCTTGGACGGCGTCCTCGATCGCCAGGGGGTGCAGCTCCAGGTACTCGCCCAGTCGCTGCAGCTCGTCCTGGTCCGGTTCGTCCATCCTGATCCAGGCGAACTCGTCCGGCTTCAGCGCGGCCAGGCGGTCGAGGACGACCTGGCATTCTTCGCCCTTCGACCGGCACTCGATCATTTCGCACTCGTCCGTCTGCTCTCGGTAGATCGCGCACTCCATGCCCCCTCGGATGCTTCCGCCACCGCGTTCCATGCGCGGGCGGCACACGGAGCCCGGGGGCCACGCGCCACCTGCACCATGCGGTCACAAGACCCTCACGTTTCTCCGCCGCCGACGGAGCCTGGGCGGGCACCCGGATGTCACCGACCGGAGGGAACTGGGCTGTGATCACTGTCGCCTTGCTGCTGCTGCCGGCTCTGGGTGTGCTGCTGTATGTCATGGATCGTGTCGAGGACCGCCTGTCGGCCCGCCCGTCGGCGGCCCGACACGCGCGTAAGCGTCACCTTCGACTGGTGCACAGCGCCGCCCCGTTCCGTACCGAACGGAGTCCGGCCAGGCATTCCGCCCAACGCGGCGAGGCAGCCTGACGCCGCCACAGGGCTGCCGGCCAGGGGCGCCCGCCCCGGCACGAGGTGCTGCCCGTGGGGGCGAATGTCCTCCGCCCCAGCCGCCCCCGTAGCCCGGTTGAGCCGACGCCCGCGGGTACTCGACGGGTATGAAGCCGCAACTTCCCGGGTGGAAAGAGCACCACGGCAGCGACGACGCAACCGAACCGGACATCCCGCCGCCTGAGGAAGTGGGCCCCGGCCCCGCGGTGGAGCGGCGCGCACCGGACAAGCCGACGAAGCTGCCGAAGACGGCATGGGCGGCGATGCCGAAAGGCTGCCTGCGTGAGTTCAGGGACGACGAGCTGGCCGACCGGGCCGCGGCGCTGACCTACTACGGCCTGTTGTCGCTGTTCCCCGCGCTGCTGGTCCTGGTGTCGCTGCTCGGACTCACCGGCAAATCCGCCACGGACGCGATGCTGGACAATCTCGAGAAGTTCACTCCCGGCGCCGCGCGTGACATCATCACCGGCGCCGTCACCCAGTTGCAGAGCAACGCGGGTATCGGGTCGATCATGGCCGTCGTCGGCATCGTCGTGGCGGTGTGGTCGGCTTCCGGATACGTGGCCGCGTTCATCCGCGCGGCCAACCGTGTCTACGACATGCCGGAGGGCCGCCCGATGTGGAAGATCCTTCCTGTTCGGGTCGGGCTGACGGTCGCGCTGTTGGTACTCGCCGTCGTCAGCGCCCTGATGGTCGTCTTCACCGGCGCCCTGGCCCGCCAGGCCGGCACGGCCCTCGGGATCGGCGACACCGCGCTGACGGCGTGGTCGATCGCCAAATGGCCCGTCCTGGTGCTTCTGGTCACGATCATGATCGCGCTGTTGTACTGGACCAGCCCGAACGCCAGGGTGAAGGGGTTCAGGTGGATCACGCCGGGCAGCTTCCTCGCCCTGGTCATCTGGATGATCGCGTCCGGTGCCTTCGCCTTCTACGTCGCCAACTTCGCGTCGTTCAACAGGATGTACGGCACCATGGCCGGTGTCATCGTCTTTCTCGTCTGGCTGTGGATCAGCAATCTGGCGATTCTCCTCGGCCTGGAGTTCGACGCGGAGATCGTCCGGCAGCGGGCGATCGCCGGGGGGCTGTGCCCGCACGAGGAGCCCTACACCCAGCCGCGCGACACCAGGAAGTGGACCGAGAAGGACCTGCGCCGGCTGGACGAGGTATGACCGTCGTCCGGCGGATGCCGGACAGGTTCGGAAGGCCTGGCTGCTTACCTCGTAGCGTTCGGGATAACCGCAGTTCATGACAGAGCTGACGAGTTTGTTCGAGGCTGATCGCGTTCTGACCCAGCGGGCGGCTTCCCGCACCCCGCCGAGAGTCGCCAAGGCGCTGTCCGCGGTCGAGGAGTGCGCGGAGAGCACCAAGCTCTGGTGCGGGGCCGCCGCGGCCATGGCCTGGCTGGGCGGATGGCGGGGCCGCAAGGCGGCGGCAGCCGGGATAGGGGCCATGGTCGTGGCACAGCTGGCGTCGAACGGCCTGTGCAAGCAGCTCGCCGACCGCCCCAGGCCGCCCGCGGAGTGGATCCCGCACGACGAGGTCGCCGACCGCCCCGACTCCTCCTCGTTCCCCTCCGGGCACACGGCGGCCGCAGTCGCCTTCACCGCCGCCGTCATCCCCGTCTGGCCGGTCGCGGGCGCGCTGTGCGCCGTTCCGGCCGCCATGGTGGCCGTGGAGCGGGTGCAGTCGGGTGCCCACTATCCCACCGACGTCGCCGCCGGGGCGGCGATCGGGCTGGCCGGCGCCTGGCTCACGCGTCATGCTCCGGCGCTGCTTCTGCGTCACTGGCGGTAACCCGATTCGCCGTGGCCGGAGGCGGCCCGGCCCATGACGAGCGGCGGACGGGACGAGGTCCCCCGCCGCCGTCCTGGAGGGCCCTGGTGCCTGCGGGCACCGCCCTCTCCGCAGCCGCAGACCCCGGAAGGATCGGGAAGGGACGACGGCGAGAGGTCGCCGTGGAAGCGCCCACACTCGGCCTGCGCAAGACCTTCGGGGGCTGTGACCCTCTACAGCGGCGGGCCTCCGGGGAAGACGGCCTCGGGTTCGGCCAGAGCGATGCGGGCCGTGATGCGCTTGCCGACGGCCTCCCGATCGATGGACAGGCCGTCGGTCACCGCTTCGACGATCTCCAGGCCGTGGCCGCCGATCCGGCCGGGGTCCGCGGCCCGGGCCGCGGGCACCGTCGGGTCACTGTCCCGCACGACGACCTCCACCGCGCGTACGGTGAGGCCGAACTCCACGAGAACGGGTCCGGAGGCGTACTTGCAGGAGTTGGTGACCAGTTCGCTGACCACCAGTTGGGTGAGGTCCATCGCGCGCGCCGGCACCAGCAGGCCATAGTCGTCACCGGCTTGGTCGAGGAAGGCGACGGCGTGCTGGCGGGCGTCCGCGATGCAGCCGTCGTCACCGCCCAAGGCAATGCCGACGCGCGTCAGATGCCCTTCCGGTGTTGTACATCCGTCACCATCAACAGCACATGCCACTGGCCTCGCCCTCACTCCCCGCTTGCCGTGCCAGTACCCCCTGATCCGCCACGCATGCCGCGCGGACGGGTGCGCACCGGTGGTGTGGGCGCATACCGGCCGGGGGCGGCCCGGTCCCGCACGACGTCGGCTCTCCGGGAGCCGGTGCGCGATCGTCTGCGGCGCCATGACGATACGACGGCTACCGTCCTGGTAGCCGGTGCGCGATCGTCCCCGGCCCTGTGACGGTGAAGGGCCTGTGCCGACATGACGGTGAAGAGGCTTGTGCCGACCGCCTGTCGGTTGTCAGAGGAAGGTCCACGTCACGGCGATCCTCCCCGCGCTGAGGGGAGCGATCTCCTGGAACGCCGCCGGTGACAGATCGAGGTCGCCATGGCCACAGCCCGGACAACTGTCCGCGACGGTGACGTCCACCTGGCCGTCCGGGCCGGTCACCCGGATCTTCCTGCCGCACAGGTCCGGGCTGTACTGCGCCGTGTTGAGGGCCGCGACGAAGTCGGTGTTCTGGTGGAAAGTGCCGCAGGCGCCGAGGCCGACGTCGTAGTACGTGGCCTCGCCGCTATAGGTGTCCCGTGCTGACACGGCCGACCGAGCCGATCCGTACGCCGCGGCGTTCCCCGGTCCAGCACACCCCAGAAGGAGCGCCACCACACCGGCGAAGACCCCGAGTGGCCTGACTGATCTGTGATTCATGCCGGTACAGCTACAGGTCACGGCCACAACGCGCCAAGAACCCATGGGCCGAACGGGGCGCCAGGTCCTCGGCACCCCCGGTACGGCATCAGTCGGCAGGCGCCGGCCGGCGTCCCAGCGCCCGTCCTACCGCACCACGCGGTAACGGAGGTACACCGTCTTCGAACTGAGGGTGCGGGTCTCGGCGAGTTCGAGATCCACCCTGCGCTCGTTCCGGGGGAAGAACGGAATGCCACCGCCCACCAGCACCGGGTGGACCACGGTTCGGTACTCGTCGATCAGATCCAGTGCGGCCGCCTCGGCGGCGAGGGTCGCGCCCCCGATCGCGATGTCGCCCTCCCCCGGTTCGGCCCGCAACCGCTCGATCTCCTCCGCCAGACCGCCGGAAGCGAGACGGGCGTTGCCCTGCACCGCCGACAACGTGGTGGAGAACACCACCTTCGGGAGGGGATTCCAGAGCGCGGTCCACTCGCGCTCGGAGTCGTCGAGCGAGGGGTCCTGAGCGGCGGTCTCCCAGTACAGCATCGTCTCGTACAGCCGTCGTCCCAGCAGATGGACGCCGACATCCCGGATCTCCTCGATCCAGAAGCGGAAGACGGCGTCGTCCGGCGTCGTCCAGTCGAAGCCGCCGTCCGGCCCGACGATGTAGCCGTCCAGTGAGACGCCCATCGAATAGGTCACGCTGCGCATGAGCAGTCCTCCTCGGTAGCGGATCCGACAGTAGGGCCACCGGACCCCGTGGGAGCCACCCCGACGCGCGCAATCCCCCCGCGCCAACCGCCGATAGGGCGCTTGCCCGACTGCCGCGGGTTCCGAGTCGTCCTGGCCGGCCGTCACCGGCCGTCGGTGCTCCCTGAACCGTGTCCGCTTGGTCAGCGATCCGCGCCGGGGCTCTTCCGGCCGCGGTGATCGGCAGGACTGTCCCGCCACCCTTTCGCGGTGCGCGGTTGTCGCTGACATCTTCGGGCACCTCCCGCCCCGGTCGCAGGAGACAACTCCCGTCGGCAGCAGTCCTGTTGTACACCGCGCATGACAGTACCGAGGGTCGTGCCGAGCAAAGGAACATCACTCGACGGGAACAACCGGCTTCTCTTGTCCGTACCATCACTACACCAAGGCATCTTGCGGCACATGCGGCGTTGCTGCCGACCGACGAGACTCCTGCCCGAGAGCAGGCATCATCGCGGCACGGCCACACGCCCAGGAAAGGTTCACCACCATGCCCGAGACAACAGTTCCCGCCACCGAACTGGCATCGCAGTACATCAACCAGGTGACCGGCGACCTTGAGTCGAACGTCAAGGAACAGGAACGCATCAATGCGGAGATCGCCGCTCTGCAGGAGCAGCTCGCCGCTCTGCAGCGCGACCACACCGTACTGGTGAACGTGCAGAAGGCACTCGGTATCGCAAAGGCTCAGGCCGAGCAGACCACCGAGCCCGAGAGGGTCGAGGTTCCTTCTCCACGGCGGAAGAAGGCCGGTGCCGCATCCGGCGGGAAGGCCAAGGCACCTGCCTCCTCCGCCGCGCCGCGCAAGAGCACCGCCAAGAAGTCCCCGGTCGAGGGGGCGGAAACCGCGAAGGCGGGTGCTGCGAAGGTGAGCACCGCGAAGGCGGGCGCTTCGAAGGCGGGCGCTTCGAAGGCGGCGGCTCAGCCCACCCTCGTGGAGCTCATCCGGCGGCACCTCGCCGACCAGAAGGAACCTCGATCCGCCGCGGAGATCTCCACAGCGCTCGGCAAGGCACATCCCAAGCGCGACATCGCCGCCAAGGTCGTCCGCGTCACGCTTGAGGGACTCGTCGCCAAGAGCCAGGCCGAGCGCACCAAGCAGGGCAGGTCAGTCTTCTACAGTGCGCCGGCGTCCGAGCCGACCCCTGCTCCCGAGACGCAGGCGCAGAACGACGACGCGGACCACTGACCGCTGACGCCGAGCGCGGCAGCTCGACGGGCCGCAAGGTCACCTCACGCCACGGCGGTTCCCTCCAGCTCGACCATCTGGCCGGGGATCGCCAGTCGGGTCACCCCGAGCATCGTCGTGGTGGGCGCCACCCCGGCCGCGGCCAATCGCCCCGCCAGTACGCCGTAGTGCGGGAACAGCAGATCCACGTCGGTGGTGTAGACGTTGAGCCGGACCAGGTTCGCGAGGGACATGCCGGCCGCGCCGAGCACGGCCTCCAGGTTGGCGAGGCTCAGCGCCAACTGCGCGGCCATGTCGCCCTCGTGCTCCGGCTTGCCGTCGCCGCTCATCGCGGTCTGTCCGGAGCAATACAGGGTCCGGGTGTGCCCGGTGACGATCTCACCCTGGTTGAAGCCCTTCTCCACCGACCACGTCACCGGGTTGACTGCCGTGCGTTCCACTGCCACATCAGCTCCTCGAAGCATCGGGTTGCCGTCGTCGTGGTCGACGTCGGTGCACAGCAGCCTTCCAACAAAGCACGACACCCTTCGTCATGTATTCGATACGGTTCCCGCATGCGCGCCGATCGGCTGGTCTCGCTGGTGCTGCTGCTGCGTCAGCGCGGCCGGCTGACCGCGGGCACCCTCGCCCGCGAGCTCGAGGTGTCCACTCGTACTGTGCTGCGCGACATCGAGGCGCTGTCCGCGGCCGGCGTACCGGTCTACGCCGAACGCGGTCGGCACGGCGGGTTCGCGTTGCTGCCCGGCTTCCGCACCGAGCTCACCGGACTGAATCACGACGAGACCCTTGCCCTGCTGACCGCCGGATCGCAGCGCGGCGAGCAGGCATTCGGCCTCGGCTCGGCGCTCGCTTCGGCCATGCGCAAGGTGGTCGACGCGCTTCCCGAAGATCATCGAGCCACCACGAGCGACGCGGCCCGGCGTTTTCTCGTCGAGCCGGAGACCGATCTGCTCTCCCGCCGGCCGGTCACAGAGGAGGTGCCCGGCACGGTCATGACCGAAATCCGGCGGGCGGTGCTCGCCGGACACAAACTACGCATCCACTACGCGGCCACCGGCCAGCCACCGCGATGGCGCACGGTGGACCCGATCGGCTTGGTGACCGTACGTGACCGTGGCTACCTGCTGGCCACGAGAGCCGCCGCGGACCGCACCTACCGGCTGTCGCGGGTGTCGGCGGCCGAGGAACTCCCCGAACCGGCACAGCGACCGGACCGGGTCGAGCTGGACCGGGTCTGGCAGGAACGCTGCGCGCGGTTTCTGGCCGACGGCCATATCGTCGTGCGGATACGGGTGGCTCCCAAGCGGCACGAGGACTTGCTCAGCAGCGTGGTGGCCGTCCGCGCGACGGAACCCGGCCCAGACGGCTGGTTGCGGCTCGACGTGACGTTCCAGGATCTACGCCACGCCGAGTGGGCGCTGTGGCGGCTGGGCACGGACGCGGAGGCCCTCGCCCCGGCGTCGTTGCGTACCGCGCTGCGCGATCGCGCAGCCGCGATGGCCACCCGTTACGAGGACGCATCCTGAGAGCCGGTCGGCCGCGGCGGGCCGCCAACGGTCCCGGTCGCGCCTCCTCAATGCCCGGCAGCCACCTTCACGAGGGCGACCGCCACACCGATCGCCGCGTCCACGAGGCCGGCCACCACCGCCGCCAGGGCGCCGCCTCCCGTGCGCAGCCCGCCCAGGCAGCCCCACAGGAAGAGCGAGACGACGCACACTCCCGCCGCCGCCAACAGCGCGGCGTCCAAGGACAGGACGTCCAGCGCCGCCAAGGCGATCAGCACGGCCGGGCCTGCGGCGCAGGAGAGCAGTGGGCTGCTCACGTACAGCATGCGGCGAAGCTCGTGGCCGGTGGCGAAGTGGCGGTGGACGGTGCGGTGCGCCTGCTGGTCGGCGACGAGCGCCGCGAGCCACAGACCCAGTGCGGTCGTCACAACCGTGGCGACAGCGCCGAGGGAACCGACGTCACCGAGCGACAGACCGACCACCACGGCGATCATCGTGATGGTCGCGTAGATGCGCTCCTTCAGACGGTCCGCCAGTACACCGGCCTCCGTGCCGGAGGGCTGGTCCGCTCGCCCGTGGTCCGTCACCTGATGCCCCTTGCCTCACCCCGGGCCGCCGGTGGTGCGTCCCGGGTCGGTCGTCGCGGCACACGCGAGTGCCGTACCGCCGTCACGGCAACCAGCATGCCCCGGGCCACGGGTCGAGACCGGCAACCCGGGCGCGGGGCGGAAGCCGTTTCGGGACCGGCTGCCGCCGACGGGGACGGCCGCGGCCGCACTCCTGGCCACCGCGTCCCTGACCGCGGCTGAGGTGCCTCGCCCTCGGCCCGCCAGCGACGAACCCACTTGTGGGCGGTGGCGCGGGAGATGCCCATCTCGGCCGCGACATGCGCGACCGGACGGCCGGCACAGACACGTTCGACCAGCAGCCGCCTGCCGTGAACGGTCAGCCGGGCATTACGGTGGGACACGAAGACCTCCGTGCGGTGCAGTCCTAGACAGCTCCACCACACCGGAGGTCTTCGCCATGATCAAGACCCGTACGTGTCAACAACCCTCGTGATCAATACACCTAGTGCCGGTCGTTCTGGGGCGTGTCGGCAGGGTCGTCCGTCAGGGCGATGCGGGCGGTGACGCTCTTGCCGAATCGCTCCAGCCGCGCTTCGAAGTCCTGGGCGACCGTCATCACGATCTCCAGGCCGTGCTGGCCCACCCGGCCGGCGTCGGCACCCCTGGCCACCGGCAGTACCGGGGCGGAATCCCACACGGTCACCTCGACCACATCACCATCGACGCGGAGGTTCATCAGTGCCGGGCCCGGTGCGTACTTGCAGACATTGGTCACCAGCTCACTGACCACGAGTTGCGTGAGATCCAGGCCTCGCCGGGAGACCTTCAGCCCTCGTTCGGCCTGCCCCCTGGCCAGGAAGTCCGCAGCCAGGTGCCGGGCCTGAGCGATATCGGTGCCGGCCCCGTCCAGAGCCACACTGGTCTGCCAAGCACGCCCGGCCGGGGCCGCGTCCTCACGGCCCGAGGGCTCTGGTTCCCTCATCGCTGCCTTCGCTCCCCGTACACACGTTCCGCGTACCCGGGTGAGCGCGGTCGACGCTCCGATGCGCCCGTCGTCGGCTCCGCCATCCGGCGGCGTTGGCCCTACGATGCAGGGAGCGCCCGGTACACATTTCCGGTCTGCCAGTATCACCGACATGGCTGAGGGAGATATGACGAACCCCGAACCAGCTGAGAGGTCGGACCAGCTGTCGGTCGTCTCCACCACCATGGAAGGCATCCGCGTCCTGACGCTCACCGGAGAGATCGATCACCACACCGGCAACCGGTTCCAGCAGGCTCTGTACTTCTCCGATGCCGCGTGCCATCGCGTGGTGGTCGACATGAGCGGTGTGACCTTCATGGACTCCACCGGCATCAACATCCTCATCACCGCCCACCGCACGCTCAGCGAAGCCGGCGGCTGGCTGCGTCTGACCGCAGCGGGCGAGTCCGTGAAGCGCACGATGCACATCGTCGGCATCGACACCATCCTCGACTGCCGCGAAACCCTCCACGAGGCTCTCAGCGCCTGATGGGCCGCCGAAGACCCGAGCCGATCGGATGACGGGGTTGCATCGGGCCGTGGCCGGTCACTACGGCAGCGCGATGTTTCGGCCGTCGATCGGTATGCGCCGCGCCGACGCCAGGGAATTCCACACGCGTGCGGACACACGGACACTCTCCCGCCCTCCACTCGCGTCCCCTGCATCACCGCACGTCGCAGGCTCCTTGACCCTGACGAGCGAGCAGCTCTACATTCCCCAGGCAGTTCGCACCCATGTCATCAGTCCTTCTACGTGAACGCCTGCGTCTCCCCTTCACCACCGCTTCCACTTCACGAGGTCCGGCCTGACCGGTTCGAAGCACATACCCGCGCAGACGGAGGAATGCCGTTCATGAAACGGAGATCAGCTTCGGGGCGTGTCGTCGTCACACCGGCTGTGGCGGCCACCGGTCCCTTCGCCTCCGCGGCGGCGGGTGCGGCGCGCGCCGAAGCGACCCACCCGTCCGGCTACCCCAGCCCGACGACGAAGGGCGCGCACTGGGTCACCACATGGACCGCCGTGCCCCAACTGACCGAGCCCGCCGACCTGCCGCCCGCTCCGTTCACCCGGGGCGACCGCGTCCTGGTGGACGCCACACTGCGCCAGACGGTACGCGTGTCCGTGGGCGGCCGGTACACGCGGATACGCCTGTCCAACGCGTTCGGGGGTACGGACCTGCCCGTCACCGCCGCCTCCATGGCACACCCGGCGGACGGCAAGGCGGGCGTCAGCGCCGTCGTGCCCGGCAGTGCGCGTCCGGTGACGTTCGGCGGGCGTGCGGGCATCGACATTCCGAAGGGCGCTCAGGCGGTCAGCGACCCACTGGACTTCGAGGTCCGGCCGGGGAGCAATCTGACCGTCACGCTCTACCTGGCCGACGGCCAGGCATCGGGCTCCATCACCTCACACCCGGGCTCGAGAACGACCTCCCACATGCTGTCCGGTGACCACCTCGGCGACAGCGACCTGCCCGGCGCCACCCCGGTCGATCACTGGTACTTCCTCAGCGGCCTCGAGGCGTGGTCCACCCGCACCACCGCCGCGGCCGTGATGCTGGGGGACTCACTCACCGACGGACGCGGATCCACCACCAACGGAAACGACCGGTGGCCCGATCAGCTCCTCGACCGGCTCCAGTCCCGGCCTGCCACCTCCGACATCGCGATCCTCAACCAAGCGGCCGGAGGCAACCGCGTCCTGCACGACGGCCCGGGCCCCAACGCGCTGGCCCGTCTGGACCGTGACGTCCTCGCCCAGAGCGGCGTCAGCCGCCTCCTCGTCTTCCAGGGGATCAACGACATCCCCGGCGGAACCTCGGAGTCGACGGCGGAGCAGGTCACGGCCGACCTCGTCAACGCCTACCGGCAGATCATCACCCGAGCACACGCCCAGGGCATCCGCGTCTACGGAGCCACGCTCACCCCCTTCGAGGGGAACGGCTACGACGACGCCGCCGGCCTCCACGAGTCCTCCCGGCAGGCGGTCAACGCGTGGATCCGCACCAGCGGCCGATTCGACGCCGTCATCGACTTCGACCAGGCGGTCCGCGATCCCCGGAACATCCGTCGGCTCTCCCCCGCCTACGACGTCGGCGACCATCTTCACCTCAACCCCGCCGGTTACCGGGCCCTTGCCGACACCGTCCCCACCGAGCTCTTCCAGCAGACCCCTGCCCCGCCCGGCTTCACCTGACCGAGCAGGCGGCAGCGACATGGCGGTGGTGGACGCACCGAGACTGACGGCGCCGATGGGGAGCCCGTCGCCGTGAGCCGCTCGAGAAGCGGTGGAACCGCGCGGCCGTTCGCCACTAGCGTGCCGACGGACCGAGTCATCTGGGCAAGGACGTGCCGTTGTACACCCTGTGAGACCTTCCGAGCGCTGATGTGTCGCGCGTCGCGCCTGCGCGCCGCGCTGCTTTTTGCTGCGGACTTCTCACTGGAACCGGTGTACTTCTGTGCTCGATACCTGGGTGGTCGCGCCCGTCTGCCTGCCGCTCGTCATCCGCCGTTGCCACGCGTGCGCGTCGCAGCGATTCCGGGCAGACGGCGCGTTCCGTGTCAACGCGAACCACAAACTCATCGACGCCTGGCTCCTCGCGCTCTGTACCTCCTGCGAGGAAACGGCGAAGCTCACCGTCCTGGAGCGGATGCGTGTGCGCTCCGTACGACCCGAACTGCTGGACCGGCTGCACGGCAACGACCCCGCCCTGGCGGAGAGTTGCTGCAGGATTCGGTCGTGCGGCGCCGCAATCGCATCGCCCTCGACTGGAACGACGCCTGGCGTCTCGACACCGGCGGTTCGGATCCTGGGGACCGCGAAGTGGTCGAGGTCGCGGTCCGTTTCGCGGCACGGATTCCCGTCCGGCCGGTGCGGCTCATCGCCCAAGGATGCGGTTTTTCACGGGCCGAGACCGAGAGGCTGATCGCGGAAGGGATGCTCGTTTCGGCAGTCCGGCTGAACGGCAAGCTCTCCGACGACTTCACCTGCGCGCTCAAACGCTGAGCGCTCCTCGAGGCCAGGGGCCTGCCGTGCCGTGCAGGGTTGCCTCCCTGAGCGAGGCGGGGACGACCCGGTCGTTGCGGAGCGCGCGGCCCGGACACGCCAGGGCGGCTCCGTCCCCTGTGCCGGGGAAGGAGCCGCCCATGTCTCCTGAGGCGTATGCCTCAACGCGTCATGCGTGACGGTGCGAGTGCCGGTTGCCGGTGACGAGGCGGTAGATGGCGAGCAGGACCAGGGAGCCGACGATCGCGGCGATCCAGGTGGAAAGGTGGAAGAACCCGTCCATCGAGTCGACCCCGAAGATCACCTTGCCGAGCCAGCCACCGAGCAGACCGCCGGCGATGCCGATGAGCATGGTGATGATGATGCCGCCCGGGTCCTTGCCCGGCATCAGGGCCTTGGCGATCGCGCCGGCGAGCAGCCCGATGATGATCCAAGCAATGATGCCCATGGTGCGTCTCCGCTTCGTCGTATAAGGGATGTGTTAGTTCATCGGGTACGCCGATTCCGCCCGAGCAAACATCTCCTCCTGGTGTCGACTCCATGGGACCGGGAGCCGAGGGGTGGAACGGGCGGCACGGGCAGCCTGTTTGACAGTCCGTCCGCCGCTCGCACCCTCAGTGCCCTTCGTCGTTGCGGGCGGCGACCTCCCGAACGGCCTCCGCGATCGCCGGGTGGTCCGGGCCCTGCGCGGCTCCGAAGGTGACCCGAGGCGCGCGGCGTGCTCCTCGGTCGGCTGGTTCGTTGTTTCCAGCGAGCGACAAGCCAACGTTGCATTCACCAAAGCGGAAACTGCTTCGTTGTACGACGTTGCGATGCGCGGAAACCAGAGCAGACCGGGTGCGCTCCGGTCCGCGGCAGCCGTTTCGGGCTGCCGTTCCGTACCCTGACCGCATGCGCATGCGCCCCACCCTGAGCTGGACCCCGGCCGAGGATCTGCCGCCGGGCACCACGGATCCGGAGCCGGTCGTCGATGCGCTGAGCACCGGCGGTGTGCTGGTGCTCAGCGGAGCGGGGATCTCCACGGAGTCGGGCATCCCCGACTACCGGGGCGAGGGCGGGAGCCTCAGCCGGCACACGCCGATGACCTACCAGGACTTCATCGCCGACGCCCAGGCCCGGCGCCGGTACTGGGCGCGCAGCCACCTCGGCTGGCGCAGCTTCGGCCGGGCCCTCCCCAACGCCGGGCACCGGGCTGTGGCCGCCTTCGGACGACAGGGCCTGCTCTCGGGTGTCATCACGCAGAACGTGGACGGCCTGCACCAGGCCGCCGGCAGCGAGGACGCCGTGGAACTCCACGGGACCCTGGCCAGGGTCGTCTGCCTTTCGTGCGGCGCCTTCAGTCCGCGCCGTGAGCTCGCCCGGCGACTGGAGGAGGCCAATCCGGGGTTCGAGCCCGTGGCGGCCGGAATCAATCCGGACGGTGACGCCGATCTCACCGACGAACAGGTCGGAGGTTTTCGCGTGGTGCCCTGCGTGATCTGCGGCGGGATCCTGAAGCCGGACGTCGTGTTCTTCGGCGAGACCGTTCCGCCGCAGCGCGTCGAACACTGCCGCGAACTGGTCCGCAGGGCGACTTCGCTGCTGGTCCTGGGCTCCTCGCTGACGGTGATGTCGGGGCTCCGCTTCGTCCGCCAGGCAGCCCAGGCCGGGAAGCCCGTACTGATCATCAACCGGGACCAGACCCGAGGTGACCAGCACTCCCTCACGAGGGTTTCACTTCCGCTGGGAACGGCCCTCACCAGCGTGGCAGACCGGCTCGGCATTCCGGTCGACGGCCGGGCGGAGGAGAGAGCGTGACCGGGCGGGGATTCCCCGACCGTCGGTGAGGCACGGGAGACGAGCCGCGTGCGCTTCGACCTCACCGTCACGGGCGCGGTGTTTCCGGATGCATCCGGCGCGGCCGGGCCGTTCGGCAACTCCCGGGCCGCGGCACGGCATTCGGCCAGGGACGTCGCGGCGGCGGGGTTGTCGCCCTGGCAGAGTGCGATCCACGCCTTCATCGCCAGCGCCCGGCGATCAGCGTCGACGTGTCCAGGGCCGCCGCGGCCGATGGATGCCGTACACCCGGTGGCGGCGGCCCGCCCGGGCCGTGACGAGCAGCCGTTCCAGCCGGTGCTCCCTCCCCCAGCGGGCTGCTGAAGAAACAGCAGTACGCGCGGGCCGGGTTGACCGGCTGCCACGCCGTCGACCTGCCCTCCCTGCTCTGACCGTGGGCCAGGACCGTCCGGCCGGGCGGGAGGTGGAGGTGATCGCCCGAGGGCTGACCGAAGTCACCGGGCTCTGCTACTCCCGGCGGCGTGCGCCGACGCCGCCCAGCACCTCGCCCCGCTGACCCGCGCGGCCGGCATCGCCCTCGTCGAACGGCCGGGTCCGCACACCCTCTCCCTCTACGCGGGCCGTCTGCTTCCGCCCATCGCCGCGCACCGCTGCCCGGCTACGCGCTCGCCTGCCCGCGCGGATCCGGGAGCACTTGCTGATCGAACAGCCCCCGATTCTCCGCCACTTCCGCACCGCAGGCTGGAATCCGAGTCGTCGTGAGGCGTGTCACACCCTTCAAAGTGCGCCTAAGTTGTCTGCATCACAGCGGAAATGTCCATTTGGCGTGCATGCTCGAATCGGATGCCGACGCCCGAAATGGGCCTCATCGGCGTCTTCTTGGGCGCGAAGCTCCAAAGTGACCCATGGCACAGCACGCGTGGCATTCCCCCTGTTCTCCTTGGAAGGTGCACCATCATGGCCGCTTACCTCTGCCCCCCTGCCGTGATACACGGCGAGCACGCCGTGAAGACCAGCCAGATCGTGGCGGAGGTGAGCGACCGGCATCCGCAAGCGGCGTGGGCGCCTCGCATCGACGGCATCGCCGCCAGTACCGGCATCGAGACCCGTGGCTGGATGCTGCCACTGGAGGCAGCCGTCGCACCCGGCAAGGGCAACGGACTGCGGGCTGTCGGCGTCCAGCCGGCCCAACAGGCACTGACGCGCGACGGGTTCACCCGGCAGGACGTGGACCGCGTGATCGCCACCCTCGAAACCGTACCCGCGCCGCAGACCGTCCAGGAGCGCACGGCGCCGGCGTGGGAGGCCGTGCAGTCCTACGGTGAGCATGCGGCGCGCGGGGCCCTGCAGATCGCCGGACTGGACGCCGCGGACGTCGACTGCCTGATCACCAGTCACTCCACGACCCCAGCACTTCCCGGCCTGGACATAGCCCTGGCCAACAAGCTTCCGCTCCGCGACGACGTGATGCTGCTGCCGGCCACGCAGTGGGCCTGCATAGCGGGGACCCGTTCCCTGGCGCTGGCCGCGGACCTCGTGGCCGCCGACCCCGACCGGGTGGTCCTGGTCGTCATAGCGGAGGCGCTCAGTACGACCTACCAGCCCGCGGACGACACCCTCGAGTCCCTGATCGTCCGGTTGCTGTTCGCGGACACCGCGGTCGCCGCGGTGCTCACGGGCCGCCCGAGGCCCGAGTCGGTGCTGCGGCTGGACGCCGCCTGGCACCACACCCTGCCCGGCACCCAGGATCTGCACCGCCTGGAGACGCGGGCGGACGGGACCCACTTCGTGATGGACCGGCGCGGGCCGCGCGCCGTACAGCAGACCGTCACCGCGATGTGGGAGTGGCTGCGCGTCCGGTACCAGGACGACCCCACCTCCTGGCACCCCGACGTACTGCTCGCGCACCCCGGCGGGACCCGGGTGCTGGAGTACATGGAGCAGACGATGCCCGACGCGTGGCCGGCGGGGTTGCTGGACTACAGCCGGGAGAGCTACACCAGCGGCAACCGCGGGGGCGCCGCCGTGTTCGACATTCTGCGGCGGGCGCATGACGCCGGGCAGCAGAAGCCGGGCCATCGCGCCGTTCTGTACGCGGCCGCCCCGGGTCTCACCGCCACGGCCCTGGACGGCGTGTGGCTCTAGCGCGAGGGCGCCCCGCCGGGGGCCGGCCCACGGGCCCCCGGCGTCACCGCGTAGTCCCCGGCGCGCAGCCGCGTCACCTCGCGACCTCCGCCCAGACCACCTTCCCGGTGTCCGTCCAGCGCACCCCCCACCGGGTGGTGAGCCGGTGCACGATGCTCAGGCCACGGCCACCGTCGGCGAGCAGGTCGACCCGCCTCACGCGCGGTCTTCCGTTGCCGGTGTCACCGACCTCGCACAGCAGACCCTGACCGGACCTGATCAGCCGGACCGTGACGGGACCGGTGGCGTAGCGCACCGCGTTCGTGACCAGCTCGCTGACCAGCAGCATCACGCTGTACCGGGTGTCGTCCCGGGTGCGCCACTGCCTCAACAGGGCGGAGACCTGCGCGCGGGCGCGGGCGGGGGCGTCGCGGCGGGCGGGCAGTCGCCAGGTCGCCGTGTCCTCCTTGCGGTAGCCGATCATCCGAGCGAGCAGCAGGGTCACATCGTCACGCTGGCGCGCGGGGGCCACCGCCGAGACGATGTGCCGTACGGCCTGTTGCAGGGCGTCCCAGGGATGCACCAGGGACACGGCGCCCGCGAGCCTGCCGATGCCCTCGTCGATCGACAGTGCGGGGTCCTCCACCAGACCGTCGGTGTACAGGGCGAGCAGGGAACCCGGCGGTGCGGCGAACGTGTACACGTCGAACGGCTCGCGCAGCGCGAACTCGGCGCCCAGACCCGGGTGAGGTCGGACCGGGAGCGGCCCCGCGTGCCCGTCCGGGGAGACCAGAACCGGGGGGAGGTGGCCGGCGCTGGACAGCGCCACGTCGTGCCTGACCGGATCGTAGAGGGCGATGCAGCAGGTCGACCCGAGGGCGCTGTAGCCGGCCGCCAGCCCGGAGTCCGCGTCGTCCAGCATCGACACGGTCTCGTCCAGGTGCTCCAGCACCTCGTCGGGGGCGAGCCCCGCGGACAGCAGCGCGCGGGCCTCCATACTCAGCTGGCCCATGGTCGCCGCGGCCCCCAGGCCATGGCCGACGACGTCACCGACCACCAGCGCGGTTCGGCCGTCGGGCAGGGGAAAGCTGTTCACCCAGTCGCCGCCGACGCCCGCGCTGTCGGGGGTGGCGGGCTGGTAGACGCTGGCGATCTCGACGGTGGCGCCGCCCGTCCGCGGCAGGAGCCTGCGCTGCAACGCCAGCACCTGCGTGTGCTCACGCTGGTGCTGACGAGCCAGGTCGACGTGATGGGCGGTCCTGGCCACCAGTTCCTGCAGGTCGAACAGCTCGCTGTCGCGGAAGGGGCAGTCGGCCCGGCGCCAGACCTCCGCCACGCCCAGCATGACGGGCGGAGTGCCGTCCAGGACCAGTGGTATGCACGCCACACCCGCCGACCGGTCGCTGGGCACCAGGGCGCGCGCGACGCGTGGGCTGCCGAAGACCCGCTCGACCGCCTCCCGGTCGGGTATGACGATGGTCTGCGGGGCGTCGTCCCGCAGTACAGCCTGGGTCAGCAGGCGGCTCGCGTCGCCGGGCAGGTCGTCGCCCGGGGTCATGTACCCCTCGGGCCACGCACGGTCCGGCACCAGGGCCGCCCGCCGCAGGCGGATGCGCCCCTGCCCCTTCCCGGACACTCCCTCGCCCGTCCAGACGGCGAAGTCGAGGTCGACGGCGGCGACGTCGCCCCAGGCCAGCAGGGACTCCGCCAGGGACTGCGCGGTCTCTCCGATGTCCAGCGAGGTGCCGATCGCGGTCTCGGCGGCGTAGAGGTGCAGCCGCCTGGCCATGGCGATCAGGGAGACGGTCAGGCCCTCCTCCGGCGCCGCGGCGGGCAGGATGCTCATCGAGACGACGAGCTCCGAACCGTCGCCACGTCGCAGGCGCTGGATGCGGGCGACGTGCGCCTCACCGCTCTGGAGAACCTGCCGCAACCGCCGTGTGACCGTCGCCACGTCCCCCGGGGGCAGCAGCTCGACGAACGATTTCCCGGCCCCCGCCTCCAGGCCCCTGAACACGGGGGCGTCCAGGTTGCAGCGGGTGATGTACAGGTCCATGTCCAGGTTGACGGCGCCGAGGATCTGCTCCTGACGGCTCGCCGTCGGGTCGTCGGGGACCCGTGGGCCCGTGGGGCGGTCGCCCCGCGCGTCGGCAGAACCGGCCGTTGTCGCTCCACCGCGCGGGATGTAGCGCCCCAGAGCGCGGCTGACCAGGTCGAACGCCGAGGAGGACGAGGGCGGGGGTGTGGAGTCCATGCGGCTCTCTCAGCAATCCCCGGTACGGTGCCGGGGCAGTGTGCGGACCCGTGCGGCGGGGCCCCGAGATCCCTGACCGCACTCCTCATTGAATAACACGGGGGCCCGTTCGACCACACCCGGCACTGTGCCCGGCGAACGCGGAGAGTGGCCCCGGTAGCCCGGCCGTAGCCATCGGCCGCGTGTCCCGGCCGCCGTGCGCCGGTGGGACGTCGGCGCTGCTCACACTGGCCCCATGTCCGATGTGTCCCCGGTGCTCGCGACCGATGTCCGGCGGGTGGCCGTCATGACCGTGCTCACCGTGCCGGCGGGGGCCGTCGACGCCGTGAGCTTCCTGACCATGGAGAAGGTGTTCTGCGCGCTGGCCACCGGCAACGTGCTCTTCCCGTCCTTCGCCCTGGCCGGGGAGGGCGCGGTGCCGGTGGCGCGGCCCGCCGCCGCGATCGGCGCCTTCGTGGTCGGGGCGGCCGTCGGGGGCGCGGTCCTGACGTGGCTGGCGGAGCGCGGGCGGCCTTGGTTCCCGGTCGGGCCGGCCTGCGAGGCCGTGCTGCTGGCGTCCGCCGGGGCACTGGCCCTGGCGGAGCACGGCACCGGGGCCGTCGCCGACGACGACCGCAAAGCCGTCGCACTGGTCGCGCCGGCCATGGGAGTACGCGCGTCGACCGCTCCGCGCGTCCATGTGCCGGGCATGCCGACGCTGCTGAGCCAGACGGCCATCGCCGGACTCGTCAACGACGTGCTGAGACGCCCGGGGGCGGCGCTGCGGGGGATGACGGCGAAGCAACGGCAGGCCAGGACGCGGTGGACGGCCACGGTGGGCGGGATCTTCAGCGGCGGTGTGCTCGGCGCGCTGTTGCTGGTGCCGCTGGGCACGGGGCGAGCGCTGCTCGTCATCGCGGCGGCGGTGCTGCTCCTGGCGGCGGTGGGCACGGTCGCACCACCGCCACGTGAAGCGGAGGCGGCCCCGGGGAACACGCTTCAGGACCCGGAGGAGTGCCGCGCCCCGCCACCCGGGCCGGCTGCTCGGGCGGCGGCCGCGGAGCGTCGGCCTCCGGGCGAGAGGGCCGCAGTTCGCCATCCCGGGGCCGCGTCGGCAGGATGGGCCCATGACCGAAATCCGCACACCGCGTCTTGTCCTGCGCCGATGGCTCGACGACGACCTCGTCCCCCTGTCCGAGATCCACGCCGATCCCGTGGTGATGCGGGGCATCGGCGACGGCAGGCCGCGCTCGCTGGAGCGGACCGCCGAGGACATCGAGGCCTGGGAGGAGGAGTGGGACGAGGAAGGGTTCGGGATGTTCGCTGTCGAACTCCTGGGCTCCGGTGAGCTGGCGGGTGCCGTGGGTCTGTCGGTGGCCGACGCTCCGGCCGAGATCGTCGGCCAGGTGGTGATCGGCTGGCGGCTCGGGCGAGTCTTCTGGGGTCAGGGATACGCCTCCGAAGCGGCGCACGCCACGCTGGAGTTCGCCGTGCAGGACCGCGGCCTGGATCGCGTGGCCGCCGTGTGCCGAGCGGGCGACCGAGCCTCCGCGAACGTCCTCGACAAGCTCGGCATGGAGGCGGAGGGAACGGCACAGCACCCGGTCCACGGCCACGACCTCGCGCTCTACGGCATCGACCTCACCCAGTACCAGGAGTAGCACCCGACGCGCCCGGTGCCGGAGGGTGAGGGTCACCGGTCGTCGCGGCCGCCGTTCTCCACCGCGGCTGACCACTCACCCGTCACCCCGGGCGGAGGACGGCGCATCAGGTCGGCCATGCCGATCCGGTGACGCGCTCGACCACGGACGAGCGTCGGAAGTCGGGGAGGAAGTGTTCGAGGCGCGCAGGCGTGTCGGTCGGCGCCGGCGGTGCGTCACCGTCGCCGTCTCCGACCCGAGCCACCCGGTCAGCCGTTCCGCTTTCGCACGGCCGCGTCGAGGACGGGGCCGAGTTCGCGGGCCACGGTCGTCAGGGCCCGGACGTCCTGCTCGGCCCGGGCCAGGAGGATCGCCCCCTCCAGGCTGCTGATCATGAGGGTGGCGAGGGCGCCCGCCCGTTCCTCGGGCACGCCCATGTCCGTCAGGGCTTGGGCGACCGCGCCGGTCCAGGTGGCGAAGGCGGCGGATGCCGCCTGCCGCGTGGAGGGGACCGACTCCGCGCAGTCGACCGTGGCGGCTGCCACCGGGCAGCCGCCCGCGAAGCCGACGGCCTCGTATTCGGCGGTCCACTGACGCACCATCGCGGCGAACAGCGCGCTCGGCGTCGGCTCGGGCAGTGCGGCCAGGAAGCGGGCGACCCGGCCTGCCGCGTATCCGCCCGCCCAGCCCACCGCCTCGTCGACCAACTGGGTCTTGCCGCCGGGAAAGTAGTGCTGGAGCGAGCCCCGTGGCGCCGCGGCGTCGACGGCGACCTGGCGCATGCCGGTGGAGGCGACCCCCTCCCGCCGGATGAGCTGGGCCGCGCTGAAGACCATCCGCTCGCGCGGTCCCCGTTCGGCCTTTCCCATCGTCGACCTCCAGCACCTTTCACCGCACGGATTTCCCCGAACCGCACTCTATGACCGCCGTCATAGCTGCGGCTACTATGACCGCTGTCATAGTCAGGGGTGACAGCGGTGGCCCGGCTCCGCGGGAGCCGGAGGAGGCGGAGCGTCATGTACGTCGGTTTCATCGGTCTGGGGGTCATGGGCCGGCCCATGGCACTGAACCTCGCTCGCGCCGGCATCCGACTCGTGGTCTGGAACCGCACCCCCGAGCGATGCGAACCGCTGCGTGCCGTCGGTGCCGACGTCGCGCCGAGCAGCGCCGAGGTCTTCGAGCGGGCGGCCACGGTGTTCCTCATGCTGGCCGACGAGACGGCCGTGGACACGGTGCTGGGACGCGGCACCCCGGACTTCGCCGTGCGGGTCACCGGCCGCACCGTCGTCCACATGGGCACGACCTCGGCCGAGTACTCCAGCGGTCTCCAGGACGACATCCGGGCCGTAGGCGGGCGCTATCTCGAGGCCCCGGTCTCCGGAAGCCGCGTCCCCGCCGAGCGGGGCGAACTGGTGGGGATGCTGGCGGGCGACGACGGCACCGTGGCGGCCGTACGTCCGCTGCTGGCCCCCATGTGCCGGGACACGTTCGTGTGCGGGGCCGTCCCGGGCGCGCTGCTGCTGAAGTTCTCGGTGAACCTGTTCCTGATCACCGTGGTCACGGGCCTCGCCGAGGCGTTCCACTTCGCCGAGCGGCACAGGCTCGATCAGCGTCTCCTGCGGGACGTCCTGGACGCGGGCCCCATGGCCAGTGCCGTCTCCCGGGTCAAGGCGCCGAAGCTGCTGGAACGTGACTTCTCGGTCCAGGCGGCCACCGCGGACGTCCTGAAGAACAACCGCCTGATCGCCGAGGCCGCCCGCAGGACCGGCCTCGCCTCCCCGCTCCTCGACGTGTGCCACGCCCTTTACGACGAGACCGTTCAGCAGGGCCACGGCGACGAGGACATGGTGGCCGTCGTACACGCCCTGGAGGCCCGGTCCGCCGGCACGCCCGTTCCGGCGGACCGGGCCGCCGACCCGACCCTCAGGAGTCGCTGAGCAGTGAGCGATGAGTTCGCGCGGCGGATCGGGTCTGCCCCGGTATGACGCGCATCATCGCTGACATCTCGGTCTCCCTCGACGGATTCGTCACCGGCCCCGACCCCGGCCCGGACAACGGTCTGGGCACCGGTGGCGAGGCCCTGCACACGTGGGCGTTCTCCGACGACCCGGAGGACCGCCGGTTCCTGCGCGAGGGGACGGCCCGCTCGGGCGCCGTCGTCCTCGGGCGCCGGCTCTTCGAGGTGGTCGACGGGCCGCACGGCTGGGACGACACGGTCGGCTACGGCGCGGGCGAGGTCGGCAAGCCCGCCTTCGTCGTCGTGACGAGCGCGCCGCCGGAGTCGGTGCGGCTCACCGACCTCGACTGGACGTTCGTCACCACCGGACTGGCCGACGCCGTCGCCGTCGCGCGGGAGCGGGCGCAAGCGGCGTCGACGGCCGGTGGCCAGGACCTCGACGTGATCCTGATGGGCGGCGGCGCCACGGTCGGCTCGGCGCTCGACGCGGGGCTGGTCGACGTGCTGTCGCTGCACCTCGCGCCCGTCCTGCTGGGCGCCGGGACCCCGCTGTTCACCGGTGGAGCGCCGCGCACGCTGGTGCAACGGAGCGTGACCTCGACATCGACCGTGACGCACCTGACCTACGACGTCCTCCGGTGAGTCGCATGACCACTCTCGACGTCAACGGAATCGCCCTGGGTGTCGAGTCGTTCGGCGACGACGACGCGCCGCTCGTCCTGCTCGCGGGCGGGACGACGATGCTCTCCTGGCCCGACGCGCTGTGCGAGCGCCTCGCCGCCGGCGGGCGCCGCGTGGTGCGCTACGACCTGCGCGACAGCGGGGAGTCGACGACGGCCCGCCCGCAGGCGCCCGCCTACACCCTGCGCGACCTCGCCACCGACGCGGCGGCCCTCGCGGACGCGCTCGGCGGGAGGCCGGCGCACCTCGCGGGGATCGGCGTCGGCGGGATGGTCGCGCAGGTGGCGGTGCTCGACCATCCGGGCGCGTTCTCGGCGCTCACCCTGGTCGGTACCCGTGCGCTGGCGCCGGGCCCGCCCGACGACGACCTCCCCGAGCATGACGGGGCGACGATGAGCCGGTTGTTCGCGCGTCCGATGCCCGACTGGACGGACCGCGAGGCGGTGGCGGAGTTCGCCGCCGCCGGGGCGGAGATCCTCGGCGACGACCCCGTCGCCGCCCGCGCGATCGCCGCCCGCGTCTGGGACCGCACACCCGGCACCGCAGCCCCGGTCCAGACGGCCAACCAGATGGGCATGGTGTTCTCCCGGCTCGACTGCGCACCGCGCTGGCGCGAGCGCCTGCCCGGGATCGCGGTCCCCACGCTCGTCGTCCACGGCCGTCGCAACCGGTTCTTCCCCGTCGGCAACGGTGAGGCGATCGCGAGGGAGATCCCCGGGGCGCGGCTGCTCGTCCTCGAGGAGGCCGCCACCGCGATTCCCGACACACGGGTCGGCGAGGTCGCCCGGGCGATGCTCATGACCGGCTAGCCGCCGCGTTCAACGACCGGGGACTTGACCGGCGTTCGCTTCGGCGGCCGTGCCCGGGCTCCGACCCGAGCACCGCACATGACCGTCCGATGGGCTTGTGTGCTGTCTGTTCATGGGTGGTGCATGACATTAACGTGAGCGGCCTTCGCGTTCTGGGGAGGTCTCGTGAACGGGCTCCGCGCGGTCGTCGTCTGCCTTGTCATCGCCTGTGCCGCGGTGTTCTCGCCGACGGCGCCTGGCACGAGAGCCGGCCGCCGCGCGGGGTCGTGCTGACCAAGGTGGTCGCCGGCGGCGGTGAGACCTGGCTGATCGGTGCGCGGGACGGCGCGCAGGCGTTGCTGTGCTGGGACGGGCGCGGCTGGCGGGACGTGCCGGTGCCGCCGGGGTCCGTGTACGGCCTGCACATCCTGGCGGCCCACGACGTCTGGGCCGCGGGAGACAGCGCCGCGGGCGCGGCCGTGTCGCACTGGGACGGGCAGGCGTGGCAGCAGACGGTCGTGCACGGATTCCCTCGGGTCGCCGTGGGCAGTGTGCTCGCGGTCTCGCCGACGGAGGTGTGGGCGGGAGGCACGGGCGGGTTCGTCGGCGGCCCGGTGGGCAAACCGATCCCGCCCCTGCTGGTGCGCTTCGACGGGCAGACGTGGAACCGGGTGACCATGCCGACCGACTTCGGTTCGGTCACCTCCCTTGCACCGGGCCCGTCCGGCGAACTGGCCTGGGTGTCGGTGGCCCGCTCGCAGAAGTGGGGCCCGCCGGAGAGTTCTCCGCCCCTGGTTCCGGGGCCGGACTTCCTCGGCTGGGACGGACGGGTTTTCACCGAGTACGGCGAACCGGCCGTGGCCGGGGAGGGTGACTCCTCGCTGCTGCGGCTGGCGCCCGTGCCGGGCACGGCGACCGTGTGGTCGGTCGGCCGCGCAGGCGGCCCCGAGGGCACGTTCGCCCCGCGCATCCTGCGGTTCGGCTGAGGAGGTCCGGGGCCGCTTCTCAGTGGCGGACCAGGCAGAACGGGTGCCCGGCCGGGTCGGCGTAGATCCGCCAGCTTCGCCCGTCCGGGCCGCCGTCCAGCAATCGTGCTCCCCGGGCCAGTACCTGCTCCTCGGCCCGGTCCAGGTCCGCGACCCCGAAGTCGAGGTGGAACTGCTGCGGCCCGGCCGGGTCCCGCCACAGCGGCGGCCGGTAGTCCGCCGCCCGCTGGAAGGCGAGGACGACACCGGACGCCGTGTGCAAGGTGGCCCAGGCGTCGCTCAACGCCCACCGCCGGTCCGGCTGGTTGACGGTGCCCCCGAGGATCGACTGGTAGAACGCGGCCAGTTCCATCGGGTCGGTGCAGTCCAGCACCACACACTGCAGGTCGGCGATCACGGGCCGATCCTAGGCGGCACGGTCAATCGCGTGAGGCGAGGTACTCCTTGACCCCTGGTGCGGTGCGGGCGTCCTCCGTGTTCACCGCGGCTCCCACGGCCTTGGCGTCCGGCTTGTGCACATAGGTCGAGGTGCTCGCGGGCTGCGCCTTGTCGGAGAAGTTCTGTGCGGTGCCGAGGCCGACGTCGACCTTGGACTGGGAGCGGTGGGCCTTGACCACGTCCTCGCGGGTGAGGCTGCCGTTCTCGCAGGCCTTCTCCAGGTCGGTGCCCATCAGCCGAGCGGCGTTGTAGCCGGACAGCACGCCGGAGTCGACGAGGGAGTCCGGGTACTTCTTCTGGTAGGAGGCGACCATCTTGCGCACGCCGGGCAGGTCGGAGCTGACCGCGGGCGCGGCGCTGACCACGTTCAGCATGGCCGCGAGGGCCGGTGCGGCCGGTGTCTTCATGAGCTGCGGGGCGTAGCCCGGGGCGCTGCTGACGACGGGCACCTTCAGACCGCGGGAGGCCGCGACGCCGACCAGCGACGCGGTCTGGGCCGGCCCGGCGCTGATCAGGATGGCCTTCACACCTTCCTTGCGCAGCGCGGAGACCTGCGCGGACAGGTCGGTGTCGGTCGCCTTGATCTTCTGGCCGACGACCTTCACACCGGCCTTCTTCGCGGCCCACTGCGAGCCCTCGAGGGCGTTGGCGCCGTAGTCGCCCTCGAAGTAGACGTGGCCGATCGTGTCGCCCTTGGCCAGGCCCTTGGTGCGCGTGAGGAAGTCGACCGCGGCGATCATGTCGATGTCGTAGGTGGTGCCCAGGACCTGGACCGCGTCCCGGTCCAGCAGGGAGGCGGCCCATGCCTGCGGGAAGGTGAGCAGTTTGTCGCGCTCGATGTCGTCGAGCAGCGCGGCCATCACGGGTGAGCCGATGACCTGGGGCAGCGCCACGACGTCCGCGGAGAGGTCGGCGTAGGCGGTGACGGCCTTCTGGACGTCGTAGCCGTGGTCCTTGACGACGATCTCGATGCGCCGGTCGCAGATGCCGCCGCGGGCGTTCACCTCGTCCGCCCACATCTGCTGGGCCTGCACGATGCTCTTGCCGAGGGTGGCGTAGGGGCCGGTGAGGTCCGTGAGGGCGCCGAGTCTGATGACCTTGTCGGTCACTCCGGGCCCGGTCTTGACGCCGTCGGCGCCGTCGCCGGTGCTGCCGGAGGAGTCGGCCTTGGAACTGCATCCGGTGCCCGCGAGCAGCAGGGCCGCCAGGGCGGTGGCCAGAAGCGTTCTGGTGCGTGGTGCGGTGTGGTGCGTGGGCTTCACGGGGTGGGCTCCTTGGCTGGTGCGGCGGGCGTGTGCGGTCGGGACGGGGGGGTGGTGTTCGCGGGTGGTGAGGCGGCGGTTCGGCGGGCGCGCAGGCGGGCGCGCAGCCGGCGGACCAGGCCGTGCAGTCCGTCGGGCGCGAAGAGCAGGATCAGGACGATCGCCGCTCCGTAGAGGTAGCGGGCGGCCTCGGTGGGGCCGACCGTGCCGTCGGTGGTGCCGGGGGCGGCCACGAGGGGCAGTTGGTCGGCGTAGCGGGTCATCAGCAGGGGCAGCGCGGTGACGAAGACGGCACCGGCGGTGGCTCCGGCCACCGACCCCAGCCCGCCGATGACGATCATGGCGAGGTAGTCGACGGACAGCACCAGGCCGAAGTAGTCGGGCACCACGCGGCGGAAGGAGAGCGCGAGCATCACCCCTGCCAGCCCGGCGTACATCGACGAGACGACGAAGGCCGCCGAGCGGTAGCGCGAGACGTCCACGCCCATCACCGCGGCCGCGGTCTCGCTGTCGCGCAGCGCCACCAGGGCGCGTCCGGGACGGCCCCTGAGCAGTCCGCGGGCGGTGAACCAGGTGACCGCGAACAGTGCCAG
Source organism: Streptomyces sp. 378 (assembly GCF_030124145.1). Classification (GTDB taxonomy): domain Bacteria; phylum Actinomycetota; class Actinomycetes; order Streptomycetales; family Streptomycetaceae; genus Streptomyces. Next base: position 82,838 of record NZ_JASKMS010000035.1, read on the forward strand.
TCCCAGGTACCACAGCCGTTCCTCGGAGCCGAACGGCACACCCAGCAGGGTCAGTTCGGAGTCCGCGGAGAAGGAGAAGCCGCCCAGCTCCAGCGGTGGCACGGAGCGGCCGTTGAAGCCGCCGGTGACGGAGTCCGCGGTGAGCAGGACGTGATGCCCGAGGAAGACCAGGGCCAGGGTGGCGACGCCCAGGTAGATGCCGCGCACCCGGCCGGCGACGGGGCTGAAGAGTCCGCCGGCCGCCCCGGCGAGCAGGACCGCGAGCACGGCGGCCACGGCGGTCGGGAGGCCGGGTCCGGGCTCACCGGCCAGCCATACGTAGCCGTAGGCGCCCACGGCCAGGAAGAAGGCGTGGCCGAGGGAGAGCTGGCCCGCCGTTCCGGACAGCAGGCCGAGGCCGACGGCGCCGACGGCGGCCGCCATCGAGAACAGTCCGATGCGCAGCCAGAACGCGTCGAGGTAGAAGGGCAGGGCGCACAGGAACGTGACGGCCGCGAGGGTCAGGCCCAGGCGGATCGCACGGGTGCGGGCGAGTCGCTCAGACACGGACCGCCGCCTTCGCGCCGAACAGCCCGGTGGGCCTGACCAGCAGCACCAGCACCATCACCGCGTAGGGGGCGACGTCGCCGAACCCCTCACCCAGGACGTGCAGATCGGACTGGTAGCCCGCCACGAGCGCCTCGGTCATGCCGATCAGCAGGCTGCCCGCGAGGGCGCCGGGCGGCGAGGCCATCCCGCCGAGGATCGCCGCCGGGAACGCCTTCAGGGCGATCTGCCCGGTGGTGCGCTCCAGTCCGGGTGCGGGGAACGCGGCGAGGAAGACCGCCGCCAGGGCGGCCAGCGCTCCGGCGAGGCACCAGGCGAGCATGCGTATGCGCGCCAGTCGCACGCCCATCAGGGAGGCCGCTTCCACATCCTCCGCGGCGGCACGCAGCGACAGGCCCCACGAGGTGTACCGGAACAGGGCGAAGACGCCTGCGATGACCACGCCGGAGACCACGATCGCGGCGATCCGGCTGTCCGCGACGGTCACCGGCCCGAGCCCGCTGACCGCGTCGCCCCAGGGGTCGCCGAGTGAGAGCAGGTCGCCGCCGATGCGCCGCGACAGGTCGGTGAGGATGAGGATGTCGACGCCGATGGTGACGATGGTCTGCACGTGGGCGGTGTGCGGGTCCGCTCCCCCGCCGGCCTGGAGGAGGAAGCGGTCCATGGCGCCGGCCACGGCCGCCGTGATGAGCACCGACAGCGCGAGGGCGCCGGCGAAGCCGAGGTCGTCGTGGAGTACGGCGGTGAGGTAGCCGCCGAGCAGCAGCAGGGAGCCGTGGGCGAAGTTCATGACGCCGGAGGCCTTGAAGATGATGACGAAGCCGAGGGCGACCAGGGCGTAGACCGCGCCGAGGGCGAGGCCGTTGAAGACGTTGTCCAGGAGGGTGGTCATGCCGCGTCCTCCTGCTCGGCGCCGGTGCCGAGGTAGGCGCGCAGCACCTCGGGGTCGCGGCGGACCTCGTCCGGGGTGCCGTGGGCGATGACGCGGCCGAAGTCGAGGACCGTGACCTCGTCGGCGAGCCGCATGACCAGGCCCATGTCGTGCTCCACGAGGACGACGGAGAGGCCGAGTTCGGCTCGGACGGTGTGCACGACCTCCACCGTGCGGGCGCGTTCGGCCGCGTTCATGCCGGCGACCGGCTCGTCGAGCAGCAGGACGCTCGGCTCCAGGCACAGGGCGCGGGCGAACTCCACGCGCTTGCGGTCGCCGTAGGAGAGCAGGGCCACCGGGCTGTCGAAGTGCGCTGCCAGGCCGGTCAGTTCGGCGATCTCCCGAGCCCGGCCGAGGTGCGCGCGTTGTTCGCGCCGGGCGTGCGGCAGGCGCAGCGCGCTGGCGGTGAACCCGGCCCGGGTCAGGGCGTGGCGGCCGAGCATGAGGTTGTCGGCGACCGTGCCCTGGGTGGTGACGATGTTCTGGAAGGTACGGGCGACGCCGAGGGCGGCGATGCGGTGCGGGGCGAGCCGGGTGAGGTCGGCGTCGCCGAGTCGTACGGTGCCCGTGGCCGGGCGGCACAGCCCCGACAGCACGTTGAAGCAGGTGGACTTGCCCGCTCCGTTGGGTCCGATGAGCGCGTGGACGGAGCCCGGGGCGACGGTGAAGGACACCGCGTCGAGGGCGGTGAGCCCCGCGAAGCGGACGGTCACGTCCGTCACGGTCAGTTCGGGCGGTGCGGTGGTGCGGACGGTCACGCGGCTCCCTGCCCCTCGGTGGTCGCGGCTCTCGATGCGGGCTCGGTGCCTTCTTCGGTGGTTTCGCCCAGGTACAGCCGCTTCACGGCGTCGGTGCGGGCGAGTTCGTCCGCGGGCCCGGAGAGCCGGACCTCGCCGACCTCCAGGACGTGGGCGGTGTCGGCGAGGGACAGCGCCATGCCCGCGTTCTGCTCGACGAGCAGGACGGCGGTGCCCTGGGCGTTGATCTCGCGGACGACCTCGGCGATCCGGTGGACCATCTGGGGGGCGAGGCCCAGGGAGGGCTCGTCGAGCAGGAGGAGGCGCGGCGCGGCCATGAGGGCCCGGCCGATGGCGAGCATCTGCTGTTCGCCGCCGGACAGCAGCCCCGCCGCCTGCCGGGTGCGTTCGGCGAGGCGCGGGAACAGGGTGAAGACCCGGTCGCGGGCCTCGGCGACCTGGTCCCGGCGGCGGCGTCCGAGGCCGAGGCCGCCGGAGCGCAGGTTCTCGTCGACGGTGAGTCCGGCGAAGACCCGGCGTCCCTCGGGGACCTGCACGACTCCGGCGCGTACCGCGGCCACCGGGTCGCGGCCGTCGAGTCGCGTGGCGCCGTAGCGGATGCGGCCTGCCGTGATCGCGCCGCGGTGCAGGCGCAGGGTGCCCGACACCGCCCGCAGCAGGGTCGTCTTGCCCGCGCCGTTGGCGCCGAGCAGGGCGACGACCGTGCCGTGCGGGACGGTCAGGGACACGGAGCGAAGGGCGGACAGGGCGCGGCCGTAGGTCACGTCGAGGCCCTCGACGTGCAGGGCGGGCTCTTCGTCCGGTGGTGCTTCGGGCATCACGGCTCCTCGGATCCGTGCCGTCGGGCACGGGTGCTTCGGGGGAAGGGCAGCTCACGACAGCACGGGCCCGGGCGTGCGGTACAGGTGTCCGGACCGGGTGGCTGCGCGGTCCCAACGCGGGTCGGCGGGGATTGTGCGGCTGCCCAGAGTGGCGACCGGCCGGGGCCCCGGAAGCTCCGGGACCTCCGGAAGCCGGAGGCCCCGGGCCATACGCACTGCCCTGGTCGTGCGTGCCGAGTCGTTTCCTCGCCCGGCAGGCGTCGGCAGAGCGCCCGTCAGCCGGGCAGCAGGCGGCGCGCCGTCAGGGCGAGGCTGATCTCCACCACGTCGTGCGGACGCGCCAGGGAGCGGCCGATGAGCTGCTCGCAGCGGCGCAGCCGGTTCAGGACGGTGTTGCGGTGGCAGTACAGCCGTTCACCGGCTCGCTGCGCGGACCCCTCGCAGGCGAACCAGGCGACCAGGGTGTCCAGCAGAACGTCCCGGTCGGACGGTTCGAGCCGCAGCAGCGGGCCGAGCACCCGCTCGATGAGGGTCGCGCCGAGCTCCGGGCAGGAGACGACCAGCGCCTCGGGCAGGTGCTCGGCGAGCCGGACGGTGCCGCCCTCGGGCGGGCAGATGCTCAGGGCCAGGTCGGCCAGCCGCCGGGCGTCCGCGACGGCGGCGAGTCCCGTCACGGCGCCTCCGACCCCGATCCGGCATCCGGCCCGGCCGTCGGTGGGCAGGCCCAGGGCCACCACGGGGTCATGGCCGGCCTCCTCGTCCCCCGTGTCGCCGAGCAGGACGATGCCGTAGTCCGCCTCCACTCCCGTGTGCCGGTAGACGCTGCCACCGGGCGCGGGGTCCTGCGGGCCTCCGCCGGTGACCGCGACGACGACGTACCGGCCGTGCTCCGGCAGGCACAGCCGCTCGGCGGTCTCGGGCAGGTCGGCGATCCGGCTCGTGCCGTCCAGGAGGGCCGCCGCCAGCAGACGCACCCGGTTCTCGCGCCGCCAGGCGAGCTGCCGCTCCGCCTGCCGGTAGGCGTCCGCCACGAGGGTGCAGTGCTCGTCGACGAAGTTCCACACGTCCGTGGCCACGTGCACGAGGAGCCGGATGTCCTCCGGTTGCGAGCGGGTGGTCTCCTCGACCAGCCGCTGCCACACCAGGGACCCGCCCAGCCGGAACGCGTGCAGCAGGGCGTCCAGCGGCAGCCCCTGCTCGGCCCGGACGACACCGATCCGCCAGGTGCAGCGGTGGGCGGCCTCGCGGGTGCCGCGCGGGTCGAGCAGCGAGGTCACGCTGTGCCGCAACGAGCGGTGAACCTCTTGCCAGGTGGCGGCGTGATCGTGCTCCAGCGCCGTCCGGTACGCCGGTTCCTGCTCGCGCAGGACCGCCAGCAGCCGGTCGGTCAGGTCCGGCAGGTCGTCGAGCAGGACACGGGCCGCACGGTGCAGGACGCGCAGCGCGTCGGCGTCGATCAGCGACCGGATCCGGCGTGTCCGCGGCTGTGGAACGGGGGTCGGCCCGGTGCGGAACGTCGTGCGTGTGCGTGCGGCAGGATGCATCGCGGTCCTCCCCCAACTTCGGCCTTCCGGCAGCGCCCGGCGCCGACCGGGCTCAGCGGCGTCCGACGGGTGCGCTGCGCGTTCGGCCACCGTCACCCAATAGTCCTGCCTCGAAGAATGGCATACCGTCCGGTCGGTCTCCAGGGTCGTGCGGCAGCCTTTTCGACCGGGGGAGCCGGTCTCAGCGGCTCTCTTGGTCGACCAGACGGGCCAGCTCGACGCGGGAGCGCACACCGAGAGCCGCGAAGACGTTGCGCAGGTGGTAGTCGACCGTGCGGGTGCTGACGGCCAGCCGCTGGGCCACTTCCCTGTTGGTGGCACCCTCGGCCACGTGGCGCGCGATCCGCAGCTGCTGCGGCGTCAGTCGCGAGAGCCCCGCGCTCGGCTCCGTGGCGGACGCGGCTCCGTTGGCGCGCAACTCGCCGCGCGTCTGGTCGGCCCAGGCGCCGGCGCCGCAGCGTTCGAAGGCGACCAGGGCGGCTCCGAGCCTGCCACGGGCCTCCCGCAGCCGACGGCGCCGCCGCAGCCACCGGCCGTAGAGAAGCTCGGTGCGGGCACGCTCGAAGTCGCCGCCCGATGCGTCGTGCAGGGTGAGCGCCCTCAGGTAGAGCTCGTCGGCCTCACCGTCCTCGGCGGCCAGCAGGGCACGGCAGCGCGCGAGCTGGGCGGGCGCGTGCGGATCGGCGCCGAAGGCCGCCCACCGGGCGAGATCGTCCACGACCCCCCGCGCGTCTTCCGGCTGCCCGGCGAGCACCGCGGCCTCCACGAAGCAGGGCACGGCCAGCATCCACACCGCGAAGTGACCACGCCGCGGACCGGCCCCGACGAGCGGGCCGAGCCGGTCGGCGGCCTCCAGGGGACGGCCGCGGGCCAGGTCGGCGCGGGCGATGGCCCACTCCGCCAGCGTCGCGGCCTGCGCCAGGCCATGGCGACGGGCGGTATGCAGGGCGGCCGAGGCGTGGCCCGCGACCGCGGCGGTGTCCCCCTCGATCGAAGCGGCCAGGGCGAGCAGGGCGTGGTGGCTCGCCGCGATGTTGCGGTGGCCCGCCAGCAGGGCCGCGCGCACGCCCTCCTCCGCGTGGGCGCGGGCCTGCGCATGGCGCCCGGCGCGCAGTTCGCCGTACGCCAGGTACTCCAGGGCCCGTGCTTCGTAAGCGTCGCTTTCCGCGTTGCGGGCGGCCGCGAGGGCGCGTGAGCCGGCGGTGCGAGCCGCCCGGACGTCCCCGAGCAGCAGGGCCGCCGCCGCGGCGCGCAACAGCCGCTCCGGACGGCCGTCGATGTGCGCCTGGTCCAGCACGCGCCGCAGCGGCCCGGCTGCGCGCTCCGGCCTGCGGGCCAGCAGAGCCCGCAGGCCGTCGCGGTAGTCGCGGAGGAAGGGGTCCCGGGCCCATTCCGGCCCCGGCCCCGACTGCCCGCCCTCGGGCACGGTCCCGTGTGCCGCGGTGTCCGGTGCGGCGCACCCCACGGCCCGCGCCGGGGTCTCCACACCGTCGAGGACGGCCAGACAGGCCGGCACGTCGCCCGAGGCCCATGCGGCGTCTGCCGCGCAGAGGCGAGCGGCCTCGGCCGTCTCGGGGGCGTGAAGGGCCAGCAGGGATGCGGCCAGCAACAGGGACTCGCGCGCGTCACCCACCGGCCCGTCGAACAACTGCCGCTTGGCGCGAGCGAGTTCGGCACCACCGCGGTCCTCGGCGGCCGACCGGGCGGTGTCCCGCCCGGTCCGGCTCCCGGTGCGGGGAGCCGTCCGCGCCCTGCTGCTTTCTCCGGTCATCCAACGGAGGTTACTTGCGCGTAAAGAAGACCGGAAGGCTGACGTCCGGGCGTCCCGGCATGCAAACCCGCAGCTCCACCCGCACGTCGGCCGAGCTCGGCCCGGGGGACGGTTTGTGCCGCGGCCCAACGGCCGGCCCTCCCGGCCGTGCCCCGGCACGCCGCCGGCGGCGGACGCGGGTGACGCGTCCGCCGCCGGTTTGCCCCTCACTGCCGCCTACCGCGGCCCGGGGGCGCGGGACATCAGGAGCGGTGCGGGCAGTTGCCCCGGTACTCCTCGATGGTCAGGCTCGGCCGGGGCAGCGGGCACAGGAACTGCTCGTAGCGGGTGTCGTTGTCGATGAACCGCTTGAGCCAGGAAACGCTGTACTTCGCGATCGTCGTGTTCGACGAGTTGGGCGTGAAGTGAGTGGCCGAGTTCAGCTCCAGATAGGCCCGGTCCAGCGACGAGGACAGGCTCGAGTAGAAGGGCTCGGCGTGGGAGGCGACCGGGGCGATGGAGTCCCCGTCGGCTCCGAAGATCAGGGTCGGCGTGGTGACCTCGGGCCAGGTCTTGTCGAGGTTCCACGGGGTCAGCGGGATCGCCGCCTGGAGGGCCGGGCGCGACTTGGCGGCCTCCAGACTGCCGCCGCCGCCCATCGAGTGGCCCATCACGCCCAGGCGAGAGGCGTCGACGCGGCCGCGCACCGAACTGCGCTGGGTGAGGTAGTCCAAGGCGGCCAGGAGCTGGCGGCCGCGCGAGTCGGGCTGGTCGAGCGTGGTGAGCGTGTCGATGGTGAACACCACGAAGCCCTGCGAGGCCAGGCGCGGCCCGAGCCAGGAGATGGACGACTCGTAGGCGGTGTAGCCGGGCGAGACGGCCACCGCGCCGAAGGTGCCGTCACTGGTGCTCGTCGGGTAGTAGATGGTGCCGCCCCCGAATCCGGTGACGGACAGCGAGGAGACGGACGTCTGCGACACGGCGTACGGGCCGCGCAGCGCCTCGATGCTGGAGGCGGTGGGGGCCGGGCCGCGCTCGTAGGGGTTGTCCGCGGCGTGGGCGCCAGGGCCGGCCAGGGGGCCCAGGCCGACGACGACGGCGAGCGCCGCCCCGGCGGCGGCCAGTCGCCCGGCCCGGCGCCCGCGTGAACCACGGGCGCGAGGGGGTGAATCGGTGTGGGGGTGGAGTGGCACGACGAGTCGTCCTCTCTGTCGTGGCGGTCGGCCCGTTCACGGGCACGCGGGACCTGGGGAGTCCGCCGCGTGCCCGCGACGGGCACCGCCGTCGGGCTGGCTGTGCCACTGTCGGGGACCGGCCACCGCGTGCGGACCGGCAATGTCACCGGTCTTGTGACGCCGACGGACACTGATCGACGGCGGCACGGGGCGCACTGGGCGCGCTGGGCGCACCGGGCCCATCGGGCGCGCTGGGCGCACCGGGACCGCCCGTCGCCGGCCTGGTTGCACGCCCCTGCCGGATCGCAAGGCGGCCCGCTCGACGGCACCGCCACCGGCCCGCTGGTGATCCGGGAGCGGCCCCCGGACGTCACGGACGCCCGGGGGCCGCGGCTGCCGCGACCCCCGGGGGGCCTGACGGCCCGCAGTGCCGCGAGGCCTGGGCGTTCACCGAGAAGGTGACCGCCGATCCCGGCCGGTGCCGGACCGTCAGCGTCGACGATCGGCGGGAGCCCGCCGGCCGGCTTCGCCGGTGCCGGCACGGCTCCCGGACCCGGCTCCCATCCGGGCCCGGACGCGGCCCCGCATGCGGCCCGTGCGCGGCCCGGCCGAGCCGGCACGCACCCGCCCGGTTCAGCGGCGACCGCCGAATCGTCACGGAACCGGGCCACTCCCCGGTCCCGGGTCCGGCCTCGCCCGCGTCGAGCACGCCGAGACGGCGGGCAGCGGTCCGTCGCGATCACTCAGCCGGTGCGAGGGTCGCGACGCGCACGGTGTTCCAGCCGGACTCCCGGCCGCTGCGCGTCGCGGTTCACCACCTCGCCCCGGGGGGGCGGGGCCCCGGCCGGCACAGGACGTCGCGGGTCGGCTCCGGAGAGCCGAAGCGGCCGTGCGCGCGGACTGGTGACCGCGTGCACGGCCGCGACGGCCTGGTGCGGGATGCCCGCGATCCGCCGGGCATCCCTCTCGGGTGGCGCGACCGGTCAGTCCACGAGCACGCCGGCTCGCACCGCCGGCGCCCGCCCGGCCAGTGCGCCGCCGAAGTTCCCCTCGACCTCCCTCTTCTCCGCCGCGTTGGGATACGGGTTCGCGCACGAAACACCCGCGCTGGAACCGGACATCAGGCTGGAGCACGGACCGGGCTTGCGGTCCGGCAGGCCCAGGATGTGGCCGAGTTCGTGCGCGGAGATGCGGATCGTGTGGTAACCCTGCTCGACGGCTTGGCGCCCGATGTACACGGTCCCGTTGCCCAGGGTGGTGGGCAGGGCGCGCGGCCAGCCGTTGTCCGCGAGGACCCGGATGTTCGCGCGTTGTCCGGCCGCGACGGGCCGCAGCTCGACGGCGTCGACACTCTCGTTCCAGATCGCGGCGCCGCGATCGACGGCGCTCCTGAACTCCGCGGAGCCGGCGGCGTCATAGGTCAGGACCCGGGCGGCCGGCGCATGGGGCGCGGCGGCGGCGACCTGGCCACCCGTCAGGGACATGGACACCAGACAGGCGGCGGCCAGGCCGCCGGTCAGCAGGCGGACGTGCATGATCGACCTCCTCGTGGGGAAAGGGCAGTCGTGCTCATGACATTCTTTGGCCCCTTGCCCAGCGCGGTCCCCACCGAATCCGTCGAACGGGGTACACCCGCCGCCTGCCGGACCGTCAGGCGGCGGCCGCTACCGAGACGCCGATGACGATGAACGACCAGCCGGTGGCCAGCTCCCAGCGATGACGGACCGTCGGCCGCGCGAGCAGGGCTCGCAGCCGCGCGGCGACGACGACGAGGGCGAACCAGTAGACGACGCCGATGATGACGTCCAGCATGCCCAGGAGGAAGATCTGCCGCGCCAGCGATCCGTCGCCGTCCGCGAACTGCGGCAGGACGCTGAGGAAGAACAGAGCGGCCTTGGGATTGAGCACGTTGGTGAGGAGACCCTGTGTGAAACCGGACCGGAAACGCCCCCGGGCCGGGCCGTCCTCCCGAGGGGCGTACGTTGCGGTCTCGTTCGAGCTCCTCCGTTCCCGAGCGGCCCGGCGGGCGGCGAGTACGGCCCGTACACCGAGATACACGAGGTAGGCCGCCCCCATCAGTTTGATCGCGTCGTACACCATGGGTGAACGGGTGGCGATCACCGAGAGACCGGCCGCGGCGGCCAGCATGTGCACGCACAGCCCGGTCTGCGCGCCGAGCGCCGCGGCTCTGCCTTTCGAGGGGTGCTCGGCCGCCGATCTGACCACCACGAGGAAGTCCGGGCCCGGCACCAGGTACGCCACCAGGACGACGCCGAGGAAACCGACCAGGTCGACCGCCATCCGCCCTCCACTCCGCGCTTCTCAAGACCCCCGTGTTCCGCGCCCGTCGGCACCTCCAGGCACCGGCCATCGACGCGACGGCCTCGCCGGGTACCCCCGTTCGGGCCGCTCGGACAGCCCCGCTGCCGGAGCGAGGGACGAATCAGCGGCCGGTCGGGCGTGATCACCAGGAGGCGCCCGACCCGGCCCTGGGAAACCCCGGCCCGCCCGTCCGCGTCATGCACCCGCACCTGGACGCCCCGGGCGTCCCCCGCCGGCCCCATCGGCCCCGGACGCCGGTTTGGTCACGCGGTGACCCTGGCGATGAACGCCGTGAGGTGGGTGACGGTGCGCTGGATCTTCTCCTCCAGGGTGAGCGATTCGGGGAGGCGCGCGCCCACGCCCGCGTCCTTCTTGCCCCGCACGTACAGCGGGCAGGCCAGGTCGTCGCACATGTAGGCACCCACGGAGTTGCCCTGCTGTCCGGCCTTGCCGGCCTTCGCGGCGACCATGAGGGAGACGCCGCCGGTGTGGGTGGTCAGGCACATCGAGCACATACTGCGCCGCGTCTGCCAGGACGTGGCGCCGGAGCAGCGCAGAGCGAGCGCTGTCGGACGGCCGTCCAGCTCGGTGACGAGGTAGGCCCGGTCGGGTGCCCCGGGGTCTCTCCAGCCGAGGAAGTCCAGGTCGTCCCAGGGTCGTTCGGCCAGGTCGTGCGGGATGGACAGGCGCTTGGCCGCGCCCTTGGTGCAGTTCACGAAGGCGGTGCGGATCTCGCGCTCGGTCAGGGGTCTCATGAACCACACGCTAATTTGCCTAAACACTTTAGGCAAATGCATAATGGGTATCGTCGAACAGGAGGCAGGTTATGGCCAGAGTGGGTTTGACCCCGGAACGGCTGACCCGGGCGGGGGCGGAACTCGCCGACGAGGTCGGTTTCGATCAGGTGACCGTGTCGGCGCTCGCCCGGCGCTTCGACGTCAAGGTCGCCAGCCTGTACTCGCATCTGAAGAGCTCCCAGGAGCTCAAGACGAGGATCGCCCTGTTCGCCCTCGAGGAACTCGCCGACCGCGTCGCCGACGCCCTGGCCGGGCGCGCCGGCAAGGACGCCCTGGCCGCGTTCGCGGACGCCTACCGCGACTATGCCCGGGAGCACCCCGGTCGCTACGCCGCGGCACGTCTCCGGCTCGATCCCGAGACAGCGGCCGCGAGCGCCGGGGTGCGGCACGCGCAGATGACGCGGGCGATCCTGCGCGGCTACGACCTGGCGGAGCCGGACCAGACGCACGCGGTCCGGATGCTGGGCGGCGTCTTCCACGGTTACGTCAGCCTGGAGTTGGCCGGCGGCTTCGACCACAGCGCCCCCGACGCCCGGGAGTCCTGGACCTGGATCGTGGATTCCCTCGACACCCTGCTGCGGAACAAAGCCACCCGGTGACGTCCCGTCCGCACCGTGCGGTTCTCGCGCCGGACGCCGGCGCCATCCGGGCAGGGAGGCAGGCGGGTCTAGGCCGCTTCTGATGGATCTCCGTGGGAGAAGGAGCGGCGTTCGGTGCGTGCTCTGGGGGTCCCCCCTG
>NZ_JASKMS010000036.1 GCF_030124145.1 Streptomyces sp. 378
CCTTCACCAGCATCGCCTGCACCCTCATCTGCTACCGCAGACTCACCAAATGAGACGACTTCTAAGTCCCCTGTGCGCAACCGGCCCTGTAAGGATGCTGATCATGACAAACGCATCCCCGTACCCCACCGGCCCGACCCCGTACCCCACCGGCCCCACGCCGTACCCCGCCGCCCCGGCCCCCGACCCCGGCGGCCACCCCTACCACCGGATGGACCGCACCACAGGCCGTCACCGCTGGTGGCGGCCGTTGGTCGGCACGCTGCTTCTGGTCTGCGGCTACTCCGTGCTGGTGGTCGTGCTGCTCGTCGCCTCCTACGCGCTCGGGGCGATGGCCGGGTTGCCGGAACTGCCGGACGGCGGCGCCGACTTGGGGCCGCTCGGGAACACCGCGACGGATCTGGTGGCCATCGCGATAGCCCTGCCCGTGGTGCTGCTGGCCGTGCTGTGGCCGGCGAGACGGCCGGTCGGAACCGTCTCGTCGGTGACCGGGCGGCTGCGGTTCGGCTGGCTCGGGTGGTGTCTGCTGGCCGGGCTGGTGCCCGTCCTGCTGCTCACGGTGTCGGCCTTCCTCCTGCCGGACGACTCCGCCGGGTCCGGCGGGTCCGAGACATGGGTGGGCTGGCGCTCGTTCCTCGTGGCCATGGCCGTGCTGGCGGCCCTCGTCCCGTTGCAGGCCGCGGCCGAGGAGTACGTCTTCCGCGGCTGGCTGACCCAGGCGGTCGGCGCCTTCGTGCGCTCGCCGTGGATCGTGGTGATCCCGCAGGCCGCGCTGTTCGCCGCGGCGCACGGCTGGGGCACCCGATGGGGGTTCCTCGGTCTGCTGGTGAACGGCCTGGTGGCGGGACTGCTCACGATCCGCACCGGCGGACTGGAAGCGGCCATCGCCCTGCACGTCCTGAACAACCTGCTGGCCTTCGGCGCCTCCGCCGCGGTCGTCGGCGGACTGTCCTCGGACGAGACCGCGGCCGACGCGCCCTGGTCGCTGGCCGTCGCCGCCGTGGCCACCGACCTGCTCTACGCCGCGATCGTGCTGTGGCTCGCCCGGCGTCGCAGGCCGCAGCGCCTCTCGCCCCCGGCGCAGGCGCCCACTCCGTACCCGGAGTACCCCGGCCCCGCCCGCACGGCCTGACGTCCAGGCCTTGGAACCCCTGGCGTACGCTGGGCTGGTCCGTCCACAACCCTTACGAAAGGGACGCCCGGTGACCGAGAAGGCCGACCTTCAGCCCATCCTCGACCGTGCAGCCGCCGGTGGGCGGATCACCCCGGACGAAGCGCTCGTGCTGTACCGGGACGCCCCGCTGCACGCGCTGGGCGCCGCCGCCGACGCCGTACGCCGCCGCCGGTACGCCGGGACCGAGCACATCGCGACGTACATCATCGAGCGCAACATCAACTACACGAACGTCTGCGTGACGGCGTGCCGGTTCTGCGCGTTCTACGCCGCTCCCAAGGACACCGCCAAGGGCTGGACGCGTGACCTGGACGACATCCTGCGCCGGTGCGCGGAGACCGTCGAACTCGGCGGCACCCAGATCATGTTCCAGGGCGGGCACCACCCGGACTACGGCGTCGAGTACTACGAGAAGCACTTCGCGGCGATCAAGAAGGAATTCCCGCAGCTGGTCATCCACAGCCTGGGGGCGTCCGAGGTCGAGCACATGGCCCGGATCTCGAAGGTGTCCGTCGAGGAGGCGATCCGGCGTATTCACGCCGCCGGCCTGGACTCCTTCGCCGGTGCCGGTGCCGAGCTGCTGCCCGAGCGGCCCCGCAAGGCCATCGCCCCGCTGAAGGAGTCCGGCGAGCGCTGGCTGGAGATCATGGAGATCGCGCACAACCTGGGCGTGGAATCCACCTCCACCATGCTCATGGGCACCGGCGAGACCAACGCCGAGCGCATCGAACACCTGCGGATGATCCGGGACGTCCAGGACCGCACGGGCGGCTTCCGCGCCTTCATCCCGTACACCTACCAGCCCGAGAACAACCACCTGAAGGGCCGCACGCAGGCGACGCTCTTCGAGTACCTGCGGATGATCGCCGTCGCGCGGCTGTTCATGGACAACATCGCCCACATCCAGGGCTCGTGGCTGACCACGGGCAAGGAGGTCGGGCAGCTCTCCCTGCACTACGGCGCCGACGACCTCGGCTCGATCATGCTGGAGGAGAACGTGGTGTCGTCGGCCGGCGCCAAGCACCGGTCCAACCGGATGGAGATCATCGATCTGATCCGGAAGGCGGGCCGGGTGCCCGCCCAGCGCGCGACCACGTACGAGCACCTCGTCGTCCACGACGACCCGGCGAACGACCCGGTCGACGACCGCGTGGTCTCGCACATCTCCTCCACGGCCATCGAAGGCGGCACGGCTCACCCCGAGCTGAAGCTGCTGGCCCCCAACTGACCCGACCGTGCTGACGATCCACGCCGCCCCGCTGGTCCTGCCGGCGGGCGGCGCACCGGGCGTGGACGACGCGGTCGTGGACGGAGCCGTCGTGGTGGACGGCGACCGGATCATCGCCGTCGAGCCGTACGAGGACGCCGTCGACACCGCGCCGGGCGCGCGGGTACGGCGCTGGCCGGGCGTGCTCACCCCGGGTCTGCGCCAGTGGCACCCGCTGTGGCTGCTGCGCCACTGCTACCACCCGGACCCGCGCGAAGCCGACGAGCTGGGCGAACAGCCCCTGTGGGGCGAGCGGTTGGCGGCCCTGGGCGACCTCACCGAGACCCGCTGGTCGGGCAGCGTGCGGCGCGGCGTGCAGCGGATGCTGCGCTACGGCACGACGGCGGTCGCCTCGCCCGGCGCCCGCTTCCGCGATCCGCTGGTGGCCACGGCCGTCGCCCGGTCCGGACTGACCGTCGTGGGGACCACGAAGGCGCCCGGCACACTGCTCGGGGAGCGGCCCGACCTCGACCCGTTCGCCGAGGGGTACGACCTCGCGGGTACCGTTCACGCCCCGATGGCCGTCGGCGGCCGGGCCGACCTGGCCGTGTTCGACGTACCCGACGAGACGGCCCTGCGGGAGCGCGGCGCGGCCACCTGTGTGGCGACCGTGCTGGCCGGCCGACTGGTGTACCGGTCCCGCTGACCCCGGGACGCATCAGCCCGCGAACGCCTTGCCGAACGCCCCCGGCCCTAGGGGGCTTCTGATGGATCTCCGCGGCGTCGCGACGCCCGGCACGCACTCTCGCCGCACCGGACAAAAGGCCTAGTAGCTCCGCTACGAGGCCTTCCGCCCGGCACGCCGAGAGCACGCACCGAACGCCGCTCCTTCTTCCACGGAGATCCATCAGAAGCCCCCTTGTGTGCTTCCGCTGCGACCGGTCGCCGCCCCGGCCTAATCGGAGCTGTCCGCGCACGGTGTCCGTGCTGCTGTGCCGCTGTGCGGCTGGGTGGAGGACGTGGCGGCACGGAAGAAGCCGCGGCTCCTGCCCGCAGGGGGTGCTGCAAGAATGGGCCCGTGACCCGCGCATCCCTGGACAAGCAGCCGCACGAAGTCGCCTCGATGTTCGACGACGTGGCGGAACGGTACGACCTGACCAACGACGTGCTGTCCCTCGGCCAGGACCGGCGATGGCGCAAGGAGGTCGCCAAGGCGGTCGACGCGCGCCCGGCGCAGAAGATCCTCGACCTGGCGGCCGGCACGGGGACCTCCTCGCTGCCCTTCGCCCGCACCGGCGCCTACGTCGTCCCCTGCGACTTCTCGCAGGGCATGCTCCAGGTGGGCAAGCAGCGCCGGCCCTGGCTGCCGTACACCGCGGGTGACGCGACGCGGCTGCCGTTCAAGGACGACACCTTCGACGCCGTCACCATCTCCTTCGGGCTGCGCAACGTGCAGGACACGGACGCCGCGCTGCGCGAGATGCTCCGGGTGACCCGGCCCGGCGGGCGGATCGTGATCTGCGAGTTCTCGCACCCGACGTGGGCGCCGTTCCGCACGGCCTACACCGAGTACCTGATGCGCGCCCTGCCGCCGGTCGCCCGGGCCGTGTCCTCCAACCCCGACGCCTACGTCTACCTCGCCGAGTCCATCCGCGCCTGGCCCGACCAGCCCGCCCTGGCCGAGCGGCTGGGCGGGGCCGGCTGGTCCCGGGTGGCCTGGCGCAACCTGAGCGGCGGAATCGTCGCCCTGCACCGGGGATTCAAGCAGGGCTGATCGCTCTGGCGGGGGCTGAGCACCCGGTACGGGTCGTCGCCCGGCTCGTCCGGCTCCCGCTGGAGCCCGCCCCGGGGCGGGCTCCAGCGGGAGCCGCGGTTCGTGCACGCCCCGCCGCCCTCGCCCGGGCCGAGGTCGAACCACACGTAGACCATCGACTCCCGCGGTACCTCGGCTCCGGCCTGCGGGTACTGGCGTACGACGTAGTCGACGACGGCGAGGTGGAAGTCGGGCCGGTCCGGCGCGCCGAGGAGGAGACCCCGTGCCCGGGCCGTCTCCCGCGCGTCCACGGCCATCAGGCCGACCAGGCGCGGGACGCGCACGTCGGGTGCGGTGCGGGACATGTGCACAGATGTCACCCCCAGCGGTACGGGAAGGGTGACTCCCGCCCCGCACCGGCCGTAAGCGACAGGTGTCTTTCTGTGACAGTCGACTACTGTGCGTCGACGACCTTGAGGTCGAGCCGGTAGCAGTGCCCCGTCCGTCGCGCGGCCGGTGTCGTGAACGTCTCGGCGAGGCGCATCCCCAGACGCCGGGTCACCGCGATCGACCGGCTGTTGCGGGCGTCGACCATCGCCACGACGCCCGGTACGCCGGTCACCCGCATCCGCTCCAGCGTCTGCCGCGCGGCCGCGGTGACGTAGCCCTTGCCCCAGTGCTCCCGGGCAAGCCGCCAGCCGATCTCGATCTCGCCCGCCGGGCCCCAGGCCCGCTCCCACGGCTGGGCACCCGTGAACCCGATGACCTGCCCGGACTCGTCGAGCACCGTCCACAGGCAGAAGCCGAGTTCGGCGTCGTGCCGGCGCTGGCGGGCGGTGAGCTCCTCGTAGACGGAGAGCTCCGCGGCCCTGCCGCCCTGGAACTCCATGACGTCCGGGTCGTCGAAGATCCGGTGCCAGACGAACGCGTCCTCATGAGTGGGGACGCGAAGCCGCACGGCGGGGAGAGCTCGATTCACGGAGGGCAGCCCTTCAACCGGGTGATGAATGCTGCTGCATAGACTGCCCATGTCCAGTGCCGGTCGGCACGCAAGATTCCGAACTTGGGGAGATCCCGCCGTGACCGTCGTGACCGAGCCCCTCTCCGAGAACACCGCCGATGTGATCGTCGTGGGCGCGGGGCCGGCCGGCTCCACCACCGCCTACCACCTCGCCAAGGCGGGACTCGACGTCCTCCTGCTGGAGAAGACCGAGTTCCCACGCGAGAAGGTCTGCGGCGACGGCCTCACCCCGCGTGCCGTCAAGCAGCTCGTGGCGATGGGCATCGACATCTCGGAGGAGGCCGGGTGGCTGCGCAACAAGGGCCTGCGCATCATCGGCGGCGGGGTGCGGCTCCAGCTCGACTGGCCGGATCTCGCCTCCTTCCCCGACTACGGCCTCGTCCGCAAGCGCGACGACTTCGACGAGCAGCTCGCCCGGCAGGCCCAGAAAGCCGGCGCCCGGCTCTTCGAGCGCTGCAACGTGGGCGCGCCGATCATCGACGACCGCACCGGCCGCATCACCGGGGTGCACGCCAAGCTCGGTGAGGAGAAGCGCGAGGTCACCTTCCAAGCGCCCCTCGTCGTGGCCGCCGACGGCAACTCCACCCGGCTGTCCCTCGCGATGGGCCTGCACCGCCGCGAGGACCGCCCGATGGGGGTGGCGGTGCGCACGTACTTCACCAGCCCGCGCCACGAGGACGACTACCTGGAGTCGTGGCTGGAACTGTGGGACCGCCGCGGCGCCGAGGACCGTCTCCTGCCCGGCTACGGCTGGATCTTCGGCATGGGCGACGGCACGTCGAACGTCGGCCTGGGCGTCCTCAACACCTCCGACTCCTTCAAGGAACTGGACTGGCGCGAGGTCCTGAAGGCCTGGTGCGCGTCCATGCCGGAGGACTGGGGCTACACCCCCGACCACATGACCGGTCCGATCCGCGGCGCCGCGCTGCCCATGGCCTTCAACCGCCAGCCGCACTACACCAAGGGCCTGCTGCTCGTCGGCGACGCCGGCGGCCTCGTGAACCCCTTCAACGGCGAAGGCATCGCCTACGCCATGGAATCCGGCCAGATCGCCGCCGACGTCATCGTCCAGGCCCACGCCCGGCCGACCCCCGCGAGCCGTGAACTGGCCCTCCAGCGCTACCCGCGCGTCCTGAAGGACACCTACGGCGGCTACTACACGCTCGGCCGCGCCTTCGTGAAGCTCATCGGCAACCCGAAGGTCATGCAGATCGCGGCCCAGCGCGGGCTCACCCACCCGATGCTGATGAAGTTCACCCTGAAGCTCCTCGCGAACCTCACCGACCCGACCGGCGGCGACGCGATGGACCGCATCATCAACGGCCTGAGCAGGGTGGCCCCGAAGGCCTGACCGGGCGCCCGCGTGGTGATGCCGACGGCTTGAGCGGGTGGTCGGCCTGCGATGCCGACGGCGTGAGCGGGCTGGCGGTTCGTGGTGCCGACGGCGTGAGCGGGCGGCCTGCCGGTGGCCCGAGCGCCTTGCCGGCTGCGCATGCCGCCGTCCTGCACGGGAGGTTGCGGCCACCCGCTGCCGTCGGCCCGCACCATTTCGGGGCGTACGGGACTTACGGCCCGTCAGGGGAGCAATACTCAGCCAGGCTGGGACAATTCGGGCGCGGGGTGCTCGAGTGAGGGAAGTGCACGGGCAGGCCGCGGTGCCGAATGGCCTCCAGAGCGGCCCTGAGGGCCACTGGAGCGCCTCTGGGGGCAGAGTGGGGGTCGGGGAAGGCCGATGACCCCGGACAGGCCGGGAGGGCCGTTGCCTCGAAGTGGCAGCGGCCCTCAAGCCCGTTCGTGCGGAGGTGTCAGACGGCCGGAGACGTCAGAGGACGCGCACCGCGCCCGACGCCGGGTAGCCCGACAGATCCTGGATGACGACGCCCTTGGAGGGGTTGGCCGCGTCCAGGTACTGGCCGTTCCCGATGTAGACACCCACGTGGTACGCGGAGCCCTTGCCGCCCCAGTACAGGATGTCGCCGACCTGGACGCTGGACAGCGGGACGTCCGTGCCGGCCATCGACTGGTCCTGCGAGATGCGCGGCAGGTCCACACCAACCTGCTTGTACGCGGCCTGCACGAGGGAGGAGCAGTCCCAGGCGTTGGGACCGGTGGCGCCCATGACGTAGGCGTCGCCCAGCTGGGCCTTGAGGAACGAGATGACCGTCGCGACGCTGCCGCTGGCGGGCGCCGACACGGACGTGGAGGTGGAGGCGGACGTGGAGGCCGAGGCGGAGAGCGTGGCGCGCTCGACGTTGCGCGTGGCGCGTTCGGCGGCGGCCTTGCGGGCTTCCTCGGCGGCCTTCTTCTTGGCCTCCGCCTTCTTCTTCGCCTCGGCGAGGTCCTTCTTGGCCTCCGCGGCGGCCTTGGCGGCGGCCGCGTCGCGCTCGGCGCGCAGCTCGTAGGTCGCGGCGGCCTGCTGGGTGGCGGCCGCGGACTGGGCCACCTGAGCGGACAGGTCGGCCGTCAGGGTGGGCAGTTCGATGGTCTGCGTCACCGGCTCGGCGGCGCTCGCCGAAGCCGACGCACCTGCCGCCGCCATGCTGAGGACGCCACCGGTGACTCCGGCACGCATGGCGATCGAAGAGGTCGCGCTGCGGCGGGGTTTCCGGTGGCTGCGTATGTGAGCGGTGTGGGACATGGGAACAACCGGTACCAGGGGCTCCTTCATATCTTCAAGAAACGTGTGCTGCGCCACAGTTGTTCATCCGGGCCCCCAAAAACCCCCGACGAGCCTCTTTATTGACGCCCTAACGGACATTGCGGGCGCGCCGTGACCAGCCTGTGATCACGGTGTTTGATCAATACGCCCGAATTGCCCCGGGCCTACCATCGGTTGGGTTGATTGGCCAAGCCCCGTTCTCATGGATCTCTCATCCATGTGACGGAGGTCACGGAACGGTTGTCCCGGCGGTCGCGTCCCGGCGCGTGGATCACGACCGGGTCACGAGCTCGCGGAGATCGTGAACGCGCGCACACGTCCACACCTCGCCCCGCGCACCCCCTGACGTGTGAACGGGCCTCTACCAAGAGATCGACTCCCTCGCCAATTTGCATGCACGGGAACCCTCTTGATATTGAGACGACCCCTCCGGCCTGCGATGACGTGCCAAAATGTCACCTCTCGTGATCACTCGGACGCTTCGCGTGTGAAGATCAACGCTCATCCGGCTTCATGATCGATCGTCAGGTGGTGGAGATCACAAAGCTTGTGCAATACCCCGTGTCGCAGATCACAGAGTGTCGGGCATAGGATGCACGCGGTTGGGCTTGTGACCTGCTTCACATGTTCCCGATCTTCGCCGGGGCTGGCGAGGTTCGAGGGACAGGTGGGGCGGATGTGAGCCCGACGCAAACCGCCAGCAGTCAGTGCCGACTGAGAGGAGCGAGGAGCGGTGAACGCTTATGCGCCCATCCTCGTACTGGGAGCCCTCGGGGCAGGCTTTGCGATCTTCTCCGTGGTGATGGCCACGTTGATCGGGCCCAAGCGGTACAACCGCGCGAAGCTCGAGGCCTACGAGTGCGGTATCGAACCGACCCCCACGCCGGCCGGCGGCGGGCGCTTCCCCATCAAGTACTACCTGACGGCGATGCTCTTCATCATTTTCGATATCGAGATCGTCTTCCTCTATCCCTGGGCCGTCAGCTTCGACGCCCTGGGGATCTTCGGGCTCGTGGAGATGCTGCTCTTCGTGCTCACCGTCTTCGTCGCGTACGCGTACGTATGGCGGCGCGGCGGCCTGGAATGGGACTGAGGAGCCACACGTCATGGGACTCGAAGAAAAGCTGCCGAGCGGCTTCCTGCTGACCACCGTCGAGCAGGCCGCGGGCTGGGTGCGCAAGTCGTCCGTCTTCCCCGCCACCTTCGGCCTCGCCTGCTGTGCCATCGAGATGATGACCACCGGCGCGGGCCGCTACGACATGGCGCGCTTCGGCATGGAGGTCTTCCGGGGCTCGCCGCGCCAGGCGGACCTGATGATCGTCGCCGGCCGGGTCAGCCAGAAGATGGCGCCGGTACTGCGGCAGGTCTACGACCAGATGCCGAACCCCAAGTGGGTGATCTCCATGGGGGTCTGCGCCTCCTCGGGCGGCATGTTCAACAACTACGCCATCGTCCAGGGCGTCGACCACGTCGTGCCGGTCGACATCTACCTCCCCGGCTGCCCGCCCCGGCCGGAGATGCTGCTGGACGCCATCCTCAAGCTCCACCAGAAGATCCAGTCCTCCAAGCTCGGCGTGAACGCCGAGGAGGCGGCCCGCGAGGCGGAGGAGGCGGCGCTCAAGGCCCTGCCCACGATCGAGATGAAGGGGCTGCTGCGGTGAGCGACGCGAACGGCAACGGTGTCAACCCCGAGAAGGACCTGTCGGCCTCCAACCTCCCCGGCCAGCGCGGCCAGGGCGGCGAGGAGATCCGCGTCCAGCGCGGCATGTTCGGCGCGAACAGCGGCGGCGACACCTCCGGCTACGGCGGCCTGGTCCGCTCGGTCCGGCTCCCGGGACCGGCGGCCCGTCCCTACGGCGGCTGGTTCGACGAGGTGGCCGACGAACTCGAAGGGGCGCTGGAGGAGCAGGGCCTGCTCCCGGACAACGCCATCGAGAAGACGGTCGTCGACCGCGACGAGCTGACCTTCCACATCGAGCGCGAGCACCTCGTCCGCGTCGCCCGCACCCTGCGCGACGACCCGGCCCTGCGCTTCGAGCTGTGCACCGGCGTCAGCGGCGTGCACTACCCGAACGACAAGGGCCGCGAGCTGCACGCCGTCTACCACCTGCGCTCGATCACCCACAACCGGGTGATCCGCCTGGAGGTCAGCGCCCCCGACAGCGACCCGCACATCCCGTCGCTGTTCGAGGTCTACCCGACGAACGACTGGCACGAGCGCGAGACGTACGACTTCTTCGGAATCGTCTTCGACGGCCACCCGGCCCTGACGCGGATCATGATGCCGGACGACTGGCAGGGCTTTCCGCAGCGCAAGGACTACCCCCTCGGCGGCATCCCCGTCGAGTACAAGGGCGCCCAGATCCCGGCTCCGGACCAGCGGAGGTCGTACTCATGAGCACTTCGCACGCCTCCCCTCGGGAGACCACAGAGGGCACCGTCTACACGGTCACCGGCGGCGACTGGGACGAGGTCGTCCAGTCCGCGGCCCGCACCGACGACGAGCGCATCGTCGTCAACATGGGCCCGCAGCACCCGTCCACACACGGCGTGCTCCGGCTGATCCTGGAGATCGACGGCGAGACCGTCACCGAGGCCCGCTGCGGCATCGGCTACCTCCACACCGGTATCGAGAAGAACCTCGAGTACCGGAACTGGACCCAGGGCACCACGTTCGTGACGCGCATGGACTACCTGATGCCGTTCTTCAACGAGACGGCGTACTGCCTCGGGGTGGAGAAGCTCCTCGGCATCGAGGACCAGATCCCGGACCGCGCCTCGATCATCCGGGTGCTCCTGATGGAGCTGAACCGGATCTCCTCCCACCTGGTGGCCATCGCCACCGGCGGCATGGAGCTCGGCGCCACCACGATCATGATCTACGGATTCCGTGATCGTGAACTCATTCTCGATATCTTCGAGCTGATCACCGGCCTGCGGATGAACCACGGGTACATCCGCCCCGGCGGACTCGCCCAGGACCTGCCGCCCGGCGCGGTGGACCAGATCCGCGAGTTCGTGAAGACGATGAAGAAGAACCTCCCGGAGTACGACAAGCTCGCCACCGGGAACCCCATCTTCAAGGCCCGCATGCAGGACATCGGCTACCTCGACCTGGCCGGCTGCATGGCCCTCGGCGCGACGGGACCGATCCTGCGCTCCACCGGCCTGCCGCACGACCTGCGCAAGGCCCAGCCGTACTGCGGCTACGAGACCTACGACTTCGAGATCCCGACCGCCGACACCTGCGACTCCTACGGCCGCTTCCTCATCCGGCTGGAGGAGATGCGCCAGTCCCTCAAGATCGTCGAGCAGTGCCTGGACCGGCTCCAGCCCGGCCCGGTCATGGTCGCCGACAAGAAGATCGCCTGGCCCGCGCAGCTCGCGCTGGGGCCCGACGGCCTCGGCAACTCCCTCGACCACATCAAGAAGATCATGGGCACCTCCATGGAGGCCCTGATCCACCACTTCAAGCTGGTCACCGAGGGCTTCCGCGTCCCGCCGGGACAGACGTACGCGGCGGTCGAGTCGCCCAAGGGCGAACTCGGGGTGCACGTCGTCTCCGACGGCGGCACCCGCCCCTACCGGGTCCACTTCCGCGACCCGTCCTTCACCAACCTGCAGGCCATGGCGGCGATGTGCGAGGGCGGCCAGGTCGCCGACGTCATCGTCGCCGTCGCGTCCATCGACCCCGTGATGGGAGGCGTCGACCGATGACCACATCGTCTTCCGAGCGGGGCGTCAGCCTGGGTATGCCCGAACTGCCCGCACCCGCCTACCCGGACGACGTCCGGACCCGTCTGGAGACCGACGCGCGCGAGATCATCGCCCGCTACCCGGACTCCCGGTCCGCCCTCCTGCCGCTGCTGCACCTCGTGCAGGCGGAGGAAGGGCATGTGACCCGCACCGGCATGCGGTTCTGCGCGGACGTGCTCGGCCTGACCACGGCCGAGGTCACCGCGGTCGCCACCTTCTACACCATGTACCGCCGCCGCCCGAGCGGTGACTACCAGGTGGGAGTGTGCACCAACACCCTGTGCGCCGTGATGGGCGGGGACGCCATCTTCGAGGAGCTCCAGGAGCACCTCGGGGTCGGCAACGGCGAGACCACCGGCGACGGCAAGGTCACCCTGGAGCACATCGAGTGCAACGCGGCCTGCGACTTCGCGCCGGTCGTGATGGTCAACTGGGAGTTCTTCGACAACCAGACCCCGGCCAGCGCCAAAAGCCTCGTCGACGACCTGCGCGCGGGACGGCCGGTGACGCCCACCCGCGGGGCGCGCATGTGCACCTTCAAGGAGACCGCCCGGGTCCTGGCCGGCTTCCCTGACGAGCGGGACGGGGCCGTGGAGTCCGGGGGAAGCGCGGGACCCGCCTCCCTGGTCGGCCTGAAGCTCGCCAAGGGGGAGGCCTCCGCCGCACGCGTGGTGCACCCGCGCGGTGAGGCGGCCCGGACCGGGGCACCGCACGAGCCGTCGCCGACGGAGCACTTGAGCTCGCACGACGCGCCGCAGGACACGTCGGCCTCCGACCCGGCCCACCCGGCCGGGCCCACCGCCGAGGAGGGGGAGTGATGACCTTGGCACCCGAGCTGAAAGACATGAGCCCCGAGAAGCTGCTCGCACCGGTGCTGTCGGCCTTCTGGGACGAGGACAAATCCTGGACGCTGGACGTCTACCGGCGGCACGACGGCTACGAAGGGCTGCGCAAGGCGCTCGCCATGTCGCCGGACGACCTGATCGCATACGTCAAGGACTCCGGTCTGCGCGGGCGCGGCGGCGCGGGCTTCCCCACGGGCATGAAGTGGCAGTTCATTCCCCAGGGGGATGGAAAGCCGCACTATCTCGTGGTCAACGCCGACGAGTCGGAGCCCGGGACGTGCAAGGACATCCCGCTCCTCTTCGCGAACCCGCACAGCCTCATCGAGGGCATGATCATCGCGTGTTACGCCATCAGGTCGTCGCACGCCTTCATCTATCTGCGGGGTGAAGTCGTCCCCGTGCTGCGGCGGTTGCACTCCGCCGTGCGCGAGGCCTACGAGGCGGGCTTCCTCGGCGAGAACATCCTGGACAGCGGACTCGACCTCGACATCACCGTGCACGCGGGCGCGGGCGCGTACATCTGCGGTGAGGAGACCGCGCTGCTGGACTCGCTCGAAGGCCGCCGGGGCCAGCCGCGGCTTCGCCCTCCCTTCCCCGCCGTCGCGGGCCTCTACGCCTGCCCGACCGTGGTGAACAACGTCGAATCGATCGCGTCGGTTCCCGCGATCCTGCAGCGGGGCAAGGAATGGTTCCGGTCGATGGGGAGTGAGAAGTCGCCCGGCTTCACGCTCTACTCCCTGTCCGGTCATGTCGCCAGCCCCGGCCAGTACGAGGCGCCGCTCGGGATCACGCTCCGCCAGCTCCTCGACATGAGCGGCGGGATGCGCCCCGGGCACCGCCTCAAGTTCTGGACGCCGGGCGGCTCCTCGACCCCGATGTTCACCGACGAGCACCTCGACGTCCCTCTTGACTACGAAGGAGTGGGCGCCGCGGGTTCCATGCTCGGCACCAAAGCCCTCCAGTGCTTCGACGAGACGACCTGCGTGGTCCGGGCCGTCACGCGCTGGACCGAGTTCTACGCCCACGAGTCCTGCGGCAAGTGCACGCCCTGCCGCGAAGGGACCTACTGGCTCGTGCAGCTGCTGCGCGACATCGAGGACGGCAAGGGACGGATGTCCGACCTCGACAAGCTGAACGACATCGCCGACAACATCAACGGCAAGTCCTTCTGCGCCCTCGGCGACGGCGCCGCCTCGCCCATCTTCTCCTCGCTCAAGTACTTCCGCGAGGAGTACGAGCAGCACATCACGGGCCGGGGCTGCCCCTTCGACCCGGCCAAGTCGACGGCCTGGGCCGACCGCACGGAGGTGAACGCATGACCGTGACCACCAACGCTCCCTCAGGCGGGGGAGAGACAGTGGTCCCGCCGGAGGACCTCGTGTCGCTGACGATCGACGGCGCCGAGATCAGCGTGCCCAAGGGCACCCTGGTCATCCGGGCCGCCGAGCAGCTCGGCATCGAGATCCCCCGGTTCTGCGACCATCCCCTGCTCGACCCGGCCGGCGCGTGCCGCCAGTGCATCGTCGAGGTCGAGGGCCAGCGCAAGCCCATGGCGTCCTGCACCATCACCTGCACCGACGGGATGGTGGTCAAGACCCACCTCACCTCCCCGGTCGCGGAGAAGGCCCAGAAGGGTGTGATGGAGCTCCTGCTCATCAACCACCCGCTGGACTGCCCGGTCTGCGACAAGGGCGGTGAGTGCCCGCTGCAGAACCAGGCCATGTCGCACGGCGACGCCGAGTCCCGCTTCGAGGGCCGCAAGCGGACCTACGAGAAGCCCGTGCCGATCTCCACGCAGGTGCTCCTCGACCGCGAGCGGTGCGTGCTGTGCGCCCGCTGCACCCGGTTCTCCAACCAGGTCGCGGGCGACCCGATGATCGAGCTGATCGAGCGGGGCGCGCTCCAGCAGGTCGGCACCGGCGAGGGCGACCCGTTCGAGTCGTACTTCTCCGGCAACACCATCCAGATCTGCCCGGTCGGCGCGCTGACTTCTGCGGCGTACCGATTCCGCTCCCGCCCCTTCGACCTGGTCTCCTCCCCGTCGGTGTGCGAGCACTGCTCCGGCGGCTGCGCCACGCGCACCGACCACCGGCGCGGCAAGGTCATGCGGCGGCTCGCGGCCAACGACCCCGAGGTCAACGAGGAGTGGATCTGCGACAAGGGGCGGTTCGGGTTCCGGTACGCGCAGCAGCGCGACCGGCTTGAGACGCCGCTCGTGCGCAACGCCGAGGGTGAGCTGGAACCGGCCTCCTGGCCGGAGGCGCTGCAGATCGCGGCCCAGGGGCTGCTGGCCTCCCGGGGCCGGACCGGAGTCCTGACCGGCGGCCGCCTCACCGTCGAGGACGCCTACGCGTACAGCAAGTTCGCGCGCGTGGCGCTCGACACCAACGACATCGACTTCCGCGCGCGCGTGCACAGCAGCGAGGAGGCCGACTTCCTCGCGGCCGAGATCGCCGGGCGCGGCCGGGACCTCGACGGCACGGGCGTCACCTACACCGCGCTGGAGAAGGCACCGGCCGTCCTGCTGGTCGGGTTCGAGGCGGAGGAGGAGGCGCCCGGCGTCTTCCTGCGGCTGCGCAAGGCCTGGCGGGGGCACGGGCAGAAGGTGTACTCCCTGGCCACGCACGCCACGCGCGGTCTGGAGAAGGCCGGAGGCACGCTGCTGCCGGCCGCGCCCGGCACCGAGACCGAGTGGCTGGACGCGCTCGCGAGCGGCGCCGGCCTGGAGGACGACGGCGCGCTCGCCGCCGAGGCACTGCGCACCGAGGGCGCGGTCATCGTCGTCGGCGAGCGGCTGGCCGCCGTGGCCGGCGGGCTCACCGCCGCCGCCCGCACGGCCTCCGCGACCGGCGCCCGGCTGGTGTGGATCCCGCGCCGGGCCGGGGAGCGCGGCGCGATCGAGGCGGGCGCGCTGCCGTCGCTGCTGCCGGGCGGACGCCCGGCCACCGACCCGCGCGCGCGGGACGAGGTCGCCGCCGTCTGGGGCGTCGCCGGTCTCCCGCACCGCTACGGCCGTGACACCGGCCAGATCGTGGAGGCCGCCGCGACCGGAGAGCTCCAGGCGCTGCTGGTGGCGGGCGTGGAGATCGCCGACCTGCCCGACCCGGCACGCGCGCGTGCCGCCCTGGACGAGGTGGGCTTCCTGGTCTCCCTCGAACTGCGGCCCAGCGAGATCACCCGCAAGGCCGATGTCGTCCTGCCCGTCGCCGCGGTCGTCGAGAAGGCCGGCACCTTCCTCAACTGGGAAGGCCGGATCCGCTTCTTCGAGGCGGCGCTCAAGCCCGACCAGATGACCCGCCGCTCGGCTCCCACCGACGCGCGCGTGCTGCAGATGCTGGCCGACGCCATGGACGTCCACCTCGGGCTGCCGGACCTGCGCACCGTGCGCGGCGAGATCGACCGGCTCGGCGCCTGGGACGGCCCGCGGGCCGGTGAGCCCCTGGAGACCGCGGCCGCGCTGCCGAGGCCGGCCGCCGGTGAAGCCGTACTCGCGGGACACCGGCTGCTGCTCGACCAGGGCGTCCTCCAGCAGGGCGACGAGGCACTCGCCGGAACCCGGCACGCCGCTCGCGCGCGGCTGTCGTCCGCGACGGCCGCCGAGGCGGGCGTCGAGAACGGCGACCTGCTCGCGGTCACCGGCCCCCAGGGGGTCGTGGAACTCCCGCTCCAGATCAGCGACATGCCCGACCGGGTGGTGTGGCTGCCGCTGAACTCCACCGGCGGCGGCGTCGCCTCCGACACCGGGGCGCGGCCCGGCTCCCTCGTCCGCATCGGCCCGGCGACGCTCGCCGGCGAGGCCCCCAAGGAGGTGGAGGCATGAGCCCGTACCTCGCCGCTGAAGACCTCTCGATGTTCGGCACCGACCCGTGGTGGCTGGTCGGCATCAAGGCGGTGTTCTGCTTCGCCTTCCTGATGGTGACCGTGCTGGTCTCCATCGTCATGGAGCGCAAGGTCGTCGCCTGGATGCAGCTGCGCATCGGCCCCAACCGGCACGGCCCCTGGGGCATGCTCCAGTCGCTCGCCGACGGCATCAAGCTGATGCTGAAGGAGGACGTGATCGTCAAGCGCGCGGACAAGGCGGTGTACGTCCTCGCGCCGGTCATCGCGGCCATCCCGGCCTTCATGGCGATCGCGGTGATCCCCTTCGGCCCGGCCGGCAACGAGATCTCGATCTTCGGCCAGCGCACCACGATGCAGCTCACCGACCTGCCGGTCGCGATGCTCTACATCCTGGCCATCGGTTCCCTCGGGGTGTACGGCTTCGTCCTGGGCGGCTGGTCCTCCGGGTCGACGTACCCTCTGCTCGGCGGTATCCGCTCGTGCGCGCAGATCATCTCGTACGAGATCGCCATGGGCGCCGCCATCGCCTCGGTCTTCCTCTACTCCGGCTCGATGTCGACCTCGGCGATCGTCGGAGCCCAGGAGGACCGCTGGTTCTTCATGCTGCTCCCGGTCTCGTTCCTGATCTACATGGTGACGATGATCGGCGAGTCCAGTCGGGCCCCGTTCGACATGCCGGAATCCGAGGGCGACCTGGTCGGCGGTTTCAACACCGAGTACAGCTCCATCAAGTTCGCGATGTTCATGCTCTCCGAGTACATCCACATGGTCACCGTGTCGATGATCGCGGTGACGCTGTTCCTCGGCGGCTGGCGGGCCCCCTGGCCGATCAGCACCTTCTGGGAGGGCGCGAACCACGGCTGGTGGCCGATGCTCTGGTTCGTCGTCAAACTCCAGGTGCTGATCTTCTTCTTCATCTGGCTTCGCGGCACCCTCCCGCGCGTTCGCTACGACCAGCTGATGAAGCTCGGCTGGAAGGTCCTCATTCCGGTCGCGCTGGTGTGGCTGATGCTCGTCGCGAGCGTCCGGGCCTTCAGGAACCAGGGCTACGACTTCGCCGACATCGCCCTCTACGTGGGCGGTGGCGTACTCGCCCTGCTGCTGCTCTCCTTCGTCGTCGACATGTTCCGCGAGAAGTCGAGGAAGGCCGAGCAACCCGCGGAGGCCCCGCCCGCCTTCGACCCGATGGCGGGCGGATTCCCCGTGCCGCCCCTGCCGGGACAGGAACTCCCACCAGTCCCGCGCCGCCGCTCGCGCAGTGAGCGTGAGCTGATTGTCAGTGGTGGCCCCGATACTCGGAGTGACGAATCTCTGGGCGGAACTACGGATGGAAAGGAGGCGTCCGATGACTGAGGAACCCAAGGACACCAAGCCCGGTTTCCAGAACCCCGTGGCCGGCTTCGGCGTGACCTTCAAGGCCATGTTCAAGAAGCGGCTGACCGAGCAGTACCCGGAGCAGCAGAAGACCACGGCACCGCGCTTCCACGGACGGCACCAGCTCAACCGCCATCCGGACGGCCTGGAGAAGTGCGTCGGCTGTGAACTGTGCGCCTGGGCCTGCCCCGCCGACGCGATCTACGTGGAGGGCGCGGACAACACCGAGGAGGAGCGCTACTCGCCGGGCGAGCGGTACGGCCGCGTCTACCAGATCAACTACGCCCGCTGCATCCTGTGCGGCCTGTGCATCGAGGCCTGCCCCACGCGCGCGCTCACGATGACCAACGAGTTCGAGCTGGCCGACTCCAGCCGCGCCAACCTCATCTACACCAAGGAGCAGCTGCTCGCCGGTCTGGAAGAGGGCATGGTCGACACGCCCCACGCCATCTACCCCGGCACGGACGAGCAGGACTACTACCGGGGTCTGGTGACGGAGGCCGCGCCCGGCACCGAACAGCAGGTCGCCCACTCCAAGGGCGAGGTGGTGCAGGAGGCCGACTCGACCTTCGGCGGGACCGAACCCGCGTCGGACGAGGTGATCGGCCGATGACCGCCCAGCTCGCCGCCTACTCCACCTCCACCGGAGAGGCCGTCCAGTTCTGGATCCTCGGCACCGTCGCGGTGATCGGCGCCCTGGGCACCATCCTCATGAAGAGGGCCGTGCACAGCGCGCTCTGCCTCGCCGGAACCATGATCGTCCTGGCGGTGTTCTACCTCGCCAACGGCGCGTACTTCCTGGGCATCGTCCAGATCATCGTCTACACCGGCGCGATCATGATGCTGTTCCTGTTCGTGGTGATGCTCGTCGGCGTCACCGCGGCGGACTCCCTGAAGGAGACCATCAAGGGTCAGCGCTGGTTGGCCGCGCTGTGCGGGCTCGGCTTCGGCGTCCTGCTGGTCGCCGGGATCGGCAACGCCTCCCTGACGGAGTTCAACGGCATCGGCCAGGCGAACGCCGGGGGCAATGTGGAGGGCCTGGCCGCCCTCCTGTTCACCAGGTACGTCTTCGCGTTCGAGATCACCGGCGCCCTGCTCATCACGGCCGCCGTCGGCGCCATGGTGCTCACCCACCGCGAGCGCACCGAGCGCGCCAAGACGCAGCGGGAGCTCGCCGAGGAGCGCGTGCGCGAGGGCAAGCAACTGCCGCCCCTGCCCGCCCCCGGCGTGTACGCCCGGCACAACGCGGTCGACATCGCGGGCCTGCTGCCCGACGGCACCCCGTCCGACCTCACCGTCAGCAAGACGCTGCGCGAGCGCGGCCAGATCCGCGACGTGTCGCGGGAGGCGCTCAACGACCTCAAGGCCCTGGAGCAGCGGTCCGAGGAGCGTCTGGAGCGCAGGGCGGTCGGGCCGGCGAAGTTCCAGCGGTCCGAGGAGGGGTCGAAGTGAATCCGGTCAACTACCTCTATCTCGCGGCCCTGTTGTTCACGATCGGCGCCACCGGCGTGCTGATCAGGCGCAACGCGATCGTCGTGTTCATGTGCGTCGAGCTCATGCTCAACGCCTGCAACCTCGCGTTCGTCGCCTTCTCCCGGATGCACGGCAACCTCGACGGCCAGATCATCGCCTTCTTCACGATGGTCGTCGCCGCCGCCGAGGTCGTGGTCGGGCTGGCGATCATCGTGTCCCTGTTCCGTGCCCGCCACTCGGCCTCGGTCGACGACGCCAGCCTGATGAAGCTGTAAGGGGTCGGAAGAATCGTGGAGAACCTCATTGCGCTGCTGGTGGCGGCGCCCCTGCTCGGAGCGGCGGTCCTGCTGTGCGGCGGACGGCGGCTGGACGCCGTCGGCCACTGGCTCGGCACCCTGCTCGCGGCCGTCTCCTTCGTGCTGGGCCTGGTGCTGTTCACCGACATGCTGGGCCGGGACGCCGAGAACCGCGTCCTGAGCCAGCACCTGTTCAGCTGGATCCCGGTCGAGGGTTTCCAGGCGGACGTCGCCTTCCAGCTCGACCAGTTGTCCATGACGTTCGTGCTGCTGATCACGGGCGTCGGATCGCTGATCCACCTGTACTCGATCGGGTACATGGAGCACGACGAGCGGCGCCGCCGCTTCTTCGGCTATCTGAACCTGTTCCTCGCGGCGATGCTGATCCTCGTCCTCGCCGACAACTACCTGCTGCTGTACGTCGGCTGGGAGGGCGTCGGTCTGGCCTCCTACCTGCTGATCGGCTTCTGGCAGCACAAGCCCAGCGCCGCCACGGCCGCGAAGAAGGCCTTCCTGGTCAACCGCGTCGGCGACATGGGCCTGTCCATCGCGATCATGCTGATGTTCCTGTGGTTCGGCACCTTCGCCTTCGGGCCGGTGCTCGGCGGCCACGGGGAGGCCGGGCTGGCCGGTGCCGCCGGTGAGGACAAGCTGACCGCGATCGCGCTGATGCTGCTGCTCGCCGCGTGCGGCAAGTCCGCCCAGGTACCGCTGCAGTCCTGGCTCGGGGACGCCATGGAGGGCCCGACCCCGGTCTCGGCCCTCATCCACGCCGCGACGATGGTGACGGCGGGCGTCTACCTGATCGTCCGCTCCGCGGCCGTCTTCAACGGCGCCCCGGACGCGCAACTGGTCGTCACCATCGTCGGCGCGGTCACGCTGCTGTTCGGTGCGATCGTCGGTTGTGCGAAGGACGACATCAAGAAGGCCCTGGCCGGCTCGACCATGTCGCAGATCGGCTACATGATCCTCGCCGCGGGCCTCGGCCCCATCGGCTACGTCTTCGCGATCATGCACCTGGTGACGCACGGCTTCTTCAAGGCCGGCCTGTTCCTCGGCGCCGGTTCCGTCATGCACGGCATGAACGACGAGGTCGACATGCGCCGCTACGGCGGACTCCGGAAGTACATGCCGGTCACCTTCGTCACCTTCGGCCTCGGCTACCTGGCGATCATCGGCTTCCCGGGCCTGTCCGGGTTCTTCTCCAAGGACAAGATCATCGAGGCGGCGTTCGCCAAGGGCGGCACCGAGGGCTGGATCCTCGGCGCCTGCGCCCTGCTCGGCGCGGCCATCACCGCGTTCTACATGACGCGCGTGATGCTGATGACCTTCTTCGGCGAGGAGCGCTGGCGCCACGCCCCGACGCCGTCCCCGGCCGAGCCGAGCGCGGAGCCCGCCGCCCAGACGCGCGGCGAGTACACCCCGCCGCATCCGCACGAGTCGCCCAAGGTCATGACGATCCCGATGATCGTGCTGGCCGTCGGGTCGGTGGTCGGCGGCGCGTTCTTCAGCATCGGCGACCGGTTCCTGCACTGGCTGGAGCCGATCACCGGGCACAGTCACGGCAATCCGCCGATCAGCGCGGGCGTGGTCACCGGCGCGACCGTCGCGTGCATGGTCATCGGCGTCGCCCTCGCCTGGGCCCAGTACGGCCGCCGCCCGGTCCCGGCCGTCGCCCCGCGCGGCTCGCTGCTCACCCGGGCCGCCCGGCGCGACCTGCTCCAGGACGACTTCAACCACGTCGTCCTGGTCCGCGGCGGCGAGCACCTCACGCGGTCCCTGGTCTACGTCGACCACACGCTGGTCGACGGCGTCGTCAACGGCACGGCGGCCTCGGTCGGCGGCCTGTCCGGGCGGATGCGCAGGCTGCAGAACGGCTTCGCCCGCTCCTACGCGGTCTCGATGTTCGGGGGTGCGGCGGTCATCGTCGCCGCGACCCTGCTGATGAGGGCGGTCTGATACCGATGTCCTTTCCTCTGCTGACAGTGACAGCGGCGCTCCCGGCCGTCGGGGCGATCGCCACCGCCGCCGTACCGGCCGCGAAGCGCACCGCGGCCAAGTGGCTGGCGCTGCTCTTCTCGCTCGCCACGCTCGCCCTGGCGATCACCGTCCTGGTGCGCTTCGAGCCGGGCGGCGACCGCTACCAGCTCACCGAGTCCCACGCCTGGATCGCCGACTTCGGCGTCCGCTACGAACTGGGTGTGGACGGCATCGGGGTGGCGCTGATCGCGCTGACCGCGCTGCTGATCCCGTTCATCATCCTCGCGGGCTGGCACGACGCCGACCCCCTGGAGACCGGCAGCACCCGGTGGCGGCCGACGCAGGGCTTCTTCGCCCTGATCCTCGCCGTCGAGGCGATGGTGATCCTCTCCTTCGAGGCCACCGACGTCTTCCTCTTCTACATCTTCTTCGAAGCCATGCTGATCCCGATGTACTTCCTCATCGGCGGCTTCGGGGACCGTGCCCACGAGCACGGCGAGAAGGCGGCGGCGACCCAACGGTCGTACGCGGCGGTGAAGTTCCTCCTCTACAACCTGGCCGGCGGTCTGATCATGCTGGCCGCGGTGATCGGCCTGTACGTGGTCGCCGGGAACTTCTCGCTCCAGGAGATCGCCGAGGCCCGCGCCAACGGCACGCTCGACATGGCGACCAACACCGAACGCTGGCTGTTCCTCGGCTTCTTCTTCGCGTTCGCGGTGAAGGCGCCGCTGTGGCCGCTGCACACCTGGCTGCCCAACGCCATGCAGGAGTCCACCGCCCCGGTCGCCGTGCTCATCACGGCGGTCGTCGACAAGGTCGGCACCTTCGCGATGCTCCGCTTCTGCCTCCAGCTCTTCCCGGAGGCCAGCAAGTGGGCCACGCCCGCCATCCTCGTCCTCGCCCTGATCAGCATCATCTACGGGGCGCTGCTGGCGGTCGGACAGCGGGACATCAAGCGGCTGATCGCCTACGCGTCGATCTCCCACTTCGGCTTCATCATCATGGGCATCTTCGCGATGACCAGCCAGGGCCAGTCCGGGGCGACGCTCTACATGATCAACCACGGCATCTCGACGGCCGCGCTGATGCTGGTCGCGGGCTTCCTGATCTCCCGGCGCGGCTCGCGGCTCATCGCCGACTACGGCGGAGTGCAGAAGGTCGCCCCGGTGCTCGCCGGCACGTTCCTGATCGGGAGCCTCGCGACCCTCTCCCTGCCGGGACTGGCGCCGTTCGTCAGTGAGTTCCTGGTCCTGGTCGGCACGTTCACGCGCTACCCGGTGATCGGCATCATCGCCACGTTCGGCATCGTCCTCGCCGCGCTCTACACCCTCGTCCTCTACCAGCGGACGATGACGGGCCCGGTGAAACCGGCGGTCTCCGCGATGCCGGACCTCCGGGTCCGGGAACTCGTGGTCGTCACCCCGCTGGTCGTCCTGCTGATCTTCCTGGGCGTCTACCCGAAGCCCCTCACGCAGATCATCGATCCGGCGGTCAAGCAGACCATGTCCGACGTCCAGAAGAAGGACCCCCAGCCCGAGGTGGAGGCGGCCAAGTGAGCGCAACAGCCGTCCACAGCCTGTGGACAACCGCGGCCGAACCGATCTCGAAGATCGACGCGCCGAAGATCGAATACGGGCAGCTCGCCCCCACCCTGATCATCGTCGGTGCGGCGATCGTCGGGATCCTGGTCGAGGCGTTCGTCCCGCGCAGATCGCGCTACTACGTCCAGATGTTCGTCTCCGTGGTCGCGA
Organism: Streptomyces sp. 378; assembly: GCF_030124145.1. Classification (GTDB taxonomy): domain Bacteria; phylum Actinomycetota; class Actinomycetes; order Streptomycetales; family Streptomycetaceae; genus Streptomyces. Next base: position 23,130 of record NZ_JASKMS010000036.1, read on the forward strand.
TCACGGCCGCCTTCGCGGCGGTCGTGGCGCTCGCCGCCGACGGATACGGCACCACCAAGGCGCAGATCGCGGCGATGGGCGCGATCGCCGTCGACGGACCGGCCCTGTTCCTGCAGGGCACGATCCTGCTGGCGGCCCTGGTGGGCCTGTTCACCTTCGCCGAGCGGCGCCTGGACCCGGTGGTGCACGGCAACCGCGTCGACTCCTTCGCCGCGCAGGCCGCCGCCGTGCCGGGCAGCGAGAGCGAGAAGGCCGCGGTCAAGGCCGGGTTCACCACCACCGAGGTGTTCCCGCTGCTGCTGTTCGCCGTCGCCGGCATGCTGATCTTCCCGGCGGCCAACGATCTGCTGACGCTGTTCGTGGCGCTGGAGGTCCTCTCCCTGCCGCTGTATCTCCTGTGCGCCCTGGCCCGCCGCAAGCGGCTCATGTCGCAGGAGGCGGCGGTCAAGTACTTCCTGCTCGGCGCCTTCGCCTCCGCCTTCACCCTGTTCGGCATCGCGCTGCTCTACGGCTACGCGGGCTCGATGTCGTACGCCACGATCGCGCAGGTCGTCGAGGGCACCGTGCAGGACGTCAACCCGGCGCTCGCCGACACCATGGGCAACGACGCGCTGCTGCTGATCGGCGCCGCGCTGCTGGTGATGGGTCTGCTGTTCAAGGTGGGCGCGGTGCCGTTCCACATGTGGACGCCGGACGTGTACCAGGGCGCTCCGACGCCGGTGACCGGCTTCATGGCGGCGGCCACGAAGGTGGCGGCGTTCGGCGCGCTGCTGCGGCTGCTGTACGTCGTCCTGCCGGGTCTGCGCTGGGACTGGCGGCCGGTCATGTGGGCCGTCGCCATCGTCACCATGCTGGGCGGTGCGATCGTCGCGATCACCCAGACCGACATCAAGCGGCTGCTGGCGTACTCGTCGATCGCGCACGCGGGGTTCATCCTCGCGGGTGTCATCGCGACCACGCCCGACGGCGTCTCGTCGGTGCTGTTCTACCTGGCGGCGTACTCGTTCGTGACGATCGGAGCCTTCGCGGTGGTCACCCTCGTCCGCGACGCGGGCGGTGAGGCGACGCACCTGTCCAAGTGGGCGGGCCTGGGCCGCAGGTCCCCGCTGGTGGCGGCCGTGTTCGCGGTGTTCCTGCTGGCCTTCGCGGGCATTCCGCTGACGTCCGGCTTCGCCGGGAAGTTCGCCGTGTTCAAGGCGGCGGCGGAGGGCGGGGCCGCCCCGCTCGTCGTCATCGGTGTGATCTCGTCGGCGATCGCGGCGTTCTTCTACATCCGCGTCATCGTGCTGATGTTCTTCAGCGAGCCGCGGCCGGAGGGCCCGACGGTGGCCGTGCCGTCGCCGCTGACGATGACGGCGATCGGGGTGGGCGTGGCGGTCACGCTGGTGCTCGGTGTGGCGCCGCAGTACTTCCTGGACCTGGCGGGGCAGGCGGGCGTGTTCGTCCGCTGACCTCGCCGCGTCTGCGCGGGACCCGGTCTCCTTCGGGAGCCGGGTCCCGCGGCGTTTCCGGGACGGCGGGCTGCCCGTCGGGCCATGTCGAACGCACGTATGGGCACCGCTCCACGGACGGGACCTGTGGACAACTCCGGAGCTGTCGGTGCGGGCGCCTATGGTGGACGCAGTGGTCGAGGGCGACGCACGGGGGACGCAATGACGGGCGCTACGGGCGGGACAGGTGTGATGACGGAACTGGACGCGGTGACCGGAGCCGGGATCGGCACGGGCGGTGATCCCGCCGGGCCCCTCGGTGCCGACGCGAGCGAGGCGCTTCTCGCGCTGCACCGGGTCTTCGGCTACGAGGCCTTCCGCGGTGAGCAGGAAGCCGTCATCGACCATGTCGTGGCCGGCGGCGACGCCGTCGTGCTCATGCCGACCGGCGGCGGCAAGTCGCTGTGCTACCAGATCCCGTCCCTGGTCAGGCCCGGTACGGGCGTGGTCGTCTCCCCGCTCATCGCCCTCATGCAGGACCAGGTGAACGCGCTGCGTGCGCTGGGCGTACGGGCCGGGTTCATGAACTCCACGCAGGACTTCGACGAGCGGCGGACGGTCGAGGCCGAGTTCCTCGCCGGCGAGCTCGACCTGCTGTACCTGGCGCCGGAGCGGCTACGGCTGGAGAGCACGCTCGATCTGCTCTCCCGCGGCAAGATCGCCGTCTTCGCGATCGACGAGGCGCACTGCGTCTCCCAGTGGGGCCACGACTTCCGGCCCGACTACCTGGCGCTGTCCCTGCTGGGCGAGCGCTGGCCGGACGTGCCGCGGATCGCGCTGACGGCGACGGCCACCCACGCGACGCACCGGGAGATCACCGAGCGGTTGAACATGCCGACGGCCCGGCACTTCGTGGCGAGCTTCGATCGGCCCAACATCCAGTACCGGATCGTGCCCAAGGCCGACCCGAAGAAGCAGCTGCTGAGCTTCCTGCGTGAGGAGCACGCGGGCGACGCGGGCATCGTCTACTGCCTGTCGCGCAACTCGGTGGACAAGACCACCGAGTTCCTCAGCCGCAACGGCGTCGAGGCGGTGCCGTACCACGCGGGCCTGGACTCGGGGACGCGCGCCGCCCACCAGTCCCGCTTCCTGCGGGAGGACGGCCTGGTCGTGGTGGCGACCATCGCCTTCGGCATGGGCATCGACAAGCCGGACGTCCGCTTCGTCGCCCACCTCGACCTGCCCAAGTCGGTCGAGGGCTACTACCAGGAGACGGGCCGGGCCGGCCGCGACGGGCTGCCGTCGACGGCCTGGATGGCCTACGGGCTGAACGACGTCATCCAGCAGCGCAAGCTGATCCAGTCCGGTGAGGGCGACGAGGCCTTCCGGCGCCGGGCCCAGGCCCATCTGGACTCGATGCTGGCGCTGTGCGAGACGGCCCGGTGCCGCCGGGGCCAGCTCCTCGCCTACTTCGGTCAGGACCCGGACCCGTCCGGCTGCGGCAACTGCGACACCTGCCTGACCCCGCCGGAGACCTGGGACGGCACCGTCGCGGCGCAGAAGGCACTGTCGACGGTGGTGAGGCTGCAGCGCGAGCGCGGGCAGAAGTTCGGCGCGGTGCAGATCGTCGACATCCTGCTGGGGAAGCGGACGGCCAAGGTCATCCAGTTCGACCACGACCAGCTGTCCGTGTTCGGCATCGGCGAGGAGCACACCGAGGGGGAATGGCGGGGCGTCATCCGTCAGTTGCTCGCCCAGGGGCTGCTCGCGGTGGAGGGCGAGTACGGCACGCTGGTGCTGACCGAGGCCAGCGGGGCGGTGCTCCGGCGGGAGCGGGACGTGCCGCTGCGCAAGGAGCCGAAGAAGCCGGTGACCTCCCGGTCGGGGGCGTCGTCCTCGGGCTCCGGGCGGGGCGAGCGCAAGGGCAAGGCGGTCGCCGCCGAGCTGCCCGAGGAACTGCTGCCGGCCTTCGAGGCGCTGCGCGCCTGGCGCGCCGAGCAGGCCCGTGAGCAGGGCGTCCCGGCGTACGTGATCTTCCACGACGCCACGCTGCGGGAGATCGCCGTGGCCTGGCCGACATCGGTGGGGGAGCTCGGCGGGATCGGCGGGGTCGGCGAGAAGAAGCTGGCGACGTACGGGGAGGGTGTGCTGGAAGTGCTCGCGTCGCTGGGCGGACCGGCTCACGCGGCTCCGGCAGCGGACCCGGCTCCGGCCCGGACCTCCGCTCACACCGTGCGCCAGGACGCGGGTGAGCCGGACATCTGGCCGGAGGCGGACGAGGAGTCGGAGCCCGACGACTGGATATAGGGCCGGGCGCCGGCCGAGGCCACCCGGGGGTGGAGGGCCGGTCCGGTGCCGGCGCCCGCCCCGCGTACGCCCTGACCTCCGCGCCGGAGTCCGTCGTCGCCGTGGCGAGGGCCGCCCGGGCCTCCTCGGTGGCAAGAGTGAGCCGGCCCTTTGGCCGGCCCGTGCCCGGATCCGCCGCCGGCCGTCCGGCCGGTGCGGCCGCGCCGACCGTCACGGCGAGAGCCGTCCACCGCCGGGCCGGCCCGGCTACGACAGTGCCGTCAGGCCCGGGGCGAACGCGATCAGCAGGGGCAGCAGCGGCACGAGCGCGGCCGTCGTGGTGGTCAGGGCCCGGTGCCGGCGGCCCAGCCGGGGCGGCGGTTCCAGGAGCCGGTCGACCCGCTCGCCCAGCAGGCGGTGGCTGGAGGCGCAGGACAGGACGCCGCGGTGCTGGTTGAGCTCGATCAGGGCCAGGGCCGTGGTCAGGTGGCCGCAGCGGCGGGAGGCCGTGTCGTCGGCGGCCAGTTCGACCAGGCGGTGGGTCTGGTCGCAGAAGTGGGCGAACAGCGGGATGCGGGGGAAGCCGGTAGCCAGGGCGGTGGACAGGTGCAGCAGCCAGTCGTGGCGGGCCCGGGCGTGGCCCCGCTCGTGGGTGAGGACGGCGTCGAGCTGGTGGCGGGTGAGGCGGTGCAGGGCGCCCGTGGTCACGATCAGCTGGGGCGGGCTTCCGGGCATCCACCAGGCGTCCGGGTACTCGTCCTCCAGGACCAGCAGCGGACCGCGCGCCGCGGGCAGACCGGCCGGCAGGTCGGGGGCGCGCTCGCGCAGGTGGGCGCGGGCCCGGGCGCGGCGCCGGCGGGCCTCGACGAGCTCCCGGGCGAGCATCGCTGTCGTCCAGGCGGCGCCGCAGGCCAGCAGCAGGGTGAGCGCGGCGGCCCAGGGCGGGGCGGTGGACAGGTCGTACGCGGCGGTGACCGCCGGTGGTGCCGGGGCGAAGAGCTGGGCGCGCACCGTGCCGAAGACGGCGGCGGCGCCCAGGGAGAGCGCCGTCACGCAGGCCAGCAGGACGGTGGCGACCAGGCACTGCCACACCCACAGCGCCACCACCGGTTCCCGTTCCGGCCACGCGGCCCGGGTCAGCGCGCGGGGGACGGGAACGGCGGCCGTCACGGCGACGACGCTCAGCAGGAGCAGGCAGACGGTCATGGCCACGGGCTCCGGTTCCTCGTCGGAAGAGGGGCGGCTACGGGTCGTGCGGAGCAGGGCGGTCCCCGGGCGCACTGTGACCACGGCGAGCGTGGCGCACGTGCGGGCACACCGCCCTGTGCCCAGTATGACGGGCCGGGCGGTGTGCGTCAGGGGCCGAGCGGCAACGAGAGTGACCGGAGGGGCAGTCGTCGGCCGCGGGGCGTCAGCCCTGGACCACCCGCCCCGTCACCTCGCCCAGCCCCACGCGCACGCCGTTCGGCCCGGGCGCCCAGGCCGAGAGGGTCACCTCGTCGCCGTCCTCCAGGAACGTCCGCTTGCCGTCGGGGAGTTCGAGCGGCTCGCGGCCGTTCCAGGTCAGCTCCAGCAGGGAGCCGCGCTCGCGTTCCGCGGGGCCGCTGACCGTGCCGGAGCCGTACAGGTCGCCGGTGCGCAGGGAGGCGCCGTTGACGGTCATGTGGGCCAACTGCTGGGCGGCCGTCCAGTACATGGTGGAGAAGGGCGGCTCGGAGACCACGTGGCCGTTGACGGCGACGCTGATCCGCAGGTCGTAGCCGCCCGGTTCCTCGTCGCCGTCGTCCAGGTAGGGCAGCAGCTCGTGCGTCCGGGCCGGAGGCGTCACGAGCGCCTCCTCCAGGGCGTCCAGCGGCGTGATCCACGCCGACACCGAGGTGGCGAAGGACTTGCCGAGGAACGGGCCGAGGGGCACGTACTCCCAGGCCTGGATGTCGCGGGCCGACCAGTCGTTGAGGAGACACAGCCCGAACACGTGCTCGCGGAAGTCCCCGAGGGCCACCGGCGCGCCCATCCGGGAGGGCACGCCGACGACGAAACCGACCTCGGCCTCGATGTCCAGCCGGACGGACGGGCCGAAGACGGGAGCGGCGTCGGTGGGGGCCTTGCGCTGGCCGGAGGGGCGTACGACCTCCGTGCCGGAGACGACGACCGTGCCGGAGCGGCCGTGATAGCCGATCGGCAGGTGCTTCCAGTTGGGGGTGAGGGAGTCCTCGGCGTCGGGGCGGAAGATCTGCCCGACGTTGCGGGCGTGGTTCTCGGAGGCGTAGAAGTCGACGTAGTCCGCCACCTCGAAGGGCAGGTGCAGGGTCACCGACGACAGGGGGTGGCACAGGGGTGCGACGGTCTCGCGGTGGGACGGCACGGTCACCCAGGCGGTCAGCGCCCGGCGCACGTCGGACCAGGCCGTGCGCCCCGCGGCCAGCAGCGGGTTGAGGGTCGGCCGCGCGAGCAGGGAGGCGTACGGCGAGCCGAGCGCGTGGGCCGCCGCGCCCGCGTCCAGCACATGGTCGCCCAGCCGGACGCCCACCGTCCGGTGGGACGAGCCGGGCAGGGAGAACACGCCGTACGGCAGGTTGTGCGGGCCGAAGGGGTCGCCCTCGGGGACATCGAAGGGGGGCATCGGGTGCTGCCTCGCTTTCGGGTGTGCCATGTCGTCGCCACGTGTTCGTGGTCGTGCCACACGTTACGGGTGACACGCCGGTCCTGGGCAGAGTCCGAGGAGGCGCGAAGAGGCGAACGGGGCAGGTGGGTCCGGGTGGGACCGGACGGGGCGGCTCCGGCGCGCCGGGCGGGACGGCACATCCGTACGAGCCGGAAGTTATCCACAGGACGCGACGCAATCTTGACGGAGCGGTGCGAACGGGGCGACTCTGGGCGGGTGCCGGAAGGCCTCGGGGAGGGGGCTTTCCCACGGCACATCTGGGGGGCGGATGGCCATAGGGGCGGCCGGTCCGGGTTCGGTGCGGCATGGTGCACAGCCGAAGCGGCTGGAAGAGACCATGCGCGTCCGGCTCGGCCGGGAATGTGTGTACGTACCGTCGTGCCGATTCGGGCTGTACGTGGCGCTGCGCCACTGGTGCCCGCCCGGCGGACGGGTGCTGATGTCGCCGGTCAACGACGACGTGATCTTCTTCGTCGTGCTCGCGGCCGGACTGCGCCCGGTGCAGGCGCCGTTGCACCCGCTCGACGCGTCCATCGACGTCGATGCCGTGCCGGACGAGGTGTGGGGCTCGGTCTCGGCCGTGCTCACGACGAACCTGTACGGCAACCCGGACCCGGCGCCGCGCCTCAGGCAGAAGTGCGACGCGCTGGGCATCCCGCTGTTCGAGGACGCGGCCCACGCGATCGGCAGCCGGGTGGGGGACCGGCCGGTCGGGGCGTGGGGCGAGGCCTCCGTGTTCAGCCTGTCCAAGCACGTCGGGGCCAAGGCCGGAGGCGTGCTCTCGCTCGCCGATCCGGGGTTGCGGGAAGCGGTGGAGAAGACCTGCGCGGGGCTGCTCGCACCGCGCCGGACGAGCGCCGAACTCGCCTACCTGATCCGGCCCTACGCGGAGGCGACGGTGCGCGGGCTGCGGCTGCGGCGCGCCGCCTGGGCCGCGATCCGGCTGCTGGGGCTGGCGGACCGCGAGGAGATCCGGATGCCGCTGCGCCCGGACGAACTCGCCCTCGCCGCCCCCGAGGCGCCCGGGCTCGACGCCCACCACCCGTGGCTGCGGGTCGACATGCACGACTACCGCCTGGCATCCGGCCGGCTGCGGCTGCGGCGCGTCGGGCGGGGGCTCGACCGGCTGGACGACGTGCTGGACGCCTGCCGGGCGGGCACCGCAGTGCTGCTGTCCACGCCCTGGGCCAAGCCGCGTGAGGGCTCGGTGACGCAGCCGTTGTTCCGCGTCCCGCTGTTCGTGGCGGACCGGGACGCGGCGATCGCGGCGCTGGCGCGGCAGGGCATCGTCGTCGGCTACCTCTACGACCCGCCTCTGGACGACTACGCCGGGGCGGAGTTCACCGACCCCTCACCGGCACCCGAGGCGGCCCGCTGGTTCGCGCGGCACGCGCTGCCCGTCGACCCGCTGCGGGCGCGGACGGTCGTCGAGGTGCTGGAGCGGTCCGGGGCGCGACCGGTCCGGGCGCCGGGAGAACTGCCGGGGAACGAGCCGACACCGGGAGGGCTGGGACAGTCCCGTGGCTGAGATCCAGGTGCACGAGCCCGCCGCCGCGCGCGCCGACGGCGGCGGACCGCGGCCTGCCGGCACCGACCACACCCACGACTCGCTGTTCAAGAACGCCTACTTCCTCATGCTCAGCACCGGCGTCTCCGCCGTACTGGGCCTGGGGTTCTGGCTGGTGGCCGCCCGCTACTACTCGGAGGAGGCCGTCGGCCAGGGCTCGGCCGCGATCGCCGCGATGCGGCTGCTCGCCAGCATCACCGCCACGACGATGATCGGCGCCGTCGTCCGCTTCGTCCCGCGCGCGGGCCGGGAGACCGGGCGTCTGGTGTGGGGCACGTACGTGGCCAGTTCGCTGATCGTGGCGCTGGCGGCCGCCGTCTTCCTGCTCACGCTCGACGCCTGGGGGGCCTCCTACGCGCCGTTGGGCACACCCGTGGCCGGGGCGGTGTTCGTCGCGGCATGCGTGGCCTGGGCGCTGCTCACCCTCCAGGACGGGGTGCTCACCGGGCTGCGCAAGGCGGAGTGGGTGCCCGCCGGGAACGCGGTGTTCTCGGTCGGGAAGCTGGCGCTGCTGGCCGTGTTCGCCGGCACGCTGCCGGTGCTCGGCATCTTCGTCTCCTGGGCGGTCGCGATCGCCTTCTCCACCCTGCCGCTGGGCTGGCTGATCTTCCGCCGGCTCATCCCGCGCCAGGCGGAGGCCGACCGCGGCAAAGAGCCCTCGAGGATCAGGGACATGGGCCGGTTCCTGGCCGGGGACTCGCTGGGCGCGCTGTTCAGCCTGGCGATGATCAACCTGCTGCCGGTGATGGTCGCGGTCCGCTTCAGCGCCGCCGATAACGGCTACTTCTACGTGGCCTACACCGTCGGCGGCACGATGGAGTTCATGGCCATCAACATGGCCTCGTCCCTCACCGCGCACGCCTCGCACGACCCGCGTCAGCTCGCCGACGGGGTGCGGGGCGCTCTGCGGCGCATGACGCTGCTGCTCGTCCCGGTCGTGCTGGTGCTGGTCGTCTTCGCCCCGCAGATCCTCACCCTCTTCAGCCCGGACTACGCCGAGCACGGCTCGACCGTGCTGCGGCTGCTGGCCCTCGGCGCACTGCCACGGGTCGTGGTGGAGCTGTACATCGGCGTACTGCGCGTCCAGGGGCGCACAGGAGTGCTGGCCGCGCTCCAAGGGGCCATGTGCGCCCTGGTGCTGGGCAGCGCGGCCGTGCTGTTCACCCCGTCGGGGATCGCGGGCGCCGGGTGGGCGGTGCTGCTGAGCATGACGCTGATCGCGGTCGTCGCCACGGCCGGGCTGCGCAATGCCCTGCGCCCCCACGACAGCGCACCCGCCGTCCGCCCGCCCGCCGGCCCTTCCTACGGCACCCAGTGGGCGAAACTCAACGCCACCGCCGGGTACGGCACCACCTGGGCCCGCCGGGCCGCCTACCGGCCCGGGGACGGCGACCAGGACACCGTCACGCTGTTCATAGGGCGCCCCGGATACGAGCGGGAGGCCCTGCAGGCGGACACGCTGGCGCTGATCGTGCGGCCGGAGGGGCCGACCCGGGAACCACCGGCCCCGTCCGGGGAGCCGTTCGCGGACGAGGAGGCGCGGGAACGGCGGCTGAGAGGCGCCCTGTGGAGCCTGCTCGCCGTCGCCACCGTGTTCTTCTGGGCACCGCTGCGGGACCTGCCGTGGCCGGACGGCGCCTCGCAAGCGGCATTGAGCGGACGTCAGTTGCTGGAGGGCATGCCCTTGCCGTCGCTCACCGCGGGCGGCCTGCTGCTCGTGGTGTTCGTCGCCGCCGTCACGCTGAGCACCCGGCGCGACCCGTGGCTGCCGGGCACGGCGCTGGGCGCCGCTCTGCTCGCCCTCCACGCCGCACCGGCCGCCCTCGGACGGGAACCGCGGCCGGTGGACGGGGCGTTGTACGAGAAGACGGCCGGTTTCCTGGCGCAGGCGGTGGGGCTCGACGGGCCCGAGCCGCTGCTGCGCTGGGCGCCGCCGGCCTGCCAGGTGATGTGTCTCCTGCCGCTGGGACTGCTCCTCGCGAGCGCGGGCGGCCGGCTGCCGTGGCCGGGGCGCTGGGGGGTCCTGTATCTCGTCGCGGTCGGCGGCTGGGTGTGGCGTGACGCGCTCGCACCGGTCGCGCCGCCCCTGCTCGCCGTCCTCGTGCTGCTCCTGCTGCTCCAGCGCGCCGTCTCGGCCCGGTCGCGTTCGCGCACCTCAGCCTCCACAGCCGACCGAACGGCCGACGGACCACCGAGCGGCCGGCCCCACCACTGATCAAGCACAGAGCCGAACAGACCGAACAGACCGAACAGAGCCGAGAGAGCCGAACCGCCAGGGGGGAACCACCGTGCGTCCGCCAGTCACACCGAGGGAGAGATCCACGCCGGAACCCACACCCGCGCGGGGCGGCGCGAACACCCCCGGCAGCGGCCCCGAGACGGCCAGCCAGTCCTCCAGCCCCTCCTCCTCGGAGTCGTCGAGCCCCGCCCACGCGCCGGTGACGGATCTGTCCGACCTCCCCCCCACCCGGTCCGGGCGCCGCGCACTGGCCTGGCCCGCCGTCCCGCTGTTCGTCGCGCTCGCACTCTGGGCGTACGCCGTGCGGCACACCGACGTCTCCCGGATCGACGACTACGGGCTGGTCAGCGCGCTGCATCCGGCCTTCTGGGCCGGGCTGGCGGTGCTCACCACCGGCTTCTGGTTCACGGTCCGCGACGCGCGCCGGCCGGGCGCATGGCCGGCGGCGTACGTGCTCGGTCTGCTGGTGATGGAGCGGGCCACACAGGCCCTGGTCTATCCGACCCCGCTGTACGCCTGGGCGTGGAAGCACGAGGCGGTCATCGACCATCTGCTGACGGCCGGAGGTCTGCAGACGGCCGATCAGGTCGGCGACATGGCGGTGTACGACCAGTGGCCGGGCTTCTTCGCCGCCCAGGCCGCCCTGCAGCGGCTGCTGGGCGTGGAGTCGGCGGCGATGTTCATGGCCTGGTGGCCCCTGGCCTCCAGCCTGATGCTGCTGCTCCCGCTGCTGCTGATCTACCGCACCTTCACCGAGGACCGGCGGCTGATCTGGACCGCGGTCTGGCTCTTCTACGTCGCCAACTGGGTGGGGCAGGACTACTTCTCCCCCCAGTCCGTGGCGTACGCGCTGCACGTGGGCGTGCTCGCCGTCGTCCTGCGCCGCTTCGGCCGGTCCGCGGTGCGCGGCGGCCGGCCCCGGCAGGCCGTGTGGACGGTGGTGATCACCGTCATGATCGTGGCGATCGTCATCTCCCACCAGCTCACCCCGGGCATGCTGGCCGTCTGCCTGCTCGCCCTGTGCCTGAGCCGCCGCTACCGCGACTGGGTCCCGGCCGTCACGACCGTCGTGCTCTTCCTGGCCTGGTGTCTCACGGCCGCGCTGCCCTTCCTGTCCGCGGCGATGCCGGACCTGATCCGCTCCATCGGCGACGTCGGCGCCAACGTCGAGACGGGCTACGGCGCCACCCCGACCGGCGCCGGAGCGATCGCCACCTCCTGGGCGGCCCGGCTGCTGTCCGGCTCCGTCCTGCTGCTCGCGACCGTCGGCGTGCTGCGCCAGCGGGTGCTGCGCCACCGCGCCCGGCCCCTGCTGCTGGTCGCGGCGGCCCCGCTGCCGATGTTCGCGGCGAGCAGCTACGGCAGCGAGATGATCTTCCGGGTGCTGCTGTTCATGCTGCCCGGCGCCGCCTTCTTCGCGGCAGCCGCGCTGCTGCCCAAGGTCCGCACACTGGCCGCCGACGCCGACGCCGACGCCGACGCCGACGCCGACGCCGACGCCGACGCCGACGCCGCCACGCGGGAGGCCGGCGGCAGACGGACCACCTCCGCCGGAAGCCGTCGGGGACCCGGCGTCTGGGTGCCGCTGGCCGCGCTGCTCGGCGGCACGCTGGCGTTCGTCCCGGCCTACTCCGGCAAGGACCGGATCAACTACTTCCCGCCTCAGGAAGTGGCCCTCGTCCGGCAGCTCTTCGACCAGGCGCCGGACGGCTCGCTGGTCGTGGCCGCCAACCGCAACTACCCGGACGCGTACGCCTCCTACTGGAGCGTCGACCACTACTGGTTCCTCGACGACGACCGCAGCCACGTCGACCAGATCGTCGCGAGCCCCGCCGCCACCCTCGCCCGTGACATGGCCGGGGTGGAGCGGCCGGCCCGGGCCTACTTCCTGCTCACCCGGGGTCAGTGGGCCAACTCCGAGATGAACGGGCAGCTCGACAAGGCGCAGCTGAACCGCATCCAGAAGTCCGTCGCCGCCTCGCCCCGGTTCCGGCTGGTGGCGAAGAACAGCGCCGGATGGCTCTACGTACTGAAGCAGGCAGGGGGAGCGGAGCGATGACACCGCAGGATCTCGTGGTCCGGATGCTGCCCCCGTTCGGCGGCTGGCTGGCGCTGGCCGCGCTCGCCCTGCCCGGCGGCTCGCCGCTGCGGGGCGCCGCGGTCGTGCTCTTCCTGGCGGCGGGCCCGGGCGCCGCCGCGGTCAGGATCTGCGCGCCCGCCCTCGGAGCCCGGCCCGCCGAAGGGCCCGTGGAGCGCCGGGACGCGGACTTCGCCCGCCACTCCGACCTGCTGGAGCGGCTGATGCTGGTGCTGTTCCTGAGCATCGGCGCCGTGATGTTCGTCGCGACCGTGCTGATCGCCACCCACACCTTCAGCGCGCAGCGCGTGCTGCTGACCCTGACACTGCTGACCACATGCGCCGCCTTCTGTCCGCCGCTGCGCGCCTCCCCGACACCGAGCACGACGCCGAGCACGACGCCGAGCACACCGAAGGGTTCCGCTCCGTGAGGTTCACCCGCCCCCACCGTCCCTTTCGCCGCAAGCCGAGCCCGGCCGCGGGACAGCACCGCAGGACGCCGCACCCGGAGCGACCGCACGCGCGGACACCGCACGAGGAGCGGGCCGCCGGCCCGTTGGCATCCAGCCGGCGCCGCCTGCTGATCACGTCCGCCACGGTCGTCAGCGCGGTCCTGGTCGCCGTCCTCGCCCTGCGGGACGCCTCCGGGCCGCAGGAGCGGGGAGCGGCCGGCTCCGGGGCGGACTGCCGCCCCACGCAGCTCCTGGAACCGCCCTGCGGCGCCTGGTTCGGCGCGTTCGTGCCGCACGAGCGCGACGACCTGCCCGAGAAGGTGCGCGCTTACGAGAAGCGGGTGGGCCGCGCACTCGACATCGTGTACACGTACCACGACATGTCCCTCCCCTCGGGCACCCGGCGCGAGGGTCAACTGCTCACCCCGGAGGAGCGGCGCGTCGGCGAGGACCACCTGCTGCTGCTCTCCTGGGAGAGCAAGTGGTGGGGCGGCACGAAGCGGCAGCAGCCGACCTGGAAGCAGATCGCGGCCGGCGAGCTGGACGACAAGGTCATCGACGTCCAGGCCCGGCGCATCAAGGACTACGGCAAGAAGGTGTTCCTCTCCTTCGATCTGGAGATGGACACCCGCACCCCGGCCAGCGGCACGCCCGCCGACTATGTGAAGGCGTACCGGCACATCCACGACCGGTTCCGCGACCTGGGCGTCGACAACGTGGTGTGGACGTGGATCACCACCGGGTACCTCGACCACGCCGACGCGATCGAGAAGATGTACCCGGGCGACGACTACGTCGACTGGATCGGCTACAACCAGTACAACTACTACCGCTGTCACGACGCCGGCTGGCTGACCTTCGCGCAGACCCAGAACGCCACGCACGACTGGATCCGGGCGAACATCTCCGACGACAAGCCGCTGATGCTCTCCGAGTTCGGCACCGCAGAGGACACGACCCGCCCGCAGCGGCAGGCCGAGTGGTACGCGCAGGTGCCCGGGGTGCTGAAGGACCTGGAGGGCGTCAAGGCGGCCCTCCAGTGGAACTACCGCGACCCCGGACCGCACTGCAACCTGGCGCTGGCGAACGACGCGGCCTGGGACAGCCTGCGCGAGGCGGTCGCCGACCCGTACCTGAACCAGCCGCTGAGGTGAGCCGCCGCCGACCCGTACCTGAACCAGCCGCTGAGGTGAGCCGCCGCCGACCCGTACCTGAACCAGCCGCTGAGGTGAGCCGCCGCCGACCCGTACCTGAACCAGCCGCTGAGGTGAGCCGCCGCCGACCCGTACCTGAACCAGCCGCTGAGGTGAGCCGCCGCCGACCCGTACCTGAACCAGCCGCTGAGGTGAGCCGTCGCCGACCCGTACCTGTAACCAGCCGCTGAGGTGAGCCGTCGCCGACCCGTACTCGACCAGCCGCTGGAGTGAGCCGGGATCAGCCGGCGAACTCGGGCCCGCGCAGCACCGCACGGGCCCGCCGGTACCAGCGCCAGGCGATCGTCTTCGGCCCGTCGCGGTACGGCGCCACCCGCGCGCCCGCCCCCGCCAGCCAGCTCTCGACGTCGGCGAGGGTGTGGGTGCGCCGGACGATGAGCCGGGCGATGCGGTACCGCTCGTCGCGGTCGGAGCTGAGCGCGTGCCGTACGGCGGTCGCCGTCTCGTAGCCGGCCCGGGCCGACATGGCCCGTACACGGGGGCTGTTGTAGCCGTGCGGGTAGGCGAGGTGCCGTATCTCGTGCCCGAGGGCGTCCTCCAATACGGCCTTGGAGGTGCGCAGTTCGTACGCCAGGGCCTTGGCCGGCAGGGTGTCGAGCTGCGCGTGGGTGACGGTGTGGCTGCCGATCTCCATGCCGGAACGTTCCAGCTCCGCCGCCCGGGCCAGGGCCATCATCGGGGCGGGTGGCAGCAGGCTGCGGCCACCCGGGGCGATGGCCCCGGTGGTGAGGTAGGCGGTGGCCGGCAGCGCGCGTTCGGCCAGGGCCTCGGCGGTGGCGCCGGGCAGATCGGCGAACCCGTCGTCGAAGGTGAGCAGCACGGGCCGGGGCGGCAGCGGCGCCCGCCCGGCCAGGTGGTCGGCGACCGCGCTGATCGTGACGGGCGTACGGCCGCTGCGGACCACCGCGTCGAGGTGCGCGGCGAACTGCTTCGGCGTGACCGTGAACTCCGCTATCCAGTCCGGCGGATCGTCCGTCACGGAGTGGTACAGGAAGACGGGGATCGCGGGGGTGCCGGCACCGCCCGCCGCGGCTGTCGGCCCCTCACCGTCCTGCGCACCCCGCTCCGCCCGGCCTCTGCCGTCCGTCTTCATCCCGCCCCCCGAGCTGTCTTCTCCCGAACGGGCGAGCGCAGGGCCCGCCGCGCCTTCAGATAGCCGACCGGCCCGTACACCATCCCGCGTCGCTGCAACCGCGACAGCCGCCGCGGCCAGGGATGGGTCCGCCCGTCGTGATCACCCGGCATCCCCGCGTCGTGCGCCGCCTCCGCCTCCCGCACGGCCGTCAGCGCGCGGGCGTGGGCGAGGCCCCGGGGCAGCCGCGCGAGGAACGCCGGCAGCAGCGCGGGCCGGTTCACGAGCACCGCGGTGAGATACGCCGTGAGCCCGGCGCCGTAGCCGAACGCCTGGGTCTCCAGGTCCCGCCAGGTCTCCCGGTGGTGGTGCCACACCAGGGCGTACGGCGTGTAGCACAGCCGGTGGCCCTCGGCCAGGACGCGCACGAAACCGTAGAGGTCGTCCCCGCCCCGGGCGGCCGTCCCGGCGCCGGTGGCCGGGTCGAAACCGCCGACGGAACGCAGCACCGCCGTGCGGAACGCCATGTTCGCGCCCGATCCGAACCGCCCCGCCGTGAACGGGAACAGCGGCTCGTCGCCCGGCGGGCTCGCCGGGTCGTACGTCCTTGGAGTGAAGCCCTTCGCGAAGCCGCCGTGGCTCTCCAGCAGCACCTGGGCCGGAGTGGTCAGCCGCGCGGGCAGGATCAGTCCGGTGCTGCACCCGAGCCGGGCGTCGGCGGCGAAGGGCGCGGTCAGCTCGGTCAGCCAGCGCGGGTCGGCGACCACGTCGTCGTCGGTGAAGGCGACCACCTCGCCGCGCACGGCGTCCAGCCCGGCGTTGTGCGCGCCCGCGAGCCCCGGAACAGGCTCACGGACGTACCGCACGCGCTCGGCGTACTTCCGCTCGATCAACTCCCGTGTCTCGTCCGTGACGGGCGCGTTGTCGACGACGACGATCTCGAACCGCGGATGGTCCTGCGCCAGCAGCGAGTCCAGCGCCCGCGCCAGCTGCCCGGCACGTTCCCGCGTCGCGACGACGACACTCGTGTACGGGGGCTCCCCGGGCTCGCCGAAGACGGCCGGCCGGCACTCCGCCCGGGCCCGCCCCGCCAGCACGGCCGTCGGATCCGCTCCCTCCGGCACCCGCCCGAGCAGCGTGCCGACGGGCCGACCGCCCCTCCTGACCAGCGCGAACACCTCTCCGTGCGTCACCGGCGGACTCCCCGGGCCCGGTCTGAGCACCGCCTCGTCCCCGTCGAGGTCCAGCTCGGCGACCTGCACCGCCCCGATGTCCAGGAACCGCCGTATCTCCTCCCGCGCACGCGCCGAACGGGCCATGCGCCCACCCCCCTTGTGTCGGATACGCCTTGCGCTCAGGTGCGGCGCAGCCGGGCCGCGCCCTTCAGGGTCCGCGCGGCCAGCGAGGCGAGCCGCGGCCGACCGCGGACGAAGCGGTGCGCGCGGCGCGCCGGCTCGCGGCTCAGCCAGTGCAGCGCCGCGCCCGCCCCCGGCCGCGTCACCGCCCCCTCGTACACGGGCAGTTCGCCCGTCTTCAGCGCGTCCTTGTACGCGGCCGCGCCCCGCCCCAGGTCGAGCATGCCGACGCCATCGGCGGCCGCCGCCTCCGCCATGCGCAGGTGCAGCACCAGACCCGGCGAGAACTTCGCGAACTCCGGGTCGTAGGCCGGGAACCAGCAGGCCAGCACCGAGGCCGAGCGCAGCCCGAAGTGGGCGGCGACGGGCCGCTCACCGGCGTACAGCACGGACAGGGTGCCGCTGCACTCCGGCGCCCGGGTCCGGGCCAGCCGTCCGACGAGCCGGGTGATCCACTCCTGGGCGAACCGGTCCCGGCGGCCGGTCCTGCGGTACTGCGCCGACTTCCACTCCATGAGGGTGCGCAGCGCGGCGGGGTCGCGTTCGTCGAACACGAACCGCAGCTCACCGGCCTGCCGGCCCAGCTTGCGCTCCTTGGCCAGCGTGGTCTTGAGGAACTTCGGCGACTGCGCGCGCAGCACCGACTCGTACGTCTCGTAGCCCTTCTCCACGTCGATGACGTAGGTGGCGTGCTCCTCGGCCGCGTACCGGACGAACAGCCGCTGCTCGGCCTCCAGATTGTCGAAGGCGAAGCTCGACACCGAGCAGGCCTTCAGCAGGTCGCCCGTCTCCAGGTCCAGGCCCGGCCGCAGGATCGCGCCCTGCGCGTCCGAGACGCCGAGCCCGATCGCCCGGCCCTGCCCCAACGGGCCCCGCTCATAGGGCAGGAAGCCGGCCGGCTCCGGCCCCTCGTACACCACGGCGACCCGGGCCCCCGGCCTGACCCGGCCGACGGCTTCGGTGAACTCCGGTTCCATGAAGGGGTTGCGCGGTGCCTCGCAGGCCGCGCGCAGCGCACGCCAGCGCTCCTTCTCCCCTGCACCGAGCTCCCCGGGCCCCGCCACGCGTATGCGCCCACCGCTCAACCTGACCCCCCGATCAAGTCCCCCCTGGACACATGGAAGGTACCGCTCGTTGCGGCCTCTCCGGTAGGTAGCGGAGCATCTTGTTGCCAACCGGTGCAGAGGCCTTCAACCGGGCAATCGGCGTCCGCCGTGCGATGAAACGAAGGGGGCGCGTTGTCCGTATTCTCTGATCATGGCCGCACCCCTCGCATATTCACTCATCGCCACCGATCTGGACGGGACGTTGCTGCGCGGCGACGACACCCTCTCCGACCGGTCTCTCGCCGTGCTCGCGCGGGTGGCGGACGCCGGTGCCCAGCACCTCGTGGTGACGGGCCGGCCGGCGCCGAGAGTGCGGCCGCTCCTGGACGACCTCGGATGCGGGGGGCTCGCGGTGTGCGGGCAGGGCGCGCAGGTGTACGACGCCGGCGCGGACCGGCTGCTGTGGTCCATCACCCTGGACCGGGAACTGGCCGAGACGGCCCTCGGCAAGATCGAGGCCGAGGTGGGGCAGGTGTACGCGGCGGTCGACCAGGACGGGGTCGACGGGCTCACCCTGATCGAGCCGGGTTACCTCATGCCGCACCCGACGCTGCCCGCGGTGCGGGTCGACCGGCGCGACGACCTGTGGGGCGAGCCCATCAGCAAGGTGCTGCTGCGCCACCCCTACCTGTCGGACGACGAACTGGCGGCGACGGCCCGCTCGGTGGTGGGCTCACTGGCGACGGTGACGATGTCGGGGCCCGGCACGGTGGAACTCCAGCCGTGCGGGATCACCAAGGCGACGGGTCTGGCGCTGGCCGCCGAGCACCTGGGGCTGCGGCCGGCGGACACCATCGCCTTCGGTGACATGCCCAACGACATCCCGATGTTCGACTGGGCGGCGCACGGCGTGGCGATGGCCAACGGCCATCCCGAACTCAAGGCCGTGGCCGACGAGATCACCCTGTCGAACGAGGACGACGGCATCGCCGTCGTCCTCGAACGACTGCTGGGCGGGACGGCTCAGTACGGGCCGTTGACGTTGTCGATCGAGCCGTAGCGGTCGGCCGCGTAGTTGCAGGCCGCCGTGATGTTGGCGACCGGGTCGAACGGGTCCCACGACGTGCCGTCCACGTGGTAGGCCTGGAACGTCGGGTCGATGGTCTGGAGCAGGCCCTTGGACGGGGTGCCCTTGGCGGCGTTCGAGTCCCAGTTGTTGATCGCCAGCGGGTTGCCGGACGACTCGCGCATGATGTTGCGGTGGATGCCCTCGTAGGACCCCGGGATCCCCTTCTGCGCCATGATGTCCAGCGCTTCGCGGATCCAGCCGTCGAGGTTGTTCGCGTAGGTCTTCGCGGACGCCTGGGTGGCCTGGGCGACGCCCGTGGCGGGCTTCGCGGCCGGCTTGGCCGGGGCGGACGAGGGGGTCACCGTCTTCTTCGCGGCGGGCGCCTTGGTGGTCTTCACCGTCAGCTTCAGACCCGGGTGGATCAGCTTCGGGTTGTCGCCGACGGCGGCGCGGTTGTCCTTGTAGAGCTGCTTCCAGCCGCCCGAGACGTCGTACGTGTCCGCGATGCGGGCGAGCGAGTCGCCCTTGGTCACGGTGTACGTGAGGGACTTGGCGGGCTGGGCCGCCCGCGGCACGGACTGTGCGGCGGGTGCGCTCTGGGGCTCGGCGGCGCTCGCGTGGGTGGCGCCGAGGAGCGGGAGGGTGAGTGCGGCTCCGCCGGTGCCGGCGGCGATGAAGCCTCGGGTCAGCGGGTTGGTTCTGGGGCGACGGTGCTTGCCTCGTGCGGGCATGGCGATATTCCTCTCCGGCGCCTGCGAGGTGAGCTGTCGGGTTCGGGCCGGGAGGTGCCCGGCCGCGTACGGCGCTGTGTGCCGTGCGCGGCTTCACCCCGAGCCGTGCCGCTGTGCGGACCGGCGACTTACCTGGGTCCCCCGCTCCTGCCCTGCGTGAGTGAGTCGGTTCAGTGGGGAGTCCGGGCGGCGGCAGGATTAGGCGTCCGCCGGACAGGCCGGGAACGTATGCGAGAGCACATGTCGGGAACAAGCGCCTCAGTCACATATCACGCGGATGACCTTGGTCGGGGCTGTTTGGGCCACTTGATCCTTTGCGCGAGCCAAGGCTCAACTGGCTTATCGGGGAAGGGGGTACGGGCCGGTGCGAGGCCGGGAGGGAAAAGCGGAAGGAGTGATTCAACTCACTGATCACGAGCCGGAGGGGCAATTTCCATCAAGGGGAATTCACTTACTCAAAACGGCAAATCGGGCATATTTTGCTATCTTTGAGTAAGTCGATAAATATCTGTTCTTATGGGTTGATCGAAAACATAGCGGTCGTGATCGGATACCACCCGGCCTGTAACCACGGGCGCTGGCGGTGATCGAAACGTGACCGGATACGCTGACGTGAGTGAGGGCAGCGACCTATCGACAAACCGCGTAATCACCGGCAGACACAGCAGACAGGAGACCCCTCGTGACCGACGTCGGGCCGTTCGGGCTGAGCGTGCGGGACCAGGCTCTGGAAGCCGATGTCCAGGCCGGGCTGACGGCTGTCGAGGAAGGCTTGCTCGAGGCCACCAAGAGTGAGGTGCCCTTCATCACGGAGGCCGCCCAGCACCTGGTGCGGGCCGGTGGCAAGCGGTTCCGTCCGCTGCTCGTGATGCTCTCCGCCCAGTTCGGTGACCGGTACGCACCCGGGATCGTGCCGTCGGCCGTCGTCGTGGAGCTGACCCACCTCGCCACGCTGTACCACGACGACGTCATGGACGAGGCCGCCGTGCGCCGGGGCGTCGCGAGCGCGAACACCCGCTGGGGCAACTCCGTCGCGGTCCTCACCGGCGACTTCCTTTTCGCCCGCGCCTCGCACATCCTGGCCGACCTCGGCCCGGAGGCCGTGCGGGTGCAGGCCGAGGCGTTCGAGCGCCTGGTGACCGGCCAGATCCTGGAGACGGCCGGACCGCAGGACGGCCGCGACCCCGTCGAGCACTACCTGGACGTGCTGGGCGGCAAGACCGGCTCGCTGGTCGCCGTCTCCTGCCGCTTCGGCGCGATGATGTCCGGCGCCGACGAGACGGTCGTGCACGTGCTGACCCAGTACGGCGAGCGGCTCGGTGTCGCCTTCCAGCTCGCCGACGACGTCCTGGACATCGCCTCCGACTCCCACGAGTCCGGCAAGACCCCCGGCACCGACCTGCGCGAGGGCATCCCCACCCTGCCGGTGCTGCGGCTGCGCGAGCGGGCGGCCCGGCTCGGGCTCGCCGAGGACATCGCCCTGTGCGAGCTGCTGGACTCCGACCTCACCGACGACGAACGGCATGCCGAGGCCCTGCGCCTGCTGCGGGCCCACCCGGCGCTGGAGCAGGCCCGGCGGGACACCGTCCGCTATGCCCAGGACGCCCGTTCGGCGCTGGCGCCCCTGAAGGAGTGCGCCGCGAAGACGGCGCTTGTGGAGCTGTGTGACGCGGTCGTGCACCGGGCCGGCTAGCACCTCTTCCCCGTACGACCCCTACGGGTCGGGGGAGAAGCCGAGCCTCCGTGTCATACCCCAGCAGTACACGGAGTTGAGTCCGGGGTCTGACGTATCCGGCTGGCCGATTTGGTCAGATGGACACTACGGAAAACACCACTCCTCACCTGTTCGGGTGAGAATGGCGGCTCAGGGACGAGTGCGTGCACGACACGGACAGCCGCCGCCGATCACGGAGGTAGGGCACACATGGCACCGTACGCATCCGACGACAGCACGACCGCCGGGCAGGCCGACGAGCAGCGATCCGGGCGGCGCACAGCCGCGCGGTACATCGTCCCGGTCACGGTGATCGGGGTGGCGGCCGCGACGATCGGCCTGGTCCCCGCGCTCGCCGACTCCGGCGACCCCGACCTCCCGAAGATCACCGCCCGGCAACTCATCGAGAAGATCGCCAAGTCCGACGTCGAGCAGCTGTCCGGCACGGTGAAGATCAGCACCGACCTCGGCCTGCCGAACCTCGGCGGCCTGGAGTCCGGCCTGCTGTCCGGTGCCGCGGGCCAGGGCGAGGGCGGCTCCTCCGCCGACCCGACCGCCAAGCTCACCGAACTGGCCTCCGGCACGCACACCCTGCGCGTCGCGGCGGACGGCCCGGACCGGCAGAAGCTGTCACTGCTGGAGAACGCCGCCGAGTACAGCCTCATCCACAACGGCAAGGACGTCTGGGGCTACGACAGCAAGTCCAACGAGGTCTACCACGGCACCTCCGCCGAGAGCCCGGAGCGCGGGAAGGACCAGCGGCCGCCGGCCCTGCCGAAGGACTTCGCCGAGGAGGCGTTGAAGGCGGTCGACGACACGACGTCCGTCACCGTGGACGGCACCGCCCAGGTGGCCGGCCGCGACGCCTACAAGCTGGTCATCGAGCCGAAGCAGTCCGGCTCGACCGTCGGCGCGATCACCGTGGCGGTGGACGCGCGGACCGGCATGCCGCTGAAGTTCACGCTCACCCCGGCGAGCGGCGGCGCCGCCGTCGTCGACGCGGGCTTCACGAAGGTCAGCTTCGCCAAGCCGGCTGCCTCGACCTTCGACTTCACCCCGCCCAAGGGGGCGAAGGTCACCGAGGAGAAGGACGCCGCCAAGGGCTCCGAGAAGGACTTCGGCAAGGGCTTCGGAAAGGGCTTCGACCAGGGCGGGGCGCGCGAGCACGCCCCCAAGGCCGGGGACGGCCCCGCCAAGGGCCTCGACGGCATGAAGACCATCGGCGAGGGCTGGAACACCATCGCCACCTTCGACACCGGCGGCGAGGGCGTGCCCTCCGGCAAGGCCGGCGGCGACCTCGGCGGCTTCATGGACTCCCTCGGCGACAAGGTCCACGGAAAGTTCGGCTCGGGCACGGTCTTCTCGACCCGCCTGGTCAACGCCCTCATCACCGACGACGGCAAGGTCTACGCGGGCCTGGTCACCAAGGACGCGCTCGTGAAGGCGGCCGACGCCGGGAAGTAGGCCCGTAGGCGTACGGGACGTCGAGAGAACGAGGAAGCCGATGGGCGAACCGTCCGCCGCGGAACCGCAGGAGAGCGAGGCGCGGGCCGAGACCGGGGAACCGGTCATCGCCACCCGCGCGCTCACCAAGCGCTACCGCGGCGGACAGCTCGCCGTCGACGGTCTCGACCTGACCGTCCCGGCGGGCAGCGTCTTCGGCTTCCTCGGCCCCAACGGCTCCGGCAAGACCACCACCATCCGCATGCTGATGGGCCTCATCGAGCCCACCTCCGGCACGGCCCGGGTCCTGGGGCAGCCCATGCCCCGCGCCACCCGCGCCGTGCTGCCGCACGTCGGCGCCCTCATCGAGGGACCGGCCCTCTACGGCTTCCTCTCCGGCCGCGACAACCTGACCCGCTACGACAGCGCCGACCCGGCCGCCGATCCGCGCACCCGCTCGGCCCGGGTCGCCTCGGCCCTGGACCGGGTGGGCCTGACGGCCGCCGGGTCCAAGAAGGCCAAGGCGTACTCCCTGGGCATGAAACAGCGCCTGGGCCTCGCCGCCGCGCTGCTCCGGCCGCGCCGGCTGCTCGTCCTCGACGAGCCGACCAACGGCCTCGATCCGCAGGGCATGCGGGAGATCCGCACCCTGATCCGGGAGTTGGCCTCGGACGGCACGACCGTCTTCCTCTCCTCCCACCTCCTCGACGAGATCGAGCAGGTCTGCTCGCACGCGGCCGTGATGGCGCGGGGCCGGCTGATCACGCAGGGGCCGGTCGCCGAACTGTCCGCCGGCGCGCGCCGCCGGCTGCTGGTGACCACGCCGGACCCGGCGGAGGCGGCACGGGTACTGAAGGAACAGGGCGTCGGCGACGTCGTCGTCACCGGCGACCGGGTGACCGGCGAACCACCGCAGCGCGACCTCGCCGAGCTGAACGCCGCGCTGGTGACGGCGGGGGTCCGGGTGCGCGGCTTCACCGTCGAACGGGCCTCGCTGGAGGACGCGTTCGTGGCGCTGACCGGGGAGGGCTTCGATGTCGCGGGCTGAAGTCGTGGAATCCGCACGGCCGGTGAGCCGGCTGTGGACCTTCGGGCTGCTGCGCAACGAGCTCGTCACCACCTTCCGCCGCTGGCGCACGCTCGCGCTGCTGGCCGTGCTGGCGGGTGTGCCGATCCTCGTCGGCATCGCCGTCAGAATCGAGACGGGGGACGGTTCGTCGCCTGGCGGCGGGGGCGGTGGAGGTCCGGCCTTCATCGCGCAGATCACCAACAACGGCCTGTTCCTGGTCTTCACCGGCCTGGCCGCCACGCTCCCGTTCTTCCTGCCGATGGCGGTCGGGGTGGTGGCGGGCGACGCGATCGCCGGTGAGGCCCACTCCGGCACGCTCCGCTATCTGCTGGTCGCCCCGGCCGGCCGCAGCCGTCTGCTGCTGACCAAGTACGCGACGGTCGTCGTCTTCTGCGTGGCCGCCACGCTGGTGGTCGCCGTATCGGCCCTGGCGGTCGGCGCGTTGCTCTTCCCGCTCGGGGACCTGACGACCCTCTCCGGTACGCGGATCGGCTTCGCCGAGGGCCTGGGCAGGGCCCTGCTGATCGCCCTGGCCGTCGCCGCGTCACTGATCGGCGTCGCCGCGCTCGGCCTGTTCGTGTCGACCCTGACGGGCAGCGGCATCGCGGCGATGGCGACGACGGTCGGCCTGCTGATCACGGTCCAGATCCTCGACCAGATCCCGCAACTGCACGCCCTCCAGCCGTACTTGTTCTCCCACTACTGGCTCTCCTTCGCCGACCTCATGCGCGAGCCGGTCTACTGGGACGACCTGGTCAAGAACCTGGGCCTCCAGGCCCTGTACGCGGCGGTGTTCGGGTCGGCGGCGTGGGCACGCTTCACGGCGAAGGACATCACCGCCTAGCTTCGAGCGCCCGCCCCAGGTCACTGCTCGTACAGGAACCGGGCGAGCGGTGCCTCCTGCGTGAAGAAGGTCTTCGCCCGGGTCAGCGCCGCGGTGTCGGTCAGCACGTCACCGGGCTTGCTGCCGTTGCCGAGCAGTACCCCGCCGAAGCGCATCCCCAGGTACGCGGCCGAGTTGTGGAGCGACCCGACGAGCGGGTCGGCGACCACCTCCTGGGTGTGCGCGAGGGCGGTGACGCCCCACAGGGTGCGTCCGGCCAGGGTCGCCTTGAAGTCGAGGCCCGGCGTGCGCAGCCAGCCCGACCAGTGGTCCAGGTAGCGCTTGGTCTGCGCGGAGACCGAGTACCAGTACAGCGGCGAGACGATCACGATGTCCGTCGCCGCGAGCGTGGCGTCGAGCAGCCGGGCCACGTTGCCCTCGGTCGGCCGGACGTGGTCGCTGTCGTGGCGCAGGTCCTCGAAGTCCGGCAGGGGGAGTTCGGTGAGGTCGATCCACTCCTGCTCGACCTCCGGGGGCAGTTGTTCGGCGGCCCGGCGGGCCAGCAGCTCGGAGTTGCCCTCGGCGCGAGCGCTGCCCAGGACGAAAAGGAAACGGCGGGTCATGGGTGCCCCTCTGGAAACTCGGCGTACGTCAATTACACGCGTGTGCATCATATGCGTACGCAAGTAAATGTGCCAAGGGTGGCCGCCAGGGGTGTCCGCCGGGGCCGTCGGTCAGCCCGCCTCGCGCGCCTCCGCCTCGCGCGCCTCCGCCTCGCGCGCCTCCGCCTCGCGCGCCTCCGCCTCGCGCGCCACCGCCAGCAGAAGCGCCTCCCGCCCGTGCCGGGCCACCAGCTGAAGCCCGGCCGGGCAGCCGTCGTCGCCGACCCCCGCGGGCAGACTCAGCGCAGGGTGCCCACTGAGATTGAACGCCCAGGTCAGAGCAGTGGAGTAACGGTCCCCGGGGCCCTCGTGGCCGTGCGGGGCGGTGGGTGCCGTCGGTGTCAGCAGCAGATCGGCACCGGCGAACAGGTCCGCGAGCCGCCGGTCGTTCACCGCCCGGACACGGTGGGCCCCGGCCGGGTCGGCACCGGGTGTGCGCAGGGCGAGCCAGGCCGGCCCGGGATCCGCGAGCCGCACCGGCGTGCGCGGCCGTACCAGCCGTAGCACCCCTGCCACCACGAGCCGTTCCACCGCCGCCCGGGCGAGCGCGACGGGCTCCGGGTCGGGCCCCGCGAAACCGAGGTCCGGGGACCAGACGGCGGTGACGGGAAGAGGCACCGGGGCCGGCACCGGCTCCCGGGCTTCCGTGCGCCACCACAGCTCCGCGTCCCGCGCCGAGCGGGCGAGCACCCCGCGGACCGTGAGCCCCGTGCGATCGCCCGACGGCAGCCGTCCCCGCGTCGTCTTCAGCCCCACCACCCCGCACCACGCCGCCGGGATACGCACCGACCCGGCCCCGTCGCCACCCGTCGCCAGCGGCACCAGCCCGGCC
The DNA here is from genome assembly GCF_030124145.1 of Streptomyces sp. 378. Lineage (GTDB taxonomy): Bacteria > Actinomycetota > Actinomycetes > Streptomycetales > Streptomycetaceae > Streptomyces. The sequence continues at coordinate 48,876 of NZ_JASKMS010000036.1, forward strand.
GCCACCGCCGCCGCGGCCCCGGCCGACGAACCGCCCGGCGTACGGTCGGCCCGCCACGGGTTGACGGTCCGGCCCCCGGCTCCGAGCCCCCACGTCTGCCAGGGCGTGCCCGGCCCGGGCACGGACGTCGCCCCCACGGCCACACACCCGGCGGCGAGCAGCGCGTCCGCCGCGCGCAGCCCGTGCCGCCCCTTGACGGCGATCGGCACACCGGCGAGCGGCAGGGACGGGTCCGCACCCCGCCGGTCGAGTCGGGTGTCCACCTCACCCGCCCGCCGCAACGCCTCCTCGCCCCACACCTCGACGAACGCGCACAGGTCCGGATCGGCCCGCTCGATCCGCTCCAGCGCCGCCGCGACGACGTTCGCCGCTCGCAGCGCCCGGGCGCGCACACCCGCCGCGATCTCCCCGGCCGACAGCAGCCGGTCCGACAGCAGCCGGTCCGACAGCAGCCGGTCCGACAGGGGCCGGTCCGGCAGGGGCACGGCCGTCAGCGCGCCGCTCCCGTCAGGCGGGCCAGGTCCGCCGTCTCGCGCGGCGGGTGGCCCGTCTCGCCGAGCCGCCAGGACGGCACCCACGGCACGCGATACACGTCGATGACCGACTCCAGGGACCTGACCCGCTGGGCGAGCGGGCGCGGCAGCCGGCCCGGGGCGTCCGCCACGAGGACGACGGCGTCCAGGTCGAGACCCGGCGGAGCCTGACCGCGCCGGAAGAGCTCCACCGCCCCGGCGACCGTGTCCAGCCCGGCCGCGTGCGTCCGGGCGACCAGCAGCACCGACGGGGGATCACCGGGCCCGGGCCAGGACCGGCCGCTGTCATGACCGCCGTAGACCGCCACGAGGGTGGAGACACCCGCGCCGCCGTGCGTGCCGACCCAGGAGAAGCGCCGCCCCGCGGCATGGGCGGGCGCGGGCTCCGGCGGCCCCGGCTCCGGCGTGGTCACCGGGCCCCGCAGCCAGATCTCCGGTCCCTGTCGCGTGCCTGTGCGCATGCCCCTCTCCTCCCTCGTGCGCCCGGCCCTCACGCCCCCGGAACGCCCCGTGCCGTTGCCCGCGGCCCTTGGGACGAGCCTGTGACACCGCGGTGACGTGAGAAACGGGGGCGAGCGGACACACTCGACAGTAGGTGTACGACGCCCAGTGAGGGGACGATGTCGCGACTCAGCCGCGAGAAGAAGCGGGAACAGAAGCAGGCCGCACGCGCGGCGACCCCGGCGGCGCCGATCGACGTCCATGTCCCCCGGGCCGGGACGGACGCGGGAGGGGCAGCCGGTGGGGTCTCCGACGGCGCCTCCGTCGGAGGGGTGCCGGTCTTCGCGGCTCCTGGTGAGGAGATCCAACGGGCCGTCCTGAACCGCCTGCACCACATCGCCCTCGCCACCGGCCACCCCGTCCTCGCCACGATCCACGACGAGCGCATCGGCTACGTCGTCCCGCTCCAGGTCGACCCGGACGGCTCCAGCCGCTTCACGGCCGAGCCGGTCGCCACGCCCCCACCAGCGCCCCGGCACGCCGGGGGCAACGAGGCCGCCCTCACGCCGCCGGAACCGCGGCCCGCCCGAGACAACGGCACCCTTGCGCCGCCGCAGCCGCCACACGCCCCGGGCGGGACGGCGACCCCCTTCGAGCCGCAACAGGTCCCCGACCGGACCGCGATCCCGGCCGAGCCGCAACACGCCCCGGGCGGGACCGCGATCCCGTCCGAGCCGCAGGATGCCCGGAGTGGTAGCGCCGGGTTCCCGCCCGAGTCGCGGCCTGTCCGAGACGACGGCGTCCTTGCGCCGCCGCCGCATGTTTCGGGCGGGACTGCGACCCCACCGGAGCCGCCGCACGCCCCCGGCTGGACCGCGACCCCACCGGAGCCGCCGCACGCCCCCGGCTGGACCGCGTCCCCGCCCGAGCCGCAGCACACTCGGAGTGGCAGTGCCGCGACCCCACCCGGGCCGCCGCACGCCCCGTCCGCCCCGAGTAACAGCGCCACGCATGTGCTGCGCCCCGCGCACGAGTCCGGCCGGGACTCGGCCCCCACGTTCCGGCTCCGGGCGGTGCCCGAGCCGCAGCCGGCCGATGAACCCGTACCGACGTTCGAGCTGCGAGCCGTGCCGGGGTCGGCGGAGCCCGTGCCGGACGACGCGCCGCCGGCCCCGGGCACGGCGACGCCACCCGGCACCGTCGCGCCGCCCACCGGCGCGTTCGGCCCGCCCCCGCCCATGGACGCCAGGCCGCTCCCCCTCCCGGAGGCCCGCCCGGCTCCGCGACGTGTACCGGTCCCCGAAGAGGCCCTGATCGCCGCCGACCCCGACCTCAAGCCCACGCCCCCGCGCGGTTTCGACGCCGTGGCGGAGGCCGTGCTCGGGGACGAACCCCTCACCGCCCCGGGCGATCCCGCCGCGCCCGCGCTCCTCGCGGAGCCCGTCGCGCGGATCAACGAGGCCGTGAAGGAGGGCCGGATCGACACGGCCGCCGGGCTGGCTGAGCAGACCGTGTCGCAGGCGTCGGGGACGCTGGGGCCGGAGCACCCCGAGGTGCTCCGGCTGCGCGAACTCACCGCGTACATCGCCTACCTGGCGGGCGACCCGGTCCGCGCCTGCCGGCTGTCGCTCGACCTGGCCGGTGCCCGCCGCCGGGCCGGCGACGCGGAGGCCGCCTACGGCAACGTGGAGAGCGCGGCCACCGCCTGGCGCGCGGTGCGCGACCCGGCGCAAGGGCTGGAGCTGGGGCGCGACCTGATCGGTCTGTGGACGGAGCTCGCCGCCGAGGGCGGTCCGGCCGCCGAGGAGGTCGAGCAACTGGAGTCGGCCCGCGCCCGCATGGGCCGTCTCACCGAACGCGCCGCCCGCAACCCGTAGGCGCCGCCCCGAGGGGCTACTCCGACAGCTCCCACACCGCGTACGCGAGGGCGTCGCTGTTGCGGTTCAGGGCGGTGTCGTTGATGTTGGCGGTGGTGTCGCAGGAGGAGTGGTAGCAGCGGTCGAAGGCCTGCCCCGCCGTGCCGCCCCACTTGGCCGCCTGTGCCGCCGTCATCGTCCGGCTCGCCCCCGTGAACAGGCCGCCCACCGGCACGCCCGCGCTCTTGAACGGCGCGTGGTCGGAGCGGCCGTCGCCCTCGGTCTCGATCTCGGTCGGGACGCCGATGCCGCCGAAGTAGTCCTTGAAGGTCTTCTCGATCGCGGGGTCGTCGTCGTAGACGAAGTAGCCGGGGTTCGGCGAACCGATCATGTCGAAGTTGAGGTAGGCGCTGATCCTGGAACGGTCGCCGGTCGCCAGCCGGTTGACGTAGTAGCGCGAGCCGATCAGGCCGAGTTCCTCCGCGCCCCACCAGGCGAACCGCAGATGCTTGGCGGGCTTGTACTGCGCCCGCGACACGGCCAGGGCGGTCTCCAGGACGGCGGCCGAGCCGGAGGCGTTGTCGTTGATGCCGGGCCCCGAGGAGACGCTGTCGAGGTGCGAGCCGGCCATGACGACCTGGTTCGCGTCGCCGCCCGGCCAGTCGGCGATCAGGTTGTAGCCGGTGCGGCCGGAGGCGGTGAACTGCTGGACCGTGGTGGTGTATCCGGCCGCGTCCAGCCTGGCCTTCATGTAGTCGAGCGAGGCCTTGTAGCCGGCCCGGCCGTGCGCCCGGTTGCCGCCGTTGGCGGTGGCTATGGACTGCAGCTGGGACAGGTGGGCCTTGACGTTCGCCACGGGTATGTCCGGCGCGACGGCCGCTCTGGAGGGAGCGGAGGACGCGGCGTCGGCCACGGCACCGCCGGTCAGGAGCATGGCTGTTGCCATGCCGCCGGCCGCGACGGCGCGCGCGGAAACGGAGAGCTTCATGTGGGGGCTCCGGATTCCGTCGGGAAGCCCGTGGGGTGTCCACGGGCCGCCCACAGTGAATGGGGTGCCTGGATGGTGAAGCTGGTACTGACTCTCCGTCAAGGTGCCTATTCGGCCAGGGCGTTACGGAGTACGGGCCTCCGGTGCCCCGGTCACTGCACGCAGAACTCGTTCCCCTCCGGGTCCGCCATCACGACCCATGCACCGCCCTGCTCCTTCACCCGCCGCAGCGTGCTCGCCCCGAGCTCCTCCAGCCGTGCGACCTCCTCCTCGCGCCGCCCCTCGCCCGGGTGCAGATCGAGGTGCAGCCGGTTCTTGGCCGTCTTCGCCTCCGGCACTCGCTGGAACAGCAGCCGCCGCCCCAGCCCGGTCCCGCTCTCCTCGTCGAACGGGTCCTCGGGGTGCCGTACGGCGATCAGGTCCCGGAAGGCGCGGCGGCCGTGGAAGTCGACCGTGGCCTCCTCCGGCAGGGCGCCGAAGCCGAGCAGCTTCCCGATCAGGGCGCTGTTGTCCTCGACCTCGTAGCGGAGGGCGGCCGCCCAGAAGTCGGCCTGCGCGTGCGGGTCATCGGCGTCGATGACGAGTTTCCAGTGCACGGGAGCGGGGGACGGCGGTGTCTGCGTCATGTAACCACTTATACTGGTTAGGTGAGTGGACGCGCAGGGGAAACGCCGGAACGACCGCCCGGTCTGACGCTGGTCTCGCACGAGGGCAAGCCCTACCGCTTCGACCCGGGCACCCTGTGCATGGAGCTGACGGCGACGGGCGGCCCCGGGGCCTTCGCCCGCTGGGAGGTGCTGCACGAGCCCTCCGACCTGGTCACCTGGGCCGCGCGCAGCCGACTGCCGGACGGGCTCGACCTCACCGTCTGCGCCGCGGAACTGGAGCGGGTGCGCGCCCTGCGCGACGCCGTGTTCCTGCTCGCCGCCGGTCGCGCCCACGGCCACCCCCTGGAGCCGGCCCACCTGGACGTCGTCAACGCCGCCGCTGCCGGGCCCCCGCTCATCGCTCGCGTCGAGCCCGGCGGCATCCGCTCCTGGGCGCCCGGCGCCACCGGCGCCCAACTGCTCTCCACCGTCGCCCGCGACGCGATCGACCTGTTCACCGGGCCGTTCGCCGACCGGATCCGCGAGTGCGGCGCCCACGACTGCCACCTGCTCTTCGTCGACACCTCCCGCCCGGGCCGCCGCCGTTGGTGCGCGATGGAGCACTGCGGGAACCGCGAGAAGGTCCGGGCACACCGCGCCCGCCACGCCCCTACGAAGCCGTAGCCTGCGCGGCCTGCGCGGCCTGCGCGGCGCGGGAGTCGTACGCGGTCCGGGCCGCCGCGATCTCCTCCCGGTGCTCCACGGGCAGCTGACGATCGCGGCGACGGACGGGGACGCGGGGTCGGAGCAGGGCCCGGCCGGCGGGCTGCCGGCCACCGCCACCCAGTTCGGTTCGGCGATCGGCGGCTCGGCGGTGACCGCGCTCTACGGCTTGGCGTCCACCGGATCCGGCCCCGAGGCCACGCTGTCGGCCTTCCGCGCGGCGCTGACCGTGCCGGTCGCCCTGGTGGCGCCGGGCGCGCTGATCTCGTCGGTGAGGGTGCGCGAGGCCCGGCGGGCGGCGCGCAGGGCGTCCCAGGTGAGCAGCGTCAACGCCAGCCACACCAGCGTGAACCCGGCCCAGCGCTCCGGCGGCATCTCCTCGTGGAAGTAGAGGATGCCGAGCAGGAACTGGAGGACGGGCGTCGAGTACTGCAGCAGGCCGATGGTGGACAGGGGCACGCGGATGGCGGCCGCGCCGAAGCAGACCAGGGGGAGTGCGGTGACGATGCCGGCCGAGGCGAGCAGGGCCGCGTGCCCCGCACCCTCGGCGGCGAAGGTGGAGTCGCCCCGCGCGGTCAGCCACGCCAGGAAGCCCAGGGCGGGCAGGAACTGGATCGCGGTCTCCGCGGCCAGCGACTCGATGCCGCCGAGGCCCACCTTCTTCTTCACCAGCCCGTACGTGGCGAAGGAGAACGCGAGGCAGAGGGAGATCCACGGGGGTCGGCCGTAGCCGATGGTCAGTACGACGACGGCGGCGCATCCGGTGCCGACCGCCGCCCACTGCACCGGCCGCAGCCGCTCCTTCAGCAGAAGCACGCCGATCGCGATGGTGACCAGCGGGTTGATGAAGTACCCGAGCGAGGCCTCGACCACGTGCCCGGAGTTCACGGACCAGATGTACAGGCCCCAGTTGACGGTGATGACCGCCGCGGCGACCGTGATCAGCGCCAGTTTGCGCGGCTGCCGCAGCAGCTCACCGGCCCAGACCCAGCGGCGCAGCACGAGCAGGGCGGCGCCCACGAAGACCAGCGACCACACCATCCGGTGGGCCAGGATCTCCACCGCGCCGGCCGGCTTGAGCAGGGGCCAGAACAGGGGGACGAGCCCCCACATCCCGTAGGCCGCGAAGCCGTTCAGCAGTCCTATGTGCCGCTCACCCCTCGGCTTGCCGGTCACGGGCCCCTCCTTCGCGCCTGGCGTGTGTCCGCGTCCCCGACGGTAACGCCGAGCGCCCCCGGCTGTCATGCCCGTATCGGCATACGGTCATGACATCCCGGGGGTGAGGGAGTGGGGCGGGTGTCAGCTCTTGAGGGCGGCCGTGATCGCCTCGGAGAGCGGGGTGGTCGGGCGGCCGGTCAGACGGGACAGGTCACCGGTGGACACGACCAGCTCGCCCTTCTCGATGGCGGCGTCGACACCCGCGAGGATCTGCGCGAACGGCTCGGGCAGGCCCGCGCCGGTCAGGATGCCGACGAGGGCTTCGGGGGAGACGGCGTGGTAGGCGATCTCCCTGCCGGTCTGCCGGCTCAGCTCGGCCGCGTACTCGGCGAAGCTCCACGCGGTGTCGCCGCCCAGCTCGTACGTCTTGTTCTCGTGTCCCTCGCCGGTCAGTACCGCGACGGCGGCAGCGGCGTAGTCGGCGCGGGCGGCGGAGGAGACCTTGCCCTCGCCGGCGGCGGCGACGACCGCGTTGTGCTCCAGCACCGGGGCGAGGTTCTCGGTGTAGTTCTCGTGGTACCAGCCGTTGCGCAGCAGCGCGTAGGGCACACCGGAGTCCAGCAGGAGCTCCTCGGTGCCGCGGTGGTCGTCGGCGAGCGCGGCGGTCAGGCTGCTGGGGGCGCTCGTGTAGGCGAGCAGGGCGACACCGGCGGCCTTGGCGGCGTCGATGACCACCCGGTGCTGCTGCACGCGGCCCTTGTCGAACTCGTTGCCGGAGATCAGCAGCACCTTGTCGCCGGCGGCGAAGAGGCCGTCGAAGGAGGCGGGGGTGTTGTAGTCGGCGACCGCGATCCGCACACCGCGGGCCGCGAGGTCGGCGGCCTTCTCCGCGGTGCGGACGACCGCGGTGATCTGCTCGGCGGGGACCTTCTCCAGCAACTGCTCCACGACGTGACGGCCGAGGTGTCCGGTGGCTCCGGTGACGACGATGCTCATGGTGGGGACTCTCCTTGTGGGGTGCGTTGACACTAACCCTAGGAGATGCGCTAACTATGGGAAAGTACCCACTTTGAAGTAAGGTACTGGCATGACGGTAAGTAGGAGTGTGAGCGACCTCCAGGCGATGTGCCCCCACCGGCTGGTCCTGGAGCACGTGACCAGCCGCTGGGGCGTGCTCGTGCTGATCGAGCTCCTGGAGCGCACCTACCGCTTCAGCGAGCTGCGCCGCGCGGTCGGCGCCGGGGGCAGGGTCGTCAGCGAGAAGATGCTCACCCAGACCCTTCAGACCCTGGAGCGCGACGGCCTCGTCCACCGCGACGCCAAGGCCGTCATCCCCCCGCGCGTCGACTACTCCCTCACCGACCTGGGCCGCGAGGCCGCCGAGCAGGTCCGGGGCCTCGCGGCGTGGACGCACCAGCGCATGGACGAGGTGGAGAAGGCCCGCCGGGCGTACGACGAGGCCCGGGCCGCGTCTTAGGGGTCCTTTCACTATGCCCGTCCGGGGCGCGTGGTCTGGCACCGCACCTCGCCGCGTTGCCGAAAGACCCTCGTAGCGGAGCTACTAGGGTCTTCCGGCGCCTTGCGATGCACGGCACCGGACCACGCGACCTGATCGGACGCTCATAGTGAAAGGACCCCTTAGACGGCCCGGGCCCCGAGGGTGCCTTTCGGCGGCGTCAGCCGACGACCGTCCAGGTGTCGCCGCCCGTCAGCAGTGCGGCCAGGTCGCCCTTGCCGTGCTGCTCGATCGCCGTGTCGAGCTGGTCGGCCATCTGCGTGTCGTAGACGGGCCGGTCGACCGAGCGCAGGACACCGATCGGGGTGTGGTGCAGGGTGTCCGGGTCGGCGAGACGGGAGAGCGCGAACGCCGTCGTCGGGGACGGGGAGTGCGCGTCGTGGACGAGTACCCGGTCCTCGTTGTCCGGCGTCACGGCGACCACCTTCAGATCACCGGTGAGCGGGTCGCGCACGACGCCTTTGGCCAGTCCCCCACTCTCGGCTTCGCTCGAGCGGGAGGTGCCCCCAGCGCCGAAGCGGATCGGCTTTCCGTGCTCCAGGCGGATCACGGCCTCCTCGGCCTGCTGCTTGTCCTTCAGCGCGTCGAAGGCGCCGTCGTTGAAGATGTTGCAGTTCTGGTAGATCTCGATCAGGGCGGTGCCCTGGTGGGCGGCGGCCTGGCGCAGCACCTCGGTCAGGTGCTTGCGGTCGGAGTCCACCGTCCGTGCCACGAACGACGCCTCGGCGCCGATGGCCAGCGACACCGGGTTGAAGGGCGCGTCCAGCGACCCCATCGGCGTCGACTTGGTGATCTTCCCGACTTCGGAGGTCGGGGAGTACTGGCCCTTGGTCAGACCGTAGATCCGGTTGTTGAACAGCAGGATCTTGAGGTTGACGTTGCGGCGCAGCGCGTGGATCAGGTGGTTGCCGCCGATGGACAGCGCGTCGCCGTCACCGGTGACCACCCACACCGACAGATCGCGGCGGGAGCTGGCCAGCCCTGTGGCGATGGCCGGGGCGCGGCCGTGGATGGAGTGCATACCGTAGGTGTTCATGTAGTACGGGAACCGCGAGGAGCAGCCGATGCCCGAGACGAAGACGATGTTCTCCTTCGCCAGCCCCAGCTCGGGCATGAAGCCCTGCACCGCCGCCAGGATGGCGTAGTCACCGCAACCCGGGCACCAGCGCACCTCCTGATCCGACTTGAAGTCCTTCATCGACTGCTTGCCCTCGGCCTTGGGGACCAGGGACAGCGCCTCGACGGTGCCCGTGCCGTGCGTGGACGTCTCAGCCATCGATGGCCTCCTTCAGAGCCGCGGCGAGCTGCTCCGCCTTGAACGGCATGCCGTTGACCTGGTTGTACGAGTGGGCATCGACCAGGTACTTCGCCCGGATGAGCGTGGCGAGCTGCCCGAGGTTCATCTCGGGGATCACCACCTTGTCGTAACGCTCCAGTACGGAGCCCAAGTTCCGCGGGAAGGGGTTGAGGTGGCGCAGGTGCGCCTGCGCGACGGACTCCCCGGCCCGGCGCAGCCGCCGCACCGCCGCGGTGATCGGCCCGTACGTCGAGCCCCAGCCGAGCACGAGGGTGCGGGCGCCGTCCGGGTCGTCGACCTCGATGTCGGGGACGTCGATGCCGTCGATCTTGGCCTGGCGGGTGCGGACCATGAAGTCGTGGTTGGCCGGGTCGTAGGAGATGTTCCCGGTGCCGTCCTGCTTCTCGATGCCGCCGATACGGTGCTCCAGACCCGGCGTGCCCGGAATCGCCCACGGGCGGGCCAGGGTGTGCGGGTCGCGCTTGTAGGGCCAGAACACCTCGCTGCCGTCGTCGAGCGTGTGGTTGGGGCCCTGCGCGAACCGCACGCGCAGGTCGGGCAGTTCTTCGAGGTCCGGGATGCGCCAGGGCTCGGAGCCGTTGGCCAGATACCCGTCGGACAGCAGGAACACCGGCGTGCGGTACGTCAGCGCGATCCGCGCCGCCTCCAGCGCGGCGTCGAAGCAGTCCGCCGGGGTGCGCGGGGCGACCACCGGGACCGGAGCCTCGCCGTTGCGCCCGAACATCGCCTGCAGCAGATCCGCCTGCTCGGTCTTGGTCGGCAGACCCGTCGACGGCCCGCCGCGCTGGATGTCCACGATCAGCAGCGGCAGCTCCAGGGAGACCGCCAGGCCGATGGTCTCCGACTTCAGCGCCACCCCCGGCCCGGACGTCGTCGTCACCGCCAGCGAACCACCGAACGCCGCGCCCAGCGCCGCGCCGATCCCGGCGATCTCGTCCTCCGCCTGGAACGTGCGCACGCCGAAGTTCTTGTGCCGGCTCAGCTCGTGCAGGATGTCCGACGCCGGAGTGATCGGGTACGACCCCAGATACAACGGCAGATCCGCCTGCCGCGAGGCCGCGATCAGCCCGTAGGACAGGGCGAGGTTGCCGGAGATGTTGCGGTACACACCCGGCGGGAACGCCGTCGCCGCCGGCGCGACCTCATAGGAGACAGCGAAGTCCTCCGTCGTCTCACCGAAGTTCCAGCCCGCCCGGAACGCGGCGATGTTCGCCGCCGCGATGTCAGGCTTCTTGGCGAACTTCGCCTTCAGGAACTTCTCCGTGCCCTCGGTGGGCCGGTGGTACATCCAGCTCAGCAGACCCAGCGCGAACATGTTCTTGCTGCGCTCGGCCTCCTTGCGGGTGAGGTCGAACTCCTTCAGCGCCTCGACCGTGAGCGTGGTCAGCGGCACCGGGTGCAGGTGGTAGCCGTCCAGCGACCCGTCCTCCAGCGGGGACGTGGCGTAGCCGACCTTCTGCATCGCCCGCTTGGTGAACTCGTCCGTGTTGACGATCACCTCCGCGCCACGCGGCAGGTCGCCGATGTTCGCCTTCAGCGCGGCCGGGTTCATCGCCACCAGCACGTTCGGCGCATCCCCCGGGGTGAGGATGTCGTGGTCGGCGAAATGCAACTGGAACGACGACACACCCGGCAGGGTCCCGGCGGGCGCCCTGATCTCGGCCGGGAAGTTCGGCAGGGTCGACAGGTCGTTCCCGAACGACGCGGTCTCCGAGGTGAAACGGTCACCGGTGAGCTGCATACCGTCACCCGAGTCCCCCGCGAACCTGATGATCACCCGGTCCAGGCGACGGACATCCTTCGCGCCCGCCGCTTTGCGCTGCTCTCCTACGACTGCTCCGTCGGCCTGCTCCGCTGGGCTACTGACCTGGCTGGTCACTGAACTGGACCTCCCTAGAGGCGGCTGTCCGGGAGAGGCCATGCCGCAGGCCTTCCCAGGATCAACCCTACGACCGCAACGGCCGCCTTCTTGGGGTCATTCGCATCTTGGACACGACTTTGAGATGATCACGCGACCGGACTTGTCCGTATTTTCCACACGCCTCACATCGAGGTGCGTCAGGAGTTGAGGTACGTCAGCACCGCCAGCACCCTGCGGTGGTCACCCTCGCTCGGGGACAGCCCCAGCTTCAGGAAGATGTTGCTGACGTGCTTCTCGACCGCCCCGTCGCTCACCACGAGCTGCCGCGCGATCGCCGAGTTCGTCCGCCCCTCGGCCATCAGCCCCAGCACCTCACGTTCCCTCGGGGTGAGCCCCGCGAGCACGTCCTGCTTACGGCTGCGGCCCAGCAACTGCGCCACCACCTCCGGGTCGAGCGCCGTACCGCCCTCCGCCACCCGCACCACGGCGTCCACGAACTCCCGCACCTCGGCGACCCGGTCCTTCAGCAGATACCCGACACCCCGGCTGGACCCCGCCAGCAGCTCCGTGGCGTAACGCTCCTCCACGTACTGCGACAGCACCAGCACCCCGAGCCCCGGGTGGGCCTTGCGCAGCTGCACCGCCGCCCGCACTCCCTCATCCGTGTGCGTCGGCGGCATCCGCACATCCGCCACGACCACGTCCGGCAGCTCGCCCTGCGCGTCCAGCTCGGTGATGGTCTTGATCAGAGCCTCACCGTCACCCACGCCGGCGACGACGTCGTGCCCCCGGTCGGTCAGCAACCGGGTCAGGCCCTCCCTGAGCAGCACTGAATCCTCGGCGATGACCACCCGCACCCTGTCCTCCACGATGTTCGGCCCCCCACAGCCCGATGCCGCCCGTCCGCGGCCCACAACGGCTCCGCGCCCACCCGTGCGACGGGTCCAGCATTTCAGGGTCGGGGGGTGTATGGGGACGGGACCGGCTTCTTGACCGGCCGAACTGGCCGAACGGGCGGTGAGGAAAGCTCCGGGGCCAGAGGTGAAGACCTCTGGCCCCGTCACGGATCACGGGGCCGGGCCCCCGCGGCGATCAGCGCACGTGCGCCCCCCGCCACGGCAACTCCGCGGTCACCCGGGTCGGACCGCCCGCCGGCGAGTCCACCACCAGGACCCCGTCCACCGCGTCGAGCCGTTCCGCCAGCCCCGCGAGTCCCGACCCCTGCGCCGTACCGGCCCCGCCCACGCCGTTGTCCACGACCTGCAGCATCAGCCGGTTCTCCGTCCGCCACACCTCGACGCCCGCCCAGGTGGCCCGGGCGTGCTTGCTGACGTTCTGGAGCAGCTCCGACACCGTGAAGTACGCGATCCCCTCGATCGCCGGCGCCGGCCGTTCCGCCAGGTCGACCTCGACCCGCACGGGCACCGTGCAGCGCGAGGCGACCGACGACAGGGCCGCGTCCAGCCCCCGGTCGGTCAGGACCGCCGGATGGATCCCCCGGGCGAGGTCCCGCAGTTCCTGGAGGGCCGTCTTCACCTCTCCGTGTGCCTCGTCCACCATCCGCGCGGCCGTCTCCGGGTCCTCGTGCAGTTTCTCCTTCGCCAGCCCCAGATCCATCGCCAGCGCCACCAGCCGGGCCTGCGCCCCGTCGTGCAGATCCCGCTCGATGCGCCGCAGGTCGGCCGCCGCCGTGTCCACCACGACCCCCCGGTCCGACTCCAGCTCCACCACCCGCGAGACCAGCCGCGACGGCCCGAGCAGCCCGTGCACCAGCAGCCGGTCCACCATCGTCAGCGCCCGCACGATCCAGGGCGTGGCGATCGTGAACAGCAGCCCCACCAGCGCGGTCACCGTGATCTCGAAGGGGTTGTCCAGGTAGATCCGGTACGCCTCGTCGCCGTACAACTGGACGCCGTCCTGCCCGGCGTACATCGGGAACACCCAGAACCACAGCGGATACGTCAGCAGCGCCCACCCCAGCACCCAGACGTTCACGGCGACGACGAACGAGAACACCGCCCAGGGCAGCTGAAGCACCGCGTACAGCAGCGCCCGCCACGAGGCGCCGCTCTTGAGGACGGCGCCCATCCACGCCAGTGCCCCCGCCTTCCTCACCCGCAGCGGCTCCGGCTCGGCCACCTCCAGACCCAACAGCGCCCGTGCCCGCGTCCGCTCCATCGCGCCGAAGCCGCGGCATCCGGCGAGAGCCGCCGCCAGCACCGGGATGCCCAGGAACGTGACCAGCAGGCCCGCCCCCAGGGACACCATCGTGACCGCGTAGGTGAACAGCAGGATGCTGATCGGCAGGCTGAGCAGCACATGGGCGAGCTCGCGCCAGGTGCGGCCCTCGACCGGCGCCCGCAGCGCGGCGGGCAGCCGGTGCCGCCGTTCGGTGCTCCCGGGGAACCCGGACCCGCTGTCGAGCCCGTATCCCTGTCCGTACTCCGTGGCCATCGGCGTCGTCCTTCTCCTCGTCCTGCGGCTGTGCTCCCGTATCTCCACCCTGCTCCGCCGCAGGTCGCCGGACCATGGAGTCCGTCGGCGTGTGTGGTGGGGGGTTTTCCCTACCTGTGGACCTGTGGACCTGTGGACCTGTGGACCTGTGGACCTGTGGACCTGTGGACCTGTGGACCTGTGGACCTGTGGACCTGTGGACCTGTGGACCTATGGACCTGTGGACCTATGGCCCGGTGGGATCCGGCCCACCGGTGGGCGGCCTGCGGGGCTGCGGGCCGGTGGGGTGCGGCCGGGCTGGGCCGCGGTTCGGTGGGGCGCGGCCGGGCAGGGCCGCAGTTCGGTGGTGTACGGCCGGCTGGGCCGCGGCCCACCGGTGTACGGCCGGCTGCGCCACGGCCCGGTGGAGTGCGACCGGCTGGGCCGCGGTTCGCTGGGCTGGAACTCGGTGGACCGCGTCCTGGGGGACCGCGGCCGGCCGATCACCGGCCCGGCCGATCACCGGCCCGGCCGATCACCGGCCCGGGGGACCACCGGCCCGGTGGGCCACGGCGTGCAGGGCCCCGGTCCGGAGGTTCAACGTGCGCCGGGGGCGACGGTGGTGGCGGCGTCGTCGCGCTCGCGCCACGGCAGCTCCGCGGTGATCGTCGTCGGGCCGCCGGGAGGCGACTCCAGGACGAACAGCCCGTCGACGGCGTTCAGCCGGTCCGCCAGGCCCTTCATCCCCGTACCGCCGTCGAGGTTCGCGCCCCCGCCCCCGTCGTCCCACACCTGTATGAGGAGCCGGGTGTCCGTCCGCCACACATCCACCGAGGCCGACCTCGCCCCGCTGTGCTTGCTGACGTTCTGCAGCAGCTCCGAGACGGTGAAGTAGGCGATGCCCTCGATGGCCGCGGCCGGCCGCTCCGGCAGATCGACCGTCACCTTCACCGGAACCGTGCAGCGCGAGGCGACCGAAGACAGGGCCGCGTCCAGCCCGCGGTCGGTGAGGACCGCCGGATGGATACCGCGCGCCAGATCCCGCAGCTCCTGGAGCGCGAGCTTCACCTCGCCGTGCGCCTCCTCGACCATCGCCGCCGCCGCGTCGGGATCCTCCAGCACCTTCTCCTTGGCCAGGCCGAGACCCATGGCCAGGTTGACCAGCCGGGCCTGCGCCCCGTCGTGCAGATCCCGTTCGATGCGCCGCAGGTCGGCCGCCGCCGTGTCCACCACGACCCCCCGGTCCGACTCCAGCTCGGCGATCCGCCGCTCCAGCTCGTCGGAGGGCGACAGCAGCGCGCGCACCATGGCCCGGTCGGCGTTGGTCAACCCGCGGGCGATGAACGGCAGCACCGGCCACAGCACGGACAGCGAGGTCAGCGTGACGGTGAAGGTGAGGACGCCCCACGGCAACCGGATGAACTCGTACAGGACCGTGCGCCAGCCCACCGGGTCCTTCAGCTGCATCCACAGCCGCTGGAAGAACCCGCCCTCGCCGCGCAGCCGCAGCCGGCTCGGCTCGTCCACCCGCACTCCGAGCAGCGCCCTGGCCCGCGCCCGCTCCAGCCTGCCCAACTGCCGCGCGCCCATGAGTCCGGCGGCGAGCAGCGGGAACCCGATCACCGTGACGGTCAGTCCGAAACCGGTGAACAGCACCGTCACGACGTAGGTGAATCCGAGCAGCGCGACCGGAAGGTTGGCCAGCAGGTGCGCGATCTCTTTCCAGGTGTGCCGTTCGTAGGCGAGCCGTGCGGGCGGCGGACGGTCGTCCGGCCCGGCGTCCTGCCGGGTCGCCGTCGTGCCCGGGGACGGGATGCGTTGGGTCATATGCGTTAGCGTGCCCGGCGGCGGGCGGCCGCGCCATGAGGTGGACCGCCGGGATCAACTGAGGAAAACCCCACCCCCGCATGCCGGGTCGTGACGGGCTGCTTACCCTGCCCTTATCAGGGCCTAGACTCCCGTGCGTACAGATCGTCGAACGGCGGCATCCGAGTGAGCCGCAGCATCGTCGCAGGATCCAGGTCCGAGTTGCAGGGAGCGAGGGACGGACGTGCCGGAACCGACCGTCGTCACCACGACCGTCGTCGCGGCGGACTACTTCCAGTCCTATTCGGTCGTCGGACTGCTCGCCGTCGTCGGTGTGCTGTTCGTGGCCGTCGCCTTCGGGGCCGGCCGCCTGCTGCGGCCCGTGGTCCCCACCCCCGAGAAGCTCCTGACGTACGAGTGCGGCGTCGACCCCGTGGGCGAGGGCTGGGCCCACACCCAGGTCCGCTACTACGTGTACGCCTTCCTCTATGTGATCTTCGCCGTCGACTCGATCTTCCTGTTTCCCTGGGCGACCGTCTTCGCCGCCCCCGGCTACGGCGCCGCGACCCTGGTCGAGATGTTCATCTTCCTCGGCTTCCTGGCCGTGGGCCTGCTCTACGCATACAAGAAGGGCGTCCTGGCATGGACGTGAACCCCTCGGTGTCCGAGCCCGTTCCGCTGCCCGAACCCAAGCGGCTGGGCGCCCTCGCGCGCCTCGCGCCCGAGCCGATGAAGGTGATCCTCAACTGGGGCCGCCGCTACTCGCTCTGGGTCTTCAACTTCGGCCTCGCCTGCTGCGCGATCGAGTTCATCGCCGCGTCGATGGCCCGCCACGACTTCATCCGGCTCGGCGTCATCCCGTTCGCCCCGGGCCCGCGCCAGGCCGACCTGATGGTGGTGTCCGGCACGGTCACGGACAAGATGGCACCGGCGATCAAGCGCCTCTACGAGCAGATGCCGGAACCGAAGTACGTCATCTCCTTCGGCGCGTGCAGCAACTGCGGCGGCCCCTACTGGGACTCGTACTCCGTCACCAAGGGCGTCGACCAGATCATCCCCGTCGACGTCTACGTCCCCGGCTGCCCGCCCCGGCCCGAGGCGCTGCTCCAGGGCATCCTCAAGCTCCAGGAGAAGATCGCCCGCGAGTCGCTGGGGGAGCGGTACGGCACCGCCCGTCCGTCGGCGGCGGCGCTGCAGAGCGGCTTGGTGCAGCCGCCCGCCCCCGCCCCCGCCCCCGCCCCCGCCCCGGGCTCCGACTCGACGCCGGGGGAGGGACGATGACCGCCGTCGGCTGGCTGCCCGCCGACGCCGAGGAACTCTTCGGCCCCGACGCCACCGCCGAGGAGTCCTACGAGGTCCTGACGGTCGACGTACCGCCGGCTGCCTGGATCGCCGCCCTGCGGACCGCCCGCGACGGGCTCGGCTGCACCTACTTCGACTGGCTGAGCGCGGTCGACGAACCGGGCACGGGCTTCCGCGTCACGGCCCACGTCGCGGCGCTCTCTCCCGTACGACGTCTCCTCCTGCGTACGACCGTCCCGCACGAGGCCCCCACCCTGCCCTCGGCGGTCGACGTCTACGCGGGTGCCGCCTGGCACGAGCGCGAGACGCACGAGATGTTCGGCATCACCTTCGAAGGCCACCCGGGGCTGGACCATCTGCTCCTGCCCGAGAACTTCGAGGGTCACCCCCTGCGGAAGGACTTCGTCCTGGCCGCCCGCGTCGCCAAGGCCTGGCCCGGCGCGAAGGAGCCGGGCGAGTCGGAACACGGCGGCCCCAAGCGCCGCCAGATGCTCCCGCCCGGCGTCCCCGACCCCAACGAGTGGGGCCCCCTCAAAGGCCAACTCCCTCCGGCCCCCGCCCGACCGGCCCGGGGCGCGGGACGCGCGGCAGGCGAACGCCCCGCCCGAGCCGCGGCACGTCCGGCGGGAGAACGCCCGGCGCGCCGGACCCGCTCGGCCTCGGAGGGCTCCGCGAGCCAGACGGGTGCCGCGGAGACCCCGACCCCGGCTTCTTCTCCACGGCGGACGCGTACGGCGGCGGAGGGCTCGGCGAGCCAGTCCGCGTCGGGTGACGCGGCTGCTCCGACTTCGGCGGATCAGTCCGCGGTGGGGGAGTCGGCTGCTCGGGGTGCGGGCCGGTCCACGCCGGGGGAGGCCCAGGCCCCGACCCCGATCCCGACCCATCAGCCCACGCCGGGGGAGCCGGCTCGGGGCGCGGCGGATCAGCCCACGCCGCAGGTTCCGGGTGGGGCGGGCCAGCCCACGTCCGGCGGGCCGGCCGCTCCTGCTCCGGCCCGACCGAGGCGCAACCGTTCGGCATCGGAGGGTTCGGCGAGTCAGCAGCCGACCGGTCCCGCAACCGCGACTCCTGGCCCCGAGTCCGTGACTTCTCACCCCGACCCCGCGACACCTGGCTCCGACCCCGCGACACCTGGCTCCGACTCCGCGACACCTGGCTCCGACTCCGCGACACCTGGCTCCGACTCCGCGACACCTGGCTCCGACTCCGCGACACCTGGCTCCGGCTCCGCGACACCTGGCTCCGGCTCCGCGACACCTGGCTCCGGCTCCGCGACTCCTGGCTCCGGCTCCGCGACTCCCGGCTCCGGCTCCGAGACTCCCGGTCCGGAGGGCGGGGGGAGCCGACGGGGCGCGCCCGGCCGCGGTGACAGCCGGCCGGGCAGGGCTTCGAACGCCCCACGCAGCTCGGACGCCCCCTGGCACCACGCCCGTCCGACCTTCGACGAACCGGCCCCCGAACCCTCGCCGGAGGCGGGGCAGTTGCCGTCCCCGGAGCAGTCGGGCGGGTCGCAGACGTCCGAGCCCACGGACGACGACACCCAGCCCACCGGCAACCCCGGCAACCCAAACAGCCCCGATAGCCCAGATAACCCCAGGGATCCCGATAACCCCGGGCACCCCGACAACCCCGGGGACCCTGGGGACCCCGAGGACCCCGGGCACCCCGATAACCCCGGGCACCCCGACAACCCCGGGCACCCCGATATCCCCGGGCACCCCGATAACCCCGGGCACCCCGATAACCCCGAGGACCCGCAGGAGGCTCGCAGTGAATGACGTGCTCGACGTCGCCCTGCGACTCCTGGTCGTCTTCGTCGTCTTCCTCACCTTCCCCCTGGTCATCGGCCAGACCGAACACAAGGTGATGGCCCACATGCAGGGCCGTCTCGGCCCCATGTACGCCGGCGGCTTCCACGGCTGGGCCCAGCTCGTCGCCGACGGGGTGAAGTTCGCGCAGAAGGAGGACGTCGTCCCCGCGGGCGCCGACCGCCGCATCTTCCAACTGGCCCCGGCCGTCGCCCTCCTGCCGTATCTCCTCGTCCTGCTCGCCATCCCCATCGGCCCGGGTGAGGGAGCCGTCGGCCAGGTCATCGACGCGGGTGTCTTCTTCGTCCTGGCCGTCATGGGCGTCGGCGTCCTCGGCTCGCTCATGGCCGGCTGGGCCTCCGCGAACAAGTTCTCCCTGCTCGGCGGCCTGCGCACCGCCGCCCAGCTCCTCGCCTACGAACTGCCGATGCTTCTGACCGCCGCCTCGGTGGCGATGGCGGCCGGCACCGTCTCCCTCCCCGGCATCCTCGACGCCTTCGAGTGGTGGTGGCTGCCGTGGCAGATCGTCGGCGCGATCGTCTTCTTCGTGGCCGGCCTCGCCGAACTCCAGCGCCCGCCCTTCGACATGCCCGTCGCCGACTCGGAGATCATCTTCGGCGCCTACACCGAGTACACCGGCCTGCGTTTCGCCCTCTTCCTCCTCGCCGAGTACGCCGGAATCGTCGTCCTGTGCGGCCTGACCACCGTCCTCTTCCTGGGCGGCTGGCACGGCCCGTGGGGCGCCGACGGCCTCGGCTGGGTCTGGACCCTGCTGAAGGCCGCCGTCCTCGCCTTCCTCGTGATCTGGCTGCGCGTCACCTACCCCCGTCTGCGCGAGGACCAGCTCCAGAAACTCGCCTGGACCCTCCTCGTCCCCCTCGCCCTCGCCCAGATCGCCCTCACCGGCATCGTCAAGGTGGTGATCCAGTAACCATGGCCCCCCTTCCCGGCAGTGGCCTCGCCAAGGGCCTGGCCGTCACCCTCCGCACGATGACGAAGAAGTCCGTCACCGCGCAGTACCCGGACGCCCAGCCCGACCTCCCGCCTCGCAGCCGCGGTGTGATCGGCCTGTTCGAGGAGAACTGCACGGTCTGCATGCTGTGCGCGCGCGAGTGCCCGGACTGGTGCATCTACATCGACTCCCACAAGGAGACGGTCCCGGCCGCGACCCCGGGCGGCCGCGACCGCAGCCGCAACGTCCTCGACCGGTTCGCCATCGACTTCTCCCTGTGCATGTACTGCGGTATCTGCATCGAGGTCTGTCCTTTCGACGCCCTGTTCTGGTCGCCGGAGTTCGAGTACGCCGAGACCGACATCCGCGACCTCACCCATGAGCGCGACAAGCTCCGCGAGTGGATGTGGACCGTCCCGGCCCCGCCCGCCCTCGACCCCGGCGCGGAGGAACCGAAGGAACTCGCCACGGCCCGCAAGACCGCCGAGAAGCTGGCCGCCCAGCAGGCCCCGCCGGTCACCGAACCGCACGCCGACGAGCAGGCCCGCGCCGCCGAGCAGCCCACCCGCCCCCAGGGCGACTCCAAGCAGCAGACCGACCAGCCGAAGAACCCTGGCCCACCCGGGCCGGGTCAGCCGAAGCCGGGACCGCTCGAGCCGGGTCAGCCCGATCTGGGACAGTCCAGGCCGGGTCAGTCCGAGCCGGATCAGGCCGAGCCGGGTCAGCCCGGATCGGGCCAGCCGAAGCCGGGGCAGGAGGGCCAGGAATGACCTTCGCCGCGACCGCAGCTCTCCTCGCGACGGGCCGGACCACCGAGGTCGCCGCCGAAACCCACGGTTTCCTCTCCCCGACCGGCGTCGAGATCGCCTTCCTCCTCGTCGGCCTGGTCACCTTGGGCGCCGCGCTCGTCACCGTCACCACCCGGCAGCTGGTGCACGCCGCCCTGTGGCTGGTGGTCGCCCTCGGCGGCCTGGCCGTCGAGTACCTCCTGCTCACCGCCGAGTTCATCGCCTGGGTGCAGGTCCTCATCTACGTCGGTTCCGTCGTCGTCCTCCTCCTGTTCGGCCTGATGCTCACCCGGGCCCCCATCGGCCGCTCCCCGGACGCCGACTCGGGCAACCGCTGGGCCGCCCTCACCGTGGCCGTCGCCGCGGCCGCCGCCCTGGTCTGGGTCGTCGTCGACGCCTTCCGCACGACCTGGATCGACCTGGATGGCCCCGCCGCCGGCTCCACCGAGGTGACCGGCGCGAGCCTCTTCCAGAACTGGGTCCTCCCCTTCGAGGCCCTCTCCGTCCTCCTCCTCGCCGCCCTGGTCGGCGCGATCGTCCTGTCCCGCAAGGCGAAGGCCGACGCCACCACCCCCAGCGGCACGGACACCCGGCGTGACACGGAAGGGGCCCGCTGATGCACCTCGCCTATCCCGCCGTGCTGTCCGCCCTCCTCTTCTGCACGGGCCTGTACGGAGTCCTCGCCCGCCGCAACGCGATCCTGGTCCTGATGTCGGTCGAGCTGATGCTCAACGCCGTCAACCTCAACCTGGTCGCCTTCGACGTCTGGCTGAGCAAGACCGCCGAGGACACCCTGCACTCCGGCCAGGCCCTGACCCTGTTCACCATCGCCATCGCCGCCGCCGAGATCGGCATCGGCCTGGCGATCGTCCTCGCCGTCCACCGCAACCGCGGCACCGCGGACATCGACAGGCTCCGCGACACCGCCGAACGGCACGACCCCGACGACCCCGACCACGACGCCCGCACGGCCGGGAAGCCCGACGAGGCCCAGAAGGCTGAGGCCACCGCGTGACCACGACCACCCTCGCCGTCCTCGTCCCCCTCCTTCCGTTCCTCGGCGCCGCCGCCGGCCTGCTCCTCGGCCGCACGGCACCCGGCTTCGTCCGCCCGCTCGCCGTCCTGCCGACGCTCACCTCCCTGGTCCTCGCCGCGCTGGTCGCCGTACGCCAGGGCGGCGACGCGGCCGTCGACTCGGCCACGGAACTCACCCCCACCGGCTCGGTCCCGATCGAGCTGGCCCTGCACATCGACGGCTTCGCCGCCCTCGTCGCCGTCCTGGTCGGCCTGGTCGCCTCCTGCGTGCAGATCTACTCGACCGGCTACCTGCGCGACGATCCGCGCTACCCCTCCTACGCCGCCCTGGTTTCCCTGTTCACCTCCGCGATGCTCCTGGTCGTCTACTCGGGTGACCTGATGGTGCTGCTGGTCGGCTGGGAAGTCATGGGCATCTGCTCCTACTTCCTCGTCGGGCACTACTGGGAGACCCCGGAGGCCCGGGCCGCCTCCCTCAAGGCCTTCCTGGTCACCAAGCTCGGCGACGTCCCCTTCCTCATCGGTCTGTTCGCCCTGGCCACCGACGCCGGCTCGTTCCGCATCACCCGGATCCTCGGCACCGTCGCGAACGGCGGACTCGACCATCCGACGCTGATCGCCCTGCTGCTCCTCGCGGGTGTGGCGGGCAAGTCGGCGCAGTTCCCGCTGCACACCTGGCTGCCCGACGCGATGGCGGGCCCGACCCCCGTCTCCGCGCTGATCCACGCCGCGACCATGGTCGCCGCCGGCGTCTACTTCATCGCCCGTCTCCTCCCGGTCTTCGAGGCCTCCCAGGCCGCGATGGTCGTCCTCGCCGTCATGGCCGCCGTCACGATGACCGGCTCGGCGCTCGCCGCGCTCGCCCAGGACGACATCAAGCGCGTCCTCGCCTACTCGACGATCGGCCAGCTCGGCTACATGACGGGCGCCCTCGCCGTCGGCGACCGTGGTGCCGCCGTCTTCCACCTCCTGTCCCACGGCGCCTTCAAGGCGCTGCTGTTCCTCGCCGCAGGCGTGATCATCCACGCCGCCGGCACCAACTCGCTCGCCGCCCTGTCCCGCATGCGGAACCTGCGCGACCGCGTCCCCGACGCCTACTGGACGATGACCGTGGCGCTCCTCGCCCTCGCCGCGATCCCGCCGTTCAGCGGCTTCTTCTCCAAGGAGGCCGTCCTCGGCGTCGCCGAGCACGTCGTCACCGGACACACCGAGCACGCCCCCGCCGTCGCGGGCTGGATCGTCCTCGTCGCCGGTCTGCTCACGGCCGTGCTCACCGCCGCCTACGCGATGCGCCTGTGGCTGCTGGCCTTCCGGGGCCGGGGCACCGAGGCCCCCGACCACGGCAGGCAGCCGCTGACGATGACCGTCGTGCTGTGGGTGCTGGCCGTCCCGTCCCTGGCCCTCGGCGGGTTCACCTTCCGCCTGCTGCCCGACTGGTTCGACGGCCGCGACCTCGGCCCGACCCTGACCACCTCCGTGCTCAGCACGGGCGTGGCCCTGGTCGGCGGCATCGTCACCTACGCCGCCTGGCGGCACACCACCGCGCTCACCGCCCGCGTCCCGCTCGGCGCCGTCGCGGCCCACCCCGAGGGCGACGCCGCGCAGGTCGAGGCGGAAGCCATCGCCACACACGAGCCGGCCTACGGGGACATCGCCTACGCGCCGGACCCCGCCGACCCGGGACGGCTGCTGCTCGGGCCCCTGCACCGGCACGCCGCCGCCGGCTTCCACCTGGACGCCGTGTACTCGGCCCTCTTCGTCCGCCCGGTCCAGGCCGGAGCGAGCCTCGTCCGGTTCCTCGATCGCGAGGTCGTCGAGACCTACGTGCGCGGTGCGGGTGCGCTGCCGCGCTGGCTCGGCACCGCCGTACGGCACGCCCAGACCGGCAACGTCCAGACCTATGTGAGCGCGCTGCTCGCCGGCACCGTCGTCCTCGCGGTCGCCGTCGTCCTCGTCGCCACGGGAGCGTGAGCAGGCGTGATCGATATCAACGAGTCCGTGATGCAGTTCCTTCTGGCGTTCGTCGTCGTCGGCCCGCTCCTCGGCGCCGCCGCCGCTCTCCTGCCCGCCCCGCCCGGGCTGAAGGGGAAGTCGCCCGAGCAGGCCGTGCTCCGGCACGGCGTCACCGTCACGGGCGCGGTCCTCATCGCGGCGATCGTCCTCGCGCTCGGCTTCGACCACGACCAGCCGTCGAAGATGCAGGCCAGCACCGACATCAGCTGGATCCCCGCACTCGACGTACGCATCCACCTCGGCATCGACGGCATCTCCCTCCCCCTTCTGTTCCTGACCGCGCTGCTGACCTTCCTCTGCGCGCTCTACTCGTACTTCAAGCAGCAACATCAGCGGCTGACGCCGCGGGCCGCGGGTCCGAGCCCGAAGGCTTTCGTCGCCCTGCTGCTCGTCCTCGAGTCCGGCACGCTGGCGACCTTCGCCGCCCTCGACCTGCTGCTGTTCTTCCTCGCCTTCGAGATGGTCCTCATCCCGATGTACTTCCTCATCGCCCGCTGGGGCGGCGAGGGCCGGAGCCAGGCCGCCTGGCGGTTCATCCTTTACACGCTGCTCGGCTCCGTGGTCATGCTGCTCGGCCTGCTCCTGATCGGAATCAAGGCGGGCACGTTCGACATGGTGGCACTCGCCACTGACAACGGCCGGTCGCTGACCGCGTCCGTGCAGGTCATCGCCGTTCTGGCGATCGGGATCGGGCTCGCCGTGAAGACGCCGATGTGGCCGCTGCACAGCTGGCTGCCCGACGCCCACACCGCCGCGCCCACCGTCGGCTCGGTCCTCCTGGCGGGTGTCCTGCTGAAGATGGGTACGTATGGGTTCGTCCGGATCCTGCTTCCCATCGCACCGGACGGGTTCCGCACCTTCGCGCCCTACCTCGCCGCCCTGGCCGTCGTCGGCATCATCTACGGATCGCTGGCCTGCCTGGCCCTCGCCAAGCAGGGCGCGAAGGGCGACCTCAAGCGCCTCATCGCCTACTCCTCCGTCGGCCACATGGGCTTCGTCCTGCTCGGCATCTCGACGATGACCCCGACCGGCGTGAACGGCGCCCTGTTCGCCAACATCGCCCACGGCCTCATCACCGGCCTGCTGTTCTTCCTGGTCGGCGCACTGAAGGACCGCACCGGCACCACCGACCTCGACACCCTGGCCGAGGAGACCGGAGCCGCCCTGTACGGCAGGGCCCCGCGCCTCGGCGGCCTGCTCGCCTTCGCCGCCGTCGCGTCCCTCGGCCTGCCGGGCCTGGCCGGTTTCTGGGGCGAGATGCTGGCCCTGTTCGGCGCGTTCCAGCCGGCCGAGGGCCTCAGCCGGCCCGCATTCCTCACCTTCATGGCGATCGGCGCGTTCGGCACGCTGCTGACGGCCGCGTACCTGCTGATCGTGGTCCGCCGCGTCTGCATGGGCGCCCTGCCCAAGGACGCCCCCGGGCTCACCGACGTCCGCTCGTACGAGTACGCGGCGTGGACCCCGCTCGTCGTCCTCACCGTCGTCGCGGGCCTGTGGCCCAAGGCTCTCCTCGGCCTGAGCGACCCGGCCGTCCAGCAGCTCCTCGCAGGAGGCACCCGATGAGCGCCCCGGCCCAGTCCCTGGCCGCCTCGCTGGTCCAGTCCGTCGACTGGCTCGCCATCGCACCGCCCACCGTCGCGGCGGTCGTCGCCCTCGCCGTGCTGGTCGCCGACCTGTTCGTCGCAGAGCACCGCAAGGCACTGCTCGGCTGGACGTCGGTGGCGGGCCTGGCCGTCGCCACGGCCATGCTGCTGCCGCTGCTGGACGGCGATCGCGGCACCTTCTGCCTGACCGGCGAGACCGCCGTGTGCAGCTACACCGCCGATCGCTTCACCCTGGTCATCCAGTTCCTGGTCCTCGGCGGAGCCCTCTTCGCCGCCCTCCTGTCCGTCACCGCCCTGAAGGACGCCCGCAAGGACCTCCCCGAAGGCGAGTACTGGTTCCTGCTGCTGTCCTCCGCGGCAGGTGCCGCCCTGCTGCCCGCCTCCCGCGACCTCGCCACCCTGATCGTCGCCCTGGAGGTCGCCTCCCTGCCCGCCTTCGCGCTGGTCGGCCTCAAGTACGGCGACCGGAAGTCCTCCGAGGCGGCCCTGAAGTTCTTCCTGTCCTCGGTCACCGCGACCGCGGTCAGCCTCATGGGCATCAGCTTCCTGTACGCCTCCACGGGCACCCTCTACCTGACCCAGGTCGCCGACCGCATCCAGCAGGTCGACGGCCAGCTCCACACGCTCGCGGACACCGGCGTCGTCCTCACCCTCGTCGGCTTCGCCTTCAAGACCGCCGCCGTGCCCTTCCACTTCTGGGTGCCCGACACGTACGTGGGGGCGCCCCTGCCCATCGCGGCCTACCTGTCGGTCATCGGCAAGGCCGTCGGCTTCAGCGGCCTGATCCTCGTCACGGTCGTGGCCCTCCCGTCGTACGCCGACATCTGGGGACCCGCCCTGGCCGTCCTGGCCGCGCTCACCATGACCGTCGGCAACGTCGGAGCCCTGCGCCAGCAGGCCACGCGCGCGTACAGCGCGGTCCGCCTGCTCGCCTGGTCCTCCGTCGGCCAGGCCGGCTACCTCCTGGTGCCGATCGCCGCCGCCGCATACTCCCAGGACGCCGAGAAGTCGATCGGCTCCACCGTCGCCTACGCCCTGATGTACGGCGCGGTGAACCTGGGCGCCTTCGCCGTGGCCGCGCTGGTCGGCCGAACGAAGTCCCTCAACCGCGTCGCCGACTACCGCGGCCTCTATGCGTCGAGCCCCCTGTCCGCGCTGCTCCTGGCGTTCTTCCTGCTCTGCCTCGCCGGACTGCCCCCGGGCGTCATCGGCCTCTTCGCCAAGGTCACCGTCTTCTCGGCGGCCGTCGACGCCGGCCTCGGCTGGCTCGCCGTGATCATGGCCGTCAACGTCGTCATCGCGCTGTTCTACTACCTCCAGTGGACGGCCCTGCTCTTCCGCACCCCCGAGGGCGAACCCGAGAAGCACCGCGTCCCCGGCCCGGTCACCGCGACGATCGCCCTGACCGGCGTCCTCGGCATCGCCCTGTCCGGCGCACCCCAGCTGGTCCTGCGCTTCACCGACACCGGGCTCTTCTGAACAGACCGGGCTTCCCGGAAAACCGGCCGCTTACACCGCGCGCGCGTGGGGCACTCGCCTCCACGCGCGCGTGCCGCTTCCCGGCGCCGCAACCCGGACGCTCCACACCCGGGGCCGCGCGCACCAGGGAACTAGAGCCTCCCGCCTGGCGTTGACCAGTACGGGAGGGTCCACTGGACGTGAAAGCGCGGCACCAGTGGCACCCACATCCAGTAAGCAAAGGTCCCCCTGCCGCACCACTTGGAGGGCGCACCGTGCACCGCCGGCACAACGGGCTCAGGACAGCGATCCTCCTCGGAGGACTGTCCGCACTCATCATCGTCATCGGCAGCTTCTTCGGCCGCATGGGGCTCGTCATCGCCGTCGTGGTCGCACTGGCCACCAACGCGTACGCGTACTGGAACAGCGACAAACTGGCACTGCGCGCCATGCGCGCCCGCCCGGTGAGCGAGTTCGAGGCCCCCGGCCTCTACCGCATGGTCCGCGAGCTCTCCACCCAGGCCCGCCAGCCCATGCCGCGCCTGTACATCTCCCCGACGGAAGCGCCCAACGCCTTCGCCACCGGCCGCAACCCACGCAACGCCGCGGTGTGCTGCACCGACGGCATCCTGCGCCTGCTGGACGAGCGCGAGCTGCGCGGCGTCATCGGCCACGAGCTCAGCCACGTCTACAACCGCGACATCCTCATCTCGTCGGTCGCCGGCGCCCTCGCCTCGGTCATCATGTTTCTGGTCAACTTCGCCTGGCTCATCCCCATCGGGCGCTCGGACGACGACGACGGCCCCGGCCTGCTCGGCATGCTCCTGATCATGCTCCTGGGCCCGCTCGCCGCCTCGCTCATCCAACTGGCCATCAGCCGCTCCCGGGAGTACCAGGCGGACGCCTCCGGCGCCCGGCTGACCGGCGATCCGCTCGCCCTGGCCAGCGCCCTGCGCAAGCTCGAACTCGGCACGAAGCAGCTCCCGCTGCCGCCCGAGCCGCGCATCGAGACCGCCAGCCACATGATGATCGCCAACCCGTTCCGGCCCGGCCAGGGCCTTTCGAAGATGTTCTCCACACACCCGCCGATGGCGGAACGCATCGCCCGGCTCGAGAAGATGGCAGGTGGGAACCAGTGAGGACCATTCTCAACGTCATATGGCTCGTCCTGAGCGGCTTCTGGCTGTTCCTCGCCTACATGCTCGCGGGCCTGCTCCTGTGCATCACGATCATCGGCATCCCGTTCGGCATCGCGGCCTTCCGCATCGGCGTCTACGCCCTGTGGCCCTTCGGGTACACGACGGTCGAACGCCGTGACGCGGGCGCCCCGTCCTGCGTGGGCAACGTGCTGTGGCTGGTGCTCGCGGGATGGTGGCTCACCCTCGGCCACATCGCCACCGGCATCGCCCTGTGCGTCACGATCATCGGCATCCCGCTGGGCATCGCCAACTTCAAGCTCATCCCCGTCTCGCTGCTCCCGCTGGGGCGGGACATCGTGCGGACGGACGAGCCGTTCGCGGTGCGCTGACGAAGGGACGAGAGGGGCGTTCTCCTCGATATCCACAGGCCGGGGGTTGTCCACAGGCCCACCCGGCTGTCGGTGGCGGCCCGCATGATGAACCCATGACCGCGATCCGGCAGTTGCCCGCCCGAGTGACGACCGAGACCCACAACAGCCACCCCCAGGCCAGTACTTCGCGCACCCCGGCCACCAGCGCGAGACCCTCCGAAGGATCCGGGCCGGAACACCCCCTGAGCGCCCGGGCCGGGAAACCCGTGAGCGCCCGGGCCGGGAGACCCATGAGCGCGTGGGCCGCCAGGGAAGGCGGGCCCTAACGCCCTCCGGCTCCCCCTGCCTTCACTCCCCGCCGCACCGCGTACGCAACGGCTCCCACCGCCAGCACGCCCGCGCCCGCCACCACCGAAACCCCGGGCAGCGAGAACGCCAGCACCGCGCACCCGGCCAGCCCCACCACCGGCACCACCCGTGCCGCCGGCGCCGAAGACACAGTCCACGCCGACGCGTTGGCCACGGCGTAGTACGCCAGCACACCGAAGGAGGAAAACCCGATCGCGCCCCGGACGTCCACCGTGGCGGCCAGGACAGCGACCACCGCACCCACGGCCAGCTCCGCCCGGTGCGGCACCTGGAAACGCGGATGCACGGCGGCCAGCGCCGACGGCAGATGCCGGTCCCGCGCCATGGCCAGCGTCGTCCGGGACACCCCCAGAATCAGCGCGAGCAGCGACCCCATCGCGGCCACCGCCGCACCGATCCGCACCACCGGCACGAGCCAGGACGCCCCGGCCGCCCGCACCGCGTCGGCCAGCGGTGCCGTCGCGTCCGCGAGACCGTCCGACCCGAGTACCGAAAGGACAGCCACCGCCACACAGGCGTACACCACCAGGGTGATGCCGAGCGCCAGCGGGATCGCCCGCGGAATGGTGCGGGCCGGATCCCGCACCTCCTCGCCGAGGGTCGCGATACGGGCGTACCCGGCGAACGCGAAGAACAGCAGACCGGCCGCCTCCAGCACCCCGTCCGCACCCCCCGAGGCACCGAGGTCCAGCCGCCCGGCATCGGCCTCACCGGACAGCAGACACACGACCACCACGAAAGCGAGGACGGCCAGGACCAACGCCACGATCACCCGTGTCAGCCACGCGGACTTCTGGACACCGCCGTAGTTCACCGCCGTCAGCGCCACCACGGCCGCGACCGCCACCGCGTGTGCCTGCCCCGGCCAGACGTACGTGCCCACGGTGAGTGCCATCGCCGCACAGGAGGCCGTCTTCCCGACCACGAACGACCAGCCCGCGAGGTACCCCCAGAACTCCCCGAGCCGCTCTCGCCCGTACACGTACGTGCCCCCTGAAGCCGGATACAGGGCGGCGAGGCGGGCCGACGACATGGCGTTGCAGTACGCGACCACGGCGGCGAGGGCGAGCCCGAGGAGCAGCCCCGAGCCGGCGGCGTGCGCCGCGGGCGCGAGGGCGGCGAAGATCCCGGCTCCCACCATGGAGCCGAGTCCGATGACGACGGCGTCGCCCACACCGAGGGTGCGGCGCAATCCGGAACCGGGGGGTGTCATGCGTCGCACCTTACTGATCAGCGCAACCGGCGGGCCGAGCCGAGACGTCCTGCCCACCGACAGGGCGTGAACGCGCGCGGCACGACCGCCGCACGCGAAACGCCCGACCCACAACGCAGGGTCCCGGCCTGCCGGGAGCAGGATCACAGGGCCGGGACAGTGCGGGCACAGCGTGAAAGGGCAGGTTCACGGCATGACCATCATCAGCTGGATCATCCTCGGACTGTTGGCCGGAGCCATCGCGAAGTTCCTGCTGCCGGGGCGCGACCCGGGCGGCCTCATCGGCACGACGCTGATCGGCATCGCGGGCGCGTTCATCGGCGGCTGGATATCGGCCCGCTGGATGGACCACCCGATCACCCAGGACTTCTACGACGGGACGACCTGGGCGGCGGCGATCGGCGGATCGCTCGTCCTCCTGATCGCCTATCGCCTTCTGTTCGGCCACTCGCGAGACTGACCGCGCCCGCCGATCGCGACGGCAGACGGGAAGGGTGGGCACAGGCAGTGCCCACCCTCCGTGACCGTGCGGGCGGAGGCCCGGGGGGACCGGACCTACCGGTAGTTCACGTACTGCCCGCTTGATCGCCTGACCTGCACGTTCCCGCCGAAAGGCCGGTTGACGTGCAGAAACTACTCTCAGCAGTTCCCGCTACTTCGGGTTGTTTCCCGGGCTCATGTGCCCTCCATGTGCCCTGCCGTGCCCGCGGCCCTCCGGACTCCGTCGGTCTCCCACCGGAGACACGACGGCGCCGCCCGGTGCTCGCAACACCGAACGGCGCCTTGCCAGGAACCCCTTCGCGACAAGGAGTCCAGACCCATGACCGACCGTACCGGGCCCGGGAACGCGGGCGAACTGCGCGCCCTCCTCGATTCCGTCCTCGATGCCCTCACCCTGCCCCATGACCTCGACGACTACGACGCCCGAATCCTCCGCCGCGCTGGCCTCGCTCGCGTCGTTGTGCGGTGCGCCCTCGACGAGAACCCGGCCAACATCGGATGGAACGCTGACCATCTGAGTGCCCAGCTCGTCGCGGAGTCGTACGGCGACCTCGACACCAACGATCGGGGCGATGACCGGTGACGCAGACCAAGATGGAGCGGCGCCTGGCCGTCGCCGAGCGGCAGCTGTCCGAGCTGCGGATCGAGGTGGCCAAGCTCAACGTCCTCGTCGGCGTCCTCCTGCAGGCGGACGCGCCGCAGGCCGCGGACACGGAACGGCTCGCTGAGGCCGTCGGCGTGATCCGGCCCGCTGACCGCCCGCGTCTGCGCCTCGTCGACGGCACGGCCAGCGTGTCCGGCGACGACCTTGAGGAAGGCCTGCGCCGCGTGCGCACCGGGCACGGTGAGGGCCGGTGAGCCGTACGCCGACCGTAGTGTCGGTGCGTGTGACGGACCGGTTCGCCGCGGACCTCGAGGTTTTGCAGCGCGGCGGCATGGACGCGTCGACGGCCATCCGGCACGCGGTGAGGCTGATCGCCGACGGCCAGCGTTTCACAGACCGGCAGGCGGCCGGGAACGCTGGTCGGCGCCCGGGCTCCCTGTCCATCCACACCCGTGCTCTGTACGGGTCGTGGGCGCCGTATGACGGGCCTGAG
>NZ_JASKMS010000037.1 GCF_030124145.1 Streptomyces sp. 378
GCGTGCTCTGGGGGTCCCCCCTGCTCGAAGAGCTTGGGGGAGTGCCGCGTTGAAGCCCTCGTAGCGGAGCTACTTGGGCTTTCGCGCGGTGCGGCGGTGGGGGCCCCTCCCGTTCGAGCGAAGCCGAGAACGGGGGAGCGTGCCGGGCGTCGCGACGCCGCGGAGATCCGTCAGAAGGGGCCTAGCCACGCCCCCACCCCGTTGAGCGCCGCACCGATCCCGTGCGTACATAACGCGGAGCCGTCCAGCCCGACCCCGGAGAACGACGTGGACCAACGCCGGAACGAGGACCGCGATGCCGGACACCCCCGGCGATGTCAGGCCCTGGTGCTGCTCGGCGCCGTGCTGGTCCTGCTCCTCGCCGGGGCGGCCCCCGCGTCCGCGCACGCCGCCCTGCGCGCCACCGACCCCGGCGACGACTCGGTCCTCCGCCAGGCCCCCCGCCACGTCACCCTGACCTTCACCGAGTCCGTCGGCCTGCTCGACGACTCCTTCCGGGTCTTCGGGCCCGACCAGCGCCGGGTCCACACCGGCGAGGCCACGCACGCCGACGGCCGCTCCGACACGGCCCGGGTCGGCCTGCCCGGCAAGCTCGCCCAGGGCACCTACACGGTGGCCTGGCGGGTCGTCTCCGCCGACAGCCACCCCGTCTCCGGCGCCTTCAGCTTCTCCGTGGGGAAACGCTCCGCGACCACCGCCCAGCTCGACACGGGCCCGGCCGAGGACCCGCTCACCCGGGGCCTCTACGACGCCGCCCGCTACCTCGCCTACCTCGCCGCCGCGCTGCTCGTCGGCACGGCGGCGTTCGCGCTGCTGTGCCGGCCCGCGGACACCTCCCCGCTGCGCCGGCCGCTGGTGGCGGCCTGGTGGACGCTGCTGGGCTCGACGGCCGTCCTGCTTCTGCTGCGCGCCCCCTACGAGACGGGCACGGGCCCGGCCTCGGCCTTCGACGTCTCCGCCCTGGGCCGCACCCTCACCGGCCGCCCCGGCGAGGCCCTGCTGGCCCGGCTGGTCATCCTCCTGCTGACCGCCGCCTTCCTGGTACGGCTGTCCGGGCGCCGTGAACGACGCGGGCCGGCCACCCTGGCGACCGGCACCGCCCTGGCCGCCGCCCTGGCCCTGACCTGGGCGGCGGCCGAGCACGCCTCCGCCGGGATCCAGGTGCCGCTGGCGATGGCGTCGTCCGTACTGCACCTGCTGGCGACCGGTGTCTGGCTCGGCGGCCTGGTGGCGCTGCTGCTGACCCTGCGCCGCGCCTCCGGCGACCTGGTGGAGGTCGTGCCCCGCTTCTCGCGGATCGCCTTCACCTCGGTGACCGTCCTGGCCGTCACGGGCCTCTACCAGTCCTGGCGCGGCCTGGGCTCCCTCTTCGCGCTGACGAGCACGCCGTACGGGCGGCTGCTGCTCGCCAAACTGGCCGGGGTGGCCGTGCTGTTGCTGGTGGCCGGCTACTCGCGGCGCTGGACGCAGCGGCTCGCGGCCCCGGCGGCGGCCGTCCGGGCGGCCGCACCGGCCCGGGTCCCGCAGTCCGTCGGCGCACCGGCGGAACCCGGCGGACCCGGGCGGCCGGGGGAGCCGGAGGGGCCGGAGGGGCTCGGCGAACCCGGGGAGCCGGAGGGACCCGGTGGGCCGGTGGAGGAGCCCGCCGCGTCCGACGCCGACCGGGACGACCAACGCCGCCGCCTGCGGCGTTCCGTGCTCGTCGAAGTCGCCGTCGCCGCCGTGGTGCTGATGATCACGACCGTGCTCACGGGAACCCTGCCGGGCCGCGCCCAGGCCGAGGCGGCCGAGCAGGCCCCCGCGGGTTCGCTCCCGCCCACCACCCAGACGACCGTGCCCTTCGACACGGGCGCCGCGACCCTGGCCGGCCGCGGCGCGGTGCAGGTCACCCTGGATCCGGCCCGGGTCGGCGAGAACGGCATCCAAGCGGTGGTCCACGGCTCCGACGAGGGCCTGGTCGTCGTCCCCGAGCTCCGCATCACCTTCACCCTGCCCTCCCGGAAGATCGGACCGATCGACGCCGAACTCACCGACCGGGGCGGCTACTGGAGCACCAACTCCGTCAACCTGCCGCTCCCCGGGGACTGGACGATGAAGACGACGGTGCGGGTGTCGGACGTGGACCAGGTGTCGGTCGAGCGTCGGGTGCGGATCGAGCCCTAGGCAGCCGCACCGCCGCCGGCGGATCGTCGCCGAGGAGCCGTGTCATGGTCTCGGCGGCGCTGACGGCGGCGTCGCCGCAGCAGTTGTTGAACAGCACGTGGACCTGTTCGGTCCGCTCGGCCAGCCGACGCACGCGGGGCAGCCACCCGGCGAGTTCCTCCTCGGCGTAGACGTACCGGAACCGGTCCTCCTTGCTGCCGGTCCCCCAGGCGGCGCTGCGGCCGTGGAACCGGACGACGGACAGCCGCGGCGAGGTCACGGGGGTGACGGGCGGGACGGAGGAGGGCAGGGTCTGCGTCATGTCGACGGCGACCGCGGCCATGCCGTGCCGGACCAGCAGGGCTTGTGTCACCTCGTCCTGCCCCGGCTCCCACCAGGAGGGGTGCCGGAACTCCACGGCGAGCGGCCAGCCTTCGGTCCGCTCGGCGCACTCCCGGAGGAACGCCTCCGCCCGCGGCCCGGGCCGGAACCAGGGCGGGAACTGGAACAGCACGCTCCCGAGCCGTCCGGCCTCCCGCAGCGGCGCGATCCCGGCCGCGAACCGGGCCCACACCTCGTCGAGCACCGCCGGGTCCCGGTGTTCGGCCGGCAGCCCGTCCGGCATCACCGCCTCCCGGGTGGGATGCCCGGTCAGCAGCGAGAAGGCCTTCACATCGAACACGAACCCGTCCGGTGTCCGCTCGGCCCACAACCGGCTGTTCCGCTCGCTCGGCAGCGCGTAGTACGAGACGTCGACCTCGACGACCGGGAACCGCTCGGCGTAGTGCCGTAACCGCCCCTCGGCGTCCCGCCGCCCCGCCGGATACCAGCCGCTGCCGACCAGCGCCCGGTCGGTCCAGGAACACGTGCCCACGCGGATCTCACCCATGGGGGAGCGGATACCCGGGCCGGGCGGCGGCAGGCTCCGCTTCTCGTGGGGACGCCCCGGTGATACCCGCACCAATCGGGGTAAGCAGGTCTAAGCAGGTCATATCAGCCCATGCCTGGGGCTATGGCTGGATTCTCCCGAGAGTGAGATGACCGATCATGGAGCAGCCCGTCACCGTCGGCCGGGGCACCCGGCCGTTCGGGGAAGCGCCCGAAGCCCTCGACGCCCTCGTCGGCGCGTCGCTGACGGCCCGGGTCTGCGTCGACGAACACGGCATCGTGACCGGCTGGAACACGGGCGCCGAGCGGCTCCTCGGGTACGCGGCCGGGGAGGTGACCGGCCACCGCGCCGCGGATCTGCTGGCCGAGCCGATCCCGGTCCGCGGCGGCCTGCCCACCCTGGCCGGGCTGGCGCGCTGGAACGGCGACGTCGCGCTGAGGCACCGCGACGGCCGGAAACTGACGGTGGGGATCCTCGCCCACCACCGGCCACCCGGCGCCGACGCCCCGGCCTGGCTCATCGTCTCGGCCCTGACCGGCCGGCAGCCGCGGGCCGACCTCGACGAATCCCTCGTGAGCTGGAGCTTCGCCCAGTCCCCGTGCTGCGCCCAGGCGATCTACGACACCCGGCTCAGGCTGCGCCGGGCCAACGCCGACATGGAGCGCTCCATGTCGCTCACCGAGGAGGAGATGCGCGGCCTGCGCGTGTCGGAGATCGTCGACGACGACGCCGGCCTGCGGGCGGAACGCGACATGGCCCGGGTGCTGCGGACCGGCGAGCCGCAGTACGCGGAGAACTACCTGCGTGCCCCGGGGGAGAGCCATGAGCACGCCTGGTCGGTCTTCATGTCGGCGCTGCGCGACCACGAGGGCACCGTCCAGGGCGTCTGCCTGTCGGCACACGACATGACCGAGCAGTTCTGGGCCCGCAAGCGCCTCCAGCTGATCGCCGAGGCCGGCCGGCGCATCGGCAGCACGCTCGACGTGACGCGCACGGCCCAGGAACTGGCGGACGTGACCGTCCCGGCCCTGGCCGACTTCGTCAGCGTCGATCTGCTGGCCGCGCTGGACGACGCGCCGGAGCCGCCCGCGCGGGCGGTCCCGGAGAACGGGCCGCTGCTGCTGCGCCGGGCCGCCCTGCGGTCCGTGACCCCCGGCGCCCCGGAGTCGGCCGTGGCGGCCGGCGCGGTGGACTCCTACCCGGCGGGCTCGTTGCCCTATGAGAGCCTGCGCACCGGACGGCCCGCCCTGCACGAGGTGACCGATCCGGCGTTCGCCGCCTGGCTCGCCCGCGATCCGGCCCGCGCCGCCCGGGTCCGGGCGTTCGGCGTCCACTCCGCGATGACCGTGCCGCTGGCCGCCCGCGGCACCACGCTGGGCGTCGCCTTCTTCGTCCGGCACGACAACCAGGAGACCTTCCGGCACGACGACCTGGTCCTGGCCGGGGAACTGGCCGCCCGGGCCGCGGTCAGCATCGACAACGCCCGCCGCTTCGCCCGCGAGCGCGCCACGGCCGTCACCCTCCAGCGCAGCCTGCTGCCGAGGCGGCTGCCCCGGCAGGCGGCCGTCGACGTCGCCTCCCGCTACCTCCCGGCGGGCGGCCACGCCGGTGTCGGCGGGGACTGGTTCGACGTCATCCCCCTCTCCGGGGCGCGGGTGGCCCTGG
Organism: Streptomyces sp. 378; assembly: GCF_030124145.1. GTDB lineage: Bacteria > Actinomycetota > Actinomycetes > Streptomycetales > Streptomycetaceae > Streptomyces. Next base: position 4,697 of record NZ_JASKMS010000037.1, read on the forward strand.
TCGTCGGCGACGTGGTCGGCCACGGACTGCACGCCTCGGCGGCCATGGGGCGGCTGCGCACGGCGGTCCGCACCCTGGCCGACATCGACCTGCCGTGCGACGAGCTGCTGACCCATCTCGACGACCTGGTCGCCCGCCTGAACACCGAGGAGGACGACGGCGAGCCGGGCACGGCGGGCTCCACCGGCACTGCGTCGGCCGATGTCGGGGCCACGTGCCTGTACGCCGTCTACGACCCGGTGACGCGGCACTGCTGCCTGGCCGGGGCCGGGCATCCCGTACCGGTCGTGGTGAGCCCCGACGGCGCCGTCGACCTCGTCGGGCTCCCGGCCGCGCCCCCGCTCGGCGTGGGCGGTCTGCCGTACGAGGCCACCGAGGTCGTCCTCCCCGAGGGCAGCCTGCTCGCGCTCTACACCAACGGCCTGATCGCGACCGCCGACCGGGACCTCGACACCGGCGTCCACCGGTTGCGGGAGGCCCTGGCCCGCCCGGCGGGCTCACTGGAGACGCTGTGCGACACGGTCCTCACCGACCTGCTGCCCCGGCGCCCGGCCGACGACGTGGCCCTGCTGATCGCCCGTACCCGCGCGCTCGACGCGAACCAGGTCGCCACCTGGGCGGTGCCGGCCGTCCCGTCCGCGGTCGCGCGGACCCGCAAGGACGTGGTGGCGCAACTGGAGCGGTGGGGTCTTTCCGACGCCGTGTTCGTCACGGAACTGGTCGTCAGCGAACTCGTCACCAACGCCATCCGGCACGCCGAGCCGCCGATCCGGCTGCGCCTCATCCACGACACGTCCTTGATCTGCGAGGTTTCCGACGGGGGCAACACCGCTCCCCACCTGCGGCGCGCCCGCACCTATGACGAGGGCGGCCGCGGCCTGCTCCTCGTCGCCCAGCTGACCCAGCGCTGGGGCACCCGCCAGGGCGCCACCGGCAAGACCATCTGGGCGGAACAGACCCTGTCCCGCCCGTGAGGAGGCACCGGCCATGACCACACACACGTCCCACCGGGCTGTACGCACCCCCGTCCAGCAGGCCGCCCTGCTGTTCGGCGTCGTCTTCCTGCTGGTCGGCGTGCTGGGCTTCATCCCCGGCATCACCACCGACTACGGCTCGATGGAGTTCGCCTCCCACGAGTCGGGCGCCGAACTCTTCGGCCTGTTCCAGGTCTCGATCCTGCACAACCTGGTGCACCTGGCCTATGGCCTCGCCGGTCTGGCCCTGTCCCGCACGGCCGCCGGGGCGTACTCGTATCTGCTGGTCGGTGGCGCCGTCTATCTGGTGCTGTGGGTGTACGGGCTGTCGGTCGGCCATGACAGCGACGCCAACTTCATCCCGCTCAACACCGCGGACGACTGGCTCCACTTCGTCCTGGGCATCGTCATGATCGGCCTGGCTCTGGCTCTCCGCCGGCGCTCCACCCGCGCCGGCGCACGGTAGGGATCACCCACGACGGTATGCAGACCTTCCTGCCCTACCCCGACTTCCGCACCACGGCCCTGGCCCTGGACCGCCGCCGCCTCGGCAAACAACGCGTCGAGGCACTGCAGGTCCTGCGCGGCCTGGTGGTCCCCGGCTACGGGTGGCGGCGCCACCCGGCCGTCAGGATGTGGCTCGGCTACGAGGAGGCGCTGGTCCGCTACGGCCTGGAGATCTGCCGCGTCTGGCGTGAACAGGGCCACCAGGACACCTGTGCGGCCACGCTGGTGGCCGATCTCGCGGCGACCCGCCCGCACGCCCCGATCCGCGACCAGCACACACTGGCCGCCGACGGCGAAGTCCCGCCCTGGCTCGGCGACGACCCGTTCCACGAAAGCCACCGCTCGGCTCTGGTCCGCAAGGACCCCGCCACCTACGCGGACCTCTTCCCGGGCGTACCGGACGACCTGCCCTATATCTGGCCGGCCTCGGACCGCACGGGTGGGGAGACTTCCGGGACCTGACGGTCTCGCGGAGTCAGGCGGCCCTGCGGCGTGCCGGGCGCCCGGAGGTGGTGGGCTGCTCCGTCACGTCCTCGAACGGGAAGGTGTCGTCTTCCCCGAAGTCCGGGGCCTGGAAGGGGTTGGTCGCCGGAGGCGGCGACGCCGCGCTGGAACGGTCGGGTTGCCCTTCCACAGCGGAGAACAACGAAGTCGGTTCGATGAGAGGTCTCTTTTCCGTTACTGGCCCAGGGGAGGGCCAGGCGTGCCCTGACCGGGCACGAAGGTCCTACAGCTTGGTCATCTTGGCGTAAGGGCTCAGGATCCGCATCTGCGCCGACCCGAAGTCGACGAGCGCCGCGATTCCTTCCTCCATACCGATGACCCGGCCGAGCCCGTACATGTCGTGCGTGACCTGGTCACCCACGGCGAAGTGCTTGGGAGCGGGGGCGACCGGCGCCTTGAAGGGGCTGGTGGGCAAATGACGCTTGGGAGCAGCAGGCTTAGTCATTGACCTCAGTATGCGCCTACTCATGCCCCTCGCGCTGCGGCTGTCCACGTGCAGTGCCCGAACCGAGACGTACGAGAGACGTCGCACTGGCCCAGAAATTCGAACACATGCTTGAATTCGGCCATGCGAACGTTTCCCGACGATCTTGTCCGGGCGCAGCGGGAGTGGACCGCCACCTACCGCCGGCTCGCCGACCGGCCCGGCCGCACCGAGCTGCGCCGTCGCCTGTACCGGCTGTCGGCCCGGACGTTCTTCCACCCCTCCTGGCAGCGGCGACGGCCGGCCCCCGCGGCCTGGACGGAGCTGAGGGAGCTGGGGCGGTCGGCCGGGAACACCAGTGAGCGGCTCGACGGATGACGCGCCGACCTGCGGGGCCGTACATCCCGGACGATCCTGAAGGCATGTCCGGATCGATTCGCGTCATCGTGCATCCGCCCTCGCCCTCGGGCGGCCGGCGGGTGCGCGTGGACGGCGAGATCCTCGGACTCGCCCACAACGTGACCGACGTCGCGGAGTTCCTCCGCCGCGCCGGCCTGGAGATCGACCCGGCGGACGTGGCGGAGGCGCCGTGGATCGACTGGCACGGAGTGGGCCCCGAGCGCTGGGGCCCGGAGACGGGCGACTGACCCGCGCCACAGCACGCCACACCGGGTTCAACCACTCTTCTGCGTCACACCGGAGGGCCCCATGAAGGACCTCAAGTACGAGCAAAAGCGCTCGCTGTCCCGCCAGGAGGCCGCCGACCAGCTCACGGCACTCGCGGACGCCCTGAGAGAGGGCGGGGACGCCGAGCTGGATCTCGGCCCCGGCACGCTGGGCCTGCGGATCCCCGACGACCTCCACAGCGAGATGGAGGTCGAGATCGGCGACGGGGAGATCGAGCTGGAGATCGAGCTCAAGTGGCCGACCGCCCCGGCGCCCGCGACGCCGCCCCGCACGGACGCCCGCACGGAGAAACCCCAGCGGAAGAACGCGCCCGCCCCGGCGGGTCGAAGCCGGGGCGAGAAACGGTCCGCGTCGAAGAAGCCGTGAGCGGACGCGCCGCCGGTTCAAGAATGGCGTATTCCCGTGATCGGCGGGTGCCGCACGGGCAGGTTCCTCCCGTGCGCGTTGGCGGCTTGCGGCGCGCTTCGTACGGACGTGAGACGTTGCCCCCAACACGCTTTCCAACGGTTCGTCCGGGGGTTCAGCGAGGGCCGGGGACGTGCTGACCTGCGGTGGAGCGGGTGCTGAGGGAAGTTTCGGACGGCGGCGGACGGGGGCGAATGAGACCAGAACCGAGACCGCGGCTACCCGGGCAAGACGCCGTGAATGCGGGAGAGGGTGAAGACACGCTCGTCGTTTCGCAGGTGGCACCAGGCGTGCAGGTAGGGCGGGTCGAAATCGAGCTCGCTGAGGGTCCGTATGGTGCGGCTGCCCGAGGCGGCGACGTATTCGATGGTGACCGGCTGGCCTTCGCTCACGGCATGGGCCAGCTGACGAACGTCGGTGAGGGATAGCTGACGGGCGTACCCGGCGATGATTTCCTCGGTGTCGCTGTCGAAGGGGATGCCGTTGTACGGGTCGGGCTGCGGGGAGGCCGGTGGCGCGGTCTTCAGCCGAGTGGCCAGGGCACGCAGGTCGGCCGTCGCCGGAGCCTGATCCGTCCGGCCGTCGGTCTTCCGGGCCGGCAGGCCGCCGCCGAAGCGGGCGTCAGCTTCAGCACGCTCACCCGGGTCGAAGCCGGCGCTCAGCCTGACCTCGCCACCTTCACTCGCCTCTGCGCCTGGCTCGGCGTCTCCCCGAGCCGCTTCTTCACCCCGACCGCCACCCGCCAGGTGTCGCCCCTCGACCAGGCCATCACCCACCTCCACGCTGACCCTCGGCTTACCGACGACGCGGCGAACAAGATCAGCTCTGTTCTGCGCGACCTCTACGACGCCCTCGCGAAGGAGGCGGTCCCCGCCGTACCCGCCCTTGCCTGCCACCTCCGGGCTGCCTCGGTGCTGCGTCCTGGCGTCCCCCAGCGGCTCGCCGCCCTGCTCACCGACATGAACACCGAACTCGAACGACTCGTCGAAGCAGGCGAACTGTGACCCTCCCTCGAGGCTTCAAGGCCAACGCCGAACGAGAAGCCCTCCGACTGCGCCGCGAACTCGATCTCAGCGACACCGATGCCCTGAACGTCGACGACCTCGCCGCCCACCTCAAGGTCAAGATCGTCAGCGCCGAGAAGCTCGTCAGCCACACCCGCCTCGAAGAACTCGAACGGGTCCAGGCGTACGCCTTCTCCGCCGCGACCTTCCAGGTCTCCGGCAGGAACATCGTCGTTACCAACCCGCTCCGAACCCCGGGTCGCAGGGCCAGCGACGTGGCCCACGAGCTCTCCCACCTCGTCCTGAAGCATGACCTCACCGAGATCCGCGAAGTCAATGGCATGCCCTTCAGGACCTGCCGCCCCGACGAGGAAGAACAAGCCACTGCCTTTGGCGGAACACTCATGCTTCCCCGCCCCCTGCTGCTCGGCGCAGTCCGCCGCCAGTGGGGGCCGGCGCAGATCGCCGAGCACTACGGGGTGACCGAGGAGATGGCCCGGTACCGGTACAACACCACTGGGGTGGCCAAACAGGTCAGAGGGCGCTGACGGTGCCGGAGGTAGACGCTGTCACTCTGCCGCTTATCGCCGGGACGTGGCTCGGGAGCCAGCAAGTACTTCGGTTGGCGGGCTCTGCGCATGCCGGGCGGCCACCAGCGATGAACGACGCGCGCCTACGAGCGGCCTGACGGTACGTCGATGCTCAGCGGGCGCCAGGCGATCCCACCGTGGGGTAGCTCCCGAAATCTGCGCTGCTTGTTTCGAGAATCGACTGTGGTCGAGTGGGCTCCGGGCTGGTCACGGGGTCCACTCGGTCGCGTACGGCCGTTTCACGCTCGTCGGCTGTCAGCTCTAATCAGTGCGGTACCACGGCCGATCGGGAGCGAACTCCGCCTGAGCCTTCCACTGCCCAGGGCTACGGTTTCGGCCATGCGTGAGGTGGAGTACGAGAGCTACGGCTGTCCGCTGGAGGACTACCAGCTCACCCGAGCCGATCACCGACAGCAAAAGCAGTGGGAGGACATCAGACATTGGGTGGAGAAGCACGCCGCTGAGGAGGAGGCCGAAGAGCGGGCAGACCCTGTGCTCGCAGCAGATCGCCGTGCTGTCGTAGAAAAGGTGCTGAACATGCTGCATAGCTGCAAGACGCCTGAGCATCACATCATGCGGTGGCGCGTACGGCTCTATTGCGGCCACATCGTCGAGACTCGGCGGCATCGCGAGAATGGCAAGCCCACGCTGCACGGCTCGTCGTCAGAGCAGTGCCCGGAGTGCGGGAAGGACCCATCAGGGATCGTGGCCTTCGAGCCCATCGGGCTGGCCGGTAAACCGCCCTCTCCTCCGAAGCCAGCGGCTTCTCCGCCTCGAAAGAAGCCGACCCGTGTGGAGCTTGAGCAACGTGTAGCCGCGCTGGAGAGGGAGAACGAGCGTCTCCGCTCGCGGGCGAGCGAGGGGTAGCTTCAGATCGATGATCGCCACTACGCGATCACCGACCTTCTCGACGACCTTGCGGGGAGCATCTGCCGCATCGGCACGTTCGTCAGGTCTGACCGCCTCGGGTAGCCATCGCAGCCGAAGCCTCGGCCAGCACCACCCAGGCCGCCTTGGTTCCGCAGTTCGTGACCTGGAACCCCCACTGTCCCTGGGTCAGCTCGTTCACGATGTGCAGGCCCCGTCCGCGCTCAGTGAGCAGCCCGCTCACTATCTCCGACGCGGTGGCTTCCGGCGAGGGCACGGCAGCCAGGTAGAGGTCCGTAGGAAGAAGAGGATTCCCGTCGTGAATCTCGCAAATGTATCTTCCGGCAACGGAGCGAAGGTGTACCTCGTACGGGCCGCACGCGTGCTCGTGCGCGTTCGCCACGAGCTCCGAGACGGCCAGGACTCCGTCGCTGATGACGTCTCCTGACAGGCCCAGATCCTTGAGAACACGTCGCAGAACCGCGCGGGCTTCGCCCGTCGGGTTGATGGTGTGGTCGGTCCAGCGGTACACGAGGCCAAGAGCGGTGGACGGCGCGCTGATCATCAGACGGCGGACCTCCTATGGGTGACGTCGGTGGCCGTCTCCCGGAGCTGCGACGTGGTCGCGGAAGGGCGTCAGGTACGCCGCTGAGAGGCGTACGGCTGCAGGAAGCACCCCGGCTTCGGGCGCGCGGCACCAGGAGGATCGTGGCTCAGGTCCCAGCCACGAAGCCGGTCGCGAGACACGCACTCAACGATGGCCGCCGGTACCCCTGATGCTCATGGGCATTTATGAGCGCGAGGGGCCAACGAGCGACAAGGCGACTCCAGCGAGACCGCCGACCCATGTCGGCCTGCGCTTCTGCCCGTCTGGTTCACTGGGAGTATGGGCGGGTGAGTGCTGACGTGTTGGGATGCTGGGTGCCGGATCGCCCCGAGGATGTGGCCGAGGTCTTCGCCAAGGCGGACTTCCCATGGTGGATCGCCGGGGGCTACGCGATCGAACTCGCAGTCGGCCGCGGGCTGCGCGCACACGGCGATCTCGACGTCCTCGTCCTCCGGCGTGACCAGGCCCTCCTACATGAACTGCTGGCCGACTGGGACCTGCACGTGGCGGATCCGCCCGGCCAGGGGGAGTTGCGGCCGTGGCGTCCTGGAGAGGTTCTTCGGCCGCCGCTTCACGACATCTGGTGCCGCCGCACATCCAAGGCGCCCTGGTCGGTGCAGCTCATGCTGGACGAGGCCGAGGGCACCCAGTGGGTCTCGCGGCGCACCCCGGAGATCCGGCTCCCGATCGACCAGCTCGGGCGAACGAGCGAGGCGGGCATCCCGTATCTCGCACCCGAGGTGCAGCTCTTCTACAAGGCAAAGGCGACCCGGGACAAGGACGAGACCGACTTCGAAGCGGTACTGCCGCTGCTCGACGCTCCGGCACGCGCCTGGCTGGCGGACGCGATCAAGGTGATCGCGCCCAACCACCCCTGGCTTCGCCGACTCCTTCCGGTCAGCCGAACGTGAGCAGCGGAACGTCGTAGAGGTCGGGGTTCCGGGGCCGGGTCATGGTGGGCGACGTGACCTCCACGATCAGCAGCTCGCTGAGGAACTGGACCTTGGCACCGAGGAGATGGCTCGTCCTGCCGTCGGCCGACTGGGCCTTGAGGCCGGCGGAAACGTGGATGTGCGGGAGTATCTCGCCGGTGGCGGGGTCATGGGCGAGGGTGCCGGCGCCAAACGCCTCGACGTTGGTGACGTATGTCTTCGCCCAGACCGGTGCGTCGGGGTCCGCGAGCTTCTCGCAGGCACCCACGATCTCGGCCTCCGCGAAGGCCCCGATGAACGAGGGGATGTAGCCCTGCCGTACGTCGTTGTCCCGGCAGAAGGTGGACAGCGCCTCGAAGAAGTCCTCCCCGTGGTCGAAGGTGACGCCGAAGGTACGGCCGACGGTCAGCTCGTGAGCGCGCATGTGCGGGTGTCTCCTGACGGGATGGGATCAGCGGGCGGAGGCGGTGGTGAAGGTCTCGCGGACCGTCGCCCCGTCGGCGCCCTGGGCAAGCAGGGCGTGGAGGAGGAGCCGCGCATGGTACGGGCTGAGGTCTCCGGCGCCGATGAGTCCTCGCCCGAGGAGGTCCTTCTCGGAGCCGGGGAAGCCGTACGTGTCGGACAGGACGGGTCCGTTGCCGATGCGGGAGGCGAGGACCACGGGGATGCGGGACGCGAGCTTGGTGAGCCCTTCGACGAGGCGCTCCGGGACGTGGCCGACGCCGAAGGCCGCGACCACGAGTCCGTCGCAGTTGCCGTCCCACAGGTCGAGCAGGGTGCCGTCGTCGCCGAGGGTGACGGTGTAGAGCCCGACGCGCGCCTCACGGTCGGGCGCGCTGACGAGCGGTCCGCGGGACGGCAGGCCACCCATCATCCGCACCCGGTTCTCCGCAACCCGCGCGATCGGGCCGCTTGCTGGTGAGGTGAAAGCGGCGGGGCTGGTGGTGTGGGACTTGCGGACGGTCCGGGCCGAGTGGATCTCTTCGCCGAGTACGACGAGGCAGCCGGCGCCCCGCAGGCCGGGGGCGGCGGCAGCCAGGACGGCGGCATGGATGTTGGCCGGGCCGTCTGCGCCGGGCAGTGTGGGGTTACGCATCGCGCCGGTGACGACGACTGGCTGCTCGTGGCCGTGGTAAAGCTCGAGGAGGAAGGCAGTCTCCTCGATGGTGTCGGTGCCCTGGGTGATGACGACGCCGTCGACGTCCCCGGCCTCAAGCTCCGCCGTGATCGCGGCCGATAGTGCGGTGAGGTCCTCGAAGGTCAGGGAGGCGCCGGGCAGACGTCGGAAGTCCCGGACTTTGAGTTCGATGCCGCTCGTGGCCAGGGCGGGTACCGCAGCGAGGAGTTCGTGGGCCGAGAGCGCGGGTACGACTCCTCCGGTGGTGGGATCGGTGGTCATGGCGATCGTGCCGCCGAGGGAGAAGACCGCCACGTTCTTGACCGACTCCGTCATATCCCCTGCTCCCCTGTCCGGACGCCGCCGAGCGCGGCCTCACGAGTGGTTCACGCAGGCTATCGGGTCGGCTCCGTACGGGTACGCGGGATGATCGCTAGCTGCTCGGCCACGAACTGGCAGGCGGTTTCCAGCCCTTCGAGGCCGAGCAGTCGGCTGCGCGGCCGGGCGAGCCGCTCCGTGCCGACGGCCGACAACTGGGCGCACCTGCGACCGAGCCAGGAGGCGTCGAGGCCGAGGTACTGCGCCGTCGCCGCGAGGCGCTGCCCGGCCTGCTCAGCCGCTGTGGTCGAGTGGTGGCTGACGTGGTCCGTCACATCCGCGAACGTCCGCAGGGCTCCCGGCCGCGCGGTGACCGCGAGGTGGGACGCTCCCTCGGTCCGTACCCAAGAGGCGATGACAGCCCGGCGCCCGGGGGAGAGGGCGAAACCGTCAGTGTGTGCGAAGCCTCCGTCGTCGGTCACCCAGGTGCGGATGCCGAAGGACTCCATGAGCGCGATGGCGAGGAACAGCAGAACGCGCTCGTAGGCCGGCGAGGAGGCGACTGCCGTCTCGGGAACGCAGAATCCCCGGCCGCTGGTGCCGCCCGGACGTCGGGGGGCCGTTCGTTCGAGGTAGCGGTACTTGTGCCGGAAGAACAGCCATGTGGCGGCCTCTTCGCCACGCTGTTCCCTGGTCCAGAAGACGGGTGCGTCACCCAGGTGGTCACGGTTGCCCAGGATGTACCGGGCCGCGGTCTCCGAGCCGATGAGCATCCGGGAGACTTCGGTCAGTCCCTGGTCGGCGGCGATCGGCGCGCCTGGGGAAACGGTGAGCGACGCCAACGAGGTGTGCAGGGGCTGGTCGTCGCCGAGTAGTGCCGCCTCGAATCCCGACACGGCCCACAGGATGCCGTAGGTCAGGTCGTCCAGTTCGTACGCGGCGGGTATGTCGACCGGTTCGGAGGCCGTGGCGCGTACGCCGCTCGGTCGGGCGTCGGTGACGAACTGCCGTGCCGCTCCGTCCACCGTGCGGTTCGCGACGACGAGCGCGCGCATCGGCATGGTGCGCCAGGCATCCAGCTCCGGGCGGGAGTCGAGTCGCAAATTGTCCCCGAGGAAGGAGGCCGCGGGAAGCGTCAGCACGGGAAGCGCCGTCGTCGAGACGGACCGGCCAGCGGGTAAGAGAAGCTGGCCCGGCCCTTCCGGCAGCGCCGCGTACCCACGGGCTCCGGTGTCCACCGTTCCCGGGCGGCCCGTGGCGTCCGGCGTGTGCGGATCGGCCGTGGGCAGGAGCCCGAGCAGCTCCTCCGGAACTCCCAACGCATCGGTCCACTGGACGAACTGCCGTCGGTCGCGGATCTGTTTGAGACCGCGTTCCAGTCTGCTGACCTCGGCCTGGTCGATGCTGACCATCCGCGCCACGCCGGCCTGGGAGAGGCCCGTGTGCTTCCTGAACAGCTTGACGACGGTACCGAGTTCCCACGCGGCCACGGCTCGCCGGACCGTTGGATCCCGCCAGAAGGCCGGGTCGGCTCGTCGGGCGGCCGACCCGGTCTGGCACGAGGCACATCGAGTGCCGGCGTTGAAGCGGCTGAGTAGGGCACCGCAGCGCGTGCACCGCCGCTGTCCGCTGTCGACCATGGTCGGCATTCTCCCTCGCTCTGCGACCGCCGGGACACGTTCCGCTGGCAGGGCTCATAAACACTCATAGGCGTGGGCCTTCGTGGCGGCCATCGTGGTGGAGCACCACCGACCGGAGCCGCGTGCCGCGACTCCCCGGACGTGAGGATCCGACTTGTGACCTCCTTGACCCTGCCGCCCGGTTCGCCGCCGCTGGCCCTTGCCTGGCAGACGCTGGCGGACGGGCTGCTGACCCAGCGGCTCCATCTCCATCTCGACGAATGGCGGGCTGCCGTCGCCGAGGAGAACGCGCTGTCGGACGTGCCGGGCGCCGATGTCTCCGTGCTGGCCCAGCGCCCGTCTCCGCTGCCGGCAGGCGACGAGTCCGCGATGGCGCTGCTGGAGGACGTCGGGCTCGGCTTCTGGTGGGAGCTGCCCCAGCGGCACGGAGCGGAGTCGCGGAACCGGCGCGGGGCACTTCACCGCGCCGCCGACACCGCTGCCCAGAACATCCTCGCGGAGCAGTCCAGGGCTGCCTGGTCCGACGCAGTGATCGCCGTCAGCGCCGCCGCCGCGTGGTGGGTGGGCTTCTTCGCGGTCATCCGCCACCGCGGGGTGCACCACATCACGCTGGAGCCGCACCCGGGCCCGCTCCATGAGCAGGCCCTGGGCACCGCGGTGAGCGTCGTGGCCCACGGCATGGCCACGCGCGTGCTGGAGGCGGCGCTGCGTAACTCCGACGACGACCCGGCCCTCCGCGCCGCGTACTGCCGGGCCATCGAGGCCGGCATCTGCGCCGAGCCCGAGCTGCCCCGCCTCATCGACGAGTTGGCGGAGCTGCGGCTGGTGGATCTGGTGTCCAGCACGGCCCGCTGGCGGGGCCGCTTCACCAAGTACGCCGGCGGCACGGGGGCGGGGCAGGTCGAATGAACCACCGCTATCCGTTCATCGTCATCGAGGGGCTCGACGGCACCGGCAAGACGACGCTGCGCAAGGGTTTGTTCCGGCTCTGGGAGGGGCTCTACGGCGTCACCCCGCTGTGCGTACTCACCACCAACTTCCTCGCGGCCGACCAGGCCGCCGCCACCGTCACCGGCAAGTACCAGCCGAACGCCGGGAACCGCGACGCCTACCTGTCCGCGATCGCCGCGGACAAGCGGGCCACGCTGGATCGACTTGTGCTCCCCCAGCGGCCGGCCCGGCCCGTGATCGCGGATCGCTGGCTCCTCAGCGAGCTGGCCTTCTTCGCGGTGAAGCACGGCATGAGGGCGTCGGAGACGTACGAGACGCTGGCCGCGCACCTCACCGTGGCCCCCGATCTCACGCTCGTCCTGGATCTGGAGACCGACACCTCGATGAGCCGGGCGCAGGCCCGGCAGGGAGACGCCGTCCGGGCCGACTGGGACGTGCATGACGTCCAGAGCCGGGTTCGCGAGACCTACGAGGCCGTGGTCACGAAGCCCGACGAGTTCCCGCTCCTCGGCGATGTGGTCCGCCTGGACGCCCGCCGACCCCGGTCCGAGGTGCTGCTCGCAGCCTGGGACGTACTGCGCGAACGGCAACTGGTGCCGTCGCTCGCCGCCCACGCGGAAGGAGGAGAGACCCATGGCTGACGGCACGAAGGGGACGCGTCTGCGTGAGGCCCTCGCCGACAGCGAGCGGAAGCACCCGCTCCTGGCGATCGGTGCGGTGAACGCGCTCGCCGCGCACGTCGCGGTGGAGGCGGGCTTCGACGCCCTTTGGGTGAGCGGTCTGGAGGTGTCGGCGGCCTCCGGGCTGCCTGACGCCAACGTCCTGGGCCCCCGGGACCTGTCCGACGTGGTCGCCTCGCTAGGCCGTGTCACCGAACTACCCATCATCGTGGACATTGACAACGCGGGCGGCTCGGGGCGCACGGCGGAGCGGTTCGCGTACGACCTGATGCGCGCCGGAGCCGCTGCGGTGTGTGTCGAGGACAGCGCGTACCCGAAGTGCAACAGCTTCGCTGCCCACCGGGCGCAGACCCTCGCCGACCGGGACCTTCTGTGCGAGCAGGTGGGGCGTATACGGAAGGTCGCCGGTGACGGCCTCGTGGTCGTGGCCCGCACCGAGGCCCTGATCGCCGGCGAGGACATGGCCACGGCGATGGCCCGCGCCGAGGCATACGCCGAGGCCGGAGCGGATGCGGTGCTCATCCATTCCAAGGACGCGACCGGTGATCAGGCGCGGACCATCGGGCGTGCGTGGAGTCACGGCGTGCCGCTGGTCAGCGTGCCCACGGCGTTCCCCGACCTGAGCGCCGCCGAACTCGGCGAGGCTGGCTTCCGCCTCTGCATCTACGCGAACCAGCTCAGCCGTGCCGCCCTCGCGGGTATGCGCACCGCCGCTCGTCAGTTCCAGCGCGGAGGGAGCTTCCGCTCCACCGTCGCGGGGTCTCTGGCGGAGGTCGGCGACCTGATGCGCGTCGGCGAGCCGGAGGCGCTGTCGTGTCTCTGACGCCCGAGCTGCCTCGGATCAGCGTCTCCGTGAAGGCGGCGATCGTGCGCGACGGCACCGTCCTGCTGCTGTCGTACGACGACGAAGCCGGGTTCCACTACAACCTCCCGGGAGGCAAGGCCCAGGTCGGCGAAGACCTGCGCCAGGCCGTGAACCGCAAGGTCGCACAGGAGACCGGCCTCCAGGTCGTGGCCCGGCGTTTGCTATGCGTCGTCGAGTACGTCCCCGAGTCGTGGCAAGGCGAGTTCGGAGACGTACAGAAGGTTCAGTTCAACTTCCTCGCCGAGCAAGTGGACGACGCCGAGCCGCGCATGCCGGAACCTCCGGACCCCATCCAGGTGGGCTTCGAGTGGGTTCCGCTGGAACGCCTGAATGACGTGTACCTGCTGCCCCGGATCAACCGCCCGCTGTCGGCGGCGTTGAGCGGGGAGCTCGCCGACCCCTTCGTGGACAGATGGTGACCTTCATGGACTCAACGTTGAAGGATCTGCGGGAGTGGCTGCTGCGGGAGCACTCCGGCACGGTCTGTGCCGACCGGCTCCGCGTGATCGCAGAGGAGCTCGCCGACCTGACCGCTCGCGGTCTGCCGGGACCCGTGGTGGAACTCGGCTGCTACAGGGGCGCGATGGCCCTCTGGATCCGCAGCGTGCTCGACTCGCTGGGCGACCGCGACCGCGAGATCCACGTCTACGACTCCTTCCAGGGCATGCCCGTGCCCGGCGCTGAGGACTCGGATCACCTGGCGGCGGGCGAGCTCCGGTCGTCCCCGGACGACGTGCGCGCCACGCATGCGGCCTGGGGCAGACCGGCGCCGGTCATCCATCCGGGGTGGTTCGACGAGACCCTTCCCAAGGAGCTGCCCGACAAGATCGCGTTCGCCTACCTCGACGGCGACTTCTACGACTCGACCCTCACGGGACTCACACACTGCGTCACCCGCCTGGTACCGACGGGCGTGTTGCTCGTCGACGACTACGCGGACACGGCGGTCAATCCGCGGGCCTGGGACGGGCTCCCCGGGGTGAAGCGTGGCTGCGACGCGTACTTCGGTGGGCCTTCGCCCGTGACCGTCGTCGTCGGTGAGGGTGATCTCGCCTTCGGCCGGTACGAGAAGCCGGAGTTCCGCGGATGAGCGCTGTCCTGGTGCTACGCGGTGCGGCGGACGCGAGCGCGATCCGCCGCGCCCTGCCCGATGTCCTCGTACACGAGTTGCCGGACCTGGACTCACCTCCGCCCGCCGACACGGCCGTGCTCGTCCTGCGTTCCGGCGTCCGTCTTGGCGAGAGGGAGCTCGACGCGCTCCCTCGTCTGCGGCACGTCGTACGGACCGGCTCCGGCATCGACCACATCGACGTGAGCGCCCTCCGGCAGCGTGGAATCACTCTGCACCGCAACGCCGAGGCCGGCGCGGGCGCCGTGGGCGAGTGGGTCCTCGCCGCTGCCCTCGCACTGGCCCGGCGGATCCCCTTCGGGCAGCACGCACTGCTCCTCGGCCGACACGAGAAGCAGGCATGCATGGGCGCGTCACTCAGCACCCTGGCCACCGGGATCTGGGGCGCTGGCCCGGTGGGGTTGGCCGCCGACTGGGCCCTCGCCCCCCACGTGGGCCGCACGGCCTTCGCCGCGTGGTCGTCGAACCCTCCCGGTCTGCGAGAGCTGCCGCCGACAGCCCTCATGGAGCAGTCGCAGGTACACGTGATCGCTCTGCCGTTGCGCCCCACGACCGAAAATCTCTTCGGCGAGGACTTCCTCGAACGCGTCGCTCCGCAGCGGCCTCTGCTCATCTGCGCAGGGCGGCTGGAGACCCTTGACGTCGCGGCCTGCTTGCGGGCACTGGCGGACGGGAGGCTCTCGGGCCTCGCACTCGACCCGGTTGAGCGGCAGCACCTGCCGCTCCTCACCGGCTCCACGACTCCGCTCAACCTCCTGGCCTCGCCCCACATCGGCGCACAGCGCTCCGACGTGCGCGGCGCACTCGACCGATGGGCCATCGATCTCCTCAGGGAGATCACCGCCGACGACAAGATCCTGATCGAAGGAGGCCACTGGTGAACCCATCGGCACGACGGCGCCGGGAGATCGCCGACAGAGTCGCCCAGGCTCTGCTCGCATCCGGTGAGGCCCGCGAGGTCT
Source organism: Streptomyces sp. 378 (assembly GCF_030124145.1). GTDB lineage: Bacteria > Actinomycetota > Actinomycetes > Streptomycetales > Streptomycetaceae > Streptomyces. Next base: position 19,860 of record NZ_JASKMS010000037.1, read on the forward strand.
GGCTGGAGGGGGCCCTCGCCTGCGGCTTCGCCCACGCGGCGAGCGACATCGATCTGCGTGGCCTCGTGGACGGCCCCCTTCCGGCATGGGAGTCACGCATCGTGGACGGCGTCCGTGTCGACCTCCAGGCGACAGCGCCGCAACAAGCCGAGGAACTCCGTCACCTTCTCCGCTCCTTCGACGTCCGCCGCGACGATCTCGGATCGTTCCGCCGGGTACGCGCCTCGATGCACGACCTCATGTGTCTGCGCACGGCTCTCTCGTACGGCTCCGGACACTGGAATCCGGTGCTCGACCCCGGGGAGCGCCAGGGCTACCGACGCTGGGCGGTCGCCGACCAGGCGGAGGTCGCGGCGAGCCTCGCCGAAGACCTGACCGGCCTCGTCGAGGACGGCCTGCCCGAATCGGCCAACGTCGTGTGCCGGAAGCTAGAAACCTGCCTCACCGCGCTCGGCTGCGCGGCGGCCGGCCACCCAGTCCTGGGCGACAAGTGGCTGCCGCTGCTTGCCAGCGCTCCGCTCCATCCGCCGATCGCCCCGCCCCGCACGGAAACGTGGGAATGGTTCCGTCCGGTTCAGCGACGCGTGACCAGAGCGCTCCTGGACTGCTGGCCCGTCGACGACCCGCTGCAGAAGCCGCCCAACCTGGAAGGTGCCCCTGACGTCGGTTGGCTGCCCCAGCGGTATGCCGACGGATGGTTCCTTCGCCGCGGCGACGTCCACATCCCCATCACCGGCGGACAGCTTCTCGGGTGGCTGTCCACGGTCTCCACCGATGGCGCGTAGACCGCGCCTCTCCTCCTCGGGAGGTCTCTGATGCCCGCCACCCGCACCGCCCCCACGGACCTGGAGAGTCTCTACGCGCCACTGTTGAGCACCGGGCCGGACACAGCGGTCTCCGTCATCCTCAAGCTGCGGGGAGAGTCCTGCGACATCGACTGCCTGTACTGCTTCGAGAAGCGCAAGGAGTCACCGGGCGGCGCCCGTATCAGCGCGGAACAGGTCCACCGCCTCGGTTCGATCTTCTCCGGGCGTCCGCTCAGCGTCGAACTCCACGGCGGGGAACCCCTGACCGCCGGCCGGGAACGGATCGCGGAGATCCTGGACGCGCTCGCCACACAGCCGAACGTCATCCGCGTGAGCCTCCAGACCAACGGTCTCCAGCTCGACGACGCCTGGCTGGACCTGTTCGAACGGCACTACCCGGAGCTGGAGATCGGCATCTCCCTCGACGGGGACGCGCTGGGCAACTCGTGGCGAGTGGGCTACGACGGCCGCCCCACCTACCCGCGAGTGATCGAAGCCCTGAAGCTCCTCGGTCGTCGAGAACGCCGCGTCGGCGTCATCTGCGCCGTCACCCCGTACGTCCTCGGCCGGGCCTCCGAGGTCATGGAGCACCTCACCTCCTTTCCCGCAGTGACGACGGTCAGCCTTGTGCCGTGCTTCGACGCGGCGGTCACCCGGTCGACCACGGTGGTCGGATCCCGTGCGCCGACCAGTCGGGCACTCCAGCGACGGGCCATCGGCCCCACCGGCCCGGCCTGGGCCGTCACACCTCGTCAGTACGCCGACTTCGTGTTGGAGGCCGCCCACCACTGGGTCGCCGACGGCGTGTTCCACCGCGTCAAACTGGAGCCCGTCGTCTCTGTCATCCGCCGTCTGAAGGGTCTGAGGACCCGTTCCTGTCACTTCTCCGACTTGAAGTGCGACCACATCCTCACCCTCTATCCCGATGACCGCCTGGGAAGCTGTGACGAGCTGCCCTGGCCGCAGGCCGGCCTCGCCTCCCTCAGCGATGTCCACACCGAGGCGGACGTGGCCAGCGCCCAGGGCAGCTCTCCCTTGCTCCAGCAGGCACGCTCCCTGGTCACGAAGTGCACGACCTGCGACTACCGCGACACCTGCGGCGCAGGCTGCCCGGCGGTCCGCCTCCGCTTCGCCGCCGCAGGCGACGAAGACGCGTACTGCGACCACCGCATACGCCTGATCGACGGCGTCGCCGCACTCCTCGCCCAGCCAGACCTCCCGCCCGGTGACTCATGTTCCCGGTTGCGCTGGCGTCCCGTCCGTCCCAACAACATGCACCACGTCTCCGCCTTCCTGGACCGCTGGGACGACCCCGCTGTTCCCCGCTCGCCCGCGCGTCTCCAGGTCAGCGCCAACGGGAACATCAACACGGTCGGCCTCCCTGGCGTGCACGAGGCAGACGATCTCGACCCCCACCATCCCCAGTGGTACGAGGGCATCGAGTCCGGCATCCGCCCGGTCGTCGACGCGCTCACCTCAGGCTGGAACGCCGTCACCTACGACAGCTGCCAGGGTCACGCCTACGCAGACCTCCCCGGAGCCGAGCCCCGGTTCCTCTCGGTCGGCATCCTGCCGCGCGACCGCGCCGAGTACGCGCGCACAGCTGCACGCCTATGCCGTGCCGCCAGCCGAGCCGAGTCCTCCCTGCCGGGCGCGTGTTCGCTGGTCCTCGCTCGCGGCGAACTCGCCTGCCGCACCACCGGCCGGGTGTATCCGACGCTCGACCTCCATCTCGTGCCCGCTGCCGGCACCACGTCGGCCGAGTACTTCGAGGACCTCGCCCAGGCGGTGCACGTACTCACGGTGGCCCTGGCCGAAGCCGCCTCCGCCCCGCCGTCCACCCCCTGCGCGTGCGGAGGCGACCAGTGATCCACATCGCCGAGACTCTTTCCACCCGTACTGTGGAGGGCTTCCTCAAGCCGGACGAGATCGAGCAACTCAACCTCGTCATGGACGACACACTCGGCTCCCTCGGGCGCAACCGGTACGGCACAGCCCGCCGTACCACCATCCATGAGATCCCCGGTCACTCAGCCGCCGAGGCGCAGGACGTCTACGAGCCAGCCGGCCGGATCGAGATGACCGACATCCCGTCCGAGGCGACCACCCTCCTCGACCAGGCCCTGAAGCTGCACATGGCCGTCATCACGCGCGCCCTGCCGTCGGTCACCGGCCACCGGCCGTGGATCTACCTCGAATACGGCCCCGGCCAGTACATCACCCCGCATGCCGATGGCATCGCTCCCGATCCCCTCACTCGTCCCCGCCAGATCGCCGCCGCGACAGTCACGCTCACGGACATCCACGACACCGGCGGCGCGTTCTACGTGGAGACCACGGGCAGCGACGCCGTCTGGACCGCCGACGAGGCGCCGGTCGGATCGGGTTACGCCCAGGGAATGCGCTTCGCACACGAAGGGGCGGACATGTCCTCCCCCTGGTTCCGCGCCATGCCCCGCACCCGATGGAGCGTCGCACCCGCTCCCGGCACGCTCGTGGTCTTCGGCAGTCAGCTCGTCCACGGCACCGAACCTGTCCGCGCCGGCCGCGTTCGCAAGTTCCTCACGCTCTTCGTCTCCGAGTAGGAGGCTTCCCCGCCATGACTGGCCCCCGCGGCCCGCCCCGCAGCCACACCCCCAACCCACGGCCCCGACCAGAGGAGAGAGCGAGCAGTGGCAGAAGACAAGACATTCGACGAGTTCCTGGAGGCAGTCGCGTCCCTGCGCGACAGCGACCCCGTGCGCACCACCGCGCACACCTCCAACGCGGCCATCGAGACCTGGCTGGCCACCACGGTGCAGCCCGCCACCGCTGAGCCCACCACCGAGTCCTGACCCGCCACGGGGCCGGGCCGTCCCGGTCCGGCCCCGTTCGACCCCCGGAGCCCCAGATGAGCGCTCTCTCCCCGGAAGCCCTGGTCGCCCTCGGTAGCATCGCTGACCATCAGCGCCTACGGACCAGCCGTATCACCTCCGTACTCGCCAACCGCCTCGGCTCGTCCGCCCTCGACTACGCCGTGGCCCACCACCTGCTCGAAGGCGCCGAACACGCGGCGCGCGCCCGGGGCGCCGACCGGCTCGCCTGGTACCGCCATACGACGGTGCGAGACCTGACCCACCTGTCGGCCGGTGCGCACATCGTGCTTAACCCGCGCACCGCGGACATGCTCCGCTCGGAGATCTCCGAAACCGCGTACTACCTCGTCAACCCTGACACCAGCCCCGCCCCACCCGAGGCCCTTGGCCTCGCTCGTGCCGCCATCGCCTCCGCGACCGAGCACGGCTTCGGGACCCTGCTCACTCAGCACGCCCCCGTCATCTGCCTGCTCAACCGTCGCCGACTCGACGAGACCCTCCACAGCTGGGCCCTCACCCGCCTCCCGGGCACCGTCTTCACCGACTACACCGCCCACCCCGAGGTCCTGGCCCGCGACCTGATCCACGAGGCCGCCCACAACTGGCTCAACGACGCCCTCGCAGCACACGACGTGCGCCTCCCTACGGACGTCACCTTCTTCTCGCCCTGGCGAGGCACCGACCGTCCGGTCTTCGGATTCCTCCACGCGTGCTGGGCGTTCGCCCTCACCGTGCTCTACGCACGAGAGGCGCGGCGCAGCGCCACGGGCGCCGTCGCACCCTTCCTCGACACCCACCTGCGCCACCAAGCGGTTCAGTTCGCTGCCGCCACCGAGCAGATGGAACAGGCCCTCTCGTACGTGACCGCACACGAGATCCGTGAACGGATCGGTCGCGCGGTAGGCAAGGTCGTGGGTCCAGCGGGATCAGAAGCATCACCATTCTGCTTGTAGGCGTTCGGCAGGAGGCGAGCCCTCTCGGTTCGTCCGCGACTACCTGTCACTCCGATCGTGAGCAAGTACCAGGCTGAGGACCCTGGACGTCACCCGCCGCTGGTGTCCTCCCCCTGATCCTGATGGACCTGGCGGATCATGGACTACTCGCTGCGCTGCCAGGAAGGGCGCTGCTGGTGGCCCTTCACTTCGGCGATCCGGAGGGCCGCCGTCACGAGGAACTGGCGGCAGAACTCAAACTCCTCTTGATCGGCAAACCGGCCGTGTTCCTCATCGCGCCGCGCGATGACCGCATCCTGGTCCTCGTCGTTAGGCCAGACGTCCGGCAGTAGCTCGCGGAAGCGGAGGTACTGGGGGAAGTCGAGGCCCACCGACATGATGCGCATTGCTTCTTGGATCTCCACGACGGCTTCACTGACATCGCCGAGGCGAGCGCCGAGGCGGGGGGCCTGGTTGTTGCCCATCTTTCGGAAGGCGCTCTCCAGGCTCCCAGTAAAGAATGCGTCGTGGCGCAAAGTCCTGCCGAATCCACGCATGGCGCGGCTGTTGCCGATCAGCAACGCGAACGCCCGCGCCACCAGGACCATGGCCAGGGCCCGTGATCCATCGGCAGCATGCTGGCTCGCCTGCTTCGCCTTGACACGCACTTCGTCCTGCGGGATCACGTCCGCCATGTCGATGGAATCGAAGGACACCTGACTGAAGACCCGCGGCACGTTCTCATCGAAGAATGCCGTGACGTCCACCCGAGCTTGGTCGAGGGCCTCAGGGGTCGGCATGTTCCCTGCATGCTTCAGTCCGTTGCGGTGGTCGTTGAGGCGCCGCATGCCGGCCGACTGGCTGAGGAGAACCCCATTGGGCGTCTTTTTCAAACGGTCCCAGTAGTCGAGGAAGTTGGTCTTCCTGTCCAACTGCGCTCCGAGGTGGTCCCCCGCGAGCACAAGGAACAGTTCTACCGAATCGTGGAACGTGAGTAGCGCGGTCACGTTCAGGGGCGCAGGCAGTCGGGACTGCTGCACGGCCTGGTCGTACACCAGCCGCACGAAAGCCAGCCGCTTAGCTGTCTGCGGATCAAGCGCCGTCGTCATCGGTACCCCCTGCCAGGTGAGGTGGATCAACGCTACCCGGTCCCGGTCCTCTTTCCGCGCCCCAACGGTGCAAGGTGACCCCGTTCTACCCTGGAGCGATCTCGCGCGCGGAGCGCCACGGGAGAGAGCGTCCCGATCTACGTGCCCATCTGCGGCAACGGCCGGTCTGGTGGGCACATGTGGGTGTCGGCGGTTGACCGCACGCTGTGGGAGGAGATCGTCGGTGAACGGACGTCTCTTCCCCCGGCCTCGGCCGAAGAGGACGCCGACGTGATCACTTTCACCGAGCAGGAGATCGACCGAACCTGCCCGGCAGGAGAGGAAGGGCGGTTCGGCAGCGACGCCCGGCCCATCCGCGACTTCGGCCAGCCGACCGGTGGCATCACCCTTCCCCGCATGCCTGTGCAAGGCTCTCGTGATCCGATGCGGATCACCCCAGTCGAGCGGGCCGCCGCCGCGCGCTGGGATGCCCGACGTGGGAGCTGGGGCCCTGCGCCGGGTGCGGCCAGCTGATGCGCAGGTACGGGCGGTACGCGGCGATGTACTGCCGCGTGTGCCGGGCCGTCCTCAACGGGCGGTAGCCGGGAACTGCAACCAAAACTGCAACCACGCACGACGAAGGGCCCCACCGCGAACGGTGGGGCCCTTCGACATCGTGCCCGGTGAGGCACTGGCGGAGGATACGAGATTCGAACTCGTGAGGGGTTGCCCCCAACACGCTTTCCAAGCGTGCGCCCTAGGCCTCTAGGCGAATCCTCCGCCAGGAACATTACATGACCGAGAGGAGTGCTCGCGAACTCGTTCCCGGCCCCCGACATCAGGTAACCTTGGCGCAGCCCCTCACGCGGCGCTATCTGACTGAACTCCCCCAGGGCCGGAAGGCAGCAAGGGTAGGTCGGCTCTGGCGGGTGCGTGAGGGGCGTCTGCGTTCCCGGGTCAGATCTCCCGGGCCGGGTCTCCCGGCCGGGGCCCGTTGTCGGTGGGCGCCTATAACCTCGTATGCGTGTCGTCTCTCGCTCTGTACCGCCGCTACCGCCCGGAGACCTTCGCCGAGGTCATCGGGCAGGAGCATGTCACCGACCCGTTGCAGCAGGCGCTGCGCAACAACCGGGTCAACCACGCGTACCTGTTCAGCGGGCCGCGCGGCTGCGGCAAGACAACCAGTGCCCGCATCCTCGCGCGCTGCCTGAACTGCGAGCAGGGGCCCACACCGACGCCCTGCGGCGAGTGCCAGTCCTGTCAGGACCTCGCGCGCAACGGCCCCGGCTCCATCGACGTCATCGAGATCGACGCCGCTTCCCACGGTGGCGTGGACGACGCCCGTGACCTGCGGGAGAAGGCCTTCTTCGGGCCCGCCCGCAGCCGGTACAAGATCTACATCATCGACGAGGCCCACATGGTCACGTCGGCCGGCTTCAACGCGCTGCTGAAAGTCGTCGAGGAGCCGCCGGAGCACCTCAAGTTCATCTTCGCGACCACCGAGCCCGAGAAGGTCATCGGGACGATCCGGTCGCGGACCCACCACTACCCGTTCCGGCTCGTGCCCCCCGGCACGCTGCGGGAGTACCTCGGCCAGGTCTGCCAGAAGGAGACCATCCCCGTCGAGGACGGCGTGCTTCCGCTCGTGGTGCGGGCCGGCGGCGGGTCCGTGCGTGACTCCATGTCGGTCATGGACCAGCTCCTCGCGGGCGCCGCGGCGGACGGTGTGACCTACGCCATGGCCACCGCCCTGCTCGGGTACACCGAGAGCTCACTCCTCGACTCCGTCGTCGAGGCTTTCGCCACCGGCGACGGGGCCGCGGCGTTCGAGGTCGTCGACCGCGTGATCGAGGGTGGGAACGACCCCCGCCGCTTTGTCGCCGACCTGCTGGAGCGGCTGCGCGACCTGGTGATCCTCGCCGCTGTTCCGGACGCGGCGGAGAAGGGGCTGATCGACGCCCCCGCCGATGTGATCGAGCGCATGCAGGCCCAGGCCGGCACCTTCGGCCCGGCCGAGCTGAGCCGCGCCGCCGACCTCGTCAACGAGGGCCTGACCGAGATGCGCGGCGCCCACTCGCCCCGCCTCCAGCTCGAGCTGATCTGCGCGCGGGTCCTGCTCCCGGCCGCCTACGGTGACGAGCGCTCCGTCATGGCCCGCCTCGACCGGATCGAGCGCGGCGTGAACTACTCCGCAGCTCCCGCCGGAATGCCCGCGATGGGATACGTGCCCGGACCGGAGGGGCACGGGGGAGCGGCGGCCGCCCCGGTCCAGGCGGGTGGCGGTCCGGTGGCACCGGGCAGTGGCCCGGCCGCGGCCCGTGCGGCGGTGCGGGGATCCGGAGCACCGGGTGCCACCGGCACCACGGCCGGCGGCAGCGGCCCCACGGCGGCTCCGGCCGCCTCCGCCCCTCCGGCGGCGGGCCCGGGGGCGCCACCGTCGTCGCCCGGCCAGAGCGCGCCGCCGTCGGCGCCGGGCACCCCTCCGGCTCACCACGCCCCCGCTCCCGCCGCCCAGGGCGCCCCCGGCCGCCCCGGAGGACCAGGCGCCCCCGCCGAAGCCCCGGCAGCCTCCGCCGCCCCCGGCGGACAGGCGAAGCGCTCCCCGGCCCAGCCCGCCCCCGGTGCCTGGCCCACCGCCGCCCCTGCGGGCAGCGGCGGTCGCCGCCCCGGCGGCTGGCCCACGGCGGCTCCGGGCGCGTCGGCCCCGAACACCCCGCCGACGAGCCCCCCCGGCCCCGCCACCCCGCAGGCGGGCCCGCCTGCGGCTCCGGCCCCGCCCGCCCCCGCACCCGCCCCCGCTCCCACGGGCGGCGGGAGTGTCGACCCCCGGATGCTCTGGCCGAACATCCTGGAGGCGGTCAAGAACCGCCGCCGCTTCACCTGGATCCTGCTCAGCCAGAACGCCCAGGTGACCGGCTTCGACGGCACGACCCTGCAGCTCGGGTTCGTCAACGCGGGCGCGCGGGACAACTTCCTGAGCAGCGGCAGCGAGGACGTGCTGCGGCAGGCGCTGGGGGAGCAGTTCAACGTCCAGTGGAAGATCGAGGCCATCGTCGACCCCTCGGGCGGCTCCGCGCCCCCGGCGCCGGGCGGCCCCTCCGGATTCGGCGGCGGGGGCGGCTACAGCACCGGCGGTGGCGGCGGTTACCCGGCAGGCGGCGGCGGTGGCGGTGGCGGTGGCGGTTACGAGGCCGGCGGTGGAGGCACGGCGACCGCCCAGCGCCCTGCCCCCTCCCCGACCGCCCCGCCCGCCCCCGCCTCCCGGGCGAGCACCCCCGCCCCGGCCCCGGCCGCCTCCGTCCCCCAGCCCGCCGCCCCGGCGCCGCGCCATGTCTCCGCCGAGGAGGACATCCCCGAGGACGACGACCCCGACCTCGACGAATCGGCTCTCTCCGGCCAGGAGCTGATCGTCCGGGAACTGGGGGCGACGGTGGTCGAGGAGTTCACGAACGAGTAGCCCGGCCCGGCGAGCCGAGCCGCCTCCAAGGGTCAGGAGGGGGCCTCCTCGACAAGGGCGCCTCGGAGGAACCTCCAAATCGTGATCGCTCCCCCTTTCGGAAGCCCGCACAAGGGGAATCCGGCGTCTCCCGTTAGGCTGACCCCGTGAAGGTCCTCGTCATCGGCAGCGGCGCCCGCGAACACGCCCTGTGCCACTCCCTGTCCCACGACCCCGATGTCACCGCGCTGCACTGCGCACCCGGCAACGCCGGCATCGCCGAGGTCGCCGAGCTGCACCAGGTCGACGCGCTGGACGGCGCCGCCGTCACGGCGCTGGCCACACAGCTCGGCGCGGAGCTCGTGGTCGTCGGCCCGGAGGCCCCGCTGGTCGCCGGTGTCGCCGACGCCGTGCGCGAGGCGGGCATCCCGGTCTTCGGCCCGTCCGGCGCGGCAGCGCAGCTCGAGGGCTCCAAGGCCTTCGCGAAGGACGTCATGGCGGTGGCCGAGGTGCCCACCGCCCGGTCGTACGTCTGCACGACTCCGGAAGAGGCCGACACGGCCCTCGACGCCTTCGGCGCTCCCTACGTCGTGAAGGACGACGGGCTGGCCGCCGGCAAGGGCGTCGTCGTCACCGACGACCTCCAAGCGGCCCGGGCCCACGCGGCGGCCTGCGAGCGCGTGGTCATCGAGGAGTACCTCGACGGCCCCGAGGTCTCCCTCTTCGCCGTCACCGACGGCGAGACGGTCGTGCCCCTCCAGCCCGCCCAGGACTTCAAGCGCGCCCTGGACGGCGACGAGGGCCCGAACACCGGCGGCATGGGCGCCTACTCCCCGCTGCCCTGGGCCGACCCGAAGCTGGTCGACGAGGTCCTGCAGACCGTGCTGCAGCCGACCGTCGACGAGATGCGGCGGCGCGGCACGCCGTTCTCCGGCCTGCTCTACGCCGGTCTCGCCATCACCTCCCGCGGTGTCCGGGTGATCGAGTTCAACGCCCGGTTCGGCGACCCCGAGACCCAGGTCGTCCTGGCCCGGCTGAAAACGCCGCTGGCCGGTCTCCTGATGGCCGCCGCCACCGGCAACCTCGCCCATCTGGAGCCGCTGCGCTGGAGCGACGACGCGGCCGTGACCGTGGTCGTCGCCTCGCACAACTACCCCGGCACCCCGCGCACCGGCGACCCGATCACCGGTCTCGACGAGGTCGCCGCCCAGGACGCCCCGCACGCGTACGTGCTGCACGCCGGCACCAAGGGGGACGGCGACGCGGTCGTCAGCGCCGGCGGGCGCGTGCTGTCCGTCACGGCCATCGGGAAGGACCTCACCGAGGCCCGCGACCGCGCCTACACGGCTGTGGGACGCATCCGCCTCGACGGCTCCCAGCACCGCACGGACATCGCCGCGAAAGCCGCGGAGGCCGCGGAGGCGTAACCGTCCCCCTCGCGGAACAGGGAAACCACCCCGCCGCCGATGAACCCCACAGGCCCCGGATCCGTCTCAGGATCCGGGGCCTGACGTATGCGAGAACCGGGGCGTGGCATAGGCGAGAACCGGGGCCTGACGTGTGCCGAGAAGTAGGGGCTGACGCTTCGAGAAGTGAGGGCTGATGCGCGCTTTCCGTCATCCACCTCTCCCCAAAGCCATTCCATCGAGTGACCGCTGCCCTATCCGGCTGACGGGGGGCGAAGCCCCAACTAGGGTGCGGCGCAAGCGTTCCGGCACTTGGCCCACCGGCATTGCGATGTCAGTGGCGGGTGCCACAGTGGGGGAGTGAGCAAGGAAAGCGTCGGGTCAACGGGGAGGGGGTGAGGTCGGTCGTGACCGTAATGGGTGTGGAAGCAGGCGCGCAGGTCGCGCGGGCACGGGCACTGGCCGTGCTGCGCGTCCGCAGCCGAGCGCTGGCCGTCGCCCTGTTGCCCGCCGCCGTCGCCGTGATCCTGCTCGCGGGCGCGGCGGGCGACCGCCTGGAGGGGCCCGTCTGGGACCGGGCCCGCTGGGTCCTGACGCCGGTCGCGGCCCTCGTGCTGCTCGCCGCCGCCGGGGTCGCCCTGGTCGTCGCCCGGGCCCGGCCCGCGATGAGCCCGACCGTTCCGGTCACCGAGGAGGCGGCTCCCGACCTGTACCGGATGGTGCGCGACCTCGCCGACCGCCTCGACGTCCCCGCGCCCTCCGCGATAGCGCTCACCCCGGACTGCGACAGCTGGCTGGAGGACCGCACCCACCCGGCCCACGGACCGCCCCCGGTGGAAGAACACCACGACATAGCGGGTGCGGGGAGGCAGGCGCACCGCCGGCAGCCCGTCGCGCCGGTCCTCGTCATCGGCTCCCCGTTCCTGTGGTGGATGAGGGTCGGCGAGCTGCGCGCCGTTCTCGCTCCGGTCATCGCCGGTACGGGCCCCTCGGCCCACCCGGACATAGCCGCCGCCCGCCGCTTCGTCCGGGGCCTGGACGCGGCGGTGGCCGTGGCGTCGGCGCCCCACCGCGATCCGGTGTCGCGGGCCGTGCTCGCCGGGGTCGGCCGGGTCGCCCGGCTGCTGCTGCGCGGTTGCCGCGTCCATGCCGCCGAGATGGAGCGGGGCGTGGCGGCCGCGGCCGCGGAGCGTGCACAGGCTGTGGATTACGGGCTGCGGATCGTCGCCCAGGAGCAGGTGGGCCTGGCCTACGCGGGCTGGGACCGGCTGCTGACCCGGGTCGCGCTGCCGGCCTGGCGGATGGGCCGCTGGCCGTCCCGGCTGGACGCCGGTGTCGTCGCGGCGCTCACGGAACTGTCCCGGCGCGACCGCCTGGCCGAGGGCTTCGCGTCCCGGCTCGGCGAGCGGCCCGCCTGCGATCTGCTGGAGGAGCCGGGCGCGGTCGACGAGGCCGCCTCCCTCCTCGCCGCCCGTCTCTTCCACGGCGGTCCCGCCGGGCCCGGGCCCGACTGGGCGCCGGTGGACTGGAGCGACTATCCGGAGGAGGTCGTGGACCGCAAGTGGCGCCTCGACGCGGCCCGCCTCCATCGTGTCCTGGACGCGATGGGCGTCCGTCCCGCCACCGGCTCCACGGCCCCGGCGACCGGCGCCCCGACCCTGTCCCGCGTCCTGGACCACCTCACGGACACGGCACCCGCATGGACGGCCGAGAAGCCGGGCGCCTCCGGCCCCGCAGCGGACTCCCTCTCCCCCCGACCGGAAACCGGCCCCCCGGTGGGCGGCTCCCCGTCCCCCGGACCGGAGACCGACCCCGCAGCGGACTCCCCGTCCCCGCGGCGGGAGACCGCCCCGGCCGAGAACTCCGCGACATCCCCCGGCACCCCGGACCTCCACGACGACGAGGACCTCTCCGGCACGACGGCGCCCAGCGCCACCCTCGCCGCCCGGCTCAGCGCCGAACTGGCCCGCGAGGAGGCCGTCCCCTCCCCGGCGGCCCCGTCCCCCGCCGCCCCGTCCCCCGCCCCCGATCCCGCAGCCCTCTGGGACGACCGGGCCCTCCCCCTCTTCCCCCTCCAGCCCCCGCGCACGGCCAGAGAACTGCTCGCCGACCACCTCACCGCGATGGTCTGCTGCGCCGCGATGGACACCGCCGGAGCGATGCCGGGCCTGGACTGGCTGGACGGCCCGACCCTCCTCGTCGACGGTGAGCGCACAGCCGATCTGGCGCCCAAGGTCCTCACCCTCATCGAGGACGGCGACGCCACCCCGCTCCGGGTCTGGCTCTCCCAGCTCGGCATACGCCCGGAGAAGCCGGTCCGTCTCGGCTGACGCCCCGGAGCACCTGCTTCCGGTTCTGGCCAATTCGAAACGAGCAGTAACGAAGTGCGCGCTTTATGTGATGTGCTTGGACCGTTCGTGCGTAGGGCAAGGGCTCGCGACATACGACAACCACATAGGCGCAAAGGCGTCACACGCACCGCAGCACACCGCACCACCGCAGAACACCACGCACCGCACAACACCGCACCGGCACCGCACACACCACACAGGTACGCACCACCACGGGGGTCAAGGGGAGGGGAAGCCGCCATGGGTTCGGAGCAGATCCGCCGCTGGGAGTCGGGAGCGCTGGCGCACGCCGTGACGGATCCCTTCGGGCAGGGCCCCGTTCCGTGGCTGCGCGGCAACGTGACGTACTTCGACGACTCGGGCCAGGTCGTCCCCTGGTACGTGGACCAGGACGCGCCGCATCCGTCGAAGAAGGGCACGGGCGGCCCCCGCGCGGCCGACGACGTGCACCGCCAGATCAAGGGCTTCACCTCCACCGCCGCGGTCGCGCCCGGCGAGGCCATCGACTTCCACGTCACCGTCGACCCACCGCAGCAGTTCGCCGTCGACATCTACCGCATCGGTCACTACGGCGGTGACGGCGCCGCGAAGATCACCACCAGCCCTCGGCTGTCCGGCATCGTCCAGCCCGCGCCGCTCACCGCGGACCGTACGGTCTCCTGCCACCACTGGTGGCTGTCCTGGCGGCTCCAGGTCCCGTCGTACTGGAACATCGGCGCGTACGTCGCCGTCCTCACCACCACCGACGGCTACCGCTCCCACGTGCCCTTCACCGTCCGCCACGACCAGCCCGCCGACCTGCTGCTCGTGCTGCCCGACGTCACCTGGCAGGCCTACAACCTCTACCCGGAGGACGGCCGCACCGGTGCCAGCCTCTACCACGCCTGGGACGAGCAGGGCCGCCTGCTCGGCGAGTCCGACGCCGCCACGACGGTCTCCTTCGACCGTCCCTACGCGGGCGCCGGCCTCCCCCTGCACGTCGGCCACGCCTACGACTTCATCCGCTGGGCCGAGCGCTACGGCTACGACGTGGCCTACGCCGACGCGAGCGACCTGCACGCGGGCCATGTCGACCCCACCCGCTACCGGGGGCTGGTCTTCCCGGGCCACGACGAGTACTGGTCGGCCGCCATGCGCGCCACCGTGGAGTTCGCCCGCGACGCCGGCACCTCGCTCGTCTTCCTCTCCGCGAACTCCCTGTACTGGCAGGTGGAGCTGGGACCCTCCCCGTCCGGAGTCCCCGACCGGCTGCTGACCTGCCGCAAGCGCAGGGGCCCGGGGAAGCCGGTGCTGTGGCGGGAGATCGACCGCGCGGAGCAGCAGCTCCTGGGCATCCAGTACGCCGGGCCCGTCCCCGAGCCGCATCCGCTGATCGTCCGCAACGCCGGGCACTGGCTGTGGGAGGCGACCGGGGCGCACGAGGGCGACGAGATCGAGAACCTGGTGGCGGGCGAAGCGGACCGCTACTTCCCACGCACCCCGCTGCCCGAGCACGAGGAGCGCATGCTGCTCGCCCACTCCCCGTACACCGACAAGGACGGCATCCTGCGCCACCAGGAGACGTCCCTGTACCGCGCCCCCTCCGGCGCCTGGGTCTTCGCAGCAGGAACGTTCGCCTGGTCACCGGCCCTGGACCGCCCCGGCCACGTCGACACGCGCGTCCAGCGCGCCACCGCCAATCTCCTGGACCGCATCTGCAAACGCGACTGACCCCCTGTCGGTGATCAGGCCGGAGTACGGGAGAATCGAGCCACTTGGGGCCGCCCGTCGCCCACCCCCGCCCTGCTCGGGCCTTTCGGGCGCCCCTTTGTTCTCGACCACGGGGAGGAACCGTGTCCGGATTCGTCGAAAAGCCCGAGCCGCTCCAGATTCCGGGCCTGGTACATCTGCACACCGGCAAGGTGCGCGAGCTGTACCGGAACGAGGTGGGCGACCTCGTGATGGTCGCCAGCGACCGCATCTCCGCTTACGACTGGGTGCTGCCCACCGAGATCCCCGACAAGGGCCGGATCCTCACCCAGCTGTCCCTGTGGTGGTTCGACCGGCTCGCCGACCTGGTCCCGAACCACGTCCTGAGCACGGAACTGCCCGAGGGCGCCCCGGCCGACTGGGCGGGCCGCACACTCGTCTGCAAGTCGCTGCGGATGGTCCCGGTGGAGTGCGTGGCCCGCGGCTACCTCACCGGCTCCGGCCTCGCCGAGTACCGACAGACCCGCACGGTCTGCGGCCTCGCCCTGCCGGAGGGCCTGACCGACGGCAGTGAACTGCCCGCCCCGATCTTCACCCCGGCCACCAAGGCCGCCGTCGGCGAGCACGACGAGAACGTCTCCTACGAGGAGGTCGCCCGCCAGGTCGGCGCCGACACCGCGGCCCGGCTGCGCCAGGCGACCCTCGCGGTCTACTCCCGGGGCCGGGACATCGCCCGGGAGAGGGGCATCATCCTCGCGGACACGAAGTTCGAGTTCGGCTTCGAGGGCGAGGACCTGGTCCTCGCGGACGAGGTCCTCACCGCGGACTCCTCCCGCTTCTGGCCGGCCGACCAGTGGCAGCCGGGCCGCGCGCAGCCGTCGTACGACAAGCAGTTCGTCCGCGACTGGCTGACCTCGCCGGAGTCCGGCTGGGACCGGGGGAGTGAGCAGCCGCCGCCCGCCCTGCCCCAGCAGGTCGTCGACGCCACCCGCGCCAAGTACGTCGAGGCGTACGAGCGCCTGACCGGCACGAGCTGGTCGTAGTACGCGGAGAAGCCCCCCGGCCGGAACCGGGGGGCTTCTCGATGGAGCGAACGACGAGGTTCGAACTCGCGACCTCAACCTTGGCAAGGTTGCGCTCTACCAACTGAGCTACGTTCGCATGCGCCGTGGCGCGAGAACCACTATACCCAACCTCGCTCCCGCGCGAGCCGCACCGCCGCATGCCGGTTCTCCGCCCCGAGCTTCGACACGGCCGACGACAGATAGTTCCGCACGGTCCCCTGGGACAGCGCGGCCCGCCGGGCGATCTCCGCGACCGGCGCCCCGTCGGCCGCGAGTTCCAGGACCTCCGCCTCCCGCGCGGTCAGCGGCGAGTCCCCGGCGGCGATCGCGTCGGCGGCCAACTCCGGGTCGACGTAACGGTTCCCGGCGTGCACCGTGCGGATGATCTCCGCGAGCCGCTGCGCGCTCACCGTCTTCGGCACGAACCCCCGCACCCCGGCCTCCAGCGCCCGCTTCAGGTGCCCGGGCCGCCCGTGACCGGTGACGATGAGGACCCTGCAGCCGGGCAGTTCGGCCCGCAGGGATGTGGCGACCTTCACACCGTCGGCTCCGGGCATCTGGAGATCCAGCACGGCGACATCGGGCTGGTGCGCCCGGGCCATCGCCATCGCCTCGGGCCCGGTGGCCGCCTCGGCGACGACCATGAGGTCGTCCTCCAGCGACAGCAGCGCGGCGAGTGCTCCCCGGATGAGGTGCTCGTCGTCGGCGAGCAGCAGCCGCACGGGCTCCGCGACCGTCATCGCGTGACCTCGCTCACCGCACGCACGGCGACAGCGGCCGGAACGGTGCCGGACGCAGCGGGCAGCGGAACCTCCGCCGTCAGCCGGAACAGCCCCCGCCCCGCGGGCTCGGCGTCCAGCGTCCCGTCGAGCTCCGCCAGCCGCTCCCGCAACCCGGCGAGCCCCGAACCGGGGGGCCCGGACGCGGGTTCCGTCCCCGTCTCGCTCACTCCGTCATTCTCCACGGACAGCACCACTCGCCCCTCCAGCACCCGCAGTCGCACCTCACACCGCCGCGCGTCCCCATGCCGCAGGACGTTCGTCGCGGCCTCCCGCACCACCCACCCCAGGGCGGACTGCACGGTGGTCGGCAGTCCGGTCACCGTCGCCCCGCCGACCGTGCAGTCGATGCCGGCCGCCGCCAGCACTCCTTGCGCACCGGCGAGTTCCGACGCCAGGTCGGTCTCCCGGTAGCCGCGCACGACCTCCCGCACCTCGCGCTGCGACTCCTGCGCGAGCCGCTGCACCTCGACCATCTGCGCCACGGCCTCCGGCCGCCCTCGCTGGGCCAGCTGCACCGCCAGCTCGCTCTTCAGCGCGATCACGGCGAGGTTGCGCCCCATCACGTCGTGCAGATCCCGCCCGAACCGCAGCCGCTCCTCGGCGACGGCGAGCCGGGCCCGGGTCTCGCGGGCCTCGTCGAGTTCGTAGACGGCGTTGAGCAGCCACACGGAGAAGACGGCCGTGAAAGCGATGAACACGCCGCCGATCAGCACGATCAGCGCCGTGGTCAGCGCCGTGAGCACGGGGGCGCCGAGCGTGAACGTCACGGTCCCGGCCCCTGCCGCGAAGCCGCCCGCGATGGCGAACGCGCGCCGCCGGTCGCGGACGCCGAGCGCGATGATGCCGGGGCCGAAGATCAGGATCACTCCGAAGACACCGCCGGCGGCGGTGTCGACGCGCTCGCCGTCGGGTCCGAGCTCGGCGATCGCGATCGCGGCGGCGGCGATCGCGGCGGTGACGGCGGCCAGCGTCCACATCAGTTTGACGGGCTGGGGCCTGCGGCCACGCGTCCAGTCGATCGCCCGGGACACGGTCACGAAGCAGAGGGCGGCGTGCACGGCCACCACCAGCAGGGCGGTACTGCCCCGCCGCGCCCCGAGCGGGGCCACGGAGGTGAGCCCGACGGAGAAGAACTCCATCACCGCGAAGGAGTGGAACGACCACCGCGTGTATGTCTCGACCTTCTCCGGCGTGCTCTTGTGCCGCCACCACCTGCCCGGCGCGCGCATCGGCCCGTCACTCCCCCTTCGGTCAGTGCCGTGGTTCCCAGCGGAACCACCGCCGTACAGCAAACACCGCGATGAGGATCCAGGCCATGGCGGTCCCGAGGGCGCCGAGTGCCTCGTACGCGGAGAGGGACCCGGTCCAGCCGCCGCGCACCAGGGTGACGACGGGCGTCAGCGGCAGCAGTTCGCAGACGGAGGCGACCCGGTCCGGGAGCAGTTCCAGCGGCACGAACATGCCGGAGCCGATCATCGAGACCATCAGCAGGGGCATGGGCGTGACCTGGGCGCTCTCGCCGGTCCGGGTGAAGCTCGCGGTGGCCGCGGCGAGGGCGGCGCACATCACCAGGCCCGACAGCAGGCCGAGGACGACCAGATGGGGCGCCGACGGCGCGGACAGGTCCAGCAGCGCGACGCAGCCGGCCGCCAGCAGCAGGCACTGCGCCAGCCCGGTGAGGACGGCCGGCAGCGCGGAGCCGGCCAGGATCTCGATGTCCCGCAGCTCCCCGGTGCGCAGCCGCTTGAGGACGAGCTCCTCACGCCGGACGACGAACGCGCCGACGAGCACCGAGTAGACGGCGAACAGCAGGGAGAAGCCGACGGCGGCGGGCAGCACCAGGGTGCCGGTGTTCAGCCCCGCCTCGGCGAGGTCCATCTCCCGCGCCGCCGACCGCACGCTGATCGGCATCAGCAGCGGCACGAACAGTGCGGCGAAGAGCGCTCCCCGGGTCCGCCCGAGCAGGGTCAGTTCGGCGCGGGCCAGAGCGGTCATCCGGCTCAGCGGGGTGGTCGTGGCCGGTGCCGGGCGGGGCGTGGTGCGGGTGGTGCTCATGCCGCGTACTCCTTGGTCGTCAGGCCCGGGGACCGTTCGGCGGAGGCGTTCCCGGCGATGCCCAGGAAGGCTTCCTCCAGGGAGGCCGAGCGCATGTCGAGGCGGCGCAGCTCCACCCGGGCCCGGGCGGCCCACATCAGCAGTCCGGTGGCCGTCCGCTGCAGTTCGCGCGTACGGAGCCGGACGATGCGGCCGTCGGTCTCGTGGCCGGACACGCCCAGCTCGTCCAGCGGCGGAAGATCGCCGACGAAGTATCCGTCGGGCAGTTCGAAGGAGATCCGCGACGGTTCCGACGCGGTCACCTCGGCCGGGGTCCCGGTGGTGGCGATGCGCCCCTCGTGCATGATCGCCAGCCGGTCGGCGAGGTGCTCGGCCTCCTCCAGGTAGTGCGTGGTCAGCAGCACCGTCGTCCCGCGGTCGCGCAGCGCGCTCACCAACTCCCAGGTGGCCCGGCGGCCTTCGGCGTCCAGCCCGGTGGAGGGCTCGTCGAGGAAGAGCACCTCGGGATCGCCGAGCAGGGCGAGCGCCAGGTCGAGACGGCGCCGCTGGCCGCCGGACAGCTGCTTGACCCGGGTGCCGGCCTTCGACTCCAGGCCGACCAGCGCCAGCACCTCCGCCGGGGGCCGTGCCCCGCTCACGCATCCCGCCCACATCCGCGCGGTCTCCGCGACGGTGAGCTCGGACGGGAAGCCGCCTTCCTGGAGCATCACGCCGGTGCGGGGTCGTACGGCGGCCCGGTCGGTGTACGGGTCGTGTCCGAGGACCCGCACGCTGCCGCCGGCCGGCTGCGCGAGACCCTCCAGGACTTCGACGGTCGAGGTCTTGCCCGCGCCGTTGGTGCCGAGCAGTGCGAAGATCTCCGCGCGCCGTACGGAAAAGCTGATGCCGCGTACGGCCTCGAACCCGCCCCCGTACACACGCCGCAGGTCAGTGACCTCAATCACGTGTTCGTGTCCGTTGGATTCCATGCCTCAAGCGTCTCGGCCGTGCGGGCCGGGCAGCAGTGCGCGCTGTCATCACTCGGCATGACAAATGTCAGACGGACGCTCGGAGGCACGAAGAAGACCCCGGCCCTGAGGGGCCGGGGTCTTCATTCCCGAGCGGACGACGAGGTTCGAACTCGCGACCTCAACCTTGGCAAGGTTGCGCTCTACCAACTGAGCTACGTCCGCATATGCTCCCGATCAGCTTTCACTGACCGGTGCGGGCACCAGCCTACCTGATCCTCCCCCGAGCTTTCGACAAGCTCGGGCAGGGGATATCCCCATGAGCGACCGGTACGGCGATGCAGAGCGGGTGACAGGAATCGCACACTGCGCCTTCCCCCTGGAAGGGGGATGTTCTACTACTGAACTACACCCGCATGTCTCCGTGAGCCGGGCCTCTCGGCCTCGCCCCTCGGCGTGCTCCAGACTCTAGCTGATCAGCCGGGGTGCTGCGCAAGTCGGTTGGCGCGAGGGGCGGGTGACCGGGCATCGGCGGGGGCCCGACGGGCCGTCACCGCGCGGCGCTGAACGCCTCGTAGACCTTCTTGGGGATGCGTCCGCGCGCGGGGACGTCCATCTTGTTGGCCTGGGCCCAGGCGCGCACGGCCGACGGGTCGGGGGCGACCTCCGTCTGCCGGTACGCCTTGCCCGAGCGGGATCGCTTGCGCCCGGCCTCCACGTAGGGCGCGAGCGCCTTCCGCAGTTCTCCGGCGTTGACTTCACTCAGGTCGATCTCGTACGACTTGCCGTCCAGTCCGAAGGCGATCGTTTCCGCCGCTTCCGAGCCGTCGATGTCGTCAAAGAGAGTGACCACGACCTTCTGCGCCACGAATATCGGTCCCTTCATGCGGCACTTTGCCAATTCATTTGTACAGTGCCTGGCAATACATTGTGAAGCCCGACTAAATCCTTCCGCGTGTCCAGAATCAGGAGGGAGCGGAGTGACTTCGCTGGAAGCGTGGTGGTCGGAGACGGGCGGAGGCAATAGCTTTCGGGTGTCGATCCGGGATCTTTCCCGAAAATTTCGTGTGCCCCGATGATGCGGTCCCGTTGATGCGGGATCGTGATGACGGTCACGTAGTTTCCTACAAGTCAACGCGCGTAGAAATTTTGTGCGGGTAGTCTGAAGGGACCTGCTCAGCACCACACACCGGGAGTGCCAGTGGCACGCGTCGTAGTCGACGTCATGCTCAAGCCGGAGATCCTCGACCCCCAGGGCCAGGCGGTGCAGCGCGCACTGCCGCGGCTGGGATTCGAGGGGATCTCGGACGTCCGCCAGGGAAAGCGTTTCGAACTGGAAGTTGACGGGCCGGTCGACGAGGCCGCCCTCGCCCGCATTCATGATCTTGCGGAGTCCTTCCTCGCGAACACCGTGATCGAGGACTTCACGGTCCGGGTCGAGGAAGTCGCGGAGGCCGTGAAGTGACCGCTCGTATTGGCGTCGTCACTTTTCCCGGCAGTCTGGACGACCGCGACACCCAGCGCGCGATCCGCGTCGCCGGCGCCGAGCCGGTCGCCCTCTGGCACAAGGACAAAGACCTCAAGCAGGTCGACGCCGTGGTGCTGTGCGGTGGATTCTCCTACGGCGACTATCTGCGCGCCGGGGCCATCGCCCGTTTCTCGCCGGTGATGGAGCCCCTGCTGGAGCAGGCCAAGGCCGGTCTTCCGGTGCTCGGCATCTGCAACGGCTTCCAGATCCTCACCGAGGCCCATCTGCTGCCGGGCACGATGCTCCGCAACAACCACCTGCACTTCATCTGCCGTGACCAGAAGCTGCGGGTGGAGAACGCCGAGACCTCCTGGACCACCGACTACTCGGCCGGTCAGGAGATCCACATCCCGCTGAAGAACAACGACGGGCAGTACGTCGCCGACGCGTACACGCTCGACGAGCTGGAGGCCGAGGGCCGCGTCGCCTTCCGCTACCTGGACTTCAACCCCAACGGCTCCCAGCGGGACATCGCCGGCGTCACCAACGAGGCCGGAAACGTGGTCGGCCTCATGCCGCACCCCGAGCACGCCGTCGAGCCGCTGATCGGCACCGGCCGCACCGACGGCCTCCCGTTCTTCACCTCGATCCTCAAGAAGCTGGTCAACGCATGAGCCGGACGCCTCTGGACACGGTCGAGCACGCGGCCGCGACCCCCGACGTCGAGCTGCCCTGGGCCGAACTGGGCCTGAAGAAGGACGAGTACGAGCGGGTCGTGGAGATCCTCGGCCGCCGGCCCACCGGGGCCGAGCTCGCCATGTACTCGGTGATGTGGTCGGAGCACTGCTCGTACAAGAGCAGCAAGGTGCACCTGCGCCAGTTCGGCGAGAAGGCCCCCGAGTCCGACGCGATGCTCGTCGGCATCGGCGAGAACGCCGGTGTGGTCGACGTCGGGCAGGGCTACGCGGTCACCTTCAAGGTCGAGTCGCACAACCACCCGTCGTACGTCGAGCCCTACCAGGGCGCGGCCACCGGTGTCGGCGGCATCGTCCGCGACATCATCGCCATGGGCGCCCGCCCGGTCGCGGTCGTCGACCCGCTGCGCTTCGGCGCCGCCGACCACCCCGACACCAAGCGCGTGCTGCCGGGTGTCGTCGCGGGCATCGGCGGCTACGGCAACTGCCTGGGCCTGCCCAACATCGGCGGCGAGGTCGTCTTCGACGCCTGCTACCAGGGCAACCCGCTGGTCAACGCCGGTGCCATCGGCGTGATGCGGCACGAGGACATCCACCTCGCCAAGGCGTCCGGCGCGGGCAACAAGGTCATCCTCTACGGCGCCCGGACCGGCGGTGACGGCATCGGCGGCGCCTCCATCCTGGCCTCCGAGACCTTCGACGACGCCAAGCCGTCCAAGCGCCCGGCCGTGCAGGTCGGCGACCCGTTCCAGGAGAAGCTGCTCATCGAGTGCACCCTGGAGGCCTTCAAGGAGAAGCTGGTCGTCGGCATCCAGGACCTCGGCGCGGCCGGCCTGTCCTGCGCCACCTCCGAGCTCGCCTCGAACGGCTCCGGCGGCATGCGCGTCACCCTGGACGACGTCCCGCTGCGCGACTCCACGCTCTCGCCCGAGGAGATCCTCATGAGCGAGTCGCAGGAACGCATGTGCGCGGTCGTCGAGCCGGCGAAGGTCGACCGCTTCCTGGAGATCTGCGAGAAGTGGGACGTCATCGCCACCGTCATCGGTGAGGTGACCGACGGCGACCGCCTGGAGATCTACTGGCACGGCGGCAAGATCGTCGACGTCGACCCGCGCACGGTCGCGCACGAGGGCCCGGTCTACGAGCGTCCCTACGCCCGCCCCTCCTGGCAGGACGACCTCCAGGCCGACGACGCGAACAAGCTGCCGCGCCCGGCGACCTCCGAGGAGCTGAAGGACCAGGTCCTCAAGCTGGTCGGCTCCCCGAACCAGGCCTCCAAGTCCTGGATCACCAGCCAGTACGACCACTTCGTGCAGGGCAACACCGTCCTCGCCCAGCCCGAGGACTCCGGCATGATCCGGATCGACGAGGAGACCGGCCTCGGCGTGGCCATCGCGACCGACGGCAACGGCCGGTACGCCAAGCTCGACCCGTACCACGGCGCCCAGCTCGCACTGGCGGAGGCGTACCGCAACGTCGCCACCACCGGCGCCAAGCCGCTGGCCGTCTCCGACTGCCTGAACTTCGGCTCGCCCGAGGACCCGGCGGTGATGTGGCAGTTCGCGGAGGCCGTGCGTGGTCTGGCGGACGCCTGCCGGCAGCTCGGCACGCCGGTCACGGGCGGCAACGTCTCCCTCTACAACCAGACGGGCGAGGCCGCCATCCACCCGACCCCGGTCGTCGCGGTCCTCGGCGTCATCGACGACGTCGCCCGCCGCACCCCGGTCGCCTTCCAGGAGGAGGGCCAGCTGCTCTACCTCCTCGGCGACACCCGCGAGGAGTTCGGCGGCTCGGCCTGGTCGCAGGTGATCCACGACCACCTCGGCGGTCTGCCTCCGAAGGTCGACCTGGAGCGCGAGCGGCTGCTCGCCGAGATCCTGATCTCCGCCTCCCGCGACGGCATGATCGACTCCGCGCACGACCTGTCCGACGGCGGTCTGATCCAGGCGGTCGTCGAGTCGGCCCTGCTGGGCGACAAGGGCGCCCGCCTGATCGTCCCGGACGGTCTGGACGCCTTCACCTTCCTGTTCTCCGAGTCGGCGGGCCGCGCGGTCGTGGCCGTGCCGCGCTCCGAGGAGCTCCGCTTCAACGACATGTGCGGAGCACGGGGCCTGCCCGCCACCCGCATCGGTGTCGTCGACGGTGACACGGTCGACGTCCAGGGCGAGTTCACCCTCTCCCTGGCCGAGCTGCGCGAGATCCACGAGGGCACGATCCCGGCCCTGCTGAAGTAGGCGACCGCTCAGAAGCCCCCGTCCGGTCCGGGCGGGGGCTTCGCCCTGCCCGGACCGGGTCAGCGCACACCGGCTCTTGCACGATATTACGTAGTTCCGTAATCTCGGAGCCGTGGAACTGGAACAACGCGTCGCCGACCTCGAACGCCGCCTCGCGGCCCTGGAAGGCGCCCGGGACACCGGCCCCCGCATCGACGGGAGCGACTTCTGGGCGCTCAACGGCTTGAAGGAGCAACTGGCCGAGGCGGGAGCGGCCGACGGCGGCGTCCTCTACACCGGCTCCGTCCGCCTGCCGACGGGCGAGCAGTACGCCTGGCAGCTGACCGCCCTCACGGAGGACCTGCTGGACGGCGCATGGACGACGGCCGCCGAGTCGTTCGCGGCACTCGGCCACCCGGTCCGGCTCCGGCTGCTGCGCGAGGTCCTCGGCGGCCGGCGCACCGCCGCCGAACTCGCCGAGCTGGACGAGGTGGGCACGACCGGCCAGATCTACCACCATCTGCGCCAGCTCACCGCCACCGGCTGGCTGCACACCACCGGCCGGGGCCGCCACGAGGTGCCGCCGGGGCGGGTCGTCCCGCTGCTGGTGGCGCTGGCGGCGGCCCGCCCGTAGACGAACAGGGGGAACAGGATGTCCGCACGCAAGCTCGGCGTGATCGCCTTCCGGGGGCTGCAGCTGGTCTTCATCGGTCTGGTGATCGCCCACGTCTGCCTGGGCTGGAGCCATCCGGCCCTCTGGGACCTGCTGCCGCTGGTGCTCGCGTACGCCGTCGTCACCGTCGCGAACCGGTGGGGCGGCGCCCCGGACAGCCCCCGGGTGGCCCGCGAGCCCGTCGAGGTCGCCCCGCCCGTCACCGGCCGCTGGTCCGCGCTCAACAGCCCGGCCGACCGGACCCCGAGCCACGGCCTCCACGCCTACGGCCAGACCTACGCCATCGACGTCCTCGCCGAGCCCGCGCCGGGCGCGCGCCCCGCCTTCCGCCGGCTGTGGCCGCTCGCCCGCCGCCCGGAGGACTTCCCGGGCCACGGCGCCCCGGTCCTCGCCGTCGCCGACGCCACCGTCGTACGGGCGGAGGACCGGCAGCGCGACCACCTCAGCCGCACCTCCTGGCCGGGGTTGCTGTACCTCATGCTGATCGAGGGCTGGGTGCGCGAGCTGTGCGGCACCAGGCGCATCCTCGGCAACCACGTCGTCCTCGACCTCGGCGACGGCGTCTACGCCGCCTACGCCCACCTCCGGCGCGGCTCCCTCACCGTCCGCGAGGGCGACCGCGTCCGGGCCGGGCAGGTACTCGCCCGCTGCGGCAACTCGGGCAACTCCTCCGAGCCGCACCTGCACTTCCAGTTGATGGACATGCCCGACCCGGACGCGGCCCGGGGCGTCCCGTTCACCTGGAGCGGCATCGGCGTCCCCGGCAACGGGGAGATCTTCGAGGCACCCCCGACTGTCACAGCCCGCATTTAGGCTGACGCCATGCCCCCGGCCACGAAGCGCGCCCGCGCGTACGACCCCGTCAAGACCCGAGCAGCCGTGCTCGCCCAGTTCGGGCACATACGCACGGCCGTGGGCACCCTCGGCCCCGGCCGGCTGGCCCTGCCCACGCGCCTCGGTGACTGGACGGTGCGCGACCTGGCCGCGCACTGCGCCATGGCCCTGGACGCCGTGGACCGGCTGCTCCAGGAGCCCGAGCCCGCGCGGCAGGACAGCCGGCTGCTCGACTGGCCGTTCGCCATCGCCGCCGACGCCCCCGCGATCGCCGGCACCGCACGCCGCCTGGCCGAGGAGCATCCGGACCTCGACGCCCACCTCAACGGGGCCGAGCACCGCTTCACCGCGAACCTCGACACCTACCCCGGCACCCGGCTGCTCGCCACCAGCGCCGGCGCCCTGCCGCTCGCCGACTACCTCGTCACCCGCACCGTCGAACTCGTCGTCCACACCGACGACCTCAACGCCGCCCTACCCGGTCCGGACATCCCCTACGACCGTCAGGCCCTGGCCGCCTGCACCCGGCTGCTGGCCGACGCGCTCGCCGCGACGGCGCCCGGCGGTTCGACGGAGGTGAGGGTGCCGCCGTACGCGGTGGTGCAGTGCGTGGAGGGGCCGAGGCACACCCGGGGCACCCCGTCCAACGTCGTCGAGACGGACCCGCTGACCTGGATCCGGCTCGCGACCGGACGGCTGGCCTGGGGCGAGGCCCTCCAGGACGCAAAGGTCAGCGCGAGCGGAGAGCGGGCGGACCTGTCGGCCTACCTGCCCCTGATGACATAAGGGGAACCGATCCCCCCGGGTCGCCCGTCGAAGCGGCATGGACAGGCAGAAGCAGCGCATGACCCTGACGGCCGCCGCCATGCTCGTCCCGCTCATGGCGGCCTGCGGCAGTGAGACGGCGGACGGCGGCAGCGGCTCTGTCGATGCCGGGAAGCCGCTCACCGGTGTGCGGTGGAGCGTGGACAGCGTCACCGCGGACGGCAGGACGCAGCAGGCCCCCAGCGGCGCCCATGTGACCATCGACGAGGGCCGGGCGGAGGGCAGCTACGGCTGCAACGACTTCAGCGCCGAGGCCACCGTCGAGGGCGACCGCGTGCGGCTGGGCAAGACCCGGTCCACTCAGATGGCCTGCGAGGACAAGCCCATGGCCTTCGAGACGCGTCTCGCGCGCGCCCTGTCCGGCCAGGAGCTGAAGGCGAAGGTGGACGGCGACCGCCTCACCCTCACCAATACCCGGGGCGACACCGTCCGCCTGACCGAGGCGCGGGACGCCCCGCTGGCCGGCACCGAATGGACCTTCACGACCCCGAAGGCGGACGGCCGGGCCCACCTCACCTTCGACGAGAAGAAGGGCACCGTCTCCGGCAACCTCGGCTGCAACAAGGTGAACGCCAGGGCCACGGTCCGCGACGGCCATATCACCCTCGGCCCCCCTGCCACGACCCGAATGATGTGCGAAGACTCACTCATGGCCGACGAGAAGACCCTGCTGCGTCTTTTCGACGGGAAGTCGACGTACCGAGTGGATCACCAAACCCTCACGCTGACCAGCGAAAACGGTACGCGTGTGCAGGCGGTCGCCGAGCGGTGATCCACCGGAAAGTCCGGTATCCCCAATTCGGACCAGTGGTCGACCTCGCCTACACTCGGAGGCGTGCCACGTGGTGACGGACGACTCAACCACGACCTGCTCCCCGGTGAGAAGGGCCCCCAGGACGCTTGTGGCGTCTTCGGTGTCTGGGCTCCGGGCGAAGAGGTCGCCAAGCTCACGTACTTCGGGCTCTACGCCCTCCAGCATCGAGGCCAGGAATCCGCGGGAATCGCGGTCAGCAACGGCTCACAGATCCTCGTCTTCAAGGACATGGGCCTGGTTTCCCAGGTCTTCGACGAAACCTCCCTCGGCTCGCTCCAGGGTCACATCGCGGTCGGACACGCCCGCTACTCGACCACCGGCGCCTCCGTCTGGGAGAACGCCCAGCCGACGTTCCGTGCCACCGGGCACGGATCCATCGCGCTCGGCCACAACGGCAACCTCGTCAACACCGCCCAGCTCGCCGAGATGGTGGCCGACCTGCCCAAGCAGGAAGGCGGCCGCACCCCGCGCGTCGCGGCGACCAACGACACCGACCTGCTCACCGCGCTCCTCGCGGCCCAGGTCGACGAGGACGGCACGCCGCTGACCATCGAGGAGGCCGCCCACAGCGTCCTCCCGAAGGTCCGGGGCGCCTTCTCCCTCGTCTTCATGGACGAGCACACCCTGTACGCGGCCCGCGACCCGCAGGGCATCCGCCCGTTGGTCCTCGGCCGCCTGGAGCGCGGCTGGGTCATCGCCTCCGAGTCCGCCGCCCTCGACATCTGCGGCGCCAGCTATGTCCGCGAGATCGAGCCGGGCGAGTTCGTCGCCATCGACGAGAACGGCCTGCGCACCTCCCGATTCGCGGACGCGAAGCCCAAGGGCTGTGTCTTCGAGTACGTGTACCTGGCCCGCCCGGACACCGACATCGCCGGCCGGAACGTGTACCTCTCCCGCGTGGAGATGGGCCGCAAGCTGGCGAAGGAGGCCCCGGTCGAGGCCGACCTGGTCATAGCGACCCCGGAGTCCGGCACACCCGCGGCGATCGGCTACGCGGAGGCCTCCGGCATCCCGTTCGGCGCCGGCCTCGTCAAGAACGCCTACGTCGGCCGGACGTTCATCCAGCCCTCGCAGACCATCCGCCAGCTGGGCATCCGCCTGAAGCTGAACCCGCTGAAGGAAGTCATCAAGGGCAAGCGCCTGGTCGTCGTCGACGACTCGATCGTGCGCGGCAACACCCAGCGGGCCCTGGTCCGCATGCTCCGCGAGGCGGGCGCCGCCGAGGTCCACATCCGGATCTCCTCGCCGCCCGTGAAGTGGCCCTGCTTCTTCGGCATCGACTTCGCCACCCGCGCCGAGCTCATCGCCAACGGCATGACGATCGACGAGATCGGCACCTCCCTGGGCGCCGACTCCCTCGCCTACATCTCCATCGACGGCATGATCGAGGCGACCACCATCGCCAAGCCGAACCTGTGCCGCGCCTGCTTCGACGGCGAGTACCCGATGGAGCTCCCGGACCCCGAGCTGCTCGGCAAGCAGCTGCTGGAGACGGAACTGGCCGCCGGCCCCGCCGCCACGGCCGCAGCCGACGCGATCCGCCGCCCGTAGACGGCCCGCAACACCTGCCGTACGACACGAAGGTTCTCCTTAGCCATGTCCGAGAAACCCCATGCCGAGGGCGGCGCCAGCTACGCAGCCGCGGGCGTCGACATCGAAGCGGGCGACCGCGCCGTCGAACTGATGAAGGAGTGGGTGAAGAAGGCCCAGCGCCCCGAGGTCCTCGGCGGCCTCGGCGGCTTCGCCGGCCTCTTCGACGCCTCCGCCCTGAAGAACTACGAGCGGCCCCTGCTCGCCTCCGCCACCGACGGCGTCGGCACCAAGGTCGACATCGCCCGCCGGCTGGGCGTCTACGACACCATCGGCCACGACCTGGTCGCCATGGTCATGGACGACATCGTGGTGTGCGGCGCCGAACCCCTGTTCATGACCGACTACATCTGCGTCGGCAAGGTCCACCCCGAGCGGGTCGCCGCCATCGTCAAGGGCATCGCCGAGGGCTGTGTGCTGGCCGGTTGCGCCCTGGTCGGCGGCGAGACGGCCGAGCACCCGGGCCTGCTGGGCGAGGACGACTTCGACGTCGCCGGCGCGGGCACGGGCGTCGTGGAGGCCGACCGGCTGCTCGGCGCGGATCGCATCCGGACGGGTGACGCGGTGATCGCCATGGCGTCCTCCGGTCTTCACTCGAACGGATACTCCCTCGTCCGGCACGTCCTGCTGAACCAGGCCGGTTTGGCCCTGGACGCGCACATCGACGAGCTCGGCCGCACCCTCGGCGAGGAGCTGCTGGAGCCCACGAAGATCTACTCGCTGGACTGCCTGGCCCTGATGCGCACCACCGAGGTGCACGCCTTCAGTCACGTCACCGGCGGCGGACTCGCGGCCAACCTCGCCCGGGTCATCCCGGACAATCTGCACGCCGTCGTGGACCGCTCCACCTGGACGCCGGCCCCGATCTTCGACCTCGTCGGCCGTACCGGCAGCGTCGAGCGCCTGGAGCTCGAGAAGACCCTGAACATGGGTGTCGGCATGATCGCGATCGTGCCGCAGGAGTCCGTGGACGTGGCCCTGACGACCCTCGCCGACCGTGGCGTGGACGCCTGGGTGGCCGGAGAGATCACCAACCGGGGCGAGCACACCACTGGTGCCGCCCTGATCGGTGACTACGCGAGCTGAGGCACGGGGTTCGTGACCCTGCAAGCAGCACAGAACCCGGTCGGTGACCGAAGTCACCGACCGGGCACGCGCTCAGTGCAAGGTCAAGCGCCGCGACGATGCTGCGAGGACTGGCCGTCCTCGTCGTCGTCGTCCTCGTAGAGGTCGGCGTACCGTGCGTACAGGTCGTCGTCCTGATCATCGTCCTCGAACGGCTCGCCGTTAGGCGGCTGCGGATTCGAAGGCGATGCACCCAGCTCCTCGGCCAGGCGTGAGAGGTCAGTCCCACCGCTGTTGTACTTCAGCTGGCGGGCGACCTTCGTCTGCTTGGCCTTGGCCCGGCCGCGCCCCATGGCTCGACCCCCTCAACGACGGGGCTCGACGGCCCCAGAGTCTTGACACGCGTTCATGGTCCGGCACGGACTCTCCGCGGAGAGACCGGTCCGTAGGGCTTCCACGGTACCTGAGCCCGCGCCCATACGGTACGTCGCCCGCATGACGTGCCCGCGCCCAGGACCTTCGAGGCGCCCCGTCCTCGCTGGTCAACCGCGATTTTAACCACTTATCGGCGGTCGACCCGCCGGTAGAAGTGAGAGTTCTCTCTAACTGCCCACCGGCGGGTACCGGTCAAACGTGCGAGACATCCGCGATCGGTCCCGCACCGGACCGGGGTCAGCGGGCCCGGCGGGCCCGGCGGGCCCGGGCCGCGTCGTGCATCCGCTGCTCGGCGATCCGGTCGGCCGCGGCGGCCGGCGGAATGCCGTCCTCCTTCGCACGTGCGAATATGGCCAGCGTGGTGTCGAAGATCTTCGACGCCTTCGCCTTGCACCGGTCGAAGTCGAAGCCGTGCAGCTCGTCGGCGACCTGGATGACACCGCCGGCGTTCACCACGTAGTCCGGCGCGTAGAGGATCCCGCGGTCGGCGAGGTCCTTCTCCACACCCGGGTGGGCGAGCTGGTTGTTGGCGGCACCGCAGACCACCGTGGCGGTCAGCGCGGGCACGGTGTCGTCGTTCAGCGCACCGCCGAGCGCGCACGGGGCGTAGATGTCGAGGCCCTCGGCGCGGATCAGCGTGGCGGTGTCGGCGACGGCCGTCACGCCCGTCGGGTGGGCCGCGAGGATCCTCCCCACGGCGTCCTCGCGCACGTCGGTGATGACGACCTCGGCGCCCTCCGCCCGCAGGTGCTCCACCAGGTGGTGGCCGACCTTGCCGACGCCGGCGATGCCGACCCGCCTGTCCCGCAGCGAAGGGTCGCCCCACAGGTGCTGCGCGGAGGCGCGCATGCCCTGGTAGACGCCGTAGGCGGTCAGGACCGAGGAGTCCCCGGCGCCGCCGTTCTCGGGGGAGCGTCCGGTCGTCCAGCGGCACTCACGGGCCACGACGTCCATGTCGGCGACATAGGTGCCGACGTCGCAGGCGGTGACGTACCGGCCACCGAGCGAGGCCACGAACCGGCCGTAGGCGAGGAGCAGCTCCTCGCTCTTGATCTTCTCCGGGTCGCCGATGATCACGGCCTTGCCGCCGCCGTGGTCGAGACCGGCCATGGCGTTCTTGTACGACATCCCGCGGGCGAGGTTCAGCGCGTCGGCGACGGCCTCGGCCTCGTTCGCGTACGGGTAGAAGCGCGTACCGCCGAGCGCGGGGCCCAGGGCGGTGGAGTGGAGGGCGATGACGGCCTTGAGGCCGCTCGCGCGGTCCTGGCAGAGCACGACTTGCTCATGTCCGCCCTGGTCCGAGTGGAACAGGGTGTGCAGTACATCAGCAGGTGCGCCGGTTACGTCGGTCACGGTGGTGACTCCTGTGTAGGTGCGGCGGGCGGAGACCAGCTCCCGTGCGGGTGGCGGGGCTGTTGGGCACGAGATTAGAGCCTGGTGGGCCCGCTGACCGCACCGCGCACAGGATCACCTCCGACCGGAGTACACCCGTGCGACGATTTGCATGGATTTCCCGCGCGATCGCGAGTGAGTTCCGCAGGTTTTCGCGGCGGTGCGCGGGGGAGGGAGCAGGCGTGCCCAAGGTGACCTCGCTGATCGTCCCCTACGCGACCTACCTGCGCGTGTACGAACCGCTGGCCGCCTTCCCCGAGCCGGAGCGCAGCCAGTGGGCCCGCTACGCCCGCCGTACGGACCGCCCCTCGTACCAGGACGAACTGCGCCGGGCCCTGGCCGACTTGGCCCCCACCCCGCCGGTTGCGGTGCCGGTGCACGAGAGCGAGGACGCCTTCGTGCTCGAGGTCGACGGCGTCGTCTGCGTCTGCCCCTGGCGCACCCGGCTGCGCGGCTGGCTCGCCCTGGACGAGCTCCCCGAGGAGCTCCCGCCGCCGGTCATGGACGCGGTCCTGCCGCCCGTCCTGCGGCGCCAGGCGACTCAGGACTACGAGCGCTGGCTGTCGATCAACCCGGACGCCCGGCCGTGGATCCGTACAGCCACCTGGCAGGTGCCGATCAACTGGTTCGTGCTGGTCTCCGACGAGGAGCGCGAGTACGACAAGGGCGCCCCGGGCGACAGCCCTCCCGTGCTGCGTTACCGCACCCCCATGGTGCAGGCCCGGCGGCGGGTGGCCCGAGGCCTGCGCGCCCTGCGGGAGGCCATGGACGAGGGGCCTTTGATCGACGGCCTGATGGACGTCGGGCGCTGGCTGGAGGAGTTCCATCCGCGCTCGCTGGTGGAGCTGGACTACGGCGGCCTGGTGCACGCGGTGCCGGCCGGGGCGCTGGAGGGCGACCACTCCGCCGCGGACGTGGCGGAGGGCATCGCCGCGCTGCGCCGGGGCGACGGGGCCGCCGCGGGGGAGGCCTACGCCCGGCTCGTGCAGCGGTGGCGTGCCGTACGGGATCTGCGGTCGGCCAACTGACCCCTGACCTTGATGACCGTGCGGACCGCTCGCCCTCGGTAACGAACTGACGTTTGACGAACCGCCCGATGTGGGGTTTCGTCCTCGCATCAAGTTCCTGAAGCCGGCTGTGCGTCTTCTGAGGCTCCGTCACCAAAGGACGTAGGGACCGATCCGGGCAGACCTCTCAAGTAGGCCAAGCGTGACGGACTACACGTACGAGGCTCTTGCGTCCCTTGCCCCTCCTCATGCCAAAATAGGACAAGGAGTCCGGGGAGGGCTCCTTCCGTCCCGTGGTGCTGCACTATGGGTGGAATCTCAGCATTGCACGCTTTGGGGGGTCTGGTGACTTCCTGATCGCCCTGTGACTGATCGTCACAGCGGTGTGACTGTCCGCTATGGCATGGTCCATCGGCTTCCGTCGCTGATGAACACCTGGAGGGGCAATTCCATCGGTTTGGCCGACGCGGCTGGACGGATGGTGTAGTTGTAGTGCCGAGGACAAGCCGTTCGTCCTATAACCGACTCGACTCGCGTCCGCCATTTCGGGCAACGCGGGTCAAGGTGCAGAATTTAGAGGAAAGAACCGAGAAGGTTCGGTTCTCCCGAGGAGGCCGCTCATGACCGCTCGCACCCCTGATGCCGAGCCGCTGCTGACCCCGGCTGAGGTCGCCACGATGTTCCGCGTCGACCCCAAGACGGTCACGCGGTGGGCGAAGGCCGGCAAGCTCACGTCGATCCGCACGCTCGGCGGGCATCGGCGCTACCGCGAGGCCGAGGTCCGCGCTCTGCTCGCGGGCATCCCGCAGCAGCGCAGCGAGGCCTGAACAACTGAATAACCGGGCAAACCGGCTGGTTCCCCCAACTGGCCGCGACGTCCTGAACCACAGCTCCACACGACGCGGGACCTGCCCCAACAGGCCCCACGCCCACGCCAGTCAGAGCTTTCCAGGCATACAAGGGTGCGTCGTCGATCGCGCTGGACTCCGCCGGGTCCAGCGCGATCTTTTTTGTGCACCCCCGGTCGGTCCACCGACGCTGCTGTGAGCGGCCTTGTAGGAGCCTGGGGAGGGGTGTCGGATCCCCTGTGCGGGACGCCCCGGTCAGGGTGCAATTGCACATATAAAATTGACTCTTTGTAGGAGGGAGGTGAATACCGCACTTTCCAAAACTCATGCAGTGACACCCGTCACATACCAAGCGGCTTGTTAGCCCTGCCGCAAGTGCGGTAGAGAAGCCTCCGGCTCCAGCAACCCCCGCCCCAGCGGGCGTTGGGACAACACGTCGATCACACGCGAGCCGGCCTCTCCTCCTCCCCGGCCGCAGCCGAGCCCTGAGCGGCACGCGGCGCCGACTCCATCGCCAGCCGCAGCAGACGGTGGCAGATCGGACAGTGCCGCGTGAGGTGCCGATACGACGACGCGGCCGACAAGTGCGCGCGAAGCAGAGCCCGCGTCTCGTGCCTGACCGCTGCCGCCATACGCCACCTCCACAAGGCCCCACAGAGAACGGCCCTGGTTCTGGGGTACCGACGGAATGAAAGGGCGTCAAGACGGCGTGGAGCGGCCCAGAAGCCGAACGCCGAGGGCAGGGCACACAAAAGAGCCCGGATCCGAAGATCCGGGCTCTCATCACGCGGTCCTGACGGGATTTGAACCCGCGGCCTCCACCTTGACAGGGTGGCGAGCACTCCAAACTGCTCCACAGGACCAGGTTTCGCGGCGCCATTCGTGCGTTGCGCTGCGAGAAGAGACTCTACAGGAGGGTGAGCCCCGGGCGCGAACTCACCCCCCGTACCCACCCCGTCACGGAGCCGCCGCGTCGATCGCCTTCACGATCCGCTTGTCGGAAACCGGGTACGCCGTGCCCAACGCGTGAGCGAAATAGCTGACCCGGAGCTCCTCGATCATCCACCGGATGTCCAACACCGACGACGGCACCGGCCGGCCCTGCGGCATCTGCTCCAGCAGCCAGGCGAACTCGTCCTGCATCTCCTGAACCTTCTGCATCCGCGTGGAGTCCCGCTGGACGTTCACCGGCATCTGCTGCAAACGCCGGTCGGCCGCCACCAGATAGCGCATCAGGTCCGGCAGGCGCCGCACCCCCGCCTCCGTCACGAAACCCGGCTTCACCAGAGCGTCCAACTGCCCCCGCACGTCCTGGAGATTCGGCAGCAGCGCGGGACTGCGCACCGCCTTCAGACGCCGCTCACACGCCTGCCAAGCGGCCAGCACCTGCTGCACCTGCCCCACCGTACGCACGGTCGTGTCGACGATCTCGGCACGCACCTTGTCATACAGCTTCCGGTACGACTCCTCGTCCCACACCGGCCCCCCGAAGTCCCCGATCAGCTTGTCGGCGGCGGCCATCGCACAGTCGTCGAACAGACCCTGTATCGAACCGTGCGGATTCGCGGACAACGCCAGCTTCTGCGCGTTCGTCAGGCGATCGCTCGCGAATTTCGCCGGATTCACCGGAATGTTCCGCAGGATCAGCCGCCGCGTGCCCTTCCACATGGCCAGCGCCTGCTCCGCCTCCGTGTCGAACAACCGCACGGACACCGTGTCACCGTCGTCGACCAGCGCCGGATACGCCTTCACCGGCTGACCCGCCCGACGCGTCTCGAAGACCCGGGTGAGAGCGCCGATCGTCCAGTCCGTCAGGCCCGAGCGCTCCAAGGACTCGCCCCCGGAGCGCTCGGCCGTCGCCGCAGCCGCCTGCGACAGAGCCTTACGGGCCTTCGGGCGCAGCCGCACCTTCAGGACCTCCAGATCCTTGTCCTCGGCCAGCTTGCGACGCCGCTCGTCAACGATCCGGAACGTGACCTTCAAATGGTCGGGGACCTTGGACAGATCGAAATCGTCCGCCTCGAAGGGCACACCCACCATGAGCCTCAGCTCACGGGCCATCGTCGTGGTCAAAGGCTCCTGAAGCGGCACGGCCCGGTCCAGGAACGCCCTCGCGAAGTTGGGCGCCGGCACGTAGTTCCGGCGGACCGGCTTCGGCAACGACCGGATCAACTCCGTGACCAACTCCTCCCTCAGACCCGGGATCTGCCAGTCGAAACCCTCGTCCGTCACCTGGTTGAGCACCTGCAACGGGATGTGCACCGTCACACCGTCGGCGTCCGCACCCGGCTCGAACTGGTACGTCACCCGGAACTTCAGATTCCCCTGACGCCACGAGTCCGGATAGTCCGCCTTGGTGACCTCGCCCGCCTTCTCGTTGATGAGCATCTCGCGCTCGAAATCGAGAAAATCAGGCTGCTCATGCCGCTTGTGCTTCCACCACGAGTCGAAATGCGCGCCCGAGACGACATGCTCGGGAATCCGCTGGTCATAGAAGTCGAACAGCGTCTCGTCATCCACCAGGATGTCCCGGCGCCGAGCCCGGTGCTCCAGCTCCTCGACCTCCGTCAGAAGACGCCGGTTGTCCGAGAAGAACTTGTGATGCGTACGCCAGTCACCCTCGACCAACGCGTTCCGGATGAACAGCTCACGGCTGATCTCCGGATCGATCCGCCCGTAATTGACCTTCCGCTGCGCCACGATCGGCACGCCGTACAGCGTCACCTTCTCGTACGCCATCACCGCGGCCTGGTCCTTCTCCCAGTGCGGCTCGCTGTACGAGTGCTTGACCAGGTGCGCGGCGAGCGGCTCGACCCACTCGGGCTCGATCCTGGCGTTGACGCGTGCCCACAGACGCGACGTCTCGACCAGCTCGGCGGACATCACGAAACGCGGCGGCTTCTTGAAGAGCGCCGAACCGGGAAAGACCGCGAACTTGGCACCACGCGCCCCCAGGTACTCGTTCTTCGCGCCCTCCTTCACATCCTTCATGCCGATGTGCGACAACAGGCCGGCCAGCAGGGAGAGATGGACGCGGTCGGCCGGGGCGTCCTCCTCGTTGAGATGAATGCCCATCTGCTTCGCGACCGTACGCAACTGCGTATAAATGTCCTGCCATTCACGGATGCGAAGGAAATTCAGATACTCCTGCTTGCACATCCGGCGGAAGGACGACGAACCCCGCTCCTTCTGCTGCTCACGGACATAACGCCACAGATTCAGGTAAGCCAGGAAATCACTGGTCTCGTCCCTGAACCGGGCATGCTGCTGATCAGCCTGAGCCTGCTTGTCCGCCGGACGCTCACGCGGATCCTGAATGGACAGCGCGGCGGCTATCACCATCACCTCACGCGCACAACCGTTCCTGTCCGCCTCCAGCACCATCCGCGCCAACCGCGGATCGACCGGCAACTGAGCCAACTTGCGACCGGTGTCCGTGAGCCGCTTACGCGGATCCTTCTGCGCCGGATCCAGAGCGTTCAGCTCCTGGAGCAGCTGAACACCGTCACGGATGTTGCGATGGTCCGGCGGATCAATGAAGGGAAACTTCTCAATGTCTCCCAGGCCGGCCGCCGTCATCTGCAAGATCACCGAAGCGAGATTCGTCCGGAGAATCTCCGCATCCGTGAACTCCGGACGCGCGTTGAAATCGTCCTCGCTGTACAGACGGATACAGATACCGTCCGACGTACGACCACAACGACCCTTGCGCTGATTGGCACTGGCCTGCGAGACCGGCTCGATGGGCAGCCGCTGCACCTTCGTACGGTGACTGTAACGAGAGATCCGCGCGAACCCCGGATCGATCACGTACTTGATACCCGGAACCGTCAACGAGGTCTCCGCCACGTTCGTGGCCAGAACAATCCTGCGGCCCGAATGCGGCTGGAACACACGATGCTGCTCCGCATGCGACAACCGGGCATACAACGGCAGAATCTCCGTGAACCGGAAATTCTTCTTGGTGAGCGCGTCGGCCGTGTCCCTGATCTCCCGCTCACCCGAGAGGAACACCAGGATGTCGCCCTTACCCTCCCGCTGCAGCTCCTCCACGGCATCGGTGATCGCCGTGATCTGGTCCCGGTCGGCGTCGTCGCCGTCCTCCTCCAGAAGCGGCCGGTAACGAACCTCCACGGGATACGTACGGCCACTGACCTCGATGATCGGGGCATCACCGAAATGCCGCGAAAAGCGCTCAGGATCGATCGTCGCCGACGTGATCACGACCTTGAGATCAGGCCGCTTCGGCAACAACTGAGCCAGATAACCCAGCAAGAAGTCGATGTTCAGGGACCGCTCGTGAGCCTCGTCGATGATGATCGTGTCGTAAGCACGCAGCTCCCGATCCGTCTGGATCTCCGCGAGCAGGATGCCGTCCGTCATCAGCTTCACGAACGTGGCATCCGGATCGACCTGATCCGTAAAACGGACCTTCCAGCCCACGGCCCCACCGAGCGGGGTGTCCAACTCCTCGGCAACCCGCTCGGCCACCGTACGAGCGGCGATCCTACGAGGCTGCGTATGCCCGATCATGCCGCGCACACCGCGACCGAGCTCCAAACAGATCTTGGGAATCTGCGTCGTCTTCCCCGAACCCGTCTCACCGGCGACGATCACGACCTGATGATCACGAATCGCCGCCGCGATATCGCCCTTCTTCTGGCTGACCGGCAACTGCTCGGGATACGAGACCTCCGGCACCAGGGCACGCCGCCCGGCCATCCGCTCCTCGGCCCTGCCCACCTCCGCCTCGATCTCGGCGAGCACGGCGGCCCGCGCCTCCGGCTTACGAATCTTGCGCGCACCTTCGAGCCTGCGCCCGAGCCGATGCGCATCGCGCAGGGACAGCTCGGACAGGCGGGGGGCGAGGGCGCCGAGGGCGGAGGCAGAGTGCGTAGACATACGCGATCCAGGATCTCATCCCCCGCAAAACAGAGGCGAACGGATTTCGACCACACAAGAAGACGCCCTGCGAGCACACGACCGACCAGCCACTCAATCGAGTGACCGAAGATCGATCACCTGAACACAGCCCCGCCCTCCCCCTACATTCCTGCACGTGAAGCTCGTGATCCGCGTCAAACTCCTGCCGACCCCCGAACAGGCATCGGCACTCCAGGCAACCCTCCACGCCTGCAACGCGGCAGCCGACCACGTCTCCCACACGGCCTTCACCACCGGCATCACACGCAACCGCGAACTACGCGCCCTGACCTACACCCAGCTCAAAACCCGATGGTCCCTCGGACCCAGGCAGCCCAGCACGTCATCAAAAAGACCAGCGACGCCTACACAGCCCTGGCCGGCAACCTCAACGCCGGACACCTCGGCAGACCCGGCTCCACACGCTTCCGCAGAGCCACCGAAAAACCCATCACCTTCCGACCCGAGGGCGCCCAGCCCTACGACGACCGCATGCTGTCCTGGCAGATGACACAACGCACCGTCTCCATCTGGACCGTGGCCGGACGCATGAAACGCCTCCCCTTCACCGGAGAGGAAACACAACTCCGCCTCCTCGCCCACCATCGCCAAGGCGAATCCGACCTGACCAGCCAGAACGGCCACTGGTACCTCCTGGCCACCATCGACATCCCGGAAACCCCCGCCACCTCGGATCCGCGGGGATTCATCGGCGTCGACCTCGGCATCACCAACATCGCCACCACCTCGACCGGCCACCGGCACAGCGGCCGGCACCTCAACCGCAGCCGACAGAACGACCGCCGCAACCGAGACAACCTCGCAAGGAAGCACACCCGATCCGCCAAACGGCGAGCCAAACCCCGCGCGGGAAAGGAAGCCCGGCGCACCCGCGACATCAACCACAAGATCAGTAAGCACATCGTGACGGAGGCCCAACGCACCGGCCGCGGCATCGCCCTGGAAAACCTCGGCGGCATCCGCGAACGGGCACGGCTGAAGAAGCCCCAACGCGTCACGATCCACTCCTGGGCCTTCGCTCAGCTCGGCGCCTTCATCGCATACAAGGCGCGCAGGGCCGGAGTGCCGGTGGTGCACGTCCACCCGGCCCACACCAGCCAGGAGTGCTCACGCTGCCATCACATCGACAAGAGGAACCGGCCGACACAGGCCGTGTTCTCCTGCAGGAACTGCGGCTTCGTTGAGCACGCGGACCTGAACGCGTCCCACGTCATCGCCGATCGCGGCTGGTGGACCTGGGTCTGCGGGGCCGAGTCACAGGTCCCTGCTCTCACGCTGATCGCGTAGAGCTGGATGCGCCGCATACGCCGAAGCCATCGGCGGGGCGAGCTGCGAGCCGGGGAGACTCATCTCTTCGGTAGCGGACGCGATCGCTCGTACCACGGGTGTGATCACGAGACATACAACAAGGCCCCGATCCGAGGATCGGGGCCTTAGCTGTGGCTGGGGCCGGGGTCGAACCGGCGACCTCTCGCTTTTCAGGCGAGCGCTCGTACCAACTGAGCTACCCAGCCACGAGGTTTCACGTGAAACCTCAGCGGTCCTGACGGGATTTGAACCCGCGGCCTCCACCTTGACAGGGTGGCGAGCACTCCAAACTGCTCCACAGGACCAAGCTTCGTACGACAGTGTCGCACAGGGTGGTGCGTGCCCCCAACGGGATTCGAACCCGTGCTACCGCCTTGAAAGGGCGGCGTCCTAGGCCGCTAGACGATGAGGGCTATCGGCCCGCCTGGGCGCTTCTCAGCGCGTCGGGGACGTGAGAAGCATATGGGATGGGGGGAGCTATCGCCAAAACGGTTTAGGGGGAGGCCGTCGGACTGCCCTCCGGCGGGGTGCTGGGGGACGGGCTCGCGCCGGGCTGGTTCTCCTTGGGGATGTGGCGGCTGACCTCGGCTGTGGTGAGGCCGAGGCCGCCCAGTTCGATCTCGTCCCAGGCCTGGAGATGGCGGGTGTCCCGGTCGAAGTAGAGGATCGACGTCTCGATGGGGTCGGGGTGCTTGCCCTCGATGGCGCGCAGGCCGCTGCCGCCCGTGGAGCCCTCGAT
Source organism: Streptomyces sp. 378 (assembly GCF_030124145.1). Classification (GTDB taxonomy): domain Bacteria; phylum Actinomycetota; class Actinomycetes; order Streptomycetales; family Streptomycetaceae; genus Streptomyces. Next base: position 60,121 of record NZ_JASKMS010000037.1, read on the forward strand.
GCGGAGGCGGGTGCCGTAGGGCAGGATCTCCATCTCGTCGTGGTGGAGGTGGCCTGCCAGGACCAGGGGGACTTCTCCGTCGACTTCGCGGGCGGCGTCGGGTTCGTGGGTGACGGCGATGTCGACCGGGGTGCCGGCCGTGTTCTGGTCGCGCAGGGCTGTGGCCAGTCGGGCGCCGGCGAGTTCCTGGGACTGTTCGGCGCCTGTCTGCTGGGAGCGGTCGGGGGTGAACTGGGGGTCGCCGATGCCGGCGAAGCGCAGGCCTTTGATCGTTTTGGCTTTGGCGTCGTCCAGGACGTGGACGTTTTTCAGGTTTTGCATGTAGCGCTGGGTGGTCATCGAGTCGTGGTTGCCGCGGACCCAGACGTAGGGGGCGCCGAGGTCTTCGATGGGGTCCAGGAAGCCGTTTTCGGCGGCTGTGCCGTGGTCCATGGTGTCGCCGGAGTCGACGATGACGTCGATCTTGTACTGCTCCACGAGGGAGGCGATGATCTTCCAGCTCGCCGGGTTGAGGTGGATGTCGGAGACGTGCAGGACCCGGATGGTGGAGGGGTCGGGCGCGTAGGCGGGGAGTGTGGAGGTGGCGTCGTAGAGCTTGGTCACGTTGGTGACCAGGCGGGCCAGTTCCTTCTGGTAGATGTCGAATTCGGTGACGATGTTGCGGGCGTTGCCGACGAGGGAGGGGGCGGAGGTGAGCAGGCCGGAGAACTTGGGTTCCAGGACGGAGTCGGGGCGCCAGGTGGCGTAGGCGGTGGTGCCTGAGGCGGCGAGGAGGGTGAGGGCGAGGCCGCCGGCGGCGAGGGCGCGGCGTGGGCGGCGGTAGACGGCGAGGCCGAGGGCGGTGGCTCCGGCGACGACGGCGACGCCGGAGCGGAGGGCGAGGTCGAGGGTGCCGCGGCCGACGTCTTCGTTGACTTCGTCTTGGAGGCCGGAGAGGCGTTCGGGGTGGTCGACGAGGGCTTGGGAGCGGTCGGGGTCGAGTTGGTCGATGTTGACGTCTAGGCGGAGGGGGGCGTTGTGGCTGTCGAGTTGGAGGTCGCCGAGGGGTGAGATGTTGATTTTGGTGCCGCCGGTGAGGGAGGGGCGGAGGGTCATGGTGGTGTTCATGGGGCCGACGGGGACGCGGACGTTGCCGACGACGAGGAGTCCGAGCCAGGCGCCGAGGAGGACGACGGTCACGAGTCCTGCCGCCCGGGCCCAGGGGTGCGGCTGTGCCACGAGTTCGATGGTGGTGGGTGCCTGGCGTGAGCGGTAGTGGCGGGTCAGGGCGCGTGGGCCCTGGAGGATCGGGTTGAGGACGCTCCGGACTGCGGCGGGGACGCGGGCCATTGGTCGCGTATGCCCGTGTGGGTGGGTGGATATGCGGAGCGGGAGGGCTCTCGTGCGGTGGGGTGGTGCCGGACAATGGGCGTGTGCTGGAGATGACGCGTGAGGAGTTCGAGGAGCTGGTCGCCGAGGCGCTGGACCGGATTCCGCCGGAGTTGATGCGGTTGATGGACAACGTCGCGGTGTTCGTCGAGGACGAGCCGCCGGCGGACGATCCGGAGTTGTTGGGGTTGTACGAGGGGACTCCGTTGACGGATCGGGGTGAGTGGTACGCCGGTGTGTTGCCGGATCGGATCACGATCTACCGGAATCCGACGTTGCGGATGTGTGAGTCGCGGGAGGATGTCGTCGCGGAGACGGAGATCACTGTGGTGCATGAGATCGCGCATCACTTCGGCATTGATGACGCGCGTCTTCACGCTCTGGGCTATGGGTGATCGGGTTGTGAATGCGGGGCGCGTGTCCTCTTGTGGGCGGGGGGAGTTGGAGGTGTTGACTCCATCGCGCCTTCCGGAGGTGGCCCCGTGCGCCCCTTGTACGTACCCGTCCGACTGGCCGTCACGGTCGTGGCGGTCGCCGCTGCCGCCGGCTGTATGAGTGTCGGCGACGACGACGTGGGCGGGAGTGTCAAGCCGTCGCACTCGGCCGGTCGGCCGGGTGGTGGGGCGCCCGATGGGGGGCCGGCGGTTTCGGGTGGCGGTGGGTTCGGCGTGGCGGGGGCCGAGGGTGTGCGGGGGCGTGGCAAGGGCCAGAAGGACGGGAAGGGCAAGGGGGGCGGGGGGCGGGGGTCGGCGTCCCCCGAGGTGTCGCCGAGCGCTGATGTGAGTCCGTCGGTGCCGGGGCGTGACGGGCCGGGGAAGCCGTCGCGGCCCTCGCCGAGGCCGCCGGTGCCGCCGGCGCCCACGCGGACGGTGGAGCCGGAGCCGACGCCGACGCCGCCGGAGCCGACGGTGTCGCCGGAGCCGACGCCGGAGCCGTCGTCGTCGGCGCATGAGCCGCCGGGGCCGCAGTTGGCGCAGCGGGAGCCGGCGCCGGAGGCGGGTTCGCCGGCGTGAGGTGGGGGTGCGGTGTGGGGTGGGGAGTCTGTGGGCCGGGGTGGGAACATTTCCGGGTGGCGGGTGGTTGCAGCTCTCGGGTGGCCGTTCGGTTGTCGGAGGGTGGCCCGCTGTTCCTGCGCGGTCCGGTTTGCCTTGAGGGGTCCGGAGTGCGTATGGTGGCAGATCGTTTGATCCCATCTTGCCCGGCGCCACTGCAGAGCGCGCCGTGTGGCGCGTACTCTCCCTTGCCGTGGTGGACCGCATTGAGGCGGTCGTATTGCGAATCGCGAATCACGGAGTTGACGGGCGCGTGCCGACTTGAGACTCCGGAAGGTTTCGCATTCGCATGTCCATCGCCAGTACTGATCACGTCGTCGTGCCCGAGAACGAGGCAATCGAGGACGCCCCCGAGGCCACGTTCACGGACCTCGGTCTTCCCGAAGGCGTTGTGCGCAAGCTTGCGCAGAACGGCGTGACCACTCCCTTCCCGATCCAGGCCGCGACCATTCCGGACGCCCTGGCCGGCAAGGACATCCTCGGCCGTGGCCGCACGGGCTCCGGCAAGACTCTGTCGTTCGGTCTGCCGACTCTGGCCACGCTGGCCGGTGGCCGTACCGAGAAGCACAAGCCGCGTGCGGTCATCCTGACGCCGACGCGTGAGCTGGCCATGCAGGTCGCCGACGCGTTGCAGCCCTACGGCGACGTCCTCGGCCTGAAGATGAAGGTCGTCTGCGGCGGTACGTCGATGGGCAACCAGATCTACGCCCTGGAGCGGGGCGTCGACGTGCTGGTCGCCACGCCGGGCCGGCTGCGGGACATCATCAACCGCGGTGCCTGTTCGCTGGAGAACGTGCAGATCGCCGTTCTCGACGAGGCCGATCAGATGTCGGACCTGGGCTTCCTGCCCGAGGTCACCGAGCTGCTCGACCAGGTTCCGGCCGGCGGCCAGCGCATGCTGTTCTCGGCCACGATGGAGAACGAGATCTCCACGCTGGTCAAGCGCTATCTGACCGACCCGGTCACGCACGAGGTCGACAGCGCCCAGGGCAACGTGACGACCATGTCGCATCACATTCTCATCGTGAAGCCCAAGGACAAGGCGCCGGTCACGGCCGCGATCGCCTCCCGCAAGGGCCGCACGATCATCTTCGTCCGCACCCAGCTGGGCGCGGACCGTATCGCCGAGCAGCTCTGCGACTCCGGTGTGAAGGCCGACGCGCTGCACGGCGGTATGACGCAGGGTGCGCGTACGCGTGTGCTGGAGGACTTCAAGAAGGGCTACGTCAACGCGCTCGTCGCGACGGACGTCGCCGCTCGCGGTATTCACGTCGACGGCATCGACCTGGTGCTGAACGTGGACCCGGCCGGTGATCACAAGGACTACCTGCACCGGGCGGGCCGCACGGCGCGTGCCGGCCGCACGGGCACGGTCGTGTCGCTGTCGCTGCCGCATCAGCGGCGTCAGATCTTCCGGCTGATGGAGGACGCGGGCGTCGACGCCGGGCGTCACATCATCCAGGGCGCCGGCGCGTTCGACCCGGAGGTCGCGGAGATCACCGGTGCCCGGTCGATGACCGAGGTTCAGGCCGAGTCGGTGGGCAGTGCCGCGCAGCAGGCCGAGCGTGAGGTCGCTCAGCTCGCCAAGGAGCTGGAGCGGGCGCAGCGGCGTGCGAGCGAGCTGCGCGAGGAGGCCGACCGTCTGGTGGCGCGGGTCGCTCGTGAGCAGGGTGAGGACCCGGAGGCCGCGGTGGCCGAGGCGCAGGCGGCGGTGGCCGCGGCGGTCGAGGTGTCCGTGCCCGAGCAGCCGGCGGCGCAGGACGTCGACCGGGCGGACCGGGACGACCGCGGCGGGCGTTCGTACGAGCGTCGTGACGACAGTCGTGGTGGTGGTTTCCGCCGGGATGAGCGTCGTGATGACAACCGTGGTGGTGGGCGTTCGTTCGAGCGTCGTGACGATCGTGGTGGCCGTGGTTTCGAGCGTCGTGACGACAGCCGTGGTGGCGGCTTCCGTCGGGATGAGCGTCGTGATGACAACCGTGGTGGTGGGCGTTCGTTCGAGCGTCGTGATGACCGTGGTGGCCGTGGTTTCGAGCGTCGTGACGACAGCCGTGGTGGCGGCTTCCGTCGGGATGAGCGTCGTGATGACAACCGTGGTGGTGGGCGTTCGTTCGAGCGTCGTGATGACCGTGGTGGCCGTGGTTTCGAGCGTCGTGACGACAGCCGTGGTGGCGGCTTCCGTCGGGATGAGCGTCGTGATGACAACCGTGGTGGTGGGCGTTCGTTCGAGCGTCGTGATGACCGTGGTGGCCGTGGTTTCGAGCGTCGTGACGACAGCCGTGGTGGCGGCTTCCGTCGGGATGAGCGTCCGGGCCGCCCGTTCGAGCGCCGGGACGAGCGCGGTGGGCACCGTGGCAGTGACCGCCCGTTCAATCGCGACCGTCAGGGTGACCGTCCCGGTTTCCGCACCTCCGGTCACGACCGTCCTTCCGGCCGTCGTGACGAGCACCGCGGTGGCGGCTCGTTCCAGCGCCGCGAGGACAAGCCGCGCTGGAAGCGCAACGGCTGACATCAGCGTGTGAGGAGCGCCGTGGTTCCGTCCCAACGGGTGGGCCACGGCGCTTCGTCGTTCCGGCGGGCTGGCGCGGACACGCCCGGACCGGTCGGTCGGGGGCGCTCGTCGGCCCTGTTCGTCCGTTCGACAGGGCCGGGAGACCGATACCCGATCGGAGAGGCGGCGTCGTCCGGTTATGCTCGTGGGGGCGACATCGCCTGGGCCCTTAGCTCAATTGGCAGAGCAGTGGACTTTTAATCCATTGGTTGTGGGTTCGAGTCCCACAGGGCCTACGGGGGAGCCCCGGTCCGGATTGTCTCCGGGCCGGGGCTCTTGTCGTTGCGGGGGTGAGGTCAGCCGGTGGCGAGCATCCCCGACCGCAGTCGGGCCACGGTGCGGGAGATCAGCCGGGACACGTGCATCTGGGAGATGCCGAGCCGGGCACCGATCTCCGCCTGGGTGAGTTCCTCCACGAAGCGGAGGTGGAGGATGAGGCGCTGGCGTTCGTCGAGTTCGGCGACCAGGGGGGCCAGGGCGTGGAAGTTCTCGACGAGTTCGAGGGCCGGGTCCTCCTCGCCGATGAACTGCGAGAGCGTGGTGTCGCTTTCGTCGGGGTCGCCGGTGACCGTGGCGTCGAGGGAGGAGGACAGGTAGCCGTTGGCGGCGATCTGGGCCTCGACGACCTCTTCCTCCGTCAGGTTCATCAGGGCGGCGAGTTCGGCCACCTTCGGTGCGCGGCCGAGGCGGGAGGCGAGTTCCTCGGTGGCCTTGGCGAGTTCGGTGCGGGCTTCCTGAAGGCGGCGGGGCACGTGCACGGCCCAGGAGGTGTCACGGAAGAAGCGCTTGATCTCGCCGATGATGTACGGGACCGCGAAACTGGTGAACTGGACCTCGCGGGAGACCTCGAACCGGTCGATGGCCTTGATCAGGCCGATGACGCCGACCTGGACGATGTCCTCCATGGACTGGCCGCTGGTGCGGAAGCGGCGGGCCGCGAAGCGCACCAGGGACATGTTCATCTCGATGAGCGTGTTGCGGGCGTACTGGTATTCGGGTGTGCCTTCCTCGAGCACGGCGAGCCGGTCGAGGAACTGGCCGGTCAGCCCGCGTGCGTCCTGCGGGGCGAGCTTCTGGGGCTCGGCGATCTGCGGCAGTTCCTCACCGGTGTAGGTGGCGGAATCCGTCGTCGTGCCGATGCGCGTGGTCGCCGTCACGGGCCCTCCCTCTTGTTCCGGCCCGCTCCGATCCCCCGACAGGCCACCTCCAGCGCCGTTACCCGCCATCGCCCGGCTCATGCCCGGCATATGCCCCGGCGAGACGTTGACCACAGTCGGCGCAGGTCGAGGCGGTGTCGGGGTACCCGGTCCTGTGCTGCGACGGTAGGGCAGAGGAGGGTGGGCGGTGCGGTGCGCGGGAGAAGGGCGAGGGGTTGGCGGAGCAGACGGTTGTCGTTTGACAACTATAGGTGGAGGGCAACAGCCTAGGCGTGCCGAATGTGCGGGGGAAGGGACCGGAAGGGCCGATTCCGTGCGCGGGTGGTTCAGGCAGTCCGGGTGCCGGACGAGGGGGAGTCTTCGGAGTCGTCGTGTATCTGGGCCGCCGCCGCGTCGCAGAACGCTTCCAGCCCTTGCAGCAGCGCCACCCGCTTCGCCGCGGGCATCTGGTCGAGCACCGCGCGCAGCGCCTGCTCCCGGCGTACCCGCAGGTCGGCGAGGAAGGTACGGCCCCGGCCGCTGAGGTGCAGGCGCACCTCGCGCCGGTCGGCCGCACCCACCTCCCGCTCGACGAATCCGGCCGCCTGCAGCCGGTCGCAGAGCCGGCTGGTCGAGGGCGGTGTGGAGGCGAGGGAGTCGGCGAGCGTGCGCAGGTTGATGCCCTCGTGGTGTTCGAGGATGAGCAGCACCCGCAGCTGAGAGGCGGAGGCCGGCGCCGTCGAGGCGCTGCCCCAGAGGACTTCCAGCAACTCCGCGGCCGTGGAGGTCACACGGGCGACCTCTGCTGGCTCAGGGCGGGGTCGGAGGGAAGTCACAGTCACACTCTCGCAGGCACCGGGATGGCCGTCAGCGTACTAGGCGTGATGTGAGCCGCCCGGGACCCGCCTCCCGGGCCCGAAGACGAGAAACCGTTTCCGAGGACGTGTCGACGTCCCACCGAGGATGGTGAACAGACCACCGTGACCACGATCACGCACAGATTCGTGGCCGCCGAGCGCGCGCTGCGCACGGCGGCCCCCCACCAGTTGCTGGACGCGGTCCGTCGTGTACTGACCGATCAGTACGCGGCGGACTCCGTCGAGCTTTTCCTGGCCGACTACGGGCTGACGGTGCTCCAGCCGGTGTCCGTGCTGCCGCGCACCCTCCCGCCGGTGTCCGTGCACAACAGTCCGGCGGGCCGGGCCTTCGGTGCGCAGGAGCCGTACGTGGAGGCCTTGTCGGGTGATCTGGTGCGGGTGCATCTGCCCGTCACCGTGCGCGGCGACCGCCTCGGGGTGCTGACCGTGACCCTGCCGGGCGGCGGGCACGCCGACGGCTGCCTGGGCGAGCTCGCCGAGATCGCCCAAGTGCTCGGGCACGAGGTCGTCGTGGCCGAGCGGGACACCGACGTGTATCTCCAGGCGCGCCGCCGGGACCGGCTGACGCTGGCGGCCGAGATGCAGTGGCAGCTGCTGCCGGGCCGCTCCTGCGCCCGCCCCGAGTACGAACTGGGCGCGCAGCTGGAACCGGCGTACGCGATCTTCGGGGACAACTTCGACTGGTCCGCCTCGGCCGACCGGCTCAGTCTCTACGTCACCAACGGCATGGGCGAGGGTATAGAGGCCTCGCTGCTGACGAACCTGGCGATCAACGCCCTGCGCAACGCGCGCCGGGCCGGGCTGCCCATCGAGGACCAGGCGGCCCTGGCCGACCAGGCGGTGTACGCCCACTACCGGGGCCGTTGCTATCTCTCCGTGCTGATGCTCGACTTCGACCTGGCCACCGGGCAGGTCCGGGTGGTGGACGCCGGGTCGCCGCGGATGCTGCGGCTGCGCCGGGGCGCGGTGGAGCGGGTGCCCTTCGAGGCCCAGCTGCCGCTCGGCATGTTCGAGGAGACCGACTACGTCGTCCAGGAGTTCCGCGCCGAGCCCGGCGACCGCCTGGTCTTCGTCAGCGACGGGGTGTACGACGTCGCCTCCCCGGGCGGCGAGGCCTACGGGGACGCGGCCCTGACCCGGGCGATCCAGGCGACCCGGCTGCTGCCCGCCGCCGAGGTGCCCCGGGCCGTCCTGCGCGAACTGACGGGTCATCGCGGCGAGTCCACTCCGGACGACGACGCCCTCGTGGTGTGCCTGGACTGGCGTGGTCGGTAGGGGCTGGGGGAAGACGCAGGTCGGGAGCGCCGGCGGGCAGTTGTTTGGTGGTGCCGCACGCCGGCACTAATGTTTGTCATACGGCAAGTAACGGCTGAGGCGCCGTCGCGCGACCTCGGTCCGGCCCGTGCAAGGGAGCGATACAAGTGTCGGTGTCGGAAGAGAACGCGGAACACGAGCCGGCCGCATACCAGGTGAGCGCATTCCTGGAGCGGCGCCGGGAGCAGATCGCCCAGCGCTGGGCGGACGCCGCGCTGTTCCGCACGGTCTTCACCGTGTCGCGTGACGAGGCGGTCGAGGCGGGCCGGGCCGTGACCGCCGCGCTGGCGGCCGTGGCGGCCTCGGGGCGGCTGGAGGACATCCGGGCGGCCGGCTTCGAGTCGGTGCGCGACCAGTTGGGGCGCATGGCGGCCTCCCGCGCCCGCACGGGCATCGACCCGGACGGGGTCGCCACCGAAGTGGCCGCCCTGCGTGAACCGGTGGCCGACCTGCTGCGCGCGGAGTTCCCGGAGCCCTACGCCCCCGAGGCCCAGGAGGCCGTGGTGGCGCTGACCGTGCTCATGGGCACGCTGCGCCTGGTCGTGCTGGAGACGACGGTCAGCGCGGGCGAGGAGCTGATCGCCCGGCAGCGCGAGCAGCTGCACGAGGTGGCCACCCCGGTGATCAAACTCTGGGACAGCACGGTCGCGGTGCCGCTGATCGGCACCCTCGACAGCGCGCGCAGCCAGGTGGTCATGGAGAGCCTGCTGGACGCGATCGTCGCCGAGCGCGCCCGGTACGCCATCCTCGACATCACCGGCGTGCCCACGGTCGACTCGCTGGTCGCCCAGCATCTGATGAAGACCGTGGCCGCGGCCCGGCTGATGGGCGCCGAGTGCATCGTCTCCGGCATCCGGCCCGCGATCGCGCAGACCATCGTCCATCTGGGCATCGACCTGGGTACGGTGCTCACCCGTTCGAGCCTGGCGGACGCGCTCGCCTACGCCCTCAGTCAGCAGGGTGTGGAGATCGCGCCGCTGCGGGTGGCCGGCGCGGCGGCGGACGCGGGCACGCGGTGACCGGGCCGGCGGGACACGGGCCCCCGGGCGGACACGGCTTCACGGTGCCGGTCCTCCAGCTGGGCGACGTCCTGCTCGTCACTCTCCAGGGGGAGCTGCACGACGGGATGGCCGAGCAGCTCCAGCAGGACGTCACGGACCGGATCTCGCACTCCCGGGTGAACGGGGTGGTGATCGACATCTCCGGTGTGGAGATCGTCGACTCCTTCCTGGGCCGCGTCCTCGCCGAGATCGCCGCCGGAGCCAAGCTGCTGGCGGCCCGTACGGTGCTGGCGGGGATGCGCCCGGCGGTGGCGATCACCCTGGTCGAGCTGGGGCTCACCCTGCCCGGACTGCGGACGGCCCTGGACGTCGAACGTGCGATGGAGCTGCTCGGTGTGACCACGCGCCGGGGCGAGGGGAGTTGGTGATGCAGACTTCCCGCCATGCCGGCCCGGCCAGCCTGCCGATCGGCTCGGACGCCGATCTGGCCTGGGTGCGGCAGCAGGTCCGGCAGGCCGCCGCCGAGCTCGGGTTCGGGCTGGTGCAGCAGACCAAGCTCGTCACGGCGGCGAGCGAACTGGCCCGCAACACCCTCGTCCACGGCGGGGGCGGCCATGTGCAGATCACTCCGCTCACCATGGGGCAGTCGCACGGACTGCGGCTGGCCTTCGTCGACACCGGGCCCGGCATCCGCGACCTGGACCAGGCGCTGACCGACGGGTACACCAGCGGCGGCGGGCTCGGGCTCGGCCTGAGCGGGGCCAAACGGCTCGTGCAGGAGTTCGAGGTGGACAGCCGGCCCGGTGAGGGGACCACCGTCACCGTCACCGCCTGGGCCACCGTCGTACCGCCCTCCCGGACGGTGCCGTGATGAGCAGGGTCTGGGACGTGCCGGTGGACGACTCGACCCGGGTGCGGGACGTCCGGGTGGCGGCCGAGGAGGCCAGCGCCTGCGCCGGCCTGCCCCCGAACCGCACCGCGACCGCCGCGCTCGTGGCGACGGAGCTGGCGACCAACCTGCTGCGGCACGCGGGCGGCGGGCGCGTGCTGATCAACCTCGTCGAGCGGGCGCACGACGACGACCACCGGCCGGCGGTGCAGCTCGTCTCGGTCGACCACGGCCCCGGCATCCCCGACGTCGCCGCGGCGATGCGCGACGGATACACCACGACCGTCGCCACCTCCCTCGGCGCCGGGCTGGGCACGTGCCGGCGCATAGCGAACGACTTCGATCTGCACAGCGCCCCCGGCCGGGGCACCGTCGTGATGGCCCGGATCGGCCACGAGCCGGCCGTCCGCAACCAGGGGCCGCCCCCGCCCGGTCCGCGCGCCGGGGGTGTCAACGTCCCCCTCGGCCGGGCCGAGCAGTCCGGGGACGCCTGGGGCCGGGTGCGCGGCGGCGACCGGCTGACCCTGCTGCTCGCCGACGGGCTCGGGCACGGGGCGAAGGCGGCCGAGGCCTCCACGGCGGCGGTGGCGGAGCTGCGCGGCGTGTCCGAGCTGCCGCCTCCCGAGATCCTGCGGAGGCTGGGCCGGGCCCTGCGCCCCACCCGGGGCGCGGCCGTGGCGGTGGCCCAGCTCGACATGGGCGCGGGGGAGTTGAGTTTCGCCGGGATCGGCAATGTCGGCGCCCGGCTGCGGACCGGCGGCACGTGGAAGGCGCTGCTGTCCCGCCCCGGCATCGTGGGCGCGCAGGCCCCGGCGTCCGTGCCCGTGCAGCGGGTGCCCTGGCAGGCCGACAGCCTGCTGGTCCTGCACAGCGACGGCCTGCCCAGCCGCTGGACGCCGCCCGACGACGGTGTTCTCCCTGGCTGCGACCCGGCGGTGGCGGCCGCGGTGGTGCTCCGCGACGCCGGGAGCGCGGCCCGGCCGACACGGGACGACACCTGCGTGGCGGTACTGACCGCCGGCGGCGTGAGCCGCCACGGTTCGGGGGCCTGACGGATGTCGGGGGGCGGGACGGTCGGCGGTGTGAGCCGCCCGGGTTCGGGGGCCTGACGGGTGTCGGGGGGCGGGACGGTCGGCGGTGTGAGCCGCCCGGGTTCGGGGGCCTGACGGGTGTCGGGGGGCGGGACGGTCGGCGGTGTGAGCCGCCCGGGTTCGGGGGCCTGACGGGTGTCGGGGGGCGGGACGGTCGGCGGTGTGAGCCGCCCGGGTTCGGGGGCCTGACGGGTGTCGGGGGGCGGGACGGTCGGCGGTGTGAGCCGCCCGGGTTCGGGGGCCTGACGGGTGTCGGGGGGCGGGACGGCCGGCGGTTATGACCGCCCCGGTGGTGTGAGCCGCCACGGCTCGGGGATTTGGCGGGTGTCGAGGGGCCGGACGGTCGGCGGGGGTTCACCGGCGGCCGACCGCTGAGAAGACGCCGTCCGTCCGCCTCCCGGGACTCACTCGATCCCGTCGACGCCCGGTACCACCTTGTCCCGGGCCGTCAGGAATCCCCGCAATCCCCTGCGCAGTGCCGTCCGTTCGGCCGGTTCCATCGCGGCCAGCGCGGTGGCCAGGGCCTGGGCGCGGCGGCCGGCGACCTCCCCCAGCACATGCCGGCCGTGTGTGGTGAGCCGCAGTTGCACCTCGCGGCGGGTGTCGGGGTGCGGGGCCCGCTCCAGCAGGCCGGCCGCCGCCAGGCGGTCGCAGAGGCGGCTGGCCGTGGGGAGGCCGATGTCCAGGCCTTCCGCGAGTGCCGTCAGATTCAGGCCGGGCGTCGCCTGCACGGTGCGCAGGGCCCGCAACTGGTGCAGGGACAGGCGCAGGGACGCCTCCTGGGCGGCGACCGACCACAGCGCCGTCAGACTCTCCACCGCATCGGCGATCTGCGATGCGACGGCCTCCGGACCATCGCCCGGTCCCCTCACCCGTTGGTCGCCGGGGCCGCCGAGATCGGTCACGAAACGGTCACTTCCATAAAGCTCCGGGTACTGATGAGGTCGCCCTCTTCCAAAGGCTGTACCCGAGGAACCGAGGGGCAAGCAGCTCGGTTCGGTGCCCGGCCGGACCGGGGGCGGTTCAGCCCGCGCTGAGTTCCGTCAGCGCGGCCAGCGGCAGCGTGTGCTGGGTCTGGAGAACCTTCGCGCGCAGGTAGCGGACGTTGTGGGCGGTGGTGAAGACGCCCGTGGGAACGCGGTCGCGCACGTCGACGCCCAGGGACCGCAACTGGCCCGCCTTGTCGGGGTTGTTGGAGAGCAGGTCCAGCTCGCCGATGCCCAGGGCCCGGAGCATCTGGGCCGCCGCCGTGTAGTCGCGGGCGTCCTCCGGCAGTCCGAGGGCCGCGTTCGCCTCGTAGGTGTCCAGGCCCTCGTCCTGGAGGGCGTAGGCGTCGAGCTTGTTGTAGAGGCCGATGCCCCGGCCCTCCTGGCGGAGGTAGAGGAGCACGCCGCCGCGCTCGGCTATGCGCTCGACCGCCTCGCGCAGCTGCGGGCCGCAGTCGCAGCGGACGGAGCCGAACACGTCCCCGGTCAGGCACTCGGAGTGCAGCCGCACCAGCGGAACCGGCCCGGGCTCGCCCAGCACGACGGCCACGTGCTCCTGCCCGTCGGCCAGCCCGTGGAAGGTGACGAGCTCGGCGTCGGCCTCGTAGCCGTCGTGGAAGCGCAGCGGGACCCGGACGCGGGAGCGGGGGGTGGCGAGGACGGCGGGTGTGTCGGGCATGCGGGGCCTCCGGGTTCCGTTTCCTGTTCGGCTGCACAGCCGTATTGCTTCAGATTTGAAGCAGATGCGCGAGGGGAACCCTACTCGTGCTTGAAATTTGAAGCAATGAGGATGGGGGGCGGGCTGGTGTGGCGAGCATCACTGCCGGGTGATCGGCGTGATCGGCGTGGCAGCGGCGGCCGGGTGGCTGGGTGGCCGGGATGGCCCGCGGGGCCGCGTGGCCTACGTGGACGACGCCGGAGTGCGCCCCGACCCGGGGCGAGGGCGGCGCGAACGGAGGTCAGTGAAGGAGGGGCCTGTGTGATCCGCGTCACCCCTGTCGCGTCACGCGCAGGGCGACGACGACCTCCGCCGCCACGGCACGTCGTCCGCCGCCGGCCGCGCCCCGTCCTCCTGGAGCCCCTGTGCGATCGCCGCGGAGATCATCTCCAGCTGCCCCACCTGCTCCTCGCTGAGCCGGTCGAATACAAAGCTCCGCACGGTCTCGACATGGCCGGGTGCCGCGCGCTCCAGCACGGCGAAGCCCTCGTCGGTCAGCGCGGCGACGCTGCCCCGCTTGTCGGCGGAGCAGGCCTCGCGCCGCAGCATGCCGTCCTTCTCCAGTCGCGTCACCGCGTAGGTCAGCCGGCTGCGCGTGATCTTCAGCCGCTCGGCGAGATCGGTCATGCGCAGTCGCCGTTCCGGGGACTCCGACAGGACGGACAGGATCGAGTAGTACAGGTGCGGCATGCCGGCGTCCTGCTGGAGCTGCCGGTCGATCGCGTCCTCCAGGAGCAGCGAGGCGGCGATGTAGGCGCGCCAGGCGCGCTGCTCATCGGGGGTGAGCCAGCGAGTCGTCATGCCGCCAGTGTAGGTTTGTTTCAAACTTGAACCAAGCCGGTCCAGTCCCGCCGTCCCGACCAGCCGCGGAGCGCCGATGCCTCACCCGTACGTCCTGCTGTCCGCCGCCGTCTCCCTCGACGGCTACCTGGACGACACCGGACCCGACCGCCTGCTCCTGTCGAGCCCGGCCGACTTCGACCGGGTCGACGAGGTCCGGGCCTGTGTCGACGCCATCCTGATCGGCGCCGGCACCATCCGCGCCGACAACCCCCGGCTGCTGGTCAACTCCGAGGCGCGCCGGGCCGCCCGCACGGCCGCCGGGAAACCGGAGTACCCCCTGAAGGTCACCGTCAGCGGCTCCGGCGACCTCGACCCGGACGCCCGCTTCTGGCACACCGGCGGAGAGAAGGTCCTCTACACGACCGACCGGGGCGCCGCCCGCGCCCGTGCCCTCGGCCTCGCCACCGACGTCGTCCCGCTCGGGCCCGACCTCGACTGGCGGCGACTCCTCACGCACCTGCACGACGTCCGGGGAGTACGCCGCCTCATGGTCGAGGGCGGTGGCCTGATCCACACCCAGCTCCTCACCCAGGGCCTGGCCGACGAACTCCAGCTGGTCCTCGCCCCGCTCTTCGTGGGCGACCCCCGGGCACCCCGCCTCTTCGGCCCCGGCGGCTACCAGGGCGGCCGGCTCCGGCTGCTGGAGTCGCGGCGGATCGAGGACGTCGTCCTCATGCGCTACGAGCCGACCGCCCCGGGCACCGGCCCCCTGCCCGCCGCCGCCGACCACCACTGGCTGGCCCTCGCCTGCGAACTGGCGGGCCACTGCCCGCCCTCGGACACGGCGTTCAGCGTGGGGGCGGTGGTGGTCGGCGCCGACGGCACGGAACTGGCCCGCGGCCACTCCCGCGAGGCGGGCGACCCGGTCGTGCACGCCGAGGAGGCGGCCCTGGCGAAACTCGACCCGGCCGATCCGCGCCTGTCCGGAGCGACGGTGTACAGCAGCCTGGAGCCCTGCGCCCGCCGCGCCTCCCGCCCCGCGCCCTGCGCCCGGCTGATCCTCGACGCGGGTGTACGGCGGGTCGTCACGGCCTGGCGTGAGCCGGACACCTTCGTCGCGGACGCCGACGGCAGCGGCCTTCTCTCGGCCGCCGGAGTGGAGGTCGTCGTCCTGCCGGAGCACGAGGAGCGGGCCAAGGCCCCGAACCGCCACCTCCCGGGCTGAGTGCGGGCCGATCGGCCCAACACATCCTGCGTCGGCACCGCTGTCCGGGTCACGCTGCCCGCAGGGTCAGAACGACGGCGCGGAGGCGGCGGCCATGAGGTCAGCGCGGAGACGAAGGACGGCGGCACTGCTCTTCCTGCCGCCGCTCATCGCGCTCGCCCTCCTGGTGCCCTCCTGCCGGTCCGACGGCCCGGACGCCCGCACCATGGGCCCGGTCCTGCCCTCCGACGCCCCGCTCACGCACCCGGGCGTCCTCGTCGGCCAGGCTCAGCTGGACGCCGTACGCGAGCACGTCACCGCCGGGCGGCAGCCCTGGCGCAAGGCGTACCTCGCCATGCGGGACAGCGCGTACGGCTCGGCCCGGCACCGGGCAGAGCCGTACGAGACCGTCGTCTGTCCGGCCGGTGACCTGGAAGGCCGGGGCTGCGCCGCGGAGCGCGAGGACGCCCTGGCCGCCTACACGCAGGCCCTGCTGTTCGCCGTCACCGGCGAACGGCGGCACGCCGAGAAGGCCGGGCAGATCATGGACGCCTGGTCGGCCACGCTGCGCCGGCACACCGGGGAGAAGGCCGCGTTGCAGGCCGGCTGGACCGGGTCGGTCTGGGCCCGGGCCGCCGAGATCGTGCGGCACACGCCCGGCGGGAGCTGGCCGGCCACCCGGGTACGGAGCTTCGAGGACATGCTGCGGACCGTCCACCTCCCCCAAGTCGGCGGGTCGCAGCCCGACTTCACCGGTTCCTGGGACCTCGTGGCGATCGACGCGGTCATCTCCGTCGCCGTCTTCCTGGAGGACCGCCGGGCCTTCGACCACGCCCTGGAGCGCTTCCGGCAGCGCGTGCCCGCCTACTTCTACCTGGAGAAGGACGGCCCCGTGCCGCTGACCGTGCCCGGCTCCGGCGTGGACGGCCCGCAGCGGATGGCGTCGTACTGGTTCGGGCAGACCACCTACCGGGACGGCGTCTCCCAGGAGACCTGCCACGGCTTCCGGCGCGTCGGCACCTCGCTCGCCGCCACCGCCCACATCGCCGAGACGGCCTGGCACCAGGGCGTCGACCTCTACGGCGAGACCGAGGACCGGCTGACGGCCGCGCTCGCCCTGCACGCCCGCCACGAGCCGGGTGAGCGACCACCCGAGTGGCTGTGCGGCGGACGCGTCGACGAGGGCCTCGGACCTCACCTGGAGGTCGCCCTCCACCACCTGGAGGAACGGATCGGCCGACCCGTCCCCGCCGCTCACAAGGTGGCCGCACGGTCCCGGCCGGCCGGGACCGACGACCTGTTCACCGCCTGGGAAACCCTCACCCACACGGGCACCCCGGGCGGCTGAGCGGCGGGTGTGCGCGAACCGTCCCGCGGATGGCGTACACTGGAGTCACAACGGCGCGGGGTGGAGCAGCTCGGTAGCTCGCTGGGCTCATAACCCAGAGGTCGCAGGT
>NZ_JASKMS010000038.1 GCF_030124145.1 Streptomyces sp. 378
AGCACCGAGGTGTTCGCCAAGCCCCTCGCGGACGGCTCGGTCGCGGTGGGCCTGTTCAACCGGGGAGGCGGCACGGCCACGATCACGACCACCGCCGCGCAAGTCGGCCTGGCCGGCGGTCCGTTCACCCTCACCGACCTGTGGACCGGCGGCACGTCGAGCACATCCGGGCAGATCTCGGCGAGCGTCCCCGCGCACGGCGTGGCCGTGTTCCGGGTGAGCGGCGGCAGCCCGCTGGCGGCCACCACCTCGCGGTTGCGCGGCAGCGCGTCCGGCCGGTGCGTGGACGTGGACAGAGCCTCCACCGCGGCCGGGGCCACGGTGTTGATCTGGGACTGCCACACGGCCGCCAACCAGCTGTGGACCACCTGGGCCGGTGGTGAGATCCGCGTCTTCGGCGACAAGTGCCTGGACGCATACGAGCGGGGCACCGCCAACGGGACCCGGGTCATCTCCTGGCCCTGCAACGGTCAGGACAACCAGAAGTGGACCGTCGGCTCCGACGGGTCGATCCGCAACGTTCGCGCCGGGCTGTGCCTCGACGTCAACGGCGCCGGCACCACCAACGGAACCCCGCTGGTCCTGTGGACCTGCAACGGTCAGGCCGGCCAGAAGTGGAACCGCACGTGAGGGACGCCGTCCACCGGCCACGGCGCCATCGGGAGCGCACCCGGACAGCCCGGCGCCGGGGCACGGTCCCGCCACCCCCGGAAGGGAGTCGCAGCGTTCGTCAGCACCGGAGTGCCGTGGGTGACGACGTCGATCTGCCAGGGCAGCCCCTTGGAGAACCGGGCCTCGAGGGTGGCGTTGACGCCGTAGTCGCGATCACCGGCCGGCTTGGTCCTGATCTCTGTCAGCGGAGGGAGAGAGCCTGGTTCAGTGGTCGAGGGGCCGGTAGTCGAACCAGTCGAAGTGGACGGTGCCCTCCACGGCGTACATGCCGATGACCCGGCCCGTGAAGCCGCCGGCGACCTCGGTCGACAGGTAACGGCCGTCGAGGTTCGCGAGCTCGGTGAGTGTGCCGTCGGGCTGTTCGACGCCGAGGGAGACGACGTCGGGTCCGGTGCACGGCCCGTGCGGAGGGGGTGGTTCCGAGACGGTGACGGCGAGGACGACCGGCCCGGCGGGCACGGAGCGCGCGGCCACGACCGTGCGCAGGGAGCCGACGCGCGCGACCACCCGGACCCGCGTGCCCGAGACCTCGATCGCGTAGTGGTGCCGTTCGTCGAGCCGCACCGCCAGACCACCGCTTCCCTCCGCGGTGTCCAGCAGAACGCGCGCCCGGCACGACGGGTGCTGCTGGCGCCTGCCTGTGAACACCACGTCGGGCTCGTCCAGGGAGCCGCCCCGCGCGCGGAGCGTCAGCCATCCCGGGCGCTCCTTGAGGGTGCAGTGCTCGGCCGGCCGGTCGCGCAGGGAGATCCAGGACGGTCGCAGCTCGGCGAGCGCGAAGTCGTCCCGGTGGTCCTCGGCGGGGCCGGGGGAGAGCGGCCACGGCGGTTCGGGCAGGTCCAGGGCGACCTCGCCGACGACCGGCCAGTCGTCCACCCAGGTCACGGGTGCCAGGAAGGTCTCCCGGCCGAGCACGTGCCAGCCCGGGGTGCCGCCGCCCGGCCGGACCCCGAGCAACACCATCCACCAGGAGCCGTCGGGGCCCTGGACCAGGTCGGCGTGCCCGGTGTTCTGGACAGGGTGGTCGGTGCCGCGATGGGTGAGGATCGGGTTGGCCGGGCACGGCTCGAACGGGCCGGCGGGTGTACGGCCCCTGGCGATCGAGACGCCGTGGCCGCGTTCGGTGCCGCCCTCGGCGATGAGCAGATACCAGTAGTCGCCGATCCGGTACAGGTGCGGCGCCTCCGGAGCCTTGGCGCCCGGCCCGCCGGACCAGAGCCTGTGCGGTGTCCCGTGCGTCTGACCGGTGGACGGGTCGATACGGACCTGGGAGACCCCGGCGACCGTGCACCAGCAGGTGCCGTCCTCGTCCCAGACCAGGTCCG
Organism: Streptomyces sp. 378; assembly: GCF_030124145.1. GTDB lineage: Bacteria > Actinomycetota > Actinomycetes > Streptomycetales > Streptomycetaceae > Streptomyces. Next base: position 1,998 of record NZ_JASKMS010000038.1, read on the forward strand.
GATCGATGCCGGGGACGCCCGGCGCCCAGACGGGGTCCGACCACGGTCCGGCGGGGTCGGTGGCCGTGACGATCAGGTTGCCGCCGCCCTCGCTGCAGTTGGTGACGATCAGCCAGAAGCGGCCGTCGTGGTGGCGCAGGGTGGGAGCGTAGATCCCCCCGGAGGACGGCATGGAGTGAGGCAGGCGCAGTTGCTCCGGCCGGTCCAGCACGTTGCCGATCTGCGTCCAGCGCACCAGGTCACGACTGTGGAAGAGGGGCACCCCGGGGAAGTACTCGAAGCTGGAGCAGGCCAGGTAGTAGTCGTCGCCGACGCGGCAGACGCTGGGGTCGGGATGGAAGCCGGGGATCACGGGGTTGGTGGAGTGTCCGTCCGGCTGGCGCAGAGGGGGCACCCGACAGGTCCTCTCGTCGGTTCGTGATGCGGGCGTGGAGTGGTCGGGCGAATCCGGACTTGCCGTGCGGGGTCAGGCAGCCCACCGTGGGCGAGCGCAGCCGGAAGGCTCTGCCCTCACCGGGCGTTCCGAGATGCGTGAGGCGCGTGCTGCCGTCGTCGGGGAAGACCATGTCGAGGCGAAGTGCCGCGTGCCCCCAGTGAAAGGTCCCGAGTTCCTCGGTCATGTCGGCCCTTTCGAGGCGGCCCTCCTGCGGCAGGTGTCGAAGCGCTTCACCGCCAGGCGCAAACTAGCGGACATCTCCCCTGCGAAACAAGAGTTCCGACAACTGGCGGCTCTGTGCTGGTGTACGGACGGCTCAGAGGCATGAGTACGTCGTCGAAGCGCTTCGACGTGCCAGCGGGACGAGAGTGGTGGGCGCCTCGTGTACCGGCCCACGCGGGCCCGCTGGCCGCCGACGCGGGCGTGGGCGGCCGGACACGGCCTTCGGCGGCGTGCGCCGAGGCCGTGAGCCGTGCGAGTACATGCCGCAGGGACGGACGTCACCGGCACGGCGCCCGGCGGCCCAGGCGCCGTGCGTATCGGGAGCGTGGGGGGACCGCCTCGCATCGAACGCTGAGGGATGCGGCGGACGTCCTCGTCGAGCGGGGCCACCCGGACGACGCCCCGCAGGCCTGTTCCCCGAGGCCCGTGGCCGTCCGGACTGCCGTGGCCGGTTGAGCGCCGTGTCCCGCGGCGGGATGCTGGAGGCAGCGCCCGTGACGGGTGGCGCGGCGCCGTGCCGGGGCGCGGCAGGAACGAGGTCGGGATATCCCATGGAATACGAGCCCGACACGACCACAGGAGTAAGGGGAATAGCCGCACCCGACGACTTCGCGGTCGTCATCGACGCCCGCGGACTCGTCATGATGTGGAGCGCCGGAGCCGGGCGACTGCTCGGCTACCGGCGCGAGGAAGTGGTGGGTCGGCAGGCCGCCGGCCTGCTCGCCGCGCGGCTGCCCGTCTCGATGCGGCGCCACCTGGCCGCTTGGGAACCGTGGACGAGTGATGTGGTGCTGCGGAACCGGCACGGAGACCGTGTCACCGTGCAGCTCCGGGGCACGCCGCTGGTCGACACGTACGGGGGTCCCCACTGGATCGTCACCCGAGCGGTGACGACGTACGCCTCCGCACCGAGCGACGCGGGGACGGCGGAGCTGTGGGACCTCACGCTCGCGCAGCTCCCATTGCCCGTGGCCGTCTACGACAGCGAGGCACGGTTCGTCACGTGCAACCAGGTGATGAGTCAGGCCATGGGCCTGACACCGCAGGAGATGAGGGGCCGGACGTTGTGGGAGATCTATCCCACCCCACCCATGGACGAGATCGATCGCCTTCAGCATCACGTCGTGCGCACAGGCGAGATGATCTTCCGCGAGAATCAGCCGTTCCGGGCATCGGGCGAGGTCCGCGACCACGCCTGGTCGCTTTTCCTCTCCCCGCTCAAGGACCCGGCGGGCGCGGTGTCGGGGATGTCGGCGCTGGTGATCGACATCACCGAGCAGTACTGGGCCCGACGTCGCCTCGCCGTGTTGAACGACGCCAGCGTGCGCATCGGCAGCACGCTCGATGTGACCCGTACGGCAGAGGAACTGGCCGAGGTGGCGGTGACCGGGTTCGCCGACTTCGCCTCCGTCGACCTGCTGGAGTCGGTCGTCCAGGGACGCGAGCCGCAACCCGTACCCCGCGGAACGCCGGTCGTCTGCCGCCGTACCGCGAAACGGTCGGTGCTCCAGGGGTGCCCGGAATCCGTCGTCCGGACAGGTGACACCGACGTCTACCCTCCCGGCTCCCCACCGGCGCAGGCCTTGGTCACCGGTCGGGGCAGCCACTACAGCGTGGGCGACCCGCCGCTGCGCGCGTGGTCGACGGCCTCCCCGGCCCGCGCCGAGAGCATAAGGCGTTTCAAGATCCATTCGGTGATGATGGTGCCACTGAGAGCGCGAGGGATCACCCTCGGCGTGATGCAGCTCCTGCGACACCGCACAGCGGATCCCTTCGTCCAGGACGATCTGACCCTCGCCGAGGAGATCGCCGCCCGGGCGGCCGTGAGCATCGACAACGCCCGCCGCTACACCCGCGAGCACCGCACCGCGCTCACCCTCCAGCGCAGCCTGCTGCCCGAGCGGCTGCCGGGCGCGGAGGCGGTGGACCTCGCCTATCGGTACCTCCCCGCCGGTTCGGGCGACGAGATCGGTGGCGACTGGTTCGACGTGATCGCCCTGTCCGGGGGACGGGTCGCGCTGGTGGTCGGCGACGTGGTGGGCCACGGCGTACACGCCTCGGCCACCATGGGCCGCCTGCGCACCGCGGTACGCACCCTCGCCGACGCCGATTTCACCCCCGACGAGCTGCTCACCCGGTTGGACGACCTGGTCGTCCGCCTCGACCGGGAGGAGGGCCCGGAGACGCGGGGGCAGGCGGAGGAGGCCTCGGGAGAGGTCGGGGCCACCTGCCTCTACGCCGTCTACGACCCCGTCACCGGTTGCTGCGACCTGGCACGGGCAGGGCACCCGCCGCCCGTCCTGGTGTCCTCCGACGGCACCGCGCGTGTGCTGGACCTGCCCGCCGGGCCGCCGCTCGGGCTGGGGGGACTGCCCTTCGAGGCCGCCCGGATCGACGTGGGCGAGGGCAGTCTGCTCGCCCTCTACACCGACGGCCTGATCCAGGCCCCCGACCGCGACATCGACGTGGGACTCGACCTGCTGAGTGAAGCGCTCCGCCGCCCGGCCGCCAATCTGGAGGACACCTGCGACGAAGTCCTGCGCACGCTACCGCCCGACCCTCCTGCCGACGACATCGTCCTGCTCTTGGCCCGCGCCTCCACGCTCGGTGCCGACCAGGTCCGCACCTGGCGGCTGCCCATGGATCCCGCCGCCGTCGCCGGGGCCCGCAAGATGGCGGCCGAGCAGTTGGACACCTGGGGGCTGGCCGAGCTCGAGTTCGCCACCGAGTTGATCGTCAGCGAGCTGGTCACCAACGCCATCCGGTACGGCAACGGCCCCGTCGAGCTGCGCCTCATCCGCGCCGACGCACTCGTCTGCGAAGTCTCCGACGGCAGCAGCACCGCCCCGCACCTGCGGAGGGCCCGCGTCTTCGACGAGGGCGGACGCGGACTGCTGCTCGTGGCCCAGGTCGCCGAGCGCTGGGGCAGTCGTCAGACCTCCGTCGGAAAGACGATCTGGGCAGAACAGCCCCTGCCGCGTGAGCCCGAGCGCGACGACGGCCGGCCGCGCGCGAGCGGCTGACGCCCGCCTCGATGATGCGCTGCACGGAGTCACACTCCGGGAAGCACCGAAACAGCCCGGTCGGTCGGCGTCGTGACGCACGACGGCTCCCCCCGGGTCAGTCGGCGATGCCGTCGAAGGCGATGCCGGATGACGAAGAAGACGGCCGTGGAGCCCGCCGAGAACCAGCGCGAAGACCTTGATCCAGAAGTCGAGGACTCCGTCGGGCGACTACGTCATCAACCCCAACAAGGGTTCGGCCGACGGACGATGATTGACGCGATGCCGTTCCGGCTGTGGGCTGCGTGCAAGAATGGCGCCCGTGACCGGATCGTCATCGTCGCCCGTTGCCGAGAGCACGCCCGGCCGTGTCGGTCTGGGTCCTCGCGCCGCCGCAATACTGGTGTTCGGATCCTCGGCAGCGGTTCTGGTCGTCGAGATCGTCGCCTTGCGGCTGCTCGCCCCCTACCTCGGCCTGACCCTCGAGACCAGCACCCTGGTGATCGGCATCGCACTCACCGCCATCGCCTTCGGCTCCTGGATGGGCGGGCACATCGCGGACCAGGTCGATCCACGCCGGCTCATCGGACCGTCGCTCGGAGTGTCCGGAGCGGTGGTGGCGCTCACCCCGTCCGTGTTGCGCAGCACCGCGGAGTGGGCGCCCGCGGTGCTTCTGGTCATCGCGTCGCTGACCATCCTGGTGCCGGGCGCGCTGCTCTCCGCGGTGACCCCGTTCGTGACGAAGCTGCGTCTCACCAACCTGGCGGAGACCGGTTCGGTGGTCGGCCGACTTTCGGGGATCGGCACCGTCGGCGCCATCGTCGGCACCGTACTCACCGGCTTCGTCCTCGTGTCGCGGTTGCCGGTCAGCGGCATACTGCTCGGCCTCGGGGCACTGCTGGTGGCAGCCTCGGCGTGGATCGAGTGGCGAACCCGCGGGTGGAGCGGCGCCCCGGCACTGACACTGGTGGTCCTGGCCGGTGGTCTGGCCGTCACGGCGGCGCCCGGGGGCTGCGACGTGGAGACCAAGTACCACTGCGCACGGGTCGTCGCGAACCCCGACGGGGGCAACGGCCGCACGCTCGTACTGGACGGCCTGCGGCATTCGTACGTCGACGTCGACGACCCGACCCAGTTGAAGTTCGCGTACGTGCGCGCCATCGCGTCGGTGGTCGACGCCGCCTTCCCGCAACGTGAACCACTCGTCGCCCACCACCTGGGCGGCGGCGGACTCACCCTTCCCCGCTACCTCGCGGCCACGCGGCCCGGCACACACAGCCTCGTCTCCGAGATCGACGGCGGGGTCGTGCGCATCAACCGCGAGCAACTGGGACTGCGATCGCAAGCCGGTGTCGACGTACGCGTCGAGGACGGCAGGCTGGGCCTGCGGCGGCTGGAGACCGGCAGTCGTGACCTGGTCATCGGGGACGCCTTCGGGGGCGTCAGTGTCCCGTGGCACCTCACCACGGCGGAAGCGATGGCTGATGTACGGCGTGTGCTCAACGAGGAAGGTCTGTACGTGGCCAACCTCATCGACCACGGTGGCATGGACTTCGCACGCGCCGAAGTGGCCACCCTGGGCGAGACGTTCGAACACGTCGCCCTCCTCGGTGAACCCGCCGACATAGGCCAGGGCCCGGCTGCCGACGCCGTCGGCGGCAACCTGGTGGTGCTCGCGTCCGATCGGCCGGTCGATCTGCGCGCAGTTCAAAAAGCTCTCGACGCCCGGCGAACCGGCTGGAGGATCACCACCGGGCAGGACCTCACCTCCTGGACGGGCGATGCCCAGCTCCTCACCGACGATCACGCACCCGTGGACCAACTCCTCCAGCCCTACAGTCCGCAGAGCGGCCGGTGACAGGGATGCTTGCGGTGACGGGACGGTCCGGTGCGAACCCTGCGCCCGACAAGGCGGCCGGGGCCCGCTCCGCAGCGGTACGCGGGTGATGGTGCCGCCTCCTTGAGGCCGGCCCCCGCACACCACGAGTCGTGGCCGGTATCCCGGGGAGGCAGTAGTGGCAATGGATCCGGGACGGCAAGCCCGACCGCGTTCCGACGGACGGCACTGGTTCCGGCAGCCCCTTCCGCCGTTGCGGAGCGCACCCCCAGGACGTCCCTGGTCCAGGTGCCGCGCGACGCGATCCGGCCCGGGCCCCGCTCCTCGAGAGGAACGGGCCCCGGGCCGGGCGACGTGGCTGTGGCAGTGCGTCAGGACCCGGGATCAGACCCGGGTGAGGCGGACCGCCACGGTCTCGCTGACCGTCACCGGCAGGTCGTAGTCCGGGTCCGTCGCCGTCGCGCGGCCCTCGACCTCGACGTTCCCCTTCTGGAAGGGGACCGAGCCGGTGGGTACGGCGGTACCGGTCCAGGCGACAGGGGCGCCCGGGGTGCAGGACACCGATGTGGAGAAGGAACCGCGGATGAGGTCCCGCTTCTTCACCTGCGTGACATCGCCCGCCACGGTCACCTGCACCGGCTTGTTGCAGCTCACCGTGCCGTGGAGGGTGGCCTTGCCGTTGAGGGAACTGGCGGTGCCGGCCAGGGCGATGTCGAGGCCCAGGCCGAGTTCCGCCGGCGGGGCGGGGTTCTCGATGTGGACCTCACCGCGCGCGGCCGGGGTGCCTCCCTCGCAGTGCTGCACAAAGGTGGCGTCGAGCTTCTTCACGTAGCCCTGCGGGCCGAATTCCACTGCGGCGACGGTGAAGGTGCCGGTGAGCTGGTTGCAGCCGCGGCCGTTGCCGCTGAGCGACAGGCCCGGTTCGGCCCCGTCGTTGAACGGGTAGCGGGTGGCTCCGGTGTAAGTCCCGGGCGTCAAGGTCTTCCCGGACGGCGCCGCGAGGTTCAGGGTCCACCAGTCACCGTTCGCTCCGTCGAGGGAGACGGTGACCACCCTGTTGTCGGTGTTGCCGGAGACGTCCATGCGGTCTTGGGACGCCGTCGCGTAGGTGTAGGACCGGCCGCCGCTGATGTAGTCGTCCTCGTCACCGTTGAAGCTGAAGGAGCCTTCGGTGACCGGCAGGGCGTGTGCCTCCGTCCCGGCGAGCAGACCGGTGGTGCCGGTGGCCATGGCCAGCGCCAGCGCGAGGGTGGCGGTGGCACGGGCCAGGGCGCGTCTGGGCAGGCTGAGCTTCATAGATGTTTCCCCTGGTGAGATGACGTGAGTTCCGTCCGCCGACGTGGTGCCTCCGCGTGGCTGTTCGCACGCTTGCCCGCGTGATCCCGTCGGCGAGGCGAGTCTGCCAACCCAACGGATGTGCGACAACTGTGTTTCCGGCGTGGTGAGTTGATCTTTCAGCCAACACCTGATGTCGGCGTCGTACATCGAACAGGGGCTTTGCTGTGCCTCAAACCGCCGCGTCACCGTGGTGGGTCGGGCCGGGTCGTAGTCCCGAGTGGTAGGACAACGGCGTGAGATCAACGTGCGGTTGGAGCGGTGAAGGTCACAAAAGCATATCGGGCATTCGGGACTTGGATCTTCACGGAAGGCTCACAAGTTGGCTACGTTGGTCACCGACTGCACGAGTTCCGCCGATGGGTGGATGGTCTCGTGCACGCTCGGACGAAAGGAGCGCCCTTTCCATGGCGCCGGAACGAACCTCGTGCCCCGCAGTGGCCGACTTGGCGGGCAAGGTCAACTCCCTTGTACCGGCGGACGTCACTGCTGAGGCCCGGCTCTCGCCGTCTGCTGGTGGCCACGGTGGCGACTGAGAGCGAAGCGCTGAGCCCTGACGAGGTGCGTCGGTATGTCGACCACCTTTACGATCGGGCCGAGAACGCCACGGGTACCTTCAACGCGACCCGTGCCGCCAACGCGGCCCGCGCCGCCGCGATCCCGCGCCAGCGGAGCGCGGGCACCCGCGAGCGCTCCCGGGAAGACACGGAGCCCGCGTTCGGAGCCCTGACCCGCCAGTGGTTCGACGCCGCCCGTGCCAAGCTGGGCCCGATCATGCCGACTTCGCTGCCGGACGAGAGGCTGCCGGTCCGTCCCGACGCCGCGCCCCGGACGGCGCGATCCGCGCGCCCGGCGGAACGTCCCGCCGAGCCCCTCGCCCTCGAAGCGCCCAAGGAGCCCACACATGCTGTGTGGGAGCTGACCGGCGGATCGGCTCAGACGACGACGCCTGTTCTCCCGCAGCTCTCCGGCCCTCCCGTCGCACCGGCTGCGGCAGGCGAGTACACACAGGACGAGAGCGCTTGGCGTGCCGACACGCATGTGACTTCCGGCGAGGGCGTGGCGACATGGCCTCTGTACGAGCCCGAACCAGCCCTCGCTCCAGAGCCCGAACCAGCCCTCGCTCCAGAGCCCGAACCAGCCCTCGCTCCAGAGCCCGAACCAGCCCTCGCTCCAGAGCCCGAACCAGCCCTCGCTCCAGAGCCCGAACCAGCCCTCGCTCCAGAGCCCGAACCAGCCCTCGCTCCAGAGCCCGGACCAGTGCCCGCCCCGCAGCCCGCTGCGGCGCTGCCCGTCGGTCCAGCCCCGACCGCGTCCTATGACACCGCGTCCTATGACACCGCGTCCTATGACACCGCGTCCTATGACACCGCGTCCCATGACACCGCTACCTATGCCGCCGGTCTGCCGGACATCCCTGTACCGGCCGCTGCGGCTCTTGCTCCGGCACTGCCCGTCGAACCGGCCGCCGCACCCGTCCCCACCGCGCCGACGACGGCTGCCGTCCTCACTGCGCCGGTCATCTCGGCGGCAGGGGAAACCACCTTCACCAGCGTCGCGTCAGCCGCCCACGGCGGGTCCTGGCTGTCTCCGGCAGTCGGCCACAGTACCCAGACCGAGCGGGTGATCGCCTTCGCCCGAGGGCAGATCGGCCGGCCGTGCGTGTGGGGCGCGGCCGGGCCCGGGTCGTTCGACGCCCCCGGACTCACCCAGGCGGCATGGAAGGCCGCCGGCGTGACGCTTCCCCGGACCACCGAGGCCCAGTGGAGGGCGGGGTTGCAGGTCGCGCTCACTGAGGTCCAGGTGGGAGACCTGGTCTTCTTCCATGACGACCTCAGCCACGTCGGCATCTGGAGCGGCGGCGGCGTGATGATCCACGCCCCGGGTCCGGGAGCGCGCATCCGGGAGGAGTCGGTCTTCTTCGCCGGTCAGTCGGCGATCAAGGGCGTGGTGCGCCCGGCCTGATGTCGGCCTGGCCATCGGCCGGGTGCCGTCTGTGGTCGGCCGAGTTCGTCCGGACGGTCCGAACCGGGCGTGCCTGGTTCAGGGCCTGGCACGACGTGGGGCCGGGGGCCATGTCGCGTTCGGCGCGCCTTTCCCAGCCTGGCGCCTGTGGGGCCTCTTGGGGGCAGGGTGGTGCGCCGCAGGTGGGCTGGCGTGGCATCAGAGCCTCGATCGGCGTCGGGACGCCGTGACCAGTTCCGCCACGGTGGCGAACTTGTTGCGCGGTCTGCCGCCGCGTCGGCCGCGCCGGCGCTCGGTCCGGTCGATGGGCGCCATGCCGCGGGCGTCCACGAGATCCGGCGCGCGGCGCCGTGCCAGGCGCGGGAAGGCGTTCGCAGAGTGAGCGGGCACCGCCAGCACGCCGTCGACGGCGTCGGCGAGCCGTCAGTCCGGTCACCCGCCCCTTGCCGTGCGGAACGGTCCGGTCGCCTCGTCGAACGGCAGTCCCGGCACCGGCGCGTCCCGGGAGCCGATGGCGCGCAACACGGTCGTGGAGGGCAACAGAGCCTCGCCGCTCGCACCGGTGACGCACACGGCCCGCACGTTCCCGTCGTCGCCCCCACGATCTCCGTCGGCGCGGAGTGGAAGCGCAGCACGATACGGCGGTCCGCAGCGGGCGGGTGCGACCAGTCGGCCTTCTCGCGACGCACATTCCACAGTAGCGCGGCGAGTTCGTGCGGTCCGGCGGCGTCGATCGCGCTGCCGATGCGTGGGTCGGCGGCGGCGCACCCGCCAACGGGTGGCCACCTTCGGGTGGCGTCGGCCTACTGGATGCTGTCGCCGCGGTTGTTGAACGCCATGTGCGTGCCGATGCGACGGAAGTCGTTGATCACGCCGAGGAGGCTCTTGTTCGTCGGCAGGAGATCGCGCAGCGCGGTGTTGTCCTCCAGCCGGGCGCGCAGCAGGTCCTTGTAGGCGTTGTACACCCTCGCCGTGTAGTTGGGTTCCCTGGCCGCGTTCATCCGGTAGTCGTTGGTGATCGCGATGGACGCCAGGTCCATGAGGTAACAGTCGAACAGGTCGGTGACGTCCGCGGCCTTCGCGCCCTCTTCCCCCGCCTGCGTCTGCCGGGCGAGTATCTCGGCCGTCTCCACCACGATCTCGCGGTAGACACGGTGCCTCGTGCTGCTGGGGAAGGCCGCCATGATGTGGTCGGCCTGCCCGGCGCCCCGCGTGCTCATGGTGCGCGGAACGGCCAGATCCGCCAGGCCCGGCACCGGCAGCGGAATGTCCTGGAACATGGACTCCTCGTCGGGAATCCCCGCGTCCCGGGAGGCGAGGGGGTGCAGGCCGATCTCGTGGGCGAGCATGCCCATGATGTAGCCGATGTCGTACTTCTCGAAGTAGTAGCTGGCGAGGTTGATCTGCACGCCGTCGGCGCCCAGGTCGCGCACGTCCGCCGGGGTCTCGGTCGTGCGCAGATGCAGGGTGATCCGGACCGTGCGGTCGCCGACGTAGTCGCGGATCGTCGGGTGATCCCCGAGCAGTTCGATGATCCGGACCGCCTTGTCGCGGTACCTCTCGTTCGTGTGCTTCAGGTTGGTGAACTCGAAGTTCCCCGACCGGAAGGGGGTCGGGGTCGGCTCCGTGGCGGCGGGTGCCGCGTCCGAGCTTCGCGGCATGTGGGCGGGGACTTCGGTCATCGTCGTGCCGTCGGTGCCGTCGACGGCACCGGGGAGGGAGACCGGGTCCACCCAGACGGAGGTGCGTGGGACCGGAGTGGTGCCGGTGCGTGTCTCCTGCCAGGTCCGATCGGTGTCCTCGTCACCATCTCGAGGCTGCGGTGGCACCTCGCCGATGAGCGCTCCGAGCAGGGCCAGGTGCCGGTCGCGCAGACCGGCCGCCGCGAGTGAGCTGTCCTCGGGGGCTTCGTCGAGGGCGCCGAGGAGGCTGCCGGGGACGTGGGGGCGGTGCGGGGCGTCGGTGTCGCGGTATTCGTCGCGCAGGCCGAGCTGGTGGGTGAGTTCGTGGAGCAGTTGGACGGGAGTGGCGTCGGTCCACCAGGTGTTCTGGTCCATGGCCCGGTCCCGGCCGGTCAGGTCCACGGTCAGGTGGGGGGTGTCGGCACCCGGGTCGGTGGGGTCGACGTGTTCGACGGTGACATGCAGCCGGTCTCCGCCGGGGAGTAGATGACCGGGAGCGTTGAGGTACTCGTCCACGCCCGCCCGGAGCCGGTCGAAGACACGGGACGTCTCGTCGTGCGTGCCGCGCAGGGCGACGCGGACGGTGAGGTCGGTGACGGGCTCGCCGTCGTAGGCGAAGCGCCGAGCGTCGAAGCCCGAGCGGACGACGAAGCGGGGACGGTGGTCGCGGGGCCCTCGCGGCCGAGGAGCACCGGGGGAGGGGTACGACGGCGTCGGGTCGCCGTCGGTGCCGGAGAGCCGGGGCCGGGACTCGTCCGTTGGCTGGCCGCCGGCCTCCGGTGCGGAGGTCTGGATGCTGTCGCCCTGGTTGTTGAAGGCGAAGCTGGCGCCGAGGCCGAGGAAGTTGTTGGTGACGTTGAACCACCTCTTGTCCGGCGGCAGCAGCCGGCGCACCGGGCTGTCGTCAGCCAGTCGCGCGGCGAACTGCGCCTTGTAGGCGTTGTAGACCTTCGCCGTGTAACGGGGTTCCCAGGCCGCGTCCCTGCGCCGGTCGTTGGTGATCGCGATCGTGGCCAGGTCCATCAGGTAGGTGTCGATGAGGTCCGTGACGTCCTTGGCCTTGGCGCCCTCCTCACCCGTGCGGGCTTCCTCCTCCAGCACACCGGCCATCTCCAGGACGATGTCGCGGTAGATGCCGTGGCGCAGGGTGTGGGGGAAGGCGGCCATGATGTGGTCTTCCTGGCCGGCGCCCTCGGTGTTCATGAAGCGGGGGGTGTTGAGGGTTTCGAGGCCGGGGACCAGCAGGGGCATGCCCCGGTACAGCTCTTCTTCCTCGGGGATCCTGGTGTTGCGGGAGGCGAGGGGGTGCAGGCCGATCTCGTGGGCGAGCATGCCCATGATGTAGCCGGTGTCGTATTTCTCGAAGTAGTAGCTGGCGAGGTTGATGTCGACGCCGTCTGCGCCGCGGTCGATGACGTCGGCGGGGGTCTCGGTGGTGCGCAGGTGCAGGGTGATCCGCACGGGGCGGCCGTCGACGTACGCGCGGATCGTCGCGTGCTTGCGGAGCAGTTCGATGATGCGGATCGCCTTGTCGCGGTACTTCTCGTTCGTGTGCTTGAGGTTGGTGAACTCGAAGTTCCCCGACTTGAAGGGAGCGAGGACCCGATCCGGCGCCTCGGGCGCGGAGTTCGCCTCCTGCGGCATGCGGGGCGGGACGCCGGTGGCCACCGTGCCGTCGGCTCCCGCCTGAGGAAGCCGGGGACGTGCCTCGCCGGTGGTCGTGGCCGTCGGTGCCGCGGCGGCGGGTCGCTGGATGCTGTCGCCCCGGTTGTTGGTGCCGACACTGGTGGCGAGTTGGGCGAAGTCCCCCAGCACGCCGAACCTGCCCTTGTCGGCCGGCAGCAGGGGACGGACGGGACTGTCCTCGGCCAGCCGCTCGGCGAACTGCGCCTTGTAGGCGTTGTAGACCCGGGCCGTGTAGCCGGGGTCGAGGATCGCCTTGGCCCGGTGATCGTTCGTCACCGCGATGGAGGCCAGGTCCATCAGGTAGGTGTCGATCAGATCGGTGACGTCCCGGGACTTGGCCCCGGGCACGCCCACCCGGGCGCGCCGTTCCAGCACACCGGCCATCTCCAGGACGATGTCGCGGTAGATGCCGTGGCGCAGGGTGTGGGGGAAGGCGGCCATGATGTGGTCTTCCTGGCCGGCGCCCTCGGTGTTCATGAAGCGGGGGGTGTTGAGGGTTTCGAGGCCGGGGACCAGCAGGGGCATGCCCCGGTACAGCTCTTCTTCCTCGGGGATCCTGGTGTTGCGGGAGGCGAGGGGGTGCAGGCCGATCTCGTGGGCGAGCATGCCCATGATGTAGCCGGTGTCGTATTTCTCGAAGTAGTAGCTGGCGAGGTTGATGTCGACGCCGTCTGCGCCGCGGTCGATGACGTCGGCGGGGGTCTCGGTGGTGCGCAGGTGCAGGGTGATGCGGACGGTGCGGTCGCCGATGTAGTGCTTGATGGTGGCGTGTTCGTCGAGCAGTTCGATGATGCGGACGGCCTTGTCGAGGTAGGTGTCCGTCTGGTTGAGGTTGGTGAACTCGTAGCTGCCCAGCTTGAAGGGACGCAGGGCCGGCTCCGGGGCCGTGGACGGCGCGTCCGTGTCCTGCTGCATGTGGGCCGGGACGACGTCGGCGATCGTCGTGCCGTCGGCGGTCCGGGGCAGCGACACCGGGTCGACCCACACGGACTCGCGGGGTTCGCGTGCGGCGGCGCTCCGGGCAGCCGCCCAGCTCAGGCCGGACACCTCGCCGTCCGGCGGGGGCGCCTGGGTCACCTCGCCGATGAGCGCTCCGAGCAGGGCCAGGTGCCGGTCGCGCAGACCGGCGGGAGCGAGCGCGGGGTCCTCGGGCGCCTCGTCGAGACTGCCGAGCAGGCTGCCGAGGATGTGGGGGCGGTGCGGGGCGTCGGCGTCGCGGTACTCGTCGCGCAGGCCGAGCTGGTGGGTGAGCTCGTGGACCAGTTGGACCGGCGCGGCGTCGGTCCACCAGGTGACCTGGTCCATCGCCCGGTCCCGGCCGGTCAGGTCCACGGTCAGGTGCGGGGTGTCGGCGTTCGGGTCGGTGGGGTCGACGTGTTCGACCGTGACGTGCAGCCGGTCACCGTTGGGCAGCCGGTAGGCGGGATCGTTCAGGAACTCCTCGACCCCGCCGCGGAGTTCCTCGAAGACGCGGACGGCCTGCTCGTTCGTACCGCGCAGCGTGACGCGCACGGTGAGGTCGGTGACCGGCTCACCGTCGTAGGCGAAGCGCCGAGCGTCGAAGCCCGAGCGGACGACAAACCGGGGGCGGTGGTCGCGCGACCCCCTGGACGGCGGTGCGGAGGGCGCCGGGTCCGGCGTCGCCGTGCCCCCGCTGCTGCCGGGGAGCCGGGGGCGTGTCTCGCCCGGTCCGAGGGGTCGCTGGATGCTGTCACCGCGGTTGTTGGTCGCGATGCTCGTCGCGAGCTGGGTGAAGTTCCGTGCGACACCGAACAGGGTCTTGTTCGACGGCAGGAGATCCCGAAGTGCGGCGTTGTCGCCCAACCGGGCGCGCAGCTCCTCCTTGTAGGCGTTGTAGACCCGCGCCGTGTAGTTGGGCTCCTTGACCGCGTTCAGCCGGTGGTCGCTGGTGACCGCGATCGAGGCCAGGTCCATCAGGTAGGTGTCGAACAGGTCGGTGACGTCCTGGGACTTGGCGCCGGGCACGCCCACCCGGGCGCGCTGCGCGAGCACCTGGGCCATCTCGATGACGATGTCGCGGTAGAGGCGGTGCCGGATGGTGGGGGGATAGGCGGCCATGACGTGGTCGGCCTGGCCCGCCCGGTCGGTGTTCATGGTGCGCGGGGGATCGAGGTCGGTCAGGCCCGGCACGGTCAGGGGCATGCCCTGGTAGGCCTCTTCCTGCTCCGCTATCTCCGGGTTGCGGGAGGCGAGGGGGTGCAGGCCGATCTCGTGGGCGAGCATGCCCATGATGTAGCCGGTGTCGTATTTCTCGAAGTAGTAGCTGGCGAGGTTGATGTCGACGCCGTCTGCGCCGCGGTCGATGACGTCGGCGGGGGTCTCGGTGGTGCGCAGGTGCAGGGTGATGCGGACGGTGCGGTCGCCGATGTAGTGCTTGATGGTGGCGTGTTCGTCGAGCAGTTCGATGATGCGGACGGCCTTGTCGAGGTAGGTGTCCGTCTGGTTGAGGTTGGTGAACTCGTAGCTGCCCAGCTTGAAGGGACGCAGGGCCGGCTCCGGGGCCGTGGACGGCGCGTCCGTGCCGGTGCCGGACAGCGTGCTCAGCTCGTACGCCTCCTCCTCGTCCGGCGCGTGCGTGACGTCGCTGCCCGTCGTGGGGACGGGCGAGAGGGGCAGCGGGATCGCCGCCGGGTCCTGTTCCGGCAAGGGCGAGAGGTCGGTCGCCTCGGTGGGAGGAGTCCCCTGTTCCGAGGGCGGCTCGGGTGCCGGGGTGCGGGACAGGAGCGGGACGATGTCACCGCCGCGGCGGCGCAGGCGCAGGTGAGGGCTGTCCGCGGAAGGGCCGGTGTAGGTGTGCGCGGTGCCGTTCTCCTCGATCAGGGTGACGGTCGTGCCGGTCGCGGCGGCGGCCCACTCGGCCACCGCGTGGTCGGCCTCGGCGCCCCACGGGGCCACGGAGAGGTGACGGCGCAGCTGCCCTTCGAGGGCCTCCGGGCTGGGCGCGGGCGCGCCCGGGCGGAGCCGCGGGGGCGGGGGTGTGAACAGCGCGTCGCGCATGGTCGCTTCGCCGGGGAGGCCGTTCAGCCGCATCAACTGGGAGGGTGTCGCCTCGGCACGGGTGCGCAGGCGTGCCGCCTCGCGGGAGGGCAGCCCGGGGTGCGCGGCCGCCTCACGCAGGGCCGTGGACAGAGCGCCGAAGAAGCCGTTGCCGCGGCCGCTGGGTGTGCCCTGGGTGTAGGTGGCGCCGTCGGGTGCGGTGAGCACGCCGTCCCGGTCGAGGCGGTAGCGCGGGCCGGAACTCCCGGCGGGCGGCATCCAGGGCGGAGTGGAGTGACTGCGGCGGGGGAGGGGCTTCCCGGGCGTGCCGCGGGTGGGGTCCGCGGTCGTCGTGCCCGTGTCCGCGGCGCCCGTGGAGACGGTGGAGTCGGTGGGGGCCGGCAGCGCGGTGGCGACCGGGGGCGGGGTGCCGGGCGGGAGCGCGGCGTGGAAGAAGCCACCGGCGGCGAGAAGGACCGGGTCGGTGGCCGGCCGTACACCGGCCGGGTCGGCACCGTGCGGAAGGAACAACTGGCTGCGGCCCTCGCCGGTGACCACGGTGAGCGGCGTGCCCAGGACCCGGGCGGCGAGGGCGGGCAGCAGATCGGCGCCGCCATGGTCACCGGCGCGACGTTCCGGCGGGGCCTGCTCGCCGTCCGGGTACCCCGCTGCGTCCGGGAGCGGCTCGCTCGCGAACGGACGGGACAAGGCCGCGACGGCCAGGGCCACCCGCTGACCGGGAGTGGGCCAGAAGGTCTGCGGAAGGCGCCCGAAGGCGTCGAACTCGGCTTGCTGGGCCGGAGTGAACTCCACTCCGGCGGCGTCGAGTTCGCCCTGTGTGAAGGTGTCGGCCGCGTCCAGGGCGAGCGCGTCGAGCAGGTCCTCGTTGCCGTCCTCGCCCAGTTCCCAGGCGAGGCGGTCGCGTGCGGCGCCGACGGCCTCGGCGGTGACCTCGGGGCCGCCGGGCGCCGCGGCGAGCCGGACGGCGAGGTCGGTGCCGAGCAGGTGGGGCAGCCGGGCCCGGTCCTGGGCGACGGCGAGCAGCGCGTGGAAGAACGAGGCGCCGTCGTGCGGCACGTCGTGCACCTCGCGCACCATGGCGCCGTCCGGCGAGGTGAGGGTGCGGGGGCCGGAACCGGCGGTGTCGGTGACGATGTACGGCTCGGGAGCCTCGGAGCGCCACGCCGGCTCGGTGTACTCCTGCGGCTTCTCCGGCGCGGGAACGGCGGACGGGTTCCGGTGGTGGGCGGTGAGGCGGGTCGCGGCCAGGTGCAGACGGTGGTGGTCGGCGGCGGCGGCATCGGTGCGCCGCTCCCAGAGGCGGACCTCCGCGCGGGCCGCCTGCCAGGCGCGGACGGCCGGCGACCGGGTCACGGAGCCCGGACCGGTGGTCCCGGCGGTGTCGTCGTCCACGGCGGCCCGCTCCTGCGGAGTCAGGTCGAGCCAGGTGTCGCGGGCCCGTGCGCGGGCGTCGTAGTAGCGCTGCTCGGCCGTGGCCAGGTCGGCGGTCGCCTTCGCCAGGTCGTCCCAGGCGGAACCGACCTCGTCGGGGAAGGAGGTGTCGTCGAGGAGGCCGTGGTCGCGGGCGATGTCCTCGCGCAGCCAGACCAGGGCGGTCGTCCGGGCCTCCGCGGCACGCGGTCCGCGGCGTGCCTTGCCGAGGGCGTGCAGCGGGCGGCTGTCGGACATCTGGTGGTGTGCCTCGGCGACCGACAGCCAGCTCACCGGCAGCGCGAAGAGCATGCTGCGGTCGGTGACGACCTTGACGTGGGTGCCGAGCGTGGTGTCCACGGAGCCCTTGAGGGCCGTCGTGTCGTTCGCGCCGCCGATCGGGACCGTGGCGCCGGGGTTGGTCAGGCCCGCGTTGCTGGTGCCCGCCAGCGGGGAGGTGCCCACCGCGCCCTCGACGTTGTCGGTGATGCCGGATTCCAGCGCGTCGGAGGTCTTGCGGCGCTGCATGGCCTCCATGCGGGGCTTGTTCTCCACGGCGAGCAGCCGGGCGCCGCCGCGGTGCATCTTCGCGTAGAGACGGGCGTCGGCGGTGTGGGACTGGCCGAAGAGGCGGGCGGAGGACTGGGTCGGCAGCGGCGAGCCGTGCGGGCCCAGCGCCTCGCGGAAGCCGGCGGTCAGACCGCCCTGGGAGGTGGCCTCCGCCTGGGCCTGGGCGGGGGCCGTACCGAGGCCGGTGAGCGGGGTGAGACGGGCCATGCGCACCCGTTCGGCGAGGCTCGTGCCGGTGTGCCGGCGGCCGAGGTCGCTGTCGCCGAAACCGTCCGCGCGGGCGGTGGCGAGAGTGAGCGCGTCCTGCACATTGGCCGCGCCGACGATGTCCACGGCGAGGATCCCGGAACCGATGCGGTCGTCGAAGGGAAGGACGTCGGAGTCGGCCGTGCTCGGGGCGGTGGTGCCCGGTGCGGCGGTGTTCGGGCTGGTGGTGCCTGGGTGGTCGGTGCGGTCGGTGCGGTCGATGCCATGTGCGCTGTCGGTGTTGTCGGTGGAGGTGCGCCAGGCGGCGATGCCCTCGGGAAGGGCCTGCTCGGCGGTGAGCAGCTTCACCGCGCGCTCCGGTTCGGGCACGTCCTGTTCGGTGAGCGCGCTGTCCGAGCCGTCCCCGTCCGGGGTGAGCAGAGACGCCGGCAGCATCTCGTTGAGGGTGCCGACCGAGGCGCCGACCCGGGGCGCGAGGGGCGCGCCGGTCGCGTCGCTCATGGAGACGGTCAGCACATAGCTGGTGACGAGTTCGGCGTGCGCCTGGGTGGTGGCGATGTTCGGCATCGCGGTACTGCCGGTCGTCTCGGTCCGGGCGCTCGACCGCTGCTTTGCCGCGGTGCCCTGGAGCGACGGGTTGGCGGTGAGGATGCCGCCGCTGCCCGCGGCGCGCTGGGCGACGCTGAGCGTCGCGTCGGCGCCGCGGTTCTGGGAGGTCGCGACGGCGTCGTCGCGGGCGATGGTGCGGTAGTCCTCCAGCTCGAAGCCGGTGCGCAGCTTCTCCACGGTGGTGGTGACCGGGGTCAGCCGGAAGAGGAGCCGACCGGGGCTGCCGCCGACCGGCAGGTGGTGCGGGCTCGTCCAGGTGCG
Organism: Streptomyces sp. 378; assembly: GCF_030124145.1. Classification (GTDB taxonomy): domain Bacteria; phylum Actinomycetota; class Actinomycetes; order Streptomycetales; family Streptomycetaceae; genus Streptomyces. Next base: position 20,238 of record NZ_JASKMS010000038.1, read on the forward strand.
GTAGCGGACCGGCAGGGTCATCCCGTCGGTGGTCAGCTCGTGGAGGTGGGCGCGGAGGAAGTCCGGTGAGAGCCGCTGCAGGACCTGCTCGCGGTCGTGCGAGGGCACGCCGATCCGCTCCAGCTGCCGCATCAGATGGCTTGCGGCACGGCTCGCGTCGAGCTGGCCGCTGGGGTGGGTGGGGAAGCGCCGGCCGCGCAGGAAGCCGGGCACCCGGTAGCCGCCGGCGAGGTTGTGCGGGGTGCCGGTGCCCAGCCCGTCCGGGGCGAGCCCGGCCTCGATGGCGTCCTGCATCGGCAGGTGGAACATCACCGCGTCGCGGATGCGCTGGAGCGCGGCGGCGGCCCGGCGCGGTGCCAGGCGGCGCCCGAGGTGCTCCGAGAGGCGCCCGGCCGCGGAGCTGATCCGGGACCCGGCACGGGTGCCCACCAGGCCCATCGCGGCCGTCCACCGGTCCCGCACCGCGATGGTCTCGGTGGCGTCGGCGACCACCAGGTACATGCGCCCGGCGAAGGTGAGGGTGGTGTTGCGGCCCCGCGTGAGGGTCTGGGCGATGCTGCGGCCCCGGCCCCAGGCGTACTGCAGGGCGGTCGAGTAGGTGCCGACCAGCGCAGGCCCGCCGGGGGCCTGCTGCAGCGGCATGTCGGCTCCCTGTATGCCGAGGGTGGCGTGCGAGACGGTGCTCGCGCTGCCGAGGACCCGGTGCTCGTTGCCGAGGGTGGCTTCCAGACTGGCCGGCTTCGGGTCGCTCCTGACGCGCAGATGGTGCAGCTCCCCGCGGATCGCGGCCTTGAGGTAGTGGGCCTGGAGCGGTCCGGCGCCGGACAGTCCCGCGATGCGCGAGCCGAACGGGCCCAGGTACTGCCCCAGTTGGCCGGCCACACTGAGGTTCGCCATCGCCCGGCGCAGAGCGGTGCGGGCCGGTGCGCCGGGTGCGCCGATGTGCCAGGACGAGCCGGTGGCCCGGTCGGCGGTGTCCTGCGCGAGCTGCTGGCGCCGCGGGCCGCCCTCGGTGCTGAGCACCGCGTGCGGCGCCCTCAGCAGCCGCTGGGTGAGCCGCCGGTCGGCCGAGTCCACCCGGTGCACCGGGCGGGTGCCGTCGAGGAGTTGGTCGGCCTCGGTGGAGGAGAGCCGCTGCGAGGTGGTCGTGGGGGCCGGGGCGGGCCGGCCGGTCGGCGGGTCCGCGGGGGCGTGGCGTTCGGAGCCGTGCGCGGCGGGCACGGCCAGCTCCACCCGGCCCACGGTCTCGGCGCCCCGGGTGAACAGGGGCCGCTCCTCGACCTTGCTGACGAAGGCACCCGCACCGAGCAGGCCGACCGAGGCGAGCCGGGCCCAGCCCCGCGGGCGGCGGTGCCCCTCGAACGAGGCGCCCAGCTCCACCCGGTAGCTGTAGAGGTCGGCGCCGTTCTGGAACGTGAGCTGGTCGTGCGTGACCGCGACGGTGTTCCTGGTCGCCTTCTGGTCGGTCTTGGCGTACCGGGCCCCGACGGTGACGCTGCCGGCCTGGCGCGGCAGCCCGGCCTCGGGCACCTTGTCGTGGTCCCGCGGCGAGACGCCCAGCTCGACGCCGCCGGAGAGCGTGGTGGACGCCTGCTGTCCCTGGCCGGAGATCTCGGTGCCGATCACGGCGTTGCGCAGGGAGCGCTCGCTCATGGTGGTCTCGAACCGCCGGTCGCTCAGACGCGCTCTGAGGATCAGGGTGTGATGGCCGCGGTGTACCTTGCCGTCCTCGGTGAGGCTGACCGGGACCCCGGTGGTGGTCAGGTCGTCCAGGCTCTGCGCCAGGCTCGGCCGGTTGAGCGCCTCACGCACCTGACGGTCGTTGTGCAGCGCGGTCCGCATCCGCCCGTCGCCGTACCAGAACTTGGCCAGCCGCGGGTGGCGCAGCATCAGCGGCGGGACGAACAGCGACGGGTACGAGCGGTGCAGCGTGTCCAGCACGGCGTCGGCGAAGGCACGCATCGGGTCCTGCGGCGCGGGTTGCCCGGCCGGGTCCTGAGCGGGTGCCGGCGCAAGGGCGGGGCCAGGGGCAGGCGCGGGTGTCGGCGCTGGTGCGTGGGTGGAGGGCTGAACCTGTGGCCGGTTCTGCCCCTGCGGCTGGTCCCGGTGGGCGCGCGGGTGGTCGTTCTGCGGGCGGTCGGGGCGGAAGCCCTCGGCCCGGACCTGGCCGCTGAGGTGGACCGGGTCCTCGCGGGTGAGGTACCACGGCACGGGCGGCTCGGCGTCCGGGTTCGGCCCGGCTTGGCCGGGCGTGCGGCTGTCCCAGCCCGCGAGGCGGCGGGCGTCCTGGGTGGACATCCAGTCCAGGCTGACCACCCGGACCGGACGGGCCGCCGACGCCGGTTCGCCGGGCTTGCGCACCATCAGGGTGCGCTCCACCCGGTAGAGCGCCAGCGGGTGGTTGCGGACGCGGCCGGTGGTCTTGCGTGCCGCGTCCGCACCGAGGTGGTGGCCGCGCCCACTGGTGAGGTCCGCGCGGACCAGCGGACCGCCCTGGAGGCGTACGTCCGTCTCCGGGCCGACGAGGGTGTGGTTCGGCCCGGCGGTGACCTGGATCCCGAAGCGGGTGTCACGGACGTGTCCGCGTTCGTTCTGGTAGGTGGTCTGGGTGAGGTCGCGCAACTCGGCCTTGACCGACTCGGTGACCAGGGTGGCCCGGTGCGGCACCGACCGCTCCACGACCAGATGCCCCAGCGGGTGCCGGCCACCGCCCCGGGTCAGCTCGGGCCCGGTGACCGGGCTGGTCATCCGTCCGAACAGCGCGAGCAGCCGCGTCGGCCGGACGTACGAGACCACGGTGCGGTGGGCCGAACTGCCGGGCCGGGCACCGGAGATGGCGAGGGCCAGGTCCTCGGGCGGGTCCGTCAGGTGCAGGCCGGTGATGTCGGTGACCCGCGGCTCGGCGCCGTCCGGGAAGGTGAGCGTCCGGGGAGCGCGCCGGGGCCCCTTGAAGGGCACGGTGAGGTCGTCCGGCAGCCGCCAGCTGAGCCCGTCACGCAGGGCGAAGCCCGCGGTGTGCACCTGGCTGCGCCGCCAGGCGGGTTGCGGCGCGGGCGAGTCGGACGGCGTGGCGGACCGGGTGTTCCCGCCGTTGCTGTCGACGGGACCCGAGGAGGGCTTCGGTTCCTCCGTGACGCGGTCCACCCGCACCCGGTAGTAGACGTCGTCCAGGTGCAGGTGCGAGCCCTCGTGGGCGCGCCACTCGGACTGGTGGTACGCCTGCGTGCCCTGGGTGTAGTCGGTCCTGCGGGTCCAGCCCGCGGAGACACCGATCTTCAGCAGCCAGTTGAGCGGGGGACCCATGCTCAGGGCACCGGCGATCCGGCGCCCGAACCCGACGCTGCGCCCTCCGCCCGTACCGGCCTGGCCGCGCCGCATGGTGTCGACGCGGACGGTGCCGCCGTCGACGTCGGAGAAACGCTCCCAGCGGTGGTACGGGACGGCTTCGACCGTCATCTCCAGGCCGACGCCGGACTTCTCCCGTCCCACGAAGCGCGCACCGCGCGGGGCGGTGAAGGCACTGGGCTGATCGGTCAGCAGGCGCAGCAGCTCCGCCTCGTCGAACCGGGAGCGCAGGTGCTTGGGCAGCTTGTCGAAGATCTCGCGGGCGACCAGCTCGGGGGAGCGCAGCGTGGTGACGCCGGGGCCGTTGAAGAGCCCGGTCGGGACGTTCCGCGCGGACCCGTCCGGCCGACTGCCCGGGGCGCTGTCGCCGGGATCGGCGTCGGGGCTGATCAGGACCGTGGGCAGGCGGCTGCCGTCCTCGAAGGCCACGGTGCGCGGCGCCGGATCCGGTGGCGGGGCGTCCTGGCCGGTCAGCAGACGTGCCGGGCGGTGCCGTTCCAGCTGGGTCTCCAGCGGTACGGGTTCGCCCCGGTCGGTGGCCTGGGACTCCGGGGCGGCGCTCGGCTCCCGCGTGACGGGGTCGGGCCCGACGGGATGCTGCGTGGGAAGGTCGGGGGAGACGGGATCCTGCGCGGGAAGGTCGGGGGAGACGGAGTCCTGCGCGGTGGCCGGGTCCGGTACGGGGGTGAGCGGGGCCGAGGCCGGGACCAGGGCGTCGTAGTGGTCGGTGCCGTTGTAGGCCAGGTGCAGGGTGCCGCCGCTGCCCCCCGGGTGCAGCGAGGTGACGAGTGAACGACCCGGCGACCGCGTGTCCGGCTGTATGAGCCGCAGATCCAGGTCCAGGGTGTGGGCCAGTGCCTCGGGGAGCAGGTCGGCGAAGGGGGACGACCACAGCCCGGGACGCTCGGCGGCCGCCGCGAGCAGGGCCCCGGAACCGAGCCGCCGTGCCTGCGTGGGGGTGGGTGCCACGTCGGCGAGCTGGGGGTAGTCGCTGTCGCGCAGGAGCTGCCGCCACCGGCCGGGATCGCCGTCGGTGACGATCGCCTGCGCGATCCGGTTCCACTCCTCGGTGATGCGGCGGCTCTCGTCGGCGTCGCGCGCTCCCGCGAGGGCGCGCACGCGCAGGTCGTCCACCACGGCGAACACCGGGTCCGGGATCGCCGTGGCCGCGGCGGCGCCCAGTTCGGTGCCCGCGATCCGGTCGCGCAGCAGTCCGCGCAGACCCGCGACGTTCCGGGCGGCCCAGGCGGGCGGTATCGTCCGGCCGCGGGCGCTGTCGAGCAGCGCCCGGAAGAGGCAGTTGCCGCCGCCGGGCGTGTCCAGTCGCGTGAAGGTGAGTCCGTCCGCGTACACCGTGTCCGAGGGACCGGGTGTGACGGCGCCCTTGCTGAGGAGGGTCAGATCCTCGGCGGGGCTCTCCGGCCGGCTCGGTGCGGGGACCAGATCGGGTCTGCGGCGCGCGAGTTCCGCGGTGTCCTCGGGGCTGAGGGAGAGCTCCGCGAGCGGCAGCGGGGTGTCGGAGAGCGACCAGGTGACCTGCGCGGAGGGCGCGTAGGTCAGTCCGCGTACGTCCTCGGGCGAGACCATGGTGGTCGGCGGGAGCGCGGGGGGCGGGGGCGGCAGCAGGGTGTCGAGCGTGGCGTCGGGGCCCGTGGCGGAGCGCAGCCGGGCGGCCTCGCGCAGGAACCGCGCGTACTGCTCGGGCGTGGGATCGGTCGCCGGATCGGTCGTGCCGCCCGTGGGGTCGGCCCAGTGCGTGACCATCCGACGCAGCAGACCGGGGGTCATGCGGCCGTCGCCATAACGGGCCGCGGTGTCCGGGCTGAGCCAGCGCAGATGGTCGACCAGGGCGAGCCCGGCCAGCAACTCCCGCCCTTCCGGGCGCTGTTCGGCGTCGGGGCCGAAGGTGTCGCGCAGCGTGCGGATCTGCTGAAGGGTGCGTGCACGGGTGAAGGCGTCAGCGGGTTCCGGGCCCGCGTGCAGCCCGGCGTCACGGGCCAGATCGTCGAGGTCGGCGCCGACGGGCTCCGGGGTGAACAGCCGCCAGCGGCCCGGCCCGTCCGAGCCCTCGGTGAGCACCGCGCGGACGTTGCCGTCGCGGTCCCGGGCCGTGCCGACCTCGGTGGTCGGCGCGTACACCGGCCGCCCGGTGCGGTTCGCCACGTGCTGGGCCACCGGCAGGCCCGCCACCTCCGGCTGCCGTCCGGTCTCGCAGGAGAACAGCACGATCGGCCGGTCCGGATTCCCGTCCTCGGACCAGGACTTGAGCACCTGGCCGAACTGCACGCCGCTGACCTTCACGGTGGGGTGCGCGGCGTCGTCGGTGCCGAGCGTGACGGTACGGGAGGTGCCGTGCCCGGCGAAGTAGTCGGCTCCCTCCTGTGTACCGGAGCCGGGCAGCGGGGTCGGCGGGCCGGTGAAGACGGCACGGGAGACGGTCGTCGGAGCGGCGCCGGTGTCCTGGGCCGGGGGAGTGGAGACCGTGCGCACCCCCCGGAACGTGTCCTGCCCGAGCAGCGCGCGACGCCCCTCGCTGTGCGCCGTACCGTCGTCGGCCGGGCTCTGCGAGATGGTCAACGTCCGCACCGCCTGCCCGGGTTGCGGCCTCACGGCGGTGTCGGGCATCCAGCGCCGCAGCTGCGCGACGGGCACGGTGTGGCCGGCGAGGGTGGTGACGACGGGCCGGCCTTCGGGGCGTGCCGCGCCGTTGTCGGAGTCGGCCGTGGCGCCCGTCGGCCGCACGATGATCCGCCCCGTCGACGGAGCCGCCACGGGAGGCGTCTGGGCGGAGTCGTCCGGTGCGTTCGGCGTGTCCCATGTGTTGGGCGAGCCCTGCGTGTTCGGCGTGTCCGGTGTGGGCGAAAGCGGGGGTGGCGGCGGGGGCGGGGTGCCCCTGTTGCCGGACCCGCGTCCGCCGCCCGGACCGTCCCCGCGACCGGCGGAGCCTTCGCCGTCCCCCGACTCCAGGTGCAGATCGGTGGCGGGCTCGGCCCATGGGCGCGACAGAGTGGCGAGCTTGGCCGTGGCGGGGACGGTGAGCGTGCTGTCCGGTCCCGTCCCGCTGCTCTGTGCGAGAGGCGTCACCCCCGACAACGCCTTCGCGGACGACGCATCCGCGCCCGGAGACGCTGATTCGGTACGGACCGGCGTCTCACTCGGCGGAGGCGAAGGCGCGGCCGGGGGCGGGGTGCCGTCGGGCGGGGTCATGGGACTGGTGGTCCGGGTGCCGCCTGCCGGGGTCGCGGAGCTGGTTGCCCGTGTGCCGTCTGTCGTGCCTGCGGAGCTGGTGGTCCGTGCGCCGTCCGCCGGGCCGGCAGAGCCGGTGGTCCGGGTGCCGTCGGATGGCGCTGCGGAGCTGGTGGTCCGAGTGCCGTCGACGGTCGGGCCGCTCTGGGTGGCGGGACGGGGAGATGGCCCGGCAGGGGCGGGCGGGCCGAAGGCGTCGGCCAGCGGCAGTAGCACGTCGGAGCCGGGGAAGCCGGTTCCGACGGTGCTGTCCGGCGTCGTGGCGGGCGGCGGGCCGGTGAGCGGGCGCACCTCGACCGGGCGTCCCGGCCCCTCGCGGGTCAGCTCGACGGCCGCGCGCACCGGATGCCCCGCCTCGTCCATCGAGGTCGGCGGCCCGAGCACCACGGCCCGGTCGGTTCCGGCCCCGTCCAGCAGCTCGGCGGCTCGGGCAGACCCCTGCTCCGGCGGCGGCAGCTCCGAGACGACGATGGTGAACGGGGGTGCCTCGGACGGCGCGGAGCCCACCGTGGGGACGGGACCGGCCTTCGCCTCGCCCGCGTCGCCGCTGCCTCGCACGCCCGGCGCGTCACCGGTGTCCTGTCCATCAGGGAGGTCCCGTACGCGCTGCCCCTGCGAGGGTTCCCGCTGCGGCATGCCGTCCTGGCCGTCCGCTGTCCCCTGCGAACTGTCCGGCGTACGGGTGCCCTGCGACGGCGCGCTGAAAGGCGCCGACGACATTGAGGTCCCTCCCGAGGAGACGCCACCAGGCCTGCCGCCGGAATTGGTTCCAGGGGAGGCAGAGGTGGCGGAGCCACTGTGGGTGACGGGACCGGCCGCCGCCCCCTGATCCGGAGTCGTCTCCGCGCGGTCGCCGGTGACGGAGGCGTCAGTCGAGACGGAGGCGTCAGTCGACAGCGAGGTGTCGCCGGACAGCGGGGCGTCCACCGTGACCGGCACGCCGAGGGAATCGAGTGCGCGGCGGACGCCGTCCGCGTCGATCTGTGCGGCCGGGCCGCTCCCCGTGGGCACCACCCGCACCTCGGGCAGGTGTGAGAGGTTGCTGCTCAGCGTGTCACGGACCCCGATCTCGGTACTGCCGGGCGGCTTTGAGCCACGCAGGGCGGCAAGGTCGCGCAGCGCCTGCTCGCGTACCTCCGGCGGGCCGTTGTGGACCTGCTGCCACAGCTCGTTGTCGGCGGCGGTCACCGGCAGCGGGCCGGGGGAGTAGGACGGGGGGTCCACGGTCGTGTACGGCGGGGGCGGGCTCTGCGTGAAGGCGGTGGACGGTGACGGGCTGCCGGCGAAGTCGCCCGAACCGGTGGTCTGCCGGGTGGCGGGCGGCGGAGAGGTGAGGGCGGGTGCGTTGCCGCCCGCGCCGTCTCGCGAGGGGTCACCGGCGCTGTCGGCGACGCCGCCGTCACGGGAGCGCGGCGAGTCGGCGGAGTCGCGGTCGCCGGAACCGGCGTCGGTGTCCGACACGGTGGGCGGCTGGAAGCGCAACTTGTCGATGGCGTGACGGAGTTCGGCGCCGCTGTTCAGTGCGATGTCGGTGAGGGTCGCCTCGACCTGGCTGCTGATGCCCGCGCCGACGAAGGTCGACCAGCTCGTGGACCAGTCGCCGTCGAACGCTCCCTTGATCAGGATCTCCGCGAGGGCCTCGCCGGAGCCTGCGGCGAGGAAGTCGGCGGTTCCCTTGAGGCCGTAGTGGCCGGCCAGCGCGCCCGGCCGGTCGGCGTTGTGGCGCAGGAGCTGGTTGTTGCGCCACAGGTTGGTGTTGTTCCGGAAGGAGAGCGGATCGTTCCGGAAGGTGGTCGGGGTGTCGCGGGGAGGGGGCGGGTCGTTCGGGGACGGGTGCGGATCGGGGCGGCCGTTCGGGGAGGTGCCGCCGTGGGGGCCGGGGCCGGGCCTGAAGTCGAGATCCGGGTTGTCGCGAATCTTCGGCGGGTTCTTGAAGTCGAGGTCGGGCCCATGCTTGAGGAAGTTGTTGTCGTAGCTCTTGACGATGTTCTTGGCGAAGTCGTCGAAGACGCTGGTGAGGAAGCCGGCCGCCGCGCCGAACGCGGCGGACTTGAGGATGTCGTTCCAGTCGAAGCCGTCCGGGCGGCGGCCGTTCGGGGCGAAGTTCATCATGGCCAGCCGCACCGCGAAGGTGGTGAACGCCTCCGCGAACGCCTCCGTCAGGGACGGCGCGAGATGCAGCCGCTGCAGCAGATGGCTGAGCGTGGTGAGGATCATGAACCGGCTGCGCAGCTTGGCCATCATGATCTGGCTGGCCGAGGCGCCACCGGTGAAGAAGGACATCGCCAGATAGATGGCGATCTCGATGAGCAGCCGGATGACCTCGGCGATGACCTGCCACTTGGACTCCATGATGTCCATGGAGGTCTTGCGCCGGCCCTCGGCGATCTTGTCGAGCTGCTCGGCGAACTCGCGCAGGTAGTTCTTGCCGTCGTCGTCGATGAGCATGCCCATCGCCTTGGCGTACGACTTGGACAGGTCGTCCGGCATGGACTCGGCGATGTCGTGGATCGACTTGTCGATCAGTGAGGAGAGCCGGTCGAGTTTGCGGCCCAGGCCGGAATAGGGCTTGCGGCTGTCGTAGGCCAGATCCTCGTCGGCGTCGATGAGTTTCTCCCCGGTGAGGATGAAGATCATCGCGTTGACCTCGGGCGATGCCTGCAGGCTCATCGGGGGCCGCCCTGGGGGGTGTGCGGGCAGCGCGCAGCCGCCGCTCCCGGGACGGTGCGGGAGCGGCAGGCGGTGGTGCTCGGGTCAGCGGCGGCCATGCCCGCCCGGGCCTCCGTCGCCGTTCAGTCCGTCGGTCTCGATCCGGCTGTTGCGCTGCTCGATGCCCTCGATGTTGCGGTCGCGGGTGTCCTTCATCATCCGGACCTGGCTGAGCGTGGCGTCGGTGATGCCCACCAGGGCGTCACGGATGGACATCATCGTGTCCTTGGTGGTCTGCCGCTCCTTCTGCTCCTGCGGCCTGGCCTTGTCGGCGAACTCCCCTTCGGTGCCGGGCCAGCTGACCGTGGGCGCCAGCTCGTCGAGGAACTCCTCGGTCATGCTCCTGGCGAGGGAGCCGATCTCCTCCAGCTGCCCGGCCAGGGCCTCGATGCGGTGCGGGTCGACGTGGTAGCGCTGTCCCATCGTCAGTCCTCCCCGTCCTCGTCGAGCGCGTCCCGCCAGGCAGGGGCCTGCTCGTCGGCGCGTGCCGGGTCCTCGTCGTCGCGCAGCACCTCGGGGCCGAAGATCCGTTCCCAGTCGAGCTCGAAGCCCTTCAGTTCCGGCACGTTGCTGCTGGGCTCGGTGAAGGGGGCCATCGCCTTCATCACGTGCCGGTTCATCTTCACGCGTGCCGCGCCGGCCGCTTCCAGGACGCTGGCGGCCAGCTCCTGCGGCGACATGTCTCGGTACTTGCCGTCCAAGAACTCGATCCCGGTCAGTTCACCCTGCGGGCCCGCGGTCGCCCTGACCGCGCGGTCGGAGGAGAGCACCGCGAACGACGCCTGCCGCAGCTCGCGTTCGGTCCGTGCCACCGCCTCCTGGGCGGCCTGGAGCTCGGCCATCGCCTTTTCCAGGCGCTTCTCCAGCGGTTCCGTCACGCTCGCCCCTCCCCTCTCCGTAGGTCTGTCCGTGTGGCCGGAGGTCCGGCCCGTCACCCGGTCCGGCTCTTCCGGACCCGTCAACTGCCTTGCTGATCTTGCATGGTGGCGGCCCCGGAGCGAAATCCGGGGGTTCCACGGCGTGCGCGATGCGCGCCGGTCACCGGCCGATGACGGCCGGTGCGCCGCCCTCGTCGGTGCCCCACACATCCGCGTCCTCCTCCAGGTAGTCGGCGGAACTGGTGGGCCTGCGGCCCGGTTCCGTCTCCTCCTCGGGGGACTCGCCGCCGGTGGTCGTCACCCGGGAGGCCGGGGCGAGGAAGGTGTCGTCGTCCTCCTGACGGTTCCACGGGCTGCGCCGCCGGCGGTTGCGCCGCTCGCTCTCCTCGGCCGCGTCGACGAGGACGGCGCGTACGCGCTCGCCGTTGCCGCGTTCTCCGCCCGCGCCCGTGCCGCCCATACCGCCGCCCATGGGCATGCCGGGGCTGCCGGGCATGCCGGGGGCGCCGGGGGCGCCGGCCAGGGCGGAGGGACCGAGTGATGGGGCCGCGCTCTCCGCGAGCGGGGCGACGCCCGAGCCGTCGGTGGAGAACGAGCCGCCCGGGGAGAGACCGCCACCGGGCATCGCGGCGGTCGTGGTGGCTCCGTTGCCGCCACCGAGTCCCAGTTCGGACAGCGGTACGTCGCGGGAGGTGGTGGAGTTTCCTCCGCCGATCCCGTTCAGGTCGCCCAGACCGTCGAGGACGTCGGAACGGCCGGACGTCGTGGGCGAGTTCAGGTCGCGCAGATCGACCGTCTCGGTGCGGCCCTGCGGGTCGGTGACCTTGGCGATGCCCGTGTCCGGGTCGATGACCTGGGTGCTGCCGTCCGGGAAGGTCGTCGTCAGCATGCCGTTGTCCAGGACGGTGGTGGAGCCGTCCGGGTTGGTGACCTTCGCCCCGTGGGTGAGGTCGGTGGTCGTGGTGGAGCCGTCCGGGCGGGTGGTGGTGAGCATCCCGTCGTCGGGGTCGAAGACGCTCTCGCTGCCGTCCCGGAACGTGGTGGTGAAGTCGCCGTCGTCGAGCGAGGTGTGCCCGCCGGTCGGCGTCTCCAGTCCGGACCGGTCGGTGTTGAGACCGCCGAGGTCGCCGAAGTCGCCGATCGACTCGGTCGTCACGTCGGGGGTGATGTCCCCGAGGTCGCCCAGGTTGCCGAGCTGGTTCTGGGCGTTGAGGTTCCCCAGGTTGCCGAGGTTCTCCGTGATGGTCGTGCCGTCCGGGCGAGTGGTGGTCGCCTGGCCGGTGGTGGGGTCGACGGTCTGGGTGGTGCCGTCGGGGAAGGTCGTGGTCAGCTCGCCGCCGTCGCCCAGGGTGGTCGTGGAGCCGTCGGGGTTGGTCACCTCGGTGCCGTTGCCCAGGTCGGCGGTGGTGACGGAGCCGTCCGGGTGGGTGGTGGTGAGCACCCCGGTGTCCGGGTCGAAGGAGGTGCGTCCCCCTTCGGGGAAGTCCGTGGTGAGCTCGCCGCCGCCGGTGAGTTGCGTACTGCCTCCGGTGGGGGTGTCGAGCACCCCGTCGCCGCTGTTGATGCCATCGAGGCTGCCCAGATCCGTCGTGGTGCTGGTGCCGTCCGGGTGGGTGGTGGTCGCCTGGCCGGTGGTGGGGTCGACGGTCTGGGTGGTGCCGTCGGGGAACGTGGTCGTCAGCCTGCCGTCGTCGCCCAGGGACGTGACCGAGCCGTCGGGGTTGGTCACCTCGGTGCCGTTGCCCAGGTCGGCGGTGGTGACGGAGCCGTCCGGGTGGGTGGTGGTGAGCACCCCGGTGTCCGGGTCGAAAGAGGTGCTGCTGCCGTCCGGGAAACCGGTGGTGAGCTTGCCGTCGTCGAGTTGGGTGGCGCCCCCGGTCGGGGTGCGCAGCCCGGCGCCCGGGCCGTTGTTCAGCCCGCCGAGACTGCCGAGGTTCTGGGTGACCGCATGGTGGGCCGCGTCGTCGCTCGTCCCGCCGGGACCGTTGTTCAGCGTGCCGAGGTTGCCCAGGTTCGCGGTGACCGGGGGAACGTCACCGGCCGGACCCTGATCGCCGCCGCCCGTACCGTTCAGATTGCCGAGGCTTTCGGTGACCGGGATGTTCTGGTTCAGCAACGCGTCGAGGTTGCCGAGGTTCTGTTCCTTGAGCGCGTCCGGATCGAGCGCGTCGGGATCGTTGAGGCCGCCCAGGCTCTCCTCCATGGCCTTGCGCTGCTCCTCCGCCTCGCGCTTGGCCTCCTCCTGCTCGCGTTGCTGTTCGGCGCGGAGTTCGTCCTGGTATTTCTTGTCCTCTTCGCGCTGCTCCTTCTGCTCGTTGCGCAGCTCCTCCTGGTACCGCTTGGCCTCTTCCTGCTCGCGTTGCTGTTCGGCGCGGAGTTCGTCCTGGTATTTCTTGTCCTCTTCGCGCTGCTCCTTCTGCTCGTTGCGCAGCTCCTCCTGGTACCGCTTGGCCTCTTCCTGCTCGCGTTGCTGTTCGGCGCGGAGTTCGTCCTGGTATTTCTTGTCCTCTTCGCGCTGCTCCTTCTGCTCGTTGCGTAGCTCCTCCTGGTACTTCTTGTCCTCCTCGCGCTGCTTCTCCTGCTCCTTGCGCAGTTCGTCCTGGTACTTGAGGTTCTCCTCGTTCTGCCGGTCGATCTCCTTCTTCTCCTCCTCCAGCTTCCTCTTCTCGTAGTCGTCCGCGGCCGTGGTGGTCGACTTCGGCTCGGGCAGGTTCTCCGAGAAGTCCTTGCCCAGGTCGAGGAAGTGGTTGTTGAGGCTCGACTGCACCTGGGCGGCGGGCTTGCCCAGGTACTCGTCGACGCCCTGGCTCCAGATCTTGACCGCCTTGTCACCGACCTTCGCCCAGTTGGCGATGTCGGTGAGGTCGCCGTACTCCGGGTGCTCCTGGAGGAAGCCGGCCTGGGGGGAGTGGTAGGTGGAGCTGCTGTAGCGCGAGTACGAGACCTTGATGTCGGTCTTGGCGACGTTGTTCGCGTCCACCCACTGGGCGAGGTCGTCCAGGACGTAGCGCAGCACCTGGTGCGGGTCGTAGTAGGGCGACTTGGCCCAGTCCAGCCACGCCTTGAGAAGGGTGTCGGCGGCGTTCTCCAGGTAGGTGCGGCCCAGGGACAGGGCGCGGGAGTAGACCGTGCCGCCGGTGCCGGTCTCACTGCCGGACCCGGCGGTGGAGTCGAAGGTCTCGACGTAGTTGTCGTAGTTCTCGCGGATCTTCTTCAGCAGGCTGCGGAAGACCTCGGCGGCCTCGCCCTTCCAGCTCGCGTCGTCCCGGCCGAAGCGGTCCTCCCAGTCCTTCAGCACCACCGCGTGGTCCTTGAAGAATTTGGCCGCGTAGTCGAAGGACTCACCGGTGGTGTCGAAGGAGTTGAGGTCGACCACATCGCCGCCGCCCACACCCAGGTTGCTGAAGCGGGCGTCCTGGGTGCTGCCGCCGAGCAGGGCGAGGAGCGCCGCCCGTGGCCCGTTCATGTACCGGGCGAGCGGGATCGTGCTCATCTTGTCCTTGTTGTAGTCCGTGAACTCGTTGCCCTCACGGACCTGGGCGTCGTGCACGTTGTCGGAGCCGGGGCCGGCGAAGTGGATCTCGTCGCCGACCTTCACCCGGCCCTCGAAGACGATCCGGGCCTGCTTGATCTGTGTCTTCTTGCCCCGGTCGAAGAACCAGATGTCGTAGTCCTCGCCGGTGTTCGTCAGGAAGCCGGAGTCCTTGACGAGCAGGCTGAGGCTGCGGTCCTTGATGTCCATCCGGAAGAGCTTGCCGCCGTGGTCGGAGCGCAGGGTGTCGAAGATCGTGCCGCGGTCGGGGACCGGGTAGCCGGTGATGTGGGTGACCAGGGTGGCCCAGGTGTCGGACGAGGGGTCGCTGGCGTCGTCGAACTTGTCGATGTTCGCGACGGAGTTGGGGTCGTACCGATCGGCCACCGGGCGCCCTTTCTGGTCGGTGCCTGTCATCCGTGCCGGCGCACGGCGTCCTCATACCGGGGTGCGTCCGGGCGTGCGGTACCCGGACCGGACCGGCACGCGCGGCGCGCTGTCAGGTGTCGTCGTTCGTCCCGCCGGAGCCGCCGGCGGTGAGGGAGTCGACTTCTTCGAAGGTCATGAGCAGCGTCTGCGCGTCGATCGCGCCGAGGTTCTTGTCCTTGGTCTTGTCGGCCTCGTCGATGGTGTCGCTGAGGGCCTCTTTGAGCTCCTTGAAGAGCTCCATCTGGTCGCCGAGCAGCTTGTCGATCGACTCGGCCGCCGCGCGGATGTCCTCGATCAGCTTCGGCCCCGAGACCAGCGGCTCGGTGACCATCTTGCCGATGCGCAGGAGCTGCTGGTTCTGGTCCAGGTTGTCCGGGGTGGTGTGCCCGTCGATGAGCCGGCCGAGCGGGCGGATGTGGGAGCCGTCGCCTTCCTCGCGGTGCTTCTTGGCGGCGGTGTACACCGGCTGCACCTCGTTGTCCCGGAAGTTCTCCATCTGCTTGAGGTCGAAATGCTTGACGTCGGCCTTCTCACCGGCCATGGGACGTCCTCCTGGGGCTGGGTACCGGACGGGGTGGTGAGCGGCACCGGTACGGCCGGCCTGTGCCCGGGGCGCGGACGGCCGTACCGATGGGTGGCCGGCCCGGGGCTGACGGGCTGCGGCACCGGTGCTAACGGGCCCGGACGTTGCCCCAGTTGTCGGCGCTCCTGCGCTCGTCACGGGAGTGGTTGTCGTGGATGCTCTGGATCAGGTCACCGCTGTCGCCGAGCAGCAGGGCCATGTTCTTGGTGGCCTGGTCCCACTCCGCCTGGACCTGGATGTACATCTGCTGGTCGGAACCCTCCCAGGAGCTGACGAGCGGCTTCAGCTCGTCCTCCAGGTTGTTGAGGGTGTTGATGATCTGCTGGGTCTGGTCCCTCAGGTCCTCGATGGCCCGCTGAACCAGGGGGTACTGCACGTCGATGATGCCGTCGGCCATGACGTCTCCTCTCGGGTGGCCGGGCGCCACGGCCCGGGAAGCTCACGGGGTCCGGCCTCGTCCGGGAGGGCCGACGCCGGTGGGGATGTCAGAGCAGCGCTTGGAAGACGCCCTGGGTGGTCTTGCTGTTGAGGACCTCGGTCAGGTCCTGGTTCTCCTTCGCCAGACGGTCGGCGGAGGTCACGTTCTCCTGGAGCGCGTCGATCATCTTGCTGATCTGGACGACGACCTTCTGCGCCTCGGAGTTCCAGCTGCGGAACAGCTTCAGCAGGGCCTGGCCCTCGTCGCCACCGACGCCCGAACGCGAGGCCAGCTCGGCCACGTTGTTCTGGATCTTCTCGACCTGGGTCCGGGCCGACTCCAGGGACGAGACGCCCCCCAAGCCCTTGGCGTAATCCGCTTTCCTCGCGGCACTGTCCGCCATGTCGCGCTCCCTTCGTTCGAGCCAGTCTGATCGCCATGTGGCTCGCTGAGGCTAAAGAGGACCCCGCGTTCCGCGCAACGCGAGCGGGGTCGATTTTGAGCTTCGGTCCGCTTGCCCAAGAACCTTACATACCAGTGGAGTTGCGGGACGGTTTCACCGGGATGAAGGCAAAGTCCTCTCCGGTCGACAAGGAGACGGCGGCCATTCCGCCGGGCAGCGTGATACGGGCGTGAAACGGGCACGCGGAGGCGGCAAACGGTCACCGCGACGGTTCGTTTCCGAAATGTCCGCGTCGCCCGCGGTGATTCCGTGGGGCCGCCCGTCGGTATTCTCTGAGCTTTTCTTGAGGTTCCTTCTCGAGCTCGGGCATTCCTCCGACGGCTATCGGCGGGCAGGGGTCCGGCCGAGGTTGATTTCCCGCGGCCGGACTCCGCGCCGGACCGTGCCCAGTACACGCCACCGAAGCTCAATTCGGCTGGAATTCGCCCCCGCTGTCGCCCCATTCCTTTTCGTTCGGTGCGTACGTGTTCCTTGTCCGAATCACTCGGCTGTGATGACTGTGTCGGCCTTGTCCGGCTCGCTGTCCGCCGCGCGCTTCCCCGACTGCTGTGCGGTGCCGCACTCGGGGGCGGTGACCCTGGTCCGCGCGGCGCCCGAGGCCGCCGCCGGATCCAGATCCGCCCCGGTCGGGAAGGCGGCGAGCAGCGGTGCCGGTACCGAGTCGACGTCCCCGGTCCCGTACCCGAGCGCCGACAGGGCGTCCTTGGAGGGCAGCCGGTACTTCACACCGTTGTCCGCCACCAGGTAGGTGGTGCCCGCGTGGGCGGCGCCGCTGGCGTGCAGCGCCCGGACCAGCGCTCCGTGCCCGGGCCGTACGACTGTCGCGTCCGGTGGCGCGCAGGCGGGCTTCAGCGGCTGGTCGGTGCCCTCCGGCACTGTCACGGGGCCGAGTCGGGCCAAGGGGACCAGCACCGAGCTGATCCGCACGCCGCCGTCGTCACCGTCCACCTTCGCGCACAGCGCGCTGCCCCGCGGTGCCGACCGCGGCGCGGGCGGCGCGTCCGGCAACGCGGCGGACCCGGCCGGGGCCGCGTCCTTCGCGCGGTGCTCGCGCAGGGTGTCCGCGCCGACCGTGCGCACCTGCGGCGACTTCCCCTGGTAGGCGTCCTCCTGGGTGGCCGGATCACCCAGCACCAGGGCGGCGCCGAGCCGGGTCAGCGGCACCAGGCCGTCTCTCCGGAGCAGGTGGTACGTGCTCCCGCCGCCGGGGACGCTCACCTTGAACACCTGGCCGACGCGGCTCGCCTCGCCGCCGAGTGCGGGACCCTCCTCGCCGCGCCCCTGCACTTCGGGCGGGCTCAGGGCAGGACCGGGAGCCAGTGCGTCCAGGAAGGCCGCGGAGACCGGCATCGGCCGCTCCGAGCCGTAGCCGAGGGCGTTGCGGGCGTCGGAGGCGCGGTCCAGCGGCAGCCTGCTGCCCCGCCACACCAGGTACTCGGTGCCGTCCGGGCCGCGCACCAGCACCGCTCCGTCGGCGTCCATGCCGCGGGAGTTCACGGGCGCCCCGGCGACGACCGTGGTGGCGCCCGGCTTGTTCACCCCGGTGTCCGTCGCGGCCGCGGAGGTGCTGGGCAGCGCCCCCTGCGGGCCGGTGACGCACATGTGCCAGGCCTCGTCGTCGAGCTGACCGGCCTCGGGCACGGTGTCGGGGGCGCCGGGGATGCCGACCGGGGCGCCCACCGGGGTGTCCCTGAGCGATGCGGTGCCCACGTCGCTCGTCTCCAGGTCGGAGCCGCCGATGAGGCGCGCGGAGGCGTAGTTGCGCACCGGGTGCAGCACACCGTCGGTGCCCGTCCACAGGTAGCGGGCACCGGTGTCGCGGTTGATCACCAGGTGCTCACCGTCGCGCCAGCCGTCGTTGCCGCCGGGGCGCAGCAGGCCGTAGACGGTGGCGCCCGCGCCGATCAGGACGGTGAACAGCACGCCGAAGACCACGCCGCGGGTCGTGCGTCCGAGCGGGCTCTCCGGGGCGTCCGGGTCGGCCGTCAGCAGGCCCGAGCTGAGCCTGCCCATCATGAATGCGTGGGCCTGCACCTGGTCGCGTTTGGACTGCACAGCCTCTCCTCAACTCGTACTCGATGAAACGGCGTTCGGAGGTCTCAGCCGAACAGGCCGCGCAGCCAGCCGAACAGGCCCGCCACCCACAGGCTCAGCGGCAGCAACGCCACCGCCAGGCCGGTGTGGGCCAGCTCCGCCGCCCGGCCCCAGTACGGCAGCACCCGGCGGCCGGGTACCACCCAGGCGGCCACCACCAGGGTGGCGGCGGCGGCCAGCAGGACCGCCGGGACCACCGTGCGTCCGTCGCTGCCGCTGTCGACCGCCCAGGCACGGGCCAGCAGCAGCAGACCCCACACCCCGGGCACCGCGAGGGCCAGCCGCTGGGCGATGTGCACCAGGCCGCGGCCGTGCAGGAGCAGCAGCAGACTCAACGCGAGGGCGGTCAACACCTCGGGCAGGTTCGGGTGCTCGGCGAGGACGACCAGGGCGGCCGCGGAGACCACCCCGGTGGCGGCGAACAGCGCGGTGACCCAGCGCCCGGCCAGCTCGGTGCGCTCGGCGACCTCACTGCCCGCGTAGGGCTCGATGCCCTCCTGGAGCTGGCCCGCGGACGACGGCAGCGCGGGCATCCGCATCCCGGCCAGCTTGAAGGCGAAGGGCGCCACCGCTCCGGCGCCGAGCGCGACCACCGTCGCCACCAGCGCCACCGTCGCCGGCACGTCCAGGCCGCTGTAGCCGATCAGGGCCCCCGATACCGCGGTGGCCACCGCGACCACGGCGGTGGCCACCAGCGCCGGGGCGCCGACCGCGGTGGCGGCCAGCGCGAGCACGGCCCCGCCCGCCCCGGCGGCGCCCGCCGCGAGCAGCCGCGCCCCGACGACCCGCGCGGCGTCCGGGCCGGTCAGGTCGCCGCCGGGCAGCACCCAGCCGGCCAGTGCCAGGCAGGGCGCGACGAGCAGGCCGAGCGCACGGGCCGAGAGCCGGTCGCCGACCGCGCGGCTGGCCGTGCCCGCGCCCGCCAGCAGCAGCAACCCCGTCACACCCGCGTAGGCGGGCCGCACCGACGGGCTCACCCCGGGCCAGAACACCAGCAGCAGGGCGGTCACCACGGTGGCCACCGCGGTACCCACCAGCAGGCCGCGCGCCGCCCCCGGGTGCCAGTTGTGCAGCCGACGGCCGGCGGTGTCGGCTATCCCGTCCACGAGGTCGTCGAGGCGTGCCTCGGGCAGCGCCTCGGTGTGCGGGCGCAGGTACAGCACGTCGCCGTCGGTGAGTCCGGAGCGTGCGAGCGTGGTCTCCTCGTCGAGCGGGGCGTCACCGAGGCGCTGGAGCACCCAGCCGGCGTGGTCGAGACCGGCCTCCTCGGCCTCCTCGCCGACATAGCGCAGGAGCGTGGGCAGCAGGTCGGCGACCGGCACGTCGGCGGGCACCGCCAGATCGACGGAGACGCTCGGCGCGCGTACGGTCAGGCGGCACAGTTCGGCCACCGCACTGTCGGTCATCAGCTGAACTCTCGTCTTCCATGGGGGGCTTGGCAGGCAGACGTCCCCCGGGAAAGGGGAACGGGTGAAGAGTACGTAAGCCATATGCGGCCAAGAACGGGGGGCCAGGGCACGGGAATTGGGCCCGCAGGTCCGGTAACCGCCCCTCTCGCGTGGACAGGTCGCGTTCGGTGAATGCAGACTACTGCCGACGCCCGCCGGATTGTGCTGCGGACCGGACCTGCGCCCGGTACGGAGCCGATCGGCACGGGAGTCGCCCGCCCCTCTCCCCGCCCGGAAACGCACCCCGATTGCGCCGTTCCCCGGGAACCGTACGAGTCCGTACGGTGTGGAACTTTCCCGCTACCGCCCGTAGCGGTATTCGGTGCGGGCCGGAAAGCCCAGCGAACCCGGAGGTTCTGTCCCTTGAGCGTGGTGCTGTTTCGCCGGCCTGCCCGCAGGCGCGGACCGGAGATGCCCGAAGGGCAATTGACCCTCCAGGAACCACCGGTGCTGTCCGAGACGGTTCCGGACACCTCGGCGATATGGACTTATTTGCCGATGGCGCTGATGTCGGTGTCGATGATGCTGATGTTCCTGCGCCCCGGCGGCGGCAACGGCGTCTTCATCTACCTGGCGATGGGCGTCATGGCGCTCTCCGCCGGTGCCATGCTGCTGGGCCAGCTGATGCGCCGCTCCAGCGAGCGCAAGCAACGCCTCAGAGGTGAACGCCGCGACTACCTCCGCTACCTGGCACAGATCCGCAAGCGGGTCCGGGCCACCATCGTGGAACAGCAGCGGGCGTTCGCCTGGCGACACCCGGAACCCGCCTCGCTGCGCTCCCTGGCCCGCACCTCCCGACTGTGGGAACGCCGCCCCACCGACGAGGACTTCGGCGAGGTGCGGCTCGCGGTCGGTGAGCAGCAGCTCGCGCTCACCCTGCAACCCGTCTCCACCCGCCCCGTGGAAGACCTCGAACCGCTCTGCGCACACGCCCTGCGCCGCTTCATCCGCGCCTACTCCACCATCCCGGAGCAGCCCCTCGGCCTCTACCTGCGCTCCTCGGCCCGGATCCTGCTGCGCCCCGAAGAAGCCTCCGGCGAGGCGTCGGCCGAGCCGGGCGCGACGGCCCACGCCGCCGGCACCCGGAGCGGCCACACCCCGGCCGGGGACGCGGGCGGCGAGGCCGTACGGTCCCTGGTACGGGCCGCGCTCGGCCAGCTCGCGGTCTTCCACGCCCCCGAGGAGCTGTGGCTCGCCGTCTGCGTCAGCGACGAACGCCGCCCCGACTGGGAGTGGGCCAAGTGGCTGCCGCACGCCCTGCACCCGCACGAGGAGGACGGCGCCGGCCAGGTCCGCCGCATCACCGCCGACCTCACCGAGCTGGACGACCTGCTCGGCGCCGAGTTCGCCGAACGGCCCGGCTTCGACCCGGACGCCCGCCCCGGCCGCGACGAGCCCTACACCGTCGTCGTCCTGGACGGCGTCACCGTCCCCGAGGGACACCGATGGGAGGGGCACGGCTACCGCAACGCGGTGGTCCTCGACGTCTCCGGCGCGCTGCGCTGGCGGCCCGGCCGCAACACGCTGCGGATGACCGTCGGACCGGACCGCGTGAACCTGGTGCGCACCGACCGCAGCCGCAAGGAACGGTCGGTGCCGCTCGGCCGCCCCGACCGGCTCGGCCCGCTCGGCGCTCAGTCACTGGCCCGGCTGCTCACCGCACGCCGCATCAGCCTCGGCACCGACATCGCGCAGCCCCTGGACACCGACGTCGAACTGACCACCCTGCTCGGCATCAGCGACCTGCACCGGCACGACCCGCAGACCCTCTTCGCCCGGCACACCGGCTCCGCCCGGCTCCGGGTGCCCGTCGCGGTCGGCGTGGACGGCCGCCCGGTGGAGCTCGACATCAAGGAGTCCGCGCAGGGCGGCATGGGCCCGCACGGCATGCTCATCGGCGCCACCGGCTCCGGCAAGAGCGAGCTGCTGCGCACCCTCGTCCTCGGCCTGGCCCTGACCAACTCCTCCGAGACGCTCAACTTCGTCCTCGTCGACTTCAAGGGCGGCGCGACCTTCCTCGGCCTGGAGGAACTCCCGCACACCTCCGCCGTCATCACCAACCTCGCCGACGAAGTCGCCCTCGTCGAACGCATGCAGGACGCCCTGCACGGTGAACTCATGCGCCGCCAGGAGCTCCTGCGCTCCGCCGGCAACTACACCTCCGCCCTTGAGTACGAACGCGCCCGCGCCGCCGGAACCGACCTGACCCCGCTGCCCAGCCTGTTCGTCGTGGTCGACGAGTTCAGCGAACTGCTCTCCGCACACCGTGAGTTCATGGACCTGTTCGTCATGATCGGCCGCCTCGGCCGCTCCCTCGGAGTGCACCTGCTGCTCGCCTCGCAGCGCCTGGACGAAGGCCGCATGCACCAGCTGGAGAGCCACCTGTCGTACCGCATCGGCCTGCGTACCTTCTCCGCCATGGAGAGCCGCGGCGTGCTCGGGGTCCCGGACGCCTACCAGCTTCCCGCCCAGCCCGGCAGCGGCTACCTGAAGTCCGGCGTCGAGGCACTGACCCGTTTCCGCGCCGCCTACTCCTCCGGCACCTACCGCCGACGCACCGGAGCGGTGGTGCAGGCCCGGGTGGCCAGCCAGGTCGTGCCCTGGACCAGCGGCTGGGTCGTGCCCCGCACCCTTGAGCCGGCACCCGAACCCGAGCCGGAGACCAAGGAGACCGGCGACGAGGAGACCCTCCTCGACGTGGCCCTGGACCGGCTGCGCGACTCCGGCCCCGCCGCCCACCAGGTGTGGCTGCCGCCGCTGGACTGGCCCTCCCCGCTGGACGCCCTGCTGCCCGGCATCGCCCCCGACCCCGAGCGCGGCCTCACCGCCACCGGCTGGCCCGGCACCGGCAGGCTGCGCGTCCCCGTCGGCCTGGTCGACAAGCCCTTCGAGCAGCGCCGCGACCCGCTGATCGTGGACCTGTCCGGGGCCGGCGGCCACGTCGCCGTCGCCGGCGGCTCGCAGAGCGGCAAGTCCACCCTCGCCCGCACCCTGATCAGCGCCCTCGCCCTCACCCACACCCCGGCCGAGATCCAGTTCTACTGCCTCGACTTCGGCGGCGGCGGCCTCTCCCAGCTCGCCGGTCTGCCGCACGTCGGCGGTGTCGCGGCGCGGCTCAACCCGGAGCGGGTGCACCGGGCCGTCGCCGAGGTGATGACGCTGCTCGCCCGCCGCGAGCAGTTCTTCGTCGACCACACCCTCGACTCGATGCAGTCCTACCGGCGCCGCCGGGCCGCCGGGGAGTTCCCCGACGAGCCCTTCGGCGACGTCTTCATGGTGGTCGACGGCTGGTCCACGGTCCGTCAGGACTACGACGACCTGATCCCCAAGTTCAACGAACTCGCCGCCCGCGGCCTCAACTACGGCATCCACCTGCTCATCACCACCACCCGCTGGGTGGAGCTGTCCGCCCAGGTCCGCGACCAGGCCGCCACCCGCCTCGAACTGCGGATGGGCGACCCGATGGACTCCGAGGTCGACACCCGCAAGGCCCGCTCGGTGCCGCGCAGCGGCGGTCGCGGCATCACCGCGGACACCAAGATGCACTTCCTGGCCGGCCTGCCCCGCCTCGACGGCAGCGGCTCCCTCGACGACCTCGGCGACGGCGTCTCCCACCTCGTCGCCGAGGTCTCGCGGCACTGGTCCGGCGCGTCCGCCCCGCAGATCCGGATGCTGCCCCACCGGCTGCCGCTGGCGGAACTGCCCGCGCCCGAGGCCACCGAGGGCGGCGGCATGCGCCTGCCGCTCGGCATCGACCAGGACGCCCTGGAGCCGGTCTGGCACGACTTCAGCCGCACCCCGCACCTGATCGTGGTCGGTGACACCGAGAGCGGAAAGACCAACCTGCTGCGCCGCGTCACCGAGGGCATCACCGCCCGCTACGCCCCCAACGAGGCGAAGATCATCGTGGTGGACTACCGGCGCACCCTGGTGGACACCGTCCCCGAGGAGTACCGCATCGGGCACGTGATCTCCCTGGACAACCTCAAGGAGACCGTCGAGGGCGCCGCCCGCGCCATGAAGACCCGCATCCCCGGCGCCGACATCGCCCCGGCGCGGATGCGCCAGTGCGACTGGTGGACCGGCCCGCGCCTGTTCATCCTCGTCGACGACTACGACATGGTCTCCGGCAACTCCTTCCAGAGTCCCTTCGAGCCGCTCTTCGAACACCTCACCCTCGGCTTCGAGATGGGCCTGCACCTGGTCGTCGCCCGCAGCGCCATGGGAGCCGGCCGCGGTCTGAGCGATGGCCTGCTGCGCCGCCTGGACGAGGCCAACAACCCGGCCGTCCTGCTGTCCTGCCCGCCCACCGAGGGCCGGCTGTTCGGCAACGCCAAGCCGCGCAACCTCCCCCCGGGCCGGGCCCTGCACATCGCCCGCCGCCGCGAACGGCTGATGCAGACGGCGCTGGTGGAGGGGACCGAGGGGCAGCAGGCCTGAGACGGCCCCGCACATCGGGATCACACACGGACAGCGGGGGCCACCACAGGTGGCCCCCGCTCGGGGGTTTCAGCGCCCTCGTGACCGGCTCACCGACGGCCCGCCTCCCCCGGACCCGCCGCCCGCCAGCCGCGCGCCCGGGCACGCGGGAGGGCGAACACCGCCCACAGGACGCCGAGCACGGCGGCGCCGCCCAGGAGGACGAAGAGCGCGGCACGGTCGGAGGCGCGATCGGCGGCGGAGGTGTCGCGCAGGGCCACGGGACGCGCGCCGCTGTCGCCGCGTGAAGACCGCGGGGAGTCGCCGAGGACAGCCGTGACGGCGGCGTACGGATCCAGTTGGGGGAGGTCGGCGGGGTAGGCGGTGGCGGTCAGACGGCGGGTGACGGCGGCGGGGGAGGCGTCGGGGTGCGTGGCGCGCACGACCGCCGCGGTGCCGGCGGCGTAGGCGGTGGCCACCGAGGCGCCGCCGCCGAGATAGTGACCGTCGCCGCGCGGACCGCCCGAGACCACACCGGCACCGGGGGCGGCCAGGTCGATGCCCCCGGTGCGCAGCGCGCCCTCGGGGCGGGCCCCGTCGGGCAGCATGTCGGCGACCGACAGGACACCGGGTTCACCGGCCGGCCAGTAGGTGCGGGCCGGGATGTCGTCGCCCGTGCCCCGGGACGGCGGGTCCGGCGTGGCGGCCGCGAGCACCACCGCGCCCGTGCGGCGGGCGTCGGCCACCGCGCGGGTCAGCTCGGCGTCGCGGCGGGGCAGGGCCACCGCGACCGCGATCACCCCGGCATCGGCCCGGGTCGCCTCGCGCACCGCGGCCGCGACCAGGCCCGCGTCCGCCCGACCGCGTTCGTCGGTCCCCCGCAGGGCCAGGACCTTCGCAGCCGGGGCGACGCCGGCCAGGCCCGGTGCGTCCCCGCCGGTTCCGGCGATCAGCCCGGCCAGGAAGGTGCCGTGCCCCACGCAGTCGGCACCGGCCGCGCCCCGGGCGGTGACGCGGCCGTCGAGTCCGGCGGCGTCGGCGACCACCCCGGTGTCGATCAGGGCGACCGTCACGCCCGCGCCGGTGCCGTGCCGGCGCAGCCGGTCCAGGTCCAGTCGTTGCCGCGACCAGTCCTGCTTCTTCGCCCGCTCGCCGGAGGCGGGGGTGCAGGCCGCCTGCTCGGCGTCCGGGTCGAGCTGGGAGGGCATCCCGGGCAGTCGCTGGCCCTTCCCGTCGGCCGCGGGCAGGAAGGACGGCGGTACGGCGTGCGCCGGGCCGGCCAGGGGCAGCAGCAGGGCGGCGGTGAGACCGGCTCCGGACAGCAGACGGGCGGTCCCGCGCACGGGCGACTTCATCGGGGTGCCGCCTTCGAAGCCGCCGCCGTGACGTCCTCGGGCAGGAGGATGCGCAGGTCGTCCAGAGTGGGCGCGGCCAGCGAGCTGAGCCGTCCGGCCTGCCGGGTGACCATCGACTCGACCACCTGGCGGGCCAGCCGGGCGTTGCCGAAGGAGCGGTCCCGGGGCAGCGTGTCGAAGTACTCCTTGAGCAGCGGCCCGGTGCCCGGACCGCACTCGTAGCCCATGCTCGCGGCCTGGGTGCGCACGATGGTGACCAGTTCCTCGGAGGAGTAGTCGGCGAAGGCGATCCGGCGCGGGAAGCGCGAGGACAGGCCGGGGTTGGAGGCGAGGAAGCGTTCCATCTCGTCGGTGTAGCCGGCGACGATGACGACCACCTCGTCGCGGTGGTCCTCCATCAGCTTCAGCAGGGTGTCCACCGCTTCCTGGCCGAAGTCGGCCCCGCCCTCGCGCGGGGTGAGGGTGTAGGCCTCGTCGATGAACAGCACGCCGCCCCTGGCCCGTTCGAAGACCTCACGGGTCAGTTGTGCGGTGTGCCCGATGTAGCGGCCCACCAGGTCGGCGCGGGCCGCCTCGACCAGCTGGCCCCGTTCCAGGATGCCGAGCTGCGACAGGATCTCCCCGTAGAGCCGGGCGACGGTGGTCTTGCCGGTGCCGGGCGGGCCGGTGAACACCAGATGGTGGCTGAGCGAGGGAACCGGCAGTCCGGCGGCCGCGCGATGGCGGGCCGTCGTGATCAGGTTGACGAGGTCCGCGACGTCGCGCTTCACCTCGGCCAGACCCACCATGTCGCCGAGACGCGTCAGCGGGTCGTCCTCGGCAGCGGTGGTCTCGCCGGCCTTCGCGCCGGCGGTGGCGGAGACGTCCTCCGGCAGCAGCAGCCGCAGGTCGTGCTCGCCGACCTGCGGCAGGGAGGCGAGCCGGACCGCCTGGCGGTCCACCATCTCCTCGAACACCCCGCGCGCGGCACGGCCGTTGCCGAAACCGGCGTCCCGGGGCATCGCCTCGAAGTGCGCGGCCAGCGCCTCCGCGGTGCCCTCACCCAGCTCGTACTGGTGCTGGGCGCACATGTTCTCCATGATCGCGACCAGTTCGGGCACCGAGTAGTTCTCGAACTGCACCGTGCGGGAGAACCGCGAGGCCAGACCCGGGTTGGAGCTCAGGAAGGACTCCATCTCGCGGGAATAACCGGCGGCGACCACCACCACGTCGTCGCGGTGGTCCTCCATCAGCTTCAGCAGGGTGTCCACGGCCTCGCGGCCGAAGTCGGCGCCGCCGTTGCCGCTGTCCGAGGTCAGCGTGTACGCCTCGTCGATGAACAGCACGCCGCCGAGGGCCCGTTGGAAGGTCTCGGTGGTCTTGATGGCGGTCCCGCCGACGACCTGGGCGACCAGGTCCGCGCGGGAGACCTCCACCAGGTGCCCGCTGCGCAGCGACCCCAGCTCGGCCAGGATCGACCCGTACAGGCGCGCCACGGTGGTCTTGCCGGTGCCGGGCGGCCCGGCGAATACGAGGTGGCGGCTCATCGGCGGAGCCGCCATGCCGAGCTGCTCACGCCGCTGGGCGAGCTGCGTCAGGTTCACCAGGGTGCGCACCTGCTGCTTGACGTTCTCCAGGCCGATCAGCGCGTTGAGGGCGCCCAGCGGGCCGTCGGCACGGTCGGTCGGGGGAGCGTCCGCCGCGCCGGATCCGGCCGGGTCGGTGTTCTCCGCGCTGCCGGTGCCCCAGGCGTCCCGCTTGCCGTTGCCGGTGCTGGTCAGGCCCTCCACGGCGAGCCGTTCCCCGGGGGCGGTCTGCACCAGGCCGCCGCCCTCGTTCTCCCGGGCCAGGCAGTTGACCAGCGAGACGGGCGCGGTGGACTCCACCCGGAACCCGTCCTGGGCGCCGCCGGTGACCTCGCAGCCGCTGAGCGAGGCCAGCGCGCCCTCGCGGAGCAGGAAGCCGTGCCCCTGGGGGGCGTGCACCGCCGTGCGGTTGGCGGTCAGCTCACCGCCGGCGGCGACCACCACCCCTTCCTCGCCGGACATCTCGATGCGGAAGTCGCGGACGGTGACGTTCCCGCCGTCCTCGACGACCAGGCCACTGGTGGCGGTGTCGGACACCCCGCCACCGGCCAGGTAGAGGGTGCTGCCGGAGGCCACCCGCACCCCGGCGCCCTTCGGCCGGACGACCTCGCAGTCCTCGGCGCGCCCGCGGGCGTCCTTGGTGGCCGTAAGGCCGTCCCCGGAGGGCTCCACCAGCCGGGCCCGGCGCAGCAGCGGGTCGGCACCGCCGCGCACCAGGACCGCCGGCGCGCCGCCGATCACTTCGAGACGGTCCAGTTCCGGCGCCGAGTCCTCCTCCAGGAGCAGCCCGGTCTGGTCGCAGTCGCGGACCGTGAAGCCGGTGAGCGCCGGGGAGGCGGCCCCGGCGACTCTCAGGGCCGCACCCTGCGCGCCGTCCACCCAGCAGTCCTCGAAGGTGCCCCGGGCCCGGTCGGTGACCAGCACGGCGTGCCCGCGGGTGCGGGAGACGCGGCAGCGGCGCAGCACCGGGTCGGTGCCGGCGGCCAGCGTGATCCCGTTCCCGGAGGCCCCGGTGACGCGCACGTCCTCCAGCGTCGTACGGCCCGCGCTGCTCAGGTGCAGCCCGGTACTGGTGTCGTGCACCACGGTGCGGATCACCGACAGGGAACTGTTCTGCTCCAGCGCCAGGGAGGGCTTGTCGGTGGAGGACAGGTCACAGTCCTCGACGGTGCCGCGGGACTCGCCGTTGGCCAGCAGGCCGTTGCCGCGGGCGTCGCGTACGGTGCAGCCGCGGATGCGTGCCTCACCCTGCTCGGCGAGAACCACCCCGCTGGTGCCCAGGTGCTCGAAGGTGCAGGACTCCAGAGTGGTGGGCGTGGTCGAGGTGACGACGACTCCCGCCCCCTGCGCGTTGCTCACCCGGCACTCCCGCAGCGCGAGCGAGCCGGTGCCCCCGGCCAGCATCGCGGTCCAGGCGGCGCCGACGACCTCGCAGCCGTCCAGCGCGGCCTGCCCGCGCCGCACGTCCACGGCCGGCTGCTCGGCGTCACCGCCGCGCAGGGTCAGTTCGGAGAGCATCACGGCGTCGGCACGCAGCGCGAGCACGGTGCCCGAACGCGGCCTGATCTCCACGGTGCCCCGCCCCTCGGCGGCGGCGAGGGTGACCCGGGTGTGGATCACCAGATTCTCCGCGTACGTCCCCGGCCGGACGCTGATGAGCGCGCCGGTGCGGGCAGCCGAGAGTGCCTCACCGATCGTCCGGTAGCGGTCCCGGTCTCCCGGACCGACCGTCAGTACCTGGCGCGACACGCACCAACCTCCTTGCTACGGCGTCGTCTTCAGCGTCCGCCCCGCTCGACCGGGGGCGCGTGTCGGCGAGCCGACGGTGCCCTCATGTCTCGCCCCTGGGCGGGCGGGTGCCGGGAGCGGTGCTCCCGGCCCGGAAGCGTCCGGTCAGACGCTCCACTTCTGGTTGTCGGTGCCGGCGCAGGTCCACAGCTGCAGTCCGGCCCCGTTGCCCCGGTTGTTGTCCCTGATGTCGACACACTTGCCGACCACGGTGTTGACCAGGTCGTGGCTGCCGTTCAGCGTGAACTTCTGGGCGGCGTTGCCGCTGCACCAGGCGATCTGGATCGGCGTGCCGTCGTTGTAGTTCGCGCCTGCCACGTCCAGACACTTGCCCCCGATGCGCACGGTGCCGTCCGAGGCGAACTGCCACTTCTGCGCGGGGCTGTTGTTGCAGTCCCAGACCCACAACCGCTTGCCGTCGCTGAAGTCGCCGTCCGGAACGTCGACGCAGCGGCCCGAGAGATGGCTGTGGAAGGACACGGGGGAGCTGAGCGTCACTCCCGAACCGGCATGGGCGGGGCGGTCGTTACCGCCGGCCGACTTGCCGCCGCCGGTCCCCGCGTCCTGCCGGTCCGGCGCGGGCGCCTTCGTCCGGTCCTCGGTGTCGGCGTCCTTCTTCGGTGCGTCCGCGCTCCTGCCCCGGTCCGGGGCCGGCCCAGGGGAGTGCCGTACCGGCTTCTCGGGCTCGGCAGTGGCCTTGGCCGTCTTGTCGGAGGGGCTGGGGCTGCTGTCGGGTGAGGCCACCACGAACTCGCCCGGCGCCTCCTGGCCGTCCTCACCGAGCACGGTTCCGGCGCCCACCGACTTCTTGCTGCCGTCGCCGTCTCCGTTCCCGCCCAGCACCAGGAACGGCACCGACACCAGCAGCGCGCCCGCGACGGCCGCACCGGCCAGCACCGCCTTGCCGGGCCGCCCGACCGGACCGGCCTGCTGCCGGGGCCGGTCGATGGCCGTCTCGGTCATGGTCCGTACGAGCGCGGGCAGTCGGCTCTTGGCCGCCGTGGCGGCACCGGGGTCGGCCTCCCCCTCGGACCGGGCAGCGGTGACCGCCCCGGCCTCGGGACCGGTTTCGCCGGTGGGCTGGGTGGGCTCGGCCTGCGCGGCCTTCCTGGCCTCGGTCGTCTCTTCACCGGTCCCGGAGGAGCCGGATTCGGCCCTGGAGTCGGTCCCGGTCCGGGAGCCGGTCCCGGAGTCGGCACCTGTCTTCGTCTGGTTCTCCGTCTGGGGCTCCGGCTGAGCTTCCGCCTCCGCTTCGGTCTTCGACTCGGCGGGTTCGCCGTCGGGCCCGGGGGAGACGGCGGCGAGAGCGGTCGCGGCGGTGGGCGTCGTCTCGCCCTCGGCACCGGATTCCCTGCGCGCCCCCGGGGAGGTGGGGGGTTGCTGGGCGGATCGCGTCACGGGGTTCTCCCTGTGGTGTGGGGCCAGGGTTCGAATAAGTCGTCGTTCCGGGCCGCGACAGGGTCCCCGGTCTCGGCAGTGGTCCGGTCCACGGTCTCGGGGCCGGGGAGGCTGTCTGCCGGGACGAGCAGGGGAGCCGCTGCTGCCGCGTTGACCATCAGCAGGGTGCCGGGGCCGCTCAGCGAACGGACCAACTCCCGCACGGGAATGGTGTCGTGGTGAAGTGCCGGGGACATGAACTCGTGGGCCGCCGAGGTGAACAACAGCACCACAGGCGCCCCGCCGCGTCCGGCGGCGGTGAGCGGACCGCCGTCCGGCCCGCGCACCACGGTGACCTCAGCCTCGGCGAGCGCCGCCAGCGCCGCATCCGTCGAGGCGTAACCGGTGGCGGCGCGTTGCGCCGCGGCGTCCACAGGGTCGGTGGGTTCGGGCCAGCCGAGCATCCGGGCCGAAGGGCGGTAGGCCGGGTTGGCGCGGAACTCCGTGACCTCACCGCCGTCGTCCGACTGCCATTCCCCCAGCACCGCCCAGTCCGGCGGTGTCCGATCCCCGGCCCACTCCGGGTCCACCACGCCGATCCAGTGGCCCGGCGCCTGCCGAGCCGCCGTCCGTACGGCGTCGGGTATCTCGGGGATGCCGACGTCCTCGGTGGTGCCGGGGTCGGATGTCTCGGGGGCGGAGGCCGGTCCGGAGGAGTCAGATGACACGGGCAGGGCGCCTTGCCTGGCCTCTTGCCGATCTCCGGGCCACATCTCCACCTGAACTCTTGATTGCCTACGCCTACTTGGGGTGCCGAACGGCATGTGCACACGCCGACACTGATCAGTCGGGGGCCAACAGGATGCCACACGAACTTGGTTCACGGGCGCCCGGGTTGGCTCCGTTTGGGGCCGCTGGCGTGCCCGTTTGCCGCCCGGGTGGAGAACGTTCCGGGAGCAGCGAGGCGTCGACGGACAAAGCGACGGGGGCGGTTGGGGTGGCGACGCGATCGTCGGCCGCGACAGGGGCTAAGTTGGCCCAGTCGTCGGAAGCAGGACGTACAGTGCCTTCCGGCCGGACGTCCAGGCTTGGCCTTACGGCGGACCCGGGCGAAACGGGAAGGCGTCGGACCGGCTTCCGAGCGCCACCCGGCCGGGTCCCGCGGAACGTGACGACCCGGCCGGAGCCGAAGGCTCACCTTGGCGCACCACCCGCCGAAAGCCCGCCGGGTGCCGCCGTGTTCGTCCGGCCGGACTGCCGCGCGGGGCCCCTGCTCACCACCGAGAGCTCCGCCACCGAGGAGGAGTAACCGCATGTCCCCCCAGCACCACACCCCTGGCGCGAAAGCGGAGAGGGCCGCCGACCCCGACGCGGAGGAGGCCGGAGCCTCTCCCGGCCCCTCGGCACCGACCGCCCGGGAACCCGGCGCGGAGTCGGCTGCCGTCGCGGCGGGGAAGCCCACCGCCTCCGAGGCACAGCCCGGCAGCGCCGGGTCGGGTGCCGCGCCGGCCGAGAAGCCGGCAGACCCCGCGTCCACCACGCCAGAGGCATCCACCGCGCACGAGGCATCCACCGCCCCAGAGGCATCCACCGCGCCGGGGGCATCCGCTGCGGCAAAGGCACCAGGGGCGCCGGAAGCGACCGCGGCACCCGACGCATCCCCCTCCAACCCCGCATCCGACGGATCCCCCGCACCCGAGACATCCACAACACCTGAGCCACCCGCGACACCCGAGCCATCCGCGACACCCGAGCCATCCGCGGCATCCGAGACGTCCGCGGCACCCGAGCCGACCCCTGCGCGCATCGGTGTGACGGCTGCCGTCGCCACCACCCCTCCGGGCGTCAAGACCGACTCCGCCGTCGGCACCGGCCTGCCCCGCAAGCCGGTCCTGGCGGGAGCCGCGGTCCTGGGTGCCGTCCTGATCGCCGTACCGCTGCTGCTGGCAGGCGGTGCGCACGACGACGACCGCAACGCCTCCAGGACGGTGACCGCAAAGGACTCCGACACCGTCCTGGCCCCGGAATCGGCCCCCGCCGCCCTGGACGACTACGTGGCCGAGAAGCCCAGCGCGTCTCCGAGCAAGAAGAAGCCGCCGAAGAGCGAGGCGCCGGTGGCCGTCGCCCCCCAGCCGGTGGAGGTCGCGCCGAAGCCGGGCAGCTCGCCCGGCAAGACGGCCGAGCCGAAGACGAAACCCAAGCCCAAGTCCATGCCCGAGCCCAAGCCGAAGCCGAAAGCGACCCCGAAGCCGAACTGGAGCACCGAGACCATCTCGGCGACCAGCGTCCTGGAGGTCAACCAGGCCTGGACCACCAACCGCATCCGGATGGTCATGCAGACCGACGGCAACCTCGTCGTCTACAACGAGAAGGACAAACCCATCTGGGCGTCCATGACCTTCGGCCAGAATCACCGGGCGATCTTCCAGGGCGACGGCAACCTCGTCATCCACAATGCCGCCGACCGCCCCATATGGGCCTCACGGAGCCATGGCCACGGCGGTGCGCGCCTGGTACTGCGGGCGGACGCCAAGGTGGTCATCGTGCACAACGGCGCTGTCATCTGGTCGACCTGACATCGGGCAGTGGCCCGGCACGTGGCCGATGTCTGCCGACGCGCCGTGGGCCGAATTCGCGCGACGGGCTACCAGGCTCGTCGCGCTCCCGGCTCGTTCGGGAACGAGGGACGCCCCGGCCCCGAGGCGCCGACACTTCCCGGTTGCGAAGAGCTCCCCGACGGGTGAGCCGATCAGTCGGTCGCCCGGAGCACTCCTTGCACCTCGCCCGCGCGGCGGTCAGGACGACTCGCGCACCACCAGCTCCGTCGGGAGCGTCACCTGCTGCCGAGGCGCGCCGTTCTGTGTGATGTCGGTCAGTATGCGGGCCATGGTCCGCCCCAGTTCCTCCACCGGCTGACGCACCGTCGTCAGGGGCGGGTTGGTGTGGCGGGCGAGGACGGAGTCCTCGAAACCGACCACGGCGACATCGCGGGGTACCTGGCGCTGCCACCGGCGCAGTTCGGCCAGGGCGCCCACCGCCATGAGGTCGGAGGCGGCGAAAACGGCGTCCAGGTCCGGTGCGCGTTCAAGAAGCAAACGCATGGCGCGGGCGCCGCCCTCCTCGGTGAAGTCGCCTGCCTCGATCATGAGTTCCGGTGCGCGAACGCCCGCTTCGTCGTGTGCGGTGCGCCAGCCGGCGAGCCGGCTGCGGCCGACGTCCATGTCCAGCGGGCCGGTGATCGTGGCCACCCGTCGCCGTCCGCGCTGAAGCAGGTGGCGTACCGCCGCTGCCGCACCGCCGGCGTTGTCGGAGTTGACGTAGCTCAGCCGCTCACCCGCGTCGCGGCGACCGGCGAGCACGGTGGGCAGCCCCATCTCCTCCAGCATGCCCGGCAGGCGGTCCTCGGAGTGCACGGAGACCAGCAGCACACCGTCCACCCGGCGGGTCGCCACCGACTCGGTCAGCTGATCCCGTTCGGCCTGGTCGCGGACGAGCATCAGCTGCAGCTGGGTGCGGCTCCCCGCGAACGCGCCGCTGACACCGCGGATGAGCGCGGCGAAGAACGGCTCCGAACCGAGCCGGCTCTCCGACTCCGGGATCACCAGGGCCACGGCGTCGGTGCGGTTGGTCACCAGACCGCGGGCGACCGAGTTGGGGACGTAGTTGAGTTCCTTGATCGCCGCGAGAACCCTGGCGCGGGCGTCGGCACTGACCAGTTCCGATCCGTTGACGACGCGGGACACCGTGGTGCGGCCCACGCCGGCGCGGGCGGCGACCGTTTTGATCGTGGGACGGCGGTTGCCGCTCATGTGCTCCCCCCTCGGCGCCGCGGAGGCTGGACCTGCCGCGGAGGTGACCTGCGGCAATTCTTGCAGATCCGGTCCTCGGCAGAGCACTCCGGGAGTCGTGGGGACCGGCTCGGGCCGCAGCGCCGCGACTACGACTTGCGTTCAAGTCATTGACAGATCCGTCCGCTCCCACGAGTCTTCGATGCGCCGGTGGGAACGTGCCCACCCAAAAGTGGGCACGTTCCCACTGACCTAAAGCCATACAAATGTCATCGCTGTAGCCATCGCAGTAGTCAGCGCAGAACTCGTCACTCCGATGTGTCAGCGCCATCGCTAGGAGGAGATCCATGGGCAGTCCCGGTTCGTTGCGCGGAAAGGCGGTGGCGACGGCCGCGACCGTCGGCGCACTGGCGCTCGTCGTCGGCTGCGGCGGTGGCGACGGCTCCGCCACCGGCGGTGGGAAGAAGGACGGCAAAGTCACCATCACCATGGGCCTGTACGGGGTGATGGGCATCAAGGAGACGGGGCTGCTGGAGCAGTACGAGAAGGAGAACCCCGAGGTCGACATCAAGGCCGAGATCGCCGGTGACGAGCAGACCTACTACACCGCGCTGCAGACCCGGCTCGCCGCCGGCAAGGGCCTGAAGGACGTCCAGGGCATCGAGATCGGGCGGGCCAAGGAGATCACCGACACCC
This sequence comes from Streptomyces sp. 378, assembly GCF_030124145.1. Classification (GTDB taxonomy): domain Bacteria; phylum Actinomycetota; class Actinomycetes; order Streptomycetales; family Streptomycetaceae; genus Streptomyces. The sequence continues at coordinate 54,371 of NZ_JASKMS010000038.1, forward strand.
AGGCGGACAAGTTCGCCGACTTCGGCGACATGTCGGGCACCGACCACTTCCTGCCGTGGAAGCAGTCGCAGATCAGCACGGGCGACGGCAAGGTGCTCGGCCTGGGTACCGACATCGGCCCGATGGCCGTCTGTTACCGCAAGGACTACTTCGAGAAGGCCGGCCTGCCCACCGACCGCGAGGAGGTCGCCAAGCTCTGGGAGGGCGACTGGAACAAGTACGTCGAGGTGGGCCGCACCTTCAAGAAGGACTTCAAGCAGGACGGCGTCGCCTACATGGACGCGGCCAGCGGCCTGTTCAACGCCATGATCTACGGCCACCCCGAGCAGTTCTACGACGAGAAGGGCGAGCTGATCTACGACAGCAACCCCGTCGTCAAGGACGCCTGGAGCCTTGCCGCCGACGCGGCGGAGGACGGCCTGACAGCCAAGCTCCGCCAGTTCCAGCCCGGTTGGGACCCCGGTCTGGCCAACGGCACGTTCGCCACGGCCGTGTGCCCGGCGTGGATGCTGAGCCACATCAGCGAGAAGGCCGGCCCGGCCAACAAGGGCAAGTGGGACGTGGCCAAGGCCCCGAAGGGCGCCAACTGGGGCGGGTCGTTCCTCGGTGTGGTCGAGCAGAGCCCGGTCAAGGAGGAGGCCAAGAAGCTCGTCGCCTGGCTGACCGCCCCGGAGCAGCAGGCCCACATCTTCAAGGAGATCGGCAACATCCCGTCCTCCCGCCAGGCGCTGAACAGCGCCGAGGTGAAGAGTGCCGAGTCGGAGTACTTCGGCGGCGCGCCGATCGGCCAGATCTTCGGGGCGGCCGCCCAGGAGATACCGGACAAGCAGGTCCTCGGCCGCAAGGACGGCACGATCAAGGACACCTTCTCCCAGGGACTGACCCTGATCGAGCAGCAGGGCACCGCCCGTGACAAGGCGTGGGAGACCACCGCGGAGCGCATCGAGAAGGCGGTCGGCTGACCCCCGCCCCCGCGGCCGTCCGTGCCCGCCGGCTCCGCGCCGGTGGGCACGGACGGTCGGCTCACCCGTCCGCTCTCAGGAAGGAATCCGGTGGCCACCTCCACCACCAAGGCCGTGACCGGGGCCGAGCCCCCGGTGCCGTCCCCGGACGACGGCACCGCCCGGCGGCGCGGCGCGCTGCTGCACCGACTCGACGTCAAGGGCGCCCCGTACGTGTTCGTCGCGCCGTTCTTCGTGGTCTTCGCCGCGTTCAGTTTCTACCCCCTCGTCTACACGTCGTGGATCTCCCTGCACGACGTGGAACTGGCCACCCTCGACGTCATGGAGTGGGTGGCGTTCGACAACTACGTCGAGCTGTGGGGCGATTCCAGGTTCTGGAACGCGCTGCAGAACACGATCACGATCGGTGTCATCTCCACGGTGCCGCAGCTGCTGATGGCCCTGGGGCTGGCGCACCTGCTCAACTACCGCATGCGCGCCTCGCTGTTCTTCCGCGTCGCCTCGCTGGTGCCCTACGCCACCTCGGTCGCCGCGGCCGCCCTCGTCTTCACGATGATCTTCGAGCGGGACTTCGGGATGATCAACTGGGCGCTCGGTTCGGTCGGCATCGACCCCGTGGACTGGGAGGCCGACAAGTGGCCCGCCCAGGCCGCCATCTCCACCATCGTGATCTGGCGCTGGACCGGTTACAACGCGCTGCTCTACCTGGCCGCGATGCAGGCCATCCCCGCCGACCGCTACGAGGCGGCCGCCCTCGACGGCGCTTCCCGGTGGCAGCAGTTCACCCACGTCACCGTGCCCGGGATCCGCTCCACCATCGTCTTCACCATCGTGCTCTCCACCATCGGCGCCACCCAGCTGTTCGGCGAGCCGCTGATCTTCGGCCAGGGCCCCAACGGGGTGAGCGGCGGCGCGGACAACCAGTACCAGACGCTGGGACTGCTGCTGTACGAGGAGGGCTGGAAGAACTACCAGATGGGTCGCTCGGCGACCGTGGCCTGGGCGATGTTCCTGCTGCTCGTCGTCGTCTTCCTCGTGCAGCGCCTCGTCAAGCGCGCACGCTCCCGTACGTCCTGACCTGGAGTCATCATGACCACTCAGAGTCTCCCGGCCCGGACCGGCACCGCGGCCCGGACCCCCGACGAGCCGGCCGGGCGCGGGGGCCGCCGACTGCTGCGCCCGCGCGCCGGCCGCCAGCACCACGCCGGGCCCCTCGCCTACGTGCTGCTCGCCGTCATGGCGGTGCTGTCGATCTTCCCGCTGTACTGGACGATGGTGGCCGCCTCCACCGACAACACCCGGGTCAGCCAGACTCCGCCGCCCTTCCTGCCCGGCCCGAACCTGTTCAGCAACCTCGCCCGGGCCTGGGACGAGGCCGCGATGGGCAAGGCCATGATCAACAGCCTGATCGTGGCCGGGGTGATCGCCCTGTCCACGGTCATGTTCGCGACGCTCGCCGGGTTCGCCTTCGCCAAGCTGCGGTTCAAGGGCCGCAACGCCCTGCTCATGCTGGTCATCGGCACCATGCTGGTGCCGCCGCAGCTCGGCGTCGTGCCGCTGTTCATGATGATGGCCGAGCTGGGCTGGTCGCAGCAGCTGCCCGCCGTCATCTTCCCGACGCTGGTGAGCGCGGTGGGCGTCTTCTTCATGCGGCAGTACCTGTCGGAGGCGCTGCCGGACGAACTCGTCGAGGCGGGACGCGTGGACGGAGCCCACTCGCTGCGGATCTTCTGGAGCATCGTGCTTCCGGTCGCCCGGCCCGCGATGGCCGTCCTGTTCATGATCACGTTCGTGCACGCCTGGAACGACTTCTTCTGGCCGTTCGTGGTCCTCGACATGACCAACCCGACGGTCCCCGTCGCCCTCACCCAGCTCAGCGCCGGGTATGTCCGCGACCAGTCACTGATCATGGCCGGCGCCCTGCTCGGCACCCTGCCGCTGCTGGCGATGTTCATCGTCTTCGGCCGTCAGATCGTCAGCGGCATCATGGCGGGCGCCGTCAAGGGCTGACCCGCCGCGTCCGGACCGCCCGCGCACCGACCCCCGCCAGGCCTCCGCCTGCGAACTCCCCTACCCCGAAAGGACCTACGTGGTCACCGCACAGCAGACCGCATCCGCCCCGGACGCCGCCCGCACCTTCCCCAGGGGTTTCCTCTGGGGCTCGGCGACGGCCGCCTACCAGATCGAGGGCGCCGCGGCGGAGGACGGTCGCACGCCGTCCATCTGGGACACCTACGCTCGCACCCCCGGCCGGGTCCGCAACGGCGACACCGGTGACATCGCCACCGACCACTACCACCGCCGCAGCGAGGACGTCGCCCTCATGGCCGAACTCGGCCTGGGCGCCTACCGCTTCTCCCTCGCCTGGCCCCGCGTCCAGCCCACCGGCCGCGGCCCCGCCGTGCAGAAGGGCCTGGACTTCTACCGGCGCCTCGTCGACGAGCTGTTGGAGAAGGGCATCCAGCCCGTCGCCACCCTGTACCACTGGGACCTGCCGCAGGAGCTGGAGGACGCCGGCGGCTGGCCCGAGCGCGCCACGGCCGAGCGGTTCGCCGAGTACGCGGCCCTCGCGGCGGACGCCCTCGGCGACCGGGTGAAAACCTGGACCACGCTCAACGAGCCCTGGTGCAGCGCCTTCCTCGGCTACGGCTCCGGCGTGCACGCCCCCGGCCGCACCGACCCGGTCGCCGCCCTGCGCGCCGCCCACCACCTCAACCTGGGACACGGCCTGGCCGTCCAGGCGCTGCGTGACCGGCTCCGCGCCGACGCGCAGGTCTCGGTCACCCTGAACATCCACCACGTCCGCCCGCTCACCCCGACGGACGGCGACGCCGACGCGGTCCGCCGGATCGACGCCCTCGCCAACCGGGTCTTCACCGGCCCGATGCTGAACGGCGTCTACCCGGAGGACCTGTTCAAGGACACCGCCGAGCTGACCGACTGGTCCTTCGTCCAGGACGGCGACCTGCGGCTGATCCACCAGCCGCTGGACTTCCTCGGCGTCAACTACTACAGCCCCACCCTGGTCTCCGAAGCGGACGACAGCGGCACCCACACCTCCGACGGACACGGCAACAGCGCCCACAGCCCGTGGCCGGGAGCCGACCGGGTCGCCTTCCACCAGCCGCCCGGCGACACCACCGCGATGGGCTGGGCCATCGACCCCAGCGGCCTCTACGAACTGCTGCGGCGGCTCGCCTCCGACTTCCCGGGGCTGCCGCTGGTCATCACCGAGAACGGCGCCGCCTTCGACGACTACGCCGACCCCTCCGGCCAGGTCAACGACCCGGCCCGGATCGCGTATGTGCGAGGCCATCTGGCCGCCGTCCACCAGGCGATCCTGGACGGTGCCGACGTGCGCGGCTACTTCCTGTGGTCCCTGCTGGACAACTTCGAGTGGGCCCACGGCTACAGCAAGCGCTTCGGCGCCGTGTACGTCGACTACCCGACCGGCACCCGCATCCCCAAGGCCAGCGCCCGCTGGTACTCCCAGGTCGCCCGCACCGGGGTACTGCCCGGAGCCTGACCGGACCGGTGCGGCACGCCCGACGTGGCGCGAGGTGACGCACCGCCGGCCCGCCCCCGTCCGCCCGCACGAACGGGCGACGGGGGCCGGGGGGTCCCGGCCCGGCGCGCTTCCGGCGACCCCCGAAGCGCCGCAGACGCCTGTCTCTCGTCTGGCGATACATCCACCACCGGTGGTGACCGTGGTGACCGTGGTGCCGGCCATGCCCGTCTGCACCCGCGAAACGCTGTTGACGGCGGCGGCGGTCGACGGCGCGGTGAGCATCGCGGATCCGATTGCTCACCGTCCGGCGACCAATCCCGGCCGTCCTGGTCCGGTACGGTCACCGCCGCCATCCACTCAGCCCGTACTTCTGAGACAGTGTCATCACTATGGGCAGTCAACATCGCAGCGGGATGGCTCCGGCGGACACTGCCGAGCCGGACCTCGACTCCGCACCGGGCCCCGTCCCCGAGCCGCTCACCGTCGGGATCGAAGAAGAACTCCTCCTGATCGACCCGGTCACCCGAACCCCCAGCCCGCACGGTCCCCGGCTGGTAGGGGAGGCTACCGGCGAACTCGGCGACCGGATCAGTACCGAGCTGACCCGCTACCAGGTCGAACTGCGCACCGACCCGCACACCCGCCTGAAGGAGGCCGACGACCAGATCCGCTCCGCGAGGACGACGGCAGCACGCGCCGCCGCCCGACTGGGCCTGCGCATCGCCTCCACCGGCACCCCGGTACACGGCCGGACAGCCCCCGTACCCGTGACGCCGGGGGCGCGCTACGCACGGAGCGTGGCCCACTTCCGCGCCCTGGACGACGAGCAGATCGTGTGTGCCTGCCACATCCACGTCGGCCTTCCCGACCCCCGTGACGCCGTCCACGTCAGCAATCACCTGCGGCCCTGGCTGCCGACGCTGACCGCGCTGACGGCGAACTCCCCGTTCTGGGCGGGGCGGGACACCGGGTACGCCAGCTGGCGCACCACCACCTGGGGACGCTGGCCCGTGGCCGGTCCACCGCCCTACTTCGAATCGCCCGCCCACTTCGACGACCTCGTCCACACCCTCCTCGAAGCGGAAGCACTCATCGACCGTGGCGGGCTGTACTGGGACGTACGCCCCTCCCACCACCTGCCCACGATCGAGATCCGCGTCGCCGACGCCGCCCTGACCCCCGACGACACCCTCCTGCTCACCGCTGTCGTCCGCGCCCTGACCGCCACCGCCCTGGCCGCCGTCCGGGCCGGCGACACGGCCCCGCGCCCGGCACCGGAGGTCCTCCGCGCCGCCTGCTGGCGGGCCGCCCGGGACGGACTGTCCGGCAGCGGCATCGATCCGCTCACCGGTGACCTGGTGAGCCAAGCGGCCCTCGTCGAAGAGCTGCTGAACACCATCGCCCCGGCGCTCCGCCGGCACGAGGACCTCGATCTGGTGCGCGAGCAGTGGCGGCGCCTGCGCACCGAAGGAAACGGCGCCGACCGCCAACGTGCCGCCCACCGGCCGCGCTCCAGCACGCAGGACGTCGTCGACCACATCCTCTCGGCCACCTGCCGGTACCAAGGAGACATCGGTGCCGCCGGTGAGGAGGCCTGGAGAACCTCTCCGTGAAAGACCGCGAACCACGGCGTTCCCGGGAGGGACACACTCCCTTTAGCATGGAAATCGCGACCTCTGCCGGGCCTGCGGCAGCGTCATGCCGCAGCCACCTGTCGGCCCAGCCGGCACATGCGGAGGTGCGCCATGCCCGACGACCGCAGAATCCGTCACCGCACCGTCGGCGCCGAGATCGCCGAAACCCTGGCCACCGCTCGCGGATGGCTACGGGATGCCGCGTGCCTGGGCGAGGACCCGGAGCTCTTCTTCCCGCTGGTGGAGCGGGAGACCGATGCCCAGGTCGCCCGGGCCCGCGCGGTGTGCCGTCGGTGCCGCGTCCTGCTCGCCTGCCGCTCCTGGGCCGTCGAACAGGGTGAGGACGCCGGTATCTGGGGCGCGACCACAGCGCGGCAGCGTCGCGCCATCAGCCGCGAGACGCGCGGCGGCATCGGCAGACGATCGGCGTCGTAGGACGATGTCCGCGCATGACGTACGGCGACGTGTCGATCGCCGAACGTGACAAGCCGCGCGGCGGCCACGGCGGGCAGTCCGTCGCGGCACGGCGGCATCCGTACGGCCGTTTCGGACGGGCAGCCGTGCGGGCGCGGTGGTTGTCTGGCCCGGAGGACGTTCTTCCCGCCTCGCAGCAGAAAGGCACGGCCGTGGCTTCTGAGCCCTCCCTCCAGTACACCGTCCCAGGCATGTCGGCCGAGGACAGTTCCGCCATCATCGAGCTGCTCCAGCGGCGGCTGCACTCGCTGAACGATCTGCACCTGACTCTGAAGCACATCCACTGGAACGTCATCGGTCCGCACTTCATCGCGGTGCACGAGATGCTCGATCCGCAGGTGGAACAGGTGAGGGCCATGACCGACGACCTCGCCGAGCGCATCTCCACACTCGGCGGTGTGCCCCAGGGCACGCCCGGGGCGCTGGTCGCCGACCGTACCTGGGACGACTACTCCATCGGAAGGGCGGAGGCCATCGAGCACCTGGGCGCTCTCGACGTCGTCTACACCCGCCTCATCGAGGACCATCGTGAGGCGATGCAGGCGACGGAGACCTCCGACCCGGTCACCCAGGACATCCTCATCGAGCAGTTGCGCGGTCTGGAGCTGTTCCAGTGGTTCGTCCGCGCCCACCTGGAAAGCAGCGGCGGGCGCCTGAGCACCGCCGACGCCAGGACGGAACACGCGGCAGCCGACCAGGCCGCCGAACAGGCCCGCCGACAGCCCTGAGCGGCAGGCACGCGGCGGGCGAGCTTACCCGCCCGCGCGTCCGTCGACGGGCCGTCGCCCGCTGCTTCTGGTCCCGCTCCCGCTGGTCGCGGCGGCCTTCATGATCCCGGCCGCCGGGGCGCCCCTTGCCGCGAGCCCTCACCGCCCGACGGGGCCCGCCGTCGTCGCGGGCGCCGTCGCGGTCGTTCCGCCGGTCAGGCGGGTGCGGACTGCGTCCGTGTCCGGGCGGGCGTGGGTTCGAGACGGACGACGATGCCCTTGGACGTGGGCTGGTTGCTGATGTCGGCGACGCTGTCCAGCGGCACCAGGACGTTCGTCTCCGGATAGTAGGCGGCGGCCGAGCCCTTGGCGGCCGGGTAGGGCACCACCTCGAAGTTCTCGGCCCGACGCTCCGTGCCGTCCGCCCAGACGCTCACCAGGTCGACGTGATCGCCCTGGGCGAGGCCGAGTTCGGTCAGGTCGGCCGGGTTGACGAGCACGACGTGGCGGCTGCCGTGGATGCCGCGGTAGCGGTCGTCGTTGGTGTAGGGGACGGTGTTCCACTGGTCGTGCGAGCGCAGCGTCTGCAGCAGCAGATGACCCTCGGGCGCCCGGGGGACCACGCGCTCGTTACAGGAGAACAGGGCCTTGCCGACCTTGTTCTTGAAGACGCCCTCGTTGACCGGGTTGGGCAGTTGGAAGCCTCCGGGGCGAATCACCCGTGCGTTGAAGTCGTGGAAGCCCGGCACGATGCGGGAGATGCGCTCGCGGATGGTGCCGTAGTCGCCCTCGAACTCCTCCCAGGGGATGTCCGCCTTTCCGTCCAGGGTGCGGCGGGCGAGCCGGCACAGGATGGCGACTTCGCTGAGCAGTAGCGGGGAGGCCGGTTCGAGGCGTCCCTGAGAGGTGTGCACCTCGCTCATGGAGTTCTCCACGGTGACGAACTGCTCGCCGTCGGCCTGGACGTCACGTTCGGTGCGCCCCAGGGTCGGCAGGATCAGCGCGGTGTCGCCGCAGACGGTGTGTGAGCGGTTGAGCTTGGTGGAGATGTGGGCGGTCAGCCGGCACGAGCGCATCGCCTCCTCCGTGACCGCGCTGTCGGGAGCGGCGCGGACGAAATTGCCGGCCAGGGCGAGGAAGACCTTGACGCGGCCCTCGCGCATCGCCTTGATCGAGTCCACCGAGTCCAGACCGTGCGGGCGCGGCGGGTCGAAGCCGAACTCCTTCTGCAGGGCGTCGAGGAAGGCGTCCGGCATCTGCTCCCAGATGCCCATGGTGCGGTCGCCCTGCACGTTGCTGTGGCCGCGCACCGGGCAGGCTCCGGTACCGGCGCGCCCCAGGTTGCCGCGCAGCATCAGGAAGTTGACGATCTCCCGGACGGTGGGCACGCCGTGCTTGTGCTGGGTGATGCCCATCGCCCAGCAGACGATGACGCGTTCGCTCTTCAGGACCTCGTCGCGGACCTTCTCGATCTCCTCGCGGCTCAGTCCGGTCGCGGTGCGCACGTCGTCCCAGTCGACGGTGCGGGCGTGCTCGGCGAACTTCTCGAAGCCGGTGGTGTGGGCGTTGATGAAGTCGTGGTCCAGGACGGTGCCGGGCCGGGCGTCCTCGGCCTCCAGCAACAGGCGGTTGAGGGCCTGGAACAGGGCGAGGTCGCCGCCGGGCTTGATGTGCAGGAAACGGTCGGCGATCTGGGTGCCGCGACCGACGACCCCCCGTGCCTTCTGCGGGTTCTTGAAGCGCCGTAGCCCGGCTTCCGGCAGCGGGTTGACCGCCACGATCCGGCCGCCGTTGCGCTTGGCCTCCTCCAGGGCGGTGAGCTGGCGCGGGTGGTTGCTTCCCGGGTTCTGCCCGACCAGGAAGATCAGGTCGGCGTGGTGGAGGTCGTCGAGGCTGACGGTGCCCTTGCCGGTGCCCAGGGTCTCGCTCAGGGCGAAGCCGCTCGACTCGTGGCACATGTTGCTGCAGTCGGGCAGATTGTTGGTGCCGAAGGCGCGGGCGAAGAGTTGCAGGACGAAGGCGGCCTCGTTGCTGGCGCGGCCGGAGGTGTAGAAAACGGCTTCGTCCGGGGAGGGCAGCGCCTTCAGCTCCTGCGCGAGGACGCCCAGGGCGTCGTTCCAGCCGATGGGCTCGTAGTGCTCGGAGCCGGGCCGTTTGATCATCGGCTCGGTGAGCCGGCCCTGCTGGTTGAGCCACATGTCGGAGCGCGCTGCCAGGTCCGAGACGCTGTACTCGCGGAAGAAGTCGGCGGTGATCCGGCGCGTGGTGGCCTCGTCGTTGATGTGCTTCGCGCCGTTCTCGCAGTACTCGTTGCGATGACGTCGGCCCGGGGCCGGATCCGCCCACGCGCAGCCCGGGCAGTCGATCCCGCCCACCTGGTTCATGGTCAGCAGGTCCACCCCGGTCTTGCGCGGGGAGGTCTGCTCCAGGGAGTACTCCAGCGCGTACACGACCGCGGGGACTCCGGCCGCCCACTTCTTCGGCGGTGTCACGGAGAGGGCGGTCTCCGGCTCCTCGCCGGGCGGGTTCTGCATCGGTTCGCCTTTCTCTTGTCCGGTCCGCGCGTCAGCCGACGGGCCACTGGGCCACGCGGCTCCGGGGCGGTTCCGGGTGATCGTGCTGTACACGGCCGTTGCGGATGGTGCCGCGCCAGGCCCCGCCCTCCTGCCCCAGCCCTTCGATGAACCGCTTGAAGTTCATGAGTTCCCCGTGCACCAGCCGCGCGGTGAGCCGGGCGGCCCGGGACGAGACGGTGAGGATCCTCGCGGCTCCCCGCGGTTCCAGGAGCATCCGGACGGTGATCGCGGTGCCGCCGGACTCCGTCGGCGCGAACTCGATCTCGCCCTGGTGGGAGGGGCTCTGCTCCAGACCGCGCCAGGCCAGGTAGGAGTCGGGGTCCTGCTCCACGATCTCGACCGCGAAGCGCCGGCGCAGAGGGCCGTAGCCGAGGGTCCAGGCGGTCACGGTGGGCCTGATCTGCTCGACGCCGTGCACCAGGGCCGAGAAGCGCGGAAAACTCTTGAACTGCGTCCACTGGTTGTACGCCGTCCGCACCGGCACCGCGATCTCGACCGTCTCCTCGACGTGCCGCCCCCGCAGCCGACGGCGGCGCGTGACGCCGTCGCCGTTCGGGCGCACGACCGGGGTGTTCGGCACGGCCTGCCGGGCGTGGTCTTCGTACGCCATCGTCGTCTCTCTTCCGGTGACGGAGCCGGGCGTCCGGGACCCGGCCTCCCCTTCTGCGTCAGAGCTTCTCTTCCGGTTCCCCCATCGTGTACTTCGAGTCGCCCCGGTGCGTCGGTGTCCCGCACGATCCCGGCCAGAAGTGGGGCAGGTCCGTACCGGGGCCTTCCTGCGGCGGCTGAGACCGCCGGTGAGCGCCGACTGTGCGGTCGGTGCGGGGCAGTGGTCGCGCCACGCCGGCGACGATCGTGTCGCCGGTGTCGGCCTCGCCGCGCGGTGAGAGGTCGGCGATGCGGTTGTCGAGCTGGGTCTGGACGGTGCGGTGCACCGGCGGCCGGGCGGCGAAATCCCGGCTGGCCGGTCCCCTCCAGCTTCACCCCCTGCGCGTCCACCCGCCAGTCACCGTGCGTCGGCGGGGGAGGGCGGAGAAGACGATCACGCCGTCGACGCGGTTGAGGATCTCCGGCAAGAGATCGAGGATGCGGCCGAGGCGGACGACGATGTGGTGCCGGAAGGCAACGCTGTGGGCCCACATGACCAAGGTCGGCTGAGTGGATTCGGGTGGCGCACCCCAGGAGCCCGTCACCCGTCACCGTCCCCGTCCCACGGCACAGACGCGATGGTCGCCCACCCGACCCTGCGGGTGACCGCCCCCACCACACACAAGGAGGGAACCTGCGCCCGAAGCAGGCCGTGCTCCCGTCGGCCCGCCCCCTTCGGCATGAAGTCGGCATGAAGAGGGTCGATCCATTCGGCGGCGGACAGGCCGTCCACCGCCGCCCCGCGTGAGCCCCGTCTCACCTGTGCGGTGCCACTTGGCTATGCAATGAGTTGCATAGGAAGATCGAGGTATGGCGCTCGAGCACGCGATCCTCGTCTCCCTGCTGGAGAAGCCGGGCTCCGGCTATGAGCTGGCCCGACGGTTCGAGCGGTCCATCGGATACTTCTGGACCGCCACGCACCAGCAGATCTACCGCGTCCTCAAGCGCATGGAGAGCGAGGGCCTGCTCGCCGTCCGTGAGCTGTCGCAGCAGGGACGACCGGACAAGAAGGAGTACTCCGTCGTGGGCCCCGGCCGCGCCACCCTCTCTCAGTGGCTGCACGAACCGATCCAACCCGAGAGCATGCGGCACGAACTCGCCGTGAAGATCCGCGGCGCGGCCTTCGACGACCCGTCCGTGCTGATCCGTGAAGTCGAACGCCACCGCCAGGTGCACAGCGACCGGCTCGCGCACTATCTGGCCGGGGAACGGCGCGACTTCACCGGCCCGGCAGCTCCCACCCCGCTCGACGCCGGTCAGGAACTGCAGCATGTCGTGCTGCGCGGCGGCATCGCGTACGAGCGGATGACCATCGCCTGGCTCGACGACGTACTCGCCACCCTCCGTCGGCTCGGCACCTCACCCCCGCTTGCCTGACCCGCCGGCCACCGGCCGTTCGTGCACCGCGACCTTCAGACCCGCACCCTCCACCCTCAACCCTCGGAAGGCGGACCTCCATGGCCGACCCCCTCCTCTTCAACCCCCGTACGTACGACCCGGCGCAGTTCGACGCCGAGACCCGCAGGTTGCTTCGTGCCACCGTCGACTGGTTCGAGGACCGCGGCAAGCGCAGGCTCATCGAGGACTACCGTTCCCGCGCCTGGCTGGCCGACTTCCTCGCGTTCGCGGCCAAGGAAGGGCTGTTCTCCACCTTCCTCACCCCGGCGTCCGCCGCCGGACACGAGGACCAGCGCTGGGACACGGCCCGCATCGCGGCCCTCAACGAGATCTTCGGGTTCTACGGTCTCGACTACTGGTACGCATGGCAGGTGACCATCCTCGGTCTCGGCCCGGTCTGGCAGAGCGACAACACCGCTGCTCGCACCCGTGCGGCGGAACTCCTCGCGCAGGGCGAGGTGTTCGCCTTCGGTCTCTCCGAGAAGACCCACGGTGCGGACATCTACTCCACCGACATGCTGCTGACGCCGGACGGCGACGGCGGCTTCAGGGCGACGGGCTCCAAGTACTACATCGGCAACGGCAACGCCGCCGGGCTCGTCTCGGTCTTCGGCCGACGCGCCGACATCGAGGGCCCGGACGGCTACGTCTTCTTCGCCGCCGACAGCCGCCACCCGGCCTATCACCTCGTGAAGAACGTCGTCGACTCATCGAAGTACGTCAGCGAGTTCCGACTCGAGGACTACCCCGTGGGCCCGGACGACGTCCTGCACACGGGTCGCGCCGCCTTCGACGCCGCCCTCAACACCGTCAACGTAGGCAAGTTCAACCTCTGCACCGCCTCGATCGGCATCTGCGAGCACGCGATGTACGAGGCGATCACCCACGCGCACAACCGCATCCTGTACGGCCGCCCCGTCACCGCCTTCCCGCACGTGCGGCGGGAGTTGGCCGACGCGTACGTCCGCCTCGTCGGCATGAAGTTGTTCAGTGACCGCGCTGTCGACTACTTCCGTTCCGCCTCGCCGGAGGACCGCCGTTATCTGCTGTTCAACCCGATGACGAAGATGAAGGTGACCACGGAGGGCGAGAAGGTCATCGACCTGATGTGGGACGTGATCGCCGCCAAGGGCTTCGAGAAGGACACCTACTTCGCACAGGCCGCCGTCGAGATCCGTGGGCTGCCCAAGCTCGAGGGCACGGTGCACGTCAACCTCGCACTGATCCTCAAGTTCATGCGCAACCACCTTCTGCACCCGGCCGAGTTCGAGCCCGTGCGGACCCGCCTCGACGCCGCCGACGACACGTTCCTCTTCGAGCAGGGCCCGGCCCGTGGGCTTGGCTCCGTGCGCTTCCACGACTGGCGTCCCGCCTACGACGCATACGCCGCGGTGCCGAACGTCGCCCGCTTCCGGGAGCAGGCCGATGCCCTGTGCGAGTTCGTCACCACGGCGGCCCCCGACGAGGAGCAGAGCCGCGACCTCGATCTCCTGCTCGCCGTCGGCCAGTTGTTCGCGCTGGTGGTGCACGGACAGCTGATCCTGGAACAGGCCCGCCTGACGGACCTCGACGAGGACGTGCTCGACGAACTCTTCTCCGTCCTCGTGCGCGACTTCTCCGCCTTCGCCGTAGAACTGCACGGCAAGGACTCCGCCACGGTGGATCAGCAGCGCTGGGCGCTCGCTGCCGTCCGGCGTCCCGTCGTCGACGAAGCACGTTCGGAGCGCGTCTGGGAGCAGGTGGAAGCACTGTCCGGGGCGTACGAGATGGCGCCGTGACAGCTCGCCCGGGGGACCCGCCCACCGACGGTCAGGGCCCCGGGGAGCAGTGACGCTCACACCTTGGCCCTGGAACCGCTGTACCCCAGGTGACAGGGCTTCATCCCGATCCCGCTCCCGGAACGCCGAGCGGCCTAGGGGGAAGCGATGGGCAAGCCTTTCCGACGAGAGGTTTGCCCACCTGCTCACTTGGCGCAATATCTCTCAACACACCCCGACCGAGCGGGTTCAGTCAATCTCAAAGGACGGTCGAACCCGCTGCGGCTGGGCGGGCACTGGTTCCCCAGGCTCGAAAAACGGACCTCAACGCAGCGCTCGATGACCTCAACGGCGACGCCTGTTCCGCCGCCAGGCCGCGAAGGCCGACGAACCCCACCAAGCTCGACATCGGTACCGCACCGCGCCGTTGCCCGGCACATCGCTGGTCAGGGGGCCAGGGCCCGTTCGACGGTGGGATGGCACCCGATGACTTGGTCCAGGCCGACGAGCTGAAGGACCCGCAGCACCGAAGCCTGGGCTCCCGCCATGCGCAGCCACCCCTGCGCTTCACCCAGGGCCTGGTGGGCGGCGATGAGGACGTTGATGCCGCTGGAGTCCATGAAGGTCACGCCGCTGATGTCCATCACGGTCCGCGGTCGCGTCACGCTGCCGTGGGACAGCAGGGCCTCCGTGAGCTCGCTCGTGACGGTGTGGTCGATCTCGCCGCGCAGGGTGACCACGCGGATGTCGTCGATGGTGGTGTGGTCGATCGACAGCCCGGGCCGGGCTGCTCCGTGGGTCTCGGTCACTGTTCCCTCGTATGCGCTCGTCCATGGGGCTCATGGCCCCCGACACGATGTGCGCTGGCAGCCTGCCCCGATCCTACGGTGAACGCGTGTTCGGCTCCCTCTGTGTGTCCGAGCTCACGGGCGTGCGAGGCGGAGTAGGGGGTATGTGCAGGCGGGTGAACGGGGGAAACGGATGGATCGGGCTGAATCAGTCTCGGAGGGGGACAGCAACCTGCTGCCTGAAGCCCGCCCCGTACAAGACACCGTCGCGCTGGATGGCGACGGGTCCTGCATCGCCGAGGCGCGGCATCGAGCGGTAACCTTCCTGACCCGCGTGCAGGCTGAGCACGGCCTTCCGGTGTCCGCGCGTGCGATGGACCTGACGCAGCTGGTGGTCAGCGAGCTGGTCACCAATGCCCGCAAGTACGCTCCCGGGCCGGTGCTGATGGAGTTGCGCGCTTTTGGCGCTGTGGTGGAAGTGGTCGTGTGGGACAGCGACCCAGTGCTGCCGGTGGCCCGGGCCGCTGATGCGGGCCGAGTCGGCCAGCACGGACTGGAGATCGTCCTGGCTGTCGCCGAGGGCTTCGAGGTCCAGCGGGAACCGGTCGGCAAACGCGTCACTGCCCGCATCGCCCTGCCCGACGATCCGGGCGGGGGCGTCGCCGGACGCCGCCCGCAGTAGCAGACAGCGCTCCCCGCCCTGCCTGCCGTGAAGCGGTGGATCGCAGGGGACGGCCCGGGCGGTGTCGACGTCGACGTCGCCCCGCATGACGGAAGCCGCCGACGCCGACCCCGGCGCCTTCCTCCAACTCACCGCCGCACCATCCCGTCGGTGCCGCTCAGCAGTCGACACGCCGTGTCCAACCGGAGCCGAGGACGCCAAGAGGTCCTGATCAGCCTGTCGGACGGAATCCACGTGACCTGGTGAAGTGCGGGGCGGGCAGACCGGGCCCCGCACAAGAGGGTCGTCACCATCCCTCGTACACCGTGCTTACGGCGTGTCCAGCGCCGTTCCCGTCAGGACCGGCCTGTCGGGCAATGGCTCGGCGTTATAGTCGGTCAGCGCGAGGCGCATGGACTCGGTCGGCTCGGCGAACTGGTCCCGCACGTCGGTACGACGAAGTCCACGCCGGAGCTGCCGGGCGGGATGTGCATCCACACCCACAGGCTTGCGTCGGACAATCGCGTGGAAGCAGGAGCGGGTGGCCCGGTCGGCGACCGGGGACCCGGGCTCCTGCGACCTGCGCGAGGTCGTGAACGCGCTGCTCTACCAGAACCGGACGGGCTGTCAGTGGCGGCTCCGGCCACATGACCTCCCGGCCTGGTCGGCGGTGTTCTACTACTTCACCCTGTGGCGCCAGGACGGCCTTGTCCAGCGGATCCAGGAGATCCTGCGCTGCCAGGTGCGGGAGCGGTCCAGACGATTAGAGGACCCGTCCCTGGTGATCATCGACACCCAGTCCGTCCGCGTGGCGGCCGGGGTGCCGAGGGAAACGACGGGACTGGACGCGAACAAGAAGACGCCCGGCAGGAAGCGGGGACTCGCCGTCGATGTGCTGGGCCTCCACCAACGTGCCTCTGGCCAGCCAGGGAACCGATGCCGCGAAGAAGATCGTCGGCAGGAAACGGGGGATCCTGACCGACACGATCGGCCTCATCCTCGCCGTGACCGTCGCCGGCGCCGGCCTCTCCGAGAACGCCATGGGAATACGCCTCCTCGACCAAGCGAAACAGACCTACCCGACCATCGCGAAAAGCTGGGTCGACACCGGCTTCAAGAATGCAGTCGTCGAGCACGGCGCCACCCTCGGAATCGACGTCGAGGTCGTCAACAGAAACCCCGAGAAGCGCGGCTTTCATGTCGTGAAAAGGCGCTGGGTGGTAGAGCGAAGCATCGGATGGATCATGATGCACCGTCGCCTCGCCCGCGACTACGCGACCCTCACCACCAGCTCCGCGGCAATGATCCACATCGCCTCGATCGACAACCTCGCCAAGCGCATAACGGACGAGACCACCCCAACCTGGCGAGGGACTTACTAGTAGATAAGGGGCAATCTTCCTAGATTAAACGCCCTCTCAGCTCATAAACTTGAATCTTCACGGAACTTCCCCCGCTACGCCTCAGTAGAGACCTGGTGGGGCTTTACCTCCGCTATACGGTGCTGACGACCAGGCACGGTCCGCCCGTCCGGGAACCCGTCGACGACTGCGGCCACCTGCAACCCACCCCTCCTGGAGTTTCGCTTTGTCCAAGCACAGGTTCATCGTCAAGCATCGAGGCTCTCTGGCCGCCGTGGCCGCTGTCAGTGCGGTCGCCGTCGGCGTCGGCGTAATGGCGTCCGCGGGCGCCGCCGAGCCGCAGGACTCCACCAAGGCCCCCGTGCGCAAGGTCGTCGTCAGGACGACGTTCTCGCCGGTGAGCGAGGTGGCCGGGGCGAAGGCGGTGACCTACAACTCCGCGCTTGTGCCGGAGGGCGCCAGGGTCCAGGTGAAGGAGGAACTGCGCCGCGGTGGCGGGACGCGTATCGAGCTGAGCGTGCGAGACCTGGTTCCCAACCGGGTGTACGGCGTCCACGTCCACACCAAGCCATGCGGCGCGCTGCCCACGGATGCCGGGCCGCATTACCAGAACCAGGTGGACCCGACGCAGCCCTCCGTCGACCCGGCGTATGCCAACCGGCTCAACGAGATCTGGCTGGACCTGGCCACGAACAAGGACGGGTCGGACCGCTCCACGGCCATAGTCGCCTGGCAGTTCCGCGCGGGTGGAGCGCGCTCCGTGGTCCTGCACGAGATGGGTACGGCCATGCACCCGGGCCACGCCGGAACGGCCGGTGCACGCCTCGCCTGCGTCAACGTGCCGTTCGAGTAGGGACGAGAACGGCGAGCGGTCCCCGGCACCGAGGGCGTCGAGGTACCGATTCACCCCTGATGTGAGCCGGACCGCTGGAACCGGCTCACATCGGGGCGGGTGGTGTATCCCGCCGGGCGGGAGGCCATCACCAAGTCTTTATCGCGGAGCCCGCCAGGCGGACCGCCCCTCCAGCACGAGACGGTAAGCCGTCGGTTGCTGCACAGTCCCGCCCATGACGATCACCACGTAGGGAAAGCCCTTCCCTCTTTGCCGCACGCCGCTGCTCATGGACGTGTACCAAGTCCGCTCCACGCAGTCCGACTTCCCCACGGATGAGCGGGTCACCGGACGCCGCTGCCGGGCTGCCGGGCTGCCAGGCGGCCCGGTCTGAGCAGTGGACGGAAGCGTTTGGCCGCGGCGGTGTCCCGCCGGTTCTGTACGGGGATGTCGAGCAGCATCCCGTC
>NZ_JASKMS010000039.1 GCF_030124145.1 Streptomyces sp. 378
GTGCGCCGCGCCCGCCCGGTGCCCCCGGCGCGCCCGGCGGGCCGGGCCCGGTGCATCACGCGGAGACCATGCTGGCCGCGCCCCCGGCGGGCGGCCCCGGTGTGCCTCCGCCTCCGCAGGCCCCCGGCGCACCTCCCGCCGCGCCGGGTGCCCCGGGCATGCCCGGCGCACCCGGGCCGCACGGCGTGGTGCCCGGTGCGATGCCGCCGGGTGCGATGCCGCCGCCCGGTCAGCCCGTCCCCGGGCAGCCGCCCGCGTACGGCTATCCGCAGCAGCCCACCGGACAGCCGACCGTCGGCCCCGGCTACCAGGCCGTGCTGCGCTACCGCGCGCAGGACGGTTCCGAGCAGCAGCTGATCCGGCGTTCGGCGCCGGGCACGCCGCACCCGGAGTGGCAGATCTTCCACGAGCTGCGGGCCATGAACGTGCCCCCGGACCAGGTGCTGGAGCTGCACACCGAGCTGGAGTCGTGTGAACTGCCCGGTGCGTACTGCGCGCGGATGATCCGGGAGCAGTGGCCGCAGGCACGCATCACGTCCATCGCGCCGTACGGGACGGACCACGCGAGCCGGCAGCAGGGCATGCAGCAACTGCTGGCCCATCAGGGCGAGTTGCACCAGGTGGCGGACGGCCCGGCGCGTCCGGCTCCGGTGCGCGCTCCGCTGCCGCCGGTGCAGGCGGCGCCGCCGATCCCGCCGGAGGCCATCGGGCAGGAGCTGGGCGCCGCGTTCGGGCCGGGGGTGTTCCGGTTCGAGCACGCCGCGGTGTCGCGGCAGGGTGTGCCGCCGGTGGTGGCGCACACACTGGTGGCGGCCGGACTGCCCCTGGACATGGGTCCGTTCTTCTGGGCGCAGGCACAGCCGGGCCGGCCCGTTCCGACGCTGGCGGAGCTGGCGGCCGAGCGTGGTGTGCGGCCCGCAGCGGACGCGGGTTCCTATCTGGTGATGGGCAGCGACTTCGGCAAGGCGATCTGCGTGCAGTACGGCACGGCGAACATCGTCGCCGTGCCGGTGGAGGCCGGGCCGGGCGGGGCGCCCGTACCGCCGCAGTTCGTGAACACCGGGCTGCCGGAGTTCGCGCGCTGCCTGGCGCTGCTCGGGCGGATGTGGCGGCTGCGGTTCGGGCTGAACCAGGAGCAGGCGGGCCGCTGGACCGTCGACTTCCAGGCCCAGTTGGCCGCGCTCGACCCGGCGGCGCTCGGGTCGCCGGAGAGCTGGTGGTCGGTGCTGCTGGAGCAGATGTGGGACGGACTGCTGTGACGCCTCGCCGTTGAGGTGCCGCAAGGAGCCGGGTTCGGTCGCTCGTACGACCGGGCCCGGCTTCTTCGTGCCCGGGCCGGAGAAGAAGTCCGTGCCGGGCTGTCACACCTTCTGCCGTCGCTCCGTCAGTGCAGTGACAGTGACGCACCGCCCACACAGGAGGCAGAGATCATGCAGGCACGGATGACGAACCCGGCGTATGTCCTTTCCGGCGCGATGAAGGGCATCGGCACCCTCTTCCAGGCGATCGGGGAGGGCGGCCTGGCGCAGGACGTCGCGGAGATCGTCGGGCTGCGCGCCAGCCAGATCAACGGCTGCGGGGCCTGTGTGCACGGGCACGTCGCCAACCTCCGCAAGTCCGGGGTGAGCGAGGAGCGCATCGCGGCCGTCGCCGCCTGGCGGCACGCGCCCTGCTTCTCGGACGCCGAGCGCGCCGCGCTGAAGCTGACGGAGGCGATGACGCGGCTTTCCGACCTCTCCGGAGAGTCGGTGCCGGACGCGTTGTGGGACGAGGTGGCCGACCACTTCGACGAGAAGGAACTCTCCGCGCTGATCCTCACCGTCTCGGTCACCAACATGTTCAACCGCATCAACACGACCATCCAGGAGCCCGCGGGTACCACCTGGGGCTGACCGCGGTACGGCCCGGCCGTGGTCCCGTGACCTCTGAGCGGAGTGTCGGGTTATGGACACTTCCGTCTGATCCACCAAGATGTGCGCTGAATCATCCCATTTTTGGCGCGACTTCACGTCGGTGTGGTGGAGAGGGGTCCGGATGAGCAGCGCGACGGTGTCACCGCACGGCTTCACGGCCGTGCGGGGGCGCGGCTACCGTCCCGAGCAGGTCGACGCGTACGCCGAGGCCCTCTCCGCGGACCGGGACGCGGCGTGGGAGAGAGCAGCCCGGCTGACGGTGCTCGCCCGGCGGATGGGCGAGGAACTGGCGCTGCTGCGTGAGGTTGTGGCGCGGCTGGCCCCGCAGACCTACGAGACGCTCGGGGAGCGGGCGCGGCGGCTCTTCGAACTCGGCGAGCAGGAGGCCGCGGCCGTGAGGGAAGGGGCGCGGCGGGAGGCGCGGCAGTGCGTGGACGGGGCGCGGGCGTCCGCGACCGGTCTGCGTGAGGCCGCGCAGGCGCACGCCGACGCCGTGCGCGCCGACGCCGATGAACGTGCCCGGCAGCGGCTGCTGGCGGCCCGCGCCGAGGCCGACGAGATCCGGGACGTGGCCCGGCGTGAGGCGCGGGACCAGCGGGGCGAGGCCGTGGCCGCGTTGCGGGAGATGAGGCTGCGGACCTCCGGGATGCTGGCCGAGCAGGACAAGGAACGCGCCGAGCGGTGGGCGGAGACCGAACGGGAAGAGACCGGCCGGGCGGCGGTCCTGGACGCGAGCCACGCGAAGGCGCGCACGCGCGCCGAGGAAGTGCTGTCCGACGCCGAGCAGGCCTTGGCCGACGCGGAGGATCTGGCCCGCGACCTGGAGGAAGAGGCCCACGCCCATGCGGCGGAGCTGGTCGCCCGGGCCCGCGGACACGCCGAGGCGGTGGAGGCGGAGACGGCCCGGCTCCTGCGCGATCACGCTGAGCGCCGAGACGAGGCCCGGGCCCACATCGACCGCGTCCACGCCAGCCTGACGGCTTGGGCGGTGCGGGTGGCGGCGGAGTGACATCGTCGGCGGGTGCTGCCCGTGGTGGGCGACGAGACGGACTCCGTCTCCCACCGGCCGGGCGGGCGCGCAGGCACGCCGGGTGCGCCCATGGGCGGCGGCACCTCGGCCGTGCCGTGGGTCTCCGACCGGCTGTGCGTGTGTGCGAGCGCGGGCGCACACACGCCCGGCGCGGCGACCACGGCCGTGTGACTCCCAGCGGCTGTGCGTGCGCCGGTCCACGCTCGGCGCCTCAATGCCCGGCGCAGGCACGCTCGGCGCCTCAACGCCCGGCGGCAGGCACGCCCGGCGCCTCCACGTTCGTCGTCTCCACGTCCGGCGCACGCACGCTCGGCGCCTCCACGCCCGGTGGCCGGCTCGGCCGTTCCTGTCCTCCCGTAGCGGGCCCCGGCTGCCGTGCCGGGCGTCGGCGCAGGGCGCGCCCGCACTGTGGTCGGGCCGCGCCGCGGAGGGGGCGCCTGGCCGAGCCCTGTCCCGGCCGGCCTGGCCGCCGGCCGGCCCCACCGCCGGCCGGCCTGGCCTGACCCGTCGTCCCCTGCGCCCGGGCAGCCCGCCCGGCGGCACGGCAAGCCGTCATCGGCCGCCGTGCCGTTCGCGTCAGTGGTCCCTGCGGGCCGCGCCCGCCAGGATCCAGCCCTCCACCGCCTCGTACCGGTGGCGTTGTTCCTCCGACTTGCGGTGGCCGGAGGCCATCGTGCCGAGCCAGCCGCAGGCGAAGCCGAGGGGGATGGAGAGCAGGCCCGTGGTGGTGAACGGGAACCAGTTGAAGTCGGCTTCGGGGAAGGCCGAGACGGGCGAGCCGGAGACCAGGTTGGTGCCCGGCATCAGCAGCAGTACCGCGAGGGAGCCGCCGATGAGCGTGCTGAGCAGGCCCGCTCGTGTGAAGCGCCGCCAGAACAGGCTGTAGACCAGGGCGGGTGCGATGGCCGAGGCACCCAGGCAGAAGGACAGCGTGACCAGCCATTGCAGGCTGCGGTGCTGGACCTGGGTGGCCAGGAAGATCGCGGGAATGCCCACGGCCACCGCCGACAGTCGCGCCATGGTCATCTCGCGGCGCGGCGACATCTCCTGCACCCGGGCCGCGAACACGTCGTGGGCGAGGGAGTTGGCGCAGGCCAGGATCATGCCGGCGACGGAGGCGAGCAGCGTGAGGAAGACCGCGGTGGTGATGGTCGTGAACAGGAACGTCTCGGCCGACGACACGTCCGCGCCGAACGCCGCCTGTGACCCCAGCAGATAGGCCGTGTTGCCCTGCGGGTCGACCTGCGCGATCAGTTCCCGCCCGACCAGCGCTGTCGCGCCGAAGCCGACGACGGTGATGATCAGCACGAACAGGGCCACGCCCGACACCGCCCAGGACATCGAACGCCGCACCTGCCGGGCGCTGGAGGCCGTGTACATGCGCATGGTGACGTGTGGCAGGACGCCGCCGCCGAGGACCACCGTGAGCTGCGCGGTGATCATGTCCAGGTCGGGGCTGGGGCCGCCTGCGAACTGCAGTCCCGAGGAGAGGAACGCCGAGCCGACACCGCTGTTCTGGGCGGCCGCGGCGAAGAGGGCTCCCGGGTCCCAGTCGAACCGGTGCAGGATCAGGACCGCGACCACCATGCCGGAGCCGAGCAGCATCACGATCTTCAGGATCTGGATGAGGGCGGTGCCCTTCATCCCGCCGATCGCCGCGTAGCTGATCATCAGCGCGCCGACGCCGATGATGCAGCCCGTCTGCAGTGACTCGCCGGAGAAGCCGAGGATGAACGCCATGAGCTGCCCGGTCCCCGCCAACTGGACCACCATCAGCGGCAGCAGCGCCGTCAGGGTGACCGCGCAGGCCGCGATGCGGACAGCGCGGCCCGGCATCCGACGGGTCAGCGCGTCGCCCATGGTGAACCGGCCCGCGTTGCGCAGCGGTTCGGCCAGCAGGAACATCAGCAGCATCAGCGACAGGGCCGTGCTCAGCGCCAGCACGATCCCGTCGTAGCCGAACAGCGCGATGACGCCGCCGGTGCCCAGGACGGTCGCGGCGGAGATGTAGTCGCCGGCGATGGCCAGGCCGTTGCGCATGGGGGACAGCGAGCTGTAGCCGGTGTAGAACTCGTCCAGGTCGTCCCGGTCCGGGCCCGTCATCACGCACAGCAGCAGCGTGATCGTGGCGACGGCGGAGAAGCCGACGAGGGACATGGCCTGGGCGTTGCCGCTGAATTCGGTGGTCACCGTGCTCCCTCCCGCTTGGCGTCCAGCTCGGCATGCCTGCGGATCCGGTCCGCGATCGGGTCGACGCGGCGGCGGGCCGTCTGCTCGTACAGGGCGATCGCCAGCCAGGTCACGGGAACCTGGATGAGCGCGAGGAGCAGACCGGTGGGCAGGCCGTCGGTGACGGTGCTCGTCATGAACGAGGGTGCGAACGCCGACAGGATGAGGAACAGAAGGAAGTAGCCGAGCGCCGTGAGCGTGGCCACGCGCCGCTGCCAGCGGTAGGCGCTGCGCAGAACGCGCAGATCGCTGTGCTGCCCGAGCGCGGCATGGCGCTGGGGACGCCGGCCGGCCGGTTCGGGCGCCTCCTGCGGTGCCCAGGGGTAGGTGTCGTACGCGTACGGGTACGGGGACGGGTCGTGGGACGGTGACGGACCGGGTGGTCGGTACGGGTGCGACGGGGACGGGTCGTAGGACATCCCGGTGCTCCTTGCGAGGGTGGGATCCGGTGCGGCGGACCGCAGGGAGGTGGGGGGTGGGAGCCACGCACGCTACTGCGGAGTAGGGGCTGAGCGCGAGGGTTTCCGCAAACTGATCGGTCGGTATGCGCTTACCTTGCCGACCTGGGGTGTTACCCGCGTTAACCCGGCTTTCTCACACGAGCCGGCGCTCGTGGCGCACTCCCGGCCGGCCGCCCACCGTCGTGTCCCCCACCCGCGTGAAGCCGCTGCGGGCCAGGACCCTCAGGGAAGCGGGATTGTCCAGGGTCGTGACCGCGGTGAGCGACGTCAGGCCGTAGTCGGTGGCGGCCAGCCGGCACACCTGCGCGACGGCCGCCGTCGCCACACCCCGGCCGGCGGCGCGTTCGCCGACGCGGTAGCCGAGTTCGGCGCTGCCGTCCGCCAGGTCCACCAGGTTCACCCGGCCGATCACCCCGCCCTCCTCCCCGAGGACCACGTGGAAGCGGCACACGCGCGCGTGCTGTTCGTCGAGGAGCGCCCCGAGGCGTGCGGCGAAACCCTCAGGGGTGAAGAAGGCGTCCCCCCGGTCCGGCACGGTGCGCGCGAAGTACGCCCGGTTCTCCCGCTCGAAGGCCAGCAGCGCGTCCGCGTGGTCGGCCCGGAGGGGCTCCAAGGTCACCATGGGCGCGAGGATACGGACCATCAGTCCTTGAGCACCGGGAATTTCCGGGGCGCGAGGAACAGCAGCACCAGGAACGCCAGGGCCGCCGCACCCGCCGCGCCCAGGTAGACCGCGTGCACGGCGTCGGCGATCGCCCGTCTGGTCGTCTCCGGCGCGGTGCCCGCATCGAGCGCCCGCGTCACCGAGTCCAGGTCGCCCGCGCCGCCGAGCCGCGCGGCCAGGACCCCGTTGGCGACCGCGCCGAACACCGCCGCGCCGATCGTCTGGCCGGTCTGACGGCAGAACAGCACGGACGCGGTCGTCGTACCCCGCTCCGCCCAGCCCACCGTCGACTGCACACCGACGATGAGCGGCAGTTGGAACAGACCCAGCGCGGCGCCGAGCAGCAGCATCAGCAGCGTCGGCTGCCACGCCTGCCCGGGGTACGGCAGGAAGGGGAAGGCGAACAGGATCAGCGCGGCCGTGCCGATGCCCAGCATCGCCGTGTTGCGGAAGCCGATCCTGCGGTACACGTGCTGGCTCAGCGCCGCCGACACCGGCCAGCTCAACGTCCAGACGGACAGCACGAATCCGGCGGCCACGGGCGCGAGGCCCAGCACCGACTGGGCGTAGGTGGGCAGGAAGACCGACGGCGCGACCATCAGCAGGCCCAGCGCGCCCAGGGCCAGATTGACCGCGGCGATCGTACGGCGCCGCCACACCCAGCCGGGGATGATCGGCTCCGCGGCCCGGCGCTCCACCAGCACCACGACCCCGACCAGGGCGAGTCCCGCGCCGAACAGCCCCAGGGAGGGCGCCGACAGCCATGGCCACGCCACCCCGCCCTGCACGAGAGCCGTGAGCAGCACGCCGCCGCAGGCGAACACCGCGAGCGCGCCCGCCCAGTCCACGCGCGCGTGCGCGGTGGCTTCCCGCTCCGGCTCGTGGAGGTGACGGACGATCAGCCACAGCGCGACCGCGCCGATCGGCAGATTGATCAGGAAGATCCAGCGCCAGTCCGCGTACGCGGCGAGCACCCCGCCGAGTCCGGGGCCGGCGACCGCGGACACCGCCCACACCGTGGACAGCTTCGCCTGGATCTTGGGACGGTCCTTCAAGGGATACAGGTCGGCGGCGAGCGTCTGCACCGTGCCCTGGAGCGCGCCGCCGCCCAGGCCCTGCACGACGCGGAAGGCGATGAGCGCCCCCATGTTCCAGGCCAGCGCGCACAGCGCGGACCCGAGGAGGAAGACCACCGAGCCCGCTACCAGCACCGGTTTGCGGCCGAAGGTGTCGGAGAGCTTGCCGTACACGGGCAGGGTGACGGTCACGGCCAGCAGGTAACCGGAGAAGAGCCAGGAGAAGACGGAGAAACCGCCGAGGTCCCCGACGATCTGCGGGACGGCGGTCGAGACGATGGTGGCGTCGAGGGCGGCCAGCGCCATCGAGAGCATCAGCGCCGCCACGACGGCTCCGCGCCGGCCGGTCGTGGCGGGACGTGCGGCCTCGCGTGCCGCGGAACCGGTGCTGCCCACCCCGATGCCCCTCCCTCGCCCCGGCCGCACCCGCGTCCCGCCGCTTGTGCCTGCCCCTTGCATCTACCTGCCGCGGACAGCTTCTCACTTGACCCTGACGTCGCGGGAGGGTGGAGGCTGTGTGAGCCGACGGGTGGAGCGAACCCTGAGACGGTCTCCACCCTTGGGTGGACTGCCCCTAGGGGTACCTCCGTACTACGACCTGGGGAGGGTTCGTACCGACGGAGGATGAGACGGGGAGAGCCCCTTCCTTAACCTGGCTTTACGCCGCCGGGGGGCGGTGGGACACACCGCGGGGGTGGGGTTTTCCACAGTAGAAGACTGCGCTGAACACCAGGGCGCACGACCCCTCCCCGCCGCGAGACTTGAAACGCACCGGACGCACCGGAGCACCGGAGGCACCTGACGGACCGCACGGTCCGGCGAGGCGCACAGCGGCTGCCGACCAGGCGACCGCCTTCACCAACCGCTGACCGATATAGGAGACATACCGTGACATCGGCTGTAACCATTCCCAGGCACGGGGGCACTGGAGGGCGTACGGCCGTTGCCGCGCGGGCGCGGCAGGTCGTGAAGGCGTACGGATCCGGTGAGACGCGTGTCGTCGCCCTCGATCACGTCGACGTGGACATCGCACGCGGCCAGTTCACCGCGATCATGGGCCCCTCGGGGTCCGGCAAGTCCACCCTGATGCACTGCCTGGCCGGCCTCGACACCGTGACGAGCGGTCAGATCTACCTCGACGAGACCGAGATCACCGGTCTGAAGGACAAGAAGCTCACGCGGCTGCGCCGGGACCGGATCGGGTTCATCTTCCAGGCGTTCAACCTGCTGCCGACGCTGAACGCGATCGAGAACATCACCCTGCCCATGGACATCGCGGGCCGCAAGCCGGACAAGGAGTGGCTGACGCGGGTGGTGGAGACCGTCGGACTCGCCGACCGCCTCAAGCACCGGCCCACCCAGCTCTCCGGCGGCCAGCAGCAGCGCGTCGCCGTGGCGCGGGCCCTCGCCGCCCGGCCCGAGATCATCTTCGGCGACGAGCCGACCGGAAACCTCGACTCCCGCGCCGGCGCCGAGGTCCTCGGCTTCCTGCGCCGGTCCGTCGACGATCTGGGCCAGACCATCGTCATGGTCACCCACGACCCGGTCGCCGCGAGCTACGCGGACCGCGTGCTGTACCTCGCCGACGGCCGCATCGTCGACGAGATGTTCAAGCCGACCGCGGAGGCCGTTCTGGACCGCATGAAGGACTTCGACGCCCGGGGGCGTACGTCATGACCGTCATGAAGACCTCCATGCGCAACTTCCTCGCGCACAAGGGGCGCATGGCGCTCTCCGCGATCGCCGTGCTGCTGTCGGTGGCCTTCGTCTGCGGCACGCTCGTCTTCACGGACACCATGACCACCACCTTCGACAAGCTCTTCGCGGCCACCTCCTCCGACGTGACGGTGAGCGCCAAGGGCGCCTCCGACACCGGCCAGACCACCGCCGACAACGGCAAGCCGCCGGTCATGCCGGCCTCCGTGCTGGGCGAGGTCCGCAAGGCGCAGGGCGTGAAGTCCGCCGAGGGCACGGTGTTCTCCACCTCGGTGACCGTCGTCGACGCCGACAAGGACAGCCTGTCGCCCACCAGCGGCGGCCCGACCATCGTCGGCAGCTGGAACAACAACGACGCCCGCACCATGAAGATCACCTCCGGTGCGGCGCCCAAGAGCGCCGACCAGGTCATGGTCGACGCCGACACCGCCGACAAGCACGACCTGAAGCTCGGCGACGAGATCGGCGTGATCAGTGCCATCGGCACCCACACCGCGAAGATCTCCGGCATCGCCGACTTCACCGTCACCAACCCCGGCGCCGCGATCTTCTACCTCGACACCGAGACCGCCCAGCGCACGCTGGTCGGCGAGAGTGACGTCTACACCAACGTCAACGTCACCGCGGCCGCCGGTGTCAGCGACGCACAGCTGAAGAAGAACGTCACGGCCGAACTCGGTGGCGACTTCCAGGTGCAGACGGCCAAGGAGGCCGCCGACGCCAACCAGAAGGAGGTCGCGGGCTTCATGAACGTCATGAAGTACGCGATGCTCGGCTTCGCCGGGATCGCCTTCCTCGTCGGCATCTTCCTGATCATCAACACCTTCTCCATGCTGGTCGCCCAGCGCACCCGGGAGATCGGCCTGATGCGGGCCATCGGCTCCTCCCGCAAGCAGGTCAACCGCTCCGTCCTGGCCGAGGCACTGCTGCTCGGTGTCGTCGGCTCCGTGCTCGGGGTCGGCGCGGGCGTCGGCCTCGCGATCGGCCTGATGAAGCTCATGGGCCAGATCGGCATGGAACTGTCCACCGACGACCTCACGGTGGCCTGGACGACCCCGGTGGTCGGCCTCGTCCTCGGCGTGATCGTCACCGTGCTGGCCGCCTACCTGCCCGCCCGGCGCGCCGGCAAGATCTCCCCGATGGCCGCACTGCGCGACGCGGGAGCCCCCGCGGACGCCAAGGCGGGCTGGATCCGCGCCGCCATCGGAACGGTCCTCACCGGCACCGGCGGCCTCGCCCTCTACCTGGCGGCGGCGGCCGACAAGGCCACGGACGGCTCCCTGTGGCTCGGCCTCGGCGTGGTGCTGACGCTGATCGGCTTCGTCGTCATCGGCCCGCTGCTCGCCGGCGGTGTGGTCCGCGTCCTCGGCGCCGTCCTGCTCCGCATGTTCGGCCCCGTGGGCCGCATGGCCGAGCGCAACGCCCTGCGCAACCCGCGCCGCACCGGCGCGACCGGCGCCGCCCTGATGATCGGCCTCGCCCTGGTGGCGTGCCTGTCCGTGGTCGGCTCCTCCATGGTGGCGTCCGCCACCGACCAGCTCGACAAGACCGTCGGCACGGACTTCATCATCCAGTCCGACAGCGGTCAGCTGGTCACCCCGCAGGCGGTCGAGGCCGTGAAGTCGTCGCCCGACCTGGCGCGGGTCACCGAGTACAAGTGGACCAAGGCCGACTTCACCACCCCTGACGGCAAGACGCTCAAGGACACGGCGATCACGGCGGCCGACCCGTCGTACGCGACCGACCTGCGCACCGAGACGGTCGCCGGCAAGCTCCCCGACGCCTACAAGCCCGACTCCATGTCGGTCCACGAGAAGTTCGCAGAGGACCACGGCATCAGCCTCGGCTCCAAGATCAAGGTCGCCTTCAAGGACGGCTCCGCCGCCGACCTCACGGTCCGGGCGATCACCAGCAGCGACGTCGTGATCGACGCGGGCGCGATGTACATGTCCATCTCGACGATGGCCAAGTACGTCCCGGCCGACAAGATGCCCCTGGACTCGCTGGTCTTCGCCAGCGCCAAGGAAGGGCAGACGGACGCCGCCTACAAGTCCCTGAAGTCGGCCCTGCACGACTACCCGCAGTACACCGTGCGCGACCAGACCGACTACAAGGACGCCCTGAAGGACCAGATCGGCCAGCTGCTCAACATGATCTACGGCCTGCTGGCCCTGGCGATCATCGTCGCCATCCTGGGCGTGGTGAACACCCTGGCCCTGTCGGTGGTGGAGCGCACCAGGGAGATCGGCCTGATGCGGGCGATCGGCCTCTCCCGCCGCCAGCTGCGCCGCATGATCCGCATGGAGTCGGTCGTCATCGCCCTCTTCGGCGCCCTGCTGGGCCTCGGACTGGGCATGGGCTGGGGCGCCACGGCACAGCAGCTGCTCGCCCTGGAGGGCCTGATGGTCCTGGACATCCCCTGGCCGACGATCATCGGGGTCTTCATCAGCTCTGCGTTCGTGGGCCTGTTCGCGGCACTGATCCCGGCGTTCCGGGCGGGCCGGATGAACGTCCTGAACGCGATCGCGACGGAGTAGCCGACGGCTGCGACCGCCGCCCGAGAGCCACCGCACACGGGGGTTGCGGGGGATGGGTCCGCCCCGGAGGTATCCACCTCGGGGGCGGGCCTGCGGCTTGCCCCCCGACGGTGGGCGGCCACTCCGGCCCGGCGCCACGCCGGGGGCCTTCGCCCGCCGGGTGGTCCTGCCGGCGAGCTGCCCGGCCCGGCCCGCCTGTGGCACCGGTGATGTGTCGCCGGGCTCCCCTGCCTGTGACCCCGCGGAGGAGCAGCCCGACGACGGGCCCGGCGACTCGCCGCCGTCCACTGTGCGGCGGCACGGATCTCCGCGCCGGCCGGACTCGCTGCCGATCGCTGTCCGGCCGCACGGGATCTCCGCACTGGCCCGCCCCGCCCCGCCCGTTTCCCCACAAGGCCGCACTCGGCGAGGAGGCACGGCGCCCGGGCGCGGACGCCGGGCGCCGCCGACCACCGCAGCCGCCGGAGCAGGTCGTGCCGCCGACCACCGCAGCCGCCGGCCCGGCCCCGGTCCCGGTCCCGGCCCCTGGAGAATGGGCGTTATTCGGAGAACGGGCGTTATCCACAGGCCCGCCGTGCGGGCGCGCATCGTCGTACGCTGGAGACCCCCCGGCCCGCGGCGCGCGTCGGGCCCGTCGTGTTGCCCACCCCCTGGACGGAAAACGCCCCCATGAGCCTGCACGGTCTGCTCGACGCCGTAGTCAAGGATGCTGCCCTCGCAGAAGCGATCAGGGCGGCTGCCGACGGCAACCGCATGCACGTCGACCTGGTCGGCCCCCCGGCCGCGCGCCCCTTCGCGGTCGCCGCCCTGGCCCGCGACACGGGCCGCCCGGTGCTGGCGGTCACGGCCACGGGCCGCGAGGCGGAGGACCTGGCCGCTGCCCTGCGCTCCCTGCTCCCGCCGGAGGGAGTCGTGGAGTACCCGTCCTGGGAGACACTCCCGCACGAGCGGCTCAGCCCCCGCAGCGACACCGTCGGCCGCCGCCTGGCCGTGCTGCGCCGCCTGGCGCACCCGCGCCCCGACGACCCCGAGACCGGCCCCGTCTCGGTCGTCGTGGCGCCCGTCCGGTCCGTGCTCCAGCCGCAGGTCAAGGGGCTCGGCGACTTGGAGCCGGTCGCCCTGAGGACCGGGCAGAGCACCGACCTCAACGAGATCGTCGAAGCCCTCGCGGCAGCCGCCTACGCGCGCGTGGAGCTCGTCGAGAAGCGCGGCGAGTTCGCCGTGCGCGGCGGCATTCTCGACGTCTTCCCGCCCACCGAGGAACACCCCCTGCGCGTCGAGTTCTGGGGTGACGACGTCGAGGAGATCCGCTACTTCAAGGTCGCCGACCAGCGCTCCCTCGAAGTCGCCGAGCACGGCCTGTGGGCGCCGCCGTGCCGCGAGCTGCTGCTCACCGACGACGTCCGCGCCCGTGCGCGTGCCCTGGCCGAACAGCATCCCGAACTGGGTGAACTCCTCGGCAAGATCGCCGAGGGCATCGCCGTCGAGGGCATGGAGTCCCTCGCTCCGGTCCTGGTCGACGACATGGAGCTGCTGCTCGACGTGCTGCCGAAGGGCGCCATGGCCGTGGTGTGCGACCCGGAGCGGGTCCGCACACGCGCGTCGGACCTGGTGGCCACCTCGCAGGAGTTCCTCCAGGCCTCCTGGGCGGCCACCGCAGGAGGCGGCGAGGCCCCCATCGACGTCGGCGCGGCCTCCCTGTGGTCCCTCGCGGACGTCCGGGAACGGGCCCGCGAGCTGGAGATGATGTGGTGGTCGGTGTCGCCGTTCGCCGCGGACGAGGAGCTGGACGCGGGCACCCTGAAGCTCGGCATGCACGCCCCGGAGACCTACCGCGGCGACACCGCCAAGGCCCTCGCCGACACCAAGGGCTGGCTCGCCGACGGCTGGCGCGCGGTGTTCGTCACCGAGGGCCACGGCCCGGCCGCCCGTACCGTCGAGGTGCTG
The DNA here is from genome assembly GCF_030124145.1 of Streptomyces sp. 378. GTDB lineage: Bacteria > Actinomycetota > Actinomycetes > Streptomycetales > Streptomycetaceae > Streptomyces. Next base: position 13,574 of record NZ_JASKMS010000039.1, read on the forward strand.
GGCGGCGAGGGCATCGCGGCCCGCCTCGATTCCGACCTCGGCGAGATCTCCCCGTCCCTCGTGCACGTGGCGTGCGGCTCGATCGACCACGGTTTCGTCGACTCGGCCCTCAGACTCGCCGTCCTGACCGAGACGGACCTGTCGGGGCAGAAGGCGTCCGGCCGCGAGGGCGCCCGGATGCCGGCCCGCCGCCGCAAGACCGTCGACCCGCTCACCCTGGAGGCGGGCGACTACATCGTCCACGAGCAGCACGGCGTGGGCCGCTACATCGAGATGGTGCAGCGCACCGTGCAGGGCGCGACCCGCGAGTATCTGGTCGTCGAGTACGCCCCCGCCAAGCGCGGCCAGCCCGGCGACCGCCTCTACATCCCCACCGACCAGCTGGAGCAGATCACCAAGTACGTCGGTGGCGAGGCCCCCACCCTGCACCGCCTCGGCGGCGCCGACTGGACGAAGACGAAGGCCCGCGCCAAGAAGGCCGTCAAGGAGATCGCGGCCGACCTGATCAAGCTGTACAGCGCGCGCATGGCCGCCCCCGGGCACGCCTTCGGCGCGGACACCCCCTGGCAGCGGGAACTGGAGGACGCCTTCCCCTACGCGGAGACGCCCGACCAGCTCACCACCATCGCCGAGGTCAAGGAGGACATGGAGAAGACGGTCCCCATGGACCGCCTGATCTGCGGCGACGTCGGTTACGGCAAGACCGAGATCGCGGTCCGCGCCGCCTTCAAGGCCGTCCAGGACGGCAAGCAGGTGGCCGTCCTGGTGCCCACGACCCTGCTGGTGCAGCAGCACTTCGGCACGTTCAGCGAGCGGTACGCGCAGTTCCCGGTGAGGGTGAAGGCCCTGTCCCGCTTCCAGTCCGACACCGAGGCCAAGGCGACCCTGGAGGGCCTGCGCGAGGGCTCGGTCGACATCGTGATCGGCACGCACCGGCTGTTCTCGTCCGAGACGAAGTTCAAGGACCTGGGCCTGGTCATCGTCGACGAGGAGCAGCGCTTCGGCGTCGAGCACAAGGAACAGCTGAAGAAGCTCCGTGCCAACGTCGACGTGCTGACGATGTCCGCGACCCCGATTCCCCGGACCCTGGAGATGGCGGTCACCGGCATCCGCGAGATGTCCACGATCACCACCCCGCCGGAGGAGCGCCACCCGGTGCTCACCTTCGTCGGGCCTTACGAGGAGAAGCAGATCGGCGCCGCGATCCGCCGCGAGCTGCTGCGCGAGGGCCAGGTCTTCTACATCCACAACCGCGTCGAGTCGATCGACCGGGCCACAGCCCGGCTGCGCGAGATCGTCCCAGAGGCGCGGATCGCCACCGCCCACGGACAGATGTCGGAGGCGGCGCTGGAGCAGGTCGTCGTCGACTTCTGGGAGAAGAAGTTCGACGTGCTGGTCTCCACGACGATCGTGGAGTCCGGCATCGACATCTCCAACGCCAACACCCTGATCGTGGAGCGCGGCGACAACTTCGGCCTGTCCCAGCTGCACCAGCTGCGCGGCCGGGTGGGCCGTGGCCGCGAGCGCGGCTACGCCTACTTCCTCTACCCGCCGGAGAAGCCGCTGACCGAGACCGCGCACGAGCGGCTCGCGACCATCGCCCAGCACACGGAGATGGGCGCCGGCATGTACGTCGCCATGAAGGACCTGGAGATCCGCGGCGCGGGCAACCTCCTGGGCGGTGAGCAGTCCGGCCACATCGCGGGCGTCGGCTTCGACCTGTACGTGCGCATGGTCGGCGAGGCCGTCGCCGACTACCGGCGCCAGCTGGAGACCGGCGAGATCGAGGAGGAGCCGCCGCTCGACGTCAAGATCGAGCTGCCCGTCGACGCGCACGTCCCGCACGACTACGCGCCGGGCGAGCGGCTCCGCCTCCAGGTCTACCGCGCCATCGCCTCCGCCAACTCGGAGGAGGACATCAAGGCGGTCCGCGAGGAACTCGCCGACCGCTACGGCAAGCTGCCCGAGCCGGTGGAGAACCTGCTGCTCGTCGCGGGCCTGCGCATGTTCGCTCGGGCGTGCGGCGTCGGCGAGATCGTGCTGCAGGGCAACAACATCCGGTTCGCGCCGGTGGAGTTGCGCGAGTCGCAGGAGCTGCGGCTCAAGCGGCTGTACCCCGGGGTCGTCATCAAGCCGGCGGCGCACCAGGTGCTGGTACCGCGCCCGAAGACCGCGAAGGTGGGCGGGAAGCCGCTGGTCGGACGGGAACTGCTGGCATGGGTCGGGGAGTTCCTCACCTCGATCCTGGGATCCTGACACCCCCTCGGCCGAACCACGTCAGGCCACCGGCCACACGCGCCCGCCGGTGGCCTGGTGCCGATCCGTCGCCGGTTGTGTGGGCGGGTTGACGGTCTGGTGCCGGGCCGCCGCCGGTTGGAGGGGCGCGCGCTGGTGGTGTTGTACCGGGGCTGCCGTCGGTTGGAGGGGCGCGCCGGTGGTCTGGTGTCGATAGATGCGAAACGCGAAGAACGCACAGTGAGGCCCCATGTGGCCCGAACCTCTTCGTCGCTACGGTGGGACCCGGCACGGGCCGCCCGTGCCGGAGCGGAACAGGCAAGCAGAGGAGGGGCGCGGTGACGCGTCTGAGGGGTGGGGCCGCACTGGCCGTCGCGATGGTGTTCACCGGTTCTGCGCTGGCCGGCTGCGAGGGCTTGGCCCCGCCCGCCGACGGCGACGGACCCTCCGGTTCCGGCGTCCCGGCCGCCGGCGACGGGCGGGCCGTGAACCCGCTGGACAACCCGGACGGCACGAAACCCGGGCTGGCGGCCATCAGTTCCGACGCGGACAAGGAGAGGGCGCGTGCCCTCATCGAGAAGGTGGTGACCAAGGGACGCGGTCCCAGGACGGGCTACGAACGGGACAAGTTCGGCTACGCCTGGATGGACTCGGCACCACGGGACGTCCCCTTCTCCCGCAACGGCTGCGACTCGCGGAACGACCTCCTGAAACGAGACGGGGAGGACCTGCGCTTCCGGGCGGGGTCCGACTGCGTGGTCACCTCGCTGACGCTGCACGACCCGTACACCGGGAAGGTCATCGAGTGGACCAAGTCCCGTGCGATCAAGGTCCAGATAGACCACGTCATGCCGCTGTCGTACGACTGGCAGATGGGCGCTTCGCGCTGGACGAAGGACAAGCGGGAGTCCATCGCCAACGACCCGCTCAACCTCCTCCCGGTGGACGGACCGACCAACGGCTCGAAGGGGGACTCCGGCCCGGCGTCCTGGCTGCCGCCGAACAAACGGATCCGCTGCGCCTACGCGGTGCGCTTCGCCCAGGTGTCGCTGAAGTACGAACTCCCCGTGACGGCCGCCGACAAGGAGATGATGCTCAAGCAGTGCGGCGGGTGAGGCCCCTGCCCCGCGACGGTAATTCGGTTCCGGGTTTCCGCACGCGTGCCTACCGTGATCACATGCAGCCGAAGACAGCAAGCCTCGCCGACCGTCCGGACATGCTGGAGCGGGTCGTCGGGATGGCGGACAGCTGGCCGGAGTTCGTGATCCAGGACCTCGTGGGCGCCGCCCACTTCCCCCGGATCGCCGCCGAACTGCCGGAGTACGTCCTGTTCGCCGAGGACGAGCAGGGCGAGATCGTGGCGAACGCCTACAGCGTGCCGTTCGCCCTCGGCGCCGAGCACCGCGGCAGGCTGCCCGCCAACGGCTGGGACGCGGTGCTCATATGGGCCTTCTCCGATCTGCGGCGCGGAGTGCGGCCCGACACCGTCAGCGCCATCTCGGTCTCCGTCGCCCCGCACGCCCAGGGCCGCGGGTTGTCCGGAGTGATGCTCTCCGCCATGCGTGACAACGCCCGGGCTCGTGGCTTCCGTGAGGTCGTCGCCCCCGTCCGCCCCAACGCCAAGCACCTCGAACCGCATACGCCGATGGAGGAGTACGCCCGCCGCGTCCGCCCCGACGGGCTGCCCGAGGACCCGTGGCTGCGCGTGCACGCCCGGGCCGGTGCCGTCATCGACTCGGTGGCACCGGCGTCCATGACGGTGGCCGCCCCGCTCACGGACTGGCGCCGCTGGACGGGCCTGCCGTTCGACACGGACGGCGAGGTAGAGGTGCCGGGAGGTCTCGTGCCGGTGCGCTGCGAAGTGGAGCGCGGATACGCCGTCTACGTCGAGCCCAACGTGTGGATGCGGCACCCCCTGTAGGACGCGGCGGACGGCCGGGCCGTGACCGGCTCGGGAAGGGGCCGTACACGCGATGTGATCAGCATGACAACGGTTCGGTACAACCCGCGACCGGTTGTCCGTGTCGGGCTATACGCTCGGATTCCCCAACAGGGTCTGTCACTCGCACGTCCGTCCCATCGGCCCCACCGGTCCAGGAGCAGTCATGTACGGCCACGGCGCGGCGCCGCCTCCCCGCAGCGCGGCAACGGTCATCTCCCTGCGCGTGCTGTTCGCCGCAGCCGGTTTCCTCACGTGCGGCCTGCTGGCCTGCGTACCGTTGTTCCGGGTGGCCGTCCTGCGCGGACGGGCCCTCGACTGGACGTTGGCGTGGCTGAGCCTGCCGCTGTCCATCACGTGCTTCGCCGTGGTCGGCTCACTGCCGGATGACGACGTCCGGACCGACCTCGCGCTGGCGGTGATCCTCTTCGTCGGAGCGGCCGCGGCCATCTACTTCCTCGTCGTGGACATCACCCACCACGGCGAGCGGCGGGCCGCCGGTTACGCCTCGCCCCACGCACCCACCGTCGTGGCCACCCCCTACGGCTATCCGCACCCGGCGCCGCCCTACGCCCCGAACTCCACGCCCGTCCCGCAGCACCCCGTGCCTCACACGCCCGTGCCTCGCACACCCGCACCCCACGACGCCGCACCGGGGGTCCCGGGCCCGATCCAGCCGCCCTCGTCCCCCCAGCCCCCCGGCCCCGCCCGCATCGACCAGGTCCGCGCCGAACTCGACGAGCTCAGCGACTACCTGCGCCGGCACGAAGGCGGGAGCAACGACGGGCACGAGGGCGGAAGGTGACCGCGACGGCAGGACGCGTCGTCGCCGACCGTTACGAGCTGTCCACCGTCCTCGGGCAGGGCGGCATGGGCCAGGTCTGGACGGCGTACGACCAGCGGCTCGACCGGCGCGTGGCGGTGAAGCTGCTGCGCCCCGACAAGGTGGCCGGGCAGGACGCGGAGGAACTGCGCCGGCGTTTCGTGCGCGAGTGCCGGGTGACCGCGCAGGTCGACCACCCCGGCCTGGTCACCGTGCACGACGCGGGCAGTGAGGGCGAGGAGCTGTTCCTCGTCATGCAGTACATCGACGGTGCCGACCTCGCCGGCCACCTCGCCGAGCACGATCCGTACCCCTGGCAGTGGGCGGTCGCGGTCGCGGCGCAGCTGTGCGCGGTGCTGAGCGCCGTGCACGCCGTGCCGATCGTCCACCGCGACCTCAAGCCGCGCAACGTGATGGTGAAGCAGGACGGCACGGTCGCCGTCCTCGACCTCGGCGTCGCCTCCGTCATGGACGCGGACACCACCCGCCTCACCCACACCGGCACCCCCATCGGCTCGCCCGCCTACATGGCCCCGGAGCAGGCGATGGGCGGCGCGGTCGGCCCGTACACCGACCTGTACGCGCTCGGCGTGGTCCTGCACGAACTGCTCAGCGGCGACGTGCCCTTCTCCGGCTCCACGGCACTCGGCGTCCTGCACCGGCACCTGTACGAGCCCCCGCTGCCCGTGCGCCGCGTCCGCCCCGAAGTCCCCGAGGCCCTGGAGGCCCTCGTCCTGCGCCTCCTCGCCAAGGACCCGCAGCACCGGCCCGCCTCCGCGCAGGAGGTCTACGAGCACCTGGAGCTGCTCCTGCCCGCTCGCGGGACGCCCACCGGAGCGGCCCTCGATCCCACCCGGCCGTTCCTGCGCCCGCACGCCCCCTGGCCGGATCGTGCGCGCACCCCCGCGCCCCGGCCCACGCCCGCCACCCCCGTCACCGACACCGCGGGGAAGACGGACATCGCCCGCGCCGTCGACGAGGTCAAACGGCTCCTCGGCGAGGGACGCGTCACCCAGGCCGTCGACATCCTCGGCGCGATCCTGCCCGCGGCGGCCGAACAGCACGGCGCGCACTCCCCGGTCGTCCGCACCCTGCGCAAGCAGTACGCGGCGACGCTCCTGGACGACGGCCAGTACCGGCGCGCCCTGCCCGAGCTGCGCCGGCTCGCCGACGAACGCGCCGCCGAGGCCGGCCAGGCCGACCCGCAGGCCCTGCGCTTCCGCTACGAGGTCGCCCAGTGCCTCGAACAGCTGGGCGAGCCGGCGGCGGCGCTCGCCGAGTACCGGGCGGTGCTGCCGTACTACGAGAACCAGTACGTCGCCGCAGGCGGCCCCGAGCTCGCGCACGACGTCCGCCGTCGCATCGGCCATCTCCTGCTCGCCCTCGGCGACCGCGGCGCCGCCCACGACACCCTGGCCAGGCTGCTGCACGACGTGGAGCGCACCCACGGCCCCGGGCACCCGCTCGGAGCGGAGATCCGCAGGACACTGCAGTGGCTGGGGCAGGTCCGCGGCTGACGACCGCCCCGGGGTTGGCGCGGCGGTGCCGGAAGTCCCGGTGAATCGTTGGTCGAATGGGTTGGCCAGAGCTTGGCCACTGCCTACCATCGATCATCGCAAGACCTTGTGCACCGTCGCACAATCTCCTCGGGAGGTTTCCTTGCACCGCCGCCGTCGCACCGCGCTCGTCCTCACCGCAGCGATCGCCGCCGCGGCACCCCTTCTCACCGCCTGCGGGAACGACGCGCATCCCGGCGCGGCGGCCCTGGTGGGTGGCCAGCGCATCACCGTCTCCCAGCTGGACGAGCGGGTCGGCGAGGTACGCGCGGCCCAGCGGGCGGCCGTGCAGAACGAGGCCCAGTACCAGCAGGCCATCGCCAGGACCGGCACCCTCACCCGCGACACCCTGCACACCATGGTCCTGGACCGGGTGCTGCACCGCGCCGCCGAGGACGCCGGAGTGAGCGTCTCCCGCAAGGAGATCCAGCAGATGCGGTCCGGCCTGGAACAGCGGGCCGGTGGCGCCGAGGCGCTGGAGACGGCCTGGCTCCAGCAGTACGGCATCCCGCCGCAGCGCCTCGAAGAGAACCTCCGCCTCCAGCTGGAGGCCCAGAAGCTCGCCGAGAAGCTCGGCACGACCACCGACCGTCCCGAGTTCTGGAAGGCCCTCTCCGACGCCTCCAAGGACCTGAACATCGACCTCAACCCCCGCTACGGCACGTGGGACGTCCAGAAGAGCAGCCGCGCCGACGCCAAGACACCGTGGGTCCGGGACGTCACGACGGCACCGACCCAGCAGGGCATGTAGGAGCAGGGGCGGAATGCGGGGCCCGCTCCCAGGGCCCTGTGGATGACTTCGAGGACTGTCGGCGGCGTGGGATAGCTTCGAACCGTGAACGCCAACAGCCCCGAAGCCACCCCGGGCCCCGAGCGGACCGCTCCCGACGCGGCCCCCGCCCCGGGCCGCATCATCCTGCTCACCACCAGCCACCGCGTCGCTCCCGGCCTGCTCTCCTGGCCCGCATGGCAGGCACTGCACGCGGCGGACCGGGTGCTGTGCGCGGACGGTGCACACCCGCAGCTGCCGTATCTGCGCGAGGCGGGGATCCCGGTCGACGAGGCGTCCCCCACCGCCCAGGAGCTGGTCGACGCCTGCTCCGGGGGCCGCACGGTGGTCGTGGTGGCGACGGGTGAGGGCGAACCGGTCCTGACGGACGGACTGGCCCGCCTCGCCGGTACCGGCCGTATCGCCATGCCCGAGCTGGAGCTGCTGCCCGCTTCCTACGATCTCCCGGGCGCCCGGCTCCTCGACCTCGTCCAGGTCATGGACCGCATCCGCGTCGAATGCCCCTGGTCCTCGCAGCAGACCCACGAGGGCCTGGCGAAGTACGGCATCGAGGAGGCGTACGAACTCGTCGAGGCGATCGAGGAGGGCGACCGCGACGAACTGCGCGAGGAGCTCGGTGACGTCCTCCTCCAGGTCGTCTTCCACGCCCGCATCGCCGAGGAGGGCCGCCCGGAGGACGGGGAGGAGGCCTTCTCCATCGACGACGTGGCCGGCGGCATCGTCGCCAAGCTGATCCACCGCCATCCGCATGTCTTCGGCGACGCGACGGCCACCACCCCCGAGGAAGTCAAGGAGCACTGGCTGCGCACCAAGGCGGTCGAGAAGCGGCGCACCTCGGTCACCGAGGGTATTCCCCTCGGCCAGCCCGGTCTGGCCCTCGCCGCCAAGCTGGCCTCCCGCGCCCGCACGGCGAACCTGCACATACCGCTCCCGCCCGTCGAGGGCATCGGCTACGAGCTTCTCGCCCTGGCCGTCCGCGCCGAGTCCGAGGGCGTGGACCCGGAGGCGGCCCTGAGGGCGGCGGCCCGTGCCTACCGCGACGCGATCAGACAGGCCGAGATCGAGGGTTGAACGGAAGGTCCGCGCCGAGATCGAGGGTTGAACGGAAGGTCCGCGCCGAGTCCCGAGGGTTGAACGGAAGGTCCGCGCCGAGTCCCGAGGGTTGAACGGAAGGTCCGCGCCGAGTCCCGAGGGTTGAACGGAAGGTCCGCGCCGAGTCCCGAGGGTTGAACGGAAGGTCCGCGCCGAGTCCCGAGGGTTGAACGGAAGGTCCGCGCCGAGTCCCGAGGGTTGAACGGAAGGTCCGCGCCGACTCCCGAGGGCTGACGGGAGGTCCGCTCCGAGTCCGAAGGCTGAACGGAAGGGGAGCAGGAGAGCGGGCAGGGGAGCGGAGCGGGAAGCGGCGGGAAGCCCGATACGGTCGACGCGTGACCGACCAGCCCCAGCCCCGCACCCCCGCGACCGCGCCCGACCTCTTCACCTGGGAGTTCGCGAGCAACCCCTACCCCGCCTACGCCTGGCTCCGCGAGCACAGTCCCGTCCACAAGACGCGGCTTCCCAGCGGCGTGGAGGCCTGGCTGGTCACGCGGTACGCCGACGCCAAGCAGACGCTCGCCGACCACCGGCTCTCCAAGAACCCGGCGCATCACGACGAACCGGCGCACGCCAAGGGCAAGACCGGAATCCCCGGGGAGCGCAAGGCCGAGCTGATGACGCATCTGCTGAACATCGACCCGCCGGACCACACCCGGCTGCGGCGACTGGTGTCCAAGGCGTTCACGCCCCGCCGGGTCGCCGAGTTCGCGCCACGGGTGCAGGAGCTCACGGACACCCTCATCGACGGGTTCGCGGGGAAGGGGTCCGCCGACCTCATCCACGAGTTCGCCTTCCCGCTGCCCATCTACGCCATCTGCGACCTGCTCGGCGTCCCCCGCGAGGACCAGGACGACTTCCGCGACTGGGCGGGCATGATGATCCGTCACCAGGGCGGTCCCCGGGGCGGCGTGGCGCGGTCGGTGAAGAAGATGCGCGGCTACCTCGCCGACCTCATCCACCGCAAGCGGGAGGCGCTGCCCGCCGAGCCCGCCCCCGGCGAGGACCTCATCTCCGGTCTCATCCGCGCCTCCGACCACGGTGAGCACCTCACCGAGAACGAGGCGGCGGCCATGGCCTTCATCCTGCTGTTCGCCGGTTTCGAGACCACCGTGAACCTGATCGGCAACGGCACCTACGCCCTGCTCACCCACCCCGAGCAGCGGGCGCGGCTCCAGGCGTCCCTCGCCGCCGGGGAGACGGCCCTCCTGGAGACCGGCGTCGAGGAACTCCTGCGTTTCGACGGGCCCGTCGAACTCGCCACCTGGCGTTTCGCCACGCAGCCCCTCACCCTCGGCGGGCAGCGGGTCGAGGCCGGCGACCCGGTTCTCGTCGTCCTGGCCGCCGCGGACCGGGACCCGGAGCGGTTCGCCGACCCGGACGTGCTGGACCTCGCCCGCCGCGACAACCAGCACCTGGGGTACGGCCACGGCATCCACTACTGCCTCGGCGCCCCACTCGCCCGCCTGGAGGGCCAGACCGCGCTCGCCACCCTCCTCACCCGCCTCCCGGACCTCCGGCTCGCGGCGGATCCGGCCGAGCTGCGGTGGCGCGGCGGCCTCATCATGCGCGGGCTGCGCACCCTGCCGGTGGAGTTCGCGGCGGCCGGACGTGACGAAACATCAGGACTGTGATCTTCACGTGATCCACGCGGCATTAACTTGTGACAAGTGATCTCCTGCCGATACGTTCACCCATCAACGCGGCCGGGATGCCGGACGCGTCGGTCACCGCTGTCGTGTGAAAGGTCTCCGTATGCTCTCCGGGAACGGTCGGCACCGTCGCCCCCGCCAGGCTCCGGCTCTCCTCGTGGCGGCCGGAGTGACCGGCTCCGCCATCGCGATCCCACTCCTCGGGGCCTCCGGTGCCAGCGCGGCCGACGGCACGACCTGGGACCGGATCGCGGACTGCGAGACCGGCGGCGCGTGGAGCCAGAACAGCGGCAACGGCTACTACGGCGGCCTGCAGTTGTCCCAGGAGGACTGGGAGAACCACGGCGGCCTCGAGTACGCCGCGAGCGCCGACCTGGCCAGTCGCTCCCAGCAGATATCCGTGGCCGAGAGAATCCTCGCCGACCAGGGGGTCGGCGCGTGGCGTACCTGCGGACTGCTCTCCGGCCTCCAGCAGGACGAGGGGTCGGGAGCGTCCGACTCGTCCGAAGCATCCGGTGAGGTGGACTCGTCCGGTCTGCTCGACGGCTCCGAGTCGTCCCCTTCCGCGGAGCCCTCCGCGAGCCCTTCGTCGTCGCCTGACGCGCAGTCGATTCAGAAGGACGAAACCTCCAAGTCGGGCAAGTCGTCTGATTCCGCCTCTCGGGAGCAGGGGCAGAAGCAGGATCGGAAGCCCGGCGGCTCTCCCTCCGTCACCCCCGGCAATGACGAGTCCGGCAACTCGCGCCGGGGTGGCGACTCTTCGGCCCTGACGGACGCCGGCTCCGGCCGCCACCGCGGCCCCAGTGCCGAGGAGGACTCCGCGTCCGCGAGCGGCCGTGAGGGCGCGTCCTCGGGCCGCCACGCCTCGCCCGGCGACGACGCCTCCCGGGGCGCGTCCGAGGGCTCCTACATCGTCGGCGTGGGTGACAGTCTCTGGTCCATCGCCGACTCCCTTGACGTCGACGGCGGATGGAACTCCCTCGACGACGGGAACGAGCAGGCCGTCGGTACCGACTCGAACCTCATCCTCCCCGGTCAGACGCCCACGACAGGGGTCGAAGCGGACGAGGGGTAGTCGTTCGGGCAGTGCGGAAACCGCGGTCGAAGTCACCCCGAAAGCGGGTGAGTTCACGTCACGTTTCGCGTTGAATGTCCCGTATAAGGCCCGTGAGAGATAGATCTCAGAAGCCCTGATCGTCTTTGAAATTCCGTGGATCGCGTGTCTACGGTCGTGATCGCTCGTCACCGCGAGCCCCGGCTGCCGCAACGCCGAATCCTGCCAGCGGCCGTACGGGAACAGTCGTCGCGTCAAGCGCCGTAGGCAGGAGCGGGGGACCCAAGGTAAGTGCCCGACCGGCCGGTTGTGCCGGAAGGGCTTGGGGTGAAGCCGTGTCCCGGGAGGGGCGCGGCCGGGCAACTCAACCGGCCCGAACCCGACAGCTCACCTCGCAGGCGTCGGTGAGGGGATCTCTCCATGCTGTTTTCCGGTAAGGGCACGCACCGCCGTCCGTCCAAGGCCACGCGCGCCATCGCCATCGCCGGTGTCACCGGTGCCGCCGTCGCCGCCCCGCTGATGGCGGTCGGCAACGCCTCCGCCGCCACCGCCTCCGAGTGGGACGCCGTCGCCCAGTGCGAGTCCGGCGGCAACTGGTCCATCAACACCGGCAACGGTTACTACGGCGGTCTGCAGTTCTCCGCCTCCACCTGGGCCGGCTACGGCGGCACGAAGTACGCCTCCACCGCCGACCAGGCCACCAAGGCCCAGCAGATCGAGATCGCCGAGAAGGTCCTCGCGGGCCAGGGCAAGGGTGCCTGGCCGGTCTGCGGCAAGGGCCTGTCGAGCGCCGGTTACACCGGCGGCGGCTCCTCCAGCGACTCCAGCGGCTCCTCCAGCAACTCCGGCAGCTCCTCGCAGCAGAGCGGGCAGAGCACCGAGACCCGCCAGACCGAGCAGCAGCCGGCTTCCCGCTCCGACGAGCGCCCGGCCGCCAAGAAGACCGTCACCACGCCGACCGGCAAGAAGGTCAAGAAGGGCGACGGCGAGTACAAGGTCGTCAAGGGCGACACCCTCAGCTCGATCGCCGCGGACGAGAAGGTCAAGGGCGGCTGGGAGAAGCTGTTCCAGCTGAACAAGGACATCGTCGAGGACGCCGACCTCATCTACCCGGGCCAGCAGCTGCACCTGAAGTAAGCAGCGGCTTGCCGGGCCCGCCCAGGGTCCTCATACTCCCCGCCCCGGTGCGTCGTCCCCCGTACGCGCCGGGGCGGGGTTTTTTCGGCAACGGGCTTTGTTCCGTTCGGAAACAATTTACTCTCGGTTCTGTCCATGGGGTGGGCGACCCGGTGGCCGATCGCCCGGAGCCGGTTAGGCTCATGTCGCGAGCCACCACGGCCCGCACCTCGCAGGGTCCACGCGACCCGCGTCACCGCGTCACATCCAAGAAGGAGATGCTCGTGCCGTCCATCGACGTCGTCGTAGCCCGGGAAATCCTGGACTCCCGAGGCAACCCCACGGTCGAGGTCGAGGTCGGCCTCGACGACGGCAGCACCGGTCGTGCCGCCGTCCCGTCCGGCGCCTCCACGGGCGCCTTCGAGGCCATCGAGCTCCGCGACGGCGACTCGAACCGCTACCTCGGCAAGGGTGTGGAGAAGGCCGTCCTCGCGGTCATCGAGCAGATCGGCCCGGAGCTGGTCGGCTACGACGCCACCGAGCAGCGCCTGATCGACCAGGCGATGTTCGACCTGGACGCCACCGACAACAAGGGCTCCCTCGGCGCCAACGCGATCCTCGGCGTCTCGCTCGCCGTCGCCCACGCCGCCTCCGAGGCCAGCGACCTGCCGCTGTTCCGCTACCTGGGCGGCCCCAACGCGCACCTGCTGCCGGTGCCGATGATGAACATCCTGAACGGCGGCTCGCACGCCGACTCCAACGTGGACATCCAGGAGTTCATGATCGCCCCGATCGGCGCGGAGTCCTTCTCCGAGGCCCTGCGCTGGGGCGCCGAGGTCTACCACACGCTGAAGAAGGTCCTGAAGAGCAAGGGCCTGGCCACCGGCCTCGGCGACGAGGGCGGCTTCGCCCCGAACCTCGGCTCCAACCGCGAGGCCCTCGACCTCATCCTCGAGGCGATCAAGGAAGCCGGCTACACCCCCGGCGAGCAGATCGCCCTCGCCCTCGACGTCGCCGCCTCCGAGTTCTACAAGGACGGCGTCTACACGTTCGAGGGCAAGGACCGCTCGGCGGCCGAGATGACCGAGTACTACGCGGAGCTCGTCGACGCCTACCCGCTCGTCTCCATCGAGGACCCGCTGTTCGAGGACGACTGGGAGGGCTGGAAGACCATCACCGACAAGCTCGGTGACAAGGTCCAGCTCGTCGGCGACGACCTGTTCGTCACCAACCCCGAGCGCCTCGCCCGCGGCATCGAGGAGGGCGCGGCCAACGCGCTCCTGGTCAAGGTCAACCAGATCGGTTCGCTGACCGAGACCCTGGACGCCGTCGAGCTGGCCCAGCGCAGCGGCTTCAAGTGCATGATGTCCCACCGCTCCGGCGAGACCGAGGACGTCACCATCGCCGACCTGGCCGTGGCCACCAACTGCGGACAGATCAAGACCGGCGCCCCGGCCCGCTCCGAGCGCGTCGCCAAGTACAACCAGCTGCTGCGCATCGAGGAGATCCTCGACGACGCCGCGGTGTACGCCGGCCGCTCGGCGTTCCCCCGCTTCAAGGGCTGACCCGGCCCGTAAGTAGCAGCGTCGTACGTACGTCCCCGTACTCGGTCCCGTACCGTGTCCGGGGACGTACGCGCGTATGACGGTGGAGCGGGAGGCGGACAGATGGCCGTGAAGGACCGGGACCGGTTCTCCACCGCGACCAGGATCCGGCTGCTCGGAGAGCAGACGGCGGCCCGGGTCTACCGCTCCCAGACCAAGCGCCAGGCCCGCCGCTCACGGCTGACCGGCCGGGCGGCGCTGCTCGCCCTGGTGATGTGCTCGCTGATCGTGGCCCTGGCCTACCCGATGCGCGAGTACGTCTCGCAGCGTGCCGAGATCGACGACCTCCAGCGCGAACAGCGGCAGGCCCGCGAGCGCGTCGAACGGCTGCGCGACCTGAAGGCGCGCTGGCAGGACGACGCCTACGCCGAGCAGCAGATCCGGCGGCGGTTGCACTACGTCATGCCGGGGGAGACGGGCTTCATCGTCGTCGACCCGCACGCGGCGAAGCAGTCGCGCACCGACCTGGGGGCGGCCGACCGTCCCTGGTACTCGAACGTCTGGGACGGGGTCGACAAGGCCGACGCCTCCGACCGGTGACCCGGCCCAGTCAGTGACCTGAACCCAGAGAAAGACAGCCTGAAGACAGTCATGGAAACGCCCCCGCCGACCACCCCGCGCACCGAGCCCACCGACGCGGACGTCGAGGCCTTCAAGCAGCAACTCGGCCGGCCCCCGCGCGGTCTGCGCGCGATCGCGCACCGCTGCCCGTGCGGACAGCCGGACGTCGTCGAGACGGCCCCGCGGCTGCCGGACGGGACACCGTTCCCCACGCTGTACTACCTGACGTGCCCGCGCGCCGCCTCGGCGATCGGCACGCTGGAGGCCAACGGCGTGATGAAGGAGATGACCGAGCGGCTGGCCTCGGACCCGGAGTTGGCGGCCGCGTACCGTGCCGCGCACGAGGACTACATCCGCCGGCGCGACGAGATCGAGGAGCTGAAGAACTTCCCGAGCGCGGGCGGCATGCCGGACCGGGTGAAGTGCCTGCACGTGCTGGTGGGCCACTCGCTGGCCGCGGGCCCCGGGGTGAACCCGCTCGGGGACGAGGCCATCGCGATGCTGCCGGAGTGGTGGCGCAAGGGGCCGTGCGTGAGCACCGTCGAGGAGGACGCCCAGTGACCAGGGTCGCCGCCGTGGACTGCGGTACGAACTCCATCCGCCTGCTGGTCGCCGACGCGGACCCGGGCACCGGTGAGCTGGTCGAACTGGACCGCCGGATGACGATCGTCCGGCTCGGGCAGGGCGTCGACCGCACCGGCCGGCTCGCCCCCGATGCGCTCCGGCGGACCTTCGCGGCCTGCCGCGAGTACGCCGGGATCATCAAGGAGCACGGGGCGGAGCGGCTGCGGTTCGTGGCGACCTCCGCCTCCCGGGACGCCGAGAACCGGGACGAATTCGTGAGCGGCGTGCTGGACATCCTGGGCGTCGAGCCCGAGGTGATCTCCGGGGACCAGGAGGCCGCGTTCTCCTTCATCGGCGCCACCAGGGAGCTGGCCGGGGGCGACCACCTGCCGAAGCCCTACCTCGTCGTGGACATCGGGGGCGGCTCGACCGAGTTCGTCGTGGGCGACGACCGGGTTCGGGCGGCCCGCTCGGTGGACATCGGCTGCGTCCGGATGACCGAGCGGCACCTGGTCCGGGGCGGGGTGGTGAGCGACCCGCCGTCCGAGGAGCAGATCGCGGCGATGCGGGCCGACATCGAGGCCGCGCTCGACCTCGCCGAGGAGACGGTTCCGCTGCGCGAGGCGCGCACGCTGGTCGGTCTGGCCGGGTCCGTGACGACCGTCTCGGCGATCGCCCAGGAGTTGCCCGAGTACGACTCCGAGGCCATCCACCACTCCCGTGTCTCCCACGACCGGGTCCGCGAGATCACCGAGTGGCTGCTGCGCTCCACCCACGCCGAGCGGGCGGCGGTGCCCTCCATGCACCCGGGCCGGGTCGACGTGATCGGGGCGGGCGCCCTCGTGCTCCTGTCGATCATGGAGCGGATCGGGGCGCGGGAGGTCGTCGTGAGCGAGCACGACATCCTCGACGGTATCGGCTGGTCTTTGACCTGATCGCCTACAGGTTGCGGTAGACGTCCCGCCGGTCGCCCACCTTGACCACGAGGACGACGAGTTCACCATCGTTGATCTGGTAGGCGACCCTGTAGCTTCCGACCCGGAGCCGGTAGAGGCCCGACGGGCCGGTGAGCTTCTTGACGTCGGCGTCCTGGCGGTACGGATCGTCACCGAGTGCGGTCAGCGCGGCCAGGATGCGCATGGCGTCGGGACGGCTGATGGCCCGGAGCCGCCGCTGCGCCGCCGTGGTGAACCGGAAGGCGTATTTCACGCCGCCTCGCCGTCCTGCTCGGTGAACAGGTCCGCGAGCAGTTCCGCCATGGTCACGGTGCTGCCTCCCTCGGCCAGCACCGCTTCGGCCTCGCGCGCCAGCATCACGTCGGCCGCTTCCTCCAACGCTTCGAAGTCCGAGATCGGGACCACGGCTGCCACCGGGGCGCCATTGCGCGTGATGACGGTCGGGACACCTTCCTCAGCCCGGTTGATGTGATCGGCGAGGTGCGCGCGGGCTTCCCGTACGGTCACGGTGTTCTCAGTCATGACGCCAGTGTACGCATCACCGTGTACACGGCACATCCGCAGGAGGAACTGCATCCCTGAACGGCCCTCGACGGCATCGGGTGGTCGGTCGGCCGCCCGCTTCTGAGCAGGCATGGATCACGGATGAGCGACTCCGGGGGGTTCCGGTGACGCCCCGGCGACAGCCCGTCGGAAAAGTTCGTGAAGTTCTTCACAAGGAATTGGGCCCTCCCGGGCGATCGAAGGACCCCCGTTGACCCGTCCGGGGGTCGAACGGCTCTTTGAACATGTTCAGAAGCGTGGTATGGAGGGGTCCGCGGAGGCGTTCGGGGGAGCGTTCCGGAGGACCTCACGGAGGCTTCTCGCGCACAGAGAGGCAGCTCACGCGGCATTGACAACGGTCCGGGGTGCACAAACGCTCCCGGTTGTCACCATGACATGGATCACGCGGGCGGCGGAGGATAGCACACACCCCACCCAAGCTTGTGAAGGGGCGCACGAGCCACCCCCCTGAGACGGGTGGATACTCGATGGCATGAGCACCACGGAGCGTCCCAGGATCCTCGTAGTAGGCGGTGGGTACGTAGGCCTGTACGCAGCTCGGCGCATTCAGAAGAAGATGCGCTACGGCGAGGCGACCGTCACGGTCGTCGACCCCCGGTCGTACATGACCTACCAGCCCTTCCTCCCCGAAGCCGCCGCCGGCAACATCTCCCCGCGCCACGTCGTGGTCCCGCTGCGACGCGTGCTGCCCAAGGCGGAGGTCCTCACCGGCCGGGTCACCACCATCGACCAGGACCGCAAGGTCGCCACGGTCTCCCCGCTGGTCGGCGAGGCCTACGAGCTGCCCTTCGACTACCTGGTGATCGCGCTCGGCGCGGTCTCCCGCACCTTCCCGATCCCCGGCCTCGCCGAGCAGGGCATCGGCATGAAGGGCATCGAGGAGGCCATCGGCCTGCGCAACCACGTCCTGGAGCAGCTCGACAAGGCCGACTCCACCACCGACGAGGAGATCCGCCGCAAGGCGCTCACCTTCGTCTTCGTGGGCGGCGGCTTCGCCGGTGCGGAGACCATCGGTGAGGTCGAGGACATGGCCCGGGACGCGGCCAAGTACTACAAGAACGTGTCCCGCGAGGACATGCGCTTCATCCTGGTCGACGCCGCCGACAAGATCCTCCCCGAGGTCGGCCCCAAGCTCGGCACGTACGGCAAGGAGCACCTCGAGGGCCGCGGCGTCGAGGTCTACCTGTCCACTTCCATGGACTCCTGCGTCGACGGCCACGTGGTGCTGAAGAACGGCCTCGAGGTCGACTCCAACACCGTCGTGTGGACCGCCGGCGTCAAGCCCAACCCGGCCCTCGCCCGCTACGGCCTGCCCCTCGGCCCCCGCGGTCACGTCGACTGCGAGCCGACCCTCCAGGTCAAGGGCACCGACTACATCTGGGCCGCCGGCGACAACGCCCAGGTCCCCGACCTCGTCGGCCGCAAGGCGGGCAACGAGAACGCCTGGTGCCCGCCGAACGCCCAGCACGCGCTGCGCCAGGCCAAGGTCCTCGGCGACAACGTGGTGTCCGGTATGCGGGGCTTCCCGCAGAAGGACTACGCCCACGCCAACAAGGGCGCGGTGGCCGGTCTCGGCCTCCACAAGGGCGTCGCGATGATCGTCATGGGCAAGATGAAGATCAAGCTCAAGGGCCGGCTCGCCTGGTACATGCACCGGGGCTACCACGGTCTGGCGATGCCGACCTGGAACCGCAAGATCCGCGTCTTCGCCGACTGGACCCTCGGCATGTTCCTCAAGCGCGAGGTCGTCTCGCTCGGCGCCATCGAGACGCCGCGCGAGGAGTTCTACGAGGCCGCCAAGCCGGCCCCGGTCGCCGCCGCGCCGAAGGAGAAGACCGAGGAGAAGGCCAAGGCCTCCTGACCCCCGGTCGGTCAACCGCCTGACGAAGGGCCTCCCGCCATCCGTGGTGCGGGAGGCCCTCGGCGTTTCCGGACCTCGCTGCCGGGCCGGGGGCGTGACGGCTTTGCCCAGACATGACGCGTGCCGGGGACTGCGCCGAAGCCCCGCAGATGCTTACGTGGTGTCGGACATTCCGGGATTCCGCGTCATGGAGGTGTCACCATGGCAGACGCCGCGCAGCGGCTGCAGAGCCTCTTCACACAGTTGCTGGGAGCACCGCTTCCGGTGCGCATCCGTGCCTGGGACGGATCGCTGGCGGGCCCGCCGGGCGCGCCGACCCTGGTGGTGCGCAACCGCCGCGCGCTGCGCCGCCTGTTGTTCAAGCCCGGCGAACTGGGGCTGGCCCGCGCCTGGGTCGCGGGCGACCTCGACATCGACGGGGACCTCTACACGACCCTCGATCTCATGGCCGGTCTCGTCTGGGAGCGCGGCGAGGACGCCCGCACCCTCGCCCAGGCCCTGCGCGACCCCGAGGCTCGTGCCGCCGTTCGCGGACTGGTCAGGCTGGCCGGGGCCCCGCTGCCGCCGGCCCCGCCCCGCGAGGAGGCCCGCCGCCCCCGTCGCCGCCTGCACACCAAGCACACCGACCGACGCGCCATCAGCCACCACTACGACGTCGGCAACGACTTCTACGAGATCGTCCTCGGCGAGTCCATGGTGTACTCCTGCGCCTACTGGCCCGCCGCGGACAGCACCCTCGAACAGGCCCAGCACGACAAGCTCGAACTCGTCTGCGGCAAGCTCGGCCTGAGACCCGGTCAGCGGCTCCTGGACATCGGCTGCGGCTGGGGCTCGATGGCTGTCCACGCCGCCCGCGAGCACGGCGTGAGGGTCGTCGGCGTCACGCTCTCCCAGGAGCAGGCCGCCTACGCCCGCAAGCGCGTCGCCGGCGAGGGCCTCACCGACAGGGTCGAGATCCGCGTCCAGGACTACCGCGACGTCCGTGACGGGCCCTACGACGCGATCTCCTCCATCGGCATGGCCGAACACGTCGGCGCCGACCGGTACCTGGAGTACGCCGCCGACCTGTACAAGCTGCTCAAGCCCGGCGGGCGGCTCCTCAACCACCAGATCGCCCGCCGCCCGCAGCGCGACGAGACGACGTACAGCGTCGACGCGTTCATCGACTCCTACGTCTTTCCCGACGGCGAACTCCAGCCGATCGGCAGCACCGTGGCCCAGCTGGAGCGCGCCGGGTTCGAGGTGCGCGACGTCGAGGCGATCCGCGAGCACTACGCCCTCACCCTGCGCCACTGGGTCGCCCGCCTGGAGGCCGACTGGCAGCGCGCCGTGCGGCTGACCGGCCCCGGCCGTGCCCGGGTCTGGCGCCTGTACATGGCGGCCTCGGCCCTGGCCTTCGAACGCAACCGCATCGGCGTCAACCAGGTCCTGGCCGTCCGGACGCCGGACTCGGGCGCCTCCGGGATGCCGTTGCGGACTCGCACCTGGGGCGCGCCCGGCCGCGGTTGATCCGGACACGAGCCGAAGGGCCGGGCTCCCCGTCGCGGGGGACCCGGCCCTTCGGTGTGCCGCGGCGCGGCGGTCACTCGGTCTTGATCGCGTTCAGCATGTTCAGGCGGGCGGCGTTGCGGGCCGGCCACATCGCGGCCAGGACGCCCACCAGACCGGCCAGCACCAGGAAGATCCCGATCCGGTCCCAGGGCAGGACCAGCGTGTACCCCGGGATCTGGTCCGCGAAGGTCTCGCCGACGGCCCAGCCGAGGAACGAGCCGAGACCGACGCCGACCACCGCGCCGAACACCGAGATGACCACGGCCTCCAGCCGGACCATCCGCTTCACCCGGCGCCGGTCCAGACCGATGGCGCGCAGCATGCCGATCTCCTGCTGCCGTTCGAAGACCGACATCGCGAGGGTGTTGA
Source organism: Streptomyces sp. 378 (assembly GCF_030124145.1). Lineage (GTDB taxonomy): Bacteria > Actinomycetota > Actinomycetes > Streptomycetales > Streptomycetaceae > Streptomyces. Next base: position 33,861 of record NZ_JASKMS010000039.1, read on the forward strand.
CGACGCCCAGCACCGCGATGATCAGGGCCATCGCCAGCAGGCCGTACATGATGTTCAGCAGGGTGTTGATGGCGCCGCCGAACTCGTTGCGGATGTCCTGCCGGTCCATCACCGTGATCGCCGGGTTGTCGCCCAGCGCGTCGACGAGGACCTTCTCGTTCGCCGCGGACTGACCGCCGTCGACCTTCACGAAGATCTGCCGGATGTACGGCTTCGTCTCGTGCCGGTCCACGATCTTCCGGTCGATGAGGACGGGGGAGAGGAACTCGCTGTCCTTGTAGACGGCACCGACCGTCAGCGTGGCCTTCTTGTCGTCGCCGAAGGTGACGGGGAGGCTGTCGCCGGTCTTCCAGCCCCTGCTCTTCGCCGTCTTCTCGGCGACCGCGATCCGGCCCTCGGCGAGCGAGTCCACGCTGCCGCTGACGACATCGACGGTCAGCACCTTCTCGATGTCGCCCGGGGTGACGGCCGAGGCGGACACGAAGTCCTTGCCGTCGAGCTGGAAGTAGGCGTCCTGCTGCGGCGAGACCGCGGACACGCCCTCGGCCTTCCGCAGCGCCGTCAGCGCGGACCGGTCGAGGTCACCGCCGTTGGCCATCGTGACCATGTAGTCGGCCTTGATGTTGTCGGTGGTCATCTTGTCGATGGCCGTGCCGACCGTGACGCCGAGCACCGACAGGCCGGTCACCAGCGTCAGCCCGATCGCCAGCGCCGAGGCGGTGGCGCCGGTGCGGCGCGGGTTGCGGACCGCGTTCTGGCCGGCGAGCTTGCCCGCCACCCCGAAGGGGCCGACGAGCAGCGGACGGACGAGCGCGATCACGGGCCGGGACAGCAGCGGGATCAGGATGATCACGCCGATCAGCGCGAGGAACGCGCCCGCCCCGATGTACATCCGGCCGTCGTCGCCGCCGGTCGAGGCACCCGCCACGATCCCCACCGCGCCGAGGGCGGTGACGGCCGCCCCGATGGAGTTGCGCAGCACCAGCGACTTGGTGGTGGCCACCGCGTGGACGCTGTTCATGGCCGCCATCGGCGGGATCTTCGCGGCCCGGCGGCCGGGCAGCCAGGCGGCGAACACCGTGATCAGCACGCCCACCGAGACGGCCGCGATCACCGGCGTGGCGGACACGACCAGCGGGCCGTCCGGCATCTTCATGTCGAACGCGGACATGCCGGAGCGCAGTCCGACGGCCAGACCGATGCCGAGGACGAAGCCGACGACCGAGGCCACCAGACCCACCAGCGCGGCCTCGGCGAGCACCGAGCGGGTGATCTGCCTGCGGGACGCGCCGACGGCGCGCATCAGGGCGATCTCCTTGGTGCGCTGGGCGACCAGCATGGTGAAGGTGTTGGAGATGAGGAAGATCCCGACGAAGAGCGCGATGCCCGCGAAGCCGAGCAGGACCTGCTTGAGGTTGCCCATGCCCTGCTCGATCTGCGCGGCCTGCTCTTCGGCGAGTGCCTGGCCGGTCTGCGCCTCGGCGGTGTCGGGCAGCAGCGGCTTGACGGCGTCCAGGATCTTCGTGTCGTCGGCGCCGGGGGCGGCGGTGACGGTGACGCTCTGGAAGTAGCCCGGCTTGAGGTACTGCCGCTGGGCGACGGCGGTGTCGAAGAGGACGAGGCTGCCGCCGGCGTTGACGGCGCCGTCCTCGGTGGTGAACACACCGCTGAGGGTGTACTCCTTCACCGGGCCGTTGGTCGCGACGCGCACCCGGTCGCCGACCTCGTACTCGCCCTTGGCGGCGGTCTCCTCGTCCAGGGCGATCTGCTCGTCCTCCACCGGGCCGGAGCCGTCGGTGAACGTGTAGGCGGCGTCCTTGCCGTCCTTGCCGGGGGCGAAGTTGGAGCCCTTGTTGGACCAGCCGACGCCGATCAGCTTCCCGTCGGGGTCGGCGACCCCGGCGAAGCCCTCGACGCGGCCGTACACCCCGGCCACGCCGTCCACGGCGGAGACCCTGTCGAGGAACGTGCCGGACAGGCCCGGCTCCTCCTCGGGGTTGTCCGGGTCGGCGTGCGAGGTGACGGCGACGGCGACGTCGTCGTAGCTTTTCGCCGACTGGTTGCGGAAGGCGTTGGAGAGGGTGTCGGCGAAGACCAGGGTGCCGGAGACGAACGCGACGCCGAGCATCACGGCGAGCACGGTCATCAGCAGCCGGGCCTTGTGCGCGAGTACGTTGCGCAAGGCGGTACGGAACATGGTGGCGGTTCTCAGTCCTGTCGGTCCTGACGGAAAATCAGCTGGTGCGGCCCTTGGCGTCGAACGCCTTCATGCGGTCGAGCACGGAGTCGGCCGTCGGCCGGTACATCTCGTCGACGATCCGGCCGTCCGCCAGGAAGATCACCCGGTCCGCGTAGGCCGCGGCCACCGGGTCGTGCGTCACCATCACCACCGTCTGGCCCATCTCCCGCACGGAGTTGCGCAGGAAGCCCAGCACCTCGGCGCCGGAGCGCGAGTCGAGGTTTCCGGTGGGTTCGTCACCGAAGATGATCTCGGGCCGGGAGGCCAGCGCCCGGGCCACGGCGACGCGCTGCTGCTGACCGCCGGAGAGCTGGGAGGGCCGGTGGCCGAGCCGGTCCGCCAGACCGATCATCCGGATCACGGAGTCCAGCCACTCCTTGTCCGGCTTGCGCCCCGCGATGTCCATCGGAAGGGTGATGTTCTCCAGCGCCGTCAGCGTCGGCAGCAGGTTGAACGCCTGGAAGATGAAGCCGATCTTGTCCCGCCGCAGCTTGGTCAGCTGCTTGTCCTTCAGCGAGCCGAGTTCGGTCTCGCCGATGCGCACCGACCCGGAGGAGAAGGAGTCGAGACCGGCCACGCAGTGCATCAGGGTGGACTTGCCGGAGCCGGAGGGGCCCATGATCGCGGTGAACTCGGCCTGCCGGAAGTCGACGGAGACCCGGTCCAGGGCGACCACCTGGGTCTCGCCCTGTCCGTAGATCTTCGACAGCTCCGTGGCGCGTGCGGCCACGGTCGTTGCCCGGTCGGCGAGGGGTGCGGTGGTCACGGGATGGCTCTCCTGTCGGACGGCTGTGCACGGGGAAGGTCGTGTTCCATCGTCCGGGTCCCGCGCCGCCGTGTAGTCACCCGTTGTTCCCGTTTCGGAGGCCGACTGCAGTCGGACCGCGCGGGGCAGTGTCATACCTGGGGATGACGAACACCCCTTCAGGGCCCCGGTGTCGGGAACCGATGGCTCCGGGTGTCGAGAACAGGTGGAGTGCCCTCGTTCGGGCGGTGAAATTCCGTCATTCCGCATACGCGGCCGGGCGCCGCGCGTAAGGCTATTGGCAAGTGCGGATGGCGTGTTCCGTGTGCTGATGCACCCTCAGGCGTCAATAAAATAAGACAACATCGGTCCACGCTGCCGCTGTTCGGGGGACCCGTCCCGATAGTCTCGGACACTCGATGCGGAGCCCACGGCCTGCCCGGATGGTGGAATGCAGACACGGCGAGCTTAAACCTCGCTGCCCCTTCGCGGGCGTGCCGGTTCGAGTCCGGCTCCGGGCACCATCCGATCCCTGCGTGGTCCATTGAAGAGTTCACGGCGCGCCCGTTGACAGCGGCCGCATGCCGTCGGAGACTCACAGGAAATCGGTGAAAAGAATTTCACCTGACGAACGCGGATGGGAAAGAGGTCGTCCGATGCGCACCACCGTCGGCATCATCGGAGCGGGTCCCGCCGGCCTCCTCCTGGCTCGGCTGCTGCACAACGCCGGCATCGACGCGGTCGTCCTGGAGAGCCGCGACCGCTCCTATGTCGAGCGGCGGCAGCGGGCCGGGATCCTGGAGCAGGGCACGGCGGACGTGTTGCGCGCGGCCGGAGCCGGGGAGCGCTTGGATCGCGAGGGGCTGCGCCACGACGGCATCGAACTGCGCTTCGACGGCAGACGCCACCGCGTCGACTTCCCCGCCCTCACCGGCGGCCGGTCCGTGACCGTCTACGCCCAGACCGAGGTCTGCAAGGACCTCATCGCCCTCCAGCTCCAGGAGGGCGGGCCCCTGCTCTTCGAGGCCGAAGCGCTGGCCGTGGAGGACGCCGACACCGACACCCCGCGCATCCGCTTCCGGCACGAGGGCCGCGAGGACGTCCTGGAGTGCGCCTACGTCGTCGGCTGCGACGGCTTCTGGGGCGTGGCCCGCCAGGCGATCCCCGCCGCACTCACCCAAGTCTTCGAACGTACGTACCCCTTCGGCTGGCTCGGCATCCTCGCCGACGTGCCGCCCTCGCACGATGAGCTGGTCTACGCCCGCCACGACCGCGGCTTCGCCCTGCTGTCCATGCGCCCGCCCGTCACCCGCCACCACGCTTCGGGGGAAGCCGCTTCGCCCCCCATCGGATCCTTCGTCTCCCGCCTCTACCTCCAGGTGCCCGACGGCACCGACGCCGGTGCGTGGAGCGACGAGGAGATCTGGGACGAACTGGAACGCCGGCTCGAGACCACTGACGACTGGCGCCTCGCGCGCGGCCCGATCACCCAGAAGTCGGTCACCCCCATGCGCTCCTACGTCCACGAACCCATGCGGCACGGCCGCCTCTTCCTCGCCGGTGACGCGGCGCACATCGTCCCGCCGACCGGGGCCAAGGGCCTCAACCTCGCCGTCGGCGACGTCGTGACCTTCGCGCGGGCCCTGACCCACCAACAGCAGACCGGGTCCCCGGCCCTGCTCGACGCCTACTCCGCGACCTGCCTGCGCCGGGTCTGGCAGGCCGAGCGGTTCTCCTACGACATGACGACCCTCCTGCACCGCGCGCCCGGCGCGACCCCCTTCGAGGACCGGCTCCAGCTCGCCCGGCTGGAGCGGATCGCGACCTCCCGCGCCGCCGAGACGGACCTGGCCGAGGCGTACACGGGATTCCCCTTCGGGTGAGCCGGGAGTGGCCCCCCGTGGTGAGGGGAATCACGAAGCCACGTAGCGTGTTGGGCAGCACGACGAGGGAAAGATCCTCCCCAAGCAGTAGGGTCATTCCTTTGCCTACCTATTACTCTTGAGCCAAGGCCACGCCTGGTGGCCATGGAGGAGTGAAATGAGGAGCAGAAACCCGGTCTTCTCGCGACGGGGGTTCAGCCGCGACAACGGCTACGCGGGCTTCAACACCGCGCCGCAGGCCGGGGGTCCCGCTGTCGCCACCCAGGGCAACCCGTACGCGCAGCCGACAGGCGACCAGTACGCGCAGAACCCGTACGCGCAGAACCCTTACGCCCAGCAGGACCTGCAGTACGGCGCGCCGCCGCAGGCCCCGGCCACCACCGGCCGGATGACCGTCGACGACGTCGTCCTGCGCACGGCGAGCACGCTCGGTGTGCTCATCCTCACCGCGGCGCTCTCCTGGGCCCTGCTGCCGATCGACGACGCCAACATCGGCCGTAGCTACGGCATCGGTATCGGCGCCGCGCTGATCGGCATGGTCCTGGCGTTCGTGCAGTCCTTCAAGCGCAAGGCCTCGCCCGCGCTGATCCTGACGTACGCCGCGTTCGAGGGTGTTTTCCTCGGCGTCGTGTCCAACATCGTCGACAACCGCATCGCCGACGGCGCGGCCATGCAGGCCGTGATCGGCACCATGGCGGTCTTCGCCGGTGTACTGGTCGCCTACAAGGCCGGCTGGATCCGCGTCAACCGCCGCTTCTACGGCTTCGTGATGGCGGCCGCGCTCGGCTTCATCCTGCTGATGGTCGTGAACCTGCTGTTCGCGGTGTTCGGCGGCGGTGACGGCCTCGGCTTCCGCAGCGGTCCCCTCGGCATCGTCTTCGGTGTCATCGGCATCATCCTCGGTGCCTGCTTCCTCGCCCTGGACTTCAAGCAGGTCGAGGACGGCGTCGCCTACGGCGCCCCGCGCGAGGAGGCGTGGCTCGCGGCCTTCGGCCTCACGCTGACGCTCGTGTGGATCTACCTGGAGTTCCTGAGGCTCATCTCGATCCTCAACAGCAGCGACTAGTTCCGACGGTCGTAGCGCGAAGGGCCCCGGCTCCGGCCGGGGCCCTTCGTCGTCTGCGGGACGGTGCGCGCTAGCGGAGTTTGCGCGCGGCCCTCCTCAGGTCGTACTCGTGAATGATCGCCTTGGCGTGGCCGTACGCGAGGTTGTGTTCGTGCCGGAGCCAGCTGACCTTTTCCTCGAAGCGGAAGAGCGCCGGGCCGTCTTCGACGGTGCGCAACCAGTCGGAGATCTCACGACCGGTGCAGTGCGGAATGCGGGCGAGCATGTTGCGGTGGGTCTCTTCGGAGAAGACTTGGGACATCGGCGCCTCCGGACGCTGGGATGTAAGCCGGTCCTTCAGGTCACCGTGCCTGAGTGTTCGCCCGTTGGCAACAGTCCCGGTGCGACGCGTACGCTCGCGGCGTGGTTGATACGACGCCTTTGACCCGTGCGGTGGAGCACTTCGCCGATCGTTTGAGGGCCGCGCCCCAGAGCCGGCTGCAGCGTGGTGCTGCCGCGGAGGCTCTCGGGCTGGCCCGGGAGTTGGCCCGCAGGGCGCAGCGGCTGGAGGCTCCGGACGTGGAGCCCCGGGAGATGCCGGATGCGGGGATGTTTGCGGCAGCAGATCAGATCACCGTGGCCGGGAATGATTTGGCAGTGGTGCTTCCCGCCGACGCCGATGTCGACGACGCCGTGCGGGTGGTGGAGGAGGCGCAGAAGCGGGCGGGGGTCTGAGCGTCGTACGCGGGTGCCGCCGGTCCGTGGGCGCCCGCGCCCGCGCGGCGGAGCCGCAGGTGGAGCCGCAGGTGGACACTGCCCCCGCGCCCCTGGCGGGGCGCTTCCCTACAGGGATGCGATGACCCGGTCGGCCAGGATGTAGACGTTCTCCTCGCCGCACTCGAACGTCAGCGTGTAGGCGCCGGAGACGCCGGAACCGCCCAGCAGGGTCGGCGTCACACCCGTGCGCAGGGCGGTGGCGAGGCGTTCGGCGGTCTCGCGGTGGCCCGGCGTCATGCACAGGGTCGTGCCGTCGGCGAAGACGTAGACGTCCAGGGTGCCCAGCGGGCCGGGACGGACGTCCGTCAGCTCGACGCGGGAGGAGGCCAGCCCTTCAAGGGTGGCGACGGTGCGCTCGTGGTCGTTCACGACCGGCGACTGCGTCGGTACGAAGTCCGGGTGGGAGGGGTGGCGTCGGCGGGCGGCGGCCAGCTCAGGGGACTCGCCGACCGGCTCCTCGGCATCCGCGCCGGGCTCGGACACCGGCTCCAGACCCGCGAAGTCGGCCTGACGGGGCAGGAACAGATCGGTCTCGGGCAGACCCAGCAGGGAGGGGGCGTCGGAGGCGTCACGGGCCTCCTGGGCGGCCCAGAACGCCCGTGCCTCGGCGAGCTCCCGCTCCCGCTCCTCGGCGAGCGCCGCCGCGACGGCGGCACGTATCTCATCGGTGTCGGCAGCGGTGCGGGCCGCGGGCAGCAGCGCACGGGTGGTGGCGGCGCGGTTCTCGGCCAGCGCGGTGTGCAGGGCCGCGACCTGACGGCGCAGCTGCAGGACGGTGCGCAGGACGGCGACGCCCACGGCGCCCGTGGCGGCCGTGGTGACCAGCAATGCGATCGGCATGGCGCTCACTGACGTACTCCCGGTTCAAAGTCGACCCCCGACTTCCTACATCAGCTTGAAGGGCGGACTAACCACCTGTCAGTGCGTAACGTCACGAAACGGACAGAGCTTCGGTCTCGGGGGAGGGGGTGGGGCTGCTGTGACCTGGGCTTCTCTTCATGGAGAGGGAGATAGGTCACATCCTGAGGGAGATTGGATCACAAAACGGCCCAGAACCCCGGGGTTTCCGGGGTTCTGGGCCAAGGCCTCACAGTGCGTGCTATGGCGGCTACCGTAAGGCGATCAGCTGAGGCGCTCGATGACCATGGCCATGCCCTGGCCGCCGCCGACGCACATCGTCTCCAGGCCGAACTGCTTGTCGTGGAACTGGAGGGAGTTGATGAGCGTGGTGGTGATGCGGGCGCCGGTCATGCCGAAGGGGTGGCCGACGGCGATGGCACCGCCGTTGACGTTCAGCTTCTCCAGCGGGATGCCCAGGTCGCGGTAGGAGGGGATCACCTGGGCGGCGAACGCCTCGTTGATCTCGGCCAGGTCGATGTCGTCGATGGTCAGCCCGGCCCGACGCAGGGCCTGCTGGCTGGCCTCCACCGGGCCGAGGCCCATGATCTCGGGCGAGAGGCCGGAGACGCCGGTGGACACGATCCGCGCGAGCGGGGTGAGGCCGAGCTCGCGGGCCTTGGTGTCGGACATGATCACGAGGGCGGCGGCACCGTCGTTGAGCGGGCAGCAGTTGCCGGCGGTGACCATGCCGTCGGGGCGGAAGACCGGCTTGAGGCCCTGCACGCCCTCCAGGGTGACGCCGGCGCGGGGGCCGTCGTCCCTGGCGACGACCGTGCCGTCGGGCAGGGTCACCGGGGTGATCTCGCGCTCCCAGAAGCCGTTCTTGATGGCCTCCTCGGCGAGGTTCTGCGAGCGGACGCCGAACTCGTCCATGTCCTGGCGGGTGACGCCCTTGGCGCGGGCCAGGTTCTCGGCGGTCTGGCCCATCGCGATGTACGGGTCGGGCAGCAGGCCGTCCTCGCGCGGGTCGTGCCAGGTCGAGCCCTCGGACTGGGCGGTGGCGACGGTCCGGGCCTCGGCGTCGGCGAAGAGCGGGTTGTGCGTGCCGGGCATGTCCGAGCTGCCGTGGGCGTACCGGGAGACCATCTCCACGCCGGCCGAGATGAAGACGTCGCCCTCGCCGGCCTTGATGGCGTGCAGGGCCATGCGGGAGGTCTGCAGGGACGAGGAGCAGTACCGGGTGACGGTGCAGCCGGGCAGGTGGTCCATGCCCATCTGCACGGCCACGATCCGGCCGAGGTTGTGGCCCTGCTCGCCGCCGGGCAGGCCGCAGCCGAGCATCAGGTCGTCGATGTCCTTCGGGTCCAGCTCCGGGACCTTGGCCAGGGCGGCCTGGACGATCGTGGCGGCCAGGTCGTCCGGGCGGAGATCCTTGAGGGAGCCCTTGACGGCGCGGCCGATGGGGGAGCGGGCGGCTGAGACGATCACGGCTTCGGGCATCACGGCTCCATTGACGTACCGGGTGGTCTGGCTGGGCTGTGTGGGAAGTTACCCGTACGTATGGTCTGGGTCACGGGTGTCGCGGTGTGACTCTGACCGCAGTTTCCAAGCGCTTGCTTTTCCGGCCTCCTCAGTTCGACGGCGCCGCGGGGGCCGGCTCCTGCTCGGGTACCCGCCTGCGCCGCCGGCGCTTCAGCAGGGCCCACGGGCCGCGCGGCCCGCTCGGCATCGCCGCCGCGACCTCCGTGCCCGCCTCCGACGCGGCCTCCGCCGCCGCCCGCGCCACCGGCAGGAAGCCCTCGCGGCGGGAGGCGTCCGGGCGCTCCTCCTCGGCGGGCCACAGGCCCAGGCAGGCGCACACGGTCGGCAGCACCGCCATCGCCGCCGTCGCGTAGCCCTCGGCGGAGGGGTGGTAGCTGTCCGGGCCGAACAGCTCGCGCGGGTTCTGGGCGAACTCGGGCCCCAGGAGGTCACCCAGCGACACGGTGCGGCCACCCTGTTCGACGACTCCGATCGTCTGGGCGGCCGCCAACTGGCGTGAGGCCCGCCGGGCCAGCCAGCGCAAGGGCTGGCGGACCGGCTCGATCGTGCCGAGGTCGGGGCAGGTGCCGACCACGACCTCCGCACCGGCCGTGCGCAGCCGGCGGACCGCCGAGGACAGGTGGCGGACCGAGCGGGTCGCGGGCATGCGGTGGGTGACGTCGTTCGCGCCGACCATGATCACGCAGATGTCGGGCACCGGGTCGGGATCGGCCAGCACCAGCGCCACCTGGCGGTCCAGGTCGTCCGAGCAGGCACCGGGGGTGGCCACCGTGCGCAGTATCACCGGGCGCTCCGCCAGCGCGGCGAGCCCCGACGCCAGCAGCGCCCCGGGGGTCTGCCCGCCCCGGTGCACGCCCTGGCCCGCGGCCGTGGAGTCACCCAGCATCGTCAGCCTCAGCGGTACCTCGGCCGGGACGGCGTACGTACGGCCGTACAGCCCGTCCGCGTGCGGCACGTGCGGTGACGTGCCGTTGCCCACCCGTCGCCGCGCCAGCTGCATCTCGGCCAGCACGAGACCCACGGTGGCCGCACCGGCCAGCCCGATCCCGCCGCCGCCGTACGCCGCGCCGGCCGCGATCCGCCGGGCCACCCTCGCCCTCGACATGCTCGTCATGTGTTGCCGCCACCTCCTCGAACCCGTACACCCAGTGCTTGCCCCGTACAGACCGTCGCCCAATCTCGACGGCCGGTGATCGACCGTCACGGACCACGGGCAGGCCATAGGCTGACGGCACCACTACAACCACTTCTTTCGCGGCATCCGGAGACAACGGTGCAATACCACGACTCGATGATCAGCCTCGTCGGCAACACCCCGCTGGTGAGGCTCAACAGCGTGACCAAGGGCATCAGGGCGACCGTCCTGGCCAAGGTGGAGTACTTCAACCCCGGCGGCTCGGTGAAGGACCGGATCGCCCTGCGCATGATCGAGGCGGCGGAGGAGAGCGGCGCGCTCAAGCCCGGCGGCACGATCGTCGAGCCGACCAGCGGCAACACCGGCGTCGGGCTCGCCATCGTCGCCCAGCAGAAGGGGTACAAGTGCATCTTCGTGTGCCCCGACAAGGTGAGCACCGACAAGATCAACGTGCTGCGCGCGTACGGCGCAGAGGTCGTCGTCTGCCCGACGGCCGTCGACCCCGAGCACCCGGACTCGTACTACAACGTCTCCGACCGGCTGGTCCGTGAGACGCCCGGAGCCTGGAAGCCCGACCAGTACTCCAACCCCCACAACCCGCTCTCCCACTACCACTCGACCGGCCCCGAGCTGTGGGAGCAGACGGAGGGGAGGATCACCCACTTCGTGACGGGCGTGGGCACCGGCGGCACCATCTCCGGGACCGGCCGCTATCTGAAGGAGATCAGCGGCGGCTCGGTGAAGGTCATCGGCGCCGACCCCGAGGGCTCCGTCTACTCCGGCGGCTCCGGACGGCCCTACCTCGTCGAGGGCGTCGGTGAGGACTTCTGGCCGACCGCCTACGACCGGAGCGTCGCGGACGAGATCGTCGCCGTGTCCGACAAGGACTCCTTCCAGATGACCCGCCGTCTCGCCAAGGAGGAGGGCCTGCTCGTCGGCGGCTCCTGCGGCATGGCGGTCGTGGCCGCCCTGGAGGTCGCCGAGCGGCTCGGCCCGGACGACGTCGTGGTGGTCCTGCTCCCGGACAGCGGCCGCGGCTACCTCAGCAAGATCTTCAACGACGAGTGGATGGCCGACTACGGCTTCCTGGAGGACACCGGCCCCAGCGCCCGCGTCGGCGACGTCCTGAACGACAAGGAGGGCGACCGCATGCCCTCCCTCGTCCACATGCACCCCGAGGAGACGGTCGGCCAGGCCATCGAGGTGCTGCGCGAGTACGGCGTCTCGCAGATGCCGGTCGTCAAGCCGGGCGCCGGCCACCCCGACGTGATGGCCGCCGAGGTCGTCGGCTCGGTCGTGGAACGCGAGCTGCTGGACGCGCTGTTCAGCAAGAATGCCTCGCTCGACGACCCGCTGGAGAAGCACATGTCCGGCCCGCTGCCCCAGGTCGGCTCCGGCGAGCCCGTCGCCGACCTGATGGCCGTGCTGGGCAAGGCCGACGCGGCGATCGTCCTCGTCGAGGGCAAGCCGACCGGCGTGGTCAGCCGGCAGGACCTGCTGACCTTCCTGGCCCGCACGGGGAAGTGACGGCCAACGTCCGGTGAACCACCCGTGAACCGGGTGAACTTACGGCGTCCGTGACCTTCGCCGACTTCGCGGAACCGGTACGCGGGTGTCACGTCCGCGCAGCACCCGCTTAACACGGGTCCGGCACATTGGTGGGTGTCGGCAGGGGCGGGAGCGGCTCCCCGTCCAGGCCGGCACCGAGCGGCGTCGAAGGACCTCCGGAGCGGCTCCCGGACCTCCATGGACGCCCCGGACGCGACGGCCCGGCCTGACCGGACCCGCGTCCTTCGCGGGGACCGCCGTCGTCCCGCCCCCCGTTCACGGGGGTGCGGCGGTCCCCGCGCACTCACCTCACGCGATGTCGGCCCGCGTGGCCGGCCGCCCGGCTCCCCGGCAACGCCAGGCGCTCCGCCGCCTCCGAGCCCGGTTCGGGCGTGTAGGCCACGATCGTCTGCTCCGGTGCCGCCGGCATCGTGAAGGTCTCGCAGGGCAGGGTCAGCAGGCCCGCGACCGGGTGCCGCAGGAGCTTCACCCCGTGGTCGCAGGGCTTGACCAGGTGGTCGGCCCACAGATGGCGGAACTCCTCACCGGCCCGTGTCAGTTCGGCGGCGAGTTCCCCCGCGACCGGGTCACCGGGATGGTGGCCCGCCCGCAGGCACAGGTGCGCGACCCTCTGGGCGGCGGTCTCCGCGCGGTTCACGCCGGTCTCCCCGCATCCTTGCGACAGTACGGCTCGTTCACGGTGGCCGACGTGGGCAGCCCGAACGGCCCGTACGCGGTCGGGGTAGAGCTCGTGCGAGGCGGGGTCGTCGCGCTGCCGACCAGCCAGGCCTGACCCGGGCCGCGACCGGGGCGCTCAGTCCTCCCAGTCACCGTCCCGGGAGGGCTTGCGGCGGCCGAACAGACCCGGGTTGGTGCGGGCGGCCTGGACGACGTTGACGCCGACGATGCCCGCCCAGGCGGTGAGCAGGCCGGGCAGATGGGCCACGCCCCCGCCGATCGCGGACAGCGGCACCGCCAGGACCAGGGAGACGATCCCGAACCCGAACCGCTCGCCCCAGGAGTCCGTGGCCCTCGGCGACCGGGAGTCCCGGGCCGTCTGCATCTGCTGTTCGGCGAACTGCCGGCGCACCCGGCGCTCCACCGCGCCGTCGATCCGCTGGTCGACCTTCTCCAGGAAGGAGTCGACCAGCGCCGACTCGTACTCCTCGCCCAGATCCCTGCGTGCGTGCAGGGTGGCGTCGAGTTCCCTCTTCAGGTCGGTGTCCCGCGCGTCCATTCCCGTCATGCCGTCCACGGTAGAAAGGGGCGGCGCCGCCCGCACTGGGGTTAGCCCCCCTGTTCGGCAGGGGTTTTCCCGTCCCGGCGCCCCGGCGGCCCTCCCGTCCGGCTTGCCGCCCTGCATATGCTCATGCAGAATCCTCAGCTACTGAATAGGCGAGGGGGAGCACGTCATGAGCGTGACCGACAGCCCTGCCGCGCGGTTGCAGGCGCTCTTCGAGGGGCACCGGCTCACGCCGACCCAGCGGCGCATCGCGCACAGCATGGTGCGGCGCGCCGCCGACGTGCCGTTCCTGTCGAGCGTGGAGCTCGCCGAGCTGGCCGGGGTCAGCCAGCCGTCCGTGACCCGCTTCGCCGTCGCCCTCGGCTTCGACGGTTATCCCGCCCTGCGCCGGCATCTGCGCGAGGTCGCGCCCGTCGAACCCGCCGCGGAGGCCGGGACCCACAACGAGTACCAGCAGGCCGTCGAGGCGGAGATCGAGAACCTGCGGCACCTGGCGGAGGCACTGGCCGACCCCGCTCCCGTGCAGCGCGCGGGGCGGCTCCTCGCCGGCTCCCGCCCGCTCCTCGTCCTGGGCCTGCGGGCCGCCGCCGCCCAGGCGCACGGCTTCGCCTACTTCGCCGCCAAGGTCCACCCCGACGTCCGGCTGCTCGGCGAGGGCGGCACGATGCTCCAGGACCGCATCGACGCCGCCGTCGGGGCCGGTGCGACCGCGCTGCTCTGCTTCGCGCTGCCCCGGCACCCCCGCGAGGTCGTCGACACCCTCGCCTACGCCAAGGAGGCCGGGCTGAGCGTCGTCACGGTCGCCGACTCCGCCTTCGCGCCCGTCGCCAAGGTGTCCGACCTGCTGCTGCCCGCCGCGGTCGGGACCGGCCTCGCCTTCGACACGGCCTGTGCGCCGATGCTGCTCGGCCGGGTGCTGCTGGAGGCCATGTGCGACGACCTGCCCCACGCCCAGTCCCGCCTGGAGGAGTTCGACACGAAAGCGGCGGCGCGGGGCCTGTTCGTCGACTGACGGCACTCGCGGTGTCTTCTCAGATTCGTCTCACGATGCGTCGCTAACGTACGTCTTCCAAAGGCTTCGGAGACCGAACGGAGGCTGGAGATGACGCGTGGAGGACAGGGGCTGGCCCGGGTGGCCGTCGTCGTACGGGCGGGGGCGGCCCCGCTGTGGTGGCTGGGCGTACTCGCGGCGGGCATCGGCTCGCTCGCACCGGGCCTGACCGGACGCCGCATCGGCGTCCTGGCCGGGGCGGCGCTCTTCGTTCTGGCGGCGGCCGCCGTGGCCGGCAGCCGCCGCAAGCGCTATGCGGCCCTGGCCGCTTCGGCGGCCCGCGCGGGCAAGCACGACGTGCTGCAGGACCGCGCGGTCACGGTGCGCAACTGGCGCCGGGGCAACCGCTGGTGGCTCCTCCTCGCCTTCCTCGCCGCCCTGGGCAGCGCCTTCGCCGTCCCGGCGGCCGGGGGCATGGCCCTGGCCGGGTGCGGCGTGGGCCTGTGGCTCAAGTCGGCCTGGCTGGGCCGCCGGGAGCGCGACGGCGAGGCACTGCTGTGGGTCCGCGTGGACTGGCTGCGCGGGGGCGCGGCGCAACCGGCCGGCAAGCGGGTGAAGGCGTACCGCAGCACGGGCATCGCGGCGGGCGACGCGGCCCCGGGAGGCGCACGAAAGAAGTCACCGGCATTGGTGTGACGCCCCCGGGGCGCGGGCCTGTATCGCCGCGCGGCCCCGCCACGTGAGCGCGCCGAGCCATGACGCGCCTGCGGCGCGAGAGCTCGCGGTCCGTCGCGACGCGCCTGCGGTGCGGGGCCTGCAGCCCGCGCGCCACGGCGCGTCCGCGGCCCGGCGCCCGGGGCTACGCAGGTCCGAACGGTGGCTGTGTCAACGCGTTCACCTGCGCCCCACCGGACTCGGCGACGACCTCCCGCACGGTCTGCGCCCGCCGCACCACCGGGGCGCGCCTGCGGCCCGGCGCCCGGGGCTACGCAGGTCCGAACGGTGGCTGTGTCAACGCGTTCACCTGCGCCCCACCGGACTCGGCGACGACCTCCCGCACGGTCTGCGCCCGCCGCACCACCGCGAAGCTCCCCTGCGGCCCGAACCCGTACACCCCGGGCCGCACCAGCGAGTTGTAGCCGTAGTGATGCGCGAAGTAGTACGCCCCGGTGTCCAGAGCCGCCGCGTAGTCGCCCTGCTCCAGCAAGGGCAGGGACCGCCCCTCGGCCAGCAGGTCCCCCGCGAAACAGGCCGGCCCCGCCACGTCCTGCACCACCACCGGCCCGTCCTTCGGCCGTCCCTTCGCGTCGTAGGCGGAGATCCGCAAGGGCCAGCTCCCCGGCGCGTAGACCGTCCGCGCGGCCACCTGCACCCCGGCATGGGTGACCGCCACCGCCCGGCCGCCGGAGGCCTTCGCGTACTCGACCCGTGCCACCACCGTCCCGTGCTTCGCCAGCAGCGACCGGCCGAACTCGGTGACCAGCCCGTACCGCCCGTCGAACAGCCCCGGCACCTCCTCGGCGAGCAGCCGCGCGTACTGCGCGTAGGTCGGGGTCGTCGCGTCCGAGGCGAAGTTCACCGGCAGGCCGCCGCCGATGTCGAGCGTGTCGACCTGGTGCCGTCCGGCCCGCAGGTTGATCTCCTCCGCCAGTGCGTACGTCTCCGCCACGCCCCGCGCCATCAGGGCCGGCGGGATGCCCTGGGACCCGGTGTGCGTGTGCAGCCGCGTCAGCCACGGCCGGTCCAGAAACGCCTGGACGACCCACTCCCGGGCCCCCTCGTCGCGCAGGGCCACCCCGAACTTCGAGGTGGCCGTCGCCGTGGACAACGCCTCGATGGAACCCCCGCCGACCTGCGGATTCACCCGGATTCCGAGGGGTGAGCGGCTCGCCGCCGTCTGCGTCAGGGTGTCGATGCGGGCCAGCTCCTGCGGGTTGTCCGCGTTGACGGCGATGCCCAGGGACAGGGCCTCGCGCAGCTCGGCCGGGGTCTTCGCGGGGGAGTCGAGCACCGTCGCCTCCGCCGGCATGCCCGCCGCCCGCGCCAGGGCCAGCTCACCGGGGCTCGCGACCTCCGCGCCGAGGCCCTCCTCGCGCAGCAGCCGCAGCACCGGCACCAGCGGGGTCGCCTTCACCGCGAAGGCGTGCAGCACGGGCGTGCCCGGTGCCGCCACCGCGTCGAACGCCGCCCGCAGCGCAGCCGCCGACTCCCGGATGCCGGTGACGTCCAGCAGCCCGACGATGGGGCTGTCGGGCCCGAGCAGCCCTTGCTCCACGGCGGCCCGCACCGCCTCGTCCCGCCGGGCCGTCCGACCGGCCCCGGTGTCGTCCGCTTCTTCCGCCTCGATGTGTGCGCCCATGCATCCAGCCAAGCATCCACGGCTTCGTCGCGCCGACCCCCGACGTGTTGACTAGCCCTATTCATGAGGTCAGGATGTGAATAGACGCAGCAACATTCCGCCGGGAGCACCCACCAGGAGGCAGACCATGTCAGGACCCCGCACCGTCCGAGCGCCGCGCGGCACGGAACCGAGCGCCCTGGGATGGCAGCAGGAAGCCGCCCTGCGGATGCTGCAGAACAACCTCGATCCGGAGGTCGCCGAGCACCCCGACCAGCTCGTCGTCTACGGCGGCACCGGCAAGGCGGCGCGCGACTGGCGTTCCTTCGACGCGATGGTGCGCACCCTCGAGGGGCTGAAGCAGGACGAGACCATGCTGGTCCAGTCCGGCCGGCCCGTCGGGGTCATGCAGACCCACGAGTGGGCCCCGCGCGTCCTCATCGCCAACTCCAACCTCGTCGGCGACTGGGCCACCTGGGAGGAGTTCCGCCGCCTCGAACGGCTCGGCCTGACCATGTACGGGCAGATGACCGCCGGCTCCTGGATCTACATCGGCACCCAGGGCATCCTCCAGGGCACCTACGAGACCTTCGCCGCCGTCGCCGCGAAGAAGTTCGGCGGGACGCTGGCCGGCACCATCACCCTGACCGCCGGTCTCGGCGGCATGGGCGGCGCCCAGCCGCTCGCCGTGACGATGAACGACGGTGTGGCGATCTGCGTCGACTGCGACCCGCGCGCCATCGAGCGGCGCATCGAGCACCGGTACCTCGATGTGCGGGCCGACTCCCTGGACCACGCCCTCCGGCTGGCGACCGAGGCGCGCGACGCCCGTCGCCCCCTGTCCATCGGTGTCCTCGGCAACGCGGCCGAGCTGCTGCCGCAGCTCCTCGCCATGGGCGCGCCCATCGACATCGTGACGGACCAGACCTCGGCCCACGACCCGCTGGCCTACCTGCCGCTGGGCACCGCCTTCGAGGACATGGCCGACGCCGCCGCCGAGGACCCGGCCGGTTTCACCACCCGGGCCCGCGAGTCCATGGCCCGGCACGTGGAGGCCATGGTCGGCTTCATGGACGCCGGCGCCGAGGTCTTCGACTACGGCAACTCCATCCGCGGCGAGGCCCGACTGGCGGGATACGAGCGGGCCTTCGCCTTCCCCGGCTTCGTGCCCGCCTACATCCGCCCGCTGTTCTGCGAGGGCAAGGGCCCCTTCCGCTGGGCCGCCCTGTCCGGCGAGGCCTCCGACATCGCCAAGACGGACAAGGCGATCCTCGACCTCTTCCCGAAGAACGAGTCCCTCGCCCGCTGGATCAAGATGGCCGGCGAACGCGTCCACTTCCAGGGCCTGCCCGCCCGGATCTGCTGGCTCGGCTACGGCGAGCGGGACAAGGCCGGTGAGCGGTTCAACGACATGGTCGCGAGCGGGGAGCTGGCCGCGCCGGTCGTCATCGGCCGCGACCACCTCGACTGCGGTTCCGTCGCGTCCCCCTACCGCGAGACCGAGGCCATGCTCGACGGGTCCGACGCGATCGCCGACTGGCCGCTGCTGAACGCCATGGTGAACGTGGCGTCCGGGGCCTCCTGGGTGTCGATCCACCACGGCGGCGGCGTCGGGATGGGCCGGTCGATCCACGCGGGGCAGGTGACCGTGGCCGACGGCACGGCGCTCGCGGGCGAGAAGATCCGCCGGGTGCTCACGAACGACCCCGGCATGGGCGTCATCCGGCACGTCGACGCCGGGTACGACATCGCGGAGTCGGTCGCGGGGGAGCGGGGCGTGCGGGTCCCGATGCGCGAGGGTGACGACGCGTGAGCTTCCACAGCATGTGGGCGGAGCTGCTGCCGGTCGGCCGCAGTTCCGCCTCCGGCGGCTACCGACGCTTCGCCTGGACGGACGCCGACGCCGACTGCCGGGCCTGGTTCGAGGACCAGGCCCGCTCGCGCGGCCTCACCCACGAGGTCGACCGCAACGGCAACCAGTGGGCCTGGCTCGGGGACCCCGCCGCCGGGGACGCCGTCGTCACCGGGTCGCACCTCGACTCCGTGCCGGACGGCGGCGCCTTCGACGGCCCTCTCGGAGTCGTGTCCGCCTTCGCCGCGCTGGACGAACTGCGCGCCAGGGACGCCCGCCTCACCCGGCCCCTCGGCATCGTGAACTTCGGCGACGAGGAGGGCGCCCGCTTCGGACTCGCCTGCGTGGGGTCCCGGCTCACCGCCGGGCAGCTCACCCGTGACCAGGCCCACCTGCTCACCGACGGCGACGGCGTGTCGCTGCCGCGCGCCATGGAGGCCGCCGGACACGACCCCGACGCCATCGGCGCCGACCCCGAACGGCTCGCCCGCATCGGCGCCTTCGTCGAACTGCACGTCGAGCAGGGCCGGGCCCTGGACCTGTCCGGCGACCGGGTCGGCATCGCCAGCGCGATCTGGCCGCACGGCCGGTGGCGGTTCGACTTCCGGGGCGAGGCCAACCACGCCGGCACCACCCGGCTCGCCGACCGGCACGACCCCATGCTGTCCTACGCCGAGACCGTCCTCGCCGCCCGGCGCGAGGCGGAACTCGCCGGAGCCGTCGCCACCTTCGGGAAGATCGCCGTGGAGCCCAACGGCGTCAACGCCATCCCCTCCCTCGTGCGCGGCTGGCTCGACTCCCGCGCCGAGGACCAGAGGAGCCTGGACACCGTGGTCGGCGGCATCGAGAAGGCGGCCCGGAGTCACGCGGACGCGCACGGCGTCGACCTCGACATCGTCCGCGAGTCGTTCACCCCCGTCGTCGAGTTCGACCACGTCCTGCGCGACGAGCTCGCCCGGATCCTCGGCACGGACACCGGCCTCACGGTCCCCGTCCTCGGCACCGGCGCGGGACACGACGCCGGGATCCTGTCCGGCAGCATCCCGACCGCCATGCTGTTCGTGCGCAACCCCACCGGCGTCTCCCACTCCCCGGCCGAGTCCGCGAGCGAGGACGACTGCGTGGCCGGGGTACTCGCACTCACCGACGTACTGGAAGGACTGGCGTGCAGGTGACGACAGCAGCCCCGCGGACGTACTGGCTGGAGCACGCCTGGCTCGGCACCCTCCCCGAGGCTCCCGGCTCCGCTCGAACAGGGGAGACCCCCATCGAGCCGGGCGTCGTCCTCGACGTCCAAGGCGGCCGCATCACCGCCGTCCGCACCGGCACCCCCGCCCCGCCGCCCGGCGCCGAGGTGCTGCGCGGCCTCACCCTCCCCGGCCTAGCCAACGCCCACAGTCACGCCTTCCACCGGGCCCTGCGCGGCACCGTCCAGGTCGGCTCCGGCACCTTCTGGACCTGGCGCGAGGTCATGTACGCCACGGCCGCCCGGCTCACCCCGGACAGCTACCACGCCCTCGCCCGCGCCGTGTACGCCGAGATGGCCCTGGCCGGCATCACGGCGGTCGGCGAGTTCCACTACGTCCACCACGCCCCCGGCGGCACCCCCTACGCCGACCCCAACGCCATGGGTGAAGCCCTCATCGCGGCCGCCGCCGAAGCCGGGATCCGCATCACCCTCCTCGACACCGCCTACCTCTCCTCCGGCTTCGGCCAGCCGCCCACCGACCCCCAGCTCCGCTTCTCCGACGGCACCGCGGACGCCTGGGCCGAACGCTGTTCAGTTCTCAAGGAACGGGATCACGCACGGATCGGGGCGGCGATCCACTCCGTACGGGCCGTGCCCGCCGACCAGTTGGCGACCGTCGCGCGGTGGGCCGGGGAACGGCGGGCCCCGCTTCATGTGCACCTGTCGGAGCAGACCGCCGAGAACGACGCCTGCCGGGAGGCCCACGGCCGCACCCCGACGCGGCTGCTCGCCGACCACGGGGTGCTCGGGCCGCGCACCACCGGCGTCCACAACACCCACCTCACCGACGAGGACATCGCCCTCCTCGGCGGCAGCGGCACCGGCACCTGCATGTGCCCGACCACCGAGCGGGATCTCGCCGACGGCATCGGACCCGCCGTCGCCCTCCAGAGCGCCGGCTCGCCGCTCAGTCTCGGCTCCGACAGCCACGCCGTGATCGACCTGCTCGAAGAGGCGCGGGCCATGGAACTGAACGAACGGCTGCGCACCCGCACCCGGGGTCACTGGACGGCGGCGGCCCTCCTGCGGGCGGCCTCCGCCGACGGCCACGCCGCCCTCGGCTGGGCGGACGCGGGCGCCCTGGAGACCGGCGCGCTCGCCGACTTCACCACCATCGCGCTCGACTCGGTCAGGACGGCAGGGCCGCCTCCGCGGCTCGGGACCGAGACGGCCGTATTCGCCGCGTCGGCAGCGGACGTGTCGCATACGGTCGTGGCAGGCCGGCACGTCGTACGGGACGGGGTCCACCGCCTCGTGCCGGACGTGCCGCGAGCCCTCGCGGACGCCGTCGCAGCCCTGCGCGGATGATCCCGGGCCGCCCGCCCGCGCGGCCCGGCTCCGCCCCCGAACCCGATCCCACCGCCGACCAGGCCACCAAGGACGCCATGAGCAACGCGACGACCGTCAGCCCCGCCCACTCCGCGAACACCGCAAGCACGCTCATCACGAACATCGCCAGCCTGGTCACCAACGACCCCTCCCTCGAACGGGGAGGATCCCCCCTCGGATTGATCCAGGACGCCGCGGTCGTCATCGAAGGCGACCGCGTCGTGTGGACCGGTGATCGAAGCAAAGCACCCGCCACTGACAATCGGGTCGACGCGGACGGCCGGGCCGTCCTCCCCGGCTTCGTGGACTCCCACTCCCACCTCGTCTTCGCGGGCGACCGGACCCAGGAGTTCAACGCCCGGATGTCCGGGCGGCCGTACAGCGCGGGCGGCATCCGCACCACCGTCGCGGCCACCCGGGCGGCGAGCGACGAGGAACTCGAGGCCAACGTCACCCGTTACCTCCGCGAGGCCCTGCGCCAGGGCACCACCACGTTCGAGACGAAGTCCGGCTACGGCCTGACCGTCGAGGACGAGGCCCGGGCCCTGCGCATCGCCGCCGCCCACACCGACGAGGTCACCTACCTCGGCGCCCACATCGTGCCGCCGGACCACGCCGAGGACCCGGCCGGCTATGTCGCTCTGGTCAGCGGCGAGATGCTCGACGCCTGCGCCCCGCACGCCCGCTGGATCGACGTCTTCTGCGAGAAGGGCGCCTTCGACGGCGACCAGGCCCGCGCGATCCTCACCGCCGGAAAGGCGCGCGGCCTGCACCCCCGTATCCACGCCAACCAGCTCTCGTACGGCCCGGGCGTGCGGCTCGCCGTCGAACTCGACGCGGCCAGCGCCGACCACTGCACCCACCTCACGGACGCGGACGTGGACGCTCTGGCCAACAGCCGTACCGTCGCGACCCTGCTGCCCGGCGCCGAGTTCTCCACGCGGGCCGAGTGGCCGGACGCACGGCGCCTGCTGGACGCGGGTGTCACGGTCGCGCTCTCCACGGACTGCAACCCCGGCTCGTCCTTCACCTCGTCCGTCCCGTTCTGCGTCGCCCTGGCCGTACGGGACATGGGGATGACCCCGGACGAGGCCGTGTGGTCGGCCACGGCGGGCGGCGCGGCGGCCCTGCGGCGCACCGACATCGGCCGCCTCACTCCGGGCGCGTACGCCGACCTGACGCTCCTCGACGCCCCGAGCCACGTCCACCTGGCCTACCGGCCCGGCGTGCCGCTGGTCAGCGGGGTGTGGCGGCGCGGAGTGCGTGTGGTGTGACCACCGGGCCCGCGATAGTGCCGTGCCGTGCCGGCGGACGGCCGGCACGCGCCCGGGGGCGGGCCGTCAGGCCCGCCCCCCGAGGACACGTTCACCCGCGTCGAGGATCACTCCTCGACGGTCAGCCCCTTGCGCAGCCGCACCAGCGTCCGCGACAGCAGCCGCGAGACGTGCATCTGCGAGATGCCGAGTTCTTCACCGATCTCCGACTGGGTCATGCCCGCGACGAACCGCAGGGACAGGATCTTCCGGTCGCGCTGCGGGAGTTCGGCTATCAGCGGCTTCAACGACTCGACGTACTCGATGCCTTCGAGCCCGTGGTCCTCGTAGCCGATGCGGTCCGCGAGCGCGCCCTCGGAGTCGTCCTCCTCCGGCTGGGCGTCCAGCGAGGAGGCAGTGTAGGCGTTCGACGCGGCCATGCCCTCGACGACCTCGTCGTCGGAGAGGCCGAGGCGCTCGGCCAGTTCGGCCACCGTCGGGGCGCGGTCCAGCTTCTGGGCCAGTTCGTCACCGGCCTTGGCCAGATCCAGGCGCAGTTCCTGGAGCCGTCGCGGAACGCGCACGGACCACGAGGTGTCGCGGAAGAAGCGCTTGATCTCGCCGATGATGGTCGGCATCGCGAACGTGGGGAACTCCACGCCGCGGGACAGCTCGAACCGGTCGATCGCCTTGATCAGGCCGATGGTGCCGACCTGGATGATGTCCTCCATCGGCTCGCTGCGGGAGCGGAACCGGGAGGCGGCGAACTTGACCAGCGCGAGGTTCAGTTCGACGAGCGTGTTGCGGACGTACGAGTAGTCCTGGGTCCCTTCCTCCAGCGTCTCCAGACGCTCGAAGAGGGTCTTCGACAGGGCCCGTGCGTCGACCGCGCCGACTTCCGCGTACGGGGGGATGTCCGGAAGTCCGGCGAGAAGTCCGCCCTGTGTGACGAGCATCTCGTCCTGCTCGATGGGATCCAGATGTTCCGGAGAGAGTGCCGACGTCGCTTTGGGGGTACGCGATGCGTCGAGCCGGGGTGACATGATGTCCTCCATCGTTCTCGGCATATGGCTGCCGGAGCCGTAAGGTGCACTGCGGTGTGCGGCGCCTCCAAAGCCGACCGTGTCGGGTACGTGTCCTTACTAGGCCTACCCGCTTTCCCGAGCCCACCGCAAGTGCGTTCTGTGGGCATATGTCCGTTTGTGTGTAGTTGTTCGGGTGTCGAAGCGTGCGGGGAAGGCGTAGTGTTCGAGGGCGTCAGCAACCAGACTCGACGTCGGGAGAGAGAGACGGCATGGACCGCGGGACGGTCGGCAGCGCACAGTCTGGCCGGCTTCTGGTGGAGGTGCGGGAAGAGGGCTCTAGTGCCGTCGTGACCCCGGCGGGTGAGTTGGATCACCACACCGCCGATCTGTTGCGTGAGCCCCTCGAGGACTGCCTCGCCAAGGGATTCAAGCGCCTGGTCATCGATTGCGCGCGCCTGGAGTTCTGTGACTCCACGGGCCTCAACGTGCTCCTCGGGGCGCGGCTGAAGGCGGAGGCGGCCGGTGGCGGCGTCTCGCTCGCCGGCATGCAGCCGGTGGTGGCCCGCGTGTTCGAGATCACGGGCGCGGACGCGGTCTTCAGCGTCCACGACTCGCTCGAGGCGGCCCTGGCCGACGAGTCGGGCTGATCGGCGGTGCGTCGGTGTGCGGTGCGTCGGTGTGCGGTGCCTCGGACATCCCCCTGTGACCGGTGTCCCGGCCCTGTCGCGCGTTTCGTGCGGAATACATGGGTGTTCCCTCGGTCCGCCAGGGCAAGAGACATCCTGAACGTGTCGGTCGCCAGGGCGGCGGGGGCGCCGCGAAGCCGACGCGCCGCGCGCTGCGCGACTGGCGGTGTAGTGAACTTTTTGAATTGTGAACTGGTGAATCGGTGAGGTGAAGCGCTGATGAGCACCACCCGGCCTTACCCGCCGGGCGACCGCGGGCCGGAGCCCAGCGGCGCTTCCGGGGCGTCCGAGGGTGGCGTGGCGGCGACCGGTACGTCCGGCGAGGGCGTGGGCACGCCGTCCGGGACGGCATCGCCGGGGGGCCGGCAGGTGCGCCGGCTGAGTTTCGAGGGCGAGAGCGGTGTGGTGCCGCTGGCGCGCGACTTCACCCGCCAGGCGCTGTACGCGTGGGGCTGGCTTCCGGCCGCCTCCGCGGACCGGCGCGCCGCGGCCGAGGATGTGCTGCTGGTCGTCTCCGAGCTGGTCACCAATGCCTGCCTGCACGCCGAAGGGCCGGACCAGCTGCGGATCACCTGCGACAACAAGGTGATCCGTGTCGAGGTCGCCGACCGCGGCACCGGCCAGCCCGCACCCCGCACCCCGCACCGCGCGGGACGCCCGGGCGGCCATGGCATGTTCATCGTCCAGCGCCTGTGCCTGGACTGGGGCGTCGTCCGCGCACCGGGCGCCTCCGGCAAGACGGTGTGGGCGGAACTGGGCGCACCGGCCTGATTCCGGGCGTTCTCGCCTGATCCGTGGCGCGTCGGCCTCATCCCGACGCCTTCACCTGACCGTGCCACGCCCGCCTGTTCCCGGGCGCCTTCGCCTGGTCCGTGGTGCGGTGGCGCACCGGCCTGATCCCGGAGGTCCTCGCCTGGTCCGTGCCGCCCGCCTGTTCCCGGGCGCCTTCGCCTGGTCCGTGGTGCGGTGGCGCACTGGCCTGATCCCGGAGGTCCTCGCCTGGTCCGTGGTGCGCCCGCCTGCCCCCGGACGCCTTCGCCTGGTCCATGCCGCGCCCGCCTGGTCCCGGGTGGCCCTCACCTAATCCGTGACGCGCCCGCCTGGTCCCTGGCGCGCCCCTGATCGCTGTCCCGAAGCAAGCCGGTGTGACCAGGACCGGCGCGCGCGCCCGTGTGATCTCGGGTCGACCTGCCCGATTTCGGGCATGCGTGCCACGCCTCGGACAGCCTCCACCCCTTCCAGAGGCGTTTAACCGATCCTGCGCGTACTTGCCTGATCTTGTGCATATACGTCGGGTTCGTCGCTCAAGTGAGCGCCCCGGATGCGTCCGAACGGGTGATCGCCCCGTGCGGATCCGGCGTGCCCTGTGTCTTCCTTCCTCAAGGCCCCGGGCGTACCTTGACGGCCTTATCTGATACGCCGTCAGGAACAGGAAGGGGAGCGGCACCGTGTCGTACCGGAAACGAACCGCCGCACTCGCGTCCGCCGCGGCCCTGGCCGGCTCGGTGGTGTGGATGGCCGCCCCCGCCGCCCGGGCCGAGGTCGTCGACGTCAACTACCAGTGCAAGACGCCGATCGGCGACAAGAGCGCCGTCTCGCCCATCGACATCAAGGCCGTCGAGAGCGGCGGCGGCTACCGGGTCACCATGTCCTGGCAGAAGGGCGTCTCCTCCAGCCCGGTCGAACTGGGCAAGGGCGCCATGACGCCCAGCGCCACCATCACCCTGGGCGGCGCCGACAGCGGCACCCTCTCGGTGACGGGCCCCGCCAACGACGCCGCGATCCCGGCCAACACGCCCATCAAGATCAGCGACCTGAGCGGCACCTACACACCGGAGAAGAGCGGCGAGGTCACCTTCACGGCGGGTGTGCTCACCATCAAGGCGCTCGGCACGACCACCACGTGCACCCCGACGAACGACCCGGGACCATCCCTCACCCTCGACGTCACGGCCGCGAGCGGCGGCGGTACCACCGGCTCCGCTCAGGGTTCCGGTTCCGGCCCGGACACCGGGGCCGGGCTTCCGCAGACCGGGCCGGAGGACTCGGCCGTCGCCCTCGGCACCCTCGGCGGCACGGTCCTGCTGGTCGGCGCGGCGGGGGCCCTGTGGCTGTCGCGGCGTCACCAGGGGGCCCGGGCAGGGCGCTGAGCCCGCGTCCCCCGTCTCTCCCGACAGGCGCCGATGTCCCGGTCCGCTTCGGAACGCCGATGTGACGCCTACCCCGACGCCACCCCCGCCCCCGCCCCCGACGCCGTACGCCCGCACCGTACGACCGCCGCTGGAGCCGCCGATGCCGCCCGCCGTCCGTCTTCCGAACGGGGCGCTGCCCCTGCTGCTGGCGCTGCTGCTGGTCCTGGCGGGCGCCGGCCCCGGCGCGGCGGCGGACCGGCCCGTCGTCGAGCTGTCCGAGTCCGAGGCGGGGACGGGCGGTTCGGTCATCGTCACCGGCAGCGGCTGGCGGCCGCGTGCCCTGCTGACGCTGCTGGTGTGCGGGCAGGCCGAGCCGGAGCGGGGCGTGACCGGCGGCACCAACTCCTGTGCCAACGGCGACGGTCGGACCGTCACCACCGGCGCCGACGGCCGCTTCCGCCGCGAACTGCCCGTCGTGGAGCCGCCGGTGCCGTGCCCCTGCGTGGTGCACGTGGCGAGCGTGACGGGAGCCGGGGCCGAGGCCGACGCGGCCCTCCGGGTCGCCGGGCACGCCGTCGAGCCGATGCCCGCCGAAGCGGCCGGCGGACGGCTGTCCCTGCTCGCCGACGCCCGCCTGCGCGGCTCCGGCGGGCTGCTCACCTGGTTCGGCTCCCCGCCCTCGCGGACCCTCGTGGTCACCGTCGGCAACGTCGGCACCTCCCCCGTGAAGAACCCGGTCTTCCAGGTCGGCACCTCACACGGCGTGTTCGCCCCCGAGTGGCAGGACCAGCGGTGGCGCGGCACGATCCGGCCGGGCGGGAAGGCCCGCATCGAACTGCCCGTGGAACTCGCGCCCGGGGCGCACGGCGACTACACCGTGTCGCTGAAGTACGGCGGCAAGGTGCTGGCCGAACACCCCTGGGGCGTGGGGCGTCCCTGGGGCGTGACCCTGTTCTGGGTCCTCGTCCTGCTGGTCGTGCCGGCGGCCCTGTTCCGCGCGGCCCTGGCCGTGATCGACCATGTACGGCCACGCCGCCCCGGCCACGCCGCCCGCCCGGCCCGCCGCCTGCGGCCGTCGGCGCCCCGCAGGGCGGCGGCCCGGCCCCGGTTCACCCCCGACGCCGACCGGCCGGGCCCGGGAAGGCCATGAAGAAGGGCCGCCGCACCCGCCGGGGGTGCGACGGCCCGACGTCAGGGTCCGGGGACCGGCGTCAGGGTCCGGCGTCAGCGGACCTCGCCCATCATGGCCTTGACCTTCTTGCGGTACATGTACACCGCGAAGCCGGCGACCACGGCGAGCGCCGCCTCCATCGCCACGAAGCCCGCCCTGTCGAGGTTGACCCCGCCGACGGCCGGATTGGACAGCAGCGCGGTGACGGAGTCGCCCGCGGTGACGGCGAGGAACCAGACACCCATCATCTGCGACGCGTACTTCGCGGGCGCCATCTTCGTCGTCACGGACAGACCCACCGGCGACAGCGTCAGCTCACCCACGGTCTGCAGGAAGTAGATCGCGACCAGCCACATCGCCGCGGCCTTGTGACCGCCCTCGGCGATCGACAGCGGGGCGAGGAAGAGGAAGAAGGACGCACCCACCAGCACCAGGCCGGAGGCGAACTTCACGATGGTGCTCGGCTCCTTGCCGCGCCGGTTCAGCCACAGCCACAGCCAGGCGAAGACCGGCGCCAGCGCCATGATCAGGACCGGGTTGACCGACTGGTACCACGAGACCGGGAACTCCCAGCCGAAGATCGTGTTGTCGGCCTTCTCCTTGGCGAACAGCGACAGGGTCGAGCCGCCCTGGTCGTAGATCATCCAGAAGACGGCGGCCGCGACGAAGAACCAGATGTACGCCGACACCTTCGAGCGCTCGCCGGAGTCCAGGTCCTTGTCGCGCATGATGCGGGAGATGACCAGGACCGGCACGATCAGGCCGAGGAGGGTGAGCGGGATCAGCGCCCAGTTCAGGGTGAAGTGGCCGGTGCCGCCGACCAGACCGTAGAAGACCACGGCGACGGCCAGCCAGATCAGGCCCTTGCGCAGGGTGGACGCCTTCTCGGCGGGCGTCAGCGGGGTCGGGACCTCGCTGCTGCGGGCGTTCAGGTGGCGGCTGCCGAGCAGGAACTGCACGAGACCCAGCGCCATGCCGAGCGCGGCCAGCGCGAAGCCCAGGTGCCAGTTGACGCTCTCACCGACGGTGCCGATGACCAGCGGCGCGATGAACGCGCCGAGGTTGATGCCGATGTAGAAGACCGTGAAGCCACCGTCGCGGCGCGGGTCGTCCGGGCCGTCGTAGAGGTGGCCGACCATCGTCGAGATGTTGGCCTTCAGCAGACCGGAACCGACGGCCACGAGACCCAGGCCGACATAGAAGCTCGCCGCCGCGGGCAGCGCCAGGCACAGGTGGCCGAGCATGATGACCACGCCCGCGACGGCGACCGTCTTGCGGGGGCCGAGCACACGGTCGGCGAACCAGCCGCCGGGCAGGGTGAGCAGGTACACGAGCGACAGGTAGACGGCGTAGATGGCCGTCGCCGTGCCCGCGCTCAGGTGCAGGCCACCCGGGGCCACCAGGTACAGCGGGAGCAGGGCCCTCATGCCGTAGTAGGAGAAGCGCTCCCACATCTCGGTTATGAACAGAGTGGCCAGTCCGCGGGGGTGGCCGAAGAAGGTCTTCTCGGCACCGGGGGTGCCCGGTCGGGCCGAGTCCTTCGTCAGGCTGGACGCCATGGTCGTTCCTTGCTGCTCGGGACGCGCCCCGCGGCAGCGGTGGTGCGCCCGGTGGGGGGCTGCCGGCACCGGTGGGTACGGCCGTCCGTCCGACGCCTACGGGGGCCGCTCCGGGTCACGAAGCGGTGGGCGGTCGCCACCGGGATCCACGCCTCTGCGCGCGTCACCGCACTACGAGGCCCGGCCACAGGTCGTTTCACGTGGGGGACCGGCGGGAACCGGCCCGCACACAAAAGAGACCCTCAGGGCAAACGGCCTCTGAAGGTCGCCATGGTGCTACAGGCGTTGAATCACCATACGGCAGGACACCGCCGGACATGGAAGGGCTTGAGACACGGATCACAGGTGGCGGAGGAACCGTGCACCCTGTTTCCAAGGTCCTTACCAGGATCGCACCCCACAGGCAGAGGTTCGGGCGGCTACCCCCAGAACGTAAGAACCGCGTATGCCCACGGTAAGATCAAGGATTCCGGTCACACCCCGGCTCAGGGCGTCGCAGGTCTACCATCACCTCATGACCCGTGTACTGCTCGCCGAGGACGACGCGTCCATCTCGGAGCCCCTGGCCCGCGCCCTGCGCCGGGAGGGCTACGAGGTCGAGGTCCGCGAGGACGGACCCTCCGCTCTCGACGCCGGACTGCAGGGCGGCGTCGACCTGGTCGTGCTCGACCTCGGTCTGCCCGGCATGGACGGTCTGGAAGTGGCCCGGCGCCTGCGCGGCGAAGGCCATGCCATCCCGATCCTCATCCTGACCGCGCGCGCCGACGAGGTGGACACCGTCGTCGGGCTCGACGCGGGCGCCGACGACTACGTCACGAAGCCGTTCCGGCTCGCCGAACTGCTCGCCCGGGTGCGGGCCCTGCTCCGGCGCGGCGCCTCCGAGCCGCAGCAGCCGCCCGCCACGCACGGCGTGCGCATCGACGTCGAGTCGCACCGCGCCTGGATGGGCGAGGAGGAGCTCCAGCTCACCGCGAAGGAGTTCGACCTGCTGCGGGTGCTGGTGCGGGACGCGGGCCGGGTCGTCACCCGCGACCAGTTGATGCGGGAGGTCTGGGACACGACCTGGTGGTCGTCGACCAAGACCCTCGACATGCACATCTCCTGGCTGCGCAAGAAGCTCGGCGACGACGCCGCCAACCCCCGCTACATCGCCACCGTGCGCGGTGTGGGCTTCCGTTTCGAGAAGAGCTGAGCCGCGGGGCCGGGCTCGGGTAACAGGACATGCGCCGCCGACTGATCCAGTCCACGCTCGCCGTGGTGCTCGTCGTGATCGCCGTCTTCGGCGTCTCCCTCGTCATCGTCGAGACCCGGACCATCAGCAACAGCGCCCAGGAGCGGGTGGAGTCCGAGGCGGTCCGGCTGGCCAGCATCGTCGACAGCCGGCTCTTCGGGGCACAGCAGGTCGACGCGGAGGTGCTGCGCAAGCAGGTCACCCAGGGCCGCTACTACGCGGTGATCCGCATCCCCGGGGAGTCGCCCATCGAGGTCGGCACGAAGCCCGTCGGGGACGTCATCAGCGCCACCGCGCCCGGTGAGGAGGGCGAGACGGTCACCGTCCAGGAGCCGCGCTCCTCGGTGACCCGCGAGGTCGGCCGGACCCTGCTGATCATCGCGCTGGTCGCGCTGCTGGCGGTGGTGGCCGCGGTGCTGCTGGCGGTCCGCCAGGCGAACCGGCTGGCCTCGCCGCTGACCGACCTCGCGGAGACGGCCGAGCGGCTCGGCTCGGGCGATCCGCGGCCCCGGCACAAGCGGTACGGGGTGCCCGAGCTGGACCGGGTGGCGGACGTGCTGGACGGCTCCGCCGAGCGCATCGCCCGCATGCTGACCGCCGAACGCCGACTGGCCGCGGACGCCTCCCATCAGCTGCGCACGCCGCTCACGGCGCTGTCGATGCGGCTGGAGGAGATCACCCTCACCGACGACCTGGAGACGGTGAAGGAGGAGGCGACGATCGCGCTGGCGCAGGTCGAGCGGCTCACGGACGTCGTGGAACGGCTGCTGACGAACTCCCGCGATCCGCGCACCGGCTCCGCCGTCTCCTTCGACCTCGACGACGTCATCCAGCAGCAGCTCGCCGAGTGGCGGCCGGCGTACCGCAGCGCGGGACGGGCGATCGTCAGCTCCGGCAAACGGCATCTGCGCGCGGTGGGCACGCCGGGCGCGGTCGCGCAGGTCCTGGCCGCGCTGATCGAGAACTCCCTCATGCACGGCGGCGGCACGGTGGCCCTGCGCACCCGGGTCACCGGCAACCAGGCGGTGATCGAGGTCACGGACGAGGGCCCCGGCGTCCCCGCCGAACTCGGCGCCCGGATCTTCGAACGGGCGATCAGCGGCCGCAACTCCACCGGCATCGGTCTGGCGGTCGCCCGCGACCTCGCGGAAGCCGACGGAGGCCGCCTGGAGATGCTGCAGACCAAACCCCCGGTCTTCGGCCTGTTCCTCTCCCGCACCCCCCTGAGCAAGTCCCTGGACGACGGGGAACCGATGGTCCGCTAGTGCCGCACCCCGCCGGCTCTGTCGGTCCGGGCGCCCGCAGGGCTACGGCACCTGCTGCTTCGGCTTCGGGGGGCTGGGCGGCTCGTCGCGCAGGAGCGGCCCCGCGGGCACCGGCGTCTGGGTGGGAAGCGCGCGGAAGACCCAGGAGCGGTAGGACCAGAACCGGAACAGCGTCGCGATGCCGATGCCCAGGAACTTGAAGACGTTGTTCTGCAGCGGGGTGTCCCAGCCGAAGCCGTACGTCGCCGTGTACAGGACGCCGTTCTCGATGACCAGGCCGATCGCGCTGAACAGCAGGAACAGGGTCATCTCACGGGTACGGCGGCTCTTGTCGCGGTCGCGGTACGTGAAGTAGCGGAAACCGACGTAGTTGAAGACGATCGCCACGACGGTCGCGATGACGCTCGCCCGCACCACCGGGAGGTCGGTGGTGTGCCGGACCAGGTTGAAGACGACGAGGTTGACCAGCACTCCGGCCCCGCCCACCGCGCCGAACTTGGCGACCTCGCGAACGGTCCGCCGGAGCCGAGAGGCACCATGTCCCATGGTCATGCGGGCCCCCGTCCGTTTGTCGGCGTCAACCCAGCCATGCTAACCACCCGACCGCGCGATCTTCCTGCGGACGCCGGTGGACGGCCGCAGACGCTCCGGGCACGACCAGGGAGGGGCGGGAAACCGGCCACTGCGGCGCGGCCGATACCCTGGGGGAGTGACGTTCCCGGTAGTCGGCATGGTCGGCGGTGGCCAGCTCGCTCGTATGACACACGAGGCGGGCATCCCGCTGGGCATCAGGTTCAAGCTCCTCAGTGACACCCCGCAGGACTCCGCTGCGCAGGTCGTGAGCGATGTCGTCGTCGGCGACTATCGCGACCTCGACACGCTGCGCCAGTTCGCCCGCGGGTGCGATGTGATCACCTTCGATCACGAACACGTGCCCACCGAGCACCTCAGGGCCCTGGAGGCGGACGGCATCCCCGTGCGCCCCGGCCCCGACGCGCTCGTGCACGCCCAGGACAAGGGGGTGATGCGCGCGAAGCTCGACGCGATCGGTGTGCCGTGCCCACGGCACCGGATCGTGAGCGACCCGCGGGACGTGGCCGCCTTCGCCGCTGAGGGCGAGGGTTTCCCCGTCGTCCTCAAGACCGTCCGCGGCGGCTACGACGGCAAGGGCGTGTGGGTCGTCGCCTCCGCCGAGGAGGCCGCCGAGCCGTTCAAGGCCGGTGTCCCCGTGCTCGCCGAGGAGAAGGTCGACTTCCTGCGCGAGCTCGCCGCCAATGTCGTGCGCTCCCCGCACGGCCAGGCCGTGGCCTACCCGGTGGTGGAGTCCCGCCAGGTCAACGGCGTCTGCGACACGGTCGTCGCCCCGGCGCCCGACCTCGACGAGGCCCTCGCCCTGGAGGCCTCGGAGATGGCGCTGAACATCGCCAAGGAGCTCGACGTCGTCGGGCACCTCGCGGTCGAGCTGTTCCAGACCCGCGACGGCCGCATCCTCGTCAACGAGCTCGCGATGCGCCCGCACAACTCCGGCCACTGGTCCATGGACGGCGCCGTCACCAGCCAGTTCGCCAACCATGTGCGAGCCGTCCTGGACCTGCCCCTCGGCGACCCGCGTCCGCGCGCCCGGTGGACGGTCATGGTCAACGTCCTCGGCGGTGACTACCCGGACATGTACTCCGCGTACCTGCACTGCATGGCCCGCGACCCCCAGCTGAAGATCCACATGTACGGCAAGGACGTGAAGCCCGGCCGCAAGGTCGGTCACGTCAACACCTACGGCGACGACCTGGACGACGTGCTGGAGCGCGCCCGTCACGCTGCCGGCTACCTGAGAGGCACCATCACCGAATGAGCCCTGTTGTTGGCATCGTCATGGGGTCGGACTCCGACTGGCCCGTCATGGAGGCCGCCGCCCAGGCCCTCGACGAGTTCGAGATCGCCTACGAGGTCGACGTCGTCTCCGCGCACCGCATGCCGCGCGAGATGGTCGCCTACGGCGAGCAGGCCGACGCCCGCGGGCTCAAGGTGATCATCGCGGGGGCGGGCGGTGCCGCCCATCTGCCCGGCATGCTGGCCTCCGTCACCCCGCTGCCGGTCATCGGCGTGCCCGTGCCGCTGAAGTACCTCGACGGCATGGACAGCCTCCTGTCCATCGTGCAGATGCCGGCCGGCGTCCCGGTCGCCAC
Source organism: Streptomyces sp. 378 (assembly GCF_030124145.1). Taxonomy (GTDB): domain Bacteria; phylum Actinomycetota; class Actinomycetes; order Streptomycetales; family Streptomycetaceae; genus Streptomyces. The sequence continues at coordinate 67,122 of NZ_JASKMS010000039.1, forward strand.
GGTCTCCGTGGCCGGGGCCCGCAACGCCGGTCTGCTCGCGGCCCGCATCCTCGCCGCGCACGACGAGGAGCTGCGCGTCCGCATGCGCGAGTTCCAGCAGGAGCTCAACGACCAGGCAACCGAGAAGGGCAAGCGCCTGCGCTCCAAGGTCGAGGGTGCGGCCGGCTTCGGCTTCGGCGCGGGGAAGTGACGACGGTGACCTCCCAGGAGGCGGCCCGGGAACTCCTGCGTGAGTTCCCGGTCGCCGACGGCCACAACGACCTGCCCTGGGCCCTGCGCGCGCAGGTCCGCTACGACCTCGACGCCCGCGACATCGCCGCCGACCAGAGCGCCCATCTGCACACCGACATCCCCCGGCTGCGCGCGGGCGGGGTCGGCGCGCAGTACTGGTCGGTCTACGTCCGCACCGACTCCCCCTCCCCGGTCGCGGACACACTCGAACAGATCGACTGCGTACGGCAGTTGCTGACCAGGCACCCCGAGGACCTGCGTCCCGCGCTGACCGCCGCCGACATGGAGGCCGCGCGCGCGGAGGGCCGCATCGCCTCCCTCATGGGCGCGGAGGGCGGCCACTCGATCGCCAACTCCCTGGGCACGCTGCGCGGCTTGTACGAGCTCGGCGTGCGCTACCTCACGCTCACCCACAACGACAACGTCGACTGGGCCGACTCGGCGACCGACGAGCCGGAGGCCGGTGGCCTCACCGCGTTCGGCCGCGAGGTCGTCCGCGAGATGAACCGGCTCGGCATGCTCGTGGACCTCTCCCACGTCGCCGCGACGACCATGCGGGACGCGCTGGACGCGAGCTCCGCCCCGGTGATCTTCTCCCACTCCTCCGCGCGGGCCGTCTGCGACCACCCGCGCAACATCCCGGACGACGTGCTGGAGCGGCTGCCCGCCAACGGTGGTGTCGCGATGGTGACGTTCGTGCCGAAGTTCGTGCTCCAGGCGGCCGTGGACTGGACGGCCGCGGCCGACGAGAACATGCGGGCCCACGGCTTCCACCCCCTCGACACCACCGCGCCGGCCATGAAGGTGCACCGCGCCTTCGAGGAGCGCCGTCCGCGCCCGGTCGCCACGGTGTCGACGGTCGCCGACCACCTGGACCACATGCGGGAGACGGCCGGCATCGACCACCTCGGCATCGGCGGCGACTACGACGGCACGGCCTTCACCCCCGACGGCCTCGCCGACGTCGCCGGCTACCCGAACCTCCTCGCGGAACTGCTCGACCGCGGCTGGTCCAAGGCCGATCTGGCCAAGCTGACCTGGAAGAACGCGGTCCGCGTCCTGGACGCGGCGGAGGGCGTGGCCCGAGGGCTTCAGGCGACGCGCTCGCCGTCCAACGCCACGATCGAGTCGCTGGACGCGCCCGCAGGCTGAGTGGGGCCGGGCGGGGTGGCCGGGGAGCCGGTCGCCCCGCCCCGCCACGAGCACCGGACCCGCCTCCCGCTCAGCGGCGCACCGGTCCGCTGCCGCGCCACGAGGACGCCCGCGCACGAGGCCGGCGTCGTACTCCGAACGCCCCGCCCACCAGGAACCGCTCTGCGCTCCGTGCGACGGTGACCGTACCTCACGAACGAGCGTACGGAGCCGCCATGGCAGACCTCCAGGACGACCTGCGCCCCACCGCCGCGACCGCCGGCGAGTTCGACGAGCTGGCCGAGCCGTACCCCGATGAGGGCCTGGTCACGGCGGAGTCCTACGAGCCCGTTTCCGACCCGGACGACGCACCCATGACCCGGGCCCGCGCCATCCTCGCCGCGCACCCGGTGGCCGACGGCTACAACGGGCTGCCCTGGGCGCTCAAGCGCCTGTCCTGGTACGACCTGGAGGAGGGCGAGAGCACCGTCGACACGGACGTGCCCCGGCTGCGCGGCGGCCATGTGGGCGCGCTGTTCTGGTCGTTGCACCTGCCCGAGGGCCTGGACGGCGACCGGGCCGTCGGCGCCACCCTGGAGCAACTGGACCTGGCGAAGACCGTCGCCCGGACCTGCGAGGAGGGCCTGCGGCCGGTCTCTACGGCCGGACAGGTCGCGAACGCCCGCAACTGCGGCCGCGTCGCCGTGCTCTTCGGCCCCGCCGGGGCGCCCGCCCTGGGCGACTCGCTGGGCATCCTGCGTCAGCTGCACCTGCTGGGCCTGCGCGCCCTGACGCTGACCGGTGTGTCCTGGGCGAGTGACGCGGGGCTGACCCGGTTCGGCGAGGCGGTCGTGCGGGAGATGAACCGGCTCGGCGTGATCGTGGACCTCTCCGGCGCGTCCGCCCCGACCGTCCGCCGCGTCCTGAGCCTGTCCCGGGCGCCCGTGCTGTGCAGCCGCTCCGCCGCGCGGGCCCTGCGCCCCCACCCCGTCAACCTCCCCGACGACCTTCTGGCGGAGCTGGGCGCGGCCAAGGGACTGTGTCTGGTGCCGCTGACGGCCGAGCAGACCGGACCGACCGTCCGCGATGTCGCCGACCACCTCGACCACATCCGGGCCGTGGCCGGAGCGCACTGCGTCGGACTGTCCGGCACGTACGACACCGGGGCCGCCCACCCGCAGGAGCTCGGCGACACGTCCTGCTACCCCAGGCTCGTCGCCGAACTGCTGCGACGCGGCTGGGAGGAGGCGGACCTGGCCCAGCTGACCTGGGGCAACGTCCAGCGGGTCCTGCGGGGTGCCGACTTCACAGCCCGCGCCGCCCAGCAGCGCCGTGAACCCTCGACGGCGACGATCTCGGAGCTGGACGGCTAGGCCGCTTCTGATGGATCTCCGTGGGAGAAGGAGCGGCGTTCGGTGCGTGCTCTGGGGGTCTCCCCTGCTCGAAGAGCTTGGGGGAGTGCCGCCTGGAAGCCCTCGTAGCGGAGCTACTTGGGCCTTCGCGCGGTGCGGCGGTGGGGGCCCCTCCCGTTCGAGCGAAGCCGAGAACGGGGGAGCGTGCCGGG
>NZ_JASKMS010000004.1 GCF_030124145.1 Streptomyces sp. 378
TCTGGCCCTGCCGATCGAGGAGCTGGAGCTCACCGTTCGGTCGTACAACTGCCTCAAGCGCGAGGGCATCCACTCCGTGGGTGAACTCGTCGCCCGTTCCGAGGCGGACCTGCTCGACATCCGCAACTTCGGTGCCAAGTCGATCGACGAGGTCAAGGCCAAGCTCGCGGGCATGGGGCTTGCGCTGAAGGACTCGCCTCCCGGATTCGACCCGACCGCCGCCGCGGACGCGTTCGGCGCGGACGACGACGCGGACGCCGGTTTCGTGGAGACCGAGCAGTACTGAGCGCTCCGCGGGGAGGCCGTACTGCGTCTGCGGGCCGGCTGTGGCCGGTCGCGCCCACGCGACGGAGTCGCACATTGATACCGTCCCGCGCCCCTTCCAGCTGCCCCTTCGGGGGCGGCTGGATCTCCGACGGGCAACCGCTCGCTCGGATACTGACCCCGGTACCTGATACGGCCGGGGCAGACACCTAGGAGAAACACCATGCCGAAGCCCACCAAGGGTGCCCGTATGGGCGGCAGCGCCGCGCACGAGAAGCTCCTCCTCGCGAACCTCGCGAAGTCGCTCTTCGAGCACGGTCGTATCACCACCACCGAGGCCAAGGCCCGCAAGCTGCGGCCGTACGCCGAGCGTCTGGTCACCAAGGCGAAGAAGGGCGACCTTCACAACCGCCGTCAGGTGCTCCAGGTCATCACGGACAAGAGCATCGTGCACACGCTCTTCACCGAGATCGGCCCGCGCTACGAGAACCGCCCGGGTGGCTACACCCGTATCACCAAGATCGGTAACCGTCGTGGCGACAACGCGCCCATGGCTGTCATCGAGCTGGTCGAGGCGCTGACGGTGGCGCAGGAGGCGACGGGCGAGGCCGAGGCCGCGACCAAGCGTGCCGCCAAGGACACCGAGGCTGCCGAGGCTTCCGAGGCCAAGGTCGACACGACCAAGGCCGAGGACGCCGAGGAGTCCAAGGACGCGTAAGCGTCTGCCGGGGTCTGTGCGCTCGCGGCCGCGGGTTCGTGGTGGCCTGTCGCGCGGTTCCCCGCGCCCTGAGGGCGTTGGCGGGTCCGTTCCCTGTCGGGGACGGGCCCGCCTTTGTGCTGGTGAGAGGAGCCTGGGGTGAGTGACGAAGTACAGGCCGGTCGTGTCCGGGTCCGGCTCGATCTGTCGTACGACGGGAGCGAGTTCTCGGGGTGGGCCAAGCAGGCCGGGGGGCGGCGGACCGTGCAGGGGGAGATCGAGGATGCCCTGCGGACCGTCACGCGGTCGCGGGAGACGTACGAGTTGACCGTCGCGGGGCGTACCGATGCCGGCGTGCACGCGCGGGGGCAGGTCGCCCATGTCGATCTGCCGCGTGAGGTGTGGGCCGAGCACCACCAGAAGCTGCTCAAGCGGCTCGCCGGGCGGCTGCCCCGGGACGTGCGCGTCTGGGCCCTCAGGGAGGCGCCCAGTGGCTTCAACGCCCGCTTCTCGGCGATCTGGAGGCGCTACGCGTACCGGGTCACCGACAACCCCGGGGGCGTCGACCCGCTGCTGCGCGGGCATGTCCTGTGGCACGACTGGCCCCTCGACGTGGAGGCCATGAACGAGGCCGCCCGGGGGCTGCTGGGCGAGCACGACTTCGCCGCCTACTGCAAGAAGCGCGAGGGCGCCACCACCATCCGCACGCTCCAGGAGCTGAGCCTGGTCCGGGGCGACGACGGGATCATCACGGCCACCGTGCGGGCCGACGCCTTCTGCCACAACATGGTGCGCTCCCTCATCGGGGCGCTGCTGTTCGTGGGCGACGGCCACCGGCCGGCCGACTGGCCGGGGAAGGTGCTGGCGGCCGGTGTACGGGACTCGGCCGTGCACGTCGTACGGCCGCACGGTCTGACGCTGGAGGAGGTCGGCTACCCGGCCGACGCACTGCTCGCCGCGCGCAGCAAGGAGGCGCGCAACAAGCGGTCGTTGCCGTCGGCGGGGTGCTGCTGACCGGCTTCCACCGTTCCTCACCGGCGGGCCGAGTTCCAGGTGGTCAGCAGCCCCGAGAGGGCCGTGGCGGCGGCGTCGGCGTCGGTGCCGTCGCCGCGTGCGTCAGGGGAGAGTTCCACGTGGAGGAACGTGGCGTGGTGGCGCTCCGCGGCCTTGCCCTGGACGTTCGTGGTGCCTTCCAGGGGGCAGCGGGCCGACCAGCCCCGGCAGACCCGCAGCCCGTCGGCCTGCATGCCGTCGGCCAGGGCGGCTGCCTCGGTGAGGGTGCTCCGCGCGGCTCCGGTGGAGAGGACGGCCTCGTAGGGGTGGTCCGAGTCCTTGCCGAAGCCGTGCAGTTGCACGCCGGGGATGTTGCGTTTCTGGAGCTCCACGACGATGGCGTGGAAGAGGCTGTCCTCCCGGTGGGCGACGTCGGCGGCGTCGCCCCGGCCGGCTCTGCGGTGCGCGCCGGCCACGACCAGCGAGCCGCCGGGGTTGCCCTCCAGGAGCCGCACGCCGAGGTGTTCGGTGTCCCGGTCGGAGACCGGGTGCGGTACCTGGGCGTTCCAGCGGACGTCGGAGTCGGCGGTCATGTAGAGACGTCCCCAGCGTGCGGCGCGGCCCGGGCGGGCGGCGGCGATCTCGTCGTACCTGCGGCCGGACTCGGTGTCGGTGAGGCGGGTCAGCTTGAGGCCGAGGGGGGTGAGCAGTCGTTCGGCCTGCGCGGTGTCGCCGTCCAGGAGGTGGCCGACGCCTTCGGCGACGCGCTCACGCTGGGTGTCGTCCGGTGGGGCGTACGTGGCGTCAGGTTTCAGGTCGGCCGTGTACGTGAGGATCCTGTCGCGGAGGTCCACCAGCTCCCGGGCGTGCGGGGTGGGGTCGTCCGTTGACCGGTCTGGTGCCGACTGACAGCCGAACAGGGCGAGAAAAAGTCCGAATTGGATCAGAATGCGCGTCAAGTGTGACTGTCTTGTGACGGTAACGGACGTGGTGCTTGTGTGCTTCATGTGAATATGATGCGGTGACACTTAGTAATCCTCTCCGGGTCGCCCGGACGGCAACCGCTTTCGTGGCCACCGTCGCCGTGGCGACCGCGTGCACCTCCGCGGCCTCGGCGCCGCAGGTGAAGCCGGGCGGGCGCTCGTTCACCGTCGCCGCCGCCGGTGACGTGCTGATCCACCCCGAGCTGGTCGACCAGGCTGCCAAGGATGCCAAGAAGACCGGTGAAGGAGAGGCCGGGCTGGACTTCGGGCCGCTGCTCGCCGGGGTGAAGCCGGTCGTCAGCAAGGCCGATCTGGCCATCTGTCACATGGAGACGCCCGTCGGAAGGCCGCAGGGTCCCTTCGAGGGATACCCGGAGTTCCTCGTCCCGCCGCAGATCCTGACGTCGCTCAAGGACGTGGGCTACGACACCTGCTCGACGGCCTCCAATCACACCTACGACCACGGCCTGGGCGCGGTTCGGCGCACCCTGAACGCCATGGACAAGGCCGGCCTCGGGCACACCGGCTCCGCCCGCACGCCCGAGGAGGCGGAGCGGGTCGGGATCCGTGACGTCAACGGCGTCAAGGTCGCCCACCTCTCGTTCTCCTGGATGTCGTTCCGCCACCCGACGCCGGAGAAGGAGAAGTGGGCGTTCAACCAGCTCGACGCGGACGCGATCAAGGACGCCGAGGCCCGGGCCCGCGAGAAGGGCGCCGAGGTGGTCATCCTCTCGGTCCACTGGGGGGCCGAGCACCACAACGAACCGAGCGTCGCCCAACTGCGGCTGGCGGAGCGGCTCAGCGCGGAGACCGGGATCGACCTGGTGATCGGGCACCACTCCCATGCGGTGCAGCCGATCCAGAAGGTGAACGGCACCTGGGTCGCCTACAGCCTGGGCAACCAGGTCGCTCGGCACTCCTCGCCCACCGGGCTCACCGAGGAGGGCGTGATCGGCTGGTTCGAGTTCCGCGAGGCGACCGACGGCTGGGACGTCTCCGCCCGCTACGCCACGACGCTGGTGGACATCCCGCCCGAGCTGGAGGCCGGTGAGAAGCCGCCCGCCGGCGCGGTCGAGGACCACCGGGTGGTGGACGTACGGCGGGCACTGGACGAGCCGGGCGACCTCTCCGAGGAGCGGCTCGCCCGCTACCGGCTGGCGGCCGACCGTACGCGTGGCTTCCTGTACAACCGCGGGGCGCCGGGCGGCGACGGCCTGAAGGAGCTCACGCTGGAGCGTGACTAGCGCCACAGCGCACCGAGGGGCGAGCGGCACAACCTCGGCCCTCCTGAACAGTCTTGTATACGGCGGTCCGTGCCCCTCCCCCGGGAGAGGTGTTCTGCGCGGCCGTTCTTCACCCAGAGAGGCCGGAGGAGACCACCGGTGACACCCACCCGCGCCGCGCGCCCCGCGAAGGGAGGGCGGCGGCGCAGCCGAAGACGCGCGGACATGCCGCTGCTCGGCGGCGTCCGTCCCCCGATCGCGCTGCTGTGCGTGCTGGTGCTGGCCCTCGCGGGCCTCACCGCCCAGGTGCTCGGCCCCACCGGAGATCAGGCCGTACCGCAGGCGGTGCGCTCCTCGCAGCAGCACTTCGCGGAGGACGGCGCCATCGCCCTGCGTGCCTCGATCGACGAGCGGGTCACCGACCTGAACCGCACCGCCGCCGCGCTGAACGCGGGGGCACCGGTGAAGCCCGAGCGGGTCCTGTCCGACCTGGGGAAGACCTACCAGAAGTGGACGGGCACCACGGTCCTGGACCTGGAGAGCGGCAAGGTGCTGGCCGCCAGGGGTGAAACGATTCCCCTCGGATGGCTGGACAAGGACGTCCTCACCGGGGACACGGCTCTCAAGCCCCGCATGGTGCGGCTGGAGACCGGCGACGTACGCCTGATGACCATGGCGGTCCTCGACTTCGAGGACCGGCCGCAGCAACTGCTGCTCGCCTCCAACAGCCTGTCCGTGCCCGCCATCAACCTGGGCCAGTTCCGCTCCATGGCGGTCGTCGCCACCGGCGGGGAGATCCTCGCCACGGCCGGCTTCGAACAGTCCGAGGCGCTCAACACCGACCAGGAGCGCAAGGAGCTGGACTTCCTCCAGAAGCAGATGAGCGGGCTGTCCGCGCAGGCGGCACGGGAGACCGAGCAGGACCCGGTCAGCGCCAGGGAACCGGGCTCCCGCGGCTACCCCGGCGTCAGCGGGTCCCTGGTCGGCGGGAGCTACAACGGCCGGGTCGCCACGGCCGGTTACGCCTCTCTCTCCTCCGCCGACCCGGAGGAGAAGCAGAGCGTCGGCGCGGGCCTCGGGCTCACCGTCGTCGCTCTGCTGCCCGTGGTCCAGCAACAGGCCGCCGCTTCGGACCGGGAGCTGTACGGGCTGCTGGCGGCCGGAGCTCTGGTGGTGCTCGGACTGCTCGCCGCGGCCGTGCTGTGGACGACCGTGCAGCGGCCGCTGCTGCGGCTGTTCCTGGAGTCCCGCCGACTGGCCCGCGGCGACCTGACCCGCCCGGTGGCCGTGCCCCGCTGGGGTGAGGCGGCGCGCATCGGCTCCGCACTGGAGAGGCTGCGCGCGCAGCTGGGCGGCCCGGCCGACGAACCCGGCGGGCGCCAGCGCGTCAAGGGCCGGTTCGGGGTGCGCGGGCCGCTCGCGCTGACCGCCGTACTGCTGCTGCTGTGGTGCGTGCCCGTCGGCTTCCTGCTGAACCGGACCGACGACTCCGTCAGCATCCCGGCCAGCATGGTCGCCGACCAGCGTGACCGCACCGACCTGGTCGCCGACCGGGTACGCCGGGCGCTCAACGAGGCGCAGGCGGACCTGGTCTCCACGTCCCGGCTGATCGACCCGGACGACGCCGGCGCCGGCCGGGCGCTGCTCGAGAAGACCCTGCGCGAGCACACCCGCTACCAGGCGCTGTACCTCCTCGACGCGGACGGCGAGGTCGTCGCCCGCGCCGGCGAGGAGCCGCGCGCCGGGTTCGCCGACGCGGACGAGCAGCCGCTGGTCCGGGTGGGCGGCAAGGGCGGCAAGAAGCCGGTCGTCCAGGCCGGGGCGCCCCTGCCGGACCACAAGGGCATGACCCTGATCGGCGAGGTCCGGGTCGAGTTCCTCAACTCGCTGCTGAAGCGGCCCGGACTCGGTGAGGTCCGTGTGGTGGACGCCAAGGCGGAGACCCTCGCCGCCAGCGACGGCTTCCTGGCCTTCGAGGAACTGCCGCGCGACGCGCTCGCCGACCTCGTCCGGGCCGGGAGCGTCCACGTCGGCGCCGGTCCCGTCGAGAACGGGCTGCTGATCCGCGAAGGCCGCAGGACCACGGTCGCCGCGGCCGCCCCGTTCTCCGGCGGCGGCGTGGCGGCCGACCTCGGCTGGACCGTGGTCAGCTGGCAGAACGCCAAGGACTTCCAGATCACCGCCTACCAGCGCGAGGACCGCAGCGTCCTGGCCGGACTGCTCGGTCTGGCCCTGATCGTCGTCTGCCTCGGCTGGGTGTACCTGGTCGTGGTCCGGCCGATGCGGGCCCTCGCGGCCAGCGCGGAGAAGCTGGCCGACGGCGACCTCAAGTCCGTGCTGTACCCCCGCTACCAGGACGAGGTCGGCGCGGTCGTGCGCAGCCTCGAACTGCTGCGCCAGCAACTCCAGGCCCGTAAGCAGACTCAGGCACGCCGGCTCACGGAGCCGGAGGCCGGCGTTCGGGGAAGGTGACCCAGCCGTGCTCTATCTGTACTTCGTCCTGCTCACCGGCAGTGTGCTGCTGCTGGTGGCGGGCATCGTGGAACAGCGCCGGCACTACGCCGGCCTGCACAGCATCCCGTCGCGCGTGCTCGTGAACGGCATCCGCGGCAAGTCCTCCATCACCCGGCTGTGCGCCGGCGCGCTGCGCGGCGGCGACCTGGTCACCGTGGCGAAGACCACGGGTACGGCGGCCCGGTTCATCCACCCGGACGCCACCGAGGAACCGGTCTACCGCAAGTTCGGCATCGCCAACGTGGTGGAGCAGATCGGCATCGTGCGCCGGGCCGCCACCTACCGGCCCGACGCCCTCGTCATCGAGTGCATGGCCGTCATGCCGGCCCTGCAGGAGGTGAACCAGAGCAAGCTGATCCGCTCCACGATCGGCGTGCTGTGCAACGTCCGCGAGGACCACCTCGCCGAGATGGGACCCACCCTCGACGACGTGGCCCGCTCGCTGTGCCGTTCCATGCCGGAGGACGGCATCTGCGTCACCGCCGAGAAGGAGCGCTTCCACATCCTCCAGGAGGAGGCCGACGCCCGTAACTGCCAGTTGGTCTACGCCGACCCGGAGACCGTCACCGACGAGGAACTGCGCGGTTTCAGCTGGTTCACCTTCAAGGAGAACGTCGCGATCGCCCTCGTCGTCGCCGAACTGCTCGGCGTGGAGCGGCGGGTCGCCCTGCAGGGCATGTACGACGCCCCGCCGGACCCGGGCGTGCTGTCCGTCGAGCGCTACGCGACGCCCGAGGGCAAGCGGCTCGCCTTCGCCAACGTCTTCGCGGCCAACGACCCCGAGTCGACGCTGATGAACATCAACCAGCTGCTCGACCTCGGAGCCATCCACCGGCCGCTGAACGTCGTGATCAACTGCCGGCCCGACCGCGTGGAGCGCAACGGGCAGATGGGCGAGATCATCCCCGACCTCCAGCCGGACCACGTCTTCGTCATCGGGCACCCGTCCAAGAGCGCGATCGACGCCATCCCCGCCGAGTGGCGCGACCGCGCGATCGACCTCGGGGGCGAACGGCGGTCGGCCGAGGAGTTCATGCCCGCCCTGCTGGATCGCCTGGCCGCCGACTCCTCCCTGGTCGCCATCGGCAACATCCACGGCCAGGGCGAGGAACTGCTGGAGTACCTGGCCGAACTCCCGGCGGACGAGTCCGCCCCCGCCGACGCCGCGCGGCCCTCGGCCACGGCCGCACCGGCCCAGCCGGCGCGCCTGGACCCCTACGCCTCGTACCCGATGGCCTATGAGGAGCGCTACCAGGCCTCCCAGACCCAGGAGATCCCCGTGGTCCGCATCCCCGCCCAGCCGTCGGGGCCGTACACCGGCGCCGGACACCCCGGCCCGGCTCCCCACCAGCAGGGACCGTACGCCGCTGAGGCCCAGCAGACGTGGCAGTACGCCGACGAGCCCTACGGGTACGCCCCGGCCGACGACGGGGGACGGCCTCCCCGTTCCTGACGACCACGGGCGGGGCGGGCGCCGCCCGCAGGACCGCCGATCGCCCCGCACCGAACCCGCACCCGTATCCCGTGCCCGGAGACCTCGTTGACCACCGCAGCCCTGACCCCCGAGATGGCCGCCCTCGGCATCGCCATCGGCCTGTTCTTCTCGTTGCTGTGCTACCTGACCACCAACCTGTCGCCCGGCGGCATGATCACGCCGGGCTGGTTGGCCCTGACTCTCATCGAGGACCTCCAGCGGGCGGCCATGGTGGTCGGCGTCACCGCCCTCACCTACGCGGGCACCAAGGTCATGCAGCGACTGGTGATCCTCTACGGCAAGCGGCTGTTCGCCGCGGTGGTCCTGCTGGGCGTGCTGCTCCAGGCCACCGTGATGATCGTGCTCTCGATCGAGTTCCCGCTGCTGTACGGCAACCAGACCCTCGGCTTCATCGTGCCCGGCCTGATCGCGTACCAGATGGTCCGCCAGCCCAAGGGGCCGACGCTGCTGGCGACCGGCACCGTCTCGCTCATGGCCTACATCGTCGTCGCCGCCGGACTGCTGCTCGGCATCATGCCCACCGTCTGAGCACCGGTGTCCCGGCGACCGAGAACCCAGGAGACAACACATGGCAGGGAAGAAGAAATCGCGGCCGGTCCTCTCCGGCCTCGTGGTGCTGGCGCTCGTCGCGACCTCCGGCTACCTCACCGTCGAGCTCCGCAAGCAGGAGGACAAGGGCGTCCCGGAGATCACGAACGTCGGCGTGCTGGACGGCTCGGACCGGGCCGGCGGCGCGACGAAGGCCAGGGACAAGGGCGCCGAGAGCTGGTCCCGGCTGGAGAACCCCGCCCGCTCCGTGCTGCGCCGGTCCGACGGCCAGGTCAGGGCGGTGTTCACCGACGGGGCGCGCACCGCGACCCTGACCGGACCGGCCCGCACCTTCGCCGAGCCCTCGTCGACGAGCTCCAAGGTCTCCACGACCGACTGGGTCCGCCTCATGCCCGAGCCCTGGAAGAAGGGCGCGGAGAAGCAGAAGTGGTTCAAGGACTGGTACGCGGAGTACGAGACCGGCAAGGAGGACGACCTGCTGGCCATCGCCTTCCAGTACGTCGCGGGCGCCAAGCAGAAGAAGGACGAGCAGGGCACCGTCTACGCCGGTGACGCCAACTTCGGGCCCCTCAACACGAGCGGGGCCGAGGGCGGAGACCTGCGCCTGGAGCAGTCCGACTTCTACGACTACCTCGGCCTCCCGTACCCCTTCCGCGACGGCGTGATCGGGCAGCCGGAGACCGCGCGCGCCCGGTCGATCGACTGCTCGGGCTACATGCGGATGGTGTTCGGCTACCGCGCCCGCTACCCGCTCATGTCCTCGGACAAGTCGGGTGACGGCCTGCCGCGCACCGCCAACGGCATGGCCCGCTCCGAGGAGGGTGCCGACATCCTGCCGCTCACCGGCGTCTCGTCCGAGGACCGGCCCTCCGGCATCGACCAGCTCCAGCCCGGGGACCTCGTCTTCTTCAAGCTCGACGCCCGCACCGAGCAGCGCCTGGACCACGTGGGCATGGTGCTCGGCTACGACACCGAGGGCCACCTGCTCTTCGTCTCCAGCCGCGAGGAGGTCAACGGACCGACCATCGGCGATGTCGGCGGAGTGTCCCGGCTGGACGGCAACGGCTATTACGCCAAGACGCTGCGCAGCGCGAAGAGGCTGTGACCGGGCGCCCGGCGGCGGCAGGTCACCCGTTGGCCGCGGCCGAGGCCTGGGCTTCGCCGCGGCGGCGGATCTGGTTGAACGTGAACTGGCCCAGGTCGTTCCCGGTCTTGAAGACCGCGGTGTCCTTGGGCGTCACGCCCTTGCCGTCGGTGAAGCCGGCGTTGGTGAAGTAGGCGTAGCGGCCGTAGGAGTTGCTGGTCGTGCGGCAGACGCCCGACTCGCAGAAGGGCTTGACGCCGCCGCCGGAGAGCGACTTGACGAAGCTCCTCTTGTCGGACTGGCCCTTGGCCTTGAGGGCCTGGGCCTCGGTGTCGAAGACGGCCACGCCGACCGTCACCGCGATGCCGTCCTTGACGTAGGTGGCACGTATCAGGCGTGTGCAGTCGTTCGCGGTGAGGGCCTTGGGGAGCGTGCCGCCGGCCGCCGAGGCGCAGTTCCTCGTGTCCGCCGTGGGGCCCTTCTCGTAGACCGTCTCGCCCATGGTGAGCTGGGTGCCCGGGAAGAGGGTGGCCGGGCTGAGCGGGGCCTTGTCCTTCTTCGCGCTGGCGATGAAGTCCTTCGGGTCCAGCGGGGGAGGGGCGCTGGTCGGGGCGAACGACGGGGCCGAGGCGGACTGACTCGGGATGTCGGCCGACGGCAGGGAGGTCGGGGTGCCCTTGCTGTCGCCGCCCGCCGAGACGACGGCCACCGCGACGGCGGTGCCGATCGCGACGGTGGCGAACGCGCCGCCGCCGATCAGCAGCAGCCGGCGTCGCCTGTTGCGGGCCTCGGAGGCCTCGGCGAGCGCCGCCCAGTCCGGAGCGTGGCCGCCCCCGCTGTTCCAGGGCTGCTGTGACGGTGGTTTCCAGGGATCCCACTGAGACTGAGGTCCCCCCTGCTGCCCAAAGCTCATGGGCCGCATCTTAGACGGGACAAGGGGTGTGCTGGTCCGCCCGGATCGGCTCTCCAGCCCCTAGCGTTCCTCCCATGCGCACGGGCAAAGGCGACATCTCCGGGTGGTTGGGGCGACTGCTGCCGGCCGTGGTGCTGCTGGTGTGGGCGCTGTCGTGGCAGGGCTTCGCGGCCGGGGTGTGGCCGTCGGTCGTGGTGGGGGCGCTGGGAGGGTTCGGTCGTCCGCGCGGTGGCCGTTCCGCGCTGCGGTGGTGCGCCGCGGTCGCTGTCGACGTGCTGCTCTGCCCGGTCGTCCCCCGGGTCCGGCCGGTGCGGCGCGGGACGCTGCGGAGGGCCGTCACCTTCTGTGGCGTCCTGTATGTTTCGGTGACCGGGTGGCTGCGGTGATACCGCGTTTTGACCCTTGTGGTGTACCCCGGTATTCTGCTTGTTCGTTGTGTATTGGCTTGCTCATTCTCACGGGACGGGCCCTTACACCGGTCCACCGGGCCGATGACCAGCGACCCCACGTACGCGGTATGCGTCGCCGCAGTGCGGTCCAGGCTGTCGTGATCGTTTCGGTGACCAGTTATGGACCATTCACTCGAAGCGAAGGCTACGAACCGTGCGTACGTACAGCCCCAAGCCCGGCGATGTGACGCGCCAGTGGCACGTCATCGACGCTCAGGACGTTGTCCTGGGTCGTCTCGCCACCACTGCCGCGACGCTCCTCCGGGGCAAGCACAAGCCGATCTACGCGCCGCACGTCGACGCTGGTGACTTCGTCATCATCATCAACGCCGACAAGGTGCACCTCTCCGGCAACAAGCGGACCCAGAAGATGGCGTACCGCCACTCCGGCTACCCGGGTGGTCTGCGCTCCGTCCGTTACGACGAGCTGCTCGACAAGAACCCCGAGAAGGCCATCGAGAAGGCCGTCAAGGGCATGCTCCCCAAGAACACGCTGGGCCGTCAGATGCTCTCGAAGCTGAAGGTCTACAAGGGTGACCAGCACCCGCACGGCGCGCAGCAGCCGCAGCCGTACGAGATCACCCAGGTCGCGCAGTAAGTCCGGCCACCCCCTAAGACTGAACAGAATCTGAGGAGAATCGTGGCCGAGACCACTGCCGAGCAGCCGCTCGAAGAGCTTGACATCGACAGCTACACCACCGAGTCCGAGGTGCCCGTCGAGGGCGAGTACACCTCGGAGTCCATGGCCTCCCGCTTCGGCGAGCCCCAGCCGGCCGCCGGCCTGGGCCGTCGCAAGAACGCCATCGCCCGCGTCCGGATCGTCCCGGGCACCGGCAAGTGGAAGATCAACGGTCGCACCCTCGAGGACTACTTCCCGAACAAGGTGCACCAGCAGGAAGTCAACGAGCCGTTCAAGGTTCTCGAGCTCGAGGGCCGCTACGACGTCGTCGCCCGCATCTCCGGTGGCGGTGTCTCCGGTCAGGCCGGTGCGCTCCGTCTCGGTGTCGCCCGTGCGCTGAACGAGGCGGACGTCGACAACAACCGCGGTCCGCTGAAGAAGGCCGGCTTCCTCAAGCGCGACGACCGTGCGGTCGAGCGCAAGAAGGCCGGTCTGAAGAAGGCCCGCAAGGCTCCGCAGTACAGCAAGCGCTAATCGCGTCGCCTGTCCTTGCGACTGGCTTCGCAACGATCGCCCCGGCGGCACGGACGTGCTGCCGGGGCGGTTCGTTTACACAACCCCTACAGCTCCCGGACAGTCTCAGGGGGGTGTACTGGGGATGTGAGCCGCATTCTCTTCAGCAATTCGGAGGACACCACAGTGGGACGACTCTTCGGCACGGACGGCGTGCGCGGTGTCGCCAACGCGGATCTGACGGCGGAGATGGCCCTCGGCCTCTCCGTGGCCGCGGCACACGTACTGGCCGAGGCGGGCACGTTCGAAGGACACCGGCCGAGGGCCGTGGTCGGGCGTGACCCCCGTGCGTCCGGGGAGTTCCTGGAAGCCGCCGTCGTCGCGGGACTCGCCAGCGCGGGCCTGGACGTGCTGCGGGTCGGCGTGCTGCCGACGCCCGCCGTGGCGTACCTCACCGGAGAGCTCGGCGCCGACCTCGGTGTGATGCTCTCCGCGAGCCACAACGCCATGCCCGACAACGGCATCAAGTTCTTCGCCCGCGGTGGGCACAAGCTCGCCGACGAGCTGGAGGACCGGATCGAGTCCGTCTACGCGGAGCACCGCACCGGCGCCCCGTGGGACCGCCCGACCGGCTCCGGCGTGGGCCGCGTACGCGACTACGACGAGGGCTTCGACCGGTACGTCGCGCATCTGCTGGGTGCCCTGCCGAACCGGCTCGACGGGCTGAAGATCGTCCTCGACGAGGCGCACGGCGCCGCCTCCCGGGTCTCGCCCGAGGCGTTCCAGCGGGCCGGTGCCGAGGTCGTCACCATCGGGGCCGAGCCGGACGGGCTCAACATCAACGACGGGTGCGGTTCGACGCACCTGGACAAGATCAAGGCCGCCGTCGTCGAGCACGGAGCCGATCTGGGCATCGCGCACGACGGGGACGCCGACCGGTGCCTCGCCGTCGACCACACCGGCGAGGAGGTCGACGGGGACCAGATCCTCGCCGTGCTCGCGCTGGCGATGCGGGAGCACTCCGCGCTGCGGTCCGAGACGGTCGTGGCCACCGTGATGTCCAACCTCGGGTTCAAGCTGGCCATGGAGCGCGAGGGCATCCGGCTGGTGCAGACCGCCGTCGGCGACCGGTACGTGCTGGAGGAGATGAAGGAGCACGGGTTCGCCCTCGGGGGCGAGCAGTCCGGGCACGTCATCATCCTCGACCACGCGACGACCGGGGACGGGACGCTGACCGGGCTGCTGCTGGCGGCCCGGGTCGCCGAGAGCGGACGTACGCTGCGCGAACTCGCCGCCGTCATGGAGCGGTTGCCGCAGGTGCTGATCAATGTGCCGGACGTCGACAGGTCCCGGGTGGGGACGTCCGCGGAGCTCGCGACGGCCGTCGCGGACGCGGAGCGGGAGCTGGGGGCGACCGGGCGCGTGCTGCTGCGGCCCTCCGGGACCGAGCCGTTGGTGCGCGTGATGGTCGAGGCGGCCGATATCGAGCAGGCCCGGTCCGTCGCGGGGCGGCTCGCCGACGCGGTGAAGTCCGCGCTCGGGTAGTCGGCCTCGCGGGTAGGGGCGCTACGGTTCGCGGACCGCGGCGCCCTCGTGGCTTGTCGCGCGGTGCCCCACGCCCCTGAGGGCGCTGCCCCCGGCCCCCTTCAGAGCCGCCGGCGCTCTTTCCGCCAGAACCACTTCTGCGCCAGCAGGGTCAGCGTCCCGGCGACGATGATGCCCACCAGGTTCAGCAGGAGCTGCTCCGTGGAGCCCCAGGTCTGTTTCGTGTCGCCGTAGCTGAGGGCCACCGCCGCGTTCGCCGCGGCCGGGACCGTGGTGACGGAGATGGCCACGCCGACCAGAGCGCCCGACTTGGCCGAGGTCAGGGAGAGGGTGCCGGCGATGCCGGCCAGGACCGCCACGACGAAGGAGAACCAGTCGGGGGCGTAGATGAAGCCGGTGTTGGGCCGGTCGCCATCCAGTTGTGCCTCGGTGAACTGGCCGACCGCGTCCATGAAGAGGCTGAAGCCGACCGTCACCGCCATCGCCACCGCGAAGCCCACCAGCAGCGCAATCAGCGAGCGAAGGGCCAGCCGGGGTCGGCGTCGGACGATCGCTGTGCAGATGCCGGTGAGGGGGCCGAACTCCGGCCCCACCGCCATGGCGCCCACGATCAGGATCGCGTTGTCCAGGACCACACCGCAGGCGGCGATCATGGTGGCGAGCGTGATGAAGGCGAGGTAGGTGACGGAGAGGGTCGACTCCTCGTGTGTCGCCTCGGTCAGTTGCTCCCACAGGACCGCGTCCGCGCCCTCACCCGGTGCGTCGGCCTCCGCCTTGTCGGCCCGCTCGGACAGGGACAGGTCGATGGACTCGACGGCGATGGAGCCGGTGGTGTCGATGCCCAGTTCCCGCAGGGCGGCGAGCAGTGCGTCGCCCGCCTCCCGGGCCACGTCACACATCACCACGTCCCCGGCGGGGTCGCGGGCGGCGCCCGGCAGCACGACGAGGTGGGTGGTGCCGACCGTCTTCCCGATCAGCAGGACCACGTCGTCGGTCCGGTCGGACGGCGTGAGCAGACGCAGATGGAGCATGGCGGTCATCTAACCCGTCTTCCCTCCCGGCGTCACAGCTTGCGCAGGCTGAGCCGCTGCACCTTGTGGTCCGGGCCCTTGCGCACGACGAGGGTGGCGCGGCCCCGGGTGGGGGCGATGTTCTCCACCAGATTGGGGCGGTTGACGGTGCGCCACATCGTCCGGGCGTAGTCCAGGGCCTCCTCCTCGGAGACCTGGGTGTACTTGCGGAAGTACGAGGACGGGTTCTGGAAGGCGGTCGCGCGCAGCTTGCGGAAGCGGTTGAGGTACCAGGTCTCGATGTCCTCGGCGCGGGCGTCGACGTACACGCTGAAGTCGAAGTAGTCGGCGAGACCGACGCGGGTGCGGCCGTCCTTGCCGGGCAGGGCCGGCTGGAGGACGTTCAGGCCCTCGACGATCAGGATGTCGGGGCGGCGGACCGTGAGCCTCTTGTCCGGGACGATGTCGTAGATCAGGTGGGAGTAGACGGGCGCGGTGACCTCGTCCTTGCCGGCCTTGATGTCGGCGACGAAACGGGTCAGGGCGCGGCGGTCGAAGGACTCCGGGAAGCCCTTGCGGGACATCAGGCCGCGGGCCTGGAGCTCCCGGGTGGGCAGCAGGAAGCCGTCGGTGGTGACCAGCTCGACGCGCGGGTGCTCCGGCCAGCGCGAGAGCAGGGCCTGGAGGAGGCGGGCGACCGTCGACTTGCCCACGGCGACCGAGCCGGCCACGCCTATGACGAACGGGGTGCCCGACTGGGAGCCCTTTTCGCCCAGGAAGGTGTTCAGCGCGCCTCTGAGGCCGTCGGTGGCGCCGACGTAGAGGTTGAGAAGCCGGGACAGCGGGAGGTAGATGTCCCGCACCTCGTCGAGGTCGATCACGTCGCCGAGACCGCGCAGCTTCTCGACCTCCTCGGCCGTCAGTGGCAGCGGCGTCTTGTCACGCAACGCGCTCCACTCGGCTCGGGTGAGGTCGAGGTAGGGAGTCGCCTCCGGGCGGGGCCGGTGGGCGCTCCGGGGCATCGAGGAGACCGGAGAGATCACAGTCCATTGTGACGGGCGTACGAACGGATGGTGAGGTGGGATCCGTCACGCGGGCTCTTCCTCGTCCGACGGCGGTGGAAACCGGCCGGGCGGCTCGTGGGCCGCGGGGTTCGTACCCCGGTGGGAATTTCCGATTTCGGGCACGCTTCGGCCGGTTCGGCGCGGGAATCGACTCTAAGCTGCCGCCCATGTGTGGAATCGTGGGATACGTGGGGCCGCAGTCCGCGCTCGAGGTCGTGATGGCCGGGCTGAAGCGGCTGGAGTACCGGGGGTACGACTCGGCGGGCGTCGCCGTCCTGGCCGACGGCGGGCTGGCGACGGCCAAGAAGGCCGGCAAGCTCCTCAACCTGGAGAAGGAACTGGACGGCAGGCCGCTGCCGACCGGCGCGACGGGCATCGGGCACACCCGCTGGGCCACGCACGGCGGGCCGACGGACTCCAACGCCCATCCGCACATCGACAACGCGGGACGGGTCGCGGTGGTGCACAACGGCATCATCGAGAACTTCGCCCTGCTGCGGGACGAGCTCGCCGAGCGCGGCCACGACCTGGCCTCCGAGACGGACACCGAGGTCGTCGCCCACCTGCTCGCCGAGGAGTTCTCCTCCTGCGCGGACCTCGCCGAGTCGATGCGGCTGGTGTGCCGGCGTCTGGAGGGCGCGTTCACGCTGGTCGCCGTGCACGCCGACGAGCCGGACGTGGTGGTGGGCGCGCGGCGGAACTCGCCGCTGGTGGTGGGCGTCGGGGAGGGCGAGGCCTTCCTCGCCTCGGATGTCGCCGCGTTCATCGCCCACACGCGCTCGGCGGTCGAGCTCGGCCAGGACCAGGTGGTGGAGCTGCGCCGGGACGGCGTGACGGTGACGGGCTTCGACGGCCGCCCCGCCGACGTGCGCTCGTACCACGTCGACTGGGACGCGTCGGCCGCCGAGAAGGGCGGCTACGACTACTTCATGCTCAAGGAGATCGCCGAGCAGCCCAAGGCGGTCGCCGACACGCTCCTGGGCCGCATCGACGGGTCCGGCTCGCTGACCCTGGACGAGGTGCGGATTCCGGCGGGGGTGCTGCGGGAGATCGACAAGGTCGTCATCGTCGCCTGCGGTACGGCCTTCCACGCCGGGATGATCGCCAAGTACGCGATCGAGCACTGGACGCGGCTGCCCTGCGAGGTGGAACTGGCGAGCGAATTCCGTTACCGGGACCCGATCCTGGACGCGCAGACGCTCGTCATCGCCATCTCCCAGTCCGGCGAGACCATGGACACGCTGATGGCGCTGCGGCACGCCCGCGAGCAGGGCTCCAGAGTGCTGGCGATCTGCAACACCAACGGTTCGACGATCCCCCGCGAGTCGGACGCGGTGCTGTACACGCACGCCGGGCCGGAAGTGGCCGTCGCCTCGACGAAGGCGTTCCTGACGCAGCTCGTGGCGTGTTACCTGGTCGCCCTGTATCTGGGCCAGGTGCGCGGCACCAAGTGGGGCGACGAGATCCGGGCGGTGGTCCGCGACCTGTCGTCGATCGCCGGTGCGGTGGAACGGGTGCTCGGGACCATGGAGCCCGTACGGGAGCTGGCGCGCTCGCTCGCCTCGAAGGACACCGTGCTGTTCCTGGGACGGCATGTCGGTTACCCCGTCGCGCTGGAGGGCGCGCTGAAGCTGAAGGAACTGGCGTACATGCACGCCGAGGGGTTCGCGGCCGGGGAGCTGAAGCACGGGCCGATCGCCCTGATCGAGGAGGACCTGCCGGTCGTCGTGATGGTGCCGTCGCCGCGCGGGCGGTCGGTGCTGCACGACAAGATCGTGTCCAACATCCAGGAGATCCGGGCCCGGGGCGCGCGGACGATCGTGATCGCGGAGGAGGGCGACGAGGCGGTCGTGCCCTACGCCGACCACCTGATCCGGATCCCGGTCACGCCGACGCTGCTTCAGCCGATGGTGGCGACCGTGCCGTTGCAGGTGTTCGCCTGCGAGCTGGCCACGGCCCGGGGCAACGAGGTGGATCAGCCTCGGAACCTGGCGAAGTCGGTGACGGTGGAGTAGTCGCCCTTGAGGGCGTCGACGAAGGCGGTGAAGGCTCCGGCCGGGACGGTGACAGTCGCGGCCGGGGCTTTTGAGTCCCGGATGGCTATGTGGGTGGGGGTCGGGGCGATCTCCACGCAGGAGTCGCCGTCGCCAGGCCCTGAATAGGATGACTTTCGCCAGTTGCCGGTGGTGTCCATAGGGCGCCTCACAGCTCCTTCGCCAACCTGTGGATGAATTCGCGGGACCGCTCGGCGTCGAGCGACACCGCCTCCACTTTACGGAAGAGCGTTCGAAAGGCGGCGAGCTGGGCTTCGGAGTCGATGAAGGCGGCACCCTGCGGTCCGTCACGTACGACTGTGTCGAGCTTGGGAACGGCGCCGCCTGCGTACGTCATGGCGCTCGCGGCTCCGGCAAAGTCCTCCAGGTCGAAGGGGATGACGCGCACGGTGACGTCGTCCGCTTCGGAGAGTTCGAGCAAGTGAACGAGTTGGGCTCGTGAGGTGGCGCGGTCACTGACCATGATGCGCAAGGCCGCCTCGTGGATGACGGCTTCGTAGGGCTTGGGCGCAGGGCCTTTGAGGATCACCTTGCGCTGCATCCGGTGCCGGACGCGCAACTCGAGGTCCTCCTGCGGAAGTTCGGGAACCCTGTAGGCGTAGACGGCGCGAGCGTAGGCCTCAGTCTGGAGTGGACCTGGGATGTACAGGAACTGCGCCTCCCGCAGGAACGTGGCGTGGTGCTCCAACTCGGCGAGGGCGAGGAAGGGTGTGGGCAGAAGCCCCCGGTAGTCCTCCCACCAACCGCGTGTCCGATCGGTTGCCACGGCAACCAGGGCGTCGATGAACACCTCGTCCGTGCACACGTAGTGGGCCGCCAGGCGGCGCAGGCGCTTCGCGCTCACTCCGGCGAGGCCAGTCTCGATCTGGCTGATCTGCGGGGCGCTGACCCCGAGTAGGGCCGCCGCCTCGCGGGCTGTGAGGCCCGCTGCGTCGCGGAGTCTTCGCAGTTCGAGAGCCAGGCGCATCTGTCGCGCGGTCGGCTCGCTCCTCAGTGCCATCGCTTGCCTCCCAATGCGCCCGTCAGCGCGACTCGTTCGGGTGCCAGGGTATGCGATCGGGTTGCATAACTTAAACAGTAATACCTACCGTCGGTGATGCGCCGCACACGCTGCGGATTGCCGGGGGCTCCGGAAGCGCACCGCCCCGTCCTGCCGTGACGGCTGCGGCAATGACACCGCCCCCCCATGACCTCAACCTGCGACTATGGAACGGGAGTTCGCGCATGCCTGAATGCGAGTCCGACGAGCCCTGGGAGTACACCCTGTACATCCCGAACGACCTGCGTGCCGTCACGATCAGTCGCCGTACTCTCCGCCTGATCCTCACGATGCACGGGCTGATCCGCCTGGGCGACGTGGCCGAGCTGCTGGCGGCCGAGCTGGTCTCCAACGCCGTACGTCACACCAAGGGGCCCGCAGCCCTGCGCGTGCGATGGTCGGCCGGGGTGCTGCGGATCGGAGCGTGGGACGCCGACCCGGAGCCGCCTGGGCCGCCAGGGTCGTTCGAGCAGGCCGGCGACTCGGAGGAGGGGCGGGGGCTCGCGCTGGTCCGGGCGTGTTCCGACCTGTGGGGCTGGCAGCCGCTGACGAGGGACGGCAACCGGGGCAAGTACGTGTGGTGCGAGCTGACCTCGGCGGCGTGAACGTTTTGGCGCCCCTCGAAAGGGTGAACGTACCGCCTTCGCCCGGAAAAATCATCCCTTGGTCCAACTAGGTTGCACACATGGTCACATCAGCTCACGAGGGCATGCACCGCATCTTTCAGGAGCGGCCCGAGATCCTGGCTCCCGTGTTCGGGGTGCTGGGTGTCCCGTTATCCGCGAAGGCGACCGTGGACGCGGTCACGACCGACGTGACGGAGGCCCGGCCGCTGGAGCGGCGTGTGGACACGGTGCTGCGCGTCGGCCCGTCCGATGGCGAGGACTTCCTGCTCGCCATCGAGTCGCAGTCGGGCAAGGTCGCGGGCAAGGAGCGGAGCTGGGCGTACTACGTCGCCTTTCTCCAGGCGAAGTACGGCCTGCCCGTCCTGCTTCTCGTGGTCTGCCAGGACAGAGTCACAGCCAAGTGGGCGGCCGGTCCCTTCGACTGCGGCACGCGGGGCTGGACGGCGCAGCGGACCCACCCGCTGGTCGTCGGGCCGGAGAACCTGCCGGTGATCACCGACGCCCGGACCGCGGCGAAGAACCTCGCGCTGGCCGTACTCTCCGCCCTGGCGCACGCCCGTAGTGCCGATTCCGACGCCATACTGAAGGCGCTGACGACCGCCCTTCATGAGACGCGCACAACGGACCCTGAAACCGCCGACTACTTCTACGACTTCCTGGAAATCAGCCTGGGCAACAGCCCAGCCGGAAAGAAACTGAAGGAAATCATGTCGTTCGTCAACTACTTCCCCGGCCGGGGGACGGTCCGTGAGACGGCCTACCTTGAAGGCAAGGCAGAAGGCAAGGCAGAAGGCAAGGCCGAGGGGGAGGCCAAGGGCATCCTGTACGTACTGGAGGTGCGCGGTATCCCCGTACCGGACTCCGTGCGCGAGCGCATCACGACCTGCACGGACCTGGAGCGTCTCGACGCGTGGCTGGAGCGTTCCCGCACCGTCGCGCGCGCGGAGGACCTGTTCGTCGAGGACCCGGAGGCCCCGGGGACCGGACCCGGACGGGCCTGAGCGTTGGCCGACGAGCAGGACAGTCAGCAGGACGGGCCGTCAGAGCTGCTCGACCTGTACAGGTTCACGGCTGTGTGCCTTGCGCTGGGCATTCCCCCGCACAAGGTGGCGGGGGATTTCCGGTTCGGGCTGGAAGGCCTCAGAGAGCGCGGAGTCGTCCCCTTGGAGGACCTGGCCCTCGTGCACGCACGCGCGGCGGGGGAGGACGAACACCCCGAGCGGTGGGCGGCGGGTTTCACCGCCGGGTACCTCTCGGCCTGGGCCGCAGCGGTCCTGCGTGTCCTGGAGGCGCGCGGTGTCGAGTTCTCGAAGCACCTCCACCGCGGTCTCCACCTGTGTTCCGACGCGGACAGGCTCACCCGCTTTCTCGACCGTGCCGTCACCGCGACTCACGAAGCCGACGTGGTCGCCGGGGAGCCGAGCCCGCAGGCACCGGACGGCCCGTAGGGTGCTGCGCATGAGCATCATCGGGGTCGGGATCGACGTCGCCGAGATCGATCGGTTCGCGGCGTCGCTGAAGCGGACGCCCGCGTTGGCCGAGCGGCTGTTCGTGGAGCGGGAGTTGCTGCTGCCCAGCGGCGAGCGGCGGGGGGTCGCCTCGCTCGCCGCGCGGTTCGCGGCCAAGGAGGCACTGGCCAAGGCGCTCGGTGCTCCGCCCGGGCTGCTCTGGACCGACGCCGAGGTGTGCGTCGAGGACAGTGGGCGGCCCCGGCTGCGGGTGACCGGGACCGTGGCCGCGCGGGCCGCCGAGCTCGGCGTGCAGACCTGGCATGTGTCGCTGAGTCACGACGCGGGCGTCGCCTCGGCCGTGGTCATCGCCGAGGCGTGAGCCACATCCCCGGAGGGTGTCCGCACCCCCCATGGGGCTTCTGATGGATCTCCACGGCTGTCCGCGCACGGTGTCACGGCGGCCGGCACACCTCCTAGACCAGGCTCCAGAGCAGCGTGATCGTGCCGATGAGGCCGATCGCGCCCAGGGCCGTACCGGCTGCCGCCGGCCACAGGCGGCCCGTTCCCCTGCGCGCGTAGTGGAGGCCCATCGCTCCGAAGGTCACCGCGAGCGCTCCGGCCAGTACCGTCCACGGGAACAGGAACGCACAGGTGCCCACGGCCGAGAAGACGCCGAGGACCAGGGCCGTGGGGCCCAGGGCGGTGGCGGGGCTGTCCGTGTCCTCGGGTGCTGTCGAATGTGTCATGCCTCGCCCCCCATTTTGAACGAGTTCAAAATCCGACTCGATCATACGCCCGGGGCGTCATCGGGGGAACAGGACCCGCGAAGGCCCCCGCCGGGCGTGGGTGTGGTGGCGGGGGCTTCGGCGGCCCGGTCGGGTCAGCAGATCGACTGACTGCTGTTCACCCGCGTGATGTTGCGGAACGTCGTGTTCTCGCCGCACGGGCTCTCCCTGATGGCCGAGTTGGTGACCGTCAGGTTCTGGATGGTGATGTCCTTGTTGTTGGGGAACTGTGAGCGCGCGGCCAGTCGTAGCTCGCCGCCGCCGGTGATCGTGCCGCTTCGGGCCGCGAGGCTGACGTTGTAGCAGTTCTCGATCAGGACCGAGTTGTTGCCCGTGTTCGAGAGCGTCACCCTGTCGATGACGGCCCCGCCGCTCTCCGAGACGCAGAACACCCCGCGCCCGCCGCCACGCGCGATGACCTCGCCGACGCGGATGTTGGTGGGGTAGCCGCCGCCGACCCGGCCGTTGCGGTTGGCCATGCGGAAGGCGGCGTAGCCGGTGCCGGTGCCCGCGTTCTCCGCGTCGACCTTGGTCACGGTGGCGTTGACGGTCTGGTTGAGCAGCAGGCCGGACTCGCCGACGTTGCGGGCCGTCACCGTGCCGATGGTGAGGCCGTCGACGCCGTAGGTCTCCACCGCGTGGCTGGACGCGCCGGAGACGTAGACGTCGTTGATGCGGATGTTGCGCGTCCACTGACTGGTGTCGCCCCGGTTGTCGATGCGGACGCCCAGACCGCGCGAGAGGCGCATGTCGATCTGACCCAGCACCACGTTCTGGACGTTGCGCAGGAAGATGCCGTACAGCGGGGTGCCGGTGAGCTTGAGGTTCTGGACCTCCACGTCGCGGGTGCCGCGCGAGTAGACCGGCGCCTGGTCGCCCGAGCCGCTGCCGGTGACGTTGATCGTGCCGCAGACGTCGAGGACCGTGTAGCTCGGCAGGGAGATGCGCGAGCCCGCCGAGACGGAACCCGAGCCGCGGACCACGACCCGTTCCTTCGAGGTGCGCCCGGCGGTGAGGCTGTTGACGGCCGCCTGGACGGCCGCGCGCATGTCGGTTCCGGTGTAGACGGTGCTGCCGCCGCGCCGGGCGGTCCAGTTGCCGCCGCTCTGCACGGCCTCGGCCTGGTAGGAGCCGTCTCCGCAGGCCAGGGCGCGCGTGGGGGCGGCCGTGGCGGGGGCGGTCAGGGTGCCGGCCGCGGTGAGGAGGGCGGTGGCACCGGCGGCGGCCAGTAATGCGGCTCTGCGTCCCATGGGGGCCTCGGTTTCGTCGGGTGTGGGGGAGTGTGCAAGCGCTTTCTGCACGGCCGGGAGTCTGGCAAAGGGGCGGCAGAGCGTCAACGGATCCGACACGGTTCGCAGCGGGGGAGACGCCGGAGGTGCGTGTGAGGGGGAGTGGCCCGGAGGTCGTACGGGAAACTCGACCGCATGCGTACTGCGTACAGCGTGGAGACGGTCCGGAACGCCGAACGGGAGCTGATGGCGCGGCTGCCGGAGGGGGCGCTGATGCAACGCGCCGCCGCCGGACTCGCCGCGGCCTGCGCCGACCTGCTGGGGCGGGTGTACGGGAGCAGGGTCGTGCTGCTGGTCGGCAGTGGCGACAACGGGGGTGACGCCCTGTACGCCGGGGCCCGGCTGGCCCGTCGGGGGGCCGGGGTCACGGCGGTGCTGCTCGCGCCGGACCGGGCGCACGCGGCGGGGCTCGCGGCGCTGCGGCGGGCCGGGGGGCGGACCGTCGGGGCCGGTGAGGGCGAGCCGCTGGCCGAGGGCGCGGACCTCGTCGTCGACGGGATCGTCGGGATCGGCGGGAAGGGCGGGCTGCGGCCGGACGCCGTGCCGTTGGCCGCTGCCGCCGGGCGGTCACGGGGAGCCGTGGTCGCCGTCGATCTTCCGAGCGGCGTCGACGCCGACACCGGGGAGGTCCACGGCATCGCCGTGCGGGCCGACCTGACCGTCACCTTCGGGACGCACAAGCCCGGGCTCCTGATCGACCCCGCACGCGAGCACGCGGGGTCGGTGCGCCTGGTCGACATCGGGCTGGAGCTGCCGGCCGAGGCGGACCTGGAGGCGTTGCAGCACCGGGACGTGGCCCGGTTGCTGCCGGTGCCGGGGGCGGAGAGCGACAAGTACCGGCGGGGCGTGGTCGGCATCGCCGCCGGGTCGGCGCGCTACCCGGGGGCCGCCGTGCTGGCCGTCGCGGGCGCGCTGCGGGGTGGGGCCGGGGCGGTGCGGTACGTCGGACCGGCCGGGGACGCGGTCATCGCGCGGTATCCCGAGACGCTCGTGTCGGATCAGGGGCCGAAGCACGCCGGGCGGGTGCAGGCGTGGGTCGTCGGACCGGGGGCCGGGGACGACGCGGCGACGGTGGCGGAGGTACTGGCGGCAGAGGTGCCGGTGCTGATCGACGCGGACGGGCTGCGGCTGGCGGACGCGGAGGTCGTGCGGGGGCGGCGGGCGCCGACGCTCATGACGCCGCACGCGGGCGAGGCGGCGGCCCTGCTGGGAGTGGAGCGGGGGGAGGTCGAGGGTGGCCGGCTGGCGTCGGTTCGCGAACTGGCGCGACGGTACGGGGCGACCGTGTTGCTGAAGGGGTCGACGACGCTGGTGGCCGACGCGGGGGGTGGGGCGGTGCGGGTGAACCCGACGGGCACGGGGTGGCTGGCCACGGCCGGGAGCGGGGACGTGCTGTCGGGGCTGGCCGGGTCGTTGCTGGCGGCGGGGCTGTCCGCGAGGGACGCCGGGAGTGTGGGCGCGTATGTGCACGGGCTGGCCGGACGGCTGGCGGCGGAGGGGGCGCCGGTGGGGGCGCACGATGTGGCGGGTGCGGTTCCGGAGGCCTGGCGGAATGTCCTGGGCTGAGGGATGGGACGGATGGAGGGCTGAGGGGGTGGGCGGGGATGCGGGCCGGTGGGGGTTGCCGGGGTGGGGCGCCCCCTCCGCCCTTTCCCGTCCCGCCTCCGGGGGCTGCCGCCCCGGCCCCCCCGCTTCGGCCTGAACGGCCTCGTCCTCAAGCGCCGGACGGGCCGGCAGTGGCTGAGCAGCGTGGTCGGGCCCGCTCAGCCCTGGGTGCTCGACACACCCGACCAGGCCCTGCCGCCCGTGTGGTGTACCCGCCGTCCGCGGAGGAAGAGGGCGTCGGGCCGCGCAGCGCTCCGGCGGGGACGTACGCGCTCGTCGAGTACGTGCCGTCGGGCGAGGCGGTCGCGCGGAGGCTGTGGGCGTGCTCAGGAAGGGTGACCGGGTGTTCTCGTGGGGGCGGCGGCCCGGGACGTAGCAGAACCGTCGGCGGAGCCCTCTGAGACACTGGGCGCGATGAGCGAGAGAACAGCCCCGCGGACCGCGTTCCTGAGGGCCCGTGCCGAGATCGACCTGGCCGCCCTGCGGGCCAACGTGCGGGCCCTGCGTGCCCATGCGCCGGGCGCGGCCGTGATGGCCGTGGTGAAGTCCGAGGCGTACGGGCACGGGGCCGTGCCGTGTGCCCGGGCGGCCGTCGCCGCGGGGGCGACCTGGCTGGGCACGGCCACGCCCGAGGAGGCCCTGGCCCTGCGGGCCGCCGGGCTGCCGGGCCGCATCATGTGCTGGCTGTGGACGCCCGGCGGGCCGTGGCGCGAGGCGATCGAGGCCGAGCTGGACGTGTCCGTCAGCGGCATGTGGGCCCTGGAGGAGGTCGTCGAGGCGGCCAGGGGGGCCGACCGGCCGGCCAGGGTGCAGCTGAAGGCGGACACGGGGTTGGGGCGCAACGGGTGCCGGCCGGGGGACGACTGGGCGGCGCTGGTCCGTCGGGCGCGGCGGGCCGAGGCGGAGGGGCTGCTGCGGGTCACGGGCCTGTGGTCGCACTTCGCCTGCGCGGACGAGCCGGGGCATCCCTCCATCGCCGCCCAGCTCGCCGTCTTCCGCGAGATGGTCGCGTACGCCGAGGAGCGGGGCGTGCGGCCCGAGGTCCGGCACATCGCCAACTCGCCGGCCACCCTCACGCTCCCCGAGAGCCACTTCGACCTGGTCCGCACCGGCATCGCCACCTACGGCATCTCGCCCAGCCCCGAGCTCGGCGCCCCGGCCGACTTCGGGCTGCGCCCCGTCATGACGCTGTCCGCCTCGCTGGCCCTGGTCAAGCGCGTACCGGGCGGGCACGGCGTCAGCTACGGACATCGGTACGTGACCCCCGGCGACACCACGGTCGGCCTGGTTCCGCTGGGCTACGCGGACGGCATCCCGCGGCACGCCTCCTCGGCCGGGCCGGTCCTGGTCGAGGGCAAGTGGCGCACCGTCGCCGGGCGGGTCGCCATGGACCAGTTCGTGGTGGATCTGGGCGGCGACGAGCCCGCCGCGGGGACCGAGGCGGTCCTCTTCGGCCCCGGGGACCGCGGCGAGCCCACCGCCGAGGACTGGGCCCAGGCGGCCGGAACCATCGCCTACGAGATCGTGACCCGGATCGGTACGCGTGTTCCTCGCGTCTATGTGAATGAGGAACAGGACGGGTAACTCGCACAGAGAGCCTGTCACGCGAGAAACGGCAGTCACTCAGGCGACACCGGCATCACCCGACCCGACGAGTCACCCGATCGGCAGCCCGGCGAAGAGGAGCGGTACGTGAGCGAGAGCAGTGCGGAGGTCGTCGTCGACGTCGCCTCCGCGGCCGTCGCGGCCTCCGCCGCGGGGGCGGCGGGAGGCTGGCGCCGGGCGACCGGTCTCGCCGGCGTGGCGATAGGCGTGGTGGCCGCGGGCGCGGCCGCCGGTGTCGCCCTGGAGCGGATGACGGTCGGCCGGGGCATGCGCCAGAAGGCCCTGCTCGCCCTGGACTCGGCGGGACCGTACGGCTCGCTGCGCGGCATGCCCGGCAAGGCGTTCGCGGACGACGGCACCGAGCTGTACTACGAGGTCGACGACGTCGACCAGGAGGCCGCCCAGGCGGCCATCGGGCCCCGCCGCCGCAGGCTCTTCGGCCGCAAGTTCCCCGCGCCGGTCACGGTCGTCTTCAGCCACGGCTACTGCCTGAACCAGGACTCCTGGCACTTCCAGCGGGCGGCGCTGCGGGGTGTCGTACGGACCGTGCACTGGGACCAGCGCAGCCACGGCCGGTCCGGGCGGGGCGTGGCGCAGACGCGGGACGACGAGCCGATCACCATCGAGCAGCTGGGCCGGGACCTGAAGGCCGTCATAGACGCGGCGGCACCCGAGGGCCCGCTGGTGCTGGTCGGGCACTCCATGGGCGGCATGACGGTGATGGCGCTGGCCGACCAGTACCCCGAGCTGATCCGCGAGCGGGTCGTCGGGGTCGCCTTCGTGGGGACGTCGTCGGGGCGGCTCGGCGAGGTCAACTACGGCCTGCCCGTCGCCGGGGTCAACGTGGTGCGGCGGGTGCTGCCCGGGGTGCTGAAGGTGCTGGGACAGCGGGCCGAGCTGGTGGAGAAGGGGCGCCGGGCGACGGCCGACCTGTTCGCCGGGATCATCAAGCGGTACTCGTTCGCGTCCCGGGACGTCGACCCGGCCGTCGCCCGGTTCGCCGAGCGGATGATCGAGAGCACGCCGATCGACGTGGTCGCCGAGTACTACCCGGCGTTCAACGACCACGACAAGACCGAGGCGCTCGTCCACCTCGTGGACCTGCCGGTGCTCGTCCTGGCGGGGGTGCAGGACCTCGTCACGCCGAGTGAGCACAGCGAGGCCATCGCCGATGTGCTCCCCGACGCCGAACTGGTGCTGGTGCCGGACGCGGGGCACCTGGTGATGCTGGAACACCCGGAAGTGGTCACCGACCGCCTCGCCGACCTGCTCACCCGCACGGGTGCCGTGCCCGCAGGGGCTACCGTGAAGGGCTATGGAAGCAGCAGCACCGCACAGCCCGGCTGAGCCCGGATCCGTCCAGATCGTCGTCACGTCCCCCGAGCAGATGCGGGAGCTGGGCCGTCGGCTCGCGAAACTGCTCCGCGCGGGTGACCTGGTGATGCTCAGCGGAGAGCTCGGCGCGGGCAAGACGACGCTGACCCGCGGCCTGGGCGAGGGGCTCGGCGTGCGCGGAGCCGTCACCTCGCCGACCTTCGTGATCGCCCGGGTGCATCCCTCCCTGGGTGACGGGCCGCCGCTCGTCCATGTCGACGCCTACCGGCTCTCCGGCGGTCTCGACGAGATGGAGGACCTGGACCTCGATGTCTCGTTGCCCGACTCCGTGGTCGTCGTGGAGTGGGGCGAGGGCAAGGTCGAGGAGCTGACCGAGGACCGGCTCCAGGTCGTGATCCACCGGGCGGTGGGCGACACGACCGACGAGGTCCGGCACATGACGGTCACCGGTGTGGGCGAACGCTGGGCCGCGGCGGATCTGAGCGTGCTCGCCGCCTGAGTGCTCACCGCGCCCGCCGCGGTCATCCGGTGAACGTTCCGACAAGACGTCGGCAAGATGTTGCGCTCGGCGTCTTGTGCGTGGTCACATGGTATCCAGTCCATAGTTAGGTCTACCTAACTATGTTGCCCCGGTCCTTCGGGAGGCGTCCATGTCGGCTACAGAGAGCAAGGGGCAGCCGCAGCGGTTCGCGGTCGCCGGGGTGTCCATGCGTGACCTGCTGGCGGCCGGCGAGGCGGCGGCCCTGGTCTCCACGCCGCCGCGCGCTCCCGAGCCGGAGCTGTCCGAGCGGGCCCCCGTGCACCGGGAAGCGGCTTAGCACCCTCCTAGGCCGTTTCTGACGGATCTCCGCGGCGTCGCGACGCCCGGCACGCTCCCCCGTTCTCGGCTTCGCTCGAACGGGAGGGGCCCCCACCGCCGCACCGCGCGAAAGCCCAAGTAGCTCCGCTACGAGGGCTTCAACGCGGCACTCCCCCAAGCTCTTCGAGCAGGGGGGACCCCCAGAGCACGCACCGAACGCCGCTCCTTCTCCCGCGGAGATCCATCAGAAGCGGCCTAGTGCCTGCTGCGGCACTAGCGGACGACCACGACCTTGCGGCCGATCGTCGCGAACGTCCACATCGCGTCCCCGTCCGCGCGGGACTCGCGGATGCCACCCGTACGGACCTTCGGGTCGGAAGCGGGAGGGGTGGGGCCGCCCACGGCCGCGCTGAAGCCGATGACCACACCGTTCACGGAGGCGAAGCGCACCACGTGCTCGACGGGGACGCCGTCGGAGCCGGTGACCGCCTTCGAGCGGGACGTCACCGAGTAACTGCCCGGCGCCGGGTCCACCGCGCTCGGCACGACCTTGAACGTGCGGCTGACCGCCTCGTCCCCGGCGACCAGCCACACCCGGTCACCGCGCAGCGAGTACACGACCCGGGCGCCCTTGCCGGAGCCGCCGGGCAGCGCGGCGGGGTCCTCGCCGGCCCGGGGCGCCTTCGACGCGCCGGCCGCCGGCGTGGCGCTCGCCTGCGCCGCCCGTCCCAGCCCGGCCGGGACGGTCTCGGCCGCCTGGTGGGCGAGGTAGCCGATCGTGGCGAGGGCCGCGGCGGTGAGCCCGGCCACGATTCCCGTACTGCTGGCTGCCACTGGGTCCACCTCACGTCGCACATCCCTGTCGTGACGGTAGGTGACGGTAGCAGCACGTGACGACCCGACCGCCGCGACCGTGCCGGGCCCCGGGGAGCCGTAGGCTGTTTGCGTGCTCTTGCTCGCTCTGGATACCGCCACGCCCGCCGTCACCGTCGCGCTGCACGACGGACGCGATGTCATCGCCTCGTCCAGTCAGGTGGACGCGCGGCGGCACGGGGAACTGCTGCTGCCGGCGATCGACCGGGTGCTCGCCGAGGCCGGTGTGCGGCTCGACGCCGTCACCGGGGTCGTCGCCGGGACCGGTCCGGGACCGTACACCGGGTTGCGCGTCGGACTGATGACCGCGGACACCTTCGGGCTCGCGCTCGGTGTCCCCGTGCACGGCGTGTGCACGCTGGACGGCCTCGCCTACGCCGCCGACCTGGACAGTCCGTTCGTCGTCGCGACCGACGCCCGCCGCAAGGAGGTGTACTGGGCCCGCTACGCCGACTCCCGCACCCGGGTCACCGACCCGGCCGTCGACCGGCCCGCCGACATCGCCGAGCAGGTCGAGGGGCTGCCCGCGATCGGCGCGGGGGCGCTGCTGTACCCCGACACCTTCCCCAAGGCGCACGAGCCGGAGCACGTGTCCGCCGCCGCCCTGGCCCGGCTGGCCGCGGAGAAGCTGGCCGCCGGCGAGGAACTCCCCGCGCCCCGGCCGCTGTACCTGCGCCGCCCCGACGCCCAGGTCCCCAAGAACTACAAGGTGGTCACGCCCAAGTGACCGATCCCGTGACGTGCACGCTGCGCGAGATGCGCTGGTGGGACATCGACTCCGTGCTGGAACTGGAGCGGGACCTGTTCCCCGAGGACGCCTGGTCCCGGGGCATGTTCTGGTCCGAACTCGCCCATGCGCGGGGGCCTGGGGCCAACCGGCGGTACGTGGTCGCCGAGGCCGGTTCGCGGATCGTCGGCTACGCCGGTCTGGTCGCCACCGGTGAGCAGGCCGACGTCCAGACCATCGCCGTGTCCCGCGAGCTGTGGGGCACCGGTCTCGGCGGACGGCTGCTGGCCGAACTGCTGCGGGCGGCCACCACCTTCGAGTGCGCCGAGGTGATGCTGGAGTGCCGGGTCGACAACGTCCGCGCACAGAAGCTGTACGAGCGCTTCGGCTTCGAGCCCATCGGTTTCCGGCGCGGCTACTACCAGCCGGGCAACGTGGACGCCCTGGTGATGCGCCTGACCGCCCCCGAGAACTCCGTACAAGGAACTGAGATCAATGGCTGACGAACCCCTCGTACTGGGAATCGAGACCTCCTGCGACGAGACCGGCGTCGGCATCGTGCGGGGCACCACCCTGCTGGCCGACGCCGTCGCCTCCAGCGTCGACGAGCACGCCCGCTTCGGCGGTGTCGTACCGGAGGTGGCGAGCCGCGCCCACCTGGAGGCGATGGTCCCCACCATCGACCGCGCCCTGAAGGAGGCGGGCGTCAGCGCCCGCGACCTCGACGGCATCGCCGTCACCGCCGGTCCCGGTCTCGCCGGTGCCCTGCTGGTCGGCGTCTCCGCGGCGAAGGCCTACGCGTACGCGCTCGGCAAGCCCCTCTACGGCGTCAACCACCTCGCCTCGCACATCTGCGTGGACCAGCTGGAGCACGGCGCGCTGCCCGAGCCGACCATGGCCCTGCTGGTCTCCGGCGGCCACTCCTCGCTGCTGCTGTCCTCGGACATCACCTCCGACGTCCGCCCGATGGGCGCCACCATCGACGACGCGGCCGGAGAGGCCTTCGACAAGATCGCCCGCGTGCTGAACCTCGGCTTCCCGGGCGGCCCGGTCATCGACCGGTACGCCAAGGAGGGCGACCCGAACGCGATCTCCTTCCCCCGCGGTCTGACCGGCCCGCGCGACCCGGTCTACGACTTCTCCTTCTCCGGGCTGAAGACCGCCGTGGCGCGCTGGATCGAGGCCAAGCGGGCGGCGGGGGAGGACGTGCCGGTGCGGGACGTGGCGGCCTCCTTCCAGGAGGCGGTCGTGGACGTGCTGACCCGCAAGGCCGTCCGGGCCTGCAAGGACGAGGGCGTCGACCACCTGATGATCGGCGGCGGCGTGGCCGCCAACTCCCGTCTGCGCGTCCTCGCCCAGGAGCGCTGCGAGGCCGCGGGGATCCGGCTGCGGGTGCCGCGGCCCAAGCTGTGCACGGACAACGGCGCGATGGTCGCCGCCCTCGGCGCGGAGATGGTCGCCCGGGGCCGGGCGGCGTCGTCCTGGGACCTGTCGGCGGACTCGTCCCTGCCGGTCACCGAACCGCACGTGCCCGGGCACGACCACGACCACGTGCACGAGGTCGGCGAGGAGAACCTCTACTCGTGACGGTCGCGTTGATGTGGGAGGCCCGGGCGTCCGAGGGGCGGGGCGAGGAGCTGCTGGCCTGGGCACGCGCCCAGGAACTCCCCGGCAGGCCGCTGCGCCGGGAGACCTTCCGGGCGCCCCAGGACCGGGTCCTCGTCATCACCTGGTGGGACGCCCCGTACGACGCCGACCTGCCCGAACTGCCGGACCCGGAGGGGGGACTGGTCACACGGGCTGTGCACCGGTGGCGGTTCGAGTCGGCGGACGCCGGCTGACCGAGAGCTCCCACGGCCTGCTCTCGACCCGCCCCCGCCACACCAGCATGCCGTGCCCGCGCTCCCAGTGGGCGGCGACCGCGGCCTGGCCCAGCCAGTCGACGGCCGACCACAGGGGCAGCACGGCCGCCCACGGTTCCCACAGGGACAAGAGCACCGTGAACAGCAGATACAGCACGAAGAGCCGCGGGCTGAAGGGCTTGTCGCGCAGGAAGCGCGCGGTCGGCAGGGCCGGGCCGGTGCCCTCGAGCCGGACCGCCTTCTCGAAGTCCCGTACCGCGCCGATCCACTTGAGCCCGGTCGCCTTGACGAGCGTCCACAGCAGCAGGAAGGCGAGCACACCGCCGATGTACAGGCCGAGCCGGCCGGGTTCGGACGGCGCGGAGAAGCCCTCGACCAGGCCGACGGTCGTCAGGGCGACGGCCGTGGCGGCCAGGACCGATACCGCGGCCCGCAGTTCGTGGTGCACCAGCCGGTCCATCGCGCCCCCCGTCATGCCCCGCACGGAGGGTCAGCCCACCCCCGACACCTCCGTCTCGCACCGCAGCCGCCGGTCGGCTCCCGCCTCGCGGACCGGACCCGTGAGCGTGAGGTGCGCCGTGTGGCGTACGTCCGCGCTGGACGCCGCCAACCGTAGTTCCAGGGCGCCCGGTTCGACCACCCTTCGGCCCGAACGGTCGGTGAACGCCGAAAAGTCCGTGTGGAAACGGAACGTGACCCGGGCGGCCTCGCCCGGGGCCAGCTCCACCCGCTGGTAGCCGATCAGCCGGACGTCGGGGCGGGTCACCGAGGCCACCGGGTCGTGCAGGTACAGCTGCACGACCTCCGCACCCTCGCGTCCGCCCGTGTTCCGGACGGTCACCGAGACGTCGTGGGAGCCGTCCGTGCCGAGTTCGGCCGGTTCGGTCGCGGAGCAGTCCTCCCAGGTGAACGCCGTGTACGAACGGCCGTGCCCGAAGGCGTACAGGGGGGTCGGGTCGAGGTTGCTGACCTCGCCCGCGAGGCCCAGGGGCGGCTGGAGGTAGGTCCAGGGCTGGCCGCCCGGGACCTGGGGGACGCTCACGGGAAGGCGGCCCGAGGGGTTGACGCGGCCCGACAGGACACCCGCGACGGCCGGGCCGCCCTCCTCGCCGGGGAAGAACGCCTGGACGACCGCGCCGAGGCGGTGGTGCCAGCGGCCCAGGGCGTAGGGGCGGCCGGTCAGCAGCACCAGCACCACGGGGACGCCCGTGGCGACCAGCGCGTCCAGCAGGTCGCCCTGGGCGCCCGGCAGACCGAGGTCCGTCGCGTCGCAGCCCTCGCCCGAGGTGCCGCGGCCGAACAGGCCCGCCCGGTCGCCGAGGACCGCCACGCACACATCCGCCTCGGCGGTGCGGGCGATCGCCTCGTCGAAGCCCGCGGTGTCCGGGTCCGTCACGTCACAGCCCTGCGCGAACGTCACCTTGGCGTCGGGCAGTTCGCCGCGCAGGGCGTCCAGGACCGTCGGGATCTCGATGCCGGCCGGCACCTCGGGGTGGTGGGTGAGGACATGGGACGGGAAGGAGTAGCAGCCCAGCATGGCCAGGGCGTCGGCCGCCCGGGGCCCGACGACCGCGATCCGGGTGTCGGGGGCCAGCGGCAGCAGGCCGTCGGGGTTGTCGAGCAGGACCACCGACTCCTCGGCCAGGCGGCGGGCCAGGATGCGGTTGCCGGTGGAGTCGAGGTTGATCTCGGTGGCCGGCTCGGGGGTCCAGCCCTCGTCCAGCAGGCCCAGTTCGCACTTCTGGAGCAGGACGTGGCGGGCCGCCCGGTCGACGAGTTCCTCGGGGACCCCGCCCGCGCGGACCGCCTCCAGCAGCGGCGGGCCGTAGCAGCTGACGGTGGGGAGTTCGACGTCGATGCCGGCGGTGAGGGCCGCGTGGGCCGCCTCGGCGGGGGTGCCCGCGAC
Source organism: Streptomyces sp. 378 (assembly GCF_030124145.1). GTDB lineage: Bacteria > Actinomycetota > Actinomycetes > Streptomycetales > Streptomycetaceae > Streptomyces. The sequence continues at coordinate 33,872 of NZ_JASKMS010000004.1, forward strand.
CCGGTGGAGGGTCTGCAGGAAGCCGATGCCGAAGTAGTCGGCCACGACCGTGCCGGTGAAGCCCCACTCCTCGCGCAGGAGACGGGTCAGCAGTCCGGGGTCCGCGGAGGCCGGGACGCCGTCCGTCTCGGTGTAGGCGGCCATCACCGAGCGGGCGCCGCCCTCGCGCAGGGCCATCTCGAAGGGCGGGAGGGTGACGTCGGCGAACTCGCGGACGCCGGCCCGGACCGGAGCGAGGTTGCGGGCACCGGCCGAGGAGGCGTACCCGGCGAAGTGCTTGAGCGTGGCGATGACTCCGGCCGACTCCAGGCCCCGCACATACGCGGTGCCGACCGTGCCGACCAGGTAGGGGTCCTCGCCGATCGTCTCCTCCACCCGGCCCCAGCGCGGATCGCGGACGACGTCCAGTACGGGTGCGAGGCCCTGGTGGACACCGGCCGAGCGCAGGTCGGCGCCGATGCGCCGGGCCATCTCCTCGACCAGCGGCGGATCCCAGGTCGCTCCCCAGGCGAGCGGGACCGGGTAGGCCGTGGCCTGCCAGGCGGTGAAGCCGGCCAGGCACTCCTCGTGCGCGATCGCCGGGATGCCGAATCGGCCGGCCGCGGTGATACGGCGCTGGGCGCGGGCCAGTGCCTGCGCGCCCAGCGCCGGGTCCACGGGCGCGGTGCCGAAGGAGCGGGTGAGCTGGCCCAGACCGTGGGTGATCAGCTCGTCCCATTCCTCGTCGGAGCGTTCGACGGTCATGTCGTGCTGGTGCGGAGCGACCCCGCCGCCGTCCGTCGCGGCGCCCACCCACACGCCGTACAACTGGGCGGTCTTCTCCTCCAGGGTCATCCGCGCGAGCAGGTCGTCGACGCGGGCGGCGGCGGGCAGCGCGGGATCACGCCAGGGGGCGGTGGTCATGAAGCTCCTGTCGGGTGGACGGGACGGCCCTCTCACGAGCGCGTGGAGGCTCCTGACGATCGTTTCCCGCGCCCGCTTCTACGAATGTTTCGATGTGTATGCCGAATGTTCCGGGAACCTATGGCGCCCTGGGGACTTCGTCAAGGGGGTCCGCAGGGTTACGATCGCCGCCATGACATCCCCGGAGCCCGTTGAAAGCCGGACGCAGATCCGGACGCAGGGGCGCACCGCGCAGACCGCGACGCTCGCCGAGATCGCCCGTGAGGCGGGCGTGTCGGCGCCGACTGTTTCGAAGGTCCTCAACGGCCGGGCCGACGTCGCCCCGGCCACCCGGTCCCGCGTCGAGGACCTGCTGCGCGCCCACGGCTACCGGCGCCGCCGCGCCGAGGCGACCCGCTCTCCCCTGATCGACCTGGTCTTCCACGAGCTGGAGAGCGCCTGGGCGATGGAGGTCATCCGGGGCGTGGAGAACGTGGCGCGGGACGCCGGGCTCAGTGTCGTGCTGTCCGAGAGCGCGGGGCGGCTCACCCCCGGCCGGACCTGGGCCGACCAGGTCGCCGCACGCCGGCCGCACGGAGTGATCCTGGTCCTGTCCGGCCTCGACGAGTCGCAGCGGGCCCTGCTGACCAGCCGCTCCATCCCGTTCGTGGTGATGGACCCGGCCGGCGACCCCGGCGCCGACGTGCCGTCGATCGGCGCGACCAACTGGCAGGGCGGTCTCGCGGCCACCCGGCATCTGGTCGAGCTGGGGCACCGAAGGATCGGCGCGATCAGCGGGCCCTCGCAGATGATGTGCAGCCGGGCCAGGATCGACGGCTACCGGGCCGCGCTGGAGACGGCCGGGCTGCCGGTGGATCCCGAGCTGATCGCGACCGGCGACTTCCACCACGAGACCGGCTACCGGCGGGGCCTGGAGCTGCTGCGCCGCCCGGACCGGCCGACCGCCGTCTTCGCCGGGAACGACCTGCAGGCGCTCGGGCTGTACGAGGCCGCGCGCGAGCTGGGCCTGCGCATCCCCGAGGACGTGAGCGTGGTCGGGTTCGACGATCTGCCGGTGGCGCCCTGGGTCGGGCCGCCGCTGACGACCGTGCGGCAGCCGCTGACGGAGATGGCCGAGGCCGCGGCCAAGCTGGTCCTCGACCTCGGGCGGGACGAGGGGACCCCGGCGACCCGGGTCGAGCTGGCGACGAGCCTGGTGGTGCGCAGCAGCACGGCGGGGCCGCCCGCGGAGGCGTAGGCGCTGCGTCGACGGGTCTGACGCGCGCTCCCACACCGCACCGAAGCCTATCGGTTACCTCACCGAAACTTTCGTAGGTCCTCGCGGTGAGCTTCCCGGAGATCGGGCTCACCGGCATCCCCTGCCCGCCGGAGTGGCCGCCGCCGCCGGCGAGTTCGACCTGGTCGCCGTCGGCCGCCTTGCTCCAGGACCCCGAGTGGGTCCGCAAGGTCCTCGACGGCCGCTTCGAGGACCTCGCCCCGTACCACCCGGCGTCGCTCAAGACCCTCAGCCGACCCCGCCCGTCCGGCAGGGTCCCGGCCGGCTCCCCGCCGCTCGCGACCGCCGCGACGCGCGCCGCCCACGCGCCCCCGCTCGGAGTCGGTGACGCCTCGCCGGGGAGGTGCGGGACGGGGCGCGGCGACCCCGCCACCGACGGGCGCCCGTACGGCGGTGGACGGCGTCACCGGCCAGTGGAGCGACGGCCGCGCGGGCCGGGTGCGGATCGCCCGCTCGGGCGCCCGCGCCGTCGTCGTGGAGGGCGAACCGTAGGTCGGGTGCCGTGCCGCGGATCACCCGGTCCCGGAACGCGAACCGCGCACGGACCGGCACGACGGCCGGTTGCGCGAACGCCCCCGGCAACGGACCGGTACCGGACGGCGGTTCGGTGACGTTCGGCCTCAACGGCTGGTGGAGCGGGAGCAATCCGGTGCCGGTGGTGACACTGAGGGTGAGTCCGGGCCCTGAAATCTGAGAATTTCCGAAGAAAGGGCGCCCTGAAGTCCCTGCCCGTCATAATTCGGACTTATGTTCCTGCTTGTGACGGGACACCACGGGGACGAGGGCACGGCAACGGGCCGGCGGTCGAGAGCGCTGAAGATCGTCGGCCTCACCCTGGCAGGCGCACTGGTGCTGGGCGCGGGAGCGGCGGTCTGGGCCTACTGGCACCTCAGCGACAACATCACCGGCGTCGACATCGACAACGCGCTGGGCGACGACCGGCCACCGAAGCCGCTGACCACACCGTCGCCCTCGGCCCCGGCTCTGCCGAGCGAACCTCTCAACATCCTGGTGCTCGGCTCGGACTCGCGCAGTGGCGAGGAGAACCGCAGGCTCGGCGGCGGCGACAGCTCCGGCGCCCGCTCCGATACGGCGATGGTCGTCCATCTCGACGCCGGGCGGACGAGCGCGACGGTGGTGAGCATCCCGCGCGACACCCTGGTCACGCGCCCGTCCTGCCCACGCCCGTCCGGCGGCTCCACGGCGATCGCCCACCGCTCCATGTTCAACAGCGCGTACGAGGTGGGCGGCCCGGTCTGCGCGGTGAAGACGGTCGAATCGCTCACCGGCATCCGCATGGACCACTACCTGGAGATCGACTTCTCCGGATTCACCGAGCTCGTGGACGCGCTCGGCGGCGTCACCGTCACCACGGACGAGGACATCGCCGACGAGGACAGCCACCTGCGGCTGAAGGCGGGCACCCACCACCTGGACGGCACCCGGGCCCTCGCCCTGGCCCGCACCCGGCACGGCATAGGCGACGGCAGCGACCTCGGCCGCATAGGCCTCCAGCAGAAGCTGGTGAAGGCGCTGCTGGAGCAGACCGCCTCCGAGGACCTGCTGACCGACCCGGCCAAGCTGTACCGCGTCGCGGACGCGGTGACCGCCGGCCTCACCACCGACACGGGCCTGGACTCCCTCGCCGAACTGACCCGGCTCGGCCGGAGCCTGCGGGGCCTCTCGGCGAGCGGGGTGCGAACGGTGATGATGCCCGTGGTGCGGGCGCCGTCGGACCCCAACCGGGTGGTGGCCGAGGAACCCGAGGCGGGCGAGCTGTGGGAATCACTGCGGTGACCTGCGCCGACGCGACCCGGAAAAAATCTTCGAAGAAATCCGGCGGGCATGTCGATCCGGCGCTCTCCCGATCGACGCAGGGGTGAGAGCGGGGAGAAGCCCCGCTCCGCGCAAGCCGAGGAGTCACCATGCCGCGCTTTCTCACCCTGATCCGCGTCGACGAGAAGAACGTCCCCGCCGAGGGTCCGAGCCCTGAACTCATGGAGCGGATGGGCAAGCTGCTGGAGGAGATCACCAAGGCCGGGGTCATGCTCGACACGGCTGGGCTCACGCCCACCTCGGACGGCAGCCGGGTGACCTGGGAGGGCGGGAAGCTGTCCGTCACCGACGGGCCGTTCACCGAGTCCAAGGAGGTCATCGGCGGCTACTCGATCAGCCAGTGCAAGGACAAGGCCGAGGCGATCGAGTGGACCAAGCGGTTCCTGTCCACGCACGAGGACTACTGGACGATCACCGCCGAGGTCCGGCAGATCGCCAAGGACTGACCGGTCCGGCTTGGCCGGGCGGCACCACGGGTGTCTGATGGTGGGCTGTGACCCCGCAGCCCACCCCGGCCCCGCAGCCCACCCCGGCCCCGCAGCCCACCCCGGCCCCCCGGCCCGACCCGACCGCCGAAGCCATCGAGACCGTCTTCCGCATGGAGTCGCCCCGGATCATCGCCGGTGTCACCCGGGTCGTCCGGGACGTCGGCATCGCCGAGGAACTCGCCCAGGACGCGCTGGTCGCGGCCCTGGAGCAGTGGCCGCGGGACGGAGTGCCCGACAACCCGGGCGCCTGGCTCATGACCACCGCCCGCCACCGCGCCGTCGACCTGGTCCGGCGCCGCGAGAACTACGCCCGCAAGCTGGCGGAGATCGGCCGGGACCTGCCGGCCGCGACTGCCCCGGAGGAACCCGCCGACCCGGACGGCATCGACGACGACCTGCTCCGCCTGGTCTTCACCGCCTGCCACCCGGTGCTGTCCACCGAGGCTCGCACCGCCCTCACTCTGCGCCTGCTCGGCGGCCTGACCACCGCCGAGATCGCCCGTGCCTTCCTGGTGCCCGAGCCGACGATCGCCCAGCGCGTCGTCCGCGCCAAACGCACCCTCGCGACCAGAAACGTCGCCTTCGAGGTACCCCACGGCCCCGACCGCGAGGCCCGCCTCGGCTCGGTCCTCGACGTCATCTACCTGATCTTCAACGAGGGGTACGCCGCGACGGCCGGCGACGACTGGCTCCGCCCGTCCCTGTGCGAGGACGCCCTGCGCCTGGCCCGGGTGCTCTCGGCGCTCATGCCGAAGGAACCCGAGGTGCACGGCCTCACCGCGCTTCTGGAGCTCCAGGCCTCCCGTACGGCGGCCCGCACCGGCCCCTCGGGCGACCCGGTCCTCCTGAAGGACCAGAACCGCTCCCGCTGGAACCGCTTGCTCATCGCCCGGGGCACCGACGCACTGGGCCGGGCCGAGGCCACCTCCTCCGGCGCCCCCGGCCCGTACACCCTCCAGGCGGCCATCGCCGCCTGCCACGCGCACGCGTACAGCTACGAGGAGACCGACTGGTCCCGCATCGCCACCCTCTACGGCCTCCTGGCCGCCCGCTCCCCGTCCCCGGTCGTGGAGCTGAACCGCGCGGTGGCCGTCTCGATGTCCGAGGGCCCGGCGCCGGCCCTCACCCTCGTCGACGCCCTGGCCGGTGAACCCGCCCTGCGGGACTACCACCTGCTGCCCAGTGTCCGAGGCGATCTCCTCGCCCGCCTGGGCCGTCCGCGGGAAGCCCGGGCCGAGTTCGAACGGGCGGCGTCCCTCGCCCGGAACGCGCGGGAGCGGGAGCTGCTGCTGCGCCGGGCCGCCGAACAGCCGTGACGGTCAGGCGGGGTGCCCGATGAGCATCGCCGGTGCCCCCGCGACCCGGGTCAGGAACACCGTGGCCGCGTGCGGGCCCTGCGGCTTGACCTTCCTGCGGAGCTCCTCCGGCTCCACCGCCGAGCCCCGCTTCTTGACGGTCAGCGTGCCCACCCGCCGCTCCCGCAGCAGCGCCTTCAGCTTCTTGAGGTTGAAGGGCAGATGGTCGGTGATCTCGTAGGCCGTGGCGTACGGGGTGGGATGCAGGGCGTCGGCCGTGACGTACGCGATGGTCGCGTCGAGCAGCCCTCCGCCCACCTGTTCGGCCACCTCGGCGACCAGGTGGGCGCGGATGACGGCGCCGTCGGGCTCGTACAGGTAGCGGCCGGGCGGGCGGACCTCCGGGTCGGGCAGGCCGCGGGAGAGCAGGGTGCGGGGGCCCGGCAGGAGGGTGGCCCGGACCGCCGCCGGCTCGGTGCCGAACCACAGCACCGCCTCCTTGACGTCCCCGCCGTCGGAGATCCACTCGGCCTCCGCGTCCTCCGGAATCGCCTCGTGCGGGATGCCGGGGGCGATCTTCAGCGCGGCGGCCCGGGGGGCCCGGCGGGCGGCGGAGACCGCCCAGGACAGGGGCGGTGAGTAGGCCTCGGGGTCGAAGATCCGGCCCCTTCCGCCGCGCCGGGCGGGGTCGACGAACACGGCGTCGAAACCGGCCGTGTCCACGTCCGTGACGTCCGCCTCGCGCACCTCGATGAGACCGGCCAGGCCCAGCGCGTCGGCGTTGGCCCGGGCCGCAGCGGCCGTCTGCGGGTCCCGGTCCACCGCCAGCACCCGGATCCCGGCGCGGGCCAGCGCGATCGCGTCGCCGCCGATGCCGCAGCACAGGTCGGCGACCGAGGTGACGCCCAGCTCGGCCATGCGCCGGGCCCGGTAGGCCGCCACGCTCGCCCGGGTCGACTGCTCGACCCCGTTCGGGGTGAAGAACATCCGGCCCGCGTCCTCCGCCCCGAACTTCACCGCCGCCCGCTGCCGCAGCCGCGCCTGGCCCAGCGCCGCCGACACCAGCTCGGCGGGATGCTCGCGGCGCAGCCGGGTCGCGACGGCCAGCTCCCGCGCCGGGTCGGTGTCCCGCACCTCGTCGAGGAGGGCGCGGCCTTCGGGGCTGAGGAGGGGAGCGAGGTCGTTCACCGGATCATTGTCGGCCACGGCGGCGGCCGCGGGGCGTGTGGGCCAGTCGGTGGATGGTGGGCCACCGGCCGCGGTGTCGGGGCGGGATCGGCCGGAGAGGGCTGCGAGGATCCGGCACCATGCGAGCAGTCGTACAAAATGACAAAAGCCGGGCATCGGGGCGGGCGTCCGCCGGCGCACGGATCGTCCTGGCCGTGCTCGTCCTCGCCGCCATCGCCTCCGGCTGCGCGCAGGGCGGCGGCAGCGACCGGGTCACCCCGGCCGGCGGGCAGCAGCCCCTCGACGCGCCCCCGGCCCGCGCGCTCGACTCCTACGCCACCAGGCTGCGCGCCGCGCACGCCGCCCGGGTCGCCGCCGCACACCGCTGGAACCTGCGCAAGGTCCCCCTGGCCGCCCCGCCGCCTCCCGCGACGAAGCCCGGGATCAGGACCCGCAAGGGCTTCGAGGTGGACGGCCACCGGGAGCTGGACCTCCCGCCCGTCTTCACCACGATCCCCACCCGGGACAAGGTCGTCTTCCTCACCATCGACGACGGTGCCGAGAAGGACCCGGCGTTCCTGCGGATGATGAGCGACCTGGACGTCCCGTACACGGCCTTCCTCAGCGGCTACCTCATCAAGGACGACCCCCGCTACTTCCGGAGGATGCAGTCGCGGGGCGTGGTCCTGAACAACCACACGCTGCACCACCCCGACCTGCGGGGCATGTCGTACCGCGCGCAGAAGCGCGAGATCTGCGGCATGCAGCGCTACCTGGAGCGGCGGTTCGGCAAACGGCCCGCCCTCTTCCGCCCGCCCTTCGGCAGCTACGACCGGACGACCCTGCGCGCCGCCAAGACCTGCGGCATCGCCTACGCGCCCCTGTGGAACGAGGAGGTCTTCGCCGACCACTGGGAGTACCGCGAGGCGGACCGGAAGCTGCGCCCGGGCGACATCGTCCTCACTCATTTCCGGGGCCGCGACCAGTGGAAGGGCACGATGACCGACATGGTCCGCCGTTTCCTCGACAAGGTCACGACCCAGGGCTATGCGGTCGGGCGGCTGGAGGACTACCTGTGAGGCGGCCGGCCGCCGCGCTGCTGTGCGCCGTCGTGCTGGCCGGCTGCGCCGGGGCGGGGCAGCGGCCGGGCACCGCCGACGGGCGGGCCCGGGACCCGGGTGCGGTGAGCGGCACCCGCCGACTGCCGCCCGTCGTGGACCACGTCGCCACCCGCGACCCGGTCGTCTTCCTCACCTACGACGACGGCGCCGAACGCGACCCCCGCTTCGTCGGCCTCGTGCGCGAACGGCGGCTCCCGGTCAGCATGTTCCTCACGGACAGCGTCGTGGGGCCCGGCTACGGCCACTTCGCCCGGCTGCGCGCGGTCGGCGCGTCCATCCAGAACCACACGCTCGACCACCCCGCCCTGCGCGGCCTGCCCTACGCCGGCCAGCGCGCCGAGATCTGCGGCCAGCAGCACAAACTGCGCTCCCGCTTCGGCATCAGCCCCCGCCTGTTCCGCCCGCCCTACGGCACCTACGACACGACGACCCTGCGCGCCGCGGCCGACTGCGGCATCACGGCGGTCGTCCTGTGGCGGGCGTCCGCGAACGCCGAGGGCGAGCTGACGTACACCCGCGGCCGCTCCGGGCTGCGGCCCGGCGACATCGTCTCGGTGCCGTCGGTCGAGACGGCCTCCCTGACCCTGACGGAACGGACCGAGCGGCTGTTGCGGGAGATCGAGCGGAGGGGGCTTCGGGTGGGGCGGCTGGAGGACTACCTGGAGGGAACACCTGGCCGACGCGCCGCAGCGAATTAGCAGTCCGCTTGACCGAGTGCTAATCGCGGTCATAGTCTCAGCTCTGGCACTCGACACAGGAGAGTGCCAACACAGCGACGGGCAGGTCCGGCACCCGCGACGACGGATCCACCTGGTCGCCACCTCAGACAGTTAACCCCGTGAGATCTCCGAAGGGGGAGGTCGGATCGTGACGACCACCAGCTCCAAGGTTGCCATCAAGCCGCTCGAGGACCGCATTGTGGTCCAGCCGCTCGACGCCGAGCAGACCACCGCCTCTGGCCTGGTCATCCCGGACACCGCTAAGGAGAAGCCCCAGGAGGGCGTCGTCCTGGCCGTGGGCCCGGGCCGCTTCGAGGACGGCAACCGTCTTCCGCTCGACGTCTCCGTCGGTGACGTCGTGCTCTACAGCAAGTACGGCGGCACCGAGGTGAAGTACAACGGCGAGGAGTACCTCGTCCTCTCGGCCCGCGACGTGCTCGCGATCGTCGAGAAGTAATTCACCCCAAGCACATTGCTTTGAACTGCGCCCCTGGCCCCCGCGAGCGACAACAAGCCGGGCGCCCGGGGCGCAGTGCCGTTACCCCAGATTCCGGAAGAGGGCTCACGCTCCCATGGCGAAGATCCTGAAGTTCGACGAGGACGCCCGTCGCGCCCTCGAGCGCGGCGTCAACAAGCTTGCCGACACGGTCAAGGTGACGATCGGCCCCAAGGGCCGCAACGTCGTCATCGACAAGAAGTTCGGCGCTCCCACCATCACCAACGACGGTGTCACGATCGCCCGCGAGGTCGAGATCGAGGACCCGTACGAGAACCTCGGTGCCCAGCTGGTCAAGGAGGTGGCGACCAAGACCAACGACATCGCGGGTGACGGTACGACCACCGCGACCGTGCTCGCCCAGGCGCTCGTACGCGAGGGCCTGAAGAACGTCGCCGCCGGTGCCTCCCCGGCCGCCCTGAAGAAGGGCATCGACGCCGCCGTCGCCGCTGTTTCCGAGGAACTGCTCGCGTCGGCCCGCCCGATCGACGAGAAGTCCGACATCGCCGCCGTCGCCGCCCTGTCCGCCCAGGACAGCCAGGTCGGCGAGCTCATCGCCGAGGCGATGGACAAGGTCGGCAAGGACGGTGTCATCACCGTCGAGGAGTCCAACACCTTCGGTCTGGAGCTGGACTTCACCGAGGGCATGGCCTTCGACAAGGGCTACCTGTCGCCGTACTTCGTGACGGACCAGGAGCGCATGGAAGCCGTCCTGGACGACCCGTACATCCTCATCACGCAGGGCAAGATCTCCGCCATCGCGGACCTCCTGCCGCTGCTGGAGAAGGTCATCCAGTCCAACGCCTCCAAGCCGCTGCTGATCATCGCCGAGGACGTCGAGGGCGAGGCCCTGTCGACCCTCGTCGTGAACAAGATCCGCGGCACCTTCAACGCCGTCGCCGTGAAGGCCCCCGGCTTCGGCGACCGCCGCAAGGCGATGCTGCAGGACCTGGCCGTCCTCACCGGCGCCACGGTCGTCTCCGAGGAGGTCGGCCTCAAGCTCGACCAGGTCGGCCTGGACGTGCTCGGCTCCGCCCGCCGCGTCACCGTCACCAAGGACGACACCACGGTCGTCGACGGCGCCGGCAACAAGGCCGACGTGCAGGGCCGCGTCGCCCAGATCAAGGCCGAGATCGAGTCCACCGACTCCGACTGGGACCGCGAGAAGCTCCAGGAGCGCCTCGCGAAGCTGGCCGGCGGAGTGTGCGTCATCCGCGTGGGTGCCGCCACCGAGGTCGAGCTCAAGGAGCGCAAGCACCGTCTGGAGGACGCCATCTCCGCGACCCGCGCCGCGGTCGAGGAGGGCATCGTCTCCGGTGGTGGCTCCGCGCTGGTCCACGCCGTCAAGGTCCTCGAGGGCAACCTCGGCAAGACCGGCGACGAGGCCACGGGTGTCGCGGTCGTCCGCAAGGCCGCCGTCGAGCCGCTGCGCTGGATCGCCGAGAACGCCGGCCTGGAGGGCTACGTCATCACCTCCAAGGTCGCCGAGCTCGACAAGGGCCAGGGCTTCAACGCCGCCACCGGCGAGTACGGCGACCTGGTCAAGGCCGGCGTCATCGACCCGGTCAAGGTCACCCGCTCCGCCCTGGAGAACGCCGCCTCCATCGCCTCCCTCCTCCTCACGACCGAGACCCTGGTCGTCGAGAAGAAGGAAGAGGAGGAGTCGGCCGCCGCGGGCCACAGCCACGGCCACTCCCACTGAGGCATGACGGCTGAGGCATGATGGCTGAGGGCTGACGACGTCAGCCCGCCCGAGCCCGAACGAAGGCCCGGCACCCCTGACGGGGCCGCCGGGCCTTCGCCGTGCCGTCCGCCGGTCAGGGAACCGGCGCACCGGTCAGCGACCTCCTACACACCGGAGCAGAAGGGGGTGGCGATGAGCCGGGCGCTCTACGAGGAACGGTCCAGAAACCCACTGGCGCGCACCGCGGAACTCACCGAGGACCGGCTGCGCAGAGGAGGCCGGACCACACCGCTGGACGAGCTGAACCTCGCCGCCATGGCCGAGGCGTATCTGCGGGGACGCTGGCTCGGCGGCGGCGGTACCGAACGCCCCCTGGAGTCGCTGGCGCAGGGCCCGGGCGTCGTCCCGGTCACCCGCGTCACCGGCACCACCACGCCCCTGAAGGTGCGCCGGACCGCCGACTTCGCCCACGCGCTCGGCGAACTGGCCGTGCGCAGGTGCGGCGGGGCGGACCAGGTGGCCGCACTCGCCGCGCGGGCCCAGGCGGAGGGCGTGCCCCTGTGGATCGCACGGCGGTACGCGCCGGGTCCCGCCGGGCCGGTCGCCGTCGCCGTGGACCGGCGCCTGGTCCGCGTGGACGTCTGGGGCCCGCACGCTCCCGCCGTCCGGCTCAGGGCACCGTACGGCTACCGCCCCGACACCGCCGACCGGGCGGGCGGCCTGGTCATGACCGTGGGGGACATCACCGCACGGCTCGAACTCCGCAAGAGGATGCGCAAGTCCAAGAGCAGCGTCGAGATCCGCCTGCCCGACCGGCGGTGGACACTGCGCCGCGAGAACGACGAGAGCTCGTGGCTGCTGCGCGACGACCGGCACGTCGCCCTGCTGACCCGCCCCGCACGGTGGCCCGGCCCCCCGCCCGGCTCGGTGCTGCTGCCGCTGGCCGACGTGCGCCACGAGAGCCCCGACCCCCTGGACGCCGTGGTGGCCCACACGGTCGCGGTGTCCTTCGGCCTCGGCGACACCACGGGCCTGGCCAGGTTCCGCGCCGTGAACTCCCGCCGGGACACCGGCGACGACATCTGGGAGCGTCCCTGGTTCAGCAACCTCGGCAGGGACCGTGACGACAACGAACCCGGCGGCGGCGACGGCTGGGGCAGTGACGGCGGGGACGGCGGCGACGGGGGCGGAGGCGGCGGTGACGGCGGCGGTGGGGACGGGGGAGGCGGCGGCGGAGGCGACTAGGGTCGGTCCGGCGGCCACACTCCGCCCGCCTCCGGGCCGGGGTGCCGCAGGCGTCTGAGACGAACGAGGGGCGGTGGAAGCCGTCTGCGCTCCCACCGCCCCTCACTCACGCCCCAAGGACGAGGCTCACGGCGTCAGAGCTCCGTAGGCTCCAGCGCCCCGAGCTGCTGCATCAGACCCAGCCGGTCGTACTGCCACCAGCCCTCGGCGATCTTCCCGTCGGCTGTGCAGCGGTGGATGGTCGTGCCGGTCATGGTGACGTCCTGCCCGGTCGGCGGGATCCCGAGGAAGTCACCCGTGTGACGGCCCCGGAAGGTCCACCGGGTGCACACCCGGTCGCCCTGCGCCATCTGGTCCTCGATGGTGAACGAGAAGTCGAACCCGCCCCGCCACACCTCCACCTCGCGCCGCACCGCGTCCAGCCCGATGGTGTCCTGCACATTGGCGGGATCGTGGTCGTGGTAGTCCTCGACGAACACGTCGTTGAACGGCGGCGCGTCCCCCTGGCCCGGCGCGAGCTCGAAGAACCTGCGCGCGGTGGCCGCGTACAGCTGCTCGTCCCGCACCACGTCCAGGTCCGTGAAGGTCGGCGTCTCCTCGCAGAGCGCCACCATGTCCTGGAAGATCCGGTCGGTCTCCGGCAGCCCGGAGTTGCGCATCGCCTCCTCGTAGGACGGGAACTCCACGATCTCCACGATGTGCGAGGCGTCGGCCCGGTCCTTCGCCACCACACTGTGCGACGCCGTCCGCTTCCCCTTGGTCTGCTCGACCCACCGGTCCATCAGCCGGTTCATCTCGTCGAGCTGACTGGTCCTGCATTCAATGAGCTGTACGAAGGTCATGGCCTCGCCTCCGGCCCCCCTGGGTCCGGCTGGAACAACCTCATTGTCCCAAGGGGAAGGAGCGGATGCCTCCCGGCACAGAGGGGGAAGAGGAGCCGGCCGGGGCCGCACGCGGCCGACCGGCCGCACGCCCCTACTGCGGCCCGTACTTCCGGCCCGTCCTGGACGACACCGCCCCGAGCATTCCCCGCGGCACCAGCTTCACCGCCCCCATCAGCGCCTTGTAGCGCGGGTCCGGAACGGACAGCGTCTTGCCGCGCGCCAGATCCTGCAGCGCAGCCGCCACCAGCTTGTCCGCGTCGAGCCACATCCAGCCCGGGATGTTGTCCGTGCCCATCCCGGCCCGGTCGTGGAACTCGGTGCGCACGAACCCCGGGCACAGCGCCATCAGCCGTACGCCGCTGCCCGCCAGGTCGCGCGCGGCGCCCTGGGTGAACTGCACGACCCAGGCCTTGGACGCGCCGTAGGTGCCCCGGGGGACGAACGCGGCCACCGACGCGACGTTGACGACGCCGCCGCGGCCGCGCTCGCGCATGGCCTCGGTCGCCGCCGACGTCAGCCGCAGCACCGCCTCGCAGTGCACCTTCAGCATCCGCAGCTCGTCGGCCATCGAGACGTCGAGATAGCGGCCCTTGTTGCCGAACCCGGCGTTGTTGACCAGCAGGTCGACGGGGCTCTTGCGGTCGCCCAGGCGTGCGGCCACCGCCTCGATGCCCTCGTCCTCGGCCAGGTCGGCCGTCAGTACCTCCGCCTCGATGCCGTGCCGGTCGTGCAGCTCGGTCGCCTGTTCCCGGAGCCGCTTGGTGTCGCGGGCCACCAGCACCAGGTTGTGCCCGTCCGCCGCCAGTCGCCGCGCGAACGCGGCCCCGATGCCTGCCGTCGATCCCGTAATCAGAGCCGTTGTCATGCCAGAAGGTTAGTGACCTGGATCGTGTGCATCCGCTTCCAAGTAGGACCGTCCGTGGTGAAGGGTCGGTGGAGACGGGCGTGGTGAGCGGTTGTCAGGCCCCGTACTTCTCCTCGTACTCCCGCACGATCCTCAGCAGCTCGGGGTGCAGCGCCTCACCCGCCGCCGACAGGCGCGGCAGCAGCGTCCGCTCGGTCGTCACCGCCCGGAACTGCAGGGCCACGGTCACCTCGTGGTCGGGCCGGTGCACGATCTCGACGGCATCGCCCGCCCGGATCTCCCCGGGCACGATCACCCGCAGATACGCTCCCGGAGCCCCCCGCCGCGTGAACCGCTTCACCCAGCCCTTCTCGCCCATATGGCCCTGGAACGTGCGGCACGGAATCCGCCCGGAGGTGATCTCCAGCACCACGTCGGGCCCCACGCGCCAGCGCTCCCCGATCAGGGCCCCGGACACGTCCAGGCCCTGGGTGGTGAGGTTCTCGCCGAACGCGCCGTCGGCCAGCGTCCGGCCCAGCTCGCGCTCCCATGCGTCCAGGTCCTCGCGGGCCATGGCGTACACCGCCTGGTCGTCGCCGCCGTGGTGCTCCAGCTTGCACACCGCGTCGCCGGCCAGCCCGCTGCCGCCGATGCCCTTGGGGCCGGGCGCCGACACCCGCACCGGCCCGTCCACCGGCCGCTTGTCGATCCCGGTCACGCCCCCCGGGGCGTCCGCGTAGGGAGCGGCCTCGGCACGGCCCAGATTCACAGACAGAAGCCTCATGCACCGCACGGTAGGCGACCGTGCCCCAAAGCGTCGACGCATTATTCGCATCGCAACCAAAGGGTCGCTTATCCTCGAAGGGTGATCGAAGCTCGTCATCTCCGTGTCCTGCGCGCCGTCGCGACCACCGGCTCCTTCTCCGCCGCGGGCCGCGAGCTGGGCTGTACCCAGCCCGCCGTCAGCCAGCAGATGAAGGCCCTGGAGACCTCCGTCGGCACGCCGCTGCTGATCCGTACCGGTCGGGAGATGCGCTTGACCCAGGCCGGCGAGGCCCTGGTGCGGCACGCCTCCGGGATCCTCGCCGGGCTCACGGCCGCGGAGGAGGAGGTGGCCGCCATCGCCGGGCTGCGAGCGGGCCGGGTCCGGCTCGTCTCCTTCCCCAGCGGCAGCTCCACCCTGGTCCCCACGGCCCTCGCCGCGCTGCGCGAGGCGCACCCCGGCACCCGCGTCTCCCTGGAGGAGGCCGAACCGCCCGCCTCCGTCAGCCTGCTGCGCGAGGGCGACTGTGACGTGGCACTCGCCTTCCGCTACCAGGGGGCGGCGGGCGCGGAGGAGTGGGACGACCTCGTCGTACGGCCGCTGCTGTCGGACCGGCTCGTCGCGCTGGTGCCGGAGCGGCACCGGCTGGCCGGCGCGGAGTCCGTCGCCATCGGCGAGCTCACCGGGGAGCCGTGGATCGCGGGCTGCCCCCGCTGCCGCGGACAACTGATCGAGGTGTGCGCGGCGGCCGGCTTCACCCCGCGCATCGACTTCGCGACCGACGACTACCCGGCCGTCGTCGGCCTCGTCGGCGCCGGCCTGGGCGTGGCCGTGCTGCCCCAGCTGGCCGTCGAGTCGGTACGGCCCCGGGGGGTGCGCACCGTGCGGCTCGAACCGGCGGTGCGGCGGGAGATCGTCGCGCTCACGCTGCCCGACCTCGCGCAGGTCCCGGCGGTGGCCGCGACACTCGACCAGCTGGCCCGGGCCGCCCGTCGCTGACGCCCGCCCACGGGCGTCAAAAACCAACGGCACGTGTGCGCGTGCCTGTTCGCAGAAACGTTCCTTCAGTCGTTCGAGGCGGAATGCCCGCCCGATGCCGACGCCGACACCAGCCGGTTGCGCGCCCGCCCCATGAGCTCTTCGCGCTCGTCCTCGGTCAGCCCGCCCCACACGCCGTACGGCTCGCGCACCGCCAGGGCGTGGGCGGCGCACTCGGCACGTACCGGGCACCTCATGCAGACCTCTTTGGCCGAGTTCTCACGAGCGCTCCTCGCCGCACCGCGCTCGCCCTCCGGATGGAAGAAGAGCGAGCTGTCCACCCCGCGACAGGCAGCCAGCAGCTGCCAGTCCCACAGGTCCGCGTTCGGTCCGGGAAGGCGGGAGAAATCTGCCATTACGTGACCCCTTGTAGCCGTTCTGGGCGGATCCGGTGTCTACGACCGTACAACTACGATCTAAGGAGATGAAAATATGACTCATTGCGAATCTAGCTCCAGACACTGGCAAAGCGGAAGAAATAGGTCTAAATGGGGCATGGGTTGTGAGGAAAGTTCGAGGGTCCGTCGCGCATATCGGCACCGTGTCCGGCCCCTCACGTAGAGTGCCGAAGATGGCAGCCACCCCCGTAACTCTTTCGAGTGACCGTCGTTGAGAGTGCGAGGCGGTTGAAGGAACAAGCGCTCGGGCGGGCGTCCGAGACGGTCGACCGCACAGGTGACGATTTCGTACCAGCCTGGAGGCTCAAGGTGACGTGCATCAGCTGCGGAGGGCGGTCATGACATCCGTCCTCGTCTGCGACGACTCCCCGCTTGCCCGAGAGGCGCTCCGTCGTGCGGTCGCGACCGTGCCCGGCGTCGAGCGCGTGACGACGGCGGCCAACGGCGAGGAAGTCCTCCGCCGCTGGGGGGCCGACCGCTCGGACCTGATTCTGATGGACGTGCGCATGCCCGGACTGGGCGGCGTCGAGACGGTCCGTCGGCTGCTGTCCGCCGACCCCGGTGCGCGCATCATCATGCTCACCGTCGCCGAGGACCTGGACGGTGTGGCCCTCGCGGTCGCCGCCGGTGCCCGCGGCTATCTGCACAAGGACGCCTCCCGCGCGGAACTGCGCGCGACGGTGACCCAGGCCCTGGCCGACCCGACCTGGCGGCTCGCCCCGCGCCGGCTGCGCTCGGCCGAGATGGGCGCCGCCCCCACGCTCACGGCGCGTGAGATCCAGGTCCTCGAAGGCATGAGCCACGGCCGCTCCAACGCGGAGATCGGCCGCGAGCTGTTCCTCTCCGAGGACACCGTCAAGACCCACGCCCGACGCCTGTTCAAGAAGCTCGGCGCCTCGGACCGGGCCCACGCGGTGGCGCTCGGCTTCCGGTGGGGTCTGGTGCGCTAGGGCCTGTCCTTTGGATCGGACCGGCTTCGACGCCGCGCGGCCTCCGGCCGGGACCGGGGGGCGGGGGCCCACGGATGCCCCCGCGTGAGCCGCACACGCACGGACCGGAGCCGGCGGCCGACGGCAGCGTCGGCAGGGTTCCGACCCTGCCCGAGCGAGGTCGAGAGCGCGGGAGGGCGCAGGCGAGGGCCCACGTCCCCGGGATGATCCGAACGGCAGGCCCCAGCGGTCGGGGTGAGGGCACAGAACGCCAGGTGGGCGCGGGTGGACCGGGGGTCCGCCGGAGGCCCGATGCTCGTTTCGCCGCGGATGCCGCATCCTTGAGGGTGTGGAGTTCCTCGGGGACGAGTCGGTCGAGCGGAAGGGGAGGGCGCAGGGGATGAGTGCCGGCGCACCTGCTCATAACGCTTCGGTGCACAACAACGGGCGCGGTGCCACGGACCGGGCGGCCGCAAGGCACCATGGACCGATGCGCGACGACGAGGCGGCCCATGCCCAGGGCGCGATCGGTGCGCTCGTCCACCGCGCCGTCGACGGGGACGAGCAGGCGACGCACGACCTGCTCGCCCATGTCCACCCGCTGGCCCTGCGCTACTGCCGCACCCGTCTGTCCCGTCTCCCGGGCGACGCCCGGCACTTCGTGGAGGACCTCGCCCAGGAGGTCTGCGTGGCCGTGCTCCTCGCACTGCCCCGCTACCGGGACACCGGGCGCCCCTTCGAGGCGTTCGTCTTCGCCATCGCCGCCCACAAGGTCGCCGACCTCCAGCGCGCGGCGATGCGTCACCCGGGCTCGACGGCCGTCCCCTCGGACGAGATGCCCGAGCGCCCCGACGACTCCCTCGGCCCGGAGGAGCGCGCCCTGCTCAGCAGTGACGCGGAATGGGCCAAGAAACTCCTGGCCAACCTGCCCGAGAACCAGCGGGAGCTGCTGCTGCTGCGGATCGCGGTAGGGCTGACGGCCGAGGAGACCGGCCAGATGTTGGGAATGTCACCCGGCGCGGTCCGGGTGGCCCAGCACAGGGCGCTGAGCCGGCTGCGGGCACTGGCCGAGCAGTAGCCCTGCTTCAACCACCCCTCTGTTGAACAGGCGGTGCGCCGCTTCCGTACGAATATACGAAGCCCGCAGCCGGGCGGAACCGTGGAATGAGACAGCCGCGCTGGCCGTTAGCATGGACATCCGCACCGATCAAGGCCATTTGGGGAAGGTGTCATGACTGCCAACGTCGACGGAGTGCCCGGTAAATTCGCGACACTCGGGCTGACCTACGACGACGTGCTGCTGCTGCCGGGTGCATCCGAGGTGCTCCCCAACGCGGTCGACACCTCGTCCCGTATCTCCCGCAACGTCCGGGTGAACATCCCGCTGCTCTCCGCGGCGATGGACAAGGTGACCGAGTCCCGCATGGCGATCGCGATGGCCCGCCAGGGCGGCGTCGGCGTGCTGCACCGCAACCTCTCCATCGAGGACCAGGTCAACCAGGTCGACCTCGTCAAGCGCTCCGAGTCCGGCATGGTCACCGACCCGATCACGGTGCACCCGGACGCCACGCTGGGCGAGGCCGACGCCCTGTGCGCCAAGTTCCGCATCAGCGGCGTCCCCGTGACCGACGGCAACAAGAAGCTGCTCGGCATCGTCACCAACCGCGACATGGCCTTCGAGACCGACCGCACGCGTCAGGTGCGCGAGGTCATGACGCCGATGCCGCTGGTCACCGGCAAGGTCGGCATCTCCGGTGCCGACGCCATGGAGCTGCTGCGCCGCCACAAGATCGAGAAGCTGCCGCTGGTCGACGACGCGGGTGTCCTCAAGGGCCTGATCACGGTCAAGGACTTCGTCAAGGCCGAGCAGTACCCCAACGCGGCGAAGGACGCCGAGGGCCGGCTGCTCGTCGGCGCGGCCGTAGGTGCCAGTCCTGAGGCCCTGGAGCGCGCCCAGGCGCTCGCCGGCGCGGGCGTGGACTTCCTGGTCGTCGACACCTCGCACGGCCACAACAGCAACGCGCTCAGCTGGATGGCGAAGATCAAGTCGAGCGTGGGCGTCGACGTGATCGGCGGCAACGTCGCCACGCGTGACGGCGCCCAGGCGCTGATCGACGCCGGCGTCGACGGCATCAAGGTCGGCGTGGGCCCCGGCTCGATCTGCACCACCCGCGTGGTCGCCGGCATCGGCGTCCCGCAGGTCACCGCCATCTACGAGGCGTCCCTCGCCGCCCGTCCGGCGGGCATCCCGCTGATCGGCGACGGCGGTCTGCAGTACTCCGGCGACATCGGCAAGGCCCTGGCCGCCGGCGCCGACACCGTGATGCTGGGCAGCCTCCTCGCCGGCTGTGAGGAGTCCCCGGGCGAGCTGCAGTTCATCAACGGCAAGCAGTTCAAGTCATACCGCGGCATGGGCTCGCTCGGGGCGATGCAGTCCCGCGGCCAGGCCAGGTCGTACTCCAAGGACCGCTACTTCCAGGCCGAGGTCGGCTCCGACGACAAGCTGGTGCCCGAGGGCATCGAGGGCCAGGTGCCCTACCGCGGTCCCCTGGCCAACGTCCTGCACCAGCTCGTCGGCGGCCTGCGCCAGACCATGGGCTACGTGGGCGCCGCCTCCATCGAGGAGATGGAGACCAAGGGCCGCTTCGTCAGGATCACCTCCGCGGGTCTCAAGGAGAGCCACCCGCACGACATCCAGATGACGGTCGAGGCACCGAACTACAGCCGCAACAAGTAGCGGCCCGGCCTTCCGAGGGCGGCTCCGGAGCATCCGGGGCCGCCCTCGCCGTGCCCGTCGGCGATACTGGAAGACGCTGCAACGCATCAGGGAAAGGCCACAGACGTGACTGAGATCGAGATCGGGCGCGGCAAGCGCGGCCGCCGGGCGTACGCCTTCGACGACATCGCCGTCGTCCCCAGCCGCCGTACGCGGGACCCGAAGGAGGTCTCGATCGCCTGGCAGATCGACGCCTACCGCTTCGAGCTCCCCTTCCTGGCCGCCCCCATGGACTCGGTCGTCTCCCCGGCCACCGCGATCCGCATCGGCGAGCTCGGCGGCCTCGGCGTGCTGAACCTCGAAGGCCTGTGGACGCGCTACGAGGACCCGCAGCCGCTGCTCGACGAGATCGCCGAGCTGGATTCGGAGACCGCGACCCGCCGTCTGCAGGAGATCTACGCGGCCCCCATCAAGGAGGAGCTGATCGGGCAGCGCATCAAGGAGGTGCGCGACTCCGGCGTCGTCACCGCCGCCGCGCTCTCCCCGCAGCGCACCGCCCAGTTCTCCAAGGCCGTCGTGGACGCGGGCGTGGACATCTTCGTCATCCGCGGTACGACGGTCTCCGCGGAGCACGTCTCCGGCGCGCACGAGCCGCTGAACCTGAAGCAGTTCATCTACGAGCTGGACGTCCCGGTGATCGTCGGCGGCTGCGCCACGTACACGGCGGCCCTGCACCTGATGCGCACCGGCGCGGCCGGTGTGCTGGTCGGCTTCGGCGGCGGCGCGGCGCACACCACGCGCAATGTGCTCGGCATCCAGGTCCCCATGGCGACGGCGGTCGCCGACGTGGCCGCCGCCCGCCGCGACTACATGGACGAGTCGGGCGGCCGGTACGTGCACGTGATCGCCGACGGCGGTGTCGGCTGGTCCGGCGACCTGCCCAAGGCGATCGCCTGCGGCGCCGACGCGGTCATGATGGGCTCCCCGCTGGCCCGTGCGACCGACGGCCCGGGCAAGGGCAACCACTGGGGCATGGAGGCCGTGAACGAGGAGCTGCCGCGCGGCAAGAAGGTCGCCCTCGGCACGGTCGGCACCCTGGAGGAGATCCTCACCGGCCCGTCGCACACCCCGGACGGTTCGATGAACCTCTTCGGCGCGCTGCGCCGCGCCATGTCCACGACCGGCTACAGCGAGCTCAAGGAGTTCCAGCGCGTCGAGGTGACGGTGGCGGACTCCCAGCACCGGCGGTAGCCGGTCTCGACGCCGAGAAGGGCCTGGTCACCCTGGGGGGTGGCCGGGCCCTTTCGCATGTCCAACTGGCTCTGACGGGGCGCGTGTTGCCGTCGGGGGCGCACGGTTGCCTTCGGGCCGTTCGGCCCCGCGGGGGGCGGTTTCGAGGCGCTGGTGTCCGTGATCGGCGCCCCGGTTCTTCTGGGTGCCCCCTTCCAAGGACACGGTCCGGACCCCGGCCCTCGGGGCCCGGCCCGAATTCCGACGTGCCGCCTACCGGGCCACTGGGCGGCGTCGTGGAAGGGGGCGCCCATGGGACGTCACCGCAAGCCCACCCGCTGGGACCGACTCCGTCTTCGGATGGTGCAGTGCCGGAGGAGGTGGATCTTGCGGATTTTCGGATGGTGAGCGGCCGCCCCCAAGGAACCTAGGGGCGGACACTCCGTGATCCATCCAGGAGCCTGCCGCAATGGCCACTGCGCTGGGCTCCACCTTGTTTCGATGGTGAGCGGCCGTCCCCAGGAGAATTAGGGGCGGACACTCCGTGATCCATCCTGAAGCCTGCCGCAGTGACCGCTGCGGTGGGCTCCACCTGTGTCCGTAAGGTACCCGCGCGGCGTGCCGCATGCCACCAGTGCCAGGGCTCACGCACCCCGCGCGCCCCCCTTCACAACCGATGCGCCGCCCCTGTGGGCGCCGCGCCCCGTGTGTCCAGCAGGAGCTGGGCCTTCACCGACAGGCCCTGGAGGTCGTACGTGCGGTGCTGCTGGAGCAGGATGGTCAGGTCGGCGTCGGCGGCTGCCTCGTAGAGGGAGTCCGCGCGGGGGATGGGGCGGTCGAGGACGCTCCAGGCGGGGACGTGGGGGTCGTGGTAGCTGACCGAGGCACCCAGTTCCAGCAGGCGCAGGGCGATCTCCTGGGCGGGGGTGCCCTGGAGGTCGGCGAGGTCGGGCTTGTAGGTGACGCCGAGGAGGAGCACCCGGGCGCCGCGGGCCGACTTGCCGTGTTCGTTGAGGAGCGTGGCCGCGCGCTGGACGACGTAGCCGGGCATACGGCGGTTGACCTGCTGGGCCAGTTCCACCATGCGCAGGCCGCGGCCACCGGCGGCGGTCACGTCCTGGGGCACGGAGTGGCCGCCGACGCCGGGGCCGGGGCGGAAGGCCTGGAAGCCGAACGGCTTGGTCTCCGCGCAGCGGACGACGTCCCACAGATCGACGCCCAGGTCGTTGCAGAGGACGGCCATCTCGTTCACGAGGGCGATGTTCACGTGCCGGTAGTTGGTCTCCAGCAGTTGCACGGTCTCCGCCTCGCGGGTGCCACGCGCGCGTACCACCTTGTCGGTCAGCCGTCCGTAGAAGGCGGCGGCCGACTCGGTGCAGGCGGGGGTGAGGCCGCCGATGACCTTGGGCGTGGTGGCGGGCGTGACGTCGCGGTTGCCGGGGTCGACCCGGCTGGGGGAGTACGCGAGGTGGAAGTCGCGGCCCGCGCGCAGACCGGAGCCCTCTTCGAGGAGCGGACGCAGGAATTCCTCGGTCGCCCCCGGGTGCACGGGTGACTCCAGGATCACCGTGGTGTGCGGGCGCAGACGGGCGGCCAGGGTCCGGGCGGCCGTCTCCAGCTGACTGAGATCGAGCCCGCCGTCCGCTCCGCGTGGCGTCGGCGCGCAGATGACCGCGGTGCGCACCCGGCCGAGCTCGGCCGGGTCGGTGGTCGGCCGGAAGCCCCCCGAGAGCATCCGGCGCAGTTCGGCGGGGCTGAGCGAGCCCGCCTCGGGTCCGGTCCGGTAGCCGATGGTGGGGATGCCGGCGGCGACGGCGGCCTGGGCCAGGGGCAGGCCGTACGGGCCGAGTCCGATGACGGCGAGATCTGCGGGCATGGCGTGGCCGTCCTTCCCGATAGCCGAAGTGGGACAGGTACGCAAGCCCTGTGGACAGGACGGGCGAGCGCAATGTCAGACTAGGAGTAAATATGACCGATATGCGGGATTGTCCGGCCGAGTTTCGGTGAGTGTCCCGTGAGCGTTGTCCACAGGCTGCGGGTCCGTGGTGGCTGAAGTGGGGCAACGCGGTCAGAATTTGGGCAGGGGGATACGGACGGGGTCTCACCCGACGGGTGCGGCCGGCGCGACCGATGAGCGGGAGGCAGTGGTGAGGACAGCGACACTCGGACCGGCGCAGCGCGCCGAGTCACTCGCATCCATGGCCGAGCGCGAGCTGGATGTGCTGGTCGTGGGCGCAGGCGTGGTCGGTGCGGGCACCGCGCTCGACGCCGTGACCCGGGGTTTGTCCACAGGTCTGGTCGAGGCGCGGGACTGGGCGTCCGGAACCTCCAGCCGGTCCAGCAAACTCATCCACGGTGGCCTGCGCTATCTGGAGATGCTCGACTTCGCGCTCGTCCGCGAGGCCCTGAAGGAGCGCGGCCTGCTGCTGGAGCGGCTCGCCCCGCATCTGGTGAAGCCGGTGCCGTTCCTGTACCCGTTGCAGCACAAGGGCTGGGAGCGGCTGTACGCCGGATCGGGCGTCGCGATGTACGACGCCATGTCCATGGCCCGCGGGCACGGCCGGGGCCTGCCGATGCACCGCCATCTGACGCGTTCTCACGCCCTGCGCGTGGCCCCTTGTTTGAAGAAGGACGCGCTGATCGGCGCGCTGCAGTACTACGACGCGCAGATGGACGACGCCCGGTACGTGGCGAATCTGGTGCGCACGGCGGTGGCGTACGGTGCGAAGGCCGCCAACCGCGCGCGGGTGACGGGCTTCCTCCGGGAGGGTGAGCGGGTCGTCGGCGCGCGGGTGCAGGACGTCGACGCGGGCGGCGAGTACGAGATCCGCGCCAAGCAGGTGGTCAACGCGACCGGTGTGTGGACGGACGACACCCAGGCGATGGTCGGGGAGCGCGGTCAGTTCCACGTCCGCGCGTCCAAGGGCATCCACCTGGTCGTGCCGCGCGACCGGATCCACTCCACGACCGGGCTGATCCTGCGCACGGAGAAGTCCGTGCTGTTCGTCATCCCCTGGGGCCGGCACTGGATCGTCGGCACCACGGACACCGACTGGGACCTCGACAAGGCCCACCCGGCCGCCTCCAGCGCGGACATCGACTACCTGCTGGACCATGTGAACTCGGTGCTCGCGGTGCCGCTCACCAGGGACGACGTCCAAGGGGTGTACGCGGGCCTGAGGCCGCTGCTCGCGGGCGAGTCCGACGCCACCAGCAAGCTGTCGCGTGAGCACACCGTGGCGCATCCGGTGCCCGGGCTGGTCGTCGTGGCGGGCGGCAAGTACACGACGTACCGGGTCATGGCCAAGGACGCGGTGGACGCGGCGGTGCACGGACTCGACATGCGCGTCGCCGAGTGCGTCACCGAGGACGTGCCGCTGCTGGGCGCCGAGGGCTACCGGGCGCTGTGGAACGCGCGGGCGCGGATCGCCGCCCGGACCGGTCTCCACGTGGTCCGGGTCGAGCATCTGCTGAACCGCTACGGGGCGATGACCGAGGAGCTGCTCGAGCTCATCGCCGAGGACCCGTCCCTGGGCGAACCCCTGGTGGCGGCCGACGACTATCTGCGCGCCGAGATCGTCTACGCGGCCTCCCACGAGGGGGCGCGGCACCTCGACGACGTGCTGACCCGGCGGACGCGCATCTCGATCGAGACCTTCGACCGGGGCGCCCGCAGCGCCCGCGACGCCGCGGAGCTGATGGCGCCCGCGCTCGGCTGGGACAAGGACCAGATCGAGCGCGAGGTCGAGCATTACCAGAAGCGGGTGGAGGCCGAGCGGGAGTCGCAGCGCCAGCCGGACGACCTGACGGCGGACGCGGCGCGGCTGGGGGCGCCGGACATCGTGCCGCTGGGGCCCTGACAGGTCCTGCCGGACGCATCACCCGAACGAGTGTCGGGGAACGGGATCTCCGTTCGGAGCCGGGTCGTTCTACGAGGTGCGGGGGCAGAACTCGGCGGCGAGCACCGCGGGTTCGAGACCGGGGTCTGCGATCGCGTCCGTGTTCACGCGGAAGGTGAGGACCCGCCGGCCGTCGACGGTGGCCGCGGTGCGCACATAACTGCCGGATATGTGCCCGCTGTGCCCCCACACCGTGATGCCGCACGGAAGTCTCTCGGGGAACACGCCCATGCCGTACGCGCCGTGTGCGGCACGGGTGTCGAGCATCTCGCGCAGCCAGTGCGGGGGCAGCAGACGGCCGCCGAGCAAGGCCGTGTAGAAGCGGTCCAGATCGGTGAGCGTGGTCACCAGCTCGCCCGCGGCGCCGGCCACCCGCGGGTCGAGCTCGGTGACGTCGGTTCCGTCGGCGGCGTAGGCGCGGCCGTGCGGAGAGGGCAGCGAGGAGCGGGATCCGGGGAAGGAGGTGCCCGTCAGACGCAGGGGAGTGATGATGCGGAGCTCGGCCTCCGTGGCGTACGAGTGGCCGGTCACCTGCTGGATGACCAGGCCGAGCAGGACGTAGTTGGTGTTCGAGTAGGAGAAGCGGCCGCGTTCGGCCGGAGGGTGGGTGAGAGCGAGGCGCAGCGCCTGACGGGGTGTGACGGGCACGGTTCCGTCGGTGTCCGCGGTGAAGTCGTACAGGCCGCTGGTGTGGGTGAGCAGGGAGCGCAGGGTCAGCGCGCGGCCGTCGTTGCCGGCTCCTCGCACCAGGCCGGGCAGGTGCTGCTCCACCGTGTCGGACAGTGACAGCCGGTGCTCGGCGGCCAGTTGCAGCACGACCGTCGCGATGAACGTCTTGGTGATGCTGCCGGCGCGGAAATGGTCCGACCGGGCGATTCCCGGACCGGTGGTGGCATAGCGGGTGGTGGTCCCCTCCCGGGCCAGCAGGGCCGCGGCCGGGGCTCGGCCCTGCGTCACCAGCAGCGGCAGCACCGCGTCGGCGGGCGGCATCGACAGGGCCGACGAGTCGGCCGGGGGGAGGACGAACAGGGCGGCGGCCACCGGCAGGGCCGGCAATGTCCGAATCGGCGGCATACGGTTTCCTCCCTGGTGAGGGCCCATCATGCAAGGCCGCGCGGGGCGTGGCGCACCCGGGCTCCCGGGAGACGGAGCCGTGGGCGTTCGCCAGGGGGCCCCTGGGCGCCGGGCACTTGTCGGGTGAGAGACAATGAAGGCTCTGTCAGGGCGGGTTGCATGAGGGGACGCATGTCGGAGGCGGAGCGGGCGGGCACATCTCGTCAGGACACTCGTCAGGACAACACGGAGCGTCTCCTCGCGGGGCGTTACCGACTGGGCAAGGTGCTGGGCCGCGGAGGCATGGGCACGGTCTGGCGGGCCCAGGACGAGACCCTCGGACGGACGGTCGCCGTCAAGGAGCTGCGGTTCCCGTCGAACATCGACGAGGAGGAGAAGCGGCGGCTGATCACGCGGACGCTGCGCGAGGCCAAGGCGATCGCGCGCATCCGCAACAACAGCGCCGTGACGGTCTTCGACGTCGTCCAGGAGGACGACCGGCCCTGGATCGTGATGGAGCTCGTCGAGGGCAAGTCGCTCGCCGAGGTCATCCGGGAGGACGGCCTCCTCGAACCCAAGCGCGCCGCCGAGGTCGGGCTCGCCGTCCTCGACGTGCTCCGGTCCGCCCACCGCGAGGGAATCCTGCACCGAGACGTGAAGCCGTCCAACGTGCTGATCGCCGAGGACGGCCGGGTCGTGCTCACCGACTTCGGCATCGCCCAGGTCGAGGGCGACCCGTCCATCACCTCGACCGGCATGCTCGTCGGCGCGCCCTCCTACATCTCCCCGGAGCGGGCTCGCGGTCACAAGCCGGGCCCGGCGGCCGACCTGTGGTCCCTCGGCGGGTTGCTGTACGCGGCGGTGGAAGGTGCGCCGCCGTACGACAAGGGGTCGGCCATAGCGACCCTCACGGCTGTGATGACGGAGCCGCTGGAGGAGCCGAAGAACGCGGGCCCGCTGAAGGACGTCATCTACGGACTGCTCACCAAGGATGCCGCGCAGCGGCTCGACGACGCGGGCGCCCGGGCGATGCTGAACGCGGTCCTGCGCGCGCCGGACAAGGCCGAGCCGGAGCCCATGGACGCGACGAAGGTCGTGCCGCTGCCGGCGCAGCCCGACAGGTCCTCGGGCCAGGGGAGTTCGGCGGGGGCCGCGGGCAAGCGGGGCGAGGAACCCGGGGAGCGGCTGCGCGGAGCGCTGCGTTCCGTGCGCAAGGCCGCTGCCGGACCGGCCGCCCTCGCCGCCAAGTCCGGTACCGCCGCCGCCTCTTCCCAGGCGGCGGGCAAGGCCTCCTCCGCGCCGGACGGCGAAGCGGGCCGGGCCGGGGACGCGGGCGCGTCCGCGACGCAGTCGGGCTCGGTTGCGGCTGCCGACGGCGGCGAGCGGGGGGCGACGGAAGCGAAGACGGCGTCCGAGGGGCGCAGTTCGGGATGGCCCGTCGTGCCGCCGCCGGACCTGCCGCCCAGGCCCGTGCCCCGGGCGCCGCTCACCGACGTGGTGCCGCGGCGAACCCTGATGATCATCGCCGTGATCGTGGTGCTGGCCGTGATCGGCACCGTCCTCGCCCTCACGCTGGGCGGTGACGACGAGGGCTCCAAGGGGGCCTCCGACAAGGGCGGCGGGAAGCACGCCGCCACCGCGTCGGGCAGTTCCGACACCAAGGGCGACGAGAGCGACGGCACGCGCACGGACGGTGCGGAGTCCCAGCCCGCGCCGTCCGGGTCCGTCTCGGACAGCACGCCGGGCGGACAGACGAGCGGCTCGGCGGACGAGGGCGGCTCCGGCGGCGGGAAGGGCACCGCGGCGGAGTCGACTCACCAGGGGAACCAGGGGTACTCGATCGGTCTGCCGAAGGGCTGGAAGTACCGGTCCACGGGTGCGGCGGGCGACCGCTTCACCGGGCCCGACGGGCAGAAGCTGCTCATCGCCTGGACGTCCACGCCCAAGGGTGACCCGGTGGCGGACTGGAAGAGCCAGGAGCGCTACATGGTGCGCGCGCAGTACAAGAAGATCCGTATAGAGAAGGTGGACTACCGCGACTGGAACACGGCCGACTGGGAGTTCACCTACACGGACGGCGGCACCCGGTACCGGACGATCGACCGGGGTTTCGTGGTCGACGACCGGCAGGGGTACGCGCTGATGTACACGGCCAAGGCGGCAGGCTGGGACGGCGAGTTGCGCAAGGAGACGTGGCGGACGTTCACGAAGACCTTCGAACCCAAGTCCTGAGCATGAGGCGCCCCGGGTTTGGGGAGTGAGATCTGGCATCCCCGCATTGCGGGTTGCCTGCGGCACGTATCGTAAATGTTTGCGGACCGTGCGCAGCCGAATCGGACCGCGGGGCGAACGGATGTGACCGACCGGGCTGCCGGGGGAGGCAACGTGGACGACTACGCGGGCCGGGTACTCGCCGACCGCTACCGCCTGCCGCTGCCCCCGTCCGACGAGTACGAACTCACCGAGACCCGGGCCTTCGACACCTACAGCGGACAGGAAGTCCTGGTCCGGCAGGTGCCGTTGCCGGAAGTGGTCGAGGCGGAGGTGCTCGACGCGGAGGGGCTGCCCGACGGCTTCACGGCACGTGACGGTGGTGCGCGGCGGCCCGGGGGGCGTGCGGGCGCCCGTCCGGGCGTGCGGCGGCCCACGGATCCGGTGGTGCGGCGCGCGGTCGAGGCGGCGCAGGCCGCGGCGGCCATCCCCGACCATCCCCGACTCGACCAGGTCTTCGACGTGTTCGCCGAGGGCGGTTCACTCTGGATCGTCAGTGAGCTGGTGGCGGCGCGTCCGCTGGCGGCGCTGCTCGCCGAGAAGCCGCTGACGCCGTACCGGGCGGCGGAGGTCGCCTCCGACGTGCTGATGGCCCTTCGGGTGCTGCACGCGCACGGCTGGGTGCACCGGAACATCACCGCGCGGACGGTGCTCGTCTGCGACGACGGCCGGGTGATGCTGACCGGGCTCGCGGTGGGCGCCGCCGAGGAGGCGCTGTGCGGATACGACCCGGTGCCGGAACCGGCCTTCGAGGAGTCCGGGCAGCGGCCGGGGCAGGACGGCGGCGGCGCCGGGCCGGTCCCTGGAGTCGGAGGGCCGGGAGGCCCCGGGCCGGCCGGAGGCATCGGCGGGGCGGGTGATCCCGAGGCCGCGCGGCGCGCCGCCATAGAGGCCCGGGAGTCCAGGGGACTGCCCTCGGCCGGGGGCGAGGGCCCCGGTGGCGGATCGGTGGTGCCGGCGCGCAGTGCGGTGCGGGAGAGCGGGGACCCGCGGGCGGCGCGTGCCGGGGCGATCGCGGCCTACCGCGCCGGTGCCCGGGCAGCGGCACGGGTACAGGAGGCGCAGGAGGGCGAGCGGGCGGCACTGCCCGGCGCCCGGCCGGCCCCCGACGGCGGGGCCGCGCCCTACGGCAACGGCTCGGCGCAGTCGCCGTACATCCCCGGGCAGGGCACGGCCCCGGGGGCCCAGCCGCCCGGGCGGATCGCCGACCCCTACGGCGTGGGCGGCGGCCCGCGGACGACCGGCTGGCACGGTGCGACACCCCGTGGAGCGATCGGTGGCGAGCCCGCGCCGCAGGGCCGGGAGCAGACGGCCCTCCCGCCGGCCCCGGACACCGGAACGCACGGCGAGTCCACGCGATGGGACGACCTGGTCGCCGACACCCCCGCCCCCCGGCGCGGTCCGGCGACGGCGCTGGCCGCCGAGCGGGCGCGGCAGGCGCGGATGGCCGTGGTCGGGCCCGTCACCGAGCGCTGGGCGCCGGAACAGGCCGGACCCGTACACGAGAACTGGCAGTTGGCCGCACCGATCGGCCCCGCGACCGACCTGTGGGCGCTCGGCGCGCTGCTCTTCAGGTCCGTGCAGGGACACGCGCCCTACCCCGAGGAGTCGACGGCCGAGCTGGTGCAGATGGTGTGCGCGGAGCCGCCCGCCTACGCCGAGGAGTGCGGTCCGCTGCGGCCGGTGGTGGAATCCCTGCTGCGCCAGGACCCCACCGAGCGCCTCGACTTCGAGGAGGCGCGCGGCTGGCTGCGCTCGCTGGTGCGTTCGGCGCCCGAGCCGGAGGCCGGGCTGCACGTCGTCCCGGCACCGCCCGTGGACCCCGGCCGGCTGCCCGTCGTACGGCGCCGGGGTGAACTCGTGCGCAGGCGGAAGGCCGGGCTGCCCGCGCACCACGGACGGCACAAGCGAGCGAAGAAGCAGCCCGGTTCGCCGCGCCGGCTGGGCCGCACCCTGCTCCTGCTGGTGCTGCTCGCGATGGCCGCGGCGATCGCCTACGCCATGCTCTTCATGCCCAAGTCGGGGACCGAGGGCGCGAACGGCACGGACCGCACGGGTGCCGCCGGTGAGGTGAGCCAGGCGCCCGAGCCCGACGCCAGCAGCGAGCCCCGGCCCGAGCAGACCTCGCCCGAGCCGGAGAAGAGCCCGTCGTCGTCGGCCGGCACCACCGAGACGCAGACCACCGACCCCGACGTCGCCGACGGCTTCACGCTGCGCAAGGACTCGGCCGGGTTCCAGGTCGCCGTCGCCAAGGGCTGGGAGCGTGCACCGCGCAACGGCAGCGGTCAGGTCGTCTACTCCAGGGGCGCCTTCGAGCTGATCGTCGTGCCGGGCCGGGACAGCGCCTCGGAGTACGGCAGCGACCCGATGGCCTACCAGCGGGAGTCGGAGCGCGAGTTGCAGCCGTACCGGGATTCCAGCTGGGCCACCTCCACCGGCCTGAAGAGGATCGAGGTGGGCGGGCGGACCATGGCCGAGGGACAGTTCACCTGGACCGGCGGCGGGGGTGACCTGTACGTGCGCAACCTCGCGATGCTGGTCGACGGCCGCTACCACGTGGTCCAGGTGCGCGGCCCGGAGTCCGAACGGGACGAGGTGACGCGGCTGTACGAGCAGGCGGCGGCGACGTACAAGGTCACGCGCTGAGAGACCGGCGCGCCGCCTGTGCGCCGTTGTGCGACATCTGGTTGCCTCCCGTCCCGGCAGGCACAACCGTCACAGTGCGGTCACCGTGATACCCCGCTTGTTCCCTGGGTGAGGGCGGGTCCTTACGCTGACCCTGTCAAGACCATTGCGGGGCAACGTGAATCAGATGCAGGGCCTGCTCGTCGCGGGCCGCTACCGGCTGGCCGAATCCATCGGCAGCGGCGGCATGGGGCGGGTCTGGCGTGCACATGACGAGGTGTTGCACCGGTCGGTCGCCATCAAGGAGTTGACGGCCGCCCTCTACGTCTCCGAGAGCGAGCAGTCGATCCTGCTGGCCCGCACCCGGGCCGAGGCGCGTGCCGCGGCACGGATCAACCACTCCGCGGTCGTCACGGTGCACGACGTGCTGGAGCACGACGGCCGCCCCTGGATCGTCATGGAGCTGGTCGAGGGCCGCTCCCTTGCCGACGCGGTCAAGGAGGAGGGCCGCGTCGAGCCGCGCGAGGCGGCGCGCATCGGCCTCTGGGTGCTGCGGGCCCTGCGCGCCGCGCACACCGCCGGAGTCCTGCACCGTGACATCAAGCCGGGCAACGTGCTCCTCGCCCGCGACCGGCGGGTGCTGCTCACCGACTTCGGCATCGCCCAGATCGAGGGCGACACGACCATCACCCGGACCGGAGAGGTCGTCGGCTCGGTCGACTACCTGGCGCCCGAGCGCGTACGCGGCCACGACCCCGGCCCCTCCTCCGACCTCTGGGCGCTCGGCGCGACGCTCTACACGGCGGTGGAGGGCCGGTCGCCGTTCCGCCGCACGACACCGCTGACCACCATGCAGGCCGTGGTCGAGGAAGAGGCCGCCGAGCTCCGGCACGCCGGTCCGCTCGCGCCCGTCATCAATGCCCTGCTGCGCAAGGATCCGGCCACACGTCCCGACGTGGCCGAGACCGAGCAGATGCTGGTCGAGACGGCGGAGGGACGGCGCCCGAGCGCGGCACAGGTGTACGTGCCGACGCGGCACGGGTCGTACGGACATCAGGGGCCCCACGAGCAGCCGCGGACCGGTGTCACCAGGCCGCACCAGACCGCCGTCACCCAGGTCGGCCCGTCCGCCGCGCCCCCGAAAGGGGGGCACCGTCTGCGAACGGCCGCCCTCGTCGTCGCCCTTGCCGCGGTCATCGGTGCGGGAGCCGCGGTCGCGCTGCAGCAGTTCGGCACGGCCGGCCCCGGCAACTCCGCCTCTGCGCCGACTCCGAGCGCCAGTGCCACGCCGAGTGACGAGGGCGGTCAGGGGGTGGTTCCAGCCGGTTGGGTGCGGCGCCACGACCCGGTGGGGTTCAGCATCCCCCTGCCCAAGGGGTGGAAGCGGTCCGTCTCCATCGACCAGGACGGCCTCCGGCAGGTCGACTACTCGCCCGACAAGGGCAAGCACCTCGTGCGGGTCGCCGTCGACACCGCACCGGACTTCAGCACCTCTTACGCGCACATGAGCAACCTGGAACAGCGGGTCTCACGGCTGCAGGACTACAAGGGGCTGCGCCTCAAGGAGGAGCTTTTCCGCGATCAGCCGGGCGCCCGCTGGGAGTACACGTGGAACGCGCTGGCCAAGGACGCGCCGCACTACTTCCCGGGGCCCTACCGTGCGATCGACGTCGGGTACATGGACGGTGACGGCACCGAGTACTCCATCTACGCGGCCTCACCGACCGACGACTGGGCCACCACCAGGAAGCAGTTCGACTGGATCCTGCGGGGCTTCCAGGAGGGTTGATCGAGAACGTCGTGACCTACGTGGACGACGACCTCACGGAAGGCGGCCAGGTATCGGCCCAACCGGACATGGCGTGGGCCGATACGTCGTCGCGATGACATTGGTTGTCGCGCCGGGGCTCAGGCCCAGTCCGTGCAAGAACGGACGATCTTGGTTCCTTCCCTGACCGCCACCTGCGCGCCGATGGAGTCGAGATCATCGCCGGAGGGGTTTGCGTATGTGGTGAAGGAGGTAGTCGATCCGTTTCCGTCGTATTCGGTACGCCAGGGCCAGTCCGTCACCCAGCCGGTGTAGTGGTCAATGGATCTGAATCTGATGGCCACATGGTGACCATCGGCAGCGGTGTCCTTGACCCAACCGCTGATGTCCACATAGTCGGACGTCCAGTTGGTGAACGTCATGCTCCCCGAGGCGCCGGTCCCCAGGAGTTGTCGCCGCGGTAAGCCGCTGCATCGCGGTGTGGCCGTCCGGCCCGACCTGGTCAAACCCAGCGCCGACGGCCTGGCCGGACTCACCGTGGGTGAGTCCTGAAGGCTTGCGTTCGATGCCGGTGGTCATCCAGGAGTCGCCGCCCTGGCAGGCGGAGTTCGGCCAGGATGGGGACGCCCCTGGCGCTCTCAGACGCCCGTAATCCGGTGGGTGCGGGCAGCGGTCAGGTCGTGAGTGCGGCCGCAACGCGAGTGAGAGCCACAGCAGTCGGCCGACCGGATCGGTTGGCTCGGACACCAGGGCCCATCGGCGGACCTGACGCTCGAACGGCCGAATGCGTTCCTCGACACGAGCGTTGAGGCGCCGTTCCATCGCGGTGACCTCGTCGATCCGATCCAGCATGGTCCGCGCCCAGGCCTGAGCACGCTGGAGTGTGCCATCGACTGTCTTGGGACGGCGGCATACTTGGCCGGTCGCCGCCACGGAAGGCGTGCGTCCCTGCGGCATCATGGGGCGCATGGGGACCGAGGCAGGCGGCCGTGTCGTCGCGGGCCGTTACCGGCTGGAAGAGAGGCTCGGGCGTGGCGGCATGGGTGTCGTCTGGCGGGCCACCGACCAGTTGCTCGGCCGCAAGGTCGCCGTCAAGGAACTCCCCGTCGACGAGACCCTCTCCGCGGCCCAGGCCCGGCGGCGGCGCGACGGCACCCTGCGCGAGGCCCGCGCGGTCGCCCAGCTGAGCCATCCGCACGTCATCGTCGTCCACGACGTCGTCGAGGAGGACGAACGCCCCTACATGGTCATGGAACTGGTCGAGGGCGGCTCGCTCGCCGACCGCATCGCCACCGGCGGCCCGGTCGACGCCGCCGAGGCCGCCCGCATCGGCATCGCCCTGCTCGGCGCCCTGAGCATCGCGCACGCGGCCGGTGTGCTGCACCGGGACGTGAAGCCGTCGAACGTGCTGATCGCCGAGGACGGCCGGGTCGTCCTCACCGACTTCGGTGTCGCCCAGGTCTCCGGCGCGACCACACTCACCGAGACCGGTTCCTTCGTCGGCTCTCCCGAGTACACCGCGCCCGAGCGGATGGCCGGAGACGTGGCCAGGACCGGCCCCGAGTCCGACCTGTGGTCGCTCGGCGCGCTGCTGTGCGCGGCCCTCAGCGGCGAATCGCCGTTCCGGCGCGACTCCTTGGGCGGCATCCTGCACGCCGTCGTGTCCGACGAGATACGGCCGCCCGAGCAGGCCGCGCCGATCCTGCCCGTCGTACGCGGCCTGCTCGAACGCGATCCGGACAGGCGGCTGGACGCGGCCGAGGCGGAGCGGATGCTGCGGGCCTTCCTGGAGGTGGGACGTATGCCGCCAGCGGCCCGTACGGGACCGCAGCGGCTCTCGACGCGGGGTGCCCTCATTGCAGCGCTGCTGGTCGCCGCGACGGCGGGTGCGGGCCTGTCCGCCGCGGTGCTGCTCGCGGACCGGGACGGCGACGGCGGCGGTACACCGGCGAGTTCGGCGCCACGGACGCCCACGGCCCGGCCTCCCTCCTCCGGCACCCCCACCGCCACCGTCACCGTGACCCGCGCGCCCTCTCCCTCCACGGCCGGCACCCGCCCGACGTCGACCCATTCGTCCGCGCCCGGACGGGCACACAGGTAGGAGATACGGCTCGGTGCGCGTCACGGGTGTGTGACCGGAAGCCGTTCTTGCCGGATACGCAAGCGCTTGGCGCGATGTGGATGGACTCATGAGCAGCAACGGGGGAGCCCGACACGGTGCCCGACATGGGGCCGGCGAGCCGACGAGTTTCGTTCTGCAACCGCCTGGCCAGCCGGCGGCCGTACCGCATCCCGGCAACCCGTACGCGGCGCCCACCCAGGTGGTCCAGCCCGGACGGCTCATCACCGGTCGTTACTGGCTGCTGGCGAAGCTCGGGCACGGCGGGATGGGCATGGTGTGGCCGGCCAAGGACGAGACGGTGGGACCCGGCCCGCCGCCCGAACGCCGCCCGGGTGCGTGTCCTGCTGGAAGCCGCCGCGAACCCGCCGGCCGGCCGACGCAGGTCGTTCAGGCCACGGGCGGCCAGGGCGGTGAGGGCCGAAGACTCCGGCTCGGCCGCAAAGAGTGGATCGGGCTCGGTGCGGCGGTCGTCGCGGCGGCGGTGACGGCGTACCTGGTGCTCGCGAACCCGTTCGCCGGGCCGCTGCCCGAGGGCTGGAAGACACACCGGCACGAGGAACTCGCCGCGTCGCCGGCCGTCCCCGGCGACTACCAGCGGACCGTGCCCGACCGGGAGTCGGACCAGGGGCACTGGGTCACGTACACCGACTGGAGCGGCAGCATCTGGATCGGCCTGACCCTCGACGAGAAGGCGGAGGACACCGGCAGCACCATCGCGGGCTCCGCGGCCGCCGAGATGTACGACGACGACAGTGGGTTCAAGGACAACGGCAGCTACCCCCTGGACATGCCGGAGAACCCGAAGACGCAACCCGAGGGGACCACGTACAGGGGCAGGAAGGCCGCCGAGAACACCGTCACTTACGAGACCGACGACAGGGACGACCCCCGCCCCCGCGAGCTGAGGATCTTCTATTACAAGACCTCCGGCGGCGACATGTACAAGCTCACCGTCAGCTACCCGGGCAAGGGCGACTTCACGGAACGCGGGCGTGAGGTGGCGCGGACGGCGATCGCGAACCTGGACGTCGACGGGGCCTGAACCGGCGTCCGGCCACTGCCTCGCGTCGACAAGCGGCCGTCCTGCGGGATACTGATGGGGCATGAGCAACGACGGGGGCGGGACGGGCGCCCAGGGCCGACTGGTCGGCGGGCGGTACCGGCTGATCGAGCGCATCGGCTCCGGCGGGATGGGCACCGTCTGGCGGGCCTATGACGACCTCGTGCAGCGTGACGTCGCCGTCAAGCAGCCCCGGTTGCCGGGCGACCCGGAGGACGAGAGCCACCGGCGGGCAGCGCACCGGCTCTACCGCGAGGCCCGCGCCGCCGCCCGCGTCGACCACCCCGCCGCCGTCACCATCCACGACGTGGTCGTCGAGCCGGAGCGGCGGCCGGACGCACGCGACGGGCGGATCGATGGCCACCGGCCGGTCGGACGTGACGGGTTGCACGCGGTCGACGCGGCGCTCGACGGACTCCCGTGGATCGTCATGGAGTTGGTCCAAGGCGAGTCCCTGCACGAGAGGCTCCGGCGCGGCCCGGTCGACGCGCGCGAAGCCGCCCGGATCAGCCTCGCCGTCCTCGGTGCCCTGCGTGCCGCGCACTCCGTCGGCATCGTGCACCGGGAGGTGAAACCAGCCAATGTGCTGCTCGGCCCGCACCGGCGCGTCGTCCTCACCGACTTCGGGATCGCCCATGTGCAGGGCGAGGAGTCGCTCACGGCCGGCGGGGAGTTCGTCGGCTCGCTGGACTTCGTCGCCCCCGAGCGGATGTCCGGCCGCATCGCCGGGCCCGCCTCCGACCTGTGGTCCCTGGGCGTACTGCTGTACGCCGCCGTCGAGGGGGCGTCCCCGTTCCGCCGGGCCACGCCCGAGTCCGTGCTCGCCGCGATCGTCGCCGCGGAGCCGCCCGAACCGCGGCGGGCCGGACCGCTCGGGCCGCTGATCGCACGGCTGCTGGCACGGGACCCCGAACAGCGGCCGGACGCCGAGGAGGTCGAGAAGGCGCTGGAGGCGGTGGCCGGACGGCCGCCGGTCGCGCAGCAGGTGCCCGCAGCCCCCGGCATCGGAGTGCGCGCGGGGGAGACACGAGAGCCTGCGGAGGCCCTCGGCACCGGAGCGCCCCCTACGGAGGTACGAGAGCCGGCGGAGAACCCTGGCTCCGGAGCGCACCGTACGGAGATGCGAGAGCCGGCGAAGGCCCCTGGCTCCGGAGCGCCCCCCACGGTCACACAAGAGCCGGCGGAGAGCCCCGGCACCAAAGCACCCCCCAGGGAGACACCACAGCAGGCGGAGTCCCCCCTCACCGGAGCGCAAGCAGACAGCACCGCCGTCCCCTTGGAGCCCCCGAAGGCCACGGAGCCCTCGAAGCCTTCGAAGCCCACGGAGCCCCCGAAGCGTCACACGCTCCTCCGCCCCGCCCCCCTCGCCCTCCTCAGCGCACTGCTCGCCGGCGGTATAGGAGCCGCCACCCAACTCGCCGACACGGGCAGCGCCGAGAGCGCGGAACAGACGGCCCGCACCAGTCCTGTCCCGGGTGCCGGGGACACCTGGACCCCGCACCGCGAACCGGGCATGGCGGCCGTGCTCCACCTCCCGCGCCCCTACCGGGTCCTCGACAGGACCGGCGGCGCGGCCGGCCGGCCCCGCGCGACGCTCTACGGCGACGAGCGGGGCGGCACGATCCGGGTCCGCCTCCTCCTCTGGGACAAGGCCCCGGGCGCCCCGATGGACCAGGCCCGCGAGACGCCCCGGGCATGGGGGCGGACGGCGCACACGCGGTACGCCCCGACCCGTGTCCAGGGCTACGATGCCGCCCTCGCCGACACCACCTACACCTCCGGCGAGACCCCCAGGCGGGTCATGCGCCTGCTGATCCGCACCGACGACGACCGCATGTACGAGCTGCGCGTCGACATGCCCAGCGGCACGCCGGAGGAGAAGGAGGGCGCCTCGCTGTTCCGGGGCGCCCGGGACCGACTCGGGATCGTAAAAGGCTGAATCACCGCACCGTCACCGCCCAACGCCCTGATCAGGCTGTTTGTTGCCAGCAGCCACTGGCGTCGTGTGTGCACTCGGTGAAGCCGTATTACCGACGGGTACCCAAAGGCTCCGCCGCGGCATACCCTGCGCGTCATGACGGACGCGCAGGCCACCGAGAAGACGGCAGAGACCGGGACGGCACTCACCGGTACGACCCTCCCAGTAACCGGCACAAATCCCCTCGCCCCCGCCCCGGAGGGCGCCCGCACCGCCGACGACGTGGTCACGCCCGAGCTGGTCGCCCAGCTCACCAAGGGCGTCGCCGGCTCCGGCCGGACCGCCAACCACACGCCGTTCACCGGCGAGAAGCTGGCCGACCTCCCCGAGTCGACGCCCGAGGACGTGGCGAAGGCCTTCGAACAGGCCCGCGCCGCCCAGGCCGTGTGGGCGCAGACCCCCGTACGGCAGCGCGCCGCCGTCCTGCTCCGCTTCCACGACCTGGTGCTGGAGCGGCAGGCCGAGGTGCTCGACCTCATCCAGCTGGAGACCGGCAAGGCCCGCCTGCACGCCCACGAGGAGGTCCAGGCCGTCGCCGTCGCCGCCCGGCACTACGGCCGCAAGGCCCCGGCCTACCTCCGGCCCAAGCGGCACGCCGGCGCCATGCCGACCCTCACCAAGGTCACCGAACTGCGCCACCCGCGCGGTGTCGTCGGCCAGATCGCCCCCTGGAACTACCCCCTCGAACTCTCCGTCGGCGACGCGCTCCCGGCCTTCGTCGCGGGCAACGCCGTCGTCATGAAGCCGGACACCGAGACCTGCCTGACCGCCCTGTGGGCCCGCGACCTGCTCATCGAGGCCGGGCTGCCCGCCGACGTCTTCCAGGTCGTCCTCGGCGACGGCCCGGTCATCGGCCCCGAGGTCGTCCGGCACGCCGACTACGTCTCCTTCACCGGCTCCACCCGCACCGGCCGCGAGGTCGCCCAGGGCGCCGCCGCCCGGCTGGTCGGCGTCTCCCTCGAACTCGGCGGCAAGAACGCCATGCTGGTGCTGGAGGACGCCGACATCGAGAAGGCCGCGGCCGGTGCCGTCCGGGCCTGCTTCTCCTCCGCCGGGCAACTGTGCATCTCCATCGAGCGGCTGTACGTCCACGCGTCCATCGCGGACGCCTTCCTGGAGCGTTTCGCCGCCCGCACGAAGGCGATCCGCCTCGGCACGTCCCTGGCGTACGGCGCCGACATGGGTTCCCTGGTCGGCGAACGCCAGTTGGAGACCGTCACGCGGCATGTCGAGGAGGCCGTCGCCAAGGGCGCGAAGGTCGTCGCGGGCGGGGTGGCCCGCCCCGACATCGGCCCGTACTTCTTCGAGCCCACGATCCTCGACGGCGTCGCCACGGACATGTCCGTCTGCACGGAGGAGACCTTCGGCCCGGTCGTCTCGGTCTACCGCTTCACCGACGAGGACGAGGTGATCGAGCGCGCCAACGCGACGGCGTACGGCCTGAACTCCTCGGTCTGGACGAGGAACGGCCGCCGCGGCCAGGAGGTCGCGGCCCGCCTGCGCACCGGCACGGTCAACATCAACGAGGGCTACGCCCCCGCCTACGGCAGCGTCCAGTCGCCCATGGGCGGCATGAAGGACTCGGGCCTCGGCCGCCGCCACGGCTCCGAGGGCATCCTCAAGTACACCGAGGCCCAGACCGTCGCCCACCAGCGTGTGCTCCCCATGGCCCCCTCGCTGGGCATGGACGACGAGAAGTACGCCCAGTTCATGAGCAGGAGCCTGCGCCTGATGAAGGCATTCCGGTTCCGGTAGACGACCTTCGCTTCAGACACTCACAGGGGAGACGGCACGTGTCTCAGGACGCTTACGACTACGACGTCATCGTCGTGGGTTCCGGCTTCGGCGGCTCGGTGACCGCCCTGCGCCTCACGGAGAAGGGCTATCGCGTGGGCGTCCTGGAAGCGGGCCGCCGCTTCACCCGCGAGACCCTGCCCAGGAACTCCTGGGACCTCAAGAACTACCTCTGGGCCCCGAAGCTCGGCATGTACGGCATCCAGCGCATCCACCTGCTGGGCAACGTCATGGTCCTGGCCGGGGCGGGCGTCGGCGGCGGCTCCCTCAACTACGCCAACACCCTCTACGTCCCGCCGAAGCCGTTCTTCGAGGACCCCCAGTGGCGTGACATCACCGACTGGCAGGACGAGCTGGCGCCGTACTACGACCAGGCCCGGCGCATGCTGGGCGTCCGGACCAACCCGACCATGACCCCCTCCGACGTGCACCTGAAGGCCGCCGCCGAGCGGATGGGCTGCGGCGACACCTTCCACCTCGCCCCCGTCGGCGTCTTCTTCGGCGACGGCAGGGACGCCGACGGCGCGGTGAAGGCCAAGCCGGGCCAGGAGGTGCCCGACCCGTACTTCGGCGGGGTGGGCCCGTCCCGCAAGGCGTGCGCGGAGTGCGGCGAGTGCATGACCGGCTGCCGCCACGGCGCGAAGAACACCCTCAACGAGAACTACCTGCACCTCGCCGAGAAGGCAGGCGCGGTCGTCCACCCCATGACGACGGTCGTGTCGGTCACCGACGACTCGCGCGGCGGCTACGCCGTCGCCACCCTGCCCACCGACGACCGCGGCAAGAAGAAGGGCCGCACCTACACGGCCCGTTGGGTCGTCCTCGCCGCCGGCACCTACGGCACCCAGACACTGCTGCACCGCATGAAGGCGGGTGGCCGGCTGCCGCGTCTCTCGGACCGGCTGGGCGAGCTGACCCGCACCAACTCCGAGGCCCTGGTCGGCGCCCAGACCGACGACCGGCGCTACCGCAAGGCGCACGGGGCGCCGAAGGCCGACTTCACCCGGGGCGTGGCCATCACGTCCTCGATCCACCCCGACGCCAGCACCCACATCGAGCCGGTCCGCTACGGCAAGGGCTCCAACTCGATGGGCAGCCTGTCCATCCTCCAGGTCCCCTACGCCGGACGGAAATCGGGCACCTCACGGGTCCTGGGCTTCCTCGCCCACGCGGCCCGCCACCCCGTGCTGGTGCTGCGCTCCCTGTCCAACCGCCGCTGGTCGGAGCGGACCATCATCGGCCTGGTGATGCAGTCGCTGGACAACTCGCTGACGACGTACGTGAAGCCGTCGGGCATCGGCCGCGGCCTGCTCACGGCCCGCCAGGGCCACGGCGCCCCCAACCCCAAGCAGATCAAGGCGGCCACGGACAGCGCCTCGGCACTCGCCGCCGAGATCAACGGCTTCGCCGGCTCCAACGTCGGCGAACTGATGGGCACCCCGCTCACCGCCCACTTCCTGGGCGGCTGCCCCATCGGCGACTCCCGCGAGACCGGCGTGATCGACCCGTACCACCGCCTCTACGGCCACCCCGGCATCTCGGTCGTCGACGGCGCGGCGGTCTCCGCCAACCTGGGCGTCAACCCGTCCCTCACCATCACGGCCCAGGCCGAGCGGGCGATGTCGTACTGGCCCAACAAGGGCGAGCCCGACCCGCGTCCGCACCAGGGCGCGGCCTACGAGCGTCTCCAGCCGGTCGAGCCGAAGCACCCGGCGGTCCCGGCCGAGGCGTTCGGCGCACTGCGGCTGCCGTTCCTCGGCATGCCGGCCGTACCGCCGAAGCCCAAGGGCTGAGCGACAGCGGGATACAGAAGAGGGACCTGCGCCCCCCTCCGAGCGCAGGTCCCTCTTCTGCTTGGTGCAACGGCCCGTCGGCCGTTACGGCTTACGCCTGCACGCCGACCTTGCGGCGACGCACCACGAAGATCGCACCGGCACCGGCGACGACCGCGGCACCGCCGACCAGGCTGATCATCGGCAGGGCGGAGCTGGAACCGGTCTCGGCGAGGTTGCCCTCGACCTCGATCGGCTTGGCCTCACCCTGCGGCTTGATGTCCTTCGGCGGCTTCTGGCCGGAGGGCTCGGAGTCGCCCACGTCACCCGGCTTCGAGCCCGGCTTGAGGATCTGGAACGGGTAGACCGCACCGTTCTCGAAGCAGTCGCCCTCGCTCGT
Source organism: Streptomyces sp. 378 (assembly GCF_030124145.1). Classification (GTDB taxonomy): domain Bacteria; phylum Actinomycetota; class Actinomycetes; order Streptomycetales; family Streptomycetaceae; genus Streptomyces. Next base: position 75,646 of record NZ_JASKMS010000004.1, read on the forward strand.
GTCGTAGCCACCGGCGGCGATTGCCAGGCTGTCGCCCACGGGCGCGCCGGCGTCGATCTTCACGCGCAGGTCGATGCTGACCTTCTGGCCGGCATCCAGCTGGAACTCACCGAAGAAGAACCCGTTGTTGATGCCCGAGCCCGCGAAGTCGTTGGTCCACTTGCCGGTGCTCGGGTTGCGGTACTCGAAGTGTGCGTACTTGTCGAAGAGCTGGTTCTCCTCGGAGTCCAGGTCCGCGGCCGAGAACGCGCTGGCCGTGACCACCAGGGACTCGATGTCCGTCTTGCTGGTGTTCTTGACGTTGAACTCGAACGTCTTCCAGCCGCTGCCTGCGACGATCTTCTCCGGGAAGCCGGTGAGGCCCACGGAGATGCTCGCCTCCTCACACTCCGGGAACTCCTCGTCGTCCCCGTCGGCGGGCTCGCTCGGAGTGGTGGAGGCGGACGCGGAGGGGCTGGCCGACGTCGACGCGCTGGCCGAAGCGGACGCGGTCGCGTCAGGAGCCGACTCGCTCACGGACGTGCTCGGCGACGGCGACGTCTCGGGCGTGGTCTCGGTCGCCGACGGCGAGGCGGACGTCTCGGGAGCGGACTCGCTCACCGACGCGCTCGGCGTGGGCGTGGTGTCGTCGGTCGCGTACGCGGCCGGTGCCGCGAGCAGAGCCACCGGGGCTATGACCGCCGTAGCGGCCGCTGCTGCCATGGCGCGGCGAAGCTTCATGAAGACCTCGGAAAGTCCGGCGTACCGCGTGACGCGGCACGAACGTTGGGGGAGGCCTCCGCGTGTGGGGCGCGGGAGTGGCCCTTGGTTCGCGGTGTTTGATCAGCGAAGGCTGTGAATGGTTGTGCCAGCCCTAACGGAGTTTTTATGTGTCCTGCATCACAAGCATGAAGATCCCGATCGGGGGTGATATGTCATGTGACCGTCATCACTTTTGAGTAACGGAACCCTGCTGAGCACTTGTGCACCTTCTGTAGAGCGAATTAGGAAATCCCCGTCTTGATCGCCCGGGGTGGGGAGAATCGTGCGCTCAGCACGTCCGCTTGTAGTCGCTGTCGCTTTCGTGCTGGCTCTGGTCGCCGGAACCGAGCAGGCGGTGCCGACCGTCGACGGGCCCACGGGGGCTGCCTCCACCGCAGAGGCTCCCGACCAGTCGTGGGGATCGGCGGCAGGCCGTCGTCACACGGCACCCGCCGACGCCACCGATGCCTCCGCCAAGGGTGGCCACGAGGGTCCTCTGGCCGGGCGCGGTCAGGTGCCCGCTCCGGGCGATCCGGGAGTGACCCGGCTGGACAGCACGCCGAAGCTGCCCGAGCCGGGTCCCGTGCGGAAGACCGAGGCACCCCGCCCGGCCGCGCCCCGTGGATTCGACTCCAAACGCAGCAAGGAGCTCACTGGACAGCGTGCGGAACGACGGCGGACGTACCAGAACCCGGACGGCACTCAGACCAGTCGCTTCTACACCGAGCCGGTCAACTTCCGTGGGCGGGACGGCGGCTGGAAGCCCATCGACACCACCCTCGTCCCTCAGGACACCACCGGTTCGCGCACGATGAGCGCGGGCAACGACGGCTGGGAGACGCGCTCTACCGCGTCGGCGATCGAGTTCGCGGGGGCGGCGGACGCAAGTTCGGTGGTGCGCATTCGGGTCGGTGACGGTCTGTCCATCGGCTACGGCGTCGAGGGAGCGAGCGCGTCGGGAGGGCGGACCGATGGCAGCACGGTGACCTATCCCGACGTGCGTCCGCACGCGGACCTGGAGTTCCTCGCGGGTAGCGACTCCGTAAAGGAAACCCTGGTCCTCAAAAACGCTTCCGCGCCCAGCGAATGGCGCTTCCCGCTCGACCTGGAAGGGCTGACCGCCGGTCTCGACGACCACGGCGGCCTGGTGTTCACCGACACCGACGGTGCCACTCGCGCCTGGACGCCCGCCGGCTGGATGCAGGACGCGAACCTCGCCCCCGACTCCAACGAAGGCGCGATCTCCTCCGGCGTCACCTACAGCCTGAAGGAGAAGGGCGGACGGCAGGTCCTGGTGGTCAAGCTGGACAAGAAATGGCTGGACGCCCCCGAGCGCGTGTACCCGGTCCGGGTCGACCCCTCGGTCAAGTCCGTCGACTCCACCTCCGGGACGTACGTCGAGTACCCGTACAACCAGAACTTCGCCTCGGACACGGTTCTCAAGGCCGGCACCTACGACGGTGGCAGCCACAAGGCCGCGGCCTTCCTCCGGTTCGCCGGTGTGGAGAGCACGGTGAAGAACGCCTGGGTCCTCGGTGCCAACCTGGCCCTGTACAACACGTGGTCGCAGTCGTGCACCGCTCGCCCGGTGACCGTGCACCCCATCACGTCGAACTGGTCTGAGTCCACGACCACCAAGTACCCGGGCCCCGCGACCGGTTCGTCGCTGGCCTCCAAGAGCTTCGCGCACGGCTGGCGCCCGGAAGGTACGACCAACTGGTCGTGCGGGCCGGCCTGGGAGAGCATCAAACTCGGTTCGGCCGGTCGCAAGCTGGTCGACGACTGGACGCACGGCCGCAAGAGGAACTACGGCCTGGCAGTCAAGGCGTCCACCTCGGACTCCAAGGGCTGGAAGCAGTTCGGCTCCGACGACTACCCGAACGGCAAGCCCAGCCTGGACATCACCTGGACCGAGTACGGTGCCACCTACAAGGTCGGCGACTTCACTGCCCCGGTCACCGCCACCAGCGAGGGCGTGGAGAAGGTCACCGTCACCAACCGGGGCCAGGAGACCTGGCCCGCGGGCGGCAACTACAAGCTGCGGTACAACCTGTTCGACTCCTCCGGCAAGGAGATCACTGACAGCGCGAAGATCCGCTGGACGGCGATGCCGGAGGCGGTGTCGCCCGGCGAGAGCGTGACGCTGGCCGCGAAGATCGCCCCGCTGACGCCCGCCACGTACACCGTGCAGTGGACGATGGACGACGTCGGTGTCAGCCGCTTCACGAGCGCAGGCGTCCCAGGTCCCGCCGTGAAGATCGCCTCCGTGAACATCCCGCCGCAGCTGACCGCCGCGTCACCGGGCAGCGGGGTCACCGTCGACTCGCTCACTCCCACTCTCTGGGCGAAGGGCGCGGACGCGGACCGCTACCCGAAGTCGACGCTGGAGTACACCTTCGAGGTCTGCGAGGTCGAGGGCAGCAACCTGCGCAAGAACTGCAAGAAGGGCACCCGCAGCAGCGAACAGCAGTGGGCGGTGCCGTCCGGCTGGATGTCGTGGGGGAAGTCCTACGCCTGGTACGCCTATGTCTACGACGGTTCCGCGACCTCGGCCCGGCCCGGACCGGCGCTGCTGACCACGCAAGTACTACAGCCAACCGTCACCAGCCACCTGGGCGGCCCGGACAACGGCAAGGAGATCGGTTCGCGCGCGGGCAACTACGTCACCGCCGCCACCGACGCGGCGGTCGGCACCGTCGGCCCCGAGCTGGCCGTCACGCGCACCTACAACTCGCTCGACCCGCGCGCCGACGGCGCGTTCGGCACCGGTTGGTCGACGCGCTGGGACATGCGCTTGCGGGAGGAACCCAGCATGTCGACGGTGCTCGTGACCCTCGCCGACGGCTCACAGGCGCGATTCGGACGGAACGCGGACGGCAGCTACACCGGTCCGCCTGGTGGTTCTCTCACCCTTGTCCGGCAAGCCGGGGAGGGATGGGTCCTGCGGGAACGTTCCGGCAACACGTATCACTTCATGACGAACGGAGTCCTGGCCCGGCTCCGGGACGTGGCCGGCCGCACCCAGTCCGTCACGCACGAGTCCGAGGACGGCGGCCCGGTCCAGAAGGTAACCGACGACCTCTCGGGGCGCTCGCTGACGTTCACTTGGTCGGACGGCCACGTGGCGTCGGTGACCACGAGCCCCGTCGACACCGGCACATCAGGGCTGACCTGGACCTACTCCTACACCGGTGACCGTCTCTCCAGGGTGTGCCCGCCCTCGTCGACGACCAAGTGCACGGTCTACGACTACGCCGACGGCTCCGTGTACCGCAACGGCGTGCTCGACGCGTCCCCCACGTCGTACTGGCGCCTGGGCGAGGCCGAAGGGGCGACAGCGGTCAGCGAGGCCGTGTCGCGCACGGGGCTCAATGAGGCCGTATACCGGGACGTACAGCTGGGCGGCACTGATACTGCCATCGGGGGAACGACGGACACCTCGGTCACCTTCGACGGCACAGACTCCGTGATCGAGATGCCCGCCGGCACGCTGCAAGCCGCGGCCTTCCCTGCCATCGAACTGTGGTTCAAGACGAGTACACCGTCTGCCGTCCTGGTCGGGTTCCAGGACACTGAACTGGGAGACAAGCCGGCCTCGTGGCGTCCGGTGCTGAACATCGACGGCGCGGGCAAGCTGCGCGGCGAGTTCTACCTGGCGGGCGTCTCCGGGGCGACGCCCATCGTGTCGTCGCGGACGGTGACGGACGGTGCCTGGCATCACGTCGTACTGTCGGGCGGGGCGACGGCCCAGACGCTCTACCTGGACGGTGCCAAGGTCGGCTCGCTGGCCGGCACGATCACCGAGCAGTCCCGTGAGTACGCCTATCTCGGCGCCGGCTACGGGAGTTCGGGCTGGATGGGGCTGGCGAGCGGTGAGTACCGCTTCAAGGGCCAGATGGACGAAGTGGCGGTCTACAACCACCCGTTGGACGCCGCCACGGTCGCCGAACACTATGCCGCGCGGGTCGCGATCGGGCAGGTCAAGAAGGTCACCCTGCCGTCCGGTCGGGTCCACGCCGCCGCCACCTACGACCCGGTCGACGGACGTCTGACCGCGCACACCGACGCCAACGGCGGCGCCTGGAAGGTCTCCGCACCGTCCTACTCCAACGCGTCCGTCTCCTACGCCGACGCCATCCAGCGCAGCGGTCCGACCGGCTACTGGCGCTTGGGCGAGGGCAGCGGGGCCGAGGCGGCCAGCCCGCTCGGCGAGGAACTGAACGGCGCCTACCTCGACACCGTACGGCTCGGCAACGCGGGCATCTTCGCCGACGGTGACGACACCTCCGCTACCTTCACCGGCGACGGAGCAATCGAAGTACCCGTCGAGTCCCTCGGCAGCACAACGGCCATGTCGCTGGAGCTGTGGTTCAAGACCACCGAGGCCGGCGTGCTCGTCGCCAACCAGAACAGCGAGTTCGGTGACACTCCGACCGGCTGGCGGCCCATGCTGCTCGTCGACGCCGACGGCAAGGTACGGGGACGGTTCTCCGGCGCCGCGTCCAGCATCCTGTCCGACACGACCGTCACCGACAACAAGTGGCACCACGTGATGCTGACCGGCAACGAGGGCATCCAGGCGCTGTTCCTCGACGGCGCCTACCAGGGCAGCACCCGGACCGGCGTGGGCACCTCGCGCTTCTCCCACGTGTTCGTCGGCGGCGGCTACTCCTCGTCCGGCTGGGACGGCCAGGACGCGGGCTACCGCAACTTCAGCGGCCAGATCGATGAAGTGGCCTTTTACAACAAGCCCCTGGTGACCTTCCGCAAGGCGACCAACACCTCTGGCGACACCATCTGGACCTACCTGGGCTGGACGAGCTTCCCGGGCTACACGGACACCCCCAACCGTCACGTCCAAGCCCGCAAGGCGCTGGTTCAGGGAACGGGCGACAGGTACCAGGGCGTCGCCGTCGCCGACGCGCCCACGGCGTACTGGCGGCTCGGCGAGAGCGAGGGAACCGCCCTGCGCAGCGAGGTCGGCGGCACGGCCATGGGCGCGGCCTTCGAGGGTGACGACGGCATGGTGGTCTACTCCCAGATGGACCGGGGCGGTGTCTTCGGCACCGGTGACAACCGCGCGGTCACCCTCGGCAACGGCGGGCACATTGAGATTCCAGGCTCCGTCCCGTCCGGTGCGGACGAACTGACGGCCGAGATGTGGTTCCGCACGTCCAACGACTCGGCCGTGTTGATGAGCTTCCAGAATGCGCCGGCCGGCGAGACGCCTACCTCTTGGCGTCCGGTACTGAACATCGACGGCGCGGGCAAGCTGCGCGGCGAGTTCTACCTCGCCGGCGCCTCCGGAGCGACGCCCATCGTGTCGTCGCAGACCGTGACCGACAGCAAGTGGCACCACGTCGTGCTCTCCGCCGACGGCACGGCGCAGACGCTCTACCTGGACGGAGTCAAGGTCGGGTCGCTGAACGGCGCCATCGCCGACCAGTCCCGCACACACGCCTATATCGGCAGCGGCTACGGCAGCTCCGGCTGGATGGGCCTGGACGAAGGCACCTACTCCTTCCGCGGCGATGTCGACGAGGTGGCCCTCTACCGCAAGCCGCTGACCGCAGACCAGGTCTCGGCCCACTACCGTGCCCAGGCGGAGGCCGCGGACTCCGGCCTGACCGCCACGGTGTCGGTCACCGACCCCGCCCAGAAGACGAGCAGCGCCAGTTACGACGCCCTGCACGGCGAGCGTGTGGTCTCGCGCAAGGACGCGACAGGAGCGGTCACTTCCTACGCCTACGACAACGTCGGCAACCTGCACACCGTCACCGACCCCAACGGCCACACCACTGTCACCGGCCGCGACGGTCGCGGCAACGTCGTGTCGACGTCGACCTGTCGGGACGCCGACTCGTGCTGGACGAGTTTCACCTCGTACTACATGAACGCGAGCGACCCGCTGGACCCGCGCAACGACAAGCCGCTGACGTATCGCGATCAGCGCTCAACCGACTACAAGGACACCCGCTACCGCACCGAGTACGCCTACAACTCCCTGGGCCTGCCCCTCACTACGACCCGCCCCGACAGCAGTGCCGCCTCCACCACGTACACCACGGGCAGCGAGACGGCGGTCGGCGGCGGCGCCACGCCGGCTGGCCTGGTCCTGACCGAGACGACGCCAGGCGGTGCGAGGACGTCGTACCGCTACTACGCCAACGGCGACCTCGCGGAGGTCACCTCACCTTCCGGGCTGGTCACGTCCTACGCGTACGACGGCCTGGGCCGTAAGACGTCCGAGAAGCAGAGATCCGACACGTTCCCGGACGGCGTGACCACCACGTTTGGATACGACTCGGCGTCGCACGTCGTCACGGAGACCGGCGCGGCGGTGAAGAACGAGATCACCGGCACCACCCACACCGCGAAGATCACCCGTGACTACGACGAGGACGGCAACCTGCTGTCGGAGACGGCCACGGACACCACCGGCGGCGACACCGCCCGTACGACGATCTACCACTACAACGAACATGGCCTGAACGACAGCGTCACCGGCGCGGAGCAGAACACGACGCTGTTCGAACACGACACCATGGGCCGGGTCAGCGGCATGACCGATCCGGCAGGCACCCACTTCCGGTACGCCTACACCGCCCGCGGCCAGCACGCCACGACGGTACTGGACGACTGGACGGGCGATCCGTCCGGCACCGTCCGCGACCTGACGGTCGCCTCCAACGCCTACGACCCGTCCGGCCGCCTGGCCTCGACCACCGACGCGATGGGCGCGACGACCGCGTACACCTACTTCGACGACGGGCTACCGGCCACCACGACGGCCAAACAGGTCACCCAGGCCGACGGCACGAAGCACGACATCGTCCTGGAGTCCAACACCTACAACGCGGCAGGTCACCTGACCAAGCAGGTCACCGGCGGCGGCAAGACCACACGGACATTCGCAGTGGATGCCCTGGGCCGCACGACGACCAGCGTCCTCGACCCCGCCGGCCTGAACCGGACCACCACCTACGCCTACGACGGCGACGACCGCGTGAAGGAGCAGACGCAGACCATCTCCGGGACCAAGAAGCTCACCACGTCCTCGGAGTACGACCTCGCCGGCAACCTCACCGAGCAGACGGTCACCGACGGCACCACCACCCACATCACCACCGGCACCTATGACGACCGCGGCCTGCCGCTGACCACGGTCAGCCCGCGCGGCAACGTAGCTGGTGCCGACGCGTCCGCGTACACCACGACCTACCGCTACGACGCCCTGGGCCGCTTGGTGCAGCAGACCGCCCCGGCGGTGCAGGCCGAGGAGAACGGCGGCGCGCCGACGACGGTCGAGCCGACCACCCGCACCGGCTACAACACCTTCGGCGAGGCCACTGAGGCCAGGGACGCCCGGGGCAAGGTCACCCGTACGGAGGTCGACCGCCTCGGCCGCACCACCGCCGTGACCCGGCCCGACTACACCCCGCCGGGCGCCGCCGCCCCGCTGGCGGCGACGACCCGCACGACGTACACCTCGTCGGGTCTGCCGCTGGCGGTCACCGACCCGCTGGGCCGAGTCACGCGTTACGGCTACGACCAGTTCGGACAGCTGACCAGCAGGACGGATCCGGTGGCCGACGCGGCGGCGGCCCTGGCGGCGGCCGAGAACAGCGACCCCGATCTGCTCAACTCAGCGAGCGCGGAAGGTGGCGGAGTCACCCGCTACACCTGGACGCCGACCGGTCGTCGGCTGTCGGTGACCGACCCGACAGGTGCCCGCAGCGAGGCGACGTACGACGAGCTGGGTCGGCAGCTGACCACGACCACAGTCGAGCGCTATCCGAGCCCGCAGAACCTCACCAGCCGCTACACCTGGGACGACGCGAGCAACCAGACCGCGTCGACGACCGCGGCCAGCGTCACGTCGACCGCCACGTTCAACCCGGCGGGCGAAACGCTCACCGTCGCGGACCCGGCGGGGACCACGCGGTTCGGCTACGACGGCCTGGGCCGCCGCACGGAGACGACCGACGCCACGAACCGCCGTACGACCACTACGTACGACGCCCTCGGCAACGCCACCGCTTCGAACGACTACGGCACCGGCACCGGCACCTCCGCGCTCCGCACTGTGGCCGCCGAGTTCGACGTGGAGGGCAACCGCACCGCGGTGACCTCCGCGCAGACGAAGGCGCGCACGACCTACACGTACGACGCGCTGGGCCGTATCACCAGGCAGGTCGAGCCGGTCTCCACCACCGACTCCATCACCACGACCTTCGGCCACGACGCGGCGGGCAATCGCACCCGGCTGACCGACGGACGGGGCAACAAGACCGTCTACACCTTCAATAGTTGGGGTCTGCCCGAGTCGACGATCGAACCGTCCACGTCCGCGCACCCGGACGCGGCCGACCGCACCTGGACGACCGTGTACGACAAGGCCGGTCAGGCCGTGACGGAACTGCTTCCGGGCGGGGTGAAGCGGGAGCGCACCTACGACGGCCTGGGCCGTCTCACCGGTGAGACCGGCACGGGTGCGGAGGCGACCACGACCGCCCGCACGCTGGGGTACGACCTGGCGGGCCGTCTCACCGCGGTCGGCACGGCCGACGGCGTGACCCGCGACACCTACACCTACAACGACCGCGGCGCCCTCCTCACCGCCGACGGGCCGGGTGGGCAGTCGAGCTACAGCTACAACGCCGACGGCAGCATGACGAAGCGGACCACGACGGCGGGCTCGACCTCCTACGGCTACGACAGCGCGGGCCGGATCGACTGGACGTCGGACTCCCTCACGGGCAGGGAGATCCAGTACGACTTCGACGCCGCCGGCCGGCCGCGTCTGGACCAGTTCGTGAACAAGCCGGACGGATCGACCTCCTACGCGGTCACGGCCAAGCGCACGTACACCTATGACGACCTCGGCCGCCTCAAGGGTGACAGTGTCACCAGTCCCGACGGCACCACGACGGTCGCGTCGACGACGTACGGCTACGACCTCGACGACAACGTGACGTCCAAGACGACCACGGGCACGGCGGGGGCCGGCGCCAGCACCTACGGGTACGACTACGCGAACCGCCTCACGTCCTGGGCGATGGGTGGCGGCGCGACCGCTTACGAATGGGACGCCGCAGGCAACCGCACCAAGGCCGGCACGACAACGGCGACCTTCGACGCCCGCAACCGTCAACTGACGGATGGGACGGAGCAGTTCACGTACACCGCACGCGGCACCCTGGCATCGGTGCAGACTGGCGGCTCAGCCGCGCGAACCCTGTCGTTCGACGCTTTCGAACGCAAGATCACCGACGGCGGGACGTCGTACACGTACGACTCACTGGACCGTGTTCAGACCCGGGGGTCGACGACCTTCACCTACGACGGAGGCTCCAACAACCTCGCGAACGACGGCACCACCGACTACAACCGCACTCCGGAGGGCACGCTGCTCTCCCTGGCCACCGGCACCAGCAATCAGTGGGCCGTCACCGACAAGCACATGGACCTGACCGCGGGCCTCTCCACGGACGGCATGCAGGTCAGCGGCTCCACCACCTACGACCCCTTCGGCGCGGAGACGTCCACCTCCGGTACCACCCCCGCCCTGGGATACCAGTCCGGCTGGACCGACCCGGAAAACGGCGACGTCAACATGGCGGCCCGCTGGTACCAGCCGGACACGGGATCCTTCGCCTCGCGGGACACGTGGCAGCTGGACCCGAGTCCGTCCTCCCGCGCCAACCGGTACATGTACGGCGGCGGAAACCCGCTGGCACGGACCGACATCACCGGGCACGACTGGGATCTCTGGCAGTACCTCGGCGTCGCGTCCACCGTGGTCAGACCGACCTTCGTCGGAGTCTTCGGGACGGTCTTCATGGGCGGCAGTGACAGCATCGGGGACGACTGCTGGGGCTACCCCAGCAACCTCTGCTACCTCACCTGGTACCACGCCGACACCAAGTCCCTGTTTTGCGACACCCACTTCTGGACGAAGCAGTGCGGCGGACGCGGATCGTCCCCGTACTACTACGGCGGCGGTGGCGGCTCCTCCTACGGCGGTGGCGGCTCCTACTACGGCGGAGGCCGTGGCGGCGGCACGGCCGTCTATACCCGATGCAACGGCACGTGCACGGCCAGGCCGACCAAGCCGCCGAAGCCCCCGATCGATCAGAACCCCAACAACGGCAAGAACCCCGTACCGGCCCCTACCCGTCCCAAGCCCATCGTGGACTGGGACGACGCGATCTGGGTCGCGGGGACCGGCGTCAGCGCGACCGTCGCAGCTCAGGCCATGCTCGACCTGGCGGCCGTGGCGATCTTCATGCCCACCGACATCGACGGGCGCGAGGGCTACTCGCCTCAGACCGCCGACGACTCGGGCGGCAAGAACCGCGGCCGGACGCGCAACGACGGCGAGTGCGACGACGGACCCGGCTTCAGCCTCACCGGCCACGCCGTCTACATGCCGCGCGAGCGGTACTACGACGCCTTCGAAAAGCGCGCCGAGTGCCGGGCCACGGGGGTGTACGCCTTCCTCGACCAGTCGGACTACAACCGGGGCAGGAAGCGTCCGGGGACGAACACGAACGGCAGCACACAGCCTCCGGGGATGAACGAGATCCGCCATGAGGGAAACTCTGCGGCCAACGGACACCTCGTACCGGCGGCCGCGACGGGGTCGGGTATCGACCTGCGCAATCTGGTCGCCGAGTACACGAAGACCAACACGCCGTACCTGAGCACTACCGTCGAGAACGACATCATTAAGGCGATCAAGGGGGGTAAGCATGTCGCCCTGGCGATCAACCCCCACTACGAAGGGAAGCGAACCAACTCCGGCATCCCGTCCAGCATCGAGTACAACTACGTGATCGTCGAGGACGGCGTCAGCAAACACTGCGTGGTCCACCAGACCCCGACCGGCGGTACCACCACCGGGTCCGCCGACTGCCCCAGAAGGTGACGTATGAGTTACAGGGAAAAACTGGCCGCGCTTCTGGGCGCACCGCTGCACCGAGGGAATCCCGACGCGTGGACACCCCTCGAACGCGAGATGGATGTCGGATTCCCCGACGACTACAAGGAGTTCATCGACGGGTATGGGCCGGTCCGGATCAACTTCCACCTGCACTTCAACCATCCCGCTCACCCGGTCTGGAGCCTTGGGAAGTGGGTCGCTGAGACGGTGGAGATCTACCGCACTCTCGACTGGGATCTCAGCTGCCCCGACTTCGCCTCCGAGGACCCGAGGTTCGACGGCCCGGAGCAGCTGGTCCCGTTCCTTGAGTCCGACAGGGGGGAGTGCTTCTTCTTCAAGCCCGGCGACGAGCCCCGCATCTACGTCTACGTCGGGGCCGACGACGACATCTACCGATACGACGTGGGGTTCACCGAGTGGCTGTACCGCTACCTGCAAGGGGAGGACATGGCCGGCCCCAACAGCAGCGCCTACTATCCGGGCCCGGTCCGCTTCGACGCTCTGCCGTATGCCTCGAAAGGCAAGGGGGAGTTCTGGTTCGGTCCAGCCAGACCGGACAGGGCGGAGTAGCAACGACGCCACCCAAACCCGTGTTTGAGGGCTGACGTACGCTCGGCCGCCCGGCAGGAGATCACGAGAAAGCGCGAAAAAATCATGGCCGACAGATCGCCAGAAGGCCCCAGACCCGGTCCCGGTCACGGTGAAGAGTCTGAGACCTCTTCGTCGTCCATACCCGACGGTATGTGGGAGAAGTTCCTCGAGGACAGCGAACGTGACATCCGCTCCTCCGCCCCGAAGGAGCCGTCCGCGCGGGCCCGCATGGTCACCGAGCGGCTGCGTGAGCAGGAGGCCCGGGGCGAGTTGCCGCCGGGGTGGCGTACCGGCCCCGCCTGGCAGGAGATGAACGGGAGGGCCGCCCGGCGGCGCAGGCTGTGGGCCTTCATCGGCGTCCCCCTCGCGGTCGCCGTGGCGCTGGTGGCGCTGAAGCCGTCACTGCTGCCCGGCGACCCCTTCGGTGCCGGGGAGTCCCAGGCCGCCGAGGCCTCACCGCTGCCCGACGAGACGGCGCCGCCCACTGCCGCGCCCGAGTCGCCGGACCCCGAAACCCCCACCCTGGACGAGCCGTTCGCCGGTTCCCCGGCTCTGCGCTGGGCCGACGGCGAGGCCGGCATCGTCCTGCCCGAGGCCAAGGCGGTCGGCGCGGTCTCCAAGGACCGTGTGGAACAGGCGCTGAAGCTGACGAAGAAGCTGGTGGTGGGCGCCAATCTCGACCCGAAGGCGGTGCGTGGCGCACGGCCCGATGCGGCGTTCTCCGTGCTGGACCCCAAGCAGCCGGACATCGTCCATCGTCTCGAGACCGCCCTGCGCTCGCCGAGCGGCAAGAACGACCCGGTGGCCCTGTTCAGCCGGTTCGACCCCGACGAGATACGGCTGGTCGGCGACGTGATCAAGACGCGCGGTCGGATGACGTTCAAGAAGGGCGAGCACGGGGGCGTCGCCGTGCGTGCCGACTACACCTTCGTCTACCCGGTGTCGCGCGCGGACGGTTCCACGGAGGTCACCCGCACCATCGTGCGCCGCGTCCTTGAGACGGAACTCGCCGACCCCGCCCGGTACCAGGTCACCCCGGGCCGGCTGCTCGTCGTGGAGTACGACCAGGAGATAGGCAACTCCTCGTGCTTCGTCTACGACGGTTACCTTCATCCGGAGTTCTCGTCGAGCGCCACTGCGGGCTCGACTCCGAGCGGCCCGGCCGTGGATCCGTATGACCGGAGCAGGAGCATCGACGACGGCGACCGTGAGGACTGCGGGACGGTGACCCGCACCTGACGCGTCGCCGGACCGTCGGCCGACACGGAGCGAAGGGCCCTGCGGGGTGGAGCCGCAGGGCCCTTCTTCTCGTCAGCACCGACGTCAGGGCAGCGCCGGTGCCTGGAAGCGGCGCCGGGGGGTAGCGCCGCTGGTCTGTACCTCTGGAAGTGTCGCAATGCGGGTGCCCTCGGGGGGACTTGGGCCTTATACGCATCGTGCTGGATGAACACGTCGCCCGCAACCGTTTGACCCAGACTTGTGCATTTATGCAAGGTCCGCCGGTGGACCCCGGGCGTCCCCGGGGCCCACCGTTCTCTGGGTGACCGGGCTGCTGTCCCCTGCCGTCCGGTCACATCCCTGGAACGAGGTCCCACGACGCACGGCACGATCCGTGCGTCTCATCGCCCCAGTGAGCCACGCGTGGTTCTTTCAAGCCCGCCCCTGGCCGGCACGGACACCGAGACCAACGAGGTCGTGCCCGGGCGGTCACGCGCCGTACGAGTGAGAGGGGCGCGCACGTCTGTCCCGGGAACACCGGTCCCGGCCGCGGGGCGGCTTCAGATCTTGCCGCGGCACAGCTCCAGCAGGGTCATCGCGAGCGCGGTGCCCGGCTTGCCCAGGGCCTCCCTGTAGTGGCCGAGGACGTCCATCTCGCGGGAGAGGTTCACGCGCCGGCCGCCGGAGGCGATCCGCGCCTCCTGGATGACGGCGGAGACCGCCACCCGTTCCTGGATCAGGCCGATGATCCGGTCGTCGAGCGCGTCGATCCGCTCGCGGGCTCCGCTGATCACACCGGCGGCCTCGGGGGTACGGGCGCCGGTCACGTCGATGGCGGTCATAGGGGGCTCCTGGTGGTCAGGGGCTGCCCCGGGGCGACAGGGCCCGGACGACGACAGGCGCCCCGGGCCTTGTCGGCCCGGGGCGCCTGGGAAGTCGCTTGTCAGTAGCTCAAGCAGCACGACCATGGCGTCCGGCGGGCCGGATGCCATAGGTAAAGACGAACGTCTGGTGCTTGAACATAGGGCAAGTATGCACCGCCTTCCAGGAGCGTCCAAGCGGGTTCGCATCCTGAGACGGGGCCGGTGCCCGGCACACGGAAACAGCCGCACGGCCCCCCGGTAGAATCGGGTGGCACAAGGACCCCCGCCCCACCGCCGGAAGGCACCCCGTGTCATCAGCGACTCCCGCTGCCAACGCCGCCGACACCGTCCTGGTCGTCGACTTCGGTGCGCAGTACGCCCAGCTCATCGCCCGTCGTGTCCGCGAGGCGCGGGTCTACAGCGAGATCGTGCCGAGCACCATGCCGGTCCAGGAGATGCTCGCCAAGAACCCCGCGGCGATCATCCTCTCCGGCGGCCCCTCGTCGGTCTACGCGGAGGGCGCGCCCAGCCTGGACCGCGAGATCTTCGAGGCCGGCGTCCCCGTCTTCGGCATGTGCTACGGCTTCCAGCTGATGGCGAGCGCCCTCGGCGGCACCGTCGACAACACCGGAGCCCGCGAGTACGGCCGCACCGACCTGCACGTCTCCAAGGTGTCCTCCACCCTCTTCGAGGGCACCCCCGCCGAGCAGCCCGTCTGGATGTCGCACGGCGACGCCTGCTCCGCCGCCCCCGAGGGCTTCTCCGTCACGGCCTCCACGGACGTCGTGCCGGTCGCCGCATTCGAGAACGACGAGAAGAAGCTCTACGGCGTCCAGTACCACCCCGAGGTGATGCACTCCACGCACGGGCAGCAGGTGCTGGAGCACTTCCTGTACCGGGGCGCGGGGCTCACGCCGAACTGGACGACCGGCAACGTGATCGAGGAGCAGGTCGCCGCCATCCGCGAGCAGGTCGGCGACAAGCGCGCCATCTGCGGGCTGTCCGGCGGAGTGGACTCCGCCGTCGCCGCGGCCCTCGTCCAGAAGGCCATCGGCTCCCAGCTGACCTGCGTGTACGTCGACCACGGCCTGATGCGCAAGGGCGAGACCGAGCAGGTCGAGAAGGACTTCGTCGCGGCGACCGGCGTGCAACTGAAGGTCGTGGACGCCGAAGAGCGGTTCCTCAAGGCGCTGGCCGGGGTCTCCGACCCCGAGGAGAAGCGGAAGATCATCGGCCGCGAGTTCATCCGGGTCTTCGAGCAGGCCCAGGCCGAGATCATCGCCGATGAGGGCCCGGCCGTGGAGTTCCTGGTGCAGGGCACGCTCTACCCGGACGTCGTCGAGTCCGGCGGCGGCACCGGCACCGCCAACATCAAGTCCCACCACAACGTGGGCGGCCTGCCCGAGGACCTCGAGTTCCAGCTGATCGAGCCGCTGCGCAAGCTCTTCAAGGACGAGGTCCGCATGGTCGGCCAGGAGCTGGGCCTGCCGGAGGAGATCGTCCAGCGCCAGCCGTTCCCCGGTCCGGGTCTCGGCATCCGCATCGTCGGCGAGGTCACCAAGGAGCGCCTGGACCTGCTGCGCGAGGCCGACGCCATCGCCCGCGAAGAGCTGACGGCGGCCGGCCTCGACCGCGACATCTGGCAGTGCCCGGTGGTCCTGCTCGCCGACGTCCGCAGCGTCGGCGTCCAGGGCGACGGCCGCACCTACGGCCACCCCATCGTGCTGCGCCCCGTCTCCTCCGAGGACGCCATGACGGCCGACTGGTCACGCCTGCCCTACGCGGTCCTCGCCCGGATCTCCACGCGAATCACCAACGAGGTCAAGGACGTCAACCGGGTCGTCCTCGACGTGACCTCGAAGCCGCCGGGCACGATCGAGTGGGAGTGACCCCTGAGCCCTACGCGCGCTTGATCGTGCGCAGGGGCGCGCCGGGCGTCCAGACCTGGACGACGAGGTACGTGTCGTCCTCGACGTAGGTCCGTACGACCTCCGTCAGCTCGGTGCGGAAGAGGTGGAACGGCTCCGGCGGTTCCACCTCTTCGACGTATCCGGCCTTCGTCTCCCCGTCGTCGACCTCGATCGCCCGGCCGCTGATCCGGACGTCGCCGCCGCCCATGCCCGTGCCCTCCCCGGGGTTCGCCTGGAGAGCGAAGCGCGGGTCGCGGCGCAGGTCGAGGGCCTTGAGTGAGCCCGGCATCATGCCGAGCCACAGTTCGCCGCCGAGGAAGCGCACCTCCAGACCGCTGGTGCGGGGCGAGCCGTCCTTACGGAGAGTGGCGAGGATGTGGTGGGTGAAGGCGCCGAAACGCCTCTCGACCGTGTGGGCCAGATCCGGTTCGGCGGTGGTGAATGCCGCCCAGTTCGCTGTCATACGGCGAGTGTCGCGCCCAATCCCGACATCTCTGTCAGATATCGCTCCCGCGCCGGCCGGTGTCGCACGGCTCCGTTCCCGCTCTTGCAGGGTGGCATGGCGGCGCTGACGGTGCCGGCACGGCGACGGACACCAGACCCGTGAGCCCCCGCAAGGGTTGCGCGCGTCATCTTCACGGAAGACCTCTGTTCACCCAACCTCACCGGCGGTAGCTTCCGCCCCTAGAGCACCCCAGTGCCGGAGGAAACATGCACGGGCCCACGCCGCCTCTCCCGGTCCCCACCGACCGCTTGCGGTTCGCGATGCCGCCGATGCACGAGTCGGTCGAGGACGAGCGCCGGCACCGCAAGGAACGCCTCGCGGGCGCCCTGAGGATCTTCGGCCGGCTCGGCTACGAGGACGGCGTCTCCGGGCACATCACCGCCCGCGACCCGGAGTACTCCGACTGCTTCTGGGTCAACCCGTTCGGGATGCCCTTCCGGCACGTCACCGTGAGCGACCTCGTGCTCGCCAACCAGGACGGCCAGGTCGTCGAGGGCCGCTACCACGTCAACCAGGCGGCCTTCACCGTGCACGCCCAGGTCCACGCCGCCCGGCCCGACGTGGTCGCCGTCGCCCACTGCCACTCCGTGCACGGCCGGGCGCTGGCGGCCCTGGGCGACCTGCTGGAGCCGATCACCCAGGAGAGCTGCGCCTTCTACGAGGACCACGCCCTCTACGACACGTACACCGGCGTCTCCGTCGACGCCGAGGAGGGGCGGCGCATCGCGGCCGTGCTCGGCTCCCGCAAGGCGCTGGTGCTGCGCAACCACGGACTGCTGACCGTCGGCGACTCGGTGGACGCGGCGGCCTGGTGGTTCGTGTCCATGGAGCGCTCCTGCCAGGTGCAGCTGACGGCCCAGGCGGCCGGGCGCCCGGTCCGGATCGACCACCGGATGGCGGTGGCGACACGGGAGCAGCTGGGCGGCGACCTGGTGGCGTGGATCAACTACCAGCCGATGTGGGAGGACGTCAGCCGCAGCGAGCCGGGTCTGCTGGACTAGGCCGCTTCTGATGGATCTCCGCGGGAGAAGGAGCGGCGTTCGGGGCGTGCTCTGGGGGTCCCCCCTGCTCGAAGAGCTTGGGGGAGTGCCGCGTGGAAGCCCTCGTAGCGGAGCTACTTGGGCTTTCGCGCGGTGCGGCGGTGGGGGCCCCTCCCGTTCGAGCGAAGCCGAGAACGGGGGAGCGTGCCGGGCGTCGCGACGCCGCGGAGATCCATCAGAAGGGGCTAGGCCCGGAGCGGTGCGGGCCGGGCGTGATCCGGATCGTGTCGCCGTCGAAGGCCCGGGTCCCGTCACGCTGGATGATTTCGGCCCTAGGGGAATTCTCTCAGCCGGGTCAACACGGCACGCCGAACTTCACCCGTGTTGACCAGACCGATCGGACGCGAACCGGGCGGTGTAGGGCACAATTCGCTGTCGGCGCAGGGGAGTTGTACAGCGGTGTTTCCGGGGTCCGGAAGGCCGGCGGTGGTTGGGTCGCGGGAAGGGCGGGCGTCGGGCGTGGCGGTGCGGGAGGCGGGACAGGGAGGCGCGGACGCGGGCGGTTACGCGGGTGCCTATGCCGAGGGGTACTCAGGTGGCTACGCCGGTGGCCGGACCGGCGGGCCCCCGGGTGGCCCCGGGGGCGACCACGGGGGCGGGTGCGCCTGTGGGGACTGCCCGCACGGCGCGCGCGAGGGGCACCGGCGGGCCGTCGCCGCGTTCCTGCGCCGACGGGACGAGTTCGCTGCGGGGCAGGGGCTGCCGGCCGCGGTGGCCCACTCCGCGTCGGCGTCCCGCCAGTGGGTCTCCGAGGAACTGGCGCAGTCCGCCGAGCACGTCGCCGAACGAGGGCGGGCCGAGGGGCAGGCCTGGCTGACGGGCCTGTGGCGGCGCACGTCGGGTGTGGTGGGGGCGGCCGTGGTGCTGCTGCTCCTCGGGCAGGCCCTCACGGCGGTCGGGGCGGGCTGGACGGCGGCGCGGACGGCCGGACTGGTCGCGGCGCTGGTGACAGCCCTGTCGCTGACCGCCGCTTCGTGGTTCCACCGCGCCAAGGGCGGGGTGCTGGCGCCGCTGATCGGTGAGGACAACCGGCTGTCCACGTCCCGTACGGTCGCCGCGGCCTGGGTGCTCTTCGTGGCCTACGCGGTGCTCGTCCTCGCGGGGCGGCTGGCCGCCGCCTCCGGCCACCGGGAGCGGGACGCGCTGATCTCCGGGCTGGACCTCGCCCGGGGTGCCGGAGTCGTGACCGTGCTCGCCGTGGTGTGCGGGATCGCCGTGCTCGTGCGGCGGGTGGTGGCACTGCGGGTGCTGGGGCAGCGGCTGCAGAAGGTACGCGCCGACCGGCCCCGGGCCGCCGACCTGCTGACCGACGACGCCGGGCGGGGCACCTTCGCCGACATCCAGTACGTGGTGATCAGCGGTGTCGCCCTGGTCTTCGCCGCGGTACGGCTGGCCAGGCGGCCGGAGCAGCTGCCGGACCTGCCGTGGGGCCTGGCGCTGGTGATGCTGGTGTCGGCGGCGACGTATCTGGCCGGAAAGTACGCGGAGGGCGGCCGGCCGGTCATCCTCTCCGTGGTCCGGGCCCGGGAGGCGGGCGACCTGGACGGGCCGATCCGCACCGGGGACGACATCGAGATCCGGGGCGCCGGGTTCGTGCCGCCGGGCGCACAGGCGGCCGACCGGCTGGCCCGGATGGTCGTACGCGTGGGCGCCGTCCATGTCCACGTGCCGCTGGTGCCGGTGCCCGGCGGGTTCCGCAACCCCACGGACACCCGGCTGACGGTCCCGGTGCCGGCCGACGTGGAACCCGGGAGGGTGGACGTGCAGGTGGTCACGGCGGCCGGGGTGGAGACGAACCGGTACGCGGTCGACGTCACCGAGTGAGTGCGGGCGCCCCTGAGCGCTCCCCACCACCGGCGCGACGGAAAAAGCCGTTCGCCCGGGATTGAGCGCGGTCCGTTCGTCGTACGTATGGTCTGTCGAGGGGGCTCGGCACCGGCGGGCGAGAGGCGGCCATCAGCGATGACTCACGGTATGCGAACGGACACGCACACCCCGCACTTCGGCGAGGGAGGAGGCTGGCGGGACAACGCGACCCGCTACGCCCTGCTGCCCCTGCGCCTCTTCCTCGGCGTCACCTTCATCTACGCCGGGCTGGACAAACTCACCGACAGTGCGTTCATGAGGGACTCCGGCACCGGGTCGATCGGCGACATGATGCGTGCCGTGCGGGACTCCTCCGCCGTTCCCGCCCTGGTCGACCTCTCCCTCAAGAGCCCGGTCGGTTTCGGCTACGCCATCGCCTTCGGGGAACTGGCCGTCGGCATCGGCACCCTGCTCGGACTGTTCACCCGGCTGGCCGCGCTCGGTGGCGCGCTGATCTCCCTCAGCCTGTGGCTGACCGTGAGCTGGGCCTCCGACCCCTACTACTACGGCAACGACCTCGCCTACCTCATGGCCTGGACCCCGCTGATCCTGGCGGGTGCGCCCCTGCTGTCCGTCGACGCCGCGCTGCGGTCGCGACGACGGCAGCGCGGCGGCCACCGGTAACAGGCCCGCCCGCCGTCACGCCGGGTCGGCGCCCGACCGGCTTGCCCGGCGGCGCCGTACGCGGCCGGTCAGGAGCGCCACCGCGCCCGCCAGGCACAGCCCGCCCGCGACGAGGGGGATCGCCACGAACCACGGGGTCTCCCAGGCACCGCCCGCGTCGCCCGCGTAGAGCACGCCCACCAGGATCAGGACGGCGCCGGCGACCAGCTTTCCGGGCCGGAATTCATGACGTAGCACGGGTCACCTCCACCTGTCCCATACCGACCTGGAGATCCAGGTCGATGATGCCGGACTTCTCGGCGCCCTCGGCGGGGGAGAGGGTGATCTCCTTGTGGCGACCCGGCTGCACGTCCACGTCCTTCGGGTCGTCGCCCGGCAGCTGGAGGTCGCCGAGGCCCACCTCGACGTTCAGCCGCACGGTCACGTCCTCGGGCACGAGCACCCTGATCCGGCCCATCCCGACCTCCGCCCGCGTCGTCACCGTCTGCTTCCCGGTCACGTCCAGCCTGCGCAGATCCAGGGTGCCGACGCCCGTGCCCAGTTCGTAGCGCGGCCGTACGTCCGCCGCCGTGGCGGGCTGCCAGGTGGTGCGCGACCAGTGGGTGGCGATGTCCTTGGGCAGGGCCGCCGCGCCGGCGAGCAGTCCGGCCGTCACGATCGCCAGGAAGATCGAGCCGGCACCGGTCCGGCCCAGGAAGGCGCTGACGGCCATGCCCAGGCCCAGGACGGCGAGCGCGCAGGCCAGCCCCGTCTGGAGGCTGGTGCCGAGCGGGTGCCCGTCCCAGGTGCGGCTGGTGCCCAGGGCCCCCGCGAGCACGGCCAGCACGAAGACCCAGCCGCCGATCCAGCGGGGGCCCTGCGCCCGGGGCGGCCCAGGGCGCGGGGCGGGTATGTCCTCGCGCGCGCCGGGCCGGGTGCCGAGGCTGATGTCGGCGGCCGCCGCGACGTCCAGGTCGTGCGTGTTCCGGGGGCCCCACAGATATCCCGTGCCGCCGAAGTGGGTGCCGTCCTTGACGATCGGGTCACGCCACCAGGAGGGGGAGGTGAGGAGCACCGGCGGCGCCTGGGGTTCCGGTGGGGCGTCGGCGACGGCCTGGGCGGCGATGGGGTCGGGGCTGGGGGCGCCGCGCTGGCGCGACCAGTAGCCGGCGCCCGCGAGGAGGAGGGAGAGGATGACGGCGAAGGTCAGCACCCCGCCGTTGTTCAGCATGGTCAGGAACACCCCGCAGCCCACCAGCGCGAACAGCACGGCTGCCAGGGCCTGGCCGTCGACGCGGCCGGTGAGCAGTTTGCGGACCTCGTTCTCCTCGTCGTCGTACGGGACGAAGAGCCAGGCGAAGCCGTAGAAGATCAGGCCGATGCCGCCGGTGGCGGAGAGCACGGCGAGGGTGATGCGGAAGATCACCGGGTCCATGTCGCACTGCCGTCCGAGCCCGGCGCAGACGCCGGCCAGGGTCTTGTGCCGGCGGTCGCGGCGGAAGGCGTGCGGCGGACCGGCCGGGACGGCGTCCTCGGCCGAGGCGGCTTCCTCGGCCGGGGTGGCCGCGCCGGGTGCTCCTCCCCGCTCTCCCGCCTCCGCGCTCCCGGGCGCGGAGCCCGCGGCGGGACCCGGGCCGGAGCCGGGTCCCGGACCCGTCGCGGCGTGCTCGTGATCGGTCATGGGTCCATGGTGACGGGCGCGACGCCCCGGCGGGAGCCGGAACGACCCTGGCCGGACCCTGATATCGGCCCTGAGAGGCGGCTCGGGAACCGTTCCGGGGGCGGCCCGGGGGAGATCAGGGGTGCCCTAGGGGCCGACCCTGATGCTCCGGCCTCCCACACATGTGACCATCAATGGCATGTCGGAAGCCGCAGCAGCGCCACTCGCCGAACCGCGGCCGCCGCGCAAGCTCTACCGCAGCAGTGACGGACGCTGGCTGGGGGGCGTGGCGCGAGGGCTCGCCGGGCACCTCGGGCTGCCCGTGATCTGGGTCCGGCTCGTCTTCGTCGGCCTGTTCATGGCCGACGGCCTCGGCGCTCTGCTGTACGCCGCGTTCTGGTTCTTCGTGCCGCTCGGGGTCGGCGGTGTCGAGGCGCAGAAGCCGCCGGCGCCCCCGGCCGCGGAGACCTCGCCCGACGGCCGCCGCAGACGGGTCGCGCGCAGACCCGACAAGGGCCAGATCGTGGCCCTGCTCCTCATGGTCGTGGTGGCCATGGTCTTCGTGGGCAACGTGAACCTCAGCGGCGGAGCCAGGGCGTATCTGTGGCCGATGGTGCTCGTCGGCGCGGGCGTCGCCCTGGTCTGGCGGCAGGCGGACAACGCCCGCCGGGCCCGCTGGGCCGAGGTCGGCCGCCGTCGGCGCACGGTGACGCTGCTGCGTTCGGTGGGCGGCGTGCTGCTGGTGACGGCCGGCGTCTCCGGCATCTTCGTCCTCCAGGGCTCCGCCGCCCACCTCGGCTCGGTCCTGCAAGCGGCGCTGGCGGTCCTCGTCGGGATCACGCTTCTCGCGGGCCCGTATCTCGTCCGCATGACGCAGGACCTCTCCGAGGAGCGCCTGATGCGCATCCGTGCCCAGGAGCGCGCGGAGGTCGCCGCCCATGTGCACGACTCGGTGCTGCACACCCTCACGCTGATCCAGCGCAACGCGGAGAACGCGAACGAGGTGCGCCGTCTGGCGCGTGCCCAGGAGCGCGACCTGCGCACCTGGCTCTACAAGCCCGAGGGCACCGGCAAGGACGAGGCCGACGAACCCACCACCCTCGCCGACGCCGTGCGGCGCGACGCGGCCGAGGTGGAGGACAAGCACGGTGTGCCCATCGAGGTCGTGGTCGTCGGCGACTGCCCGCTCGACGAGAGAACCGGCGCACAGATGCAAGCCGCGAGGGAAGCAATGGTGAACGCCGCCAAGTACGGTGGCGAGGGCGGCGCCGTACAGGTCTTCGCCGAGGTCGAGGGGAGGACGGTCTTCGTGTCCGTCCGGGACCGCGGCCCCGGCTTCGACCTCGACTCGATACCCGCCGACCGGATGGGTGTCAGAGAATCGATCATCGGCCGCATGGAGCGCCACGGCGGTACGGCGCGGCTGCGCGCGGTGCCGGACGGCGGCACGGAGGTCGAGCTGGAGATGGAGAGGGCGGAGAAGACGTCATGAGCGACCCGACCGAGACGAACGGTACGGCGGGATCGGCGGAGGCGGCCGGGCCCACGGAGCCGGGCGGCGGCCCCGGGCGTCACGTGCGCGTGGTCCTGGTGGACGACCACCGCATGTTCCGCACGGGGGTCCAGGCGGAGATCGGCCAGACCGAGCAGACCGGTGTCGAGGTCGTCGGAGAGGCCGCGGACGTCGACCAGGCCGTCACGGTCATCACCGCGACCCGGCCCGAGGTGGTCCTCCTCGACGTGCACCTGCCCGGTGGGGGCGGCGTCGAGGTGCTGCGGCGCTGTGCCCCGTTGATGGGCGACACCGAGCAGCCGGTCCGCTTCCTCGCGCTGTCCGTGTCGGACGCGGCGGAGGACGTGATCGGCGTGATCCGCGGCGGGGCCCGCGGATACGTCACCAAGACGATCACCGGCACCGACCTCGTCGACTCGATCTTCCGCGTCCAGGAGGGCGACGCCGTCTTCTCCCCGAGGCTGGCCGGGTTCGTCCTGGACGCCTTCGCCTCCACGGACGCCCCGCCGGTCGACGAGGACATGGACCGCCTCACCCAGCGCGAGCGCGAGGTGCTGCGGCTCATCGCCCGGGGGTACGCGTACAAGGAGATCGCCAAGCAGCTGTACATCTCGGTGAAGACGGTCGAGTCGCACGTCTCGGCGGTGCTGCGCAAGCTCCAGCTGTCGAACCGGCACGAACTGACGCGCTGGGCCACGGCCCGCCGACTGGTCTGACGCCGGCGCTCACACCACCCGCGTCGCCCCCGCGTACGGCATCTCGTCGAGCGGGGCGACGCGTACCGGCGCCGAGGGGTTCGGCGCGTGGATCATCCGCCCGTTGCCCACGTAGATGCCCACATGGCTGATGCCGGCGTAGAAGAAGACCAGGTCGCCCGGGAGGAGTTCGGAGCGGGAGACGCGGCGGCCGGCGGCGATCTGGGAGTACGTCGTGCGGGGCAGGGAGACGCCCGCGGCGCGGTACGCGGCCTGGACCAGGCCCGAGCAGTCGAAGGCGTTCGGGCCGGTGGCGCCCCAGACATAGGGGCTGCCGATCTTCTGGTAGGCGTAGGAGACGGCGGCGGAGGCGCGGGAGCCGGGCGCCTGGGGCGAGGTGGAGCCGGGGGCCGCCAGGGTGTCCCGCGCGCCCGTCGAGCGTGAGGCCCGCTCCGGCGAAACGCCGAGCCGGGAACGTTCCTGCGGGGTGAGCCGGGACAGCAGCTGCCGGGCGGAGCCCAGCTTGCCGGTGATCGTCTTCTTGTGCCGCTCGAGCTCCGTCTGCCGCGACCTCAGGGAGGTCAGCTCGATGTGGGCGGCCCCGCGCAGCTGCTCGATCTCCCGGAGCTGCCGGCGCACGCCCGCGACGGCGGCGTGCTGCCGGTTGCCGGCCCGTTCGACGAACTCGGCGTTCTCCAGGTACCGGTCGGGGTCGTCGGACAGGGCGAGCCGCACCGCGGGGTCGAGACCCCCGGCGCGGTACTGCGCGGCGGCGACCGACCCGAGGGCTTCACGGGAGGAGTTGAGCCGTTCCTCCTTGCGCGCCGCCTGGTCCTGAAGGCCCTTCAGCCGCTGCCCGGCCGCTTCGGCCTTCTCCTTCGCGCCGTTGTACTTCTCGGTGGCGACCTCCGCCTGCTGGTACAGCTTGTCCACGTCGGCCTTGACCTGGCCGGGGGTGAGCTGTGGGTCGGCGTGTCCGGTCCCGTCGAAGCCCGTCGCCGTCGCCGCGCCCGCGAGGGCGATCGTGGCGGCCGTTCGGGCCTTGCCGCCACCCATGGCGCGCTGTCGGGGCTTGCGGTGTGCTGCCACCTGGAGGCCACGTCCTTTCCTCGACCGCCGGTGGGTGCGTGTGGCCGCCGGGGGAGCGGACGGGCGGCCTGCGCGTCCGGCGACGGCCCGCACAGGGGGAGCGGAACGCCGCCGGACTTCTCGGCGGTGGTGTCCGACTGCCGCCCCTGGCCCGGGCGGCGGTGGGGAGCCGGGCACCTGGAGGGGACGTTAGGCGTCGCCGTGGCGGGCCGGTGGCAGGTGTGCGGAAGTGTTTCGAGAGGACCGACGGTGACCGTATGCGACCGTGGTCCCGCCCTGGCCCCGTCTACTTCACTCAGCGTGATGACCGATGCGTCGAATCGCGGGCAAGTGACCGTGATCGGGTGCTATGGGGCGCATATATGCATCGGTGGACCGGTGCCGGCGGCCTGCGAGCCCCTGATTAGGCTCCGGCCTCATGGACGTACTCATCCACCTCTTCGTCGGCCTCCACATCATCGGCATCGCCTCGCTCCTGGGCGGCTTCCTGACCCAGATGAAGGCGATGGGCGAGGGCACCGCGCGCTACACCCCCGCCATGCTGCACGGCGCGCTGACGATGCTGGTCACCGGTGTGATCCTGGTGGGCCTCAACCAGGCCGACGACCAGTCCGTGAACAACGTCAAGATCGGCGTGAAGCTGGCCCTGCTGATCGTGATCCTGGGCCTGGTGTACGTGAAGCGGGACGACGAGAGGGTGGATAAGGGCCTCTTCGGCCTGGTCGGGCTGCTGACCACGGTGAACATCTTCATCGCCGTGCTCTGGACCTGACCCGGGAGCGCCGGGCACGGGCCGAGGCGAGCGCCCAGGCGGTGCACCCGAGCCAGGCGGCCACCGCCACCCACAGCAGCGCCTCTCCGGCGACGCCGAGCCAGGGGGCGTCCAGGGCGGCGGCGACGGCCAGGGTGGCCGCCGCCGTCACGACCGCGGCGAACACCGTCGACCAGCGCCGCACGTCGTACTGGCGCCGGGGCCAGAACAACTCGGCGAGGAACAGGGCGACGCACGCGATGAGGGCGAGCACGAGCAGCATGACGGTCGTCGTGCGCAGCGCGTCGGTGTTCTCCTCGTTCCACAGGTACAGGCGTGCGCTGTCGGCGCTGAGGAGCTTCGCCCCGGCCAGTGCGGACAGGGCGAGGGCCCCGGCCGCGAGCCAGTGGTCGCCGCGCCCCTCCTCCACCTGCCGGGGCTGGAAGCGGAACAGGGCGAGGCCGTAGAGCGCGAGTCCCAGCCAGAACAGGACCAGGGCCGCGTGGGCGAGCCAGGCCACCGCAGCCGCGGCGGCGAGCGTGGCGCCCAGCACGGCGAGGCCCTGGGTGGCCACGCAGCGCAGGAAGACCGTGCCGCGCCGCTCTGTGACCCGCACGCCGAGCAGCGCCGCCCAGAGCAGCATGGCGAGTGCCAGCAGCGCCTCGGCGAGCGGCTGCGGACCGGCCGCGGAGAAGCCGGTGCCGAGCACGGCGATCGTCGCCACGGCGGTCAGCGCCGCCGCCGCCTCCGCCCGCCACGCGCCGTGGGCCCGCTGGGCGAGGCCCGTGGCCGCCACCAGCCAGGCCGCGCAGGCCAGGGCGAGGGCGATGCGGGAGAGGACCTCGTGGCCCGCCGAGTCGAGACCGACCGAGACGACACCGGTCGCCAGCGCATACATCGCCCACCAGGTGACAAACAGGGAGGGACCGGACATGGTGCCGATGTTAGTGCCGCGGCAGGCAACGTTCGCCCCGTCGCGACGCCCGGCACGCTCCCCCGTTCTCGGCTTCGCTCGAGCGGGAGGGGCCCCCACCGCCGCACCGGGCACAAGCCCGAGTACACCCGGTACGAGGGCTTGCACCCGGCGCGCCGAGAGCACGCACCGGACGCCGCTCCTTGACGGGCAAACGTTGCCCGCCGCGGCACTAGAGAGCGCCGGACGCGCGACGAGAGGGGCACGCGCGCGTGCCCCTCGAAATCGCGACGAGATCTCTCAGGCCGGCCGCACCACGCTGTGGACGGCCGACTCGCCGTCGTAGTAGACCGACTCCTCGCGCACGTACGTGCCGGGCTTCGGGGCGTGGATCATCATGCCGTTGCCGATGTAGATCCCGACGTGGGTGACATCGTCGTAGAAGAAGACCAGGTCGCCGGGCCGGGCCTGGGAGAGCGGGACCGTGGTGCCGGCGTCGACCTGGCCGTAGGTGGTGCGCGGCAGGTCGACGCCCGCGGCCTTCCAGGCGGCCTGGGTGAGGCCGGAGCAGTCGTAGGAACCGGGGCCGACGGCGCCCCACACGTACGGCTTGCCGATCTGGGCGCGCGCGAAGGCGAGCGCCTTGTCCGCCTTGGTGGCGTACGACGAGTCGGCCGGGGCCGTCGAGGTGGACGAACCGGTGCCCGGCGACATCGACGACGAGCCGCTGTCCTGCTGCCGGGCGGCCTCTTCCTGCGCCTTCTGCTGCGCGGCCTGCTGCCGGGCCAGCTCGTCGGCCTTGCGGGCGGCCTCCTCCCGCTGCTCCCTCTCGATCGCCGCGAGCCGCGCCTTCTCCTCGGCGGTCAGCCTCGACATCAGCTCGCGCGCTTCCGCGAGCTTGCGCTGGACGGTGGCCTTGGCCGTCTTCAGATCGCCCTGCGACTCGGTGAGCGTCTCCAGGCTCTCGGTGGCCTCCTGGCGCTTCTTCATCGTCTCGGACTGCTGCGTGACGTAGTCGTCGACCGCGTCCTTCTGACGGCCCGTCATCCGGTCCATCAGCTGGGCCTGGTCGACGTAGTCCTGCGGGGTGTCCGCGAGCAGGAACGTCGCCGTGTCCGGGGCGGCGACACCGGCGCGGTACTGGGCGGAGGCGTAGGAACCGAGCTGCTCGCGCGCCTCGTTGAGCGTCTGCGTGCGCTGGGCCACGTCGTCCAGGAGGGTGTCGACGCGCTTGCGCTGCTTCGCGGTCTTCTCCTTGGCCGCGTTGTACTTGTCGGTGGCCGACCCGGCCTGGCGGTACAGATCGTCGACCTTCTTCTCGACTTCCTCCAGGCTGGGCTTGCCGTCGGCCTCGGGGGTGGCGTTGGCCGACTGGGACAGCAGGGCCACGGAGGTGAGGGCCGCCGTTGCGAGGGCGGGGGTCCGTATGCCTGCCACGCGCGTACCCGTAGGACGCGACTTGCGGTGCGACGCCAAGGGAGGCGACTCCTTCCACGTTCCGCCTACCGGGTTAGCTGTCGGGTTCGGGCGGATGGTTCGGAAGGGTTGCCCTACGGCCTTCTCCGCACAGGGAGTCGGGCCGATTCACCCCAGGTTCACGGTTGGGTCCCCGGCTCCGGCTGCCGCTGCGGCACACCGGACTCGGCGGAGGCCGCGCGGCCCGGCGACGTTCGCCGGTGGGGGTCATGCGGCCTGGTCGCACCGTAGCCAACTCGTGTGGCCCCTGTGAAGGTTGATGGGTGATATGCCCGATACGTTTTCGTGACCTTCCTCATGGGCGTTGCGTACGGTGGCTGACCGAGGGGGTTTAGTTGCGAATCGTCCGCAATTGAATGGGGTGTAGCAGCCTGTGATCAGGCCGTCATGCAGGGCGATATCACGCCGCCGGGTGGCCGGCGGGAGTCCGGGCGCGCGGCGATGTTTCCAGGGCGGCGGCGGGCTGTCAGTGGGGCGCCCTAGACTCGGAGAGCGATGAGCAGCCTCTTTGACGACAACTTCCTGGCGAACCTCCAGGCCCAGCGGGGCCCCGCGGGCGAGCCCCCGCCGCCGCCCGAGGACGATCACGTACCGGAGTCGATCCCGGACGATCTGTTCGGCGGGAAGTTCGACGTGCCCCCGGACCGGGACCCGTACTACCGGGACGGCGCCCCCCGCCCGGTGGTGGACACCGCCACCCTCCTGGAGGGGCTGAACGACAACCAGCGCGCCGCCGTCGTCCACTCCGGCTCCCCGCTGCTCATCGTGGCCGGTGCCGGCTCCGGCAAGACCCGCGTGCTCACGCACCGCATCGCCCACCTGCTCGCCGAGCGGGCCGTGCACCCGGGCCAGGTCCTCGCGATCACCTTCACCAACAAGGCCGCCGGCGAGATGAAGGAGCGCGTCGAGCAGCTCGTCGGCCCGCGCGCGAACGCCATGTGGGTCATGACGTTCCACAGCGCGTGCGTGCGCATCCTGAGGCGGGAGAGCAAGAAGCTCGGCTTCACGTCGTCCTTCTCGATCTACGACGCCGCCGACTCCAAGCGTCTGATGGCCCTGGTCTGCCGCGACCTGGACCTCGACCCCAAGCGCTTCCCGCCGAAGTCCTTCAGCGCCAAGATCAGCAACCTGAAGAACGAGCTGATCGACGAGGAGGACTTCGCCGCCCAGGCCACCGACGGCTTCGAGAAGACCCTCGCCCAGGCCTACGCCATGTACCAGTCACGGCTGCGCGAGGCGAACGCGCTCGACTTCGACGACCTGATCATGACGACGGTCCATCTGCTGCGCGCCTTCCCGGACGTCGCCGAGCACTACCGCCGCCGCTTCCGCCACGTGCTGGTGGACGAGTACCAGGACACCAACCACGCCCAGTACGCCCTGGTCCGAGAGCTGGTCGGCACCTCCGAGCACCCCGTCGACGTACCCCCCGGCCCGGACGACGTGCCGCCGGCCGAGCTGTGCGTGGTGGGTGACGCCGACCAGTCGATCTACGCCTTCCGCGGCGCCACGATCCGCAACATCCTCCAGTTCGAGGAGGACTACCCGGACGCTACGACGATCCTGCTCGAGCAGAACTACCGCTCCACGCAGACCATCCTCAGCGCCGCCAACGCGGTCATCGAGCGCAACGAGTCCCGCCGCCCCAAGAACCTGTGGACCAACGCGGGCGCGGGCGCCACGATCACCGGTTACGTCGCCGACACCGAGCACGACGAGGCCCAGTTCGTCGCCGACGAGATAGACCGCCTCACGGACACCGGTGAGGCCAAGGCCGGCGATGTCGCCGTCTTCTACCGCACCAACGCCCAGTCCCGCGTCTTCGAAGAGGTCTTCATCCGCGTCGGGCTGCCCTACAAGGTCGTCGGCGGTGTCCGCTTCTACGAGCGCAAGGAGGTCCGGGACGTCCTGGCCTACCTGCGCGTGCTGGCCAACCCCGAGGACTCGGTGCCGCTGCGCCGGATCCTCAACGTCCCCAAGCGGGGCATCGGCGACCGCGCCGAGGCGATGATCGACGCCTTGTCCCAGCGGGAGAAGATCAGCTTCCCGCAGGCTCTCAAGCGCGTCGACGAGGCGTACGGCATGGCCGCGCGCTCCACCAACGCCGTCAAGCGGTTCAACACGCTGATGGAGGATCTCCGGACGATCGTCGAGTCGGGCGCCGGACCGGCCACGGTGCTGGAGGCCGTCCTGGAGCGCACCGGATACCTCGCCGAGCTCCAGGCCTCCACCGACCCGCAGGACGAGACCCGGATCGAGAACCTCCAGGAACTCGCCGCCGTCGCCATGGAGTTCGAGCAGGAGCGCGGCGAGGAGGAGCGGAGCACCCTGTCCGACTTCCTCGAACAGGTCGCGCTGGTCGCCGACTCCGACCAGATCCCCGACGAGGAGGACGGCGACGGCGTCATCACCCTGATGACCCTGCACACCGCCAAGGGCCTGGAGTTCCCGGTCGTCTTCCTGACCGGCATGGAGGACGGCGTCTTCCCGCACATGCGCGCCCTCGGCCAGGCCAAGGAGCTGGAGGAGGAGCGGCGCCTTGCCTACGTCGGCATCACCCGTGCGCGCGAGCGGCTGTATCTGACACGGTCCACGCTGCGCAGCGCCTGGGGCCAGCCCTCGTACAACCCGCCCTCCCGGTTCCTGGAGGAGATCCCCGCCACGTATGTGGAGTGGAAGCGGACGGGTGCGACCGGACCGGCGGCCTCCGGGCCGGTCTCGGCGGTGGCGGCCTCGCTGTCCTCGTCCCGCTCCCGCTCGTCGGCCTCGGGCGCCTCCGGTTTCGCCACGCGACGCACCTCGGAGAAGCCGGTGGTGTCGCTCGCGGTCGGGGACCGGGTCACGCACGACCAGTTCGGGCTCGGGACCGTCGTCGCGGTCAAGGGCACGGGAGGCAACGCCGAGGCGACGATCGACTTCGGAGACACCAAGCCGAAGCGGCTGCTGCTGCGGTACGCGCCGGTGGAGAAGCTGTAGCCCGGTGGGATGAGCCGGTGGGGCCCCTGCTCGCCCGGCGGGCGGGGGCTGCCGGGCGTTACGCCGGGTCGATGCCGTGGCTGCGCAGCCACGGGAGCGGGTCGATCGCCGAACCGCCAGCCGGGCGCACCTCGAAGTGCAGGTGCGGGCCGGTGGAGTTGCCGGAGTTGCCGGAGCGGGCGATCGGATCGCCGGCCTTCACGGTCGTACCCGAGGGGACCGTGTAGGTGGAGAGGTGGCAGTACCACGTCTCCGTGCCGTCCTTGGCGGTCACGATCATCATGTTGCCGTACGCGCTGTTCCACTGCGTGCGCACGGTGCCGTCGGTGGCGGCCATCACGGTCGTGCCGTACGAGACGGGGAAGTCGATGCCGGTGTGCAGGGACATCCAGTTGATGCCGGACTGGCCGTAGTAGGCGCTGAGTCCGTGCCGCGCGACCGGCAGGGCGAACTTGGGGCGCAGCCGCTCCTTGCGGGCCGCCTCCTCAGCCGCTCGCTTCTTCTCGGCCGCCTGCTGGGCCTTGAGGTCGATGCGCTCCTGCGTACGACTGGCCCGGTCGGCGAAGTCGTCGGCGCCGGCGGCGAGGCTCTGCAGCTGGGTGTCCAGCTTGTTGTTGGCGGCGGCCGGTTTGACGGGCTGCGCGTCCGCCGCCGTCGTCCGCGCCTCGGCGGCACTGTCGTCGGCGAAACCGCCGACGGAGGCGGCGGCGATCCCGGCTACGCCCATCACGCACGCCGAGGGCACCGCGATGGTCATCAGCGCCGAGCGCTTGGGGGGCGTACGGCGGCGGGAACGCGACCCGGCGCGCGAGGCCGCCCGCGGGGACCGAGCGGGGTCGACGTCCTCCTGGCCGTCCAGCAGCGGTGCGACGACGGGCAGTTCG
This sequence comes from Streptomyces sp. 378, assembly GCF_030124145.1. GTDB lineage: Bacteria > Actinomycetota > Actinomycetes > Streptomycetales > Streptomycetaceae > Streptomyces. The sequence continues at coordinate 107,885 of NZ_JASKMS010000004.1, forward strand.
CCGGTGGCGGCCGGTTCGTCGCCGTCCCCGTCGGGGTCGTGGTAGCCGTCCCCCTCGGAGTCGCGGTAGCCGTCCCCGTCGGATGCGTCGTAGGCGACCTGCTCGAACGTCGCGGTCTCGTGCTGGTCGAAGGTTTCAGCAGAGTGCTCGTACGCCTCGGGGGAAGGCGCGGCGGCGCCGTCGGAGTTCCACTGCGTGGCGTCGTAGGCGCCCGTGTCGAAGGTCTGCGTGCCCCAGTCCCACTGTTGGGTGTGGTCGGCGGGGTTGCCGGACTGGTCGGGCTGGAGCCAGGCGCCTGCTTCCCACTGCCCGGTGGCGTCGGGGGACGGGGCCGGTGACGGGATGGCCGACATCGGCAGCTGCTCGCCCGGCCAGGACGTCGTGTCGTAGACGCCGGTGTCGTAGGCGGCGTGGTGCTGGGCCGCGTACGCGTCGTAGTGCACGTTCTCGTGCGTGCCGGTGGGCCATTGACCGGTGTCGTAGGTGCCCGTGTCGTGGCCGCTGCCCGGCATGTCGCCGAAGAGGGGGTCCGTGGCGAAGCTCGTGGTGGCGTGTCCGGAGGCATCGAAACCGGCGCCGTGGGTACCGGAGGGGTCGAATCCGGTGGCGGCGCGGTCGCCGTACGTGGTGGAGTCGCCGTACTGGGCTTCCTCGGTGCCGTACGACGCGTAGTGCGCCGAGGCGGCGTCGGAAGCCGGAGCCGGGGTCATGGTCCCCGACGGGTGACGGTCGTTCACCAACTTCTCTTTCGCCTCGACAACAGGGGCTGCCAGAGCAGTGCGGCGACTGTACCCGGCGGTACGCGGGCACGACAATCTTCGACAGGTTTCACGCGCGCAGGAAACGGGCATTCGGCCGTGTTTTGGCGGACTGCGGGCACGGGTTTGGTTCTGTGTTCGAAGTTTGTTCGATGTTGATCGGTGCTTCGCCGTGGTGGGCCCGCCGTATGACGAGTCTCAGGCGACCGTCAGGCCGCCGGTGTGTTCGGCGGCCGGTTCACCCGGGCGGGCCGTGTCGAGGACCTCTCGTATGCCGTTGGCGACGGCGGGGTGCACGGGCAGGGCGAGATGGCCGATGCCGGTCACGCGCACGTTCTCCGCCCTCAGGTCGGGATGGTCGATGCGGGCCGTCTCCACCGGGTCCATCACATGGTCCAGGTCGCTCCAGAAGCTGACGAAGTGCGTACGGCAGTCAGGGGCGGGCAGAGCGAGCTCATCGAGCACCGGTGAGCCGGGGCGCATCTGGCGCACGATGGGGTGCGCGTTCGCCACGGGCATCACCCGGGTTCCGGCGTGCGGCGTGCCGAGCGTGACAAGGGTCCGTACACGCGTGTCGCCGCCGAGGCGTTGCACGTAGTAACGCGCTATCAGACCGCCGAGGCTGTGCCCGACGACATCGACCTGCGGGGACCCGGTGCGTTCGCAGACCTCCTCGATGTGCCGGCCGAACAACTCGGCCGCGGCGCGTATGTCGCAGGTCAGCGGCGAGTAGTTGAGGGACTCGATCCGCTGCCTGCCGTGCTGGGCGAGACTGCGGCGCAGGAGGACGAAGACCGAGCGGTTGTCGATGAAGCCGTGCAGCAGGACGACCGGGGGCTTGGCCCGCGTGGGCAGTTGGGCGGCGCCGTCCGTGGGCAGTGCCGGAACGGGGGTGCGTCGCTCCTGCGTGATGCCCGACGGGTAGAGGAGGAGATGCCCGGCCAGGATCGCGAGCTCCAGGGCGGTGGCCTTCAGCAGGGCCAGGGGCAGTCCCGCCGTCCTGCTCGGCAGCAGGCGCTCGCAGAGCGGAAGAAAGGGCAGAGCAGCCCTGGTGACCTTCATGGCCGACCTCCTGTCGGCACGCTGGAGGACGGCTCCGCCCCCCCGTGTGCCCTCGTGGGGAGCAGCCGCGAAGACGGCCGGCGTTGACCGCGAGAGCGGCGTGAGCCGCGTGAGCTGCGGGGTTGGAGCGCGGCGTGTGGCGTGTGGGACGCCTGAGGTGCGACGGAGGTCCCCGATCGGTGGGGTGACGAGGTTCCCCGCTGGTGTGCCGTGTCTGCCCTGCGTGCTGTGCGTGCGGTGCTTGCCCTGCGTGCCTTCGCCGAAGCACCTGACCGCCGCTGTGTGTGGTGGACGGCGCGGCGGTACGGCAACCTCGATGCGGCTCCCCTTGCGCTTGTCCCACCATGTGATTTCCCCCTCGCCGCGCACCGCGAAACTGCCGGTTGCGGGATGCTGGACATAACGTTCGTTCACTTGCCCGGACGGTTCGGGGTGAGGTGTCCGTGCGGTGCGGCGTGTACGGCTTGCCCGATGTGTGCGGTACTTGTCGGTACGGATGGATGTAGTCGCTTCATGGAGGCAGTGATGGGTGTGGCAGCCGGTCCGATCCGCGTGGTGGTGGCCAAGCCGGGGCTCGACGGCCACGATCGTGGGGCCAAGGTCATCGCGCGGGCCCTGCGCGACGCCGGTATGGAGGTCATCTACACCGGGCTCCACCAGACTCCCGAGCAGATCGTCGACACGGCGCTTCAGGAGGATGCCGACGCGATCGGGCTGTCCATCCTCTCCGGGGCGCACAACACGCTCTTCGCGGCGGTGATCGACCTGCTCAAGGAGCGGGACGCGGAGGACATCCTGGTCTTCGGCGGCGGGATCATTCCCGAGGCGGACATTCCGCTGCTGAAGGAGAAGGGCGTCGCGGAGATCTTCACTCCGGGCGCGACGACGGCGTCGATCGTGGACTGGGTGCGGACGAACGCGCGCCAGCCCGCCGAAGCGTAGGCCTCCGGCGGCTTGGCCGGGGTGGCCATGTCCAGCCGGGGCTGGAGCGGGTGCCGGAGCCGGTGCCGGTGCCGGTGCCGGTGCCGGTGCCAGTGCCAGAGCTTGTGCCAGTGCCGGTGGCAGAGCCGGTGCCTTCCCGGCTCGGGTGAGATCTTTCGGCGGGACGGTCCCCTTCGGCGGTCGCTCAGTTGGTTGCTGCTGTTTCGTTCGTACCGGTCGTCCGGGTAGTTCCGGGGGGCCCGGCCGACCGGGTGGTTCCGGCGGCCCCGGTCGTCGGCACGCTCGGCGGTGGTCGGCTGCTGGTGGGCCGCCGTCGCCGGACGGGCGGGCAGGGGTCAGGCCGCTCCCAGCTCCTCGGCCATCGCCGCACGCAGCCGCAGGGTCGTGACGAGGCGCTGGAAGGCCTCCGCCCAGTAGCCGCCCGCTCCCGGAGACGCGTTCTCCGGCTCGTCCGGCACGGCCAGCAGGGCGTCGAGCCGGGCGGCCTCGGACGGGTCGAGGCAGCGCTCGGCCAGGCCCATGACCCCGCTGAAACTCCATGGATAACTCCCCGCGTCCCGAGCGATGTTGAGCGCGTCCACCACGGCCCCGCCGAGCGGTGCGGCCCAGGGCACCGCACACATCCCGAGCAACTGGAAGGCCTCGGACAGGCCGTGCGTGGCGATGAAGCCGGCCACCCACTCGGCCCGTTCCGTGGCGCCCAGCGTGCCGAGCAGCCTGGCGCGTTCGGCCAGGGACACCGCCCCCGGGCCGCCCGCCTCCGGCGCCGACGGCTCGCCGAGCAGCGCGCGTGCCCACTCGGCGTCCTCCTGGCGCACCGCCGCCCGGCACCACGCCGCGTGCAACTCGCCCTGCCAGTCGTCCGCCACCGGCAGCGCCACGATCTCCCGGGGCGTACGCCCGCCGAGCCGCCGTGACCAGGTACCGAGCGGCGCCGCCTCCACCAACTGGCCGAGCCACCAGGACCGTTCTCCCCGCCCCGCCGGAGCCTTCGCCACGACACCGTCGCGCTCCATGGCCGGATCGCACTCGTGCGGTGCCTCGACGACGATCGTCGGGGTGTTCTGCGCGGTGCTCCCCGGTCCGTCGTGCTCGCCGCCGGTCTCCGACGGCGGCACGGTCCGCATGTGGTCGATGGCGACACAGGCCTCCGCCCGGACCGCCATGCGCGCGGCGAGCGCCGAACCGGGCAGGGACGACAGCAGCTCCGCCGCCGTCGCCCGGACGTTGCGGCTGCGGTCGGCCAGGGCCTGCTCCAGGAACGGCTCGTCGTCCGGGCCCAGGCCCGCGCGCAGGGAGTCGAGGAACATCAGCCGGTCCTCGGCACGTTCCGTCGTCCAAGTCGTCGCCAGCAGCGCGCGTGCGGCGGCCGGTTCACGGGAGCGGAGCGCGGACAGCAGGGCGACCCGTTCGGCGAACAGGCCCTCCTGCCACAGCCGCTGGATCCTGGCGTCGTCCTCGGGCTGCGGCAGGGCCGCTCCGCCGCCCGAGGTCGCGCGCAGGGCGAAACGCCAGTCCGGGTTCAGCCGCGCCAGCCACAGACCCCGCGGCCCCGCGAACTCCAGTGCCGCCGGGCGCAGGTCGGTACGCCCCCGGGCCGCGTCCAGCAGCGCCGGAAGCACCTGCGGAGGCGGTGCGAAACCACGGGCGTTCGCCGCCGCGAGCCATTGGGGCAGCAGCTCCACCAGGTCGGGTGCGGCGCCCCGTCGGCCACCGCCGGACGGACCGGGTCGGTCGGCCAGCAGCATCGCGAGTCTGTGGGCGGCCGCCGGCGGCAGGGCGGGACGCGCGTCCACCGGAGCCGGCTGAAGCCGCTCGGCGGCCCGCGCCGGACGCAGACCGGCCCGTCGCCGCACGGTCTGCACGGCCGCCGCGTCCAGCAGGGCCACGGGTGCGTCCGGGCCGGGAGCGCTGCCCGGCGGGGTGCGCCGGTCGGTGCCCAGCAGCGCGGTGGTGACGAGCCCCTCCCAGGCGTCCGCGCCGGGCGCGTCCACAGGAGCGGAGGTCCTGGTCATGAGCTTCCTTTCCGCGGGGCGCCCGGTGGTTGAAGGCTCGCCCTTGTCGGTTGTCCCGCGATGCCTGAAAGATGCGTGGGTCTGTGGGATGCGTGCGCCGGGCCGAGCGGCCGGGCGGGGCCGGGGCCCGGGCCGGTGTTCGTGCCGACGCAGGGGACTGTGCTGGTGCGGGTACCGGTACTCGTGCCGGGGCCGATGCCGGTGCCGTCGGCTCAGCAGAGGGCGACCGCCTCGCCCGGCCCCTCCGGCCAGGCCGTCAGCGGGGTGAAGCCCTGGTGGCCGCATTCACCGAACACCCTGACCGGGGCACCGCCCGACAGGGCGACCAGCCGCCACAGGCCCGGCCGGGAACGCCCGGCGGGAGTGATCGGCAACGCCGCGTCCTCGTCGGCGTCCGCCAGCTGCCACGAGTCGCCGTCCGGGGCCGGGACGACCCGGTCCAACGTCACCGGGACGGACTCCAGCCACGGATCCTCGCGCAGGGCGTCGCCGTAGCGGGCCAGCGCCTGGGACGTCGTCGTCCCCGGCGGACGCAGCGCCGCGGGCGCGGGCGGGGCGAACTGCTCGCCCAGGACCACTCGCAGCCGCCCGGCGCCCGGGTACGCGGACACCTCCGCCTCCAGGGCAAGCCCCACCGGCAGTGCCAGCTCCGGGGCGCGTCCGGCGGCTCCATAGGAGAGGAGCAGCACGGTCCGGCGCGAAGCGGCGCCGTGCAGCCAGATCCGTCGGGTCGTCAGGCGCGAGTCCGTCGTGTCGTGCTGCGCGAGGACCAGCCAGCGGTCCCGCAGCGGCGGGCCGTCCGCGGAGGCCGGGAGTCCGATCCGGGAACGGACCGTCGCGGCGAGGCCGTCCGGGAGCCGCTCGCGGCGCAACCAGCCCTGGTCGAGGAGATGCAGCAGCGCGCACTCCTCCAACAGTCGCACCGGCCAGCCGGGACCCGTCCCCGGGATCGCCCCCAACTCCCGCACCCTGCCCGCCAGACCCTGGGCCTGGGCGTCGACCATGCGGGCCGCCGTCTCCTCCCAGAGGCCGTACCCCGCCTGTTCCGCCGTCGCCAGGCCGCCACGCAACAGGTCCGTCAGGCGCTGCTCCAGCTCCACCGCGCCCGCCGTGACCCGCTCGGCCCGGCGCTCCGCCCGGCGCAGCGCCGCCTCCGGATCAGCGGGCCCGGACGACGCACCGGAGCCGTCCCCGGCCTTCTTCTCCTCCGCGCGCTTGCGCCGCCCCGCCATCCACTGCCCGGCCCACTCCGGCGCCTGCCCCGGCGGCACCGCCGCTTCGTCGCCGGCCCAGAGCAGCAGCAGCCCGAGCGCGTGCTTGCACGGAAACTTCCGGCTCGGACAACTGCACTTGTACGCGGGCCCGGCGGCGTCCGCGATGTCCACGACCGTCTGATACGGCTTGCTTCCGCTGCCCTTGCACAGCCCCCACACCGCCCCCTCGTCGGAACTGCCCGCCTCGGACCACGGTCCCGCCGCGCCGAGTTTGCTTCCCGCTTTGCGTGATGCGGCGTCAGGTGCCAGTGCCAGCACCTGGTCCGCCGTCCAGCGCACCCCCTGCTGAGTCATGCCATCGAAGGTAGATCCCACCACTGACAATCGGGTCCGTGAACGCCCCCGGCGGACTGTTTCCGCAGGTCAGAACGCATTGTCAGTGGGGTGGTGCAACGTTGGTGCCAGATCCGAACCGGCCGAGCTGGAGGGGGACTTTGCCATGACTGTGTCCGTTGAGCCGACGTCCGTCGAAGCGGGGGAGACGAACGCGGCCCAGGCGTTGCGACCGCACGCCGAGGACGCCTTCGCCCATGAACTCGCCCTGCTGGCCGCCCAGGACGACCGTCCGCGCCCGGCCCGCTGGAAGCTGTCGCCCTGGGCCGTCGCGACCTACCTGCTCGGAGGCACACTGCCGGACGGCACGGTGATCAGCCCCAAGTACGTCGGACCGCGCCGCATCGTCGAGGTCGCCGTCACCACGCTCGCCACCGACCGCGCCCTGCTCCTGCTCGGCGTGCCGGGCACGGCGAAGACCTGGGTGTCCGAGCATCTGGCGGCGGCGGTCAGCGGTGACTCCACGCTGCTGGTGCAGGGCACCGCCGGCACTCCGGAGGAGGCCATCCGCTACGGCTGGAACTACGCGCAGCTGCTCGCGAACGGCCCGAGCCGCGACGCCCTCGTGCCCAGCCCCGTCATGCGGGCCATGGCGGAGGGCATGACGGCCCGCGTGGAGGAACTGACCCGGATTCCGGCCGACGTGCAGGACACGCTGATCACCATCCTGTCGGAGAAGACGCTGCCGATACCGGAACTGGGCCAGGAGGTGCAGGCGGTCCGCGGCTTCAACCTGATCGCCACGGCCAACGACCGCGACCGCGGGGTCAACGACCTCTCCAGCGCCCTGCGCCGCCGCTTCAACACCGTGGTGCTGCCGCTGCCGGAGAGCCCCGAGGCCGAGGTCGACATCGTCTCGCGGCGCGTCGACCAGATCGGCCGCTCCCTCGACCTGCCGGCCGCGCCCGAGGGTCTCGAAGAGATCCGACGGGTCGTCACGGTCTTCCGTGAGCTGCGCGACGGGGTCACGGCCGACGGCCGGACGAAGCTGAAGTCGCCCAGCGGCACGCTGTCCACGGCCGAGGCGATCTCCGTCGTCACCAACGGACTGGCCCTGGCGGCCCACTTCGGCGACGGCCTGCTGCGGCCGGGCGATGTCGCCGCGGGCATCCTCGGCGCGGTGGTCCGCGACCCGGCTGCGGACCGGGTCATCTGGCAGGAGTACCTGGAGACGGTCGTCCGCGAGCGCGACGGCTGGAAGGACTTCTACCGGGCCTGCCGCGAGGTGAGCGTGTGAGCGAGGTGGGGCGGGGGCCCCGGGCCCGACGCGGGGCGGGGGCCCGGGCGGCGGGGCGGCGGTTGCCGGCGGGTTCGGATCGGGCGTGCGGGACGGGAGGGGGATGAGATGACCGGTGTGGAAAGGGCCGCCGGCCAGAGGGCCGGAGCGGGGCCGGTGCTGCTGGGAGTGCGGCATCACGGACCCGGGTCCGCGCGGGCGGTGCGGGCGGTGCTGGAGGAGGTCCGGCCGCGGGTCGTGCTGATCGAGGGGCCGCCCGAGGCCGACGCGCTGGTCCCGCTCGCCGCCGATCCGGAGATGCGCCCGCCGGTCGCCCTGCTGGCCCACGCCGTGGACGAGCCCGGCCGGTCGGCGTTCTGGCCGCTGGCCGAGTTCTCCCCGGAGTGGGGCGCCCTCCGCTGGTCCCTGGAGCACGACGTACCGGCCCGCTTCATCGACCTGCCCGCCACCCACACGCTGGCCTGGGGCCGGCGGGAGGACGAGGCGGCGGTGGAGTGCGAGCGCCCTCCGGAGGCCGAGGAGGCCGAGGAGGCGGCGGACGGGGACATCGCCCCCGGCCCGGCCGACCTGCGGATCGACCCACTGGGAGTGCTCGCCCGAACCGCCGGTTACGACGACCCGGAGCGGTGGTGGGAGGACGTCGTGGAACACCGGGGGGCGGCAGCGGGCGACGCGCTCGCGCCGTTCACCGCGCTCGAGGAGGCCATGACCGCGCTGCGGGAGACCTACGGCAGTGGGGGACACGACCGGGACCTCGTGCGGGAGGCGTACATGCGGCTTCAGGTGCGCTCCGCCCAGCGGGAGTTCGAGGACGCCGTGGCGGTCGTCTGCGGGGCCTGGCACGTCCCGGCCCTGCGGCAGAAGACCACCGTCGCCGCCGACAGGGCGCTGCTGAAAGGGCTGCCCAAGGTCAAGACGGACCTGACCTGGGTGCCGTGGACCCACCGCCGGCTGTCCCGGGACAGCGGGTATGGGGCCGGCATCGACTCGCCGGGCTGGTACGGGCACTTGTTCAGTGCCCCGGACCGGCCGGTCGAGCGGTGGCTGACCAAGGTGGCGGGACTGCTGCGAGCCGAGGACCGGATCGTGTCCTCCGCGCATGTCATCGAGGCGGTGCGGCTGGCCGAGACCCTGGCGGCGATGCGCGGCCGTCCGCTGCCCGGCCTGAGCGAGACGACCGACGCGGTGCGGGCGGTGATGTGCGACGGCTCGGACGTGCCGCTGGCACTGGTGCGGGACCGCCTCGTCGTCGGGGACGTGCTGGGGGAGGTGCCGCCGTCGGCGCCGGCCGTGCCGTTGCAGCGGGACCTCACCCGTTTGCAACGCCGGCTGAGGCTGAAGCCGGAGGCGCTGGAGCGGGAGGTCGAGCTCGACCTGCGCAAGGAGAACGACGCCGCCCGCAGCAGACTGCTGCACCGGCTGCGGCTGCTCGGTATCGCGTGGGGTGAACCGGCCGCCTCCCGGGGCAGCACGGGCACCTTCCGGGAGACGTGGCGGCTGCGCTGGGAGCCCGAGCTGGCCGTGCGGGTCGCCGAGGCCGGGGTGTGGGGGACGACCGTCCTGTCCGCCGCTACGGCCAAGGCGGAGGGGGACGCCGTCACCGCGGCGGGCCTCGCCGACGTCACGGGGCTCGCCGAGCGGTGCCTCCTGGCGGAGCTGCCCGACGCGCTGCCCACGGTGATGCGGGTCCTCGCCGACCGGGCGGCCCTCGACACGGACGTCGGCCATCTCGCCCAGGCACTCCCGGCCCTGGTCCGCTCCCTGCGCTACGGCGACGTGCGCGGCACGGACACCGGCGCCCTGGCGGAGGTCGCGGCGGGACTCGCCGAGCGGGTCTTCGTCGGACTGCCCCCCGCCTGCGCCGCGCTCGACGCCGACGCCGCCGAGGAGATGCGAGGCCATGTGGACGCGGTGCACGGAGCCGTCGGGCTCCTGGGCGACGCGCCCGCGCAGGGACACGGCCGTCTGAGAGCCCGCTGGCAGGCGGTGCTGCGGGTGCTGTCCGGGCGGGACACCGTGCCCGGTGTGATCCGGGGGCGGGCCGTGCGGCTCCTGCTCGACGACGGGGAACTGGCCCAGGACGAGGCGGCACTGCTGATGGGACTCGTCCTGTCACCGGGCACACCGCCCGCCGACGCCGCCGCGTGGATCGAGGGGTTCGTCGGAGGGGGCTCGGGGGGCGGGATGCTCCTGGTGCACGACGAACGGCTGCTCGGGCTGGTCGTCGCGTGGCTGACCGGCGTGCCGGCCGAGGCCTTCACGGACGTACTGCCCCTGCTGCGGCGGACGTTCTCGGCGTACGAGCCCGGCGTGCGCCGAACCATCGGTGAACTGGTCCGACGCGGACCGGGAGCCGGAGGCGGCGCGGCCGTCACCGGCGCGGGGACACCCGGCTTCGCGGCCGAGCTCGACCCGGCGCGCGCGGACGCCGTGCTGCCGGTGGTGCGGCTGCTGCTCGGGCTGGACGAAGTGGACGAGAACACCGGCAACGACCTGACGGGGGTGACGGCATGACGACCAAGGCATCGAGGCAGCGGGCGACGACACCGGAGGGAAGGGGCACCGCGACGGGCGGGCTCCTGGCGCAGGAGCGACCGGCGACGGCCGTGCCGGTGATCCCGCTGTGGGAACGGCCCCGCAAGGGAGGACGGGGATGACGTCCCGGACGACGGACCCCGTTCAGGAGCGGCTGCGGCGATGGCGGCTCGTGCTCGGAGGGGACGCGGCGGACGGCACCGGGTGCGCGCTGTCCGGGCGGGACGCGGCGATGGACGGGGCGCTCACCGCGCTCTACGGCAGGAAGGACGGCGCGTCACAGGGCGGCCGGGACCGTTCGGCGGGGCTCGGGGCGTCGGCGCCGTCCGTGGCGCGCTGGCTCGGGGATATCCGCACCTACTTCCCGTCCTCCGTCGTGCAGGTCATGCAGCGCGACGCCATCGACCGGCTCGGCCTCGCCACGCTGCTGCTGGAGCCGGAGATGCTGGAGGCGGTGGAGGCCGACGTGCACCTCGTCGGGACGCTCCTCTCACTCAACAAGGCGATGCCGGAGACGACGAAGGAGACGGCCCGGGCCGTCGTGCGCAAGGTCGTCGAGGACCTGGAGAAGCGGCTCGCCACCCGCACCCGGGCCACCCTTACCGGCGCGCTCGACCGCAGTGCCCGGATCAGCCGGCCCCGCCACCACGACATCGACTGGAACCGCACCATCGCGGCCAACCTCAAGCACTACCTGCCCGAGTACCGAACGATCGTGCCGGAACGGCTCATCGGCTACGGGCGGGCGACCCAGTCCACGAAGAAGGAGGTCATCCTCTGTATCGACCAGTCGGGATCCATGGCGGCATCCGTTGTGTACGCATCGGTGTTCGGGGCGGTGCTCGCCTCGATGCGGACGATCTCCACGCGACTCGTCGTCTTCGACACGGCGGTCGTCGACCTCACGGACCAACTCGACGACCCGGTCGACGTGCTGTTCGGCACACAGCTCGGCGGTGGCACGGACATCAACCGGGCGCTCGCGTACTGCCAGTCGCAGATCACCCGGCCCGCGGAGACGGTGGTCGTGCTGATCAGCGACCTCTACGAAGGCGGCATCCGCAACGAGATGCTCAAGCGGGTCTCCGCGATGAAGGCCTCCGGCGTGCAGTTCGTGACGCTGCTGGCGCTCTCGGACGAGGGGGCACCTGCGTACGACCGGGAGCACGCGGCGGCGCTCGCGGCGCTGGGGGCACCGGCGTTCGCGTGCACGCCCGATCTGTTCCCCGAGGTGATGGCAGCGGCGATCGAGAAGCGGCCGTTGCCGATACCGGACGCGGCGTGAAGAGTCCGGCTCGAATGGGCCGCGTGATGGGCTCCGCGTGATGGGTTCCGCGTGAAGGGCTGCGCGTAGGGGGCTGTGCATAGAGGGCAGCGCGTGAGGGGCGGATGGCGACTTGTCCATGCATAGTCGTCCCACGTGCGGCAGCGGAGCGGACATGACGTCCCGTCAGTAGGCAAGGGCTTGCGTAACCTCCGCACTCCCGTGCGAGGATCGGCGCCTGCTCGGCCGTGCGTGATGCCGGCCGGGCGGTACCGCTTCCGTCGCACGGGAGGAAGCCCCCACTTGATCTGGTCAGCAGCCCTGCCCGGCGCCGCGTCGCGCATGCCGCGCACTGTGGCCGGGCGACGCGCGCTCCATGTGGCGCTGCTCGTGGGCGGGTTGCTGGTCATCGGGTTCCTGTGGGGGGACCGGGCGTACGCGGAGAACGACACAACGGCGTCACAGGAGCTCCGCGCCGGGCAGGTCGCCGGTGGCCCGGGGCTCTCGAAACCACCGGACGCCCACCGACCGGCCCGCGTCGGTCCCGCTCCCGTCGCGTCGCCGGACCCGCCTCGGTTGCCGGACCCGCCTCGGTTGCCGGGCCCGCCTCGGTTGCCGGGCAAGCCGGGGCTGTCCGGCAACCCCGGGCCTTCTTCCGTGCCGGTGCTGCCCGCCTCTCCGGCGTTGCCGAACGTGCAGCCGCTGCCGCACAAGCCGGGGCGGTCCGGTGATTCCCTGCTCCCCACTGTGCCCGTGCTGCCCGCCCCTCCCGCGCGGCCGGACCTGCAACCGCTGCCGGACCCGCCGGGACTGGCCGGGTCAGCCGCGCTGCCGGCCCTCCCTGTCCCGCCCGGCGATCACATACTGCTGCCCGGAGTGCCCGGGCTCTCCCCGCCACCCGGCCAGTCGGCGCCACCGGGCCACTTGCCCGGGCTCTCCCCGCTACCCGGCCAGTGGGCACCACCGGGCCACGCTCTCCCCGCCCCGGTCGCCGCTGACCCGCAGCCGGAAGGGACTGCGGTGCGAAGTGCCGTGCTACCGAAGGCAACCACGGCGCTGGGCGTCGGCGCCCAGGGCAGCGGGTCGCACGCCACCCGCGCCCGCGCCACCCGCGCCCGCGCCACCTGCGTCCACGCCACCCGCGCCCACCACGTCAGACCTGTGGGCCGCCCCGGCCGTCCGAGCCGCTCACATCATCCCCGCCCGGCCGGGCCTACCCAGGTCGGTCACCCGGTAGACGGCCGTCCCGATGGCGTGCTCGGGAATCGGGTCATGGCCGACAGCGACTCGTCGCGTCACGGCGACGCCCATGCCGTCACCCCGGTCCGCCGGACGCCGCCCAGGCTCGTGCCCGGTGCCGTGGCCCGCGCCCACGCGACGGGCACCAGGGGCGGTCAACGGGACATCCCCCTCTTCCCCGGCTAGCCCCTCTTCCCCGGCTGGTACCGACGGATCGCCCGGGCGGCTCGCAGCAGAGCCGCCCCGGGCGCCCACGTCGGCCCTTCCCCCAGTGCTTCACGAGGCTCACGCCCGTACGGCCGAAAGCCGTCGGTTGTCCGGGACCGAAACCTCGTGGAAGGGCCGGACGATCCCCATCGGGGTGGGGACCATCCGGCCCGCACCCCGGAGAGCCGGGCCCTGAACAGGGTCTCGGTGCTCCGCCGGAGGTGTCCGGTGGGCCTCACCGGGTCAACCCCAGCCCGGTGAGGCCCCTCACCCCCGGCACGCCGTGCCAGAGAGCGCGGCATCATGTGACAGGTATCACCGCTCAGGTGTGACCCTCGATTTAGAGGCCCCCCGCAAGCAGCGATAACCTGCGAGACGGACATGCCGCGCGCTCGGACACCGTGTGCGCCTCCCTTGTGACAGACAGCGGACGTCACGTTGCCCTCGCGGCACGCCCACGCAGACAACGAACCGCGAGATCACTGATAGGGACGGAAGCGCGTGGACCTGTTCGAGTACCAGGCGAGGGACCTCTTCGCCAAGCACGATGTACCGGTGCTGGCCGGTGAAGTCATCGACACGCCTGAGGCGGCCCGCGCAGCCACCGAGCGCCTCGGTGGCAAGTCCGTCGTCAAGGCCCAGGTGAAGGTCGGCGGCCGTGGCAAGGCCGGTGGCGTCAAGCTCGCCGCCACCCCCGACGAGGCGGTCGAGCACGCGACCAACATCCTCGGCATGGACATCAAGGGCCACACGGTCCACAAGGTGATGATCGCCGAGACGGCCCCGGAGATCCTGGAGGAGTACTACGTCTCCTTCCTCCTGGACCGTGCCAACCGCACCTTCCTCTCCATCGCCTCCGTCGAGGGCGGCGTGGAGATCGAGGAGGTGGCGGCCAGCCGCCCCGAGGCCGTCGCCAAGACGCCGATCGACGCCAACGAGGGTGTCACCGAGGAGAAGGCCCGCGACATCGTCGCGGCCGCCAAGTTCCCGGCCGAGGTCGCCGACAAGGTCGTGAACGTCCTGGTCAAGCTGTGGGACACCTTCATCAAGGAGGACGCCCTCCTGGTCGAGGTCAACCCGCTGGCCAAGGTGGCCTCCGGTGACGTCATCGCCCTGGACGGCAAGGTCTCCCTGGACGAGAACGCCGAGTTCCGTCAGCCGGAGCACGAGGCCCTCCAGGACAAGGCCGCGGCCAACCCGCTCGAGGCCGCCGCCAAGGAGAAGAACCTCAACTACGTCAAGCTCGACGGTGAGGTCGGCATCATCGGCAACGGCGCGGGTCTCGTCATGAGCACCCTGGACGTCGTCGCGTACGCCGGTGAGGCGCACGGTGGCGTCAAGCCCGCCAACTTCCTCGACATCGGCGGTGGCGCCTCCGCCGCCGTCATGGCGAACGGCCTGGAGATCATCCTCGGCGACCCGGACGTCAAGTCCGTCTTCGTCAACGTCTTCGGTGGCATCACCGCCTGCGACGAGGTCGCCAACGGCATCGTCCAGGCGCTGCAGCTGCTCAAGGACAAGGGCGAGGACGTCACCAAGCCCCTCGTCGTCCGTCTGGACGGCAACAACGCCGAGCTGGGTCGCAAGATCCTCTCCGACGCCAACCACCCGCTGGTCCAGCGCGTGGACACCATGGACGGCGCGGCCGACAAGGCCGCCGAGCTCGCGGCTGCGAAGTAAGGGACGAGGGACTAAACAGCCATGGCTATCTTCCTCAACAAGGACAGCAAGGTCATCGTCCAGGGCATGACCGGTGCCACGGGCATGAAGCACACCAAGCTCATGCTGGCCGACGGCACGAACATCGTCGGTGGCGTGAACCCCCGCAAGGCCGGCACGTCCGTCGACATCGACGGCAACGACATCCCGGTCTTCGGCACGGTCGCCGAGGCGATCGAGAAGACGGGCGCGAACGTGTCCGTGCTCTTCGTCCCGCCGGCCTTCGCCAAGGCCGCCGTCGTCGAGGCCATCGACGCCGAGATCCCGCTCGCGGTCGTCATCACCGAGGGCATCGCGGTCCACGACTCGGCCGCGTTCTACGCGTACGCCGTGTCCAAGGGCAACAAGACCCGGATCATCGGCCCGAACTGCCCCGGTCTCATCACGCCGGGTCAGTCCAACGCCGGCATCATCCCGGGCGACATCACCAAGCCGGGCCGTATCGGCCTGGTCTCGAAGTCCGGCACGCTGACGTACCAGATGATGTACGAGCTGCGCGACATCGGCTTCTCCTCCGCCGTCGGCATCGGTGGCGACCCGGTCATCGGGACGACCCACATCGACGCCCTCGCCGCGTTCGAGGCCGACCCCGACACCGACCTGATCGTCATGATCGGTGAGATCGGCGGCGACGCCGAGGAGCGGGCCGCGGCCTTCATCAAGGAGAACGTGAAGAAGCCGGTCGTCGGTTACGTCGCGGGCTTCACCGCGCCCGAGGGCAAGACCATGGGCCACGCCGGCGCCATCGTCTCCGGTTCCTCCGGCACGGCCGCCGCGAAGAAGGAGGCCCTCGAGGCCGCCGGCGTCAAGGTGGGCAAGACCCCGACCGAGACCGCCAAGCTGGCGCGCGCCATTCTCGGCAGCTGAGTACAGCCTCACCGGCTGAACGACGCCGTAGCGCACACCGATGGGCCCGCTCCCCGAAGGGGGGCGGGCCCATCACCCTGTCCGCGGTCTTCGACCGCCACGCCCCCCGGGCCACCGTCGCGCCCGTCACCGGGGCTGCGGCAGCAACCGGTCGGGGCCCTTCTGTTGCTCCTCGCGCAGCTTCGCGCGCAGTTCCTGCTCCGACTCCGACAGCGGTCCGGGCGCGACCGGTGGCGGTACGCCCTGGATCTCCTCTCCCGCCGGTACCGGCGGCTCGTAGTGGGTGGGGGCCGTGCGGACGGTGAGGGCCGTCGTGCCGATCAGGGCGACCGTGAAGGCGATGGCGGCCCGGGTCCAGAAGCGGGCCCGACGCTCACCGCCTCTGCGGACGGTCAGTGGTGTGGAGGCACGCAGCCGCTCGGTGGAGGCCAGTTCGACCAGCCGCCAGTGCAGTGTTTCCGGGTCCGCCAGCTCCGGCAGCCGCTCGGCGATCACCTCGCGTGCGTGCGCCAGCCGGTTCACGGCCGCGCGGGTGCTCGCCTCCGTCTCCGCCGCCGTCTCCGGCAGGCCGAGCCCGACCCCGTCATAGAGCACGAGCGTGCGGCGGTAGGACGGCGGGAGCTGCAGCAGGGTGTCCATCAGCGCGCGGTCGGAGGCACCGGGCGGGGGCGGCTCGGGGTACCGGTGACGCGGCCGGAACCGGTGCCACGGGGAGAGCGCGCACTCGTACGCCATCGCACGCACCCAGCCCGCCGGGTCGCGGTCGCGGGCCACCTCGGGCCACCTCTGCCAGGCGATCTGGAAGGCCCGTTCCACCGACTCCCGGGCCAGTTCGCGGCGGCCGGTCAGCAGGTAGGTCTGCCGGACGAGGGCGGGGGCGCAGAAGGAGTAGAGGGCGTCGAAGGCCTGGTCGGGGGTCAGGGCGGCGACGGCGTCGTCCGGCCGACGCGGTGACGCCGTACGCGGGCGATTCGTGAGGATGACGCGGTGTCCGTGCGGGACGGGGGTGTCGCTCCGGTCGGGGACGGTGACGGGACCTCGGCTCCGGTCCTTCGCGGCGGGCCGATTCCGGTCGGGAGGGGCGGGCTTGTGCCGGGCCCGGGCCGCTCGCCGGGAAGACGCCGCCCCGGGCCCGGTCACCGGCTCACCGGCCTCGACGGGGCCCTCCTGAGGGGACGTCACCTCCGCCTCGCCTTCCAGAGAGTCGAGCAGCTTCGCGTACTTCTCCCCTTTGCGGCCGCGCGGCGTGGAGTGGCCGGTCTCCCACCCGCGCACCGTCTCGCTGGTGACGCCCACCCGGGAGGCCAGCTGAGCCCGCGTCAGCGAGGCGGCCTCGCGCAGGCGTCGGCGTTCCTTGGGCGGGGGGAGGGGGATGGCAGGGCTCTGTGTCACAGGGCGCCCCTCCGTCCAGAAAAGTACATAAACGTATATTGAGCGACACAGCGATGGTTCGCCTGTTGCGACGGGAAAGCGCGTGTCGTTGGGAGCATGGCGATCGTGATCGAGATGACAGCTCGCCGACGTTCGCCGTCGCCCCTGCTCACCCGGATGCGGGACCGTTCGCCCGGACTGGCCGGCGGTTTCACGGGGGGTGCGCTCGCGGCGGGCCTGGGGCTCGCGTCGTTCGCCGTGCTCGTGATGCTGTTGTGGATCAGCTCGCCGTATCCCGACAGCGGGCCCGGCGGGGCCATGCACGTGGCGGCGGCCCTGTGGCTGCTGACGCACGGTGCCGACCTGGTCCGCACCGACACGCTCTCCGGTGTCCCCGCTCCCATGGGCGTCCCGCCCCTGCTGCTGCTGGCACTGCCGGTGTGGCTGCTGCACCGGGCGGCACGGGACGCCACGGACGGCGGGGGAGGAGACGAGGACGACGACTCCGGTGCGGACGCCGAGCCGGTCGCGGCCCCGCCCCTGGTCGCCCCGCGCACGGCGTGGGCGGGCGTGGTCCTCGGTTACCTCGCCGTCGCCGCGCCCGCCGCCCTGTACGCCGCCGGTGGGGCGCTGCGCCCCTCCTGGGTGGGGACGGGGGTGTGCGTCCTGCTGGTCGCCGTCGTGGCCGCGGGGGCGGGCGTGTGGTCGGCGTACGGCCGCCCGCACAGGCCGTTGCGGCGGCTGCTGGGTGTGCTGCCGGCGGGAGTGCGCCCGCTGGTGCTCGGCCCGGACGGGCGCCCGGGTGTCGCCGCACGGGCCGCGGCGGCCGGGGTGGTGGTGCTCCTCGGCGGCGGTGCCCTGCTGGTGACCGTGTCGCTCGTGGGTCATGGCTCGATGGCCCAGGCGTCCTTGCTCCGGCTGACCGAGGGGTGGTCAGGACGGGCCGCCGTGCTGCTGCTGTGCGCGGCCCTGGTCCCGAACGCGGCGGTCTGGGGTGCCGCCTACGCCCTCGGCCCGGGGTTCGCCCTCGGTGCCGGTCATGCGGTGGGTCCGCTGTCCTCGGCGCCGGCTCCGTTCCTGCCGCCGTTTCCGCTGCTGGCGGCGGTGCCGGAGGCGGGGGAGGGGACGTCGCTGCACTGGGCGGCCGGGGTGGTGCCGATGGTCGCGGGGGTGGTCGTGGGCTGGACGGTCGCCAAGCGGGCGGCGCCCGCGGAGGGCGCCGCGACGAGGCCGGGCAGTAAGCGGCCCGCGGTGTGGACGACCGGCCGCACGGCCCGTGCCGCGGCGCTGGCTTCTCTGCTGGGCGCCGTGGTGCTCGCGGGGCTGGCCGCGCTGTCGGGCGGTCCCCTCGGCTCCGGTGTGCTGTCCCGGTTCGGCCCGGTCTGGTGGCAGGTCGGCGCCGCGACACTGGCCTGGCTGGGACTGTCGGCGATCCCCACGGCGATCGGCGTACGGGCTTGGCGATGCCGGTCGCCACGGGCGGCTGAGCCGACGGTCGGCAGGCAGCGGGAGGACGCGGCTCAGGGCGCCCGTGGGGCCGGGCGGCTGCGGAAGGGTGCCCGGTTCGGCCGCGGCTGGTTCACGCGCACCGGAGTCGCCGGGATCGCGGGAGTGGCCGGGGGTGCCGGAGCATCCGACGCCGGCCGGGCAGCCGGGGCTTCTCGCGGCCCCGGATCGGCCGACGCTCGTGGAGGCGCCGGGCGGGCCGGGGGCTTTGAGGGCGGCGGACGTTCCGGGGGTGCCGGAGCCGCCGACGGCCCCGGGGGTGCCGGGCGGGCCGGGGGCTACGACGACG
Source organism: Streptomyces sp. 378 (assembly GCF_030124145.1). Lineage (GTDB taxonomy): Bacteria > Actinomycetota > Actinomycetes > Streptomycetales > Streptomycetaceae > Streptomyces. Next base: position 126,503 of record NZ_JASKMS010000004.1, read on the forward strand.
GCGGCGGACGTTTCGGGGTTGCCGGAGCCGCCGATGACCTCGGGGGTGCGGGGCGAGCGTGGGACTACAACGACGACGGACGTTTCGAGGGTGCCCGAGCCGCCGACGGCCCCGGGGGCGCCGGGCGAGCGGGGGGCTACGACGGCGGCGGACGTTCCCGCAGTTCCGGAGCCGTCGACGTCGGTCCGGGTGCCGCGCGTGCCAGAGGCGACGACGGCGTCGCCTCCTTCTGGGATCTCGGAGATCTCGGAGATCCCGGAGGCGCTTGGGGCACCGGCGACCCAGGACGCCCCGGGCGCGATGCGAGACCGGCGGACGTCACCCCGGCGCCACACTCCTCCGCCCCCGACCCGGACACGTCCTACGCCCCGTACGCCCCCTTCGAGCCCTTCGAGTACGACTTCCTGTCGCCCGGCCCGGCCCCCGAGCCGCCCGACGCTCCGGCCCCGCCCGGCCGGTCCTCACCGCCGGAGAACCGCTAGGCCGTTTCTGACGGATCTCCGCGGCGTCGCGACGCCCGGCACGCTCCCCCGTTCTCGGCTTCGCTCGAACGGGAGGGGCCCCCACCGCCGCACCGCGCGAAAGCCCAAGTAGCTCCGCTACGAGGGCTTCAACGCGGCACTCCCCCAAGCTCTTCGAGCAGGGGGGACCCCCAGAGCACGCCCCGAACGCCGCTCCTTCTCCCGCGGAGATCCATCAGAAGCGGCCTAGGGCGTCAGTCGTCCGTCTCCAGGAACCTCCGGAGTTCCTCCGGCAGAAGCGTGGAGCAGGACTGCTTCGCCTCGTTGGTCAGGGCGTCGTTGATGCACGTGTAGTAGTCGCGGTAGACCAGCTGTGCCGTGAAGGACGCGGCCACCAGGGCGATCGCCAGGGACGCGGTGACCAGGCCGCTCACCGCCGCCGTCGTCTGAGGACGGCCGCCCTGCTGCTCGGGGGCCGGGGAGTCCGGGTCGGGCCGCTGGGGCTTGGCGCGCAGGGAGCTGATGGCCCAGTAGAGGGCGAGCGCGCCGAGCAGCAGCGCCGCGTACGGCCAGCTGAAGAGGGCGAAGAAGAAGGCCCACATGCCCGAGAGGAGGGCATAGCGTGCCCGGCGCTGCGCGGGGTCCGTCGGGTCCCAGCGCATGTTCGGGCCGCCGCCCTGGGGGCCGCCCTGGCCCTCGGGCCCGCCGCGGGGACGCTCACCGAAGCCGCCGGGGGAGCGGCCGGGCTGCTGGTCGCTCCACTGGCTGCCCCAGGGCGAGCGGTCGCGTCCGCCGCCGCCGTCTCCGGAGTCCTGGGGGCCGTCACCCGAGGTGTGTCGCGGCTGCCAGGGCCGGTCCGGGGTGCCCTCGGGCGGCGGGGCGAAGGGGTTGTCCTCCTGGGATCCGCGCCCCCGCCCGTCTCCGCCGTCGCCGCTCGAAGGCGCGTCGGGCGGTGTGCTGGAGCGCTCCCGCGGCAGCACGGCGCCGCGCTCCCCTCCCTGCGGCGACAGCTGGGGGAACGTGAGGAGTCGCAGGCTGCGGTCCGGCATCAAGTGAGCGTCTTCCCGTTGGTGAGGAGGAATGAGTGGACAGAACGGAACGGCGTCGGACCCGGGTCCGTCACCTCCTGAACGCACCACGTCCGGACGTCGTTCCCGAACCGGCCCCGCCCAGACGCTACCTTCCGGCCATGCCCCCGTCCCGTGGGGGCCGTCCGGTGTGCCGGTATCGTTGCTGACGGTCGGCCGGTTCGTAGGCTTCCCCGTATCCGGGGACGCAAAGCATTCGTATGAATGCACAAAACGCTGAGCGTCGGCCGCCTTGGACAGACGCTTCCCCGAGAAAGGCCTCCACCGTGGCCGCCAAGCCCGTGGCCCCGCGCGCCAAGCGCCTCGTCGTGCTGGTCTCCGGATCCGGCACCAACCTTCAGGCGCTGCTCGACGAGATCGCCGCTGTCGGCGCGCGGGAGTACGGGGCCGAGATCGTGGCCGTCGGCGCGGACCGCGAGGGCATCGAGGGACTGGCGCGTGCGGAGCGCGCGGGGTTGCCCACCTTCGTGTGCAAAGTCAAGGACCACGGCAGCCGCGAGGAGTGGGACGCCGCCCTCGCCGAGGCCGTCGCCGCGCATGAGCCCGATCTCGTCATCTCCGCCGGGTTCATGAAGATCGTCGGCAAGGAGTTCCTCGCGCGGTTCGGCGGGCGGTTCGTCAACACGCACCCCGCGCTGCTGCCCAGTTTCCCGGGAGCCCACGGCGTGCGGGACGCGCTCGCGTACGGCGCCAAGGTCACCGGTTGCACCGTCCACTTCGTCGACGACGGCGTCGACACCGGGCCGATCATCGCGCAGGGCGTGGTGGAGATCCGGGACGAGGACGACGAAGGCGCTCTGCACGAGCGCATCAAGGAAGTCGAGCGAAGGCTGCTCGTCGAGGTCGTGGGGCGCCTCGCCCGCAACGGCCATCGCATTGAGGGACGAAAGGTAGTTATCCAGTGACCGCCGAGAGCAACAAGCGGCCCCTTCGCCGGGCGCTCGTCAGCGTCTACGACAAGACCGGGCTCGAGGACCTCGCGCGCGGGCTCCAGGAGGCCGGGGTCGAGCTCGTCTCCACCGGCTCCACCGCCGCGAAGATCGCCGCTGCCGGCGTCCCCGTCACCAAGGTCGAGGAACTCACCGGCTTCCCCGAGTGCCTGGACGGCCGGGTCAAGACCCTGCACCCCCGGGTCCACGCCGGCATCCTCGCCGACCTGCGCCTGGAGGACCACCGGCGGCAGCTCGCCGAGCTGGGTGTCGAGCCGTTCGACCTCGTCGTCGTCAACCTCTACCCGTTCCGTGAGACCGTCGCCTCCGGCGCCTCGCCCGACGAGTGCGTCGAGCAGATCGACATCGGCGGTCCCTCGATGGTCCGCGCCGCCGCCAAGAACCACCCGTCGGTCGCGGTCGTCACCAGCCCCGCCCGGTACGCCGATGTACTCAAGGCCGTCCAGAACGGCGGCTTCGACCTCGCCACCCGCAAGCGGCTCGCCGCCGAGGCCTTCCAGCACACGGCCGCCTACGACGTCGCGGTCGCCTCCTGGTTCGCCTCCTCCTACGCCCCCGCCGACGAGTCGCGGTTCCCGGACTTCCTCGGCGCCACCTGGGAGCGCGAGCACACCCTGCGCTACGGCGAGAACCCGCACCAGCCGGCCGCGCTCTACGTCTCCCCGGAGGGCGGCGGTCTCGCCCAGGCCGAGCAGCTGCACGGCAAGGAGATGTCCTACAACAACTACACGGACACGGACGCCGCCCGCCGTGCCGCGTACGATCACGCCGAGCCCTGCGTCGCGATCATCAAGCACGCCAACCCCTGCGGCATCGCGATCGGCGCGGACGTCGCCGAGGCGCACCGCAAGGCACACGCCTGCGACCCGCTGTCGGCGTTCGGCGGCGTGATCGCGGTCAACCGCCCGGTCAGCAAGGAGATGGCCGAGCAGGTCGCGGAGATCTTCACCGAGGTCATCGTCGCGCCGGACTACGAGGACGGCGCCCTGGAGGCCCTCACCAAGAAGAAGAACATCCGCGTACTGCGTTGTCCCGACGGCCCCTCGGCCCCGGTCGAGGTCAAGCCGATCGACGGCGGCGCGCTGCTCCAGGTCACCGACCGCCTCCAGGCCGACGGCGACGACCCGGCCGACTGGACGCTGGCGACCGGCGAGGCGCTGAGCGCCGACGAGCTGGCCGAGCTGGCCTTCGCCTGGAAGGCCTGCCGCGCGGTGAAGTCCAACGCGATCCTGCTCGCCAAGGACGGCGCCTCGGTGGGCGTCGGCATGGGGCAGGTCAACCGGGTCGACTCCGCGAAGCTCGCCGTCGAGCGGGCGGGTGCCGAGCGCGCCGCGGGTGCGTACGCCGCGTCCGACGCGTTCTTCCCCTTCCCGGACGGCCTGGAGATCCTCACCGGGGCCGGAGTGAAGGCCGTGGTCCAGCCCGGCGGTTCCGTCCGCGACGAACTGGTCGTGGAGGCCGCGAAGAAGGCCAGCATCACGATGTACTTCACGGGGACGCGGCACTTCTTCCACTGACGGCGACCCCACCCGGGCGGCGCCGCGCCGGATCGACACCTACGTCGAACCGCGCAGCGCCGTCCAGGTGCCGGGTCCCACCTCGCCGTCGGCGGCGAGGCCCTTCGCCCTCTGGAACTTCTTCACCGCGGCCAGCGTGGATCCGCCGAACTGTCCGTCCACGCCCGCGTCACCGACCTTGAAGCCGCGCTGGGTGAGCATGCACTGCACCTGGAGCACGCGCTCGCCCCGGTCGCCGCGCACGGTGAGCTCGGTGCCGGAGTAGTGCGTGCACCGGGAGATCCAGGGAGGGGTGGCGGGCCCGGTCGCCGTCTTGGTGGGCGCGGTGGTCGGGGCGCCTCCGTCGCTGCTGCCGCCTGTGCCCCCGGCCGAGGCGCCGGAGGTTTCGGCGGTGGAAGGGGATCCGGCCGCGCCTGACGGTGCCCCCTCGCCGGGCGACACATCGTCCGCCCGCTTCCCCGATGCGGCTTCCTTCTCCTCCCCGCCCGCCTCCTTCCCTTCGCCCTCGGCACTGGAAGGTGATGCGGAGGAACCGGGGAGAGGGGAGATCCGAGCGTCGTCGCCGCGGGCGGTGGCGACCGCCGTCGGCGCGGCCGAGGCGGTGCCGCCGAGGGACGGACGGGTGAGGAAGAAGGTTCCTGCAACGACGGCGCCCACGGCGAGACCGGCGGTGACGGCGAGGTACACCTTCCGCTTCCGGCGCCCGGCCCCGCTCTCGGCGACGGGACTGCGTGCGGGACTCGGGGCAGAGGCCTGCGAGTCCGGCGCCGGCGCACGCGACGGGACGGCGCCGGGAGCGGCCTTCTGCCCGGTGCGGCGTTCCAGTGCGTCGCAGGCCTGCCGCCGGGCGAGTAACCGGCCGCCCAGCGGCTCGGGCCAGGCGGCGGCTCGGCGGTCCTCGGCGATCTCGGTCAGCCGCTCGGGGGTGGGGCGGCCGGCGGGGTCCTTGGAGAGGCAGGCGGACAGCAGCGCGGCCAGTTCGGCGTCCCGGGCCGCGAGTTTGGCCATGATGCCGGGCCGGGGCTCCTCGAACGCGACCCGGTGCATCACGTCGACGCCCGTCCCGTCCCCGAAGGGGGCGTTCCCGGTCGCGGCGTAGATCAGGCTTCCGGCGAGCGAGAAGACGTCGGAGGCGCTGTCGCACAGCCCTTCGCGCAGATACTCGGGCGCCATGAAGGCGGGCGTGCCGACCCGGTTGCCCGTGGAGGTGATCGCGCTGCTGTCGACGGCCTGCGCGATGCCGAAGTCGATGACGTGCGCGCCCTGCGGCGAAAGGATCACGTTGGACGGCTTGAGATCCCGGTGTACGACCCCGGCGGCGTCCAGTGCCGACAGCGCCCGCCCCAGCTCCGCCACCAGCCGCCACACCCCGGCCGGTTCGAGCGCACCGCACTCGCGGACGGCGTCGGCGAGGTTGAGGCCGGGCAGGTACCGGGTCGCCATCCACAGCAACTCGTCCTCGAACCCGCTGCCGAGCAGGGGAGGCGCGTGCGGTGTACACAGCCGGGCGTGCACGGAGGCCTCCCGCTCGAAACGCCGCCGGAACCGGGGGTCCTCGGCGTACTCGGGGCGGATCACCTTGACGGCGACGAGACCAGGGGCGTCGGCGGCGGCCCGGGCGAGGTAGACGCGGCCCATGCCGCCGCAGCCGAGTAACCCGAGGGGCGTGTAGGGGCCGATCTGTCCCGGGTCCCTGGCCCGTAACGGACTCGCGCCCGCCTGTTCCAGCGCCGTGCTTCCGGGCGCCGGCGAGTACGGCGGCATCGGCCGTCGGTCTGACATGGGCCCCCCGAAGAGCTGCGGTCTCACAACGAACGCTCGTGTCACGCCAGTTGGGCGGAAAGGCTACCGCCCCCGGGGTGGGAGCGGCGAGAAGCCCGGCGCACCGGCCCGCCACCGTCGCCGAACCTTTGGCCCGACCGGAAACCCGGCGCACCGGCCCGCCACCGCAACCGACCTGCGGTCCCACCGGAAACCCGGTGGGTGCTGTACAAGGTGCTCTCCCCCGTGCCTGACCGGCCACCACCGTCGGACCAGGGCGACGCACCAGGGCCGTGCCCCCCTCGTACGGGTGGGACACGGCCCTTGGGTGTCAATGGCGTGAACGGGTCCGGTCGGCCGGGCCCGTTCAGTAGCGGGGGCGGTTGAACCAGGCCTTGCCGGCCGCGTTGCCGACGAAGACGGCCACCAGGATGGCGAGGATCGTGTGCACCAGGCCCACGATGACGAACGGGTAGATGCCGAGGACCGCCGTGATGATGGCGAAGACCAGGATGGTGACCCGGGCGCCGTTGCCGCCGTTCTTGAACTTCGTCGCCAGGACGGCCGCGAACACCAGCCAGGCCAGGCCGAACACGACGTAGCCCCAGATCAAGCCGGTCGAGTCGCCGACCAGGTCCTGGAAGGCGGTGTTGTCCTTGAGGGACTCGTCGTCCTTCGCGGCGTTGAGCGCGATGGCGGAGAAGGCGAAGACGGCCACGCCGAGGACCTGCAGACCGACGATGACCCACATCATCACGCGGGCCGCGCTCACCGAGCCGGGCATCGTGGTCGGCGCGGCGGGGCCGCCGTAGGGGGAGACCGGAGGCGCCTGCGGGTAGCCGTAACCGGGAGCCTGCTGGCCCTGGTCCTGCGGGTAGCCGTAGCCCGGCTGCTGCGGCTGCTGCCCCTGGGGAGCGCCGTAGGGGTTGTTGGGGTCGCCGTAGCTCATGGGGGCTTTCCTCCGTTGGTCCGAGTGCGGGGACGACGCGTGACATCCGCACGGAGGAAAATCTTCAGTATTGCGACCGTCCCCCCGTTGAGCTGCCCGCGGCACTTGTCAGGTCATCGTTCTTCACCATTGACCGGCTTGTCCAGCCGCATTCCCGATGTGTTGTGCAAGTGCAACATCGCTGATCTTGGACGGATACGGGGGCACGGGTCCCGCGGTGCCCGGATCGCGGTCGGATTGGAACCGCGGCGGGGTCATCCGCGAGGATGGGGTCATGACCGCCCAGATTCTCGATGGCAAGGCCACCGCAGCCGCGATCAAGTCCGACCTGACCGCCCGCGTGGCGGCGCTGAAGGAGAAGGGCGTCACGCCCGGCCTCGGCACGATCCTGGTCGGGGACGACCCCGGCAGCCAGAAGTACGTCGCCGGCAAGCACCGCGACTGCGCGCAGGTGGGCATCGCCTCCATCCAGCGCGAACTGCCCGCCACGGCGACCCAGGAGGAGATCGAGGGGGTCGTCCGCGAGCTGAACGAGGACCCGGCCTGCACCGGGTACATCGTGCAACTGCCGCTGCCCAGAGGCATCGACGAGAACCGCATCCTCGAACTGATGGACCCGGACAAGGACGCGGACGGCCTGCACCCGATGAACCTCGGGCGCCTCGTCCTCAACGAGCCCGCCCCGCTGCCCTGCACCCCGAACGGCGTGCTGACGCTGCTGCGCCGCTACGGCGTGGAGATCAAGGGCGCCGAGGTCGTGGTCGTCGGACGCGGTGTGACCATCGGCCGGCCGATGCCGCTGCTGCTCACCCGCCGCAGCGAGAACGCGACGGTGACCCAGTGCCACACCGGCACGCGTGATCTGTCGGCGCACCTCAAGCGCGCCGACGTCATCGTGGCCGCCGCCGGTTCCGCCCATCTGATCCGCGCCGAGGACGTGAAGCCCGGCGCGGCCGTCCTCGACGTCGGCGTCTCCCGCAGCGCCGAGGGACAGATCGTGGGCGACGTCCACCCCGATGTCGCCGAGGTCGCCGGCTGGATCTCGCCGAACCCCGGCGGAGTCGGCCCGATGACCCGCGCCCAGCTGCTCGTGAACGTGGTCGAGGCGGCGGAGCGCAGTGTCGGCTGAGCACCGCGCCCCGAGCGAGCGCGAGACGCCGAGCGGGCAGGACGCCCCGGGCGGCGAGGAGCCGACGGAGGACCTCACCGTCCGTGACCCGATCAGCGCGCCCGACGCCCAGGGGCGGCCGCGGCGGGTCACCCGGCGCTTTCCGCTGTTCACCAAGGACACCGCGCGGCCCGAGGGCGGTGGCCGGGCCGCGTCCGGGGACGCGCCCGCGCCGGCGCGGCAGTGGCCCGTGCTCGCCGTGCTGGGGCTGGCCGGGCTCGGGCTGCTGGTGACCGCGTTCGGCCAGTTCCGGTTCGGGACGCTGCTGATCGGCGTCGCTCTGCTGGGCGGGGGCGCGATGCGCTGGCTGCTGCCGGACGTCGGCATGCTCGCCGTCCGCTCCCGCTTCACGGACATCGTCACCTGTGTCCTGCTGGGCACCGTGATCGTCCTGCTGGCGCTGATGGCGCAGCCGAAGCCGCTGCTGCAGATCCCGTTCCTGAAGGACACCCTGCACTTCACGGTCACCAACGAGTGACGAGACGGTGGCCCGTCCCCTCCCCCGAGGAGGGACGGGCCGCCGTCACGCCCCACCCTCCAGCACGGCGAACGGCCTGTTCAACGGCTGTCAGTGCGCTGTGGCACGGAAGTGACGGTTCCGCTACGTCCCGCATCCGATTCGGCATGAAGTGGTGCAAGCACGGGGTTGGCGTGGACAATCGGGACGGTCCAGGGTGTATCGCGCGCGGTCACCACGCTTCTGTGCGCCCCCTGTCAGGGAACTGAGATCCTGAGTGGGCGCATCCCTGTGGGTATCCAGAACGGGGACTCGGCCAAGGCCGCCACGCGCGGGGCGAACAGCGCGAGAAATATCAGCACGTTTCGGGGGGAAGAGGGGGAGCAATGCCTCGTTGGAAGGCCTTGCCGGATGAGCTCGATCCACAGATCAGGGAGTTCACCAGCCAGCTGCGCAGGCTCGTGGACCGCAGCGGTCTGAGCATCGCGTCGGTGGCGGACCGCACGGGTTACAGCAAGACGTCCTGGGAGCGTTACCTGAACGGCCGGCTGCTCGCGCCGAAGGGCGCGATCGTGGCCCTGGCCGAGGTCACCGGCACCAATCCGGTGCACCTGAGCACCATGTGGGAGCTCGCCGAGCGTGCCTGGAGCCGCTCGGAGATGCGGCACGACATGACGATGGAGGCCATACGGATCTCCCAGGCGCGCGCCGCGCTCGGCGAGTTCGGCGGGCAGGACTTCACCGACCCCTCGGCCGGTGGCAGGACGTCCTCCTCGGGCGAGGGCAGAGCGGCCTCCGCGGGCGGCGCCAAGCCCGTCCGCCGCGGTGGCACCACCGTCACGCCGGGCATCGCGGGACCGGCCGGTGTGGCGCCGTCCGTGCCGCCGCAGCCGACGGCCCCCGAGGTCCAGGACTCCACCGGCTCGGGTGTGCGGGAGGAGAGCCGGAGCGCCGCGCCCGAGGTCAACTCGTGGGGGATGGCCGGGTACCAGGGCCCGTCGCCGACGGGCGGGCGCTCCGCCGGTCCCGGCACCGGCACGGGCCCGGGGCCCGTCGCCCCCGTCGGGTCGTCCGGCGGCCCTGGCCGGACCGCGGGCGTCGGGACGGGCTCGTACGGCGAACCGCAGGACGCCGTCCCGGCCCGGGTCGGCGGCGCCTCCGGTGGTTCCGGCGGGACGCATCCCGCCGCCTCCGCCCCCGCGGGCAAGAAGCGGACCGCGACTTTTCTCGCCGGTGCCGTGGGCGTGCTGGTGGTGATCGTCGGCGCGTTCTACCTCGTCGGCGGCGGTGGGGAAGGCGAGAACCAGGGCGGTGGCACGTCGCCCTCGCCGACCGTCAGCGCCGACCCGAAGCTGCCGCCCGGTGTGAAGTGCAGCGGCGACGGCTGCACCGGCAAGGACGCGGAGGCCATGGGATGCAGCGGTGATCTGGTGACCACCGCGCAGACGGCGACCGTCGGCGCGGCCACGGTCGAGGTCCGCTACAGCGAGACCTGCAAGACGGCCTGGGGACGCATCATCCAGGGGGCACAGGGCGACGAGGTGCAGATCAGCGCGGGCAAGGCGAAGCAGTCCGGCGGCATCACCGCGGCCGGGGACACCATCGCGTACACCCCGATGGTGGCGGTGAAGAGCGCCGCCGACGCCAAGGCCTGCGCGACGCTGGCGGCCGGGCAGAAGGGCTGCACCGAGTAGGCGCGAAGGGCTGCACCGACGTAGGCGCGTGGAGCGCGGCCCGCCCCGCCCCGGCCCGGCGAGGAATCCCGGTCGGGGTGGAATGCCCACCGGAATCGGGGGCACGCGGACCGTACCCCCACGGGAGTCCGGCCTGGTCGGTATCCCCCAGGCGGCCGTCTTCGTCCTCCTCTCCCGGACGGGCGGCCGCCTCTCGCATGACACGGGGAGGGGTTGTGGGCCGGGCCACACCGACCCGGACGTCCGGGATCCCGGATGCGCGATAGCCTGACCGCTGGATCGATCTCTTGACGCCAAGAGATCGATCAAACGTCCGGGGCAGGGAGCCCGCCCCACCGCCAGCTGTCATACGGAGAACGCCATGACCCGCACTCCCGTGAACGTCACCGTCACCGGCGCGGCCGGCCAGATCGGTTACGCCCTGCTCTTCCGCATCGCCTCCGGTCAGCTGCTCGGCGCGGACGTGCCGGTGAAGCTGCGCCTGCTGGAGATCACGCCCGCCCTGAAGGCGGCCGAGGGCACGGCCATGGAGCTGGACGACTGCGCGTTCCCGCTCCTCCAGGGCATCGAGATCACCGACGACCCGAACGTCGCCTTCGACGGCGCCAACGTGGGCCTGCTCGTCGGCGCCCGCCCCCGCACCAAGGGCATGGAGCGCGGCGACCTGCTGGAGGCCAACGGCGGCATCTTCAAGCCGCAGGGCAAGGCCATCAACGACCACGCCGCGGACGACATCAAGGTCCTGGTCGTCGGCAACCCGGCCAACACCAACGCCCTGATCGCCCAGGCCGCGGCGCCGGACGTCCCCGCCGAGCGGTTCACCGCCATGACCCGCCTGGACCACAACCGCGCGCTGACCCAGCTCGCGAAGAAGACGGGTTCGACGGTCGCCGACATCAAGCGCCTGACCATCTGGGGCAACCACTCCGCCACCCAGTACCCCGACATCTTCCACGCCACGGTCGCCGGCAAGAACGCCGCCGAGGTCGTCAACGACGAGAAGTGGCTGGCCGAGGACTTCATCCCGACCGTCGCCAAGCGCGGCGCCGCCATCATCGAGGCCCGTGGCGCCTCGTCGGCCGCGTCCGCCGCCAACGCCGCGATCGACCACGTCCACAGCTGGGTCAACGGCACCGCCGACGGCGACTGGGTCTCCATGGGCATCCCGTCGGACGGCTCCTACGGCGTCCCGGAGGGCCTGATCTCCTCCTTCCCGGTCACCACCAAGGACGGCGCGTACGAGATCGTCCAGGGCCTGGAGATCAACGAGTTCTCCCGCGCCCGGATCGACGCCTCCGTCAAGGAGCTCGAGGAGGAGCGCGAGGCGGTCCGCGGCCTCGGCCTCATCTGACCGGAGTCTCTCCGCGTTCGTGCGCAGGCCCCGCACCGGTGGTTCCGGTGCGGGGCCTGCGGGCTTTCCCGAGCCCCGCCGGGTCCCGCCGTGTCCTGCGAGAACCGCCGCCGTGGCGGCCAGGACCGCCAGGCGGACGGTGCGCGGGGCCGGTGCGCAGTGACCCACAGGAGGTGCACGCCGCCGGGGGCGCTCGCGGACCACACTCAGCACTTGTGTTGTTTGGGAGGATTTGTCCGCATCTCCCGTGACACAGCGCACTTTCGGCCATCGGTGCGCATGCATCCAGGGGAGTCGGGCAGGCGATCCCGGTCTCTTAGTGACACGGATGTGACACAAGGGCGCTGATCAGGAACGGAAGGCGAACAGCGATCATGGCGGTAAGTACCGAACTCCAGGCACGTCAAACCATCCACGCGGGAGGAAAGTGGCGCGCGGCCGTCTCCGGCGCCACACGCGAGATCCTCGACCCCGCGGACGCCCTGCCCTTCGCCGTGGTCGCGGAGGGCGACGAGAAGGACACCGACCTGGCGATCGCCGCCGCCCGGCGCGCCTTCGACGAGGGGCCCTGGCCGCACACGCCGGCCACCGAGCGGGCCGCACTGCTCAGGCGCGTCGCCGACCTCCTCGTGCGGGACCGCGAGAAGCTGGGCCGGCTGGAGGCCCGCGACGCGGGCAAGACCGTCGAGGAGGGGCGCGTCGACATCGACTGTGTCGCCGACGCCTTCCGCTACTTCGCCGACCTGGTCGCCGGCGAGGCCCCCGGCCGGGTCGTGGACGCGGGCTCGACCGACATCCACAGCGTCGTCGTGCACGAGCCCATCGGCGTCTGCGGGATGATCACGCCCTGGAACTACCCGCTGCTCCAGGCCAGCTGGAAGATCGCCCCCGCCCTCGCCGCCGGCAACACCTTCGTCATCAAGCCGAGCGAGATCACGCCGATGACGACGATCGCGGTCATCGACCTGCTCGTCGAGGCCGGGCTCCCCGACGGCGTCGCCAACATCGTCACCGGCCCGGGTCACTCCGTCGGCGCACGCCTGTCCGAGCACCCGGACGTCGACCTGGTCTCCTTCACCGGCGGCACGGTCAGCGGCATCAAGGTCGCCCAGGCCGCCGCCCCGACCGTCAAGAAGGTCGCCCTCGAACTCGGCGGCAAGAACCCCAACGTCGTCTTCGCCGACGCCTGCGCCACCGAGGAGGGCTTCGACACCGCCGTCGACCAGGCCCTCAACGCCGCCTTCATCCACAGCGGCCAGGTCTGCTCGGCAGGTGCCCGCCTCATCGTCGAGGAGTCCGTCCGGGACCGCTTCGTCACCGAACTGGCCCGGCGCGCCGAGAAGATCCGCCTGGGCCGCGGCACCGAGGACGGTGTCGAGTGCGGCCCGCTCGTCTCGGAGCAGCAGCGCGCCAAGGTCGAGATGTACGTCGAGTCCGCCCTCAAGGAGGGCGCGGTGCTGCGTTCCGGCGGCAAGCGCCCCGAGCCGTCCCCGCAGCGTCCGGAGAACGGCTACTTCTACGAGCCGACCGTCCTCGACCACTGCCACCGCGAGATGCGCGTCGTGCGGGAGGAGGTCTTCGGGCCGGTCGTCACCGTCGAGACCTTCCGGACCGAGGACGAGGCCGTCGCCCTCGCCAACGACACCGAGTACGGGCTGGCGGGCGGCGTCTGGACCTCCGACGCGGGCCGCGCCCGCCGCGTGGCCGGGCGGCTGCGCCACGGCACGATCTGGATCAACGACTTCCACCCCTACCTGCCGCAGGCGGAGTGGGGCGGTTTCGGCAAGAGCGGTGTGGGCCGCGAACTCGGCCCGGCCGGACTCGCCGAATACCGGGAGACCAAGCACGTCTACCAGAACCTCGCTCCCCAGCCGGTGCGCTGGTTCGCGGGCTGAGACCGTCCCCCCGCCGGGCCGCCGACGCCCCATCCCGGGTTCACCCCCACATCCCGGGCCGACGTCCCCGAGCCCGTTCACTTCACCCCCACTGGAGCAAGCACGCCATGTCCCACACCCGCCATGAGTACGACTATGTCGTGATAGGCGGCGGAACCGCAGGTTCTGTGATCGCCTCCCGCCTGACCGAGAACCCGGACGTCACCGTCGCTGTCATCGAGGGCGGCCCCAGTGACGTCGGCCGTGACGACGTACTGACCCTGCGCCGCTGGATGGGCCTGCTCGGCGGCGAGCTCGACTACGACTACCCCACCACCGAACAGCCACGCGGAAACTCGCATATCCGGCACAGTCGGGCGCGTGTCCTGGGCGGCTGCTCCTCCCACAACACCCTGATCGCCTTCAAGCCGCTGCCCGCCGACTGGGACGAGTGGGAGACCGCCGGCGCCAAGGGCTGGGGCGCGGTGCAGATGGAGGCGTACTTCGCCCGGCTCCTCAACAACATCGTGCCGGTCGACGAGAAGGACCGGAACGCCATCGCCCGCGACTTCGTCGACGCCGCCCAGGAGGCGCTGGGCGTGCCGCGCGTCGAGGGCTTCAACCGGAAGCCGTTCACCGAGGGCGTCGGCTTCTTCGACCTCGCCTACCACCCCGAGAACAACAAGCGGTCCTCGGCGTCGGTCGCGTACCTCCACCCGGTGATGGACGAGCGGCCCAACCTGACGATCCTGCTGGAGACCTGGGCGTACAAGCTTCAGCTCGACGGCGACCGCGCCGAGGGCGTGCACGTGCGCACCGCGGACGGCGAGGAGATCCTCGTCAAGGCGCGGCGCGAGGTCCTGCTGTGCGCCGGCGCCGTCGACTCGCCCCGGCTGCTGATGCACTCCGGCATCGGCCCCAAGGCCGACCTGGAGAAGCTCGGCATCCCCGTCACGCACGACCTGCCCGGTGTCGGCGAGAACCTGCTCGACCACCCCGAGTCGGTCATCGTCTGGGAGACGAACGGCCCCATCCCGGAGAACTCCGCGATGGACTCCGACGCGGGCCTGTTCGTGCGCCGCGACCCCGAACTGGCGCACCCCGACCTGATGTTCCACTTCTACCAGATCCCCTTCACGGACAACCCGGAGCGACTGGGCTACCGGCGGCCGGAGTTCGGCGTCTCCATGACCCCGAACATCCCCAAGCCGAAGAGCCGCGGCCGGCTGTACCTGACCAGCGCCGACCCCGAGGTCAAGCCCGCGCTGGACTTCCGCTACTTCACCGACGAGGACGACTACGACGGCAAGACCCTCGTCGACGGCATCAGGATCGCCCGCGAGATAGCCAGGACCGAGCCCCTGGCCGGCTGGCTCAAGCGCGAGGTGGCCCCCGGCCCGGACGTCACCGGTGACGAGGAGCTCGGCGAGTACGCCCGCAAGGTCGCGCACACCGTCTACCACCCCGCCGGAACCTGCAAGATGGGCGACGCCGACGACCGGCTCGCGGTCGTCGACCCGGAGCTGCGCATCCGCGGCCTGGAGGGCATCCGCATCGCCGACGCCTCCGTGTTCCCCACCATGACCACCGTCAACCCGATGATCGGCGTGCTCATGGTCGGGGAGAAGGCCGCCGAGCTGATCGGCGGTGGTTCCCGATGACCGCGACCCTCGAACCCCCCACGGAGCAGACCATGGACACCGCCCCCGTCTTCTCGGTGGAGGGCCTGTGGAAGGTGTTCGGCCCCAAGGCCGAGCGCGTTCCCGCCGACCCCGAGCTCACCGCCCTCGACCCCGCCGAGCTGCGCTCCCGCACCGGCTGCACGGCCGCCGTCCGCGACGTCGGCTTCGACGTGCGCAAGGGCGAGGTCTTCGTCGTCATGGGCCTGTCCGGCTCCGGCAAGTCCACCCTGGTGCGCTGCCTGACCCGGCTGATCGAGCCCACGGCCGGCACCATCGCCATCGACGGCGAGGACGTCCGCGCCATGGATCGCTCCCGGCTGCGCGAACTGCGCCGCCACCGCGCCGCGATGGTCTTCCAGCACTTCGGCCTGCTGCCGCACCGCACGGTCCTCGACAACGTCGCCTACGGCCTGGAGATCCAGGGCATGGGCAAGGCCGAGCGGCGCGAGCGGGCCGCCGAGGTCGTCGCCAAGGTCGGCCTGGAGGGCATGGAGCACCGCCGCCCCGGCCAGCTCTCCGGCGGTCAGCAGCAGCGTGTCGGTCTGGCCCGCGCGCTCGCCGTCGACCCCGAAGTCCTGCTCTTCGACGAGCCGTTCAGCGCGCTCGACCCGATGATCCGGCGCGACATGCAGGAGGAGGTCGTCCGGCTGCACCACGAGGAGGGCCGCACGATGGTCTTCATCACGCACGACCTCCAGGAGGCACTCAAGCTGGGCGACCGCATCGCCCTGATGCGCGGCGGCCGGATCGTCCAGCTCGGGACCCCCGAGGAGATCGTGGGCGCGCCCGCCGACGACTACGTCCGCGAGTTCGTCCGGGACGTCCCGCGCGAACAGGTCCTCACCGTCCGTACGGCCATGCGCCGGCCCTCGGCGGACCAGGACGGCAGCGGACCGGCCGTGCCCCCCGACGCGACGGTGTCCGAGGCGATCGAGGCGGTCGCCCGCGCCGGCGCTCCGGCCCGGGTCGTGGACAAGGGCCGGTGCGTGGGCGTGGTCGACTCCGACACGCTCCTCGGCATCGTCGCCGGGACGGAGCGGCCCGCTCCGCCCGGGCCGCGGCAGCCCAGGGAGGCGGTGTGATGGCGACCATCACCGCGTCCCCCACGCGTATCGGCCTGCCCGCCCTCCTCAAGCACCACGCCGTCCGCAAGCTGCTGCTGCTCGGCCTCGCCGCCGCGATCCTCGTGCCGCTGGCCAACGCCCGCTGGGCGAGCGGCGCCTGGCCCGGCGCGCTGACCGTCGACTTCTCCGAGCCGCTCGCCAGGACCAGCGACTGGATCATCGACAACCGCGACAGCCACCCGCTGTTCCTGTACTTCTTCGGCCACGTCAGCAACGTCGTCGTCATCGCCGTACGGGCCGTCTACCTCACCCTCCTGGCCGTCGGCTGGGCCGGTGTCACCGCCCTGGGCGCCCTGGTCGCCTGGCGTGTGGCGGGCGTGAAGCTGGCCCTCGGCACGGCCGTCGGATTCCTCGCCTGTGGGCTGCTCGGCATGTGGGTGCCGACCATGCAGACGCTCGCCCTCATGGTCGTCGCGGTCCTCGCGTCGGTCGTGGTGGGCGCGCTGCTCGGGCTCGCCGCAGGACTGTCCGACCGGATGGACCGCGTGCTGCGCCCGGTCCTGGACACCATGCAGGTGCTGCCCGCCTTCGCCTACCTGCTGCCCGTCGTGCTGATCTTCGGCATCGGCGTCCCGGCGGCCGTCCTGGCCACCGTCATCTACGCCGCGCCCCCCATGGCCCGCCTGACCTCGCTCGGTCTGCGCGGTGCCGACAAGGAGGTGCTGGAGGCCGTGGAGTCGCTCGGTTCCACCGCACGCCAGCGCCTGCTGACGGCCCGCATCCCGCTGGCCCGCAAGGAACTCCTCCTCGGCCTCAACCAGACGATCATGATGGCGCTGTCCATGGCCGTCATCGCGGCCGTCATCGGCGCGGGTGGTCTCGGTGACCGCGTCTACCAGGCCCTGGCCTCGGTCGACGTCGGTGCCGCGCTCGCCGCCGGTATCCCGATCGTGCTGCTGGCCGTCGTCCTCGACCGCGTCACCGGCGCGGCGGGGGAGCGGCTCGGCGCCGAACCGGAGCCCCACAGGGGTCGCGGCTGGCTCATCGCGCTCGCCGGCGTCGTCGCCGTGGCGGTCGCCGGGCGGCTCGCCGGCCGCCTCGACTGGCCCGACACCTGGGTCGTCGGCATCGCCGAGCCCGTCAACCGCGCCGTCGACTGGATGACCGCGCACCTGTACTCGGGCGTCCCCGTCATCGGCGGCACCGCCGACTGGGCGGGCCACTTCACCACCTGGGTCCTCGACCCGATGCGCGACAGCCTCCAGGCGCTGCCCTGGTGGGGGGTCCTGCTGATCGTCGCCGCACTGGCCTGGGTCATCGGTACTTGGCGCACCGCGCTCACCGCCGTCCTCGCCATGGCCGCGATCGGCGTCCTCGGCGTCTGGAAGCCCTCCCTCGACACCCTCTCGCAGGTCCTGGCGGCCGTCGCCGTCACCCTCGTCGTCGGGTTCGCCGTCGGTATCGCCGCGGCCCGCAGCGACCGTCTGGAGCGAGCCCTGCGCCCGGTCCTCGACGTGTTCCAGACGATGCCGCAGTTCGTGTACCTGATCCCGGTCGTCGCCCTGTTCGGCGTCGGCCGCGCCCCGGCCGTCGCGGCCGCGATCGTCTACGCGCTGCCGGCCGTCGTCCGCATCACCACCCAGGGCCTGCGCCAGGTCGATCCGGCCGCGCTGGAGGCGTCCGGCTCGCTCGGCGCGACCAGCTGGCAGCAGTTGAGGCAGGTCCAGCTCCCGCTGGCCCGCCGGGCCCTGCTGCTCGCCGTCAACCAGGGCCTCGTCCTGGTCCTCGCCGTCGTCGTCATCGGCGGCCTGGTCGGCGGTGGCGCCCTCGGCTACGACGTCGTCTTCGGCCTCGCCCAGGGCGACCTGGCGACCGGTCTGGTGGCCGGCGTGGCGATCGTCTGCCTCGGCCTGATGCTCGACCGGGTGACCCAGCCCACCGAACGCCGCGCGCAGAAGGGAGCCTGACATGCGCGTCCGTATCACTGCCGCGCTCGCCGCGGTGAGCTCCCTGGCGTTGCTCACCGGCTGCGGTGCCGCCGACATGACCAAGCAGGCCTCGCCCTTCGCCAACGCGCAGGGCGCGAAGACCGTCACCCTGTCCGTGCAGTCCTGGGTGGGCGCCCAGTCGAACGTGGCCGTCGCCCAGTACATCCTGGAGCACGAGCTGGGCTACCGCGTCGACACCGTCCAGGTCGACGAGGTGCCCGCCTGGGACGCCCTCAGCCAGGGCCGCGTCGACGCGCTCCTGGAGGACTGGGGCCATCCCGAGCAGGAGCAGCGCTACGTCAAGGACAAGAAGACGATCGTGCGCGGCGGCGGACTCGGCGTCACCGGCCACATCGGCTGGTTCGTCCCGACGTACCTCGCCGAGCAGCACCCCGACATCACCCACTGGAAGAACCTCAACAAGTACGCCGAGCTGTTCCGCACTCCCGAAAGCGGCAGCAAGGGCCAGCTGATGGACGGTTCGCCGTCCTACGTCACCAACGACAAGGCGCTGGTGAAGAACCTGAAGCTGGACTACAAGGTGGTGTTCGCCGGGTCCGAGGCGGCGCAGATCACGCAGATCCGGCAGTTCGCCAAGGAGAAGAAGCCCTTCCTCACCTACTGGTACTCGCCGCAGTGGCTCTTCAAGAAGGTCCCGATGACCGAGGTGAAGCTGCCGGAGTACAAGGAGGGCTGCGACGCCGACCCGGACAAGGTCGCCTGCGCCTACCCGCACACCCCGCTGCAGAAGTACCTCAACGCGGACTTCGCGGAGAACGGCGGCAAGGCGGCGGCCTTCCTGAAGAAGTTCAAGTGGACGACCGAGGACCAGAACGAGGTCTCCCTGATGATCGCCGACAAGAAGATGACGCCGGAGGACGCGGCGAAGAAGTGGGTGGACAGCCACCCCTCCACGTGGAAGAAGTGGCTGTCCTGACGTTCACCGGCTCAGTCGGTCGGCGATCTCCCGCAGGGCCCGGGTGGCCCGCCGCTGGAGTCCCGGCCCGAAGGTGATCCGGGTGGCCCCTTTCGCCCCGAGTTCGGCGGGCGAGGGGCCACCCTCCGCCGGGGCCCCGACGTTGATCGGCCCCTGGATCCCGGCCCGCAGCAGCGGCAGCACCTCCGGCGGGGCGCCGATCGGGTACACGCAGTCGGCCCCCGCGGCCACGTACAACGCGGCCCGCTCGATGGCCTGTCCGGGATCGTCGACCCCGCGGGCGAAGGTGTCGACGCGCGCGTTGACGAACAGCCGGTCCCCGGCCGCCTCCCGCACCTCGGCCAGCCAACCGGCGTGCGCGCGGGGGTCCTTGAGCACCCCGTCCGCGGAATCCTCCAGGTTGCAGCCGACCGCCCCCACCTCCAGCAGCCGCTCCACCAGCTCCTTCGGCGCGAGCCCGTATCCGCCCTCCACGTCCGCCGACACGGGCACGTCGACGGCCCGGGCGATCCGGGCGACCGCCGCGAACATCTCGTCGGCCGGGACCTGCCCGTCCTCGTAACCGAGGGAGGCGGCGACCCCGGCGCTGGGCGTGGCGAGCGCCGGGAACCCGGCCTCGGCGAACACCCGCGCACTGGCCGCGTCCCAGGGCCCGGGCAGCACCAGCGGATCCCCCGGCACCCGGTGGTGGTGCAGGGCGCGGAACGTCTCGACCTTGCTCACGGCGTGCATCCCCCTGGCGGAATCCGGCGACCGGCCATCACCCGGTTCCCGTGGTTGACGGCGACGACCGGCCCGATCACACGGGCCGGCCGCGTTCCCTTCTTCGCGGTGGCGCCGAGAGCCGGCATGGCCCGGCCGACCGCCGGGTCCGGCAGCCGGGTGCGGGGCGTCACTTGTACTGGCCCGGCTGGTAGTGCCCGGGCGTCATACGGCAGGTCACCCCGAACCGGTTCCAGGCGTTGATGACCGTGATCGCCGCGATGAGCTGCGCCAGCTCCGCCTCCTCGAAGTGCTCGGCCGCCTGCGCGTAGACGTCGTCCGGCACGAAACCGTCCGTCAGGACCGTCACCGCCTCCGTCAGCTCCAGGGCCGCGGTCTCCTTCGCGGTGTAGAAGTGCCGGGACTCCTCCCAGGCGCTGAGCTGCACGATCCGTTCGACGCTCTCGCCCGAGGCGAGGGCGTCCTTGGTGTGCATGTCGATGCAGAACGCGCAGTGGTTGATCTGGGAGGCGCGGATCTTCACCAGCTCGTACAGCTTGTGGTCGAGGCCCTTCCGGGCGGCGGTGTCCAGCCGGACCATCGCCTTGTAGACCTCGGGCGCGTGCTTGGCCCACTCCAGCCGGGCGGGCTGCTCGGGGGCGTACTCCACGGCCTCGGTCTCGTCGGTGTGCGTCGTCATGCCCTCGATCCTAGGAAGGAAGTCACCCAGGAGTATGGTCCATTTCCATGGCAAAGCCGTGGGCCACTCTGGGCATCGACCTGCATGTGGAGCCGACCGGGCCGGGCCTGCGCCGAGGACTGACGGACGCCCTGCGCAAGGCGGTGCGCTCCGGCCGGCTGGCCCCCGGCACCCGGCTGCCCTCCTCCCGCGCGCTCGCCGCCGACCTGGGCATCGCCCGCAACACGGTCGCCGACGCCTACGCCGACCTGGTCGCCGAGGGGTGGCTCACCGCCCGGCAGGGCTCGGGCACCCGGGTCGCCGCGCGCGAGGTCGTCCCGCCGTCCGGCACGGCACCCCACCCCCGCGCCCGCACCCGCCCGGCCTACGACCTGCGCCCCGGCAGCCCCGACCTCGCCTCCTTCCCACGCGCGGAGTGGCTCAGGGCCGCCCGCCGCGCCCTCGCCGCCGCCCCGTACCACGCCCTCGACTACGGCGACCCCCGCGGCCGCCCCGAGCTGCGGGCCGCGCTCGCCGGGTACCTCTCACGGGCCCGGGGCGTGCGCGCCGAACCCGAACGGATCGTGGTGTGCGCCGGGTTCGCACACGGCCTGAAACTGCTCGGCACGGTGCTGCGGGCGCGCGGAGCGGCGCTGGTCGCGGTCGAGTCGTACGGACTCGACGCGCACCGGAACATCCTGGCCGACCGCGGCCTGGACACCGCCCCGCTGCCCTTCGACCGGCTCGGCACCGACCCGGGCGGCTTGTCCGGGGCCGACGCGCTGCTGCTCACCCCCGCCCACCAGTTCCCCATGGGCGTGCCCCTGCACCGCGACCGCCGCGCGGCCGTCGTGGACTGGGCGCGGCGCACCGGCGGGCTGGTGCTGGAGGACGACTACGACGGTGAGTTCCGCTACGACCGGCAGCCCGTCGGGGCGCTCCAGGGCCTGGACCCCGACCGGGTGGTCTACCTGGGCACCGCGAGCAAATCCCTCGCGCCGGGGCTGCGGCTGGCCTGGATGGTGCTGCCGCCGGGCCTCGCCGAGGAGGTCGCGGCGGCGAAGGGCGGCGTCGACTCCTGCGGGGCGCTGGACCAGCTGACCCTGGCCGAGTTCCTCACCTCCGGTGTCTACGACCGGCACGTCCGCGCGACCCGCCTGCGCTACCGGCGCCGCCGGGACGCCCTGGTCGCCGCCGTGACGGCCAGGGCCCCGCAGACCCGTGTCACCGGCATCGCGGCGGGTCTGCACGTCCTGCTGCGGCTGCCGCCCGGCACCGAGCAGTCGGTGATCCAGGCGGCCCACTGGCGAGGCCTCGCCCTGCACGGACTCGCCCGGTTCGGCCACCCCGACGCGCGGGTCGAGCCGCTCGACGCCCTGGTCGTCGGATACGGGACACCCCCGGACCACGCGTGGTCCGGCGCGCTGGACGCGCTGTGCGCGGTACTGCCCGGGTGACTGCGCGCACTGCACCGTCCGAGCCCCGCCCCCAGGCCCAGTGCCAGGGCCCGCTCGGGCAGCCGCATCAAGGGCGCACAGCATTCCGTACATCACAAATCGGCACCAGGGGAAGGGTCATGGGCGGGGGGTCGTGCACGCCCGTTCACAGCGATCTCTAGGCTGACCGTCTGTCGGTGCACAACGGGGAGAACCGGGGGAGACACACAGATGGCTGAGACACGGCGAAGGCTGCGTTCGAGCACGGTGGTGCTGGGCGGCATGGGCGTCCTCGCGGCGACCCTGTCCGCGTGCGGCTCCGATCCCGACCGCCGCTGTGTGGACCGCGACAGCTACGACTACCTCAACGGCTACAAGATCGTCGCCGACAAGAACTGTGCGTCCGGCGCCGCCTCCTCCGGCAAGGGCCGCAAGAAGAGCGGCACGACCAGGGCCGCCGACGCCGACTGGTACTACGACGCCGACGTCAGCGGCGGCTACGCCGAGCACGGCACCTTCAGCCGCAGCGAGGCCGTCGACCGGGGCGGCTTCGGCTGCTCCGGCTCCGGCAGCGGCGGCGGCTGACCGGGCGGACGCGAGCGATGGAACGCCGGATCACCGAGCCCCGCCCCGGCTGGCAGCAGATCGTCGAGGAACAGGGCCTGATCTACCCCCTGACCCGCTACCCCGACGACTCCCTGCGCCCCTACTGGGACGAGAGCGCGTACTACGTCTTCTCCCTGGAGGAGATCGAGGCCCTCGAGGAGGTGGTCGAGGACCTCCACCGCATGTGCCTGGCGGCGGCCGACCACATCGTCACCGCGGGCCGCTTCGCCGACCTGGGCATCACCGACCCCCGCGTGGCCGACGCGGTCGCCGAGGCCTGGCACCGCCGTGCCGAACTCCCCTCCGTCTACGGCCGTTTCGACCTCCGCTACGACGGCACCGGCCCGGCCAAGCTCCTGGAGTACAACGCCGACACCCCCACCTCACTGGTGGAGGCCGCGTCGCCCCAGTGGTTCTGGATGGAGGACCGTTTCCCCGGCGCCGACCAGTGGAACTCCCTCCACGAACGCCTCATCGACGCGTGGAAGAACCAGGCCGCCCTGCTCCCGCCCGGCAGCCCCCTCCACTTCGCGTACTCCTCCGCCGACGAACTCGGCGAGGACATGATGACGGTGGCCTACCTGAAGGAGACCGCCGAGCAGGCGGGCCTCGCCACCGACTGGATCTCCATGGAGGAGATCGGCTGGGACCGTCTCTCCGGCCGCTTCGTCGACCAGCGTCTGCGCTTCATCCGCAGCGTCTTCAAGCTCTACCCCTGGGAATGGCTCACCGCCGACCGCTTCGCCGGCCACGTCCTGGACACCCTCGACAACGGCGGCGGCACGGGCTCCACGCTGTGGATAGAACCGGCCTGGAAGATGCTCCTCAGCAACAAGGCCCTGCTGGCCGTCCTCTGGGAGCTCTACCCCGGCCACCCCAACCTCCTCCCGGCCTACCTGGACGGCCCCCGGGACCTCGCCACCACGGGCTGGGCGGCCAAGCCCCTCCTCGGGCGCGAGGGCGCCGGCGTCACGATCCACGAGCCCGGCTCCGACCCCGCCCTCCGCGACGAACCGTGCTGCTACCAGGAACTGGCGCCCCTCCCCGACTTCGACGGCAACCGCGTCGTCCTGGGCGCCTGGGTGGTGGAGAACGAGTCGGCCGGCCTGGGCATCCGCGAGTCGTCGGGCCTGATCACCGACGAGTACGCACGGTTCCTTCCCCACGTGATCCTCTGACCGGGCCGACGCCCCAGGGGGCGCGGGGCTGCGACCTATGCGGCTCCGCCGCGTGGGCGCGACCGGCCACGACGCACCCGCACCCGGCCACGCTCGCCAACCCGGCAGACGCTTCCCCGGCCCAGCCGGTAGGCTGATCGCCGGGCCGTGACTGGCGCGCTGGGATGGACGAACCATCGGGGAGCGGTCCGAAGGACGAGAGCCGTGCGCCTGGGCCGTACCGTGAACGCTGAACGCAACGTCCGGAGGTCCACACATGCCAGCCGAGCCCCTCTCCCCCGCTTCCACCGCCTACCGCGCGGCCCTCGACGTGATCCGCGCCGTCGAGCCCCGCGTGGCGGACGCCATCGGCCAGGAGGTCGCCGACCAGCGCGAGATGCTCAAGCTGATCGCCTCCGAGAACTACGCCTCCCCGGCCACGCTGCTGGCGATGGGCAACTGGTTCAGCGACAAGTACGCCGAGGGCACCATCGGCCGCCGCTTCTACGCCGGCTGCCGCAACGTCGACACCGTCGAGTCCCTCGCCGCCGAGCACGCCCGGGAACTCTTCGGCGCCCGCCACGCCTACGTCCAGCCGCACTCCGGCATCGACGCCAACCTGGTCGCCTTCTGGGCCGTCCTCGGCGCCCGCGTCGAGGTGCCCTTCCTGGAGAAGACCGGTGTCCGCCAGGTCAACGAGCTGACCGACGCCGACTGGGCCGAGCTGCGCCAGGCCTTCGGCAACCAGCGCATGCTCGGCATGTCCCTGGACGCCGGCGGCCACCTCACCCACGGCTTCCGCCCGAACATCTCCGGCAAGATGTTCGACCAGCGCTCCTACGGCACGGACCCCGCCACGGGCCTCATCGACTACGAGGCCCTGCGCGTCTCCGCCCGCGAGTTCAAGCCGCTGATCATCGTCGCCGGCTACTCCGCCTACCCCCGCCTGGTGAACTTCCGGATCATGCGCGAGATCGCCGACGAGGTCGGCGCGACGCTCATGGTCGACATGGCGCACTTCGCCGGCCTGGTCGCGGGCAAGGTCCTGACCGGCGACTTCGACCCGGTGCCGCACGCCCAGATCGTGACGACGACCACCCACAAGTCGCTGCGCGGCCCGCGCGGCGGCATGGTCCTGTGCGACGACTCGCTGAAGGACCAGGTCGACCGAGGCTGCCCGATGGTCCTCGGCGGCCCGCTGCCGCACGTCATGGCCGCCAAGGCCGTGGCCCTCGCGGAGGCCCGCCAGGAGTCCTTCCGGGACTACGCGCAGCGCATCGTCGACAACTCCCGCGCCCTCGCCGAAGGCCTCATGCGCCGGGGCGCGACCCTCGTGACCGGCGGCACGGACAACCACCTGAACCTCATCGACGTCGCCTCCTCCTACGGCCTCACCGGCCGCCAGGCCGAGGCGGCCCTGCTCGAGTCGGGCATCGTCACCAACCGCAACGCCATCCCCGCCGACCCGAACGGCGCCTGGTACACCTCCGGCATCCGCATCGGCACCCCCGCCCTGACCACCCGCGGCCTGGGCACCGCCGAGATGGACGAGGTCGCCGGCCTCATCGACCGCGTCCTGTCCACCACGGAGCCGGGCACGACCAAGTCGGGCGCCCCCTCCAAGGCGGCCCACGTGCTCGACGCCAAGATCGCCGACGAGATCTCCCAGCGCGCCACCGACCTCGTGGCCGGTTTCCCGCTGTACCCGGAGATCGACCTGGGCTGACGCCCTCGGCCCGGTCACGGGTCCAGGTCGTCAGCACCCGACGCGGCTCCTCCCGCGGCGGTCCGGCTTCCCGCCGGGCCGCCGCGCGGCGTATCGGCAGCGTGCCGCCGGCACCGGCCACGAGCCCCAGGACCCTGCCGCCACGGCCCACCGGACACCACCGCGCACCGGCACCGGGCCGGTCAGTCCGCCCCGGCCGTGCTCCGCCCCACCCCCTACGCATGGACGGGGGCAGCCCCTCCCGGGTCCTCACTCTTGTTACACCGCCGGAGCGGAACGGGGTCGCCCCTGTTCCCGACCGGTTCCGGATCGGGCCGCGAGACCTGAGAGAATGGTGTGCATGGCCTCTGACCGACCTCGCGTGCTCTCCGGGATCCAGCCCACCGCCGGCTCGTTCCACCTCGGCAACTACCTCGGCGCCGTCCGCCAGTGGGTGGCCCTCCAGGAGACCCACGACGCGTTCTACATGGTCGTCGACCTGCACGCGATCACCATCCCGCAGGACCCGAAGGACCTGCGCGCGAACACGCGCCTGGCCGCCGCCCAGCTCCTCGCGGCGGGCCTCGACCCGGACCGCTGCACGCTCTTCGTGCAGAGCCACGTCCCCGAGCACGCCCAGCTCGCCTGGATCATGAACTGCCTCACCGGTTTCGGCGAGGCCGGCCGGATGACCCAGTTCAAGGACAAGTCCGCCAAGCAGGGCGCCGAGCGCGCCTCGGTCGGCCTGTTCACGTACCCGATCCTCCAGGTCGCGGACATCCTGCTCTACCAGGCCCACGAGGTCCCGGTCGGCGAGGACCAGCGCCAGCACATCGAGCTCACCCGTGACCTCGCCACGCGCTTCAACGGCCGCTTCGGCGAGACCTTCACCCTCCCGAAGCCGTACATCCTCAAGGAGACGGCGAAGATCTACGACCTTCAGGACCCGTCGATCAAGATGAGCAAGTCGGCGTCCACGCCGAAGGGCCTCATCAACCTCCTCGACGAGCCCAAGGCCACGGCCAAGAAGGTCAAGAGCGCCGTCACCGACACGGACACGGTGATCCGCTACGACGCCGAGAACAAGCCGGGCGTCAGCAACCTGCTGACGATCTACTCGACCCTCACCGGCGAGAGCATCGGCGAGCTGGAGGCGAAGTACACCGGCAAGATGTACGGCGCGCTCAAGACCGACCTCGCCGAGATCATGGTCGACTTCGTCACGCCGTTCCGGGAGCGCACCCAGCAGTACCTGGACGACCCCGAGACGCTCGACTCGATCCTCGCCAAGGGCGCCGAGAAGGCCCGCGCGGTCGCCGCCGAGACCCTCGCGCAGGCGTACGACAAGGTCGGCTTCCTGCCCGCCAAGCACTGAAACCGCTCCCGCGCACAGCCGTACCCCCGAACAGCGCTGTACATCACTCCGGTTGCGCCTGCCCGTAACCCGGCCGTGGCCGTACAGTCGATAACCGGGTGGTCGTACCAGCGGCCACACTGACACGACAGGAGACGACGTGGGGACCGTAACGATCGGTGTCTCGATCGCGGTCCCGGAGCCTCACGGCAGCGAGCTCCAGCAGCTGCGCGCGGGCTTCGGCGACGCCGCGGCTCACGGCATCCCCACGCACGTCACCCTGCTGCCGCCGACGGAGGTCGGCGAGAGCGCCCTGTCGGCCGTCGAGGCACATCTGGCCGAGGTCGCCGCGGCCGGCCGCCCGTTCCCCATGCGGCTGTCCGGCACCGGCACCTTCCGGCCCCTGTCACCGGTGGTGTACGTCCGGGTCGTCTCGGGCGCGGAGGCCTGCACCCGGCTCCAGCAGCAGGTCCGCGACCCCGCCGGGCCGGCCGCGCGCGACCTGCAGTTCCCGTACCACCCGCACGTCACGGTGGCGCACGGCATCGACGAGGCGGCCATGGACCGCGCCTTCGAGGAACTCGCCGGCTACGAGGCCGAGTGGCCCTGCACCGGCTTCGCCCTCTACGAGCAGGGCGCCGACGGCGTCTGGCGCAAGCTCCGCGAGTTCCCCTTCGGCGGCTCCGTGGTGCCCCCGCAGGCCGGGCGGGTGGAGCGCGGCTCGGTCCCCACCCGCTGACCCGCCCGGGGTCAGACCGGCAGCCGCCGGAACACCCCGCGCGGCAGGTGCCGCAGCGCCGCCATCACCACCCGCAGCGCCCCCGGCACCCACACCGTCTCCGAGCGGCGGCGCAGGCCCAGCTCCACGGCCGTCGCGACCGCCTCGGGCGTGGTCGCGAGCGGCGCCTCGGGCAGACCGGCGGTCATCCGGGTCCGGACAAAGCCGGGGCGCACGACCATGACGTGCACGCCCGTGCCGTACAGCGCGTCACCCAGGCCCTGCGCGAAGGCGTCGAGCCCGGCCTTGCTGGAGCCGTAGATGAAGTTGGCGCGGCGGGCCCGCTCGCCCGCGACGGAGGACATCACGACCAGCGAGCCGTGCCCCTGCGACTGGAGCGAGCGGGCGCACACCAGCCCCGCCGAGACCGCGCCGGTGTAGTTGGTCTGCGCGACCCGCACCGCCGCCTCCGGCTCGCGCTCGTCGCGGGCCTGGTCGCCGAGCAGCCCGAAGGCGAGCAGCACCATGTCGATGTCGCCCTCGGCGAAGACCTTGCCGAGCACCGCCTCGTGGGAGGCCGGGTCGAGGGCGTCGAAGGCGACGGTGTGCACGTCGGCCCCGAGCCCGCGCAGCTGCCCGGCGGCCTCCTCCAGGGCGGGGGAGGGGCGGCCCGCCAGCCAGACCGTACGGGTGCGGCGGGCGACCAGCCGACGGGCGGTGGCCAGCGCGATCTCGGACGTACCGCCGAGGACGAGCAGGGACTGGGGGAGGCCGAAGGCGTCCTTCATGACAGCAGCTCCTTGAGGTTGCTCACAGACTGAGGCGGCGGGCCAGGTCGGACACGAACACCCCGCGCGGGTCCAGCTCGGCGCGCAGCTCGCGGAAGTCGTCGAGACGCGGGTACATGGTCGCGAGCAGCTCCGGTCGCAGCCGGGCGTCCTTGGCGAGGTAGACCCGCCCGCCGGCGGCGGCGACGTCCTCGTCGAGTTCGTCGAGGAACGCGCCGAGGCCGGGCAGGCCCGCCGGGATGTCCAGCGCCAGGGTCCAGCCCGGCACGGGGAAGGACAGCCAGCCCGGGTCGGACTCCCCGAAGCGCTTGAGGACGGCCAGGAAGGACGGGCAGCGGCGTTCGGAGATGCGGCGCACGATGCGGCGCAGGGCGTCCTCCCGGCCGTGGCCGACGACGAACTGGTACTGCACGAAGCCGCCGCGGCCGTAGACGCGGTTCCAGTGCGGCACGCCGTCCAGGGGGTGGAAGAAGGCGGAGATCCGCTGGAGTCGGCCGGTGCGGGCGCGGGGGGCCTTGCGGTACCAGAGTTCGTTGAACAGGCCCACGGTCGTCCGGCTGAGCAGGCCCTCGGGCAGCAGGGCGGGCGCGGCGGGCAGGCGTGAGGTGCGGAAGGCCAGCGGGTCGCGGCGCAACCGGGCCGGGAGCGCGTCCGCGGGCGCGTGGTCGCCGCGGGTGAGCACCGCGCGCCCGGTCGAGGCGCCGCGGGCCAGGAGGTCGATCCAGGCCACCGAGTAGCGGTAGCGGTGGTCGGTGGCGGCCAGCCGGGCCATCAGGTCGTCGAGGTCGGTCGCGCGCTCGGTGTCGACCGACACCAGGGAGGTCTCCACCGGCTGCAGCCGGATCGTCGCGGTGAGGATCACCCCCGTGAGGCCCATGCCGCCGGCGGTGGCGTCGAACAGGGGTGTGCCGGGGATCACCGTGCGGATCTCGCCGTCCGCGGTGAGCAGTTCGAGGGCGAGGACGTGCCGGGCGAAGGAGCCCGAGACATGGTGGTTCTTGCCGTGGATGTCGGCGCCGATCGCCCCGCCGACGGTGACGTAGCGCGTGCCGGGGGTGACCGGCACGAACCAGCCGAGCGGCAGCAGCACCTCCATCAGCCGGTGCAGGGAGACCCCCGCGTCGCACAGCACGGTCCCGCCGGCGGCGTCGATCGCGTGCACACGGTCCAGGGCCGTCATGTCGAGCACGGAGCCGCCCGCGTTCTGCGCCGCGTCCCCGTACGCCCGCCCCAGTCCCCGGGGGATGCCGCCGCGGGCCCCGCAGTCCCGGACGGCCGCCGCGGCCTCCTCGTACGTCCGTGGGCGGATCAGCCGGGCGGCGGTGGGGGCGGTGCGGCCCCAGCCCGTGACGGTGGTGTGGTCCAGGCCCATGATGTCCGGGTCGAAATCGGTGTCGGCAGACATGTCCGCGACCGTATCGCCCTACTGTGAGCGATTAGTTAGCGAACATGGCATCTCTCCCCGAAATGGGTGATTAATGGGATGTCGCCCAATATTGCCGGAGTTCAGGCCTGGTGGGCGTGAACAGTGAGTCCACATGGACGACCTCGACGACCTGCACGACATGGACCACCGGATCGTTTCGGCGCTCAGGGCGTGCGGCACCGACCCGCGCGTCGCCGGTGCCGCGCGTGCCCTGTCCTGGGCGGGGGAGCACGCGGCACTGTGGCTGGTGGCGGGGCTCGCCGGAGCCGCCGTCGACGCCGGCAGACGCGGCGTCTGGCTGCGCGGCACCGCCCTCACCGCCGGGGCGCACCTCGTCAGCATGGGGGTGAAACGGGTCGTGCGCAGGCCGCGCCCCGCGCACGTCGAGCCCCTGGTGCGCACCGCCGGCCGGCACTCCTTCCCCAGCTCGCACGCCACCTCGGCGGCGGCCGCCGCCGTCGCCTTCGGCGCCCTGGGAGCACACGCGGTCCCGCCGCTCGCCGCCGCCGTGTGCGTCTCGCGCCTCGTGGCCGGTGTCCACTACCCCTCCGACGTGGCCGCGGGCGCGGCGCTGGGCGCCCTCACGGCCCGGCTCGGCGCCCGCTGGATGCGAGGAGGCGCCCACCATGGCTGAGACGACCGTCCTGCGGCAGCGCACCCGCCAGGAGCGGCCGGCACCACCCCGCAAGGGCGGTCTCCCGGCCGGTCTCCTCAGAACCGCGCGCCCCAGACAGTGGATCAAGAACGTTCTCGTGGTCGCCGCCCCGGCCGCCGCCGGCGAGCTCTTCTCGCGGCACGCCCTGATCCGACTCGCCCTGGTCTTCGTCCTCTTCACGGCCTGCGCCGCCGCCGTCTACCTCGTCAACGACGCCCGCGACGCCGACGCCGACCGCGCCCACCCCACCAAGCGGCACCGCCCGGTCGCCGCCGGGCAGGTCCCCGTGCCCGTGGCCTACGCCGTCGGAGGAACCCTCGGCCTCCTCGCGCCCGCCGCCGCGGCCTGGCTGTGCGGTCCGGCCGTCGCCGCGCTGCTGACCGCGTACCTCGGCATGCAACTGGCCTACTGCATCAGCCTGAAGCACGTCCTCGTCGTCGATCTCGCCGTCGTCACCACGGGGTTCCTCATGCGCGCCATGGTCGGCGGACTCGCCCTCGGCATCCCGCTGTCGCGCTGGTTCCTCATCACCACCGGCTTCGGCGCGCTGTTCATGGTGTCGGCCAAGCGCTACTCGGAAGCCGTCCAGATGGCCGGAAAGGCGGGCGCCACACGGGCGTTGCTCACCGAGTACACCACCGGCTACCTCCGCTTCGTCTGGCAGCTCGCGGCCGGGGTCGCCGTCCTCGGCTACTGCCTGTGGGCCATGGAGGAGGGCGGCGTCCCGCACACCAGCGTGCTGCCCTGGCGGCAGCTGTCCATGGTCGCCTTCATCCTCGCGATCCTCCGCTACGCCGTGTTCGCCGACCGCGGCACCGCCGGCGAACCCGAGGACGTCGTCCTGCGCGACCGCGCCCTCGCCCTCATCGGTGTGGTCTGGGTGGCGATGTACGGCCTGGCAGTGGCCAATTGGTGACCACGCGCCCGGGGCGAGCCCACGTGCTCCCGTGCCGCCGGGAACTGATCGGCTTCGCCACCACCGGTCTCCTCGCCTACGCAGTCGACCTCGCCCTCTTCACGCAGCTGCGCGGCCCCGCCGGGCTCGACCCGCTCACCGCCAAGTCCGTGTCCTTCCTGGCCGCCTGCACGGTCGCCTACGCCGGCAACGCCCTCGGCACCTACCGGACCACACGACCCCGGGGCCCGCGCCCGTACGCGGTGTTCTTCGCGGTGAACCTCGCCGGAGCCTGCGTACAACTGCTCTGCCTGGCCGTCAGCCACTACGGGCTCGGCCTCACCTCGCAGCGCGCGGACACCGTCTCCGGCGGAGTCGTCGGGATGGCGCTGGCCACAGTCCTGCGGTTCTGGGGTACCCGTACATGGGTGTTCCGGGCGGAGGGCAGAGTCGGATCATGGACTGGCTGAAAAGACTCCCGGTGGTCGGGCCGTGGGCGCAGCGGCTGATGATCACCCACGTGTGGCGGTCGTACGAACGGCTGGACCGCGTGAAGTGGACGCGGCTGGCCGCCGCGATGACCTTCAGGAGTTTCGTCGCGCTGTTCCCGCTGCTGACGGTGTCCGCCACCATCGCCGCCGCCACGCTCAGCACGGAGCAGGAGGACAGGCTGCGGGACAAGGTCGCCGAGCAGGTCCCCGGCATCTCCGACCAGATGGACATCGCCGGTCTGGTGGACAACGCCGGCACGATCGGGCTCATCGCGGGCGCCCTGCTGTTCTTCACCGGGGTGAGCTGGGCCGGCTCGATGCGCGAGTGCCTGCGGGCGGTGTGGGACCTCGACGACGACGAGGAGAACCCCGCCGTGCGCTACGGCAAGGACACGGGTGTCCTGATCGGCCTCGGCGGCGCGCTGCTCGTCACCATCGCCGCCTCCGCCGTCGCCTCCGCGCTGATCGGCTGGGTCACCCGGCAACTCGGTGTCGACGAGGGCGGCTGGGGCGGGGTCCTGCTGCACGTCGTCGCGTTCCTGGTCGCCGTGCTGGCGAACTTCCTGCTGCTGCTCTACGTCCTCACGCTGCTGCCCGGCGTCGAGCCGACGCGCCACCGCCTCATCGTGGCGGCGCTGACCGGCGCCATCGGCTTCGAACTGCTGAAGCTGCTGCTCAGCGGCTATCTGCAGGGCGTGGCCGCGAAGAGCATGTACGGCGCGTTCGGGGTCCCCGTCGCGCTGCTGCTGTGGATCAACTTCACCTCGAAGCTGGTGCTGTTCTGCGCCGCCTGGACGGCGACGCGGAGCAAGCAGGACGAAGTCCCGGGTCTCACGGGCGAGTCCGACGGCGCACCAGATCCGGCAGCGGCCAGCGGCGGTTGACCAGGAACGCGCCGCCCGCGAGCAGCACCAGCACCCCGCCCGTGATGCCGAGCGCCGTCCCGATGCCGCTGGAGCCGTCCGCGGTCGGTGCGCCGGCCACCGGCTTCGCACCGGTCCCGGCCGTGCCGCCGCCGCCGTCCCCGGAGCCACCGGCCTCGCCGGAGGGGTTCGCGCCGGGCTGCGCACTGGCCCGCGCGGCGCTCCTGGGCGGCACCAGCTCGCCCACCGGCCGTACCTTCCCGGCCGCCTTGAAGCCCCAGTCGAACAGCCGGGCGGTCTCCTTGTAGACCTCGTTGTGCTCGGACTTCTCCGGGTTCATCACCGTCACCAGCAGCACCTTGCCGCCGCGCTCGGCGACACCCGTGAAGGTGGCGCCCGCGTTGGTGGTGTTGCCGTTCTTGACGCCCGCGATGCCCTCGTAGACCGGCACGTCGGAGTCGCCGGCCAGCAGCCGGTTGGTGTTCTGGATCTCGAAGGACTCGCGGACCTTCTTGCCCTTCTTGCCCTTCTTCGTCTTCCCGGGGAACTTGGCGCTGACCGTCGAGGCGTACTCGCGGAAGTCCTTCTTCTGCATCCCGGAGCGGGCGATCAGTGTCAGGTCGTACGCCGAGGAGACCTGCCCCTCGGCGTCGTAGCCGTCCGGGCTGACGACGTGCGTGTCGAGGGCCTGGAGCTCCTCGGCGTGCTCGTTCATCTCCTTGACGGTGTTCTCGACGCCGTGGTTCATGGCGGACAGCACGCGCACGGCGTCGTTGCCGGAGCGCAGGAAGACGCCCAGCCACAGATCGTGGACCGTGTACGTCTCCTCCTCCTTTATGCCGACCATGCTGGAGCCCGAACCGATGCCCGCCAGATCGGAGGGGACGACCTTGTGCTCGGTGTCCCTCGGGAACTTCGGCAGCAGCGTGTCCGCGAACAGCATCTTCAGGGTGCTCGCCGGGGCGAGGCGCCAGTGGGCGTTGTGCGCGGCCAGCACCTCGCCCGACTCGGCGTCGGCGACGATCCAGGACCGGGCGCTGACGTCCTTCGGCAGCACCGGGACGCCGCTCGCCAGATTCACCTGCGTCCCCGGCCTGCCGAGCCGGGCGCCGCCCACGCTCGACATCGACGCCGGGGGAGTGGCCGACGGGCTCGCCGAGGGACTGCCCGAAGGGCTGCCGGAGGGGCTGCTCGAAGGGCTGCCGGAGGGGCTGCTCGAAGGGCTGCCCGAGGGGCTCGGTGCGGCGACGGCGGCGGGCGCGGCCAGGGCCAGGGCCAGGGACGACAGGACGGTGGAGGTGACCAGCAGGGATCGCCTGGTGGTCTGCTGCGGAGCGGGCACGGTCGGAAACGTACATGCCGTACGGTCGGAAGTCCCGCCTCCGGCCCCACCCCGGGAACGGAACCGGACACGGCCTGGCGATACTGGGTGCATGAAGCTCAGCCGCCCCGTCTCCTGGTTCCTGCTCGCCTTCGGGGTGTGGAGCTGGGTCATCTGGATCACTTTCGTCAAGAACCTGGTCAAGGACGGCAGCGGGCTCGCCTTCGACGACGGTCGTCCCACGGCCTACTTCTGGGTGCACCTGCTGCTCGCCGTCGTTTCCTTCGTATTGGGGACGGTCATCGGGGCCATCGGGTTGCGTGGTCTGCGCGCACTGCGCCGGACGTCATAACGGCGATCGGGAGACACGACACCGTGGTCATCGTTTTCGTACTCGTCGCGAGTCTGGTCCTGGCCGTCGTCGTGACGGCCAACTGGTACGTGTGGCGCCGCCTGTTCCGCGACACGACCAGCGGCCCGGGCCTCGTCCGCCGCGCGGGCGCGGTCCTGATCGCCGGCGGCTGGTTCCTGGCGATCACGGCCCTGGTCGCTGAACGCGCGGGCGCCCCCTTCCGGCTCCAGCAGGTCCTCGCCTGGCCGGGCTTCCTGTGGCTGGCCCTGTCGATATACCTGCTGCTGGCGGTGCTGGCGGGGGAACTCGTCCGCCCGCTTCTGCGCCGCTTCCTCGAGCACCGCGCGAGACGCACGAACCAGGAGCGGCGCCCGGCGACCACCGCCGAGCAGCCCACTGACTCCGAGCCCGGCCCGCACGCCCCGGCCGGTGCCACGGCACCCGACTCACCCGCGGGCCGCACTCCCACCGCGAGCCTCTCCCCGGGAGCGGACGGCCCCCAGGGCAACGGCAGCGGCGCCGGGACGCCGGCGGCCGCGCCGCGGGAGCACGCCGGCGACACGCCCACCGCGCCCGCGTCCACCGCACCCGTGCCCGCCGCGCCCGTCTCGCAGGCGGGCGGTTCCGGTGGAGCGGCAGCCCCCGGGACGGCGCCCACGACCGCCTCGCGGACGGGCGATTCCGGTGGAGTGCCTGTCTCGGGGACGGCGCCCGCGCCCGCTTCGCAGCCCGGCCGTGCCCGTTGCGCGACCGCCGTCCACCCGCAGGGCGACCCCGCGGCGGACACTCCCGAGGCCTCCCCGCAGCCGTCCCCTGCCGCCCCTCCCTCGCCCTCCCGGCGGCTCTTCGTCTCGCGGGTCGTCGCCGGGGCCGCCGCGGCCGCCGCCGTCGGGACCGTGGGGTACGGGACGTACGGCGTGCTGCGCGGGCCGAAGGTCAAGCGGGTCACCGTGCCCCTCGCCAAGCTGCCGCGCGCCGCGCACGGATACCGGATCGCCGTGGTCAGTGACGTGCACCTCGGCCCGGTCCTGGGACGCGGTTTCGCGCAGAAGGTCGTCGACACGATCAACGCGGCCCAGCCCGACCTGATCGCGGTCGTCGGCGACCTGGTCGACGGCAGTGTGAAGGACCTGGGACCCGCTGCGGCCCCGCTCGCCCAGCTGAGGGCCCGTCACGGGTCCTACTTCGTCACCGGCAACCACGAGTACTTCTCCGGCGCGGAGCAGTGGCTCGAGGAGATCCGCCGCCTGGGCATCGCCCCCCTGGAGAACGCCCGCCGGGAGATGCCGTACTTCGACCTGGCCGGAGTCAACGACGTCGCGGGTGAGGACGAGGGGCAGGGCCCGGACTTCGCGAAGGCGCTCGGCGACCGGGACACCGCCCGCGCCTGCGTGCTGCTCGCCCACCAGCCCGTCCAGATCCACGACGCCGTCGAGCACGGTGTCGACCTCCAGCTCTCCGGCCACACCCACGGCGGCCAGCTCTGGCCCGGCAACATCGTCGCCTCCGGCGCGAACCCCACCCTCGCGGGCCTGGAGCGCTACGGCGACACCCAGCTCTACGTCTCGCGCGGTGCCGGCGCCTGGGGCCCACCCACCCGGGTGGGGGCACCGTCGGACATCACCGTGATCGAGCTCGCGTCGAAGCAGGCCTGAGCGAGGAGTACGTCGTCACGACCGAGGACGTCGGCGGCGGCCAGTACCTGTCGGACGGCACGGGTGTGTTCCGCTTGTGGAGCCTCACCACGCTCTGAACCCGCTGAACCTCCGAGTCCTCTGAACCCGCTGAACCCTCCGAACCCTTGACGGCCTGGGGCCGGTCGCCGGTCAGGGGTCGGAGCGCCGCCGGGCCGCCGGATCCGGGATGGCGTGCGTCATCCCCGGCAGGAAGTCCGTGAACAGCTCGTGCACCTCGCGCACGAGCGGCCGTAGCACCCGGAAGCGGGCCAGGGCCACGCCCCGCGCGGTGAGCCGGGCACCGCGTTCGGCGAGCCGGTAGCTGCGCTCGCGGCCCTCGGTCCGGTCGAAGATCCAGTACAGGCACAGTCCCATCTGGGACAGCCACATCAACTCGGGCAGGATGTCCCGCAGTTCCTCGGGCACCTTGGTCTTCGTCGCCCCGGCCAGCACGTCCCGGTGGACGCTGATGGCCTCCTCGCGCGCGTGCTCCGACTCCGGGGAGAAGGGGCTGAGCGGGCTGTCGGGGTCGGCGGCGTTCTTGAAGAACTGCACCGCGAACTCGTGGTAGGGCGCGGCGATGTCCAGCCAGGCCCGCAGCACTCCCGCGAGCCGGGTCTCCAGGTCGGTCTCCCGGTCCAGGATCTCCCGGACCGCCACCTGGTGCTCGGCGGCGATCCGGTCGTAGAAGCCCTGGATCAGGTGCTCCTTGCCCGCGAAGTAGTAGTAGGCGTTGCCTACGGAGACCCCGGCCTCCGTGGCGATGGCCCGCATCGTGGTCTTGTCGTAGCCACGCTCCTGGAACAGCCGCATGGCCGTCTCCAGGATCAGGGCGCGGGTCTGCTCGGACTTGGTGGGGGTGGCGCCGTCGTCGGGGCCGTCGTTCTTCGCGGGCACGGGAAGAGAGCCTAACGTCAGCACCCGTGCGGTCACCGAGGGGCGCAGGCGCCGTCGGCGCAGCCCGGGGCGGTGTAGCTCCAGCCGCTGTCCGGGGCGTACGACCACCCGTCCGCCCGCCGGTACACCCGGCCGCCCCACTGCGTCCCGCCGCGCTGCCCCCGAGGCCACCGCGCCCCGCGCCACTTGGCGGCGGCGAGGACCGCGCCCCTGGCGAGCAGAGCGCCGGACGGGGTGCTCAGCCGGTGGGCCAGCGGCCGGTGTTCGCGCAGCGCCCACAGGGTCACCACCCAGGCGGCG
This sequence comes from Streptomyces sp. 378, assembly GCF_030124145.1. GTDB lineage: Bacteria > Actinomycetota > Actinomycetes > Streptomycetales > Streptomycetaceae > Streptomyces. The sequence goes on from NZ_JASKMS010000004.1 coordinate 163,465, forward strand.
GGGCCCTGGTAGACCTGTCCGGCGTCACCGACGACGGTGATCTCGTCGAGGGTGGCGCCGTGGTCGAGGCCGGGAAAGCGTCGCCGGGCCTCCTCGGAGGCGGCCGGGACCAGCTCCAGCGGCACCAGGTGGGACTGCCGCAGGAGCCAGTCGCGCAGGAACGCGCACAGGGAGCACTCGGCGTCGTACAGGACGGTGAGCCGACGGAGCGGTGCGGGTGTGTTCATGCCGGTCGTGCCGGTGCCGGTGGCGTTCACGGGGGCCTCCGCTCAGGCCCGCGCCGACGGGGCGACCCAGCCCTGCGGCGGCACCGGCGGCACCTGCTCGCGCTCCATGGCCCCCCGGCGCCGGATCCGGTTCAGCACGTAGACGTTGGCCAGGTGCATCACACCGAGCACCAGTAGCACCACGCCGAGCTTCGTCGACAGGGCCTCGAAGATGCCGCGGGCGTCGGTGATGGTCCCGTCACCGCTCAGGTACAGGGCGACGAACCCGAGGTTGACGAGGTAGAAGCCGACCACCAGGAGGTGGTTGACGGCATCGGCGAGCTTCTCGTTGCCGTGCAGCACGTCGGCCAGGAAGACCTTGCCGTTCCGGCTGAGCGTGCGGGCCACCCAGACGGTCAGGCCGATGCTGACCAGCAGGTAGATGACGTAGGCGACGACCGTGCGGTCCATTGCCCCACCCTTCTTGAACACGTTCAAAATGCTGTCGAGGATGACTCTAGACCTATTTTTGAACGTGTTCAACGTCTATGAAGGTTCTGTGGATCAGAGCGAAGATCAGATCTTGGCTGAGGAGCTTGCCGCCCTAGGCGCGTCGAGCGGGGGGAGCGGTCACGTGGTCCGCCTTGTGGCCAGGCTGATGAGGAAGAACGTCCATGAGATCGATCTCCTCGTCCCCTTGCCGTTCGACGATGTGCTGCGACGCGTCACCAGCGTGCTCGGGAAGGCGGGCCACGCGGTCGCGACCGTGCCGGTCGACTCCAGGGAGGACGAGGAGACGATCCGCGTCGTCACCGGCGGCGGTGCGGGCGGTCTGAATCCCGTAGTGGTGACCGCCCGAGTGCTGAAGGCCGATGAGGTCAGCACGGAGGTCTGGCTTCGTGCAGCTGCCAAAGAGGGTCTGATCAGGCAACGAGCCGGGGAGAAGACCGCAGTCCGTTTCGCCGCCCTGCTGAGCGAGGCGACCGGAGCGGACAGAGCGGGCGGGTGAGGGGCGGGCGCGGCAGCACAGCGGCTGCCTACAGCGAGACCTTCCGCTCCTCGGCCTTGAGACCACGGAGTGTCCAAAGCCCGTACAGAGCCAGCAGCGGTTTACCGATCACCCACTCGCCAGGACGGTAGTCATCCGCCCGTACGAGCCTCTCAGCAAGATCAGGGCGCTGCCGCCGCAGGTACGCACGGGCCTTGAGGGCGTGCGCTGGTTGGGAGGCGATCCTGATGCGATCGACATCCTCAAGCAGCGGGATCACGTTCGTGATGTTCTCCGATGTCGTCGCGCTCCGGTCCTCGAGAAGCACCGCGCCGTCGAACCCAGCACCGACTTCGCGTAGTCAGCCATCAGCTGGGCTTCCGCGGCGTAGCTGCCGCCTGGGTCTGGCGAGTTCCGAGCCTCGCGGATCAGTCGGCTGTTTTCGGCTGGCCGGCCTTGAGGATCTCGGCCACGTCGAGGGTCACCTTGGCGCCGATGGAGTCGGGGAGGGTGACGAGCTCGCCGGGGGCGTGCGGGCGGTGGTTCTCGTAGGCGCTTCCGACCGGGTTGGTCAGGACGTGAAGGCGTTGGTGCTTGCGGTCGACGATGACGTGGACGGGCACCTTGGCCTCGGCGTAGGCGCCGACCTTGGTCTTGAGGTCGTCCTTCCAGTTCCCGGACGTGACTTCCAGAACGAGGCGGAAGCAGACCGGGTCGTAGGCGTTGTTCTCGACGAAGTGGTCGTCGATATCGGCATCCACCACCGCGAGGTCCGGGATGGCGTAGTCCTCGGCGCCGGTGGGGAGCCAGAGACCGACGTTCTGGAGGACCTCGGTTTCGCCGTCGTGCAGTCCGGCGGCGATGAACGGAATCATGAGGCCGGTCAGGGCACGGGCGTGGGGAGCATCCGGTGACGGGGCCACGAGGAGATGGCCTCCGATGATCTCGACGCGGTAGCCCGGATGGCGCTCCATGATCTCGTCGGCGATGGTCGTGAGGGTGACCGGCTCTTCGTCGTGGAAGGGCTGCTCGACGGAAGCTGCGGACATCAGGTGCCTCCTGGGAACTGGTGTCGAGAGCATCATCGTAGGCCGGGCGCCGCTCGTAGGGCCGGTTGAGTCGCGTTCACCCGATGGTGTGGCATATGCCAAAGGGCCCCGTCTCCAGCGGAAACAGGGCCCTCGAGCGCAGGCGGTCGACCTCAGTAGCGGCGCGTGATCAGCGCACGCTTCACTTCCGCGATCGCCTTCGTGACCTCGATGCCGCGCGGGCAGGCGTCCGTGCAGTTGAAGGTCGTGCGGCAGCGCCAGACGCCGTCGCGGTCGTTGAGGATCTCCAGGCGCTGCTCGCCGGCCTCGTCACGCGAGTCGAAGATGAAGCGGTGCGCGTTGACGATGGCGGCCGGGCCGAAGTACTGGCCGTCGTTCCAGAAGACCGGGCACGACGTGGTGCAGGCCGCGCAGAGGATGCACTTCGTGGTGTCGTCGAAGCGCTCGCGGTCCTCGGCCGTCTGGAAACGCTCACGCGTCGGCTCGTTCGTGTCCTTCGTGATGAGGAAGGGCATGACGTCGCGGTACGCCTGGAAGAACGGCTCCATGTCGACCACGAGGTCCTTCAGGACCGTGAGGCCCTTTATGGCCTCGACCGTGATCGGCTTCTCGGGATTGATGTCCTTGATCAGCGTCTTGCAGGCCAGACGGTTCTTGCCGTTGATCCGCATGGCGTCCGAGCCGCAGATGCCGTGCGCGCAGGAGCGGCGGAACGTCAGCGAACCGTCGAGCTCCCACTTGATCTTGTGGAGGGCGTCGAGGACGCGCTCCTTGGGGTCGATCTCGACCTGGAAGTCCTCCCAGGTGGCGTCCGCCGCGACCTCCGGGTTGAAGCGGCGGACGCGGAACGTGACCGTGATGTAGGGGGAGTCGGCGAAACCGGGCTCGGGCTTGCCGGCCGCGTCTTCCTTGTCCAGAACAGGGGTAGCCATCAGTACTTACGCTCCATCGGCTGGTAGCGGGTCTGGACGACCGGCTTGTAGTCGAGACGGACGGTTTCGGAACCGTCGGCGCCGACCTCGCGGTACGCCATGGTGTGCCGCATGAAGTTGACGTCGTCGCGGTTCGGGTAGTCCTCGCGGTAGTGACCGCCGCGGGACTCCTTGCGGGCGAGCGCGGAGACGGCCATGACCTCGGCCAGGTCGAGCAGGTTGCCCAGCTCGACGGCCTCCAGCAGGTCCGTGTTGAACCGCTTGCCCTTGTCCTGGATCGACACGTTCCGGTAGCGCTCGCGCAGCTCCGCGATCTTCTCGACCGCCGTCTTGATCGTCTGCTCGGTGCGGAACACCATGACGTTGGCGTCCATGGTCTCCTGCAGCTCGCGCCGCAGCTCCGCCACCCGCTCGGTGCCGGTGGAGTCGCGCAGCCGCTCCACCTGGGAGAGCACGAGCTCCGCCGGGTTCTCCGGCAGCTCGACGAAGTCCGCCTTCTGCGCGTACTCCGCGGCGGCGATGCCCGCGCGCTTGCCGAAGACGTTGATGTCCAGCAGCGAGTTGGTGCCGAGGCGGTTGGCGCCGTGCACGGACACGCAGGCGACCTCGCCGGCCGCGTACAGGCCCGGGACGACCGTGGTGTTGTCCGCCAGGACCTCACCCTCGACGTTGGTCGGGATGCCGCCCATGGCGTAGTGCGCGGTGGGCTGGATCGGGATCGGGTCCGTGTAGGGCTCGATGCCGAGGTAGGTGCGGGCGAATTCCGTGATGTCGGGAAGCTTCGCGTCCAGCTGCTCCGGCGGGAGGTGGGTGAGGTCGAGGTAGACGTGGTCGCCCTCGGGACCGCAGCCGCGGCCCTCACGGATCTCCGTGTAGATGGAGCGGGACACGACGTCACGCGACGCCAGGTCCTTCATCACCGGCGCGTACTTCTCCATGAAGCGCTCGCCGTCCTTGTTGCGGAGGATGCCGCCCTCACCGCGGGCGCCCTCCGTCAGCAGGATGCCCATGCGCCAGATGCCGGTCGGGTGGAACTGGAAGAACTCCATGTCCTCCAGCGGCAGACCGCGACGGTAGACCGCCGCCTGGCCGTCACCGGTCAGCGTGTGCGCGTTCGACGTCACCTTGAAGAACTTGCCGCAGCCGCCGGACGCGTAGACCACGGACTTCGCCTGGAAGACGTGGATCTCACCGGTCGCCAGCTCGTACGCCACGACACCGGCCGACTTCTTGACGCCGTCGACCTCGGTGATCAGCTGGTCCAGGACGTAGAACTCGTTGTAGAACTCCACGCCCTCCTTGACGCAGTTCTGGTACAGCGTCTGGAGGATCATGTGGCCGGTGCGGTCGGCCGCGTAGCAGGAGCGGCGGACCGGGGCCTCGCCGTGGTTGCGGCTGTGACCGCCGAAGCGGCGCTGGTCGATGGTGCCGTTCGGGGTGCGGTTGAACGGCAGGCCCATCTTCTCCAGGTCGAGGACGGAGTCGATGGCCTCCTTCGCCAGGATCTCGGCGGCGTCCTGATCGACCAGGTAGTCACCGCCCTTGACCGTGTCGAAGGTGTGCCACTCCCAGTTGTCCTCCTCCACGTTGGCGAGCGCGGCGGCCATGCCGCCCTGCGCGGCGCCCGTGTGGGAGCGGGTGGGGTAGAGCTTGGTCAGGACGGCGGTGCGGCTGCGCTTGGTCGACTCGATGGCCGCGCGCATGCCGGCGCCACCGGCGCCGACGATGACGGTGTCGTACTTGTGGATCTTCATGATTCTCGCAGCCCCGTGCCTAGCGGATGTTCGGGTCGAAGGTGAAGATCACCAGCGTGCCCAGCAGGATGGTGAACACCGTGGCGGTGTAGAGCAGGCCCTTGAGCCACAGCCGGGTGTTCGCGCGCTCCGCGTAGTCGTTGATGACCGTGCGCAGGCCGTTGGCGCCGTGCAGCATGGCGAGCCACAGCATCAGCAGGTCCCAGACCTGCCAGAACGGGGACGCCCAGCGGCCCGCCACGAAGGCGAAGCCGATCTTGGAGACGCCGCCGTCCAGCACGAGCTGGATCAGCAGGTGGCCGAGGACGAGCACGACCAGCACGACGCCCGACAGGCGCATGAACAGCCAGGCCGCCAGCTCGAAGTTGCCGCGGGTGCTCTTCGGGCTCTTGCGGGTGCGCCGGCGCGGGGCCTCGATGAGGGGCGCCGGGTTGTCGACGGTGTAGACGGCGCCGCCCTCGACGGGGCCGACGCCGGAGGCGGTCTTCTCAGACGTGGACATTGGCGTCAGCTCCCGAAGAGTTCACGAGCGGCGTGGCCGAGGACGGGGTAGATGGCCCCGAGCATCAGCACGACCCACAGGGCGACGACGGTCCAGAGCATCTGCTTCTGGTAGCGGGCGCCCTTGATCCAGAAGTCGACAGCGATGACGCGCAGACCGTTGAGCGCGTGGAAGAGGATGGCGGCGACGAGGCCGTACTCCAGCAGCGCGACGATCGGCGTCTTGTACGTGGCCACGACGGTGTCGTAGGCCTCCGGGGACACACGGACGAGCGCGGTGTCCAGCACGTGAACGAACAGGAAGAAGAAGATGAGGACGCCGGTGACTCGGTGAGCCACCCAGGACCACATTCCTTCCCGGCCGCGGTACAGCGTTCCAGCCGGCACGGAAGTTTCCTCCGGGAGCGGGGATTGGGGCCGCGCCGGCTTGGTGTGTCGGTCGGGCCCGGCCGGGTACGGTCCACCGGCCCCCAGCATCGTAGCGATGCGCTGCCGCTGGGCTGAGCGGGGGTCCCCCGGTGTGATCAAACTGGCACGCAAAGAGGTACGGGTGGGCTAGTGCGGCCAAGGGGGCGGGAGGGGTCTCCGGGACCGCCGGGTGCGGACCGTCAGTGGTCGATCGCGCAGTTCCCCGCGTCCCTGAGGGCATCCAGCAGACGTCCCCGGGCGAGGCGCCGGAGCTCCTCCACCGCCACCACCCGCTCTTCCTCCGGATCGTTGGTCAATCGTGACCGGATGGCCGCGAGGAGGCGGTCCAGGGTCTCGGAGGGGGACAAACCGTCCAGGCAGATGACGAACACGTGTCCGAAGCGGGCCTCGTAGGCGGCGTGGGCCGCGCTCAGGGCCGTGTGGGCCGCGGAGTAGGCGTCCGGCGGCAGGGTGGGCAGCGGCTCGGCCGCCAATGCCTCCGCGAGCTCGGACCAGGTCAGGTCGTAGGCCGCCTCGTCCGCGGCGGCCAGCAGGGAGTCCAGGTCCGGGTAGGGGCGGTGCTCCGCGACACGCCGGGCCCAGCGGTGGCTGCGCAGGCAGGAGAGGAGGGCCTGCTCCAGGTCCTCCTCGGAGGCCGCGTTGAAATGCTCCACCGGTATGGCGAGCCGACCGGGGAGATCTGGGAGACGGTGCGCAGGCAGCGTGGGTCCTCGTGGGCGTCACGTGTGTCGGCAGGGCAAGCTGTGAGAGATGTGACGTCACGCTATCGAGTACGACCATGACGTGTCCGAAGGATGCCTGAATTTCACCCGGGGGAGAGAGATTCGGACGCGTGGTGGACGCGCGCCATCGAGCCCCGGGTTTTAGGTTGGCCGTGTGAGTCAGCACAGGCGCCGGGCTTCGGCGAAGCAGGAGAGCAAGCGGCAGGTGCTGGTCGTGGCCATGGCGGTAGCCCTGGTCGTGGTCGCGGCCGGGGTGAGTCTCGGGCTCTGGGCGGCCTCGGGCGGTGCCGGAGGGTCCACGGGCCAGGAGGCCGGGCCCTCGCGGGGGGCCACCGCGGCGGCGCCCCCGGACAGAGCGCCGGAGGCGAGCCCGACCCCCGGCCCGACCCGCTCCTACCCCCTGTCCGAGGCGCCCCGCACCATCCCCGCCGTGCGCGAACACGAGCCGGCGCGCGGCCCGGGCTGGCGTCCCGAGAAGGGCAACCGCGTGGTCGTGGACGACCCGGCGCTGGCCGACGAGGGGCGGCTGGTCGCCGGCGAGCTGGGGATGGCGTACGCGGGTGAGAAGGACGACCGGCGGGCCGGGGACCTGAGGCTGGCGCTCAACAAGGACAAGGGCGCGAACCCCGAGTCGTACGTGATGACCGTGCGCGACGGGCGGGTGGAGATCAACGGGCCGTCCGACACCGGGGTCTTCTACGGCACCCGCACGCTCAAGCAGGAGACGCGCGACGACGGCACGGCCCCCGAGGGCGTCGTGAAGGACGAGCCGGCCAAGGCTCAGCGCGGGTTCATGCTGGACATCGCGCGCAAGTACTTCACGGCCGGCTGGATCGAGGACCGGATCCGGGAACTGGGCGACCTGAAGTTCAACCAGCTGGGACTGCACTTCTCCGACGACCAGGGGTTCCGGATCGAGTCCACCTCGCACCCCGAGATCGTGTCGCAGCAGCACCTGACCAAGGCGCAGGTACGGAAGATCATCGACCTCGCGCAGAGCCGCCACATCACGATCGTGCCCGAGATCGACTCGCCCGGACACCTCGGCGCGGTCCTCGACGCCCACCCCGACCTGCAACTGCGCAGCGCGCAGGGGTCGCCGGTGCGGGGCGCCATCGACATCTCCAAGGCCGAGAGCGCCGACCTCGTCGACGACCTGCTGAACGAGTACGCGGACCTCTTCCCCGGCGGGCCCTGGCACCTCGGCGGCGACGAGTACCAGGCGCTGACCCGGTCGAACCCGGAGGCCTCGTTCCCGCAGCTGGCCGCCGCGGCCCGGGAGAGGTACGGCTCCGGCGCGACGGTCGCCGACCTCGCCACCGGCTGGCTGAACGACCGGGCCGACACCGTCCGGGCGCATCAGCGCGTCCCGCGCGCGTGGAACGACGGCTTCTTCCGCGGCACCTCCGTCCAGGCCGCCGAGGACATCCGGGTCGCGTACTGGACCGGCAAGGAGATCGGCGCCCGGGCGCCCCTGGAGTACCTCCAGGCGGGCCGCGAGGTGATCAACTACAACGACGAGTTCCTGTACTACGTGCTCGGTGAGCCGCAGACCTTCGTCTATCCGACGGGGCAGCGGATCTACGAGCAGTGGACGCCGCGGGTGCTGCGCGGCACCGCGGCCGTGCCGGCGCGTTACGACGGCCAGATCCTCGGCGGGTCCTTCGCGGTGTGGTGCGACCTCGCCGACTCCCAGACGCAGGAGCAGGTGGCGGCCGGGATCCGGATGCCGCTGCGGGCGACCGTCCAGAAGCTGTGGGACCCGGACAAACCCGAACTGTCCTGGGCGGAGTTCCGGACGCTGGCGGACAGGCTCGGCTGACCCGGCACGAATTGCCCCATACGGCTGCGAACTCCCGTACGACTGTGGTGGTGTTCTGACCGCAGCAGGAATCGAATATGCCGGGGGGAACCGGAACATGGGCTACTGGGGATACTTCGTCGTGGGCCGGGGGGAGCGGCCGCTGCCGGAGCTGGACGCGCTGGCGGGGGCCGCGGAGGGGCTCGTACGGCACACCTCGGCGCCGGGCGGCTGGCAGGTGTGGGAGTACCCGAGCGGCGACGGCGACATCGGGAACATGAACGCCCTCGCCCGGGAGACCGGGGCGCCCGCGCTCTTCGGGTACGTCATGAACAGCGAGTGCGTGGTGCTGGAGGCCGCGGCTCCCGAGAGCGGGACGTGGACCACCTGCCTCGCGCGCTCCGCCATGGCCGGGTACCTGGGGGCGGACCGCGAGGGCCTCATGCTGGAGGACTACTTCCTGGAACCCGGCGACGCCGCCGAGCGTGCCGTGCGCTGGGCCGCCGAGGCGGGGTGTGAGGTGAACGCCGAGTCGCTGCTGGACGTACTCACGACAGACCCCGATCCTTCCCCACTCTCGGCTTCGCTCGAGCGGGGGGACCCCCAGGCCGAAAACCTGCTGTTCCGCTTCCTCGACAGGCTGGGTGTGGTGCCCCTGTGACACTCCGGGGCCGTTGCACGCAGTAAGGGGAAGTGCGGGTTCCGTGAGGGGTGAAGGCCGGTAGCGGCCTGATCGGGCCCCCGGGTCGGCCCGCGGAGGGAGACGTGGATGAGCCTGGTGGAGTTGATCGCTCAGGCCGACGAACGCGGGCTGGCCGCGAGCGGGCTGGCTTGTTTGGACCGGTGCGTGCCCCTGCTGGGCGGCGACGACGAGATCCTGCGGCCGGTGTGGGCGAGCCTCGGTGACGGCGCGGACCCCGGTGAGTGGGGTGAGCGGCTGGAGCAGGTGCGGGCGAAGCTGGACGCCGTCGGCGACGGGGACGAGGCGGTCGTGCTCGCCCACCGGATGCTGCGGGCCGCTCCCGCCGAGCGGTCCGCAGCCGCGGTGCGTGTGTGGGCCGACGCCTGCTCCGTCGCCGCCCTGCAGATCCACCGGCTCCTGGACACCGCCGAGGACGAGGCCTCATCCGTCGACTCCCGCCGCGAGGGCCGGACGGAGGGCATGTCGCCCCTCGTCGCCGCCGAGCTGCGCCGCCAGATCACCGTGCTGGAGGTCCTGGCCGGACACGGTCCGGCCGGTCTGCGTCGGGCGCTGGAGGTGTCGGTCGAGGGGCGCCGGGTGCTGCGCGCGGTGGTGTCCCGCCGGAGCCGCCGGCGGGGCTGGCGGTCCCCACCGGCCTAAACCCGCTTCCTGGAAGAGTCCTGTGACTGTCCCTTGAGCAAGGTGGGGCGGTCCTGCGCCGCTTCGGGGGAGCCGCCGGTTCCGGGTGACGAAACGCTTCGCCGCAGCGCTTTCCGGGATGTGACGACTCAAGCGGAGACCAGGCCGTCGGCGGCTGCCAAGCCGCGGCGGTGGGCGGCGGACACGGTGGCGACGATGCGCGGGGGAGCACGGCTGCGCCTCGACTACTCGGAGCAGAGCCTGTGGAGCATCGACCGGATGATCGAGGGGATACGGCGGGAAGGAGCGCCCGACGCCGCCGTCCAGGAGGTGCTGCGCGGCTTCGGGGCCTACGCCGGTGAGGTGATGGCGCGTCAGACGGGCGCCGAGTGGTGGGCGACCGGCGGAGACCACTGGATCCGCACCCCCGACGGGCGCCTGTGGGACCCCATCGAGGAGGCCCGCCGCTGCTACGCGGGCCATGGATCGCTCCGGCTGCTGTGCCGGGACGCGGGGAGGGCCGCGCCCCGGCGTTAGCGTCAGTGCGCGAGCACGTCCTCGTCCTCGTCCTCGTCCTCGTCCTCGTCCTCGTCTTCGTCCACGCCCTCGTCCCGGAGTCCCGGTGGCTCCGGGGCGGTCTCGGCGGGCTTGGCGGCGTTCGCGGCCAGGGTGCGGATCTCGGGCAGGTCGTCGTAGAGGTACTGCCCGGGGCACGCGGTCGGGTAGCCGTCGCGGTGGCCGGAGATGCGGGAGAACGTTACTTTCTGCCCCAGTTTGTACTTACCGTTGTCGGCACCGGAGGTCAGCACGACCGTCCCGGCCGGGTCGTGGCCGTAGAGGCCGAGTTTCCAGGCCGCGACCTTCGCGACCGACTCGCGCACGACGGCGCCGGTGACGGCCGTGGAGTATTCGCCGAGCACCGAGACGCTGCTGGTGGCGGTGTTGAACCCGAAGGTGTGCGCGCCGAGGACGGGCTTGTCGATGCCGCCCGCACGGCCCTCGAACACGGTGCCGCACTTGTCGACGAGGAAGTGGTAGCCGATGTCGTTCCAGCCGTTGCTCATCACGTGGTAGAGGAAGACGCCGCGCACGATCGACGCCGACTCGGAGCACGTGTAGTCGTTGGTGCCCGCCGTGTGGTGGACGAACATCGCCTGGGTGTCACCGGTGTAGGTGGGCGGGTCCTTGACCAGGGACTCGTCGGCGCCCCAGGAGGAGCGCGAGGTCACGACGGGCCGCTCGGCGGCGAGCGGCCCGGCGGCCGGCCCGACCTCCTCCGGCCCGACGACCGAGGTGTGCACGGTGCCCGACCCGGCCTCGGGGTCGACCAGTTCGACGCGCAGCCCCGCCGGCAGGCGCGAGCCCGAGACCCGCACCTGGACGCCGTCCGAGGGCCCGGTCCACAGCGGCTGGGTGCTGCCGCGCACCCCGGCCCGGTCACGGTCGGGGCCGGCCTCGGGCGTCCGGACGTCGGTCTCCAGGGGGCGCCACGTGCTCCAGGCGCCGCTCTCGCGCGTGCGGGTGCGCACGTAGGCGGTGCCGTCCAGGGCCTCGTGCGGGTCGTCCCAGGTGATGCCGAGCAGGCTGAACGGCTCGGTGGTGCGCGGGGCGAGGGACTGCTCGTGCGGGTCGCCGTCCGGCACGCGGAGCGTGTGCACACCGTCCGAGGAGGAGGCCCGGGCGGGCTGGTTCAGGCCGAGGGCACCGAGGGCCAGGACGGTGGCGACGGCGGTGCGCAGGAGGCGGGGTGTCATACGGCACTCGCCTTTCGTGGGCGGTTGCATCGCGAGCAGAGCTCCCCGGTGGCGAACTCGGCCGAAACCTCCGCGGCGCCGGGCTCCCGAGGACGGCGGGCCGGGTTGACCCGAACGGTCGTGGGCCCCCCGCATCCGGCGCGCTGTGACACTTCCGCGCGGACCGGCGCTGATCACCGTGGGAGGGCGCGCACTCGGCACGGACGAGGACGGTACTTGGGTCAGGGAGCGGAACCCCGGCGCGGGCAGGCGTACGACGGGGAACTGGGCGCGGCCGTCGCGCGGGCCCAGCAGGGTGACGAGGCGGCCTTCGCGGTCGCCTACCGGTTCGTGCAGCCCGGTCTGCTCGGCTATCTGCGCGGTCTGGTCGGGGACGACGCGGAGGACGTGGCGTCCGACGCCTGGCTGGAGATCGCCCGGGACCTCGGCCGGTTCCGGGGCGACGGGGCCGGCTTCCGGGGCTGGACGGCGACCATCGCCCGGCACCGGGCGCTGGACCACCTGCGCCGGCAGCGGGTACGGCCCCGGTCGTCCGCGCTGGAGCAGGACGTCCTGGAACTGCCCGGGCCGCAGAGCACGCACGACCAGGCGCTGGAGGCCCTGTCCACCGAGCGCGCCCTGGAGCTGGTCCGTGGGCTGCCGCGCGACCAGGCCGAGGCCGTGCTGCTGCGTGTCGTGGTCGGCCTCGACGGCCCGGCCGCCGCGCGGGTCCTGGGCAAGCGGCCGGGCGCGGTCCGTACGGCCGCCCACCGGGGCCTGAAACGCCTCGCCGGGCAGCTGGGCGCGGAGAGTGTGACGGATGAAGCCCCCCGGACGCTGGGTGAGTCGACATGAGCGGAACCGGCGGTTTCGCTCACGGTCCGGGCGGGTCGCGCGGACTTGGCGCCCTGAACAGGGCCGACCGGCGGGACGTACTGGTGGGACCCGGCGGCCCGGGCGGCCCCACCGGGGCGGACGGATCGATCGAATCGAGCAGGGACGGATACGGACATGGGTGAACGGCAGAGCGGCGGCGGGCTGTCCGGCCGTGGTTCCCGTCACGCCCTCCTGGACTCCGACGTCGAGGCGCTGCTCATCGCCTCCCTCGTCAGGGACGGTGTCGACGCCGAGGCCGAGCAGCGGGCCGTGGCCGCCTTCCGGGCCGCCCGGGACGCCGAGGGCCTGCGCACCCGCGGCCACCGCCGGGACGACTGGCGGGCCGGGGAGCGGCGGCACCTGGGCCGGTCCCTGAAGACCACGCTCTCCGTCCTGGTCGCCAGTCTCACGCTGGGCGGTGTCGCCGTGGCGGCGATCGGCGTGGCGGGGTCGCCGGAGGAGGGCACCACGGACGCCCCCGACCGCAAGCCCGCCCCGAGCAGCGCCCCGCACGACCCGGCCGGGAAGCCTCCCCCCGGCGGTCACAGCCCCGGCACCGGCAGCGGCTCGGCCCCGGCCCACCCCGGCCGGCCGTCCCCCGCGCAGGACACCGAGGCCCACTGCCGCGCCTATGAGCGGGCCGGGGGGCGCGGCGAGGCCATGGAAGCGACGGCCTGGCAGCGTCTGGCGACCGCCGCGGGCGGTGAGAGGAACGTCACGGCGTACTGCGCCGGACAACTGGCCGAGCCCAAGAGCGGGAGCGGTGGCTCCGGGAACGGCGACCCCGGCCGCGGCGGCTCTTCCACCGCGGACAAGGGCGGGGCGAACCGGCCGGACAACGCCGGGAGCGGTGAGCCGGGCAACGGAACGGGCAAGAACCGGAGCGACTCCGAGCGCTCCCAGCCCAAGGGCCGTCACCGGTAGGAGATTTCCGCGAGCGCCGGTCGGCACCGCTCAGCGGTGCTGCGGACCCGGCGGTACCCGCCATGGCAACGGCCGGAGCCGCCACCCCCCACAGGAGAGGCCCCGGCCGTCGCGCGGCACGGGCCGCGCGGCGGCCCGTATCCCCTACAGCGCGCGGGGTGCGTTTTCTGTCACACCCCGCCGCGTCACGGCTTAGTTGCATCCCGGGCGGACATGGACGGGGAGTGGTTTCAGGTCGTAACGTGCCATTCGCGCCAACGGCGAAGGCGGCAAGACCACCGCAGCCACCTGCGGTCTTGTAACCGCAACCACCTATTGGGCAACCACGACGGCGAGAACCCGGTCCGCGCGAGCGGCGCCGGTCGAGGCGCAGAAGGGCGCGCGGTGCTGGGGGACGACGCGGAGCTGACCGCAGCGGTGCGCGCGGCACAGGACGGAGAGGAAGACGCGTTCCGGACTGTGTACCGCACCGTGCATCCGCGGCTGCTCGGGTACGTACGGACGTTGGTCGGCGACCCTGACGCCGAGGACGTGACGTCCGAGGCGTGGCTGCAGATAGCCCGCGATCTGGAGCGGTTCACCGGCGACGCGGACCGGTTCCGCGGCTGGGCCGCCCGGATCGCCCGCAACCGCGCGCTGGACCACATACGCATGCGCGGGCGAAGGCCCGCGATCGGCGGGGACGAGACCGAACTGACCGGCCGGCCGGCCGAGTCCGACACCGCCGGCGAGGCCATCGAGGCGCTCGCCACCGACGGCGCGTTCTCCCTGATCTCCCGACTGCCCCAGGACCAGGCCGAGGCGGTCGTGCTGCGCGTGGTGGTGGGGCTCGACGCGAAGACCGCCGCCGAGACGCTCGGCAAGCGCCCGGGCGCGGTCCGTACGGCGGCGCACCGGGGCCTGAAGCGGCTCGCCGAACTGCTCGGCGACGATCCGCAGGCGGATCCGGAATCGGCCGGGGTGCTCGATGCCCTGCCGCCCCAGAGAGAACCGCGCGGCGGTGCCGTGACGTCCGCAGGTGTGACGCGTAGCGTGACGCGGACGCAGAAGGATGTGTGATGGCCGACGAGCAGTACAGGTGGCTGGACCGCGAAACGGCGGAGCGTTTGCTGAGCGGAGAGCCACCGGAAGCTGTCGACGGCGCCCACCGCGGCGAGGCCGAACGGCTCGCCAGGACACTCGGCGCGCTGTCCGTGCCACACCCGCCGACCAGCGAGGAACTCCCCGGTGAGGCAGCCGCGGTAGCCGCTTTCCGCAAGGCCCGCGCCGACGCCGTGACCGCCTCCACCGCCACTCGTGAACAGGCCCCCGCCAGGACCGCCGACGCCGGGCTGGTCCGGATCGGAACCGCGCGCGTCGGCGGTCCGGGTGGCGTCCGGCGCTCCCGCGGGGTCCGTCCGGCCGGCCTGGCGCTGGCCGCCTCACTGGCCGTCGGCACGGTCGGCGGAGTCGCCGTCGTGGCCGGAACCGGAGTCCTGGGAGCACCGTTCGGCGGCGACGAGACCGACCCCGGTGCCTCCGTCTCGGCCGCCACCACTCCTCCCGAGCGCCCCCTGGTCTCACCCTCGCCGACCGACTCCGGGCAGGGCGAGGCGGCTCCCGGCGACGATGCCCCGAACAGCGCCGCGACGGGCGGCGCCGGTGACCCCGGGCGGAACGGGACCCGCGAGGACACCACCGGCAAAGGCGGCGCCGACGCCCGGGAGGACCGCCCCGACAGCCGCGAGGCGATCGCCCAGGCCTGCCGCGACCTGCGCGACGGCAAGCGCCTGGACGACGACCGCAGGCGCGCCCTGCGGGACGCGGCGGGCGGCACGCGCGTGTGGAAGTACTGCAAGGGCGTCCTGTTCATGGCCGATCCCCGCTCCGGCGAGCCGGACGAGAAGGGCACGGGGCAGGGGCAGAGGCAGGGGAAGGGCCACGGCAAGGGCCGGGACGGGGAGCGGGACCGCGGCCAGGACCGCGAGGCGGACAAGGCCGAGCGGAAGGCCGAGCGCAAGGCCGAGCGGAAAGCCGAGCGGAAGGCCGACCGGCAGGCCGGTCGACAGGACGGGGCGAAGAGGACCGACGCCGGCCACAGCCGCACCGGGCACTCCCTCGCACCCCTGCGACCTGCGGTTTCGCACGCTGCGGAAAACTTCTGGCCGAAGGTGTGACGTTTTCGGCCGCCCCGGCGCAGTAATGAGTGAGCCGACTGGTCATCGGCCGTCGCACAGAGCCGGGGTTCCCCCCGTACCTACGGCTCGTGCACCTGAGCGCGGGCGGGACACGTTCCCCCGGTCCCGCCCGCGCCCCTGACTCCCCTCTTCCGCCGTCACCAGGACACGACGACTCTGTCGCCGTCGCGGACCCGCGCGAACAGCTCGGCGATCGCCGCCTCGTCCCGTACGTTGACGCAGCCGTGCGAGGCGCCCGCGTAGCCCCGGGCGGCGAAGTCCGCCGAGAAGTGCACGGCCTGGCCGCCGCTGAAGAACATCGCGTAGGGCATGGGCGAGTCGTAGAGCGTCGAGACGTGGTCGCGGGACTTCCAGTAGACGGAGAAGACGCCCTCCCGGGTCGGCGTGTACTGCGCGCCGAAGCGGACCGCCATCGTCGACACCGTTCGCCCGTCGACCATCCAGCGCAACGTCCGGCTGGTCTTGTCGATGCACAGCACCCGGCCCGTTCGGCAGCGCGGGTCCGGCGGGTCGGCCGGCTGGCCGCCCATCAGATACAGATCCCAGCGGCCCGGCTCCCGCGTCATGCGCAGCAGCCGCCGCCAGGTGACGGCGTCGGCCTTCCCGGTGCGCGGCAGCCCGCGCTTGCCCTGGAAGCCGCTGACCGCCCGCTCCGTCGGCTCGTCGTACGTCCCGGTCGGCCCCTCGAACAGCCAGGCGACCTGCCGCAGCCTGGCCTGGAGTTCCCGGACGTCCCGGCCGGTGTCACCGCGGGACCACAGCACGCGGGGCGGGGCCGGGGCGGCACCGGGCTTGTCGTCGCCGGACGGTGGCGCGGCGCTCGGCCCGCCGCCGTCACGGTCGCCACCGGCCGCCGTGCGGCCCGGGGACGGGGTGCCGGGCAGCTCGATGTGCACCGGCGAGCGGCCCTTGTCCTCGCCGTCGGGGGCCTGCACCGTGCAGCCGGTCAGCACGGCCGCCACGGCGAGTCCCGCTGCGCACGCTCTCTCCATGCCCGTCCTACGCACACGGCCCCCCACTCGTCTCACCGGTCCGCCCGGTTGTCACCTCCAGATGCTTCCCCGGGCGTGACCCGCCGCGAACCAGGGGGCATCGTGGTGAGCGAGGTCACTGCTCTGCGGGAGGCAACCCACCATGGCGCGTGAGTCGGAGTCCGGACTGCCCATCGAACCGGTCTACGGGCCGGGGGCCCTGGAGGGCTGGGATCCGGCGGAGAGGCTGGGGGAGCCGGGGGCGTACCCGTACACGCGGGGGGTGTATCCGTCGATGTACACGGGCCGTCCGTGGACGATGCGCCAGTACGCGGGGTTCGGTACGGCGGCGGAGTCCAACGCCCGCTACCGGCAGCTGATCGCGCACGGGACGACGGGTCTGTCGGTGGCGTTCGACCTGCCCACGCAGATGGGCCACGACTCCGACGCGGCGATCGCGCACGGGGAGGTCGGCAGGGTGGGGGTGGCGGTCGACTCGGTCGAGGACATGCGGGTGCTGTTCGGCGGGATTCCGCTGGATCAGGTGTCGACGTCGATGACGATCAACGCCCCGGCGGCTCTGCTGCTGCTGATGTACCAGCTCGTCGCCGAGGAGCAGGGCGTCAGCGCGGATCGGCTGACCGGGACGATCCAGAACGACGTGCTGAAGGAGTACATCGCGCGCGGGACGTACATCTTCCCGCCCAAGCCGTCGCTGCGGCTGGTCGCGGACATCTTCCAGTACTGCCGGGCCGAGATCCCGAGGTGGAACACCATCTCGATCTCCGGCTACCACATGGCCGAGGCGGGGGCTTCGCCCGCGCAGGAGATCGCCTTCACCCTGGCCGACGGCATCGAGTACGTGCGCACGGCGGTCGCGGCCGGTATGGACGTCGACGACTTCGCGCCGCGGCTGTCGTTCTTCTTCGTGGCCCGCACCACGATCCTGGAGGAGGTCGCCAAGTTCCGTGCCGCGCGGCGGATCTGGTCGCGGGTGATGCGCGAGGAGTTCGGCGCGACGAACCCGAAGTCGCTGATGCTGCGTTTCCACACGCAGACGGCCGGGGTGCAGCTGACGGCCCAGCAGCCGGCGGTGAACCTGGTCCGGGTGGCGGTGCAGGGGCTGGCGGCGGTGCTGGGCGGCACACAGTCACTGCACACCAACTCCTTCGACGAGGCCCTCGCCCTGCCCACCGACAAGTCCGCGCGGCTGGCGTTGCGCACCCAGCAGGTCCTCGCCCACGAAACCGACGTCACCGCCACCGTCGACCCGTTCGCCGGGTCCTACGCCGTCGAGAGGATGACCGACGACGTCGAGGCCGCCGCCGTGGAGCTGATGACCAAGGTCGAGGAACTGGGCGGCGCCGTCGAGGCCATCGAGCGGGGCTTCCAGAAGAACGAGATCGAACGCAACGCCTACCGCATCGCCCAGCAGACCGACTCGGGCGAACGGGTCGTGGTCGGCGTCAACCGCTTCCGCCTCGACGAGGAAGAACCCTACGAACCCCTGCGCGTCGCCCCCGCCATCGAGGCCCGCCAGGCCGAACGCCTGGCGGCACTGCGCGCGCAGCGCGACCAGCCGGCCGTCGACACCGCACTGGCCGCGATGAAGAAGGCCGCCGAAGGCGACGACAACGTCCTCTACCCGATGAAGGAGGCCCTGCGCGCCCGGGCCACCGTCGGCGAGGTCTGCGACGCCCTGCGCCAGGTGTGGGGGAAGCACGTCCCGTCGGACGCCTTCTGACCGGCGGGGAGCGTCCCGCACGTCCTACCCGGCTGTCGGACCCGCGTGCGACACTCCTTCGCATGCTCGGTGTCGTCGATCTGCCCACCTATCTGGCGGGCCTCGTCCTGATCATTCTGCTGCCCGGCCCCAACTCGCTGTACGTGCTGTCCGTGGCCGCCCGGCGCGGCGTGCGTGCCGGGTACACCGCCTCCGCCGGCGTCTGGTGCGGTGACGCGGTGCTGATGACGCTGTCCGCGGCCGGGGTCGCCTCGCTGCTGCAGGCGAACGCCGTGCTGTTCGCCGTGGTGCAGTACGCGGGGGCCGGATATCTGACGTGGCTGGCCATCGGCATGCTGCGGGCCGCGTGGGGCATGTGGCGGACGCGGGCCGAGCGGACCGCCGACGGTGAGACTCCCGCGCCCGCCGAGGAGCGGCCCTTCCGCCGCGCCTTCGTCGTCAGCCTGTTCAACCCCAAGGCGATCCTGTTCTTCGTCGCCTTCTTCGTGCAGTTCGTGGACCCGGCGTACGCCTACCCGGCCCTGTCCTTCGTCGTCCTCGGCGTCCTCGCCCAGTTCGCCAGCGTGCTCTACCTGAGCGCGCTGATCTTCGGCGGCACCCGGCTGGCCGCGGTCTTCCGCCGCCGCAGGCGCCTGTCGGCGGGGGCGACCTCGGCGGCGGGCGCGCTGTTCCTGGGCTTCGCGGTGAAGCTGTCCCTGGCGAGTTCGTAGGGCAGTCGTGCCGGCACCGGCCGAAGCGGGTCGGGTAGGTGACGCCGTCCGGCGCGTCAGGCCCGTTTCGCGCGAGCCCGCCGTACGGCCCGGGTCACCAGGGGCGGCAGCAGGTCTTTGGCGAGCCGACGGGCCCGGGACGGGGCGGGACGGGCCGGGCGTGCCGCACGGGACTCGCTGACCTCGGGACGGGCCTGCACGGGCACGGGCTCCACGTAGTGCCGTGAGCGAGGGAAGGACGGTGGCTCCATCTTCCGGGAACGGACCCGGACCAGCCGGTGCCCGGCCGCCTCCTGCACGCTCAGCCCGACGTCCGTGCGCTGCCGCAGCATCTCCAGCAGCTCCTCCTGGAGCGGCCCGGGATCACCCCAGGTGGCGTACATCTTCTGCGTGCTGAGGCAGATCGGGCGCAGACCGCGGTTGAGGACGGCCTCCCAGGCGGCGACCGAGACACCCGGGGTGTGCTCGGAACGGAAGTCGTCGAGGACGACGATGCCCTCGGGCAGCAGGAGGTCGTGGGCCGCGCCGATGTCTCCGTACACGTGCTCGTACAGGTGCGAGGCGTCGATGTGGACGAAGCGGCAGGTGCCGGGGGCCACCCTCTCGGACACCAGGGAACTGGGGCCGGTGATCACCGTCGGCAGGGTGTCGTGGAAGGAGAGGTAGTTCCGCTCGAACGCCTGCTGGGTCAGCGAGGCGTACGACTTGGCCGCCTCCGCCTGGTTGGCCCCGTCCGGGGCGTCGCCCTCGAAGAGGTCGCAGACGGTGAACCGCTCGCCGTCCGCGAGGTGGTGGCCGAGGAGGATCGCGCTCTTGCCCATGTAGACGCCGAGTTCCAGCAGGTCCCCCTTCGTCCCGGCCGTCTTCTGCCGGTCCAGGAACCAGGTGAACAGCAGCTGGTCCAGCGCCGGGAACCAGCCGGGGACGTCGGCGAGTTCACCCGGGTGCCTGTCGGTCGCTTGTGCGTTGGTCACGAGACGAGCCCTCTCTGTGAGCGTTGCCCGAACAGACGACCGGTTGAACGTCCTCTGAACGGATCAGCGGGCCTTCGCCAGCGCCGCCCGCAGCCGGGGCGTCAGCGGCTTTTCCACATATTTGTTCAGCAACCACGCCAGCAGCAGCATTGACGCCACGGTCAGCGCGAACGTCCCCCCGGACGCCAGTCCCAGACCGCGGTGCAGGGCGTGGATCACCACCCAGCCGAGGTGCTCGTGGACGAGGTAGAAGGGGTACGTCAGCGCCCCCGCGACCGTCAGCCACCGCCAGTTCACCCGGTTGAGCAGCCCCAGCGCGATCGCGGCGACCGCCACGAAGCCGAACGTCACGACGGCGATGATCCCGAACGCGGAGCGGTAGGAGAAGGCCTCCGGGTCGGGGGCGTGCCAGAGGTCCTGCACCGCGTAGTGCTGGCCGATCAGCCAGCTGACGGCCACGATGCCCCACCCGTAGACGTCCCGCCGGTCGCGGTGCACGAGGTAGAGGCCGACGCCGCCGATGAAGAAGGGCGCGTACTCGGGCATCAGGACGATGTCGAGCAGCGGCATGTTCGCGTTCTCGGCGATCACCGCCGCCAGCGTCCACCCCGCGCAGAACGTGATCACCCGGCGGCGGTTCGCCCCGGGCAGCACCACGCACAGCGCGAACAGGGCGTAGAAGCGGACCTCGGCCCACAGGGTCCAGCACACGCCGAGCACCCGGTCCACGCCGAGCGGCATCTGCAGCATGGTCAGGTTGACCAGGGCGTCGCTGGGCGAGACCGCCTTGTAGGCCACCACCGGCAGCGCGAACACCGCCGTGACGATGAGCACCGCCGCCCAGTAGGCGGGCAGCAGCCGGGAGGCGCGGGAGGCGAAGAACGACTTCAGGGGCCGGCCCCAGCCGCTCATGCAGATCACGAACCCGCTGATCACGAAGAAGACCTGGACGCCGAGGCAGCCGTAGGCGAACAGCGAGTGCAGGGTCGGGAACTGGTCCCTCGGCGAGCTGCCCCAGGCCTGGGCGACCTCACCGCCGCGCCCGCCGTAGTGGTACAGCGCCACCATCAGCGCGGCCAGCAGCCGCAGCCCGTCGAGGGCGCGCAGCCGCCCGCCGGAGTCCTTTTCGCGCCGTGGGACGGTCGTGGCGCCCGGTGGTTCGACCAGCACGGCGACGCCGGGCCGGGGCTTGCGGGTGCTGACGACCGTCTCGGTCACGCTGAAAACCTCTGTGTGGTTCGTATGTCCTTCGCTGCGCCGCCCGTGGGCGGGCGCCTGCCACCCTAGGACGAGAGTTGACGCAATTTCGTTCGATGGCGACAGGCTTCGCCCGCCGGACTCCATGGGTTCATCTGGATGTCGCCGGGGGCGCCGGCGGGCGGGACCGGCTCAGCGGCGTACCGCCTTGCGCAGCGCCCGCGCCCGCCGGACCACCCGGCGTGCCGTGGAGTTGCGCGGCAGGAACGCCAGCCGCTGCGGAATGCCGCCGGGCAGCCCGAGCGCGGTGAGACGGCGCTTCTTGAAGTAGCGCCGGGTGCGCGGGCCGAGATGCCGGGCGAGGAACTGCTCGGCCTGCGGGCGCAGATCCGGGTAGATCTGCGGCTGCATGGCGAACCCGAGGGCGCTGAGGAGCCCGGACAGCCGCTCGGCCGGCAGTGCGTCCTCCTGCTCGCCGTCCTCCAGGCCGGGCAGCAACGCGTCCGCCAGAATGGTCGGCACCCGGTTGCTGTTCTGGTACGGCGTCAGCCGCTCCAGCAGCAACTCGGTGCCGATGCGGGCGACCGGCAGGCCGTAGAACACGGACGCCGTGAACAGCGCGGTCGAGAAGCAGCCGACGACCAGTGCGGGCCGGGCCCGGTCGAACAGCGCCTCGGCGAGCACCGGCGTGTCCAGGACCGTGAGGTCCACACCGAGCTGCTCGGCCTCGGCCTCCAGGGCGCGGCTGTAGCGGGCCGGTGCGGTCGGGTGCGGTTTGAAGACGACCGTGCGGTGGCCGCGGGCGACGGCGCCCCGCATCATCCGCACATGCAGGTCCTCCTCCTCCTCGGGGGAGAGGATGTTCAGCGCGGACAGGTACTGGCCGAGCAGCAGCGCCGTATCGCCGGGCAGGGTGGGCAGCTCGGACACGGTCTCGGTGATCTCGCCGAGTACCTTCAGGAAGGCGGGCGTCGGCACCAGGTGTGCCGGCACGCCGAACTCGGTCAGCAGCATCGGCGTGAGCCCCGGCACCAGGTCGAGGTGCAGCAGCCGCCGCACGCGCGTGCCCACCAGCGGGTCGAGCTTGTTGCGGGTGGGGCCGTAGCTCATCAGCCCGTCGGCGTAGACGTCGATGGGCGCGTCGGTGAACAACTGCGCCACCGTCAGGGCCGGCGCCACCTGGAGGGACTCCAGCACCAGGCTCACCCGGTCGTCGCCGAGGCCCCACAGCAGCCGCAGATAGCGCTCGAAGAGGGGGATGTCGTCGGCGCGCGGCGCCCACGCCCCGGGGTGGAAGGGGCGGATGGCCTCGTTCCAGGACAGCACCTCGTCGAAGTGCTCGCGCAGCGGCGCGAAGCCCGGCATCTCGTCGAGGGCCGGAGCCGTCTCCGGGGTGGTGGTGTTGTTGAACACCAGCAGCACCCGGCGGTCCGGCTCCTCGAAGAAGTCGGAGTCGATCGCGGCGGCCAGGGTGGCGACGCCGTACAGCGTCGAGGCGCAGAAGATCTGAGTGGTCCCGGGCATCAGGCGGCCGCTCCCGTCGTGGTCACCCGGCGCCGCAGCCGCCGCAGCTTGGACGAGCGGTCCATGTCCATGGCCTCCAGTGCGTCGGCGAGTGCGTCCTGCGGCATGCGCTTGATGGCCGCCGCGCTCATCGACCGCAGCTGCCTGGCCACGGCCGGTTCGAACCGGTCTTCGTTGGAGAGGTGGTGGGCGATGATGGCGCAGTAGGTGCGCACCGCCTTGGGCAGCAGCCGGTCGGCGTCGCGGTCCGCGGCCGTCTCCTCGATCACCTGGTCGAAGGCACGGATGAAGTCGAGCTGGCGGACATCGCCGATCTGCGTCAGGGACGAGGCGACCCCGCGCCGGTAGAACACGCCCAGCAGGCTCACCACGGCGAACGACTCCGCCTCACGGTGCAGCTTCCAGATCCACGGCCGGTCCTCGGCCGTGCGCAGCCCGTCGGTGAAGTGGAGCACGCCCTTGTCGACGAGGCGCCGGTGGTAGGCGCCGGCCCAGGCGTAGGCGTAGTCGACGGAGGTGGAGCGGTGGGCGGGGAGGATCGCCTCCCGCGGGTCGAACGTCTCCCAGCGGCGGCCGACCGGGACCCGGTGCACGGAACGGGCGCGCGCGGTGGCCTGCACATGGTCGGTGCGCACGAAGTCGCACCCCAAGTCGTCCATCGCGGACACCAGTTCGGTGAGGTAGCCGGGGGCCAGCCAGTCGTCACCGTCCAGGAACGTCAGGTACTCGCCCTGCGCGGCGTCCAGGCCGGTGTTGCGCGCGGTGGCGAGCCCGCCGTTCTGCTCGTGGCGGATGTACCGCACCCGGGCGACATCCGAAAGCTCCTCGGCCGCTCGTTCGAGAATGGCCGGAGTTCCGTCCTTCGAATGGTCGTCGACCAGGATGAACTCGAAATCGCGGTCGGCGTTCAACCGCAGGCTTCTGAGGGTGTCCGGGGCATATTGCTGCACGTTGTAGAACGGCACGATCACGGAAAGCTTAGGCACCCGCAAAACGTTAGGAGGCGGCCCGGCAGCGGAAATTGACGGTGAAGGTACACCGGGTGAACTCAATGTGTCAGAACGGTGCACCGCGTGTACTTTCCGCCTTCCAGCAGGCCAGTTCGGCTCTCGGTGGGCTGTTGTTAACTTTTCGTTGAGTCGCGGTTCTGCCATACCTAGCATTCGCTTCCTAGCGTCCTCGGTGTGCCAGTAAGTACACCGAAGCGCCCGCGAATCGCGGTCCTGGCGGACTCCGACACCCGATGGAAATGGGGTGCGCTGACCGCGGACCGCATCGCCCCGCGACCGTCCATGGAAGCCGCACCGCGCGAGGGCGCGCAAGCCGGCCCCCTCCTCGACGGATTCCTGCTGCGCGGCCGGGCCACGCCCACCCCGCGCCAGTTGGAAGAAGTGGGCGTGCGCGCCGACTCGCTGCGGGAGGTCACCGCCGTCGAGTTCCTGCGCGCCATGGCCGAGGGGTCCTACGACGTCCTGGTCCTCTCCCTGGTCGGCGGCGGTGTGCAGGCGATGCTGCACGGCCTGGCGCGGGTGTGGGAGGACCGCACCGAGCGGCCCGTCGTCGTCACCGGCTACGTCGGCGTCGTCTACGAGAAGCTCGCCGACGGCCTCCTGCTGCGGCACGGAGCGGACCTGGTCCTCGCCAACTCCCGCCAGGACGCGGACCGTTTCCGCGCGGTCTACGAAGGAGTGGGCGCCGACGCCGCCGCGGTGACCGAGGTGGCCCTGCCGTTCCTCGGCGGCGCGCCCTACGCGGGGGAGCACGACCCCTACACGGTCGTCTTCGCCGCCCAGCCCTCCGTCCCGGACAGCCGCAAGGACCGCACGTACCTGCTGCACCGGCTGGTCCAGCACGCCCGCAGGCACCCCGAGCGCGAGGTGCTGCTGAAGCTGCGCTCCAAGCCGGGCGAACACACCACCCACATCGAGGAACTGCCGTACCAGAAGCTGGTGCAGCGCCTCGATCCGCCGGCCAACTTCCGGCTCGTCTACGGCAACATGGGCGAGGTCCTCGACCGCACCGACCTGCTGGTGACGGTCAGCTCCACGGCCGCCCTGGAGTCGCTGCACCGCCGCATCCCGACCGTCGTACTGACCGACCTCGGCATCCGCGAGTCCCTCGGCAACCACCACTTCGTGGGCTCCGGCTGCCTCGCCTCCTGGGACCAGCTCGACGCCGGGCACCGTCCGGTACCCGACGAGGAGTGGGTCGCCCGGCAGGGCGTCGCCGCGGACGGTGGCTACGACTCGGCCTTCGACACGGCCCGCGAACGCATCGCCAAGCTCCTCGACCGGCCCGGCGGCATGCCCCCGCTGACCCCGTACTACACCCCCGTCACCGCGCCCGGCTACCTGCCCGGGATCCTCGCCCGCCACCACCTCGGCCCGGACGGCACCCCGCTGCCCGGCGCGCCCGCCGCCGACAAGGAGCCCGGACCGGTCCGGCAGATCGTGCGCCGGGCGGCGCGCGGCGCCTACCGGCACGGCGTGCAGCGCGTGGCGCCCGTCATCCGGCGGATGGGCGAGCTGTGAGCCGCCCCGAGACCCCTGCCCAAGGAGTAGACCCCATGTCCCACCCGGAAGCGGGCCCAGGCGCCTCGGTGCGCCGCGTGCTCGCGGTGATCCCCGCGCGCGGCGGCTCCAAGGGCGTGCCCGCCAAGAACCTCCTCCCCGTCGGCGGCGTCCCGCTGGTGGCACGGGCGGTGCGCGAGTGCCGGGCCGCGCGGCTCGTGACGGACGTCGTGGTCTCCACCGACGACCAGGCCATCGCGGCCGCCGCCCGCCAGGCCGGTGCCGAGGTCGTGCTGCGTCCCGCCGCCATCGCCGGCGACACGGCCACCTCCGAGGCCGCCGTCCTGCACGCCATGGACGCCCACGAGGCCCTGCACGGCGCGCCGGTGGACGTGGTCCTGCTCGTGCAGTGCACCAGCCCCTTCATCGTCCGCGAGGACATCGACGGGGTGGCGGGCGCGATCGCCGAGAACGGCGCCGACACCGCGGTGACCGTGGCGCCCTTCCACGGGTTCATCTGGCGGGACGCCGACGACGAGGCCGCGGCCGGCACCGTCGCGGAGACCGACGCCGAGGTCGGCGGCGGTTACGGCGTCAACCACGACAAGTCCTTCCGGCCCCGCCGCCAGGACCGTCCCCAGGACCTGCTGGAGACCGGCGCCGCCTACGCCATGGAGGCGTCCGGCTTCCGCAAGCACCAGCACCGCTTCTTCGGCCGCACCGAACTGGTCCGCACGGACCCCGCGCGCGTGCTGGAGATCGACGACCCGCACGACCTCGCCCGCGCCCGGGCCCTCGCCCCGCTCTTCGACGCGGACCGGCCCGGCGCGCTCCCGACCGCCGACGACATCGACGCGGTCGTCCTCGACTTCGACGGCACCCAGACCGACGACCGGGTGCTGATCGACTCCGACGGACGGGAGTTCGTCTCCGTGCACCGCGGGGACGGACTCGGCATCGGGGCCCTCCGCAGGAGCGGCCTGAAGATGCTGATCCTGTCCACGGAACAGAACCCTGTGGTCGCCGCCCGGGCCCGGAAGCTCAAGCTCCCGGTGCTGCACGGCATCGACCGCAAGGACCTCGCGCTGAAGCAGTGGTGCGAGGAGCAGGGCATCGCGCCGGAGCGCGTGCTCTACGTCGGCAACGACGTCAATGACCTCCCGTGCTTCGCCTTCGTGGGCTGGCCCGTGGCGGTCGCGAGCGCCCACGACGTCGTGCGCGGCGCCGCACGCGCGGTCACCACCGTCCCCGGTGGCGACGGCGCGATCCGAGAGATCGCCGGCTGGATCCTCGGTCCCTCTCTCGAAGTCCCCGCCAAGTCCAACAAGTAAGGACATCTCTGCCATGAGCACCAACTCCCGTATCCGCCGGTTCGGTTCGCGCGAGGTCGGCCCGGGCCGCCCGGTCTACGTCTGTGGTGAGATCGGCATCAACCACAACGGCGAGCTCGAGAACGCCTTCAAGCTGATCGACGCCGCCGCCGAGGCCGGCTGCGACGCCGTCAAGTTCCAGAAGCGCACCCCGGAGATCTGCACCCCGCGCGACCAGTGGGACATCGAGCGCGACACCCCCTGGGGCCGGATGACCTACATCGACTACCGCCACCGCGTGGAGTTCGGCGAGGACGAGTACCGCGCGATCGACGACTACTGCAAGTCGAAGAGCATCGACTGGTTCGCCTCCCCGTGGGACACCGAGGCCGTCGCCTTCCTGGAGAAGTTCGACGTCCCCGCCCACAAGGTCGCCTCCGCCTCTCTCACGGACGACGAGCTGCTGCGCGCCCTGCGCGCCACCGGCCGCGCGGTGATCCTCTCCACCGGCATGTCGACGCCGAAGCAGATCCGCCACGCGGTCGAGGTCCTCGGCTCCGACAACATCCTGATGTGCCACGCCACGTCGACCTACCCGGCCAAGGCCGAGGAGCTCAACCTCCGTGTGATCAACACGCTGGAGAAGGAGTTCCCGAACGTCCCGATCGGCTACTCCGGCCACGAGACCGGCCTGCAGACCACCCTCGCCGCGGTCGCCCTGGGCGCCACCTTCGTCGAGCGTCACATCACCCTCGACCGCGCCATGTGGGGCTCGGACCAGGCCGCGTCCGTGGAGCCGCAGGGCCTCACGCGCCTCGTCCGCGACATCCGCACCATCGAGGCCTCCCTCGGCGACGGCGTCAAGAAGGTCTACGAGTCCGAGCTGGGCCCGATGAAGAAGCTGCGCCGCGTCAGCGGTGTGGTCGCCGAGGCGGAGATCGCCACGGCCGCGGGCGAGCCGGTCGGCGTCTGAACGCACCACCCACACCACCCCCCTTACGACGGGACGGTCGTACGTCGATGAGCCCCCGCGCCGGGAACGCCGGCCCCCACACTCTCGCCTTCGTCGAGAGTCCGGTACAGCTGCTGAACGTGCTGGAGTGGGCGCACGCGCACGCCCCCGGCGTGGGGCTCACCCTCGTGGTGCTGTCGCCCGTCGACCCGATGACACGCGGCCAGTTGCGGCGGATGTCCGACCTGGCCCGCGACGAGGGGCACCAGGTCCGCTGGGAGGAAGCACGCGGCGGGCCCGTGGCGCCCTTCCAGACCATCGGCGGCCTGAGCGGCCTGCTCCGCAGAGCGGACCGGGTCGTGCTGGGGGACCCCTTCTCCCGCTACGTCCAACTACTGCTGACGATCACCCGCGCCCGTGACCTGGTCGTCGTCGACGACGGCACGGCGACGATGGAGTTCGTCGGGCAGCTGGCCCGGGGCGAGCGACTGGTGCGCTGGCACCGCAAGGGCGGCCGCCCGGGCCCGCGGGACGTGCTCTTCGCGCCGGTGTCGTCCTCGGCGCGGCGCCGGCTGACCCCCGGCGACCGCCGCCGCATCGCGATCTTCTCCTCCATGCCGATGGAGGAGGCCCCGGCGGGCGTCACGGTCGGCGCCAACACCTTCGCCTGGACCCGGTCCCGCTTCGGCCCGCCCCGCGTCACCAAGGGCGCCGACATGGTCGGCACGTCCCTGGTGGAGACCGGTGTCGTGGACGACGGCCGCTACCTGGAGGCCGTCCGCGCCCTGGCCAGGGCCCACGGCGCGACCCGCTACTTCGCCCACCGCCGCGAGAGCACGGACAAGCTCCACCGCCTCGCGGTCGAGACGGGCCTGGAGATCGTCCGCCCCGAGCTTCCCCTCGAACTGATCGCCCGCCGCGGCCCCATCGGCCGGACGATCCTCAGCTTCCCCTCCACGGTCGTCCACACCCTCCCCCTCGCCCTGTCCGGCACGGAGGTCCGCGTCGCGGTCTGCGACATCGACCCGGCCTGGCTGACCGAGAACGCCTCCCCGCGAGCCCAGGGCTTCCTGTCCGGGGTCACCGGCACGGCCCGCGACGTCCACCGGCTGCCTCCGACGCCCGCGCCCGACCCGACGGCATCGCTGCGGCCGGACCCGAATCCGCCGAATCCGCCGCATCCGGCCGACCCGACAGCGCCGCTGCGGCCGGACCCGCCGAATCCGCCCGACCCCACGGAGACGGCGGGTTCGGCGAGGTTGACGGCCCCGTCCGATCCCACGGAGTCGGCGGGCAGGGCGAGTTTCACGGCCCCACCTGGGGCCGCCGGGGCGGTGGCGGCCGGCTGAGGCGTGTCCGGCGGCCGGGCCACAGGGCCCTGCGGGCGCCGTCCGCCGCCGCGGCGGCGGACGGCGGACCAGACGGCTGCGCGGACGTGAGAGGTGCCCGGCTGGTCGCGCCGGGCGCGTCGCCGGGCCCCGGCGCCCGGTGCCGGCGGGCTCGGCACACAGCCCCCTCCGCTGCCGCACCGGCCCGCCGACCCGTGCCGCTGCAACGCGTACGACGCCCCGGCGTGAGCCCCCGCGGGCGCCGAGGCCCGTCGGCGGACTCCGCACGCACCGGGTCCGCACGGCCCGTCGAACACAACCGGCTGCCTAGCCCGCGGCAGCCTCCCCGGCCGCCACCGGCCTGCGCGCCAGCAGGAACGCGCGGGGCATCTTCTCCCCGGGCTCGGGCTCGCGCAGGACGCGCGCGTACAGGTGCAGACCCGCCCGCGTGAGGTGCCCGGCGACGGTGTCCGGAGTGCGCCAGTAGTAGTCGAGCGAGATCTCCCGGCCGAAGCGTTCGGTCAGGCGCCGGTGTCCGTCCTCCCCTCCGGACTGGAAGCCGAGCAGGACGGGCGCGCCCGGCAGCAGGACGCGGTGGAACCCGGCGAAGACGGACGGCAGGTGATCATCCGGCACGTGGATGATCGAGTAGAGCGCGACGATGCCGCCGAGCGTCTCGTCCGGCAGGTCCAGGGCCGTCATCGAACCGACGTGGAACCGCAGCTCCGGGTGGGCCTTGCGGGCCAGGGCGACCATGCGGGGCGAGGAGTCGACGCCGAACGCCGGCAGCCCGGCCTCGTGCAGCCGCGCCGTCACGTACCCGGGGCCGCTGCCGATGTCCGCTACCGGTGGCCGCCGGACACCACCGGAGGCCCGGGCCAGATCCACGAAGGCCGCGAGCAGCGCCTGCTCCAGCGGTCTCCCGGCCAGGCTGTCCGGGTGCTCGGCGGTATAGGCCTCGGCGATGGCGTCGTACGAGGACTGCGTGGACTGTAAGAACTCGGGAGCGTGCACGGGCGCACACTAGTGTGGGTGAGCGTCCGGCAGATGAACGAGCCGGTGTTCACCGCGCCAGGCGTGGTATCCGTGGAGAAGATGGATGGATGCCGGAGTCGTGACATTGATGTGATGGAAGTCATACTCCGGGAGATGGGTGGCCCGGCCGAGCCCAAAATGCAGGCGAGTTTACCCATCTCACTAGACAGCTATGCGCCCGGCGGTCATATTTTCTTCCCCTATCAGGTTGAAGTTTTGTTGATCCAGGGTCGGTCGACCGCCTCGGCGCCCTACCCTTCAAAGGGTGAAGCCACTGATGTCACTGGAGTCCGAGGTCGATCTTCCCGGAGGAGCCGTACTTCCCGGTGCCCTGCCCGACGCTCTGCGGGCCGAGCTCATCGCGTTCCGACGCGACATGCACATGCACCCGGAGCTCGGCAACCAGGAGTTCCGCACGACCGCCGCGATCAAGGAGCGGCTCGAGCGGGCCGGCCTCAAGCCACGCGTCCTCCCCGTAGGGACCGGACTCCTCTGTGACATCGGCGTGGAGGGGGAGCAGTGGGACGGCGGTCCCAGCATGCTCGCGCTGCGGGCCGACATCGACGGCCTGCCCATCCCGGACACCAAGATGGAGTGCCCGTACCGCTCGACCGTGCCCGACCGGGCCCACGCCTGCGGTCACGACGTGCACACCACCGTCGTCCTCGGCGCCGGCCTGGTCCTCGCCGAGCTGCACCGCCAGGGCGCGCTGCCCCGTCCCGTCCGGCTGATCTTCCAGCCCGCCGAGGAAGTGCTGCCCGGCGGTGCCGCCGACGCCATCAAGGGCGGGGCGCTGGAAGGCGTCGGCGCGATCATCGCCGTGCACTGCGACCCCCGGGTGGACGCGGGGAGGATCGGTCTCCGCGAGGGGCCCATCACCTCGGCGTGCGACCGGCTGGAGATCGGCCTCGACGGCCCGGGCGGTCACACCGCACGCCCCCACCTCACGACCGACCTGGTCACGGCCGCCGCCCGCGTCGTCACCGACGTGCCGGCGCTGGTCGCCCGGCGCTTCGACAGCCGCAGCGGACTCGCCATCACCTGGGGCCGCGTGGAGTCGGGCCACGCGCCGAACGTGATCCCCCAGCACGCCGAGCTCTCCGGCACCGTGCGCTGCCTCGACATCGAGGCGTGGCGGCAGGCCCCCGACGTCGTCGTCGCCGCCATCGACGAGATCGCCAACCTGCACCGCGCCAAGTCGGAGATCAACTACGTGCGCGGCGTCCCGCCCGTCGTCAACGAGCCCGGCGTCACCGAACTGCTGCGCGACGCCATGATCGCCCGGCGCGGCGTCGAATCCGTCGAGGGCACCGAGCAGAGCCTCGGCGGCGAGGACTTCTCCTGGTACCTGGAGCACGTCCCCGGCGCCATGGCCCGCCTGGGCGTCCGCACCCCCGGCGAGCGACAGATCCGCGACCTCCACCAGGGCGACTTCGACGTCGACGAGTCGGCCATCACGGTCGGAGTGGAACTCTTCACGGCCGCGGCCCTGGTCAACGGCCTCCGCTAGCACCCCAACCCTGACACCGCGCAAACCGCACGACCATCACGACATCGCCGCACGTGCCCTCGGGGGCGCGGGGAACTGCGCGAGAACCCACGACGGCGCGGCACGTGCCCTTGGGGGCGCGGGGAACCGCGCGAGGTCCACGACGGTGCCGCACGGCTGTTCAGGGGCGCGGGGAACTGCGCGAGAACCCACGACGGCGCGGCACGTGCCCTTGGGGGCGCGGGGAACCGCGCGAGGTCCACGACGGTGCCGCACGGCTGTTCAGGGGCGCGGGGAACTGCGCGAGAACCCACGACGGCGCGGCACGTGCCCTTGGGGGCGCGGGGAACCGCGCGAGGTCCACGACGGCGCCGCACGGCTGTTCAGGGGCGCGGGGAACTGCGCGAAGACCCACGACGGCGCGGCACGTGCCCTTGGGGGCGCGGGGAACCGCGCGAGGTCCACGACGGCGCCGCACGGCTGTTCAGGGGCGCGGGGAACTGCGCGAAGACCCACGACGGCGCGGCACGTGCCCTTGGGGGCGCGGGGAACCGCGCGAGGTCCACGACGGCGCCGCACGGCTGTTCAGGGGCGCGGGGAACTGCGCGAAGACCCACGACGGCGCGGCACGTGCCCTTGGGGGCGCGGGGAACCGCGCGAGGTCCACGACGGCGCCGCACGGCTGTTCAGGGGCGCGGGGAACTGCGCGAAGACCCACGACGGCGCGGCACGTGCCCTTGGGGGCGCGGGGAACCGCGCGAGGTCCACGACGGCGCCGCACGGCTGTTCAGGGGCGCGGGGAACTGCGCGAAGACCCACGACGGCGCCGCACGAGGACGACTACCCAGCACCCCCACCCCCCGGAGGCCCGGGAGCGTCACCCCGGCCCCCCCACCCCCCCAACCCCGGCGGAGCCTCCGGTTGCGAGCGGGCAAACCGCACGGCAGCCTGGTGCGCGACACGAGGTAGGCACACGCCATGTTCCCGACTACACCTTTCGACCCCGTTCGACCCCGTTCGATCCCGCGGTTCACAAGGGCGTAACCGGCCATCGGCACGAATGGATAACGGCCCCGCGGCGACCCGTTCCCAGGAGTGTCTACGCGCGTTAATGTGCGCCGAACTGAGCACCCACTGCGGAGCTTCGGAGAATGGGGAACTTCAGATGCGTCGGATTTCAAAACTGACCCGCGTCGCGGTGGGGGTCGCGTCGCTGGGGCTCGTCGCCACGGCATGTGGCGGCACCAGCAGTGACAGCGGCGGCAGCGACAGCAGCGACCGCGGCGTCGCCATCGCCTACGACGTCGGCGGCAAGGGTGACCAGTCCTTCAACGACGCCGCCTACTCCGGCCTGACCAAGGCCAAGGACGAGTTCGGCTACAAGACGGCCGACATCGAGCCCACCGAGGGCGAGACGAACGCCGACAAGGAGCAGCGTCTGGCGTCGCTGGCCAAGCAGGGCCACAACCCGGTCATCGGCGTCGGCTTCGCCTACGGCCCGGCGATCGAGGCGGTGGCCCCCAAGTACCCGGACACCACCTTCGGCATCGTGGACTCCGTGGTCGAGGGCAAGAACGTCGCCTCCCTCGTCTTCGCCGAGGAGCAGGCCTCGTACCTCGCCGGTGTCGCCGCCGCCAAGGCCACGAAGAGCAACGTCGTCGGCTTCGTGGGCGGCGTGGACATCCCGCTGATCCACAAGTTCGAGGCCGGCTACAAGCAGGGCGTCACGGACACCAACCCCAAGGTGAAGGTCCTGTCGCAGTACCTGACCCAGACGGCCGAGGAGGGTGGCTTCTCCAGTCCCGACAAGGGCAAGGCCGCCGCCGAGGGCCAGATCGAGAAGAAGGCCGACGTGCTCTACGCGGCCGCCGGTCTGTCCGGTCAGGGTGTGATCGAGGCCGCCGCCAAGGCGAAGGTCTGGGCGATCGGTGTCGACTCCGACCAGTACAAGCAGGCCGCCCTGGCCCCGTACAAGGACTACATCCTGACCTCCGCGCTCAAGGACGTCGGCGGCGCGGTCTACGCGCTGTCCAAGTCGGTCCACGACGACAAGCCGCTGACCGGCACCCAGACCTTCGACCTGAAGGTCAACGGCGTCGGGCTCTCCGAGTCCAACCCGGAGTACGCGAAGGTCCCGGGTCTCGAGGAGGCCGTGAACGAGGCCAAGCAGAAGATCATCGACGGCGAGATCAAGGTCGACACCGAGTGAACCGACCGGTCTGACCAGTCGAAGCGGGCGGGCACCCAGGGGTGCCCGCCCGCTTCGCGCTGTCCGGAAGTCGGATCACCCAGCGCCACCCCCCGTTTGCGGTCGGCAACACCGGGCCCAAGGCCCGGTGAGGGCTAGGCCACGGGCGCATAACAAGGTGGACAGAAGGGGTTTTCAGGCAGGTCTACGCGCGTTAATCTGCGGCGAAGCCAGCGCTGAAGCTGAACCGTCCCGGCGCTGTGCGACCTCGGTTGTACGACAGGAGCACCCACACATGCGCCGGATTTCCCGGATCACGGTCGCAGGCGCAGCGACCGCCTCCCTGGCCCTCGCCCTCTCCGCCTGCGGCAGCACCTCGACCTCCGGGTCGTCCGACTCGAAGGGCGACAAGGGGCTCGCCATCGCCTACGACGTCGGCGGCAAGGGTGACCAGTCCTTCAACGACGCCGCCTACGCCGGCCTGGAGCAGGCGAAGAAGGAGTTCGGGTACCAGACCGCCGACGTGGAGCCCACCGAGGGTGAGACGAACGCCGACAAGGAGCAGCGCCTGGCCTCCCTGGCCAAGCAGGGCTACAACCCGGTCATCGGCGTCGGCTACGCGTACGCCGCGGCCGTGAAGGGTGCCGCGGAGAAGTTCCCCGACACCACCTTCGGCATCGTCGACGACGCCACGATCAACACCAAGAACGTGGCCGACCTGGTCTTCAACGAGGAGCAGGCCTCCTATCTGGCCGGTGTCGCCGCCGCCAAGACCTCCAAGTCGAAGGTCGTCGGCTTCGTCGGCGGTGTGGACATCCCGCTGATCCACAAGTTCCAGGCGGGCTTCGCGCAGGGTGTCAAGGACACCGACCCGAAGGTCAAGGTGCTCTCCCAGTACCTGACGCAGACGGCCGAGGAGGGCGGTTTCTCCAGCCCCGACAAGGGCAAGACGGCCGCCGAGGGCCAGATCGAGAAGAAGGCCGACGTCGTCTACGCGGCCGCCGGTCTGTCCGGTCAGGGTGTCATCGAGGCCGCCGCCGTCAACAAGGTGTGGGCCATCGGTGTCGACTCGGACCAGTACCAGCAGGAAGCCCTCGCCAAGTACAAGGACTCCATCCTGACCTCGGCGATGAAGGACGTCGCCAAGGCGGTGTACAACCTGGCGAAGTCGGTCGAGGACGGCAAGCCCGAGACCGGTATCGTTCGTGGCGATCTGAAGACCGGCGAGGTGAGCCTGTCGAACTCCAATCCGAAGTTCGCGGACGACGCCGAGCTCCAGGCAGCCATCAAGACGGCCAAGGAGAAGATCATCAGCGGCGAGATCAAGGTCAAGAGCAGCTGACGAGCGACTGCCTCGTAGCAGGCGGTAACCCCGGGGTTACGTCCGCTCGACGGGGTGCGGGGAGCTGCTCCTCGTGCCCCGTTGCCGCGGGGCGTCGGCCCCTTTGTATGCCGTAGGGGCGCTACGCGCGTAGACGGCCCCCGTCCCCAGGAGAGTGCGCCATCAACGCGTCCAGCAGCCCTCCGGCCGGAGCGGCGGTCAACGAATCGGTGACCGCCGTCGAACTCGCCGGGATCACCAAGCGTTTCCCCGGAGTCGTGGCCAACCACGACATCCACCTCAGCGTCCGCAAGGGCACCGTGCACGCCCTCGTCGGTGAGAACGGCGCCGGCAAGTCCACGCTGATGAAGATCCTCTACGGCATGCAGAAGCCGGACGAGGGCACCATCGCCGTCGACGGGCAGCAGGTCGGCTTCTCCTCGCCGGCCGACGCCATCGCCCGCGGCATCGGCATGGTCCACCAGCACTTCATGCTCGCCGACAACCTCACGGTCCTGGAGAACGTGGTCCTCGGCAGCGAGAAGCTCTACGGCATCGGCGCCAAGGCCCGCCGCAAGATCAAGGAGCTCTCCGAGCGCTACGGCCTCGACGTCAAGCCCGACCTCCTCGTCGAGGAGCTCGGCGTCGCCGCCCGCCAGCGCGTGGAGATCCTCAAGGTCCTCTACCGCGGCGCCACCACCCTCATCCTCGACGAGCCGACCGCCGTGCTCGTGCCGCAGGAGGTCGACGCCCTCTTCGCCAACCTGCGCGAACTGCGTTCCGAGGGCCTGTCGGTCATCTTCATCTCGCACAAGCTCGGCGAGGTGCTCTCCGTCGCCGACGAGATCACCGTCATCCGCCGCGGCACCACCGTCGGCACGGCCGTCCCCAGCGAGACCACCCCGCGCCAGCTCGCGGAGATGATGGTCGGCAGCGAGCTGCCCACGCCCGAGACGGCCGAGTCCACGGTCACCGACCGCCCGGTCATCAGCGTCGACAAGCTGCGCCTGGCGGCCCCCGGCGGCAAGGCCCTGCTGGACGACATCAGCTTCACCATCCACGCGGGCGAGGTCCTCGGCATCGCCGGAGTCGAGGGCAACGGCCAGACCGAACTGGTCGACGCCCTCATCGGCCTCAAGCACGCCGACTCCGGCACCATCCGGCTCGCCGACGAGGAGATCACCGCCTGGCCCACGCGCCGGCGCCGCGAGCAGGGCATCGGCTACATCCCCGAGGACCGCCACCGCCACGGTCTCCTGCTGGAGGCACCCCTCTGGGAGAACCGCATCCTCGGCCACGTCACGGAGAAGCCCCTCGCCAAGGGCGTCTGGCTGGACCCGAAGGCGGCCCAGGAGGACACCCGCCGGATCGTGACGGAATACGACGTCCGCACGCCCGGCATCGACGTCACCGCCGCCTCCCTGTCCGGCGGCAACCAGCAGAAGCTGATCGTCGGCCGCGAGATGAGCCACAAGCCGCGCTTCCTCATCGCCGCGCACCCCACCCGGGGCGTGGACGTCGGCGCCCAGGCCGCGATCTGGGACCACATCCGCGAGGCGCGCCGCGAAGGCCTGGCCGTGCTGCTGATCTCCGCGGACCTGGACGAGCTGATCGGCCTGTCCGACACGCTGCGCGTGATCTACAACGGCAAGCTGGTCGCGGACGCCGACCCGGCCACCATCACTCCCGAGGAGCTCGGCTCGGCCATGACCGGCGCGGCCACCGGGCACCTCGAGCACGACGACACCCCCGAGATCTCGAAGGCCGACGCCCCCGAGTCTCCGGAAGACGAGGCCCGCTGATGAAGAAGTTCGACAAGGAGCGCGTGCTCCTCGCGGTGGCCGGACCGGTCATCGCGCTGGCCGTGGCCTTCGTCCTGAGCGCGATCGTGCTGCTCGCCTCGGGCAAGAGCCCCTTCGAGCCGTTCGCCCTGATGTTTGAGCAGATCGGCTTCTCGGACATCCAGGTGCTGATCATCAATCAGGCCTCGATGTACTACATCGCGGCCCTCGCGGTGGCCATCGGCTTCCGGATGAACCTGTTCAACATCGGCGTC
Source organism: Streptomyces sp. 378 (assembly GCF_030124145.1). Classification (GTDB taxonomy): domain Bacteria; phylum Actinomycetota; class Actinomycetes; order Streptomycetales; family Streptomycetaceae; genus Streptomyces. Next base: position 200,187 of record NZ_JASKMS010000004.1, read on the forward strand.
GACGGCCAGTACCAGCTCGGCGCCATGATGGCCGCCGTCGTCGGCGCTCATGCGAACCTGCCGGCCGCCATGCAGGTCCCGCTGCTGCTCCTGACCGCCGTCCTCACCGGCGCCTTCTGGGCCGGCATCGCCGGTGTCCTCAAGGTCACCCGCGGCGTCAGCGAGGTCGTCTCCACGATCATGCTCAACGCGATCGCCACCTCCGTGATCGCCTACCTGTGGCTGCCGAACGTCTTCGGTGTGAAGGTCGGCAACAACAACACCACCGGCGAGATGTACGAGTCCGGGTGGATCCCCGGCATCCCCATGGGTGCGGCCGGCGAGATCTACGGCCTGGTGCTCCTCGCCGTGCTGCTCGGCATCGGCTACTGGGTCGTCCTCAACCGCACCCGCTTCGGCTTCGACCTGCGCGCCTCCGGCGCGTCGCAGACCGCCGCGGCGGCCAGTGGCGTGGACCCCAAGCGCATGGTGCTCAGCGCCATGCTGATCTCCGGCGGCATCGCGGGCCTCGCCGGCCTGCCGATCCTGCTCGGCGACACCCACACGTACGACCTGAACTTCCCCACCGGCATCGGATTCCTCGGCATCGGCATCGCCCTGCTCGGCCGCAACAGCCCCGTCGGCATCGCCTTCGCCGCCCTGCTGTGGGCCTGGCTCGACAAGGCCTCGCCCGAGCTGGACTTCCACGGCTACGACAAGGAGATCGCGGTCATCATGCAGGGCCTGATCGTGCTCTCGGTCGTCGTCTCCTACGAGGCCGTCCGCGAATGGGGCCTGCGCCGCCAGCAGCGTCGCGTCGGCGCCGAACTCGCCGCCGGACACGTCCTCGGCGCTCAGAACACGAAGGAGGTGGCCGGCCGATGACCACCGCGACCGACGCCAACCAGCCCACGCTGCAGCCCGCGGCGCCGACCGGCCGCCGCCTGTCGTGGCCCGTCCTGCTGCTCGTCATCGCCGGAGGCCTGGCGCTCACCTCGATCGTCCGCCTCATCACCGGCGCCGACGGCATCACCAACGTCAGCCAGATGTCCACCGCGCTCCAGCTCGCCGTGCCGATCGGCCTCGCCGGTCTCGGCGGCCTGTGGGCCGAACGCGCGGGCGTGGTCAACATCGGCCTCGAGGGCATGATGATCCTCGGCACCTGGTTCGGCGCCTGGGCCGGCTTCCAGTGGGGTCCGTGGACGGGTGTCCTGGTCGGCATCCTCGGCGGCGCGATCGGTGGTCTGCTGCACGCCTTCGTGACCGTCACGTTCAACGTCAACCACATCGTCTCCGGTGTGGCCATCAACATCCTCGCCCTCGGCGCCACCCGCTACCTCGCGCCCCTCGCCTTCGAGGGCCACACGGGCGGCTCCGCCAAGCAGTCGCCGGCGGTGGAATCCCTCGGCCACTTCACCGTGCCGGGGCTGTCCGACGCGCTGCGGGACCTGAACAACCAGGGCTGGTTCTTCATCTCCGACATCGCCGGTCTGCTCGGCGGCCTGGTCACCAGCGTGTCCTGGCTGACCCTGATCGCCATCGCGCTGATCCCCGCCACCTGGTGGATCCTGTGGCGCACCGCGTTCGGCCTGCGCCTGCGCTCCTGCGGAGAGAACCCGGTGGCCGCCGAGTCCCTCGGTGTCAACGTCTACAAGTACAAGTACATCGCCGTCGTCATCTCCGGCGGTCTGGCCGGCCTCGGCGGTGTCTTCCTGTCCATCGTGGCCAACCCCTTCTACCTGGAGGGTCAGGTCAGCGGCCGCGGCTTCATCGGCCTCGCGGCGATGATCTTCGGCAACTGGATGCCGGGCGGTCTCGCCCTCGGCGCGGGCCTGTTCGGCTACACCGACAGCCTCAACCTGCGCGGCGGCTCCGCCAACGTGCACGCCCTGCTGCTGCTCGGCGCGCTCCTGCTGATCATCGGCGCCATCTGGCTGGCCGTGCGCAAGAAGTACGTCCCCTCGGTGATCACCGCGGTCGTGGCCGCCCTGGTGTTCGTCTGGTACGCGACCACCGACGAGGTCCCGAACCAGGTCGTCTCCGCCACGCCGTACGTCATCACCCTGGTGGTGCTCGCGCTGTCCGCCCAGCGGCTGCGGATGCCGAGGGCGAACGGCATGCCGTACCGGAAGGGGCAGGGCAAGTGACCGGCGCCGGCCCGGACGTCGACTGGGACAAGCTGCGCGCGGTGGCCCGGGACGCCATGTCCCGGGCGTACGCCCCCTACTCCGGTTACCCGGTCGGCGTCGCCGCCCTGGTCGACGACGGCCGGATCGTCTCCGGCTGCAACGTCGAGAACGCCTCGTACGGAATCGGCCTGTGCGCCGAGTGCGGCCTGGTGTCCGAGCTGCACAACACCGGCGGTGGCCGGCTGACGCACTTCACCTGCGTCGACCGCGACGGCGACCCGCTCGTCCCGTGCGGCCGCTGCCGCCAGCTGCTCTACGAGTTCGGCGGCCCGGACCTCCTGCTGGAGACCCCGGCGGGCATCCTGCCGCTGTCGGAGATGCTGCCCCAGGCCTTCGGCCCGGACCACCTCAGCAAGTAACTTCCGTGCGGCCCCTCTGAGTTGCTCACGCGACCGGCTCAGAGGGGCCGCACGGCTTCTGGAACCCTCGGAAGGAAGCCAAGCCATGGCCATGGACGTCATCTCCGTCATCCGCACCAAGCGGGATCGCGGCGAACTCAGCGACGAGCAGATCGACTGGGTCATCGACGCGTACACCCGCGGGGAGGTCGCCGACGAGCAGATGTCCGCTCTCGCCATGGCGATCCTGCTGAACGGCATGAACCGCCGCGAGATCGCCCGCTGGACGGCCGCGATGATCGCCTCCGGTGAGCGCATGGACTTCTCGTCCCTGTCCCGCCCGACGGCCGACAAGCACTCCACGGGCGGCGTCGGCGACAAGATCACACTCCCGCTGGCTCCCTTGGTCGCCGCCTGCGGCGCGGCCGTCCCCCAGCTTTCGGGCCGTGGCCTCGGCCACACCGGCGGCACCCTCGACAAGCTGGAGTCGATCCCGGGCTGGCGGGCGCTGCTCTCGAACGAGGAGATGCTGTCGGTGCTGGACGGCACCGGCGCGGTGATCTGCGCGGCGGGCGACGGCCTGGCCCCCGCCGACAAGAAGCTGTACGCGCTGCGGGACGTCACCGGCACGGTCGAGGCGATCCCGCTGATCGCCTCCTCGATCATGTCGAAGAAGATCGCGGAGGGCACGGGCTCGCTGGTCCTGGACGTGAAGGTCGGCACCGGCGCCTTCATGCGGACGCTCGAAGATGCCCGCGAACTGGCCTCCACGATGGTGGGCCTGGGCACCGACCACGGCGTGAAGACGGTCGCGCTCCTCACGGACATGGCCACGCCCCTCGGCCTGACCGCCGGAAACGCCCTGGAGGTCCGCGAGTCGGTGGAGGTCCTGGCGGGCGGCGGTCCCGCGGACGTGGTCGAGCTGACGATCGCCCTGGCCCGCGAGATGCTGGACGCGGCCGGCGTGACGGACGCCGACCCGGCCAAGGCCCTGGCCGACGGCTCGGCGATGGACGTCTGGCGCCGCATGATCGCGGCCCAGGGCGGCGACCCGGACGCGGCGCTGCCGGTCGCCCGCGAACAGCACGTGATCAAGGCCCCGGCCTCGGGCGTCCTGACCCGCCTCGACGCCTACGACATCGGCGTCGCCGCCTGGCGCCTCGGCGCGGGCCGCGCCCGCAAGGAGGACCCGGTCCAGGCGGGCGCGGGTGTCGAGATGCACGCCAAGCCGGGCGACACGGTGACCGAGGGCCAGCCCCTGCTGACCCTCCACACGGACACCCCCGAGCGCTTCGAGTATGCCCTCCAGTCGATCGAGGGCTCCTACGACGTGGCGGCCCCCGGCACGGGCTTCACGCCGTCGCCGGTGGTGCTGGAACGCATCGCCTGACCAGGCGGTTCCCTGTCGCATGAACGGGACCGGTGGCCCCCACCGGTCCCGTTCGGCATGCCGGGACCGGTGACACGCCCGCCCATGACCGCGTCAGCAAGCCGCCGCCTGCGCCACCGCCGGGACTCCGCTCCACCTCCTCGCCGATCGCTGGGCGCCCGGGTGCTTCGGCGTGGCGGTCGACACCAGTGAGTCTCCCGTCGACCGACCGTCACCCCAGCACCGCCGCCACCACCACCAGGACCGGCACCGCCAGCACCGTCGACAGCAGGATCGCCTCCCTGGCCAGCACCTCGCCCACCCGGTAGCTGCTCGCGTAAGTGAAGAGGTTCTGGGCCGCCGGGAGTGCCGATGTCACCACCACGTCGAGCAGGGACGCCCCGTGAAGGCCGAAGACGCCCGCCGCGAGGGACCAGGCGGCCAGGGGCTGGAAGACGCACTTGAGGGTCACGGCCAGGAGCACGGGGGCCCGCTCGGCGCCCCGCAGAGGGAGGGTGCTGCCCCGCAGGGAGATACCGAAGGCCAGGAGCACGGCGGGCACCGACATGTGGCCGATCAGGGTCAGGGGGTCCATCAGTGGGCCCGGCACCGTGAGGCCCGACGCCGAGACCGCCACGCCGGCCAGGGAGCCCAGGGCTATCGGATTCCGCAGCGGTGTGAGCAGCCGCTGCCACAGCGGCCGCTTCTCCCCGCCGCTCACCAGGTCCAGGACCGTCAGCGCCACCGGTGTGACACCGACCAGCTGGAACAGCAGCACCGGCGCGACCAGGGACGCGTCGCCCAGCACGTACACGGCGATCGGGATGCCCAGGTTCCCGGAGTTGACATAGCTGGAGCACAACGCTCCGATCGTCGTCCGGCCCACGCCCCAGCCGCGCGCCACACCCACCGCCACGAAGACACCCGCCGCCGCTGCCGTGCTCAACGCCGTGACCAGCAGCCGGTCGGAGAAGATCACCGACAGGTCCGCCCGCGCGAGGGTGGTGAAGAGCAGCGCCGGTGACGCCACATGGAAGGCGAGCTTGGTCAGGACCTCCCGGCCGCCGTCGCCCAGATACCCCCGGCGTCCGATCAGATAGCCGACGCCGATGACCACGGCGATGACCGCGAACCCGCTCAGCACCCCCTGCACGGCACCTCCTCACCGGCGAAGCGGGCATCGGGCAGCGCGGGAGGGGCAGATGGTTGGGGCATGCAGCCAACCCTCCGGGGGCGGCGCTGCCCGGTCAATGTGATCCTTTCGGCGCGGAACGCGCTGCGCGGCGGGAGCGCTCCGCGCTGCGCCGAGTGGTTCGCGCGGCGTCGGACGATCTGCGCGGCGTCGAACGATCTGCGCGGCGTCCAACGATCTGCGCGGCGTCCAACGATCCGCGCGGCGTCCAACGATCCGCGCGGCATCGAGTGATCCGCACGGCGTCGGTTGATCTGCAGGGCGTCGAGCGATCTGCGCGGCACCGACGGGGCGGACAGCCCCGATGAGTTACGGCCGTCCGCCCGGTCTACCGATCGTGGACGCCATGACACCGCCCGTACTCGTCCTGCCCGGCCCCGTCACCCGGGACGAGGTGAGAGGGCTCAGCGACGATGTGCGGGCGCTGCTGCACGGCAGCGGTGCCCGGGTCGTGGTGTGTGATGTCGCGGGTCTGGGGCCGCCGGGGCTCGCGGCCGTCGACCTGTTGGCGAGGCTCCAGCTGGCCGCCCGCCGGGCCGGGGGCCGGATCCGGCTGCGTGACCCCGACCCCGCCCTACGCGCCCTGCTCGACCTGGTCGGTCTCCGCTTCGAGGTGGAGGGGGAGGTCGAAGAGCGGGAACCAGCGCTGGGTGTCGAGGAAGCAGTGGAACCCGGTGATGCGGCCGTCTGAGATCTCCAGCACCTGGACCGCCCAGGGCGTGAAGCCGCCCTTCTCCGGGTCCGGCTTGTACTGGGCGAATCCCGGCAGGCCGTTGACCTGCACGGGCACCAGCCGGGAACCCGCGCAGGGGGCGCCGAGGGTGGTCATGAAGCCGGTGATGTCCTGCGTGCCGGTGAGCCACAGGTCGAACGGCGGCATCGTCATGACCGCGTCCTCGTGCAGCAGGGCCGTCAGCGCCGCCATGTCGTAGCCCTCGAAGGCCGCCACATAGCGGTCCAGCAGCTTCTGCTGGTCCTCGTCCAGCGGGTCGGAGACGGCCGCGTCGGCGCCCGGCTCCTGCCGCTCGGCCAGGGTGGCGCGGGCCCGCTGGAGGGCGCTGTTCACCGACGCCACCGAGGTGTCGAGCAGCTCGGCGACCTCACTGGCCTTCCAGGCCAGGACCTCGCGCAGGATCAGTACGGCCCGCTGCTTGGCCGGGAGCTGCTGGAGGGCGGCCATGAAGGCGAGCCGCACGGACTCCTTGGCGACCGCCGCCTCCGCCGGATCGTCGGGCGTGGGCAGCACACGGGCGTCCGGCATGGGCTCCAGCCAGGTGTTGTCCGGTCGGGGGGAGAGGGCGGCCCGGGCGAGCGGGGTGGACTCGGTCAGGTCCATGGGCCGGGCGCGCTTGTTGCCCGCGGTCAGCATGTCCAGGCACACGTTGGTCGCGATGCGGTAGAGCCAGGAGCGCAGGCTGGAGCGGCCCTCGAACTTGTCGTAGCTGCGCCAGGCGCGGACCATCGTGTCCTGCACCGCGTCCTCGGCCTCGAAGGAGGAGCCGAGCATCCGGTAGCAGTACCCCGTCAGCTCAGTGCGGTGTGCCTCCAGCCTGGTGTCCAGGTCCGTCGATGTCGCCGTGCCGTTCGCCATCTCCACCCACCCCTGTGGACGTTCTGTTCACGCGCCATTGCGCCCCAGCACCTCGGAAGCTACCGCAGCCCACTGACAACGGCCCCCCGAGCACACGAAAGCGCAGGTCACAGCCGGTGATCCAGCCCGGCTGCGACCAGCCGGCGGTCCTTCAGGCGAGCTCCTTGACCGACATCAGCAGATGCCGGTGCTCCCCGGCCTCCGCGCCCGCCTCCGCCGCCCCGTCGCCCGGCACGGCGTGCAGCAGCGCCCGCTGCCCGGCTCCGAGCAGCTCCAGCCGTACCCGCGGGCTCTCGAAGGAGGCCAGCGCGTCCAGCAGGTAGACGGGGTTGAACGCCACCGGCACCTCGTCGGCGCCGCTCAGCGTGGCCGGGATCCGCTGGGCCGCCACATCGTCCCCGTAGCCGGCGCGCAGCAGCACGGAGCCCTCGGCCGTGAAGCCGAGGCGCACCGGACTGTTCGCCTCCGCCACCACCGCGACCCGCCGCACCGCCTCCGTCAGCGTCTCGCGTTCCACCTCGGCGACCGCGGCCCCCGCCATGTCGAACAGTGATCTGAAGGCAGGCAGCCGCCCGTCCAGCAGCCGCAGCGCGGTCCGCGTCCGGCCTCCCTCGAATCCGACCAGTCCGCCGCCCCCGCCCGGTTCCCAGCCGATCCGCACCTCCCCGCCACGCCCCAGGGACCGGGCCACGTCGAGCGGCCGCCGCGCGGGCAGCAGGGTCTCCACGGCCGTGTCGTCGCCGGTGTCCGTGGTCTGTGGCCGCCACTCCAGCCGCCGCACCGCATACCGGTAGCGGTCCGAGGCCGCCAGGGTCATCTCCCCGCCGTCGAGGCGCAGTTGGACGCCCGTCAGCAGGGGCAGAGAGTCGTCGCGCCCGGCGGCGACCGCGACCTGGGCGACGGCGGTCCAGAAGGCGGCGGCGTCCACGGTGCCGTAGGGCGCGGGCGGGGCGGGCGGGGACGGGTACTCGGCGAGCGGCAGTGTCGACAGCCCGAACAGCGTGCCGTCCGCCTCCACCGTGAACCGCGAGGCTTCCAGCGCACAGCTCACCGGCCCGTCCGGCAGCACCCGGCATACGTCCAGCAGCCGCCGCCCCGGGACAAGCACCCGCCCGGGCGCCGTGACCTGCGCGTCGGCCTCCACGCGTACCGTCGCCTCGAAGTCGAACCCCGTCACCGTCAGCCGACCGCTGTCCGCCTCCAGCAGCAGTCCGCCCAGCACCGGTACCGGCGTCCGCCCGGGCAGCGCCCGTGCCGCCCGGCCCACGGCGTCGGCGAACTGAGTACGGTCGGTCCGGAACTCCATGGAAAATCCCCCTGCTCGGTCCGGTGGTCAGTCGACGCGGACGGTATCCGCGCCCACTGACACCCGGCCCCGACCAGGGGTAAGGGAACCGGTGCTCAGGCGGCCGGGGCCAGTCGCCGGCGTTGCAGCCGGGCCGCGCGGGTACCGAAGACGGTGATCGTCACGACGCCCAGGACCGCCAGCAGCCCGACCCCCACCGTCCCGGCCCAGCCGCCCGCGTGGAAGGCGATCGCGCCGACGGTGCTGCCCGCGCTGGAGCCGATGTAGTACGCCGACTGGTACAGCGCCGAGGCCTGGGCGCGGCCGTGGGCGGCCGTCTTGCTGACCGCCGAGGAGGCGACCGCGTGCCCCGCGAAGAAGCCCGCCGTGATCAGGACCAGGCCCAGCAGGACCAGCGGGAGCGAGCCGGCCAGGGACAGCAGCAGACCCGCCGCCGTCGTACCGCCGCCCGCGTACAGCGCGCCCCGGCGGCCCATGCGGCCGACCAGCCGGCCCGCCGTGGACGCCGACACCGTACCGACCAGGTACACCAGGAAGATCGAACCGATGATGCCCTGCGGCAGCGAGAACGGGGCCTCGGTCAGCCGGTAGCCGATGACCGTGTACACGCCGCCGAACACGGTCATGAACAGCGCGCCGATCGCGTACAGCCGGCACAGCAGCGGGTTGGACAGGTGGTCGCGGACCGTCCGGGCCAGGACGCGCGGCCGCAGCGAACCGGCCTTGAAGTGCTGCGGGGCGGGCAGCAGCAGCCGGAAGGCCACCGCACACGCCACCGCGATCACGCCGATGACACCGACGGCGACCCGCCAGCCCCACTCCTGCGCGACCCAGCCGGTGATGACGCGGCCGCTCATCCCGCCGACGCTGTTGCCCGCGACGAACAGGCCGATCGCGGTGACCAGCGCCTTGGGGCTGACCTCCTCGGCGAGGTACGCGGTCGCCGACGCCGGCAGCCCGGCCAGGGCGGCGCCCTGCAACGCCCGCAGCGCGATCAGCACACCGAGGGAGGGGGCCAGCGGTACCAGCAGCCCGAGTGTCACGGCCACGGCCAGCGAGCCCGTCATGACCGCACGGCGTCCGAAGCGCTCCGACAGGGCGCTCATCGGCAGGACGAACAGCGCCAGCCCGCCGGTCGCCGCAGCCACGGTCCAGCTCGCGTCGCTCGCCGCCACCCCGAACTCGCCGGAGATCAGCGGGAGGAGGGCCTGGGTGGAGTACAGCAGCGCGAAGGTCGCGACACCCGCGAGGAAGAGGGCGAAGCTCATCCGGCGGTAGCCGGGGCCACCCGGGGAGACACGCGAGTCGGCGGCAGGGACAGAGGCATCGGCGCCCACGACGGTGGACGCCCCGGTACTGGCGGGAGACATGCTTCGAACGTACGGACGCCGTACTCATCCGTCCAATGCATGGAACGGTCATAATCGTTCCCATGGTGCATCAAACGAGCTCACAGGGTCGCCTGTCACCGAGCAGTGACACAGAAGACAGGGCGGAGATGTCCAGAGTGCTGGCTCCTCGCCTCGCGTACTTCGCGGGTGTCGCCCGCACCGAGCACGTCACCCGCGCCGCCCAGGAGATGAACGTCCCGCAGTCGACGCTCTCGCGGTCCATGGCCCGCCTGGAGCAGGACCTGGGCGTCGACCTGTTCGCCCGGCACGGCCGCACGGTCTCCCTCACCCCGGCCGGCCGTACCTTCCTCACCTCCGTCGAACGCGCCCTGGCCGAGGTCGAGCGCGCCGTCGATGAGGTGCGCGCGGACGCCGACCCGGCCACCGGCAAGGTCGCCTTCGGCTTCCTGCACACCATGGGCGCCGAGACCGTCCCGGGCCTGCTGCACGCCTTCCGCGCCGACCATCCGCGCGTCCGTTTCAGCCTCGTCCAGAACTACGGCGAGGCCATGCTGGAGCGCCTGCGCGCCGGCGAGCTCGACCTGTGCCTGACGTCCCCGGTGCCGGACGCGCCCGACCTGGTGGCCCGCCGCCTGGACGAGCAGAAGCTGCGCCTGGTCGTCCCCGCCGACCACCCCCTCGCCGGCCGCCGCCGTATCCGCCTCGCCGAGGCGGCCGACGACACCTTCGTCACCCTGGAGCCCGGCTACGGCCTGCGCCGTATCACCGACGACCTCTGCAAGGAGGCCGGCTTCAAGCCACGTATCGCCTTCGAGGGCGAGGAGGCGGAAACCCTGCGGGGCCTGGTGGCGGCGGGCCTGGGAGTGGCGCTCCTGCCCCCACCGGCCGTCCCCCGCCCCGGAGTGGTGGAACTGACGGTCACGGCCCCGCGGGCGGCCCGCGAGATCGGCGTCGCCTGGCTGGAGGGCCACCCCGACACACCCCCGGTGGCGGCTTTCAAGAAGTTCCTTCTCTCAAGGAGAGGCAGCTTGTTGCCGGCCTAGCCAGGGTCGCGGGGACCTGCGCGGCACGCTGCGAACGGCCCGCACGGGCTCATGGGCGAGCACCTCGGCGGCGCTACCGCCTCGAAGGGCTGAACCCCGCGGCCAACGGCATCCGCAACCCCAGCGGGGGCGGCGCGGCGAACGCGTCGCGCACCGGTCGTGACATGGCCCGCCCGAACAGCGCCCCCATCACGAAGTCCTCGGCCAGGGCCAGCACTTCGTCCCGGTACTGGCTCAACCCGTGTCCGTCCGCGTGCACTTCGAACCGGCACACGTCCCGGTTCGCCTTCTTCGCCCGTGCCGCCAGCCGGAACGACAGCTCCGGATCCGTCCGCCCGTCGTTCGTGCCGTGCACGATCAGCACCTGGCGCCCGACCAGCTGCTTCACCGGTTCGGGTGGTGCCGCGACGTCCTCCTGCGGCAGCCACGGGGCGAGCGCGAGCACGGAGTTGACGGCTTCGTGCCCGGCGGCCCGCAGCCCCGCCCGGCCGCCCATCCCGATGCCGACGAGGCAGACCGGGACGTCTCCGTACCGCCGTACGATCTCGTCGGCCGCCCAGGTCGCGTCCTGTGCGAGGTTGGCCTCGCTGCCGTTCCAACCGCGGCAGCGGTAGTGCACCACGTGCGCGGCGAGACCCTCGTCCCGGCCCGCGCGGGCCAGGCGGCGTCCGACGCCGCGCATCGAGGCGGTCGCCAGTACGGGGGACGGTCTGCGGCCGGAGACCTCGTCGCCGCCCGGGAGCAGCAGCACCGCGCCGCTCACCGCTGTCGGCTCCGGCCCCAGTGCCCTGCCCAGCCGGGCCCTGCGAACCGGCGTCGCTTGGTGTGCCATGACAGAACAGTGTCAGAAGCGCGGGTGTACTCGACCCGTCCTCGCGGTCACCGTTACGTATCGACGAAAACGTACAGCGGCGGGGAACGCGCCGTCTACGCGCGTAGGAGTTAGAGTGCGGAAATGACGAGCCAGACCATCGCGAACACCCCGACACCGGACCAGATCCGCCGGGCGCCCAAGGTTCTGCTGCACGACCACCTCGACGGCGGTCTGCGCCCCGGCACGATCGTCGAACTCGCCCGCGAGGGCGGCTACTCCCAGCTCCCCGACACCGACCCGGAGAAGCTCGGCGTCTGGTTCCGCGAGGCCGCCGACTCCGGTTCCCTGGAACGGTACCTGGAGACCTTCTCCCACACCGTCGCCGTCATGCAGACCCGTGACGCCCTGGTCCGGGTCGCCGCAGAGTGCGCCGAGGACCTGGCCGCGGACGGCGTCGTCTATGCCGAGGTGCGCTACGCCCCCGAGCAGCACCTGGAGGGCGGCCTCAGCCTCGAAGAGGTCGTCGAGGCCGTCAACGAGGGCTTCCGGGAAGGGGAGCGGCGCGCCCGGGAGAACGGCCGGCGCATCAGGGTCGGCGCGCTGCTCACCGCCATGCGGCACGCGGCACGCGCCCTGGAGATCGCCGAACTCGCCAACCGCTACCGCGATCTGGGTGTCGTCGGCTTCGACATCGCGGGTGCCGAGGCCGGCTACCCGCCCACCCGGCACCTCGACGCCTTCGAGTACCTCAAGCGCGAGAACAACCACTTCACCATCCACGCCGGCGAGGCCTTCGGCCTGCCCTCCATCTGGCAGGCCCTCCAGTGGTGCGGCGCCGACCGGCTCGGGCACGGCGTGCGGATCATCGACGACATCCAGGTGCACGAGGACGGCCGCGTCGAGCTCGGGCGGCTCGCCTCCTATGTCCGGGACAAGCGCATCCCGCTGGAGCTGTGCCCGAGCTCCAACCTCCAGACGGGGGCCGCGTCCTCGTACGCCGAGCACCCCATCGGGCTGCTGCGCCGACTGCATTTCCGCGCCACCGTGAATACGGACAACCGTCTCATGTCGCACACCAGTATGAGCCGGGAATTCGAGCACCTCGTCGAGGCGTTCGGATACACGCTCGACGACATGCAGTGGTTCTCCGTCAATGCGATGAAATCAGCGTTCATTCCTTTCGATGAACGACTGGCCATGATCAATGACGTGATCAAGCCCGGATATGCCGAGCTGAAATCCGAATGGCTGTTCCGTCAGACCGCCTCCACCGGCGATTCTGCGGCCTCGGAGGGCTGATTCGGGGGTATTCGGCGCACAGCGAATGCGGGCGGTGTTCACAATCCGTCCGCATTTCGATGTTTGCGGCGGGCGGAGTCGCGTGATTACGGTCGCTGAACCGCTCACACCCCGTCATCCCGTTACGAGGACGCATTTCATGAAGCAGTCTGCTGCCAAGACCCTCGGTGTCGCCGCTCTCGGTGCCGCCTTCGCCGCCGCCGGTGCGGGTGCCGCCAACGCGGCCTCCGACCTTCCGGACACCGCCCAGACGCTGGAGACCGTCACCGCGGCCCTCCCGGCGGAGCAGCTCTCTCAGACGCTGCCGGGCTCGGGCGAGGCGCTGGGCCAGGGGCAGACGGCGGCCGGTGCCGGTCCGGCCGCCGCCCAGCCGGTCGCCGAGCAGGTGCTCGCCAACGGCCCGACGGGCCCCGCCGCCAAGCTGCTGGGCGGTCTCCCGGTGCAGGGCTCGCCCACGCACGGCCTGCCGGTCAACGGCGTGCCGGTCGGCTGACCCTCGTCGAGGCGGACACACGCCGATGGGGCGCACCCGTACGGGTGCGCCCCATCGGCGTTCTCGCGTACGGGTGTCACCAGGCGGTCTGGGCCTTGCCGCGTGTCTTGTCCTCGGAGGGCAGCAGGATCCACAGGGCGATGTAGAGGAGGAACTGCGGACCGGGCAGCAGGCACGAGACCAGGAAGATCACCCGCATCGTGGTGGCGGAGGTGCCGAAGCGCCGGGCCAGCGCGGCGCACACGCCGGCGATCATGCGGCCGTGGGTGGGGCGGGCGAGGCGGGACATGTGCGACTCCTTCGTGAGGGTGTGTGAGGCCTCTCATGCGAGTACCCCATCCGCACACCACGCTACGGAGACGAAGGGGGCAAAGCGTCGCTCCACGGGGCGATCCCGACCCTGGGAATCGTCGGGGTCCGACCCTGAGCCGGCTCCTCGGGAGGCAGGGGCGCACGCAGCAGGCGGGTGGTCGTGGTGCGGCGGCGCAGCCAGGAGCGGCCCGCCGGGACCAGTGCCAGATGCGCGAGGGCCACGCCCGCGGTGTTCAGGAACAGCGAGTCGACGTCGACGACCTGACCGGGCACGCCGGTCTGCAGCAGTTCGATGCCCCACGACAGCAGGGCGCCGACCGCGACGGTGCGCAGCAGGGACGCCAGCGGCGAGACGACCAGCCTGCCGCCCACCACGGGCAGCAGCACACCCAGCGGGGCGAGCAGGGCCAGCCCCTCACCGATCCGGCGGGCCGCCTCGGGCCAGCCCAGGGCGAGATCGGCCCGGATACCGGCGAACGGCCGCAGGTTGGCGGGCATCACCCAGGGCACGTCCAGCGGCCGCAGCGTGACCCAGGCGACGAACGCGAGGTGGGCGACGAGGAGGACACCTCCTGTCACACGGATGCGGGACGCGGCGCTGCCGCCGACGGAGCCTTGACGCTGCACGCCCCCCAAGACGCGGCCTCCGGCCGGATCGGTTCCGCACGGGGCACCGGAAGGCCGGTGAGGCATGCGCCACAGCCCCGGCGGCGGCATGCGCCACGGGGCCGGGCGGTCACTCCGCTGCCACGCCCCTCGACGGCGGTTCCGTGCTGCCCGGCCGGGCCCGCACCTCCTCGGTGCACTCGTAGCGGCGCGGAGCCTCGGCGCCGGGTCCGCCCAGGACCACCGAGCCGTCCCCCCGGGCCGCCGCCGAGTCGGAGAAGGTGCACACGATCTGGGCGAGGGCGTACGAGGTGAGTCCGGCCGGTGCCGTGCTCAGCCGCAGTGTCTCCTTCGGGTCGCCGGGGCGCGGCCCGCCCACGGAGATGCCGCCGCGGACGGCCGTGCTGTAACCGGCCTCCTTCTCGGCGGTCGACGGGGGTGTGGCGAGCTGGTCCAGCAGGCCCTGCGCGACGAGCATGCGCCGCTCGGAGTCGGCCGCGCCGTCCGGCACCCGCACGGTCCGGTCGACGGTCACCAGTGAGGACCCGCACAGCAGGAACACCTGCACCGGCAGTCCCCGGGCGGCCTGCGTCGACACGTCCGGCTCGGAGAGCGAGCACCGCACCCGCGACGGCGCGGGCCCGAAGTTGGTCGGCACCTCCGTGGGCCGGATCCCGCAGCCGGCCAGCAGCACGGCGAGCGCCGGAACGGCGAGCAGCCGAGGCACGGCCGCGAAACGCGCGGTCATCAGGCGTCCCCCTTCGAGTCCGCGCCCTGGGGCCGGTCGGTGTCGCTCCCGGGCTCCAGCTCGTCCTCGGCCGGCTGCTCCTCCGCCGGGGACGTGCCGCGCGGGAGCCGCAGCGTGAACACCGCCCCCGAGTCGGTCGAGTTGGCCGCCGTGATCTCACCGCCGTGGATGTGGGCGTTCTCCAGCGCGATGGACAGGCCCAGACCGCTGCCCTCGGAACGCGGCCGGGATGCGCTGGCCTTGTAGAAGCGGTCGAAGACGTGCGGCAGGACGTCCTCCGGGATGCCGGGCCCGTGGTCCCGCACCTCGATGACGATGGAGTCGTCCGCCTCCCGCACGGACACCCGGACCGGGGAGCCGCCATGCTTGAGCGCGTTGCCGATGAGGTTGGCCAGGATGACGTCCAGGCGCCGCGGGTCCAGGCGGGCGTGCAGGCCGCGCTCGGCGTCCAGGTCCACCGCGTCCAGCCAGGCGCGGGCGTCGATGCAGGCGGTGATCTGGTCCGCGAGGTCGACGTCGTCCAGGACGAGCCGGGCGGTGCCCGCGTCGAAGCGGGTGACCTCCATCAGGTTCTCGACCAGGTCGTTCAGCCGCCGCGTCTCGCTGACCACCAGCCGCACGGCGGGCTCGATCATCGGGTCCATGCTGCCGGTCTCAGCCTCCAGCTCCTCCTCGAGCACCTCCGTCACGGCGGTGATCGCGGTGAGCGGCGTCCGCAGCTCATGGCTCATGTCCGCCACGAACCGCCGGGACGCCTCGTCGCGGGCGGCCATGTCGGCGACCCGTTTCTCCAGCGCCTCGGCCGCGTTGTTGAACGTCCGGGACAGATCGGCGAGTTCGTCGGTCCCGGACACCCGCAGCCGGGTGTCCAGCTTGCCCTCGCCGAGCCGCCGGGCAGCCGCCCCGAGCCGCTGCACCGGCTTCAGCACCGTCGTCGCCGCGGCCTGCGCGAGCAGCGCCGAGCCGATCAGCGCGAGCCCCGTGGCGATGCCCAGCGACCACGCCAGCGAGTTGAGGTCCTTGGCCTCCGGCTCCAGAGACTTGAGCATGTAGCCGGTCGGGCCACCGCCGATCACGCGCGTGCCCGCCACCAGGTACGGGGTGTCGTGGTCGACGATGCGCTGCCAGTACAGGTGGTACGGGTGCTTGTCGGCCCCGTCGACCTTCTGCGTCCGGTTCACCGCCGTGCGCAGCGAGGCCGGCACGTCGCCCAGCGAGAAGCCGCTGAGCCCGCCGGAGCTGCCGTAGACGGTGCGGCCATCGGTGTCACGGCCGACCAGCAGCACGCTGAAGCGCTGGTCGCTGCCCGCCATCTGGCCCGCGGTGTGCTGCAGCTCGTCCTGCGTCGGCCGCGGGGGCAGCGCGCCCGCCCGGTTCTGCATCTCCTGCTCGAAGTCGCGCAGCACGGCGTCCTGGGTGCGGGTGAGCACCGCCTCGCGGTTGAGCCAGTACGCGATCCCGGACGCGGACACGGCGGCCGTCAGGGCCACCAGGCCGAACACCACGACCAGTCGCAGCCGCAGGCTGGTGAAGCGCAGCCCCGACAGAACTCCCTTGCGCGCCCCGGTCCAGCCGCGGGCCCCCCCTTGGTGCGCCTGGGTCACTGAGGCGCGTCCAGCCGGTAGCCGACACCCCGCACGGTACGGATCAGCGTCGGGGACGAGGGCACGTCCTCGACCTTGGCGCGCAGCCGCTGGACGCACGCGTCCACGAGCCGCGAGTCGCCCAGGTAGTCGTGCTCCCACACCAGCCGCAGCAGTTGCTGCCGGGACAGTGCCTGGCCCGGCCGCCGGCTCAGCTCCAGCAGCAGCCGCAGCTCGGTCGGCGTCAGCTGGAGGTCCTCGCCGTTCTTCGTCACGGTCATCGCCGAGCGGTCGATGACGAGGCTGCCGAAGCTCGCCGCGTCGTTCGACTCCCGCTCGCCGCGCCGCAGCACGGCCCGGATCCGGGCGTCGAGCACCCGGCCCTGCACCGGTTTGACGACATAGTCGTCGGCGCCGGACTCCAGCCCGACCACCACGTCGATGTCATCGCTGCGCGCGGTCAGCAGGATGATCGGCAACTGGTCCGTGCGCCGGATGCGCCGGCACACCTCGAACCCGTCGATGCCGGGCAGCATCACGTCCAGCACGATCAGATCCGGCCGCTGCTCGCGCAAGAGCTTCAGACCGTCCTCACCGCTGGCAGCGGTCGCCACGCGGTGACCCTGGCGCGTCAGTGAGAGCTCCAGGGCCGTCCGGATGGCGTCGTCGTCCTCGATCAGCAACAGGGAAGGCACGCGCTCATTCTGGCCCATGGAGGGGTCGGGGTTCGACCGGTGGGGCCCAGTCGTTGTGGCCGGTACCGCCGACGCGTGTGCGGGACCTGTGAACGAGCTGTCGCCGACCCCTGTGACAGGCCTGTGACAGTCGGCGGACACGGCCATGAAAGTGCGGCGGCAAGCTTTTCGGCACAGGCAAGGAAGCCCGGCCGGCAGGCGGGCCGCACACCGGAAGTCCACGACGGGGGGCGCGAGATGAACACGCTGCACGGCATCAGCACCAGCGCAGTTGTCACGCGTCTGCACGGCGTGAACCGGGGTTGCGAGAAGTCCGGTGGCGAGGGGGGCACCTCCCTGCTCGAGCGGAGCCGAGAGCTCGGGGGACGGGGGTGCGCTCGCGGCACCGGGCGTCAGCACACCGTGTTCATGACGGTGGTCGACGCATCCACGGGGGAGATCAACAAGGGGTCCGCGGCGGCAGTCGCCACGGGCGCCGACGGGGGAGCAGCGTACGGGGAGGGCTCGGGGGAGCGCCGTTCGCTGACGGAGGCGGAGTTCACCGCCTACGTCCAGGAGCGCCGCGCCTCCCTGTACGCGACCGCCTACCACCTCACCGGTGACCGCTTCGAGGCCGAGGACCTGCTGCAGAGCGCGCTGTTCTCGACCTACCGGGCGTGGGACCGGATCAGTGACAAGGCGGCGGTCGGCGGATACCTCCGCCGCACCATGACCAACCTGCACATCAGCGCCTGGCGGCGCCGCAAGCTCAACGAATACCCGACCGAGGAACTGCCGGAGACGCCCGGCGACACGGACGCGATGCGCGGCACCGAGCTGCGCGCGGTCCTGTGGCAGGCGCTGGCCCGGCTGCCGGAACTCCAGCGCACCATGCTGGTCCTGCGCTACTACGAGGGCCGCACGGACCCGGAGATCGCGGAGATCCTCGACATCAGTGTCGGCACGGTGAAGTCCAGCATCTGGCGGTCGCTCCGCCGGCTGCGCGAGGACGAGGTCCTCAGCTTCGGCCGTGACGAGGAGGACGCCTTCGGCGAGCTCGTCGCCTGAAGGTACGGGGGGGGAGCCCCGCAAGGGGTCACGGGGGAAACAAAGGGGGCCCACGGGGGAACTGTAGAGGCGCTGGGGGGCGTCTCCACAGGAGAGTGGGGGCTCGGGGGAGGACAACGGGGGAGCACAGAAGCGGGGCTGGAGGGCCGGGGGGTCCGTCCAGTCCCGCTTTTTCCTGTGCCCGGCCGTCTAGGCCACTGTGTCGAGGCTCGCGCGCCGGCCGGCCGCCGCTGCCGCCAGCCGGCCCAGCGCCTCGTCCCGGTCGCAGGCGTACGCGCCCAGTGCCGTCTGGCGGGCGACGATCGTGCGCTCCTGCCGCATCAGGCGCCAGCCGCGCCGCAGCAGGAACGGCACCGACTTGCGGCCCTCCCGCAGATCCCGCAGGAAGCGGCGGCGGAAGGTCTTCACCGGGCCGCGGCTCAGGCACAGCGCGTCGGCGAGGACGCCGAGTTCACGGCAGCGCGTGACGATCTCCGCGGCGAAGATGCCCTCCGCGATGAACAGAGGGGTCCGTCCGATGTCGACGGTCTCCTCGCCGGTGCGGGCGCTGAGCGAGATGTCGTAGAGGGGGACGTCCGTACGGCCCGTGCGGCACAGCCGCATGATCGCGGCGACGGCCGTGTCCGCGTCCCACGAGTCCGGGTGGTCCCAGTCGATGTCGGAGCTCTCCGCCACCAGGGGCAGCGTCGGGTCGTCGCCCTCCTTGTAGAAGTCGTCGAGCCGCAGCACCGGCAGGCCGGAGCGGGCCGCGAGGAGGGACTTGCCGGAGCCTGAGGGGCCGCAGAGCAGCACGACTCGCGTCGGTATGGGCAGTGGAGAACTCACGGGACACCAGTGTGAGGCATCCACCAGGGGCCGTACGCCCTGAGGGTCGGCTTTGATGCGCGCATCACACCTCAACTACCCTCGGTCCCGATTCGATCACCCAGTGCATCAGGCGGTGGCACCCATGGCCCGACACGACTCTCCC
Source organism: Streptomyces sp. 378 (assembly GCF_030124145.1). GTDB lineage: Bacteria > Actinomycetota > Actinomycetes > Streptomycetales > Streptomycetaceae > Streptomyces. The sequence goes on from NZ_JASKMS010000004.1 coordinate 219,113, forward strand.
CAGAAGCCGACCGCCCAGCGTGCCCTGGCCGTTCTCGCGACCGCGGGCGTGGCGCTCGGGGCGGGCACGGCGACGGCCGCGGCGGACACCGGGTCGATGCTGGGCGTGGTCAACACCCGGCCCACCTCCCTCGGCAAGATCGACCCCCAGTCCGGCCTCCAGGCCGCGACCGGCGCCCTCGGCTACGTCACCGGCCCGGTGGCCGGCCTCAAGCCCAACCCGCTCGCCGGCAACCGGAGTCGACCCGCTCGACAACGGCATCGGCACCGACCTCGCCGACTTCAAGCCGATGACGTCCCAGGCGCTGACCGGGCCGGTGGCGCAGGCGCAGTCGATCGGGAGCATCCCGGTGGTGGGGCAGGCGGCCGGGCTGCTCTCGCGGTAGCGCGGCGTTCCCGCGGCGGCGCAGGGGCCGGCTTCCCTTCGGTCAGCACTCCGCAAGGACGACCGGGCCTGGAAGTTCGCGTTCGGCCTCACCGCGTCCTCGACGGCATCGGTCGGCGGCTCGGGATCCGAGGCGGGGAGAAGCCCCGGGCCTCCTGGACGGAGAAGGGCCGGGGCTTCCGTATCGAGGGGGCTGCGGGCTAGTACGAGGAACCCGACGCGCCCAGTGAGCCGGTGGGGTGCCAGACCGTTTTGGTCTCCAGGAATGCCGTCAGCCGGTCGATGCCGGGGGTCTCCGTGTAATCCACAGGCTGTGGACGCAGGACGCGCTTGAGGTTGTCGGCCGCCGCGATCTCCAGCTCCTTCGCCAGGGCCTCGTCGGCGCCCGCGAGGTCGATCGCGTTGACGTCCTGGTGGGCGGCGAGCGGGGTGGCGATCTCCGCCGTACGGCCCGACAGGACGTTGACGACGCCGCCGGGGACGTCCGAGGTGGCCAGCACCTCGGCCAGGGACAGGGCGGGCAGCGGGGCCTTCTCGCTCGCCACCACGATCGCCGTGTTGCCCGTCGCGATCACCGGGGCCAGCACCGACACCAGGCCCAGGAAGGACGACTCCTGCGGCGCGAGGACCGCGACCACGCCCGTCGGCTCGGGGGAGGAGAGGTTGAAGAACGGGCCCGCGACCGGGTTGCCGCCGCCGACCACCTGGGCGATCTTGTCGGTCCAGCCCGCGTACCAGACCCAGCGGTCGATCGTGGCGTCCACGACCGCCGCCGCCTTGGACTTCGACAGCCCCTCCGCGTCGGCCACCTCGCGGGTGAACTGGTCGCGGCGGCCCTCCAGCATCTCGGCGACGCGGTAGAGGACCTGGCCACGGTTGTACGCCGTCGCCCCGGACCAGCCGCCGAACGCCTTGCGGGCCGCGACGACCGCGTCACGGGCGTCCTTGCGGGAGGACAGGGGCGCGTTCGCCAGCCAGTTGCCCTTTGCGTCGGTCACCTCGTACACCCGGCCGCTCTCGGAACGCGGGAACTTCCCGCCGACGTACAGCTTGTAGGTCTTCAGGACGTTGAGCCGATCAGACATCGAGGTACGCCTCCAGGCCGTGGCGGCCGCCCTCGCGGCCGAAGCCCGACTCCTTGTAACCGCCGAACGGCGACGTCGGGTCGAACTTGTTGAACGTGTTGGACCAGACGACACCCGCGCGGAGCTTGCCGGCGACCGCCAGGATGCGCGAGCCCTTCTCCGTCCAGATGCCGGCGGACAGGCCGTACGGCGTGTTGTTGGCCTTGGCGACCGCCTCGTCCGGCGTGCGGAAGGTCAGCACCGACAGCACCGGGCCGAAGATCTCGTCCCGGGCGATGCGGTGCGCCTGGGTGACGTTCGTGAACAGGGTCGGGGCGAACCAGTAACCGCTCTCCGGCAGTTCGCACGCCGGCGACCAACGTTCGGCGCCCTCCGCCTCACCCTGCTCGACGAGCGAGGTGATGCGGGTGAGCTGCTCCTCGGAGTTGATCGCGCCGATGTCGGTGTTCTTGTCCAGCGGGTCGCCGAGGCGGAGCGTCGACAGGCGGCGCTTGAGGGAGTCGAGAAGCTCGTCCTGGATCGACTCCTGGACCAGCAGGCGGCTGCCGGCGCAGCAGACCTGGCCCTGGTTGAAGAAGATGCCGTTGACGATGCCCTCGACGGCCTGGTCGATCGGGGCGTCGTCGAAGACGATGTTGGCGCCCTTGCCGCCCAGTTCGAGCGTGACCTTCTTGCGCGTCCCGGCGACCGTGCGGGCGATCTCCTTGCCGACGGCCGTGGAGCCGGTGAAGGCGACCTTGTTCACGTCCGGGTGCGCGATCAGCGCGGCGCCCGCGTCGCCGTAGCCGGGGAGGATGTTGACGACGCCCTTGGGCAGGCCCGCCTGGCGGCAGATGTCCGCGAAGAACAGCGCCGAGAGCGGGGTCGTCTCGGCCGGCTTCAGGACGACCGTGTTGCCGGTCGCCAGGGCCGGGGCGATCTTCCACGCCAGCATCAGCAGCGGGAAGTTCCAGGGGATGACCTGGCCCGCGACGCCGAGCGGCCTGGGGTTCGCGCCGAAACCGGCGTGGTCGAGCTTGTCGGCCCAGCCCGCGTAGTAGAAGAAGTGCGCGGCGACCAGGGGCAGGTCGGCGTCGCGCGTCTCCCTGATCGGCTTGCCGTTGTCCAGGGTTTCGAGGACGGCGAGCTCGCGGGAGCGCTCCTGGATGATGCGGGCGATCCGGAAGAGGTACTTCGCGCGCTCCGCGCCTGGGAGGGCCGACCACTTCTCGAAGGCCCGGCGCGCGGCCTTCACCGCGCGGTCGACGTCCTCGGAACCGGCCTGGGCGATCTCGGAGAGGACCTCCTCGGTGGACGGGGAGACGGTCTTGAAGACCTTGCCGTCCGCCGCTTCGACGAACTCGCCGTCGATGAACAGGCCGTACGAGGGCGCGATGTCGGCGATCGCGCGCGACTCGGGGGCCGGGGCGTATGCGAATACGGGTGCCATGGTGATCAGTCCACCGTCACGTAGTCGGGGCCGGAGTAGCGGCCGGTGGCCAGCTTCTGGCGCTGCATCAGCAGGTCGTTCAGCAGCGAGGAGGCGCCGAAGCGGAACCAGTGGTTGTCCAGCCAGTCCTCGCCGGCGGTCTCGTTGACCAGCACGAGGAACTTGATGGCGTCCTTGGAGGTCCGGATGCCGCCGGCCGGCTTCACACCGACCTGGATGCCGGTCTGCGCACGGAAGTCGCGCACCGCCTCCAGCATGAGCAGGGTGTTCGCCGGGGTCGCGTTGACGGCGACCTTGCCGGTGGACGTCTTGATGAAGTCCGCGCCCGCCAGCATCCCGAGCCAGCTCGCGCGGCGGATGTTGTCGTACGTCGAGAGCTCGCCCGTCTCGAAGATGACCTTCAGGCGCGCGGAGGTCCCGCAGGCCTCCTTCACGGCGGTGATCTCGTCGTACACCTTCAGGTATCGACCCGAGAGGAACGCCCCGCGGTCGATGACCATGTCGATCTCGTCCGCGCCGGCGGCGACGGCGTCGCGCACGTCGGCCAGCTTGACGTCGAGCGCGGCGCGGCCCGCCGGGAACGCCGTGGCCACCGAGGCGACCTTCACGCCGGAGCCGGCGACGGCCTCCTTGGCCACGGCCACCATGTCGGGGTAGACGCACACCGCCGCGGTGGCGGGTGCCGTACGGTCCGTCGGGTCGGGCTTGACCGCCTTCGCGCCGAGCGCCCGGACCTTGCCCGGGGTGTCCGCGCCTTCCAGCGTCGTCAGGTCGACCATCGAGATGGCCAGGTCGATGGCGAACGCCTTCGCGGTCGTCTTGATCGAACGCGTGCCGAGGGAGGCCGCACGGCCTTCGAGCCCGACCGCGTCGACGCCGGGGAGCCCGTGGAGGAAGCGGCGCAGCGCGCTGTCGGACGCGGCGACGTCCTTGAGGGGGTGAGCTGCGGTGAGTGCAGAACTGGGCATGGTCACCAGACGAGCATATCTACGCGCGTAGCGGCTGTACAGCCCTCCGGTTTGTCCGGGCGGATGACGGACCGGCGGGACCGGTCCGGCAGAATCGAGACATGACGAGCCCCGAGCCCCAGTCGCCCGCGCCGCAGCCTCCGGAGCCCGAGTCCCCGGACCGGGTGTACCGGTCTGTCCCGGCCATCGCGGGCGGTGTGATGCTGCTCGCCATCGCCGGGTGGCTCGGTATCGACGCGGTGCTCTCCGGGGACGGGCGCACACCGTGGCTGGCGCTCGCCGTGCTGCTGCTCGTCGTGCCGCTGGTCGTCGCCTTCACCCTGCGGCCCGCGGTGTACGCGGGCGACGACCGACTGCGGATCCGCAACCCCTTCCGCGTCGTCGTCCTGCCCTGGGGGCAGGTCGCCTCGCTGCGCTCGTCGTACTCGAACGAGGTCCTCACCGAGTCCGGTGCGAAGTACCAGCTGTGGGCCGTGCCGGTCTCGCTGCGTGCGCGCAAGAAGGCCGCGCGGCGCGAGATGCGCGCGACGGCGCAGGCGCGGCGGGAGATGGGGCGTGAGACGGGGCGGGACGAGAGCCGCGGCAGCGCGCTCGGGATGACCGCGGGGCTCGGGCAGGGCCTGAGCCGGGAGCCGATCTCGGACGGGCCCGTCCGGGCGGAGACCGACCGGATCATGGACGAACTGCGGGCGCTGCGCGAGGCGCGGCACGAGGCGGAGTCGGCGCGGGGCGAGGTGACCGTGCGGTGGGCCTACGAGGTGCTGGCGCCGACGGTCGTGGGGGCTGTGCTGGTGCTGATCCTGGTGGCGGCGGGCTGACGGGGCGGCGGGCTGACGGGGCCGGGGACCGACGCCGTGGCCCGAGGCCTTGGGTGGGGGCCTTGGGTGGGGGCCTTGGGTCGGGGCCCGTCGCCGTGGGCGGGGGCCGACGCCGAGGCCCTGGGGCGGGGTCCGACGCCGTGGGCCGTGGCTTCGGCCTCTGGGTCTGGGGTGGGGCTCCGGCTTTCTGGTCCGGGTGCGGGCTGCGGCCTCTCGGTCCGGGTGGGCCGCAGCTTCTCGGTCCGGGGTGCGGGTCCCGGCCTCTCGGGGCGGGGCGGAAAATCCGGTGGCTGTTCGAGGGGGCGCGCGCCTAGGTTCGGGGGATGAGCAGCCGTACCTTTCGTGTCACCGTCCGGGGCGTCTTCGACGGGCTGAGCGCCGAGCAGCGGACCGAGTTGCTGGAGCGGGCCGCGGAGCACGACGTGTTGCGCGCCGCCTTCACCCCGGAGGGGACCCTCACGTACGACGTTGCCGTGCGGCCCGCCTTCACCTTCCGGTTCCTGGACTCCGGGGAGGCCGAGGAGGACATCCTGGAGGCCACCGAGCGGGCCGAGGAGTCGGCGCGGGCGTGGCTGGAGCAGCGCGGGTACGGCTACAAGAATCTCAGGTCGGCCGCCGAGGACCTCTCCCAGGCGCCTCTCGGCAAGCGGCAGCGGCGGGAAGCCGCCCGGAAGAGTTCCTGAGTCGTCGGCAGGGGGCGGTGGTGCGGGGCCTCGGCCTCAGATGCCCGCCGCCGCCGACAGGTCGCGCTTGATCGACTCCAGCAGCGCCGTCGCCTTCGCGCGGGCCGCGGGAAGATCCTCGTGGGACCCGACCGGGATCACGACCTCCAGGTAGCACTTCAGCTTCGGCTCCGTGCCGCTCGGGCGGACGATCACCCGGGCGCCGTCGAGGGTGTACCGCAGACCGTCCGTGGGCGGGAGATCGGCCGTGCCCCGGGTGAGGTCGTCGGTGCGGGTGACCGGCAGGCCGGCCAGTTCCGTCGGGGGCTGTTCGCGCAGGCGGCGCATCGCGGCGGCGATGAGGGAGAGATCCTCCACGCGGGCCGAGAGCTGGTCCGTCGCGTGCAGGCCGTGCTCCACCGCCAGGTCGTCCAGCAGGTCGAGGAGCGTACGGCCCTCCTCCTTGAGCCGGGAGGCCAGTTCCGTGATCAGCAGCGCGGCCGTGATGCCGTCCTTGTCGCGCACGCCGTCGGGGTCGACGCAGTAGCCGAGGGCCTCCTCGTAGCCGAAGCGCAGGCCCTCGGCGCGGGCGATCCACTTGAAGCCGGTGAGGGTCTCGACGTGGGGGAGTCCCGCCTTCTCGGCGATCCGGCCGAGGAGGGACGACGAGACGATCGACTCCGCGAACGTGCCGGTCGCTCCGCGGCGGACCAGGTGGGCGGCGAGCAGGGCGCCGACCTCGTCGCCGCGCAGCATGCGCCAGTCGGTGCCGTCCCGCACGGCGACGGCGCAGCGGTCCGCGTCCGGGTCGTTGGCGATGATCAGGTCCGGGGCGGTTGCGGCGGCGCGTGCCGTGGCGAAGGCCAGGTCCATCGCGCCGGGCTCCTCCGGGTTGGGGAACGCGACGGTCGGGAAGTCCGGGTCGGGCTCGGCCTGCTCGGTGACGAGGACCGGTTCCGGGAAGCCGGCGCGGGCGAAGGCGGCCAGGAGGACGTCCTTGCCGACGCCGTGCATCGCCGTGTACACCGTGCGGGCGGTGCGGGGGGAGTCCTCGGACAGGACGGCGTCCGTGCGGGCGAGGTAGGCGTCGAGGACGCTGTCGTCGAGGATGTCCCAGCCTTCGGTGGGGCGCCGGACGGTGGTGAGGGACGGGACGGCGGCGATCTCTTGTGCGATCTCGACGTCCGCCGGGGGGACGATCTGGGAACCGTCGCCGAGGTAGACCTTGTAGCCGTTGTCGCGGGGCGGGTTGTGGCTGGCCGTGACCTCCACGCCCGCGACCGCGCCGAGGTGCCTTATCGCGAAGGCGAGGACGGGGGTGGGCAGGGGGCGGGGGAGGATCGCCGCGCGCAGGCCGGCGCCGGTCATGACGGCGGCGGTGTCCTGGGCGAAGTCGTGCGACTTGTGGCGGGCGTCGTAGCCGATGACGACGAGGCCGCTGTCGTGCCCCTGCTTCTTGAGGTAGGCGGCGAGGCCCGCGGCGGCGCGGATGACGACCGAGCGGTTCATGCGCATGGGGCCGGCGCCGAGTTCACCGCGCAGGCCGGCGGTGCCGAACTGGAGGGTGCCGCCGAAGCGCGCGGCGAGTTCCGTGCGGTCTCCGGCGTCGATGAGGCGGGCGAGCTCGGTGCGGGTCTCCGCGTCGGGGTCCTCGGTGAGCCACGCCTGGGCCTGTGCGATGAGTTCGTCGTGCACGGTCGGTGTCAGCCTCTCGGTTGTGGGTGGTGCCGGGGTGCCTGCGGCGGCCTGTGCGGGGCCGTGGGGGTGCGCGGGGCCGCCTGCCCGGGTTCGGTGGGTCGGGGCCGCGCCGGGGGGTGTCCGTCCTCGGAACGGCGCGATGGGGTCGGATACCGACCAACCGTCCGTTGACGCGCCAACCGCTGCGGGCGGACACCCCCCGACACGGCCCCTCGCGTACGACGGCGCGTGCGGGAGCGTTGTGGCGTGCGCCCGTCCCGTTGCGGGCTGCCCCCCGCTGGGCATGCGTGCCGCTGGGGAGGGTGGGCGCAGCGGCACCCCGCCTGAGCAGCGATGCCCGGTGCTTACAGGCGGCCCAGGACCTGCGTCAGCAGGGAACCCATCCGCGTCGCGGAGTCGCGGCCCGCCTGGAGGACCTCTTCGTGGTTCAGGGGCTCGCCCGTCATGCCCGCGGCGAGGTTCGTGACCAGGGAGATGCCCAGGACCTCGGCGCCCGCCTCGCGCGCGGCGATCGCCTCCAGGACCGTCGACATGCCCACCAGGTCCGCACCGATGACGCGGGCCATGCGGATCTCGGCCGGGGTCTCGTAGTGCGGGCCGGGGAACTGGGCGTAGACGCCCTCCTCCAGGGTGGCGTCGACCTCCTTGCACAGGGCCCGCAGGCGCGGGGAGTACAGGTCGGTCAGGTCGACGAAGTTCGCGCCGATGATGGGGGAGGTGGCGGTGAGGTTGATGTGGTCACTGATGAGGACCGGCTGGCCGGGGCGCATGCCCTCGCGCAGGCCGCCGCAGCCGTTGGTGAGGACGACCGTCTTGCAGCCGGCCGAGACCGCGGTACGGACGCCGTGGGCGACCGCTGCCACCCCGCGGCCCTCGTAGTAGTGCGTACGGCCCAGGAAGACCAGGGCGCGCTTGTCGCCGATCCGGTACGAGCGGATCTTGCCACCGTGGCCCTCCACCGCCGGCGGCGGGAAACCGGGGAGCTCGGTGACCTGGAACTCGGCCTCGGGGGCGCCCAGCGCGTCCACGGCCGGGGCCCAGCCGGAGCCCATCACGAGGGCGACGTCGTGGGTCTCGGCGCCCGTCAGTTCGCGCAGGCGGGCCGCGGCGGCGTCGGCGGCGGCGTGGGGGTCGCCCTGGATGTCGTCCGGAAGAAGAGATGCGTTCACGCCGAAGAGGGTAGCCGGTGAAAGCCTACGCGCGTAGATGGCAGAGCTCACGGGGTGGCGATCGTTGTCTTGTCGTTTCCGACGAAGGGGAGTGGACGGGCGGCCGTCAGCAGGGGCGCTTGCGGAGCTCCATCACGTAGTCGTGCGGGGCGCCGGCCGACTCGGCGGCGTCGGCGATCTCGCCCAGGTAGCGGGCGGAGGGCAGGCCGCCCTCGTAGGCGTTCAGGGTGAAGGCCCAGGCCGATTCCTCACCGTCCAGGGTGTGGACCCGTACGCGCGTACGGCGGTAGATGTCGAGGCCCACGCCCTCCCAGCGGTCGAGGGACTCCTCGTCCATCGGGGCGATGTCGTACAGGGAGACGAAGACCTGGGAGAACGGGTCCTCCACGATCGTGGGCAGCGCGCCCTCCCAGCCCATGTGCTCGCCGCCGAAGGTCAGCCGCCATCCGTTCAGCCAGCCGGTGGCGCGCAGTGGCGAGTGCGGGGCGCGGCGGGACATCAGCCGCGCGTCGAGGTTGCCGGCGTACGCGGCGTAGAGCGACATGGGGGAAGGGTACGGCAGGCGACCCCGGCGTCACTGTCGTAACAACCGGCGCAGCGGCGGGGCCCCGGGGCGGTGGCACCGCGAGCGGTGCGGGACAATGGAGTACGTGACTCGGATCGTGATCATCGGTGGCGGACCCGGCGGATACGAAGCGGCCCTGGTGGCCGCTCAACTCGGCGCGGAGGTGACCGTCGTGGACTGCGACGGTCTGGGCGGGGCGTCGGTGCTCACCGACTGCGTGCCGTCGAAGACCCTGATCGCCACGGCCGAGGTGATGACCACCTTCGACTCCTCCTACGAGGAGCTGGGGATCATCGTGGCCGACGACACCCCGCACATCGAGCAGGCCGCCCGGGTGGTGGGCGTGGACCTGGGCAAGGTCAACCGGCGTGTGAAGCGGCTGGCGCTCGCCCAGTCGCACGACATCACCGCCTCCGTGACCCGTGCGGGGGCGCGTGTCATGCGCGGGCGCGGGCGGTTGGAGGGCATGCAGGCGCTCGACGGGTCGCGCAAGGTCGTGGTGCGCACCGCCGACGGGAGCGAGGAGACGCTGACGGCTGACGCCGTGCTCATCGCCACCGGCGGACACCCCCGTGAGCTGCCCGACGCCCTGCCCGACGGTGAGCGGATCCTGAACTGGACCCAGGTGTACGACCTCGACGAGCTCCCGGAGGAGCTGATCGTGGTCGGGTCGGGTGTGACGGGTGCCGAGTTCGCCGGTGCCTACCAGGCGCTGGGGTCGAGGGTGACGCTGGTGTCGTCGCGCGACCGCGTGCTGCCGGGCGAGGACCCGGACGCCGCCGCCGTGCTGGAGGACGTCTTCCGGCGGCGTGGCATGAACGTCATGGGGCGCACCCGGGCGCAGTCCGCCAAGCGGGTGGGGGACCGGGTCGAGGTGACCCTCTCCGACGGGCGGGTCATCACCGGGTCGCACTGCCTCATGGCCGTCGGAGCGGTGCCCAACACCGCGGGCATGGGGCTGGAGGAGGCCGGGGTCCGGCTGCGCGAGTCCGGTCACATCTGGACCGACAAGGTCTCGCGCACGACCGCTCCGGGCGTGTACGCGGCCGGTGACGTGACCGGCGTGTTCGCCCTCGCCTCCGTGGCCGCCATGCAGGGCCGCATCGCCATGTACCACTTCCTGGGCGACGCCGTGGCCCCGCTGAACCTCAAGACGGTGTCGTCGAACGTCTTCACCGACCCGGAGATCGCCACCGTCGGCTACACCCAGGCCGACGTCGACGGCGGGAAGATCGACGCCCGGTCCGTGAAGCTGCCGCTGCTGCGCAACCCGCGCGCGAAGATGCAGGGCATCCGCGACGGCTTCGTCAAGATCTTCTGCCGGCCCGGCACGGGCATCGTGGTGGGCGGTGTCGTCGTGGCGCCGCGTGCCTCGGAACTGATCCACCCCATCTCGATCGCGGTCGACAACAATCTGACAGTCGAACAGATCGCGAAGGCCTTCACCGTCTACCCCTCCCTGTCGGGCTCGATCGCCGAGGTGGCCCGGCAGTTGCACACCCGCAAGGAGAGCGGCGAGGGCTGAGGCCGAAACCGGCTCCTCCCTGGTCACGGGGAGTGTTCGACCATGCGTACGGCATAGGCGGCGGGACTAAGGCTCTATACCACTCCCCGCTGCTCGGTGCGAACATCTTCTGCTATTCAGCGCAAACTGCTGAAAGCAGACGGTCGCTGGCGTTACTGTCAGTTTCGTGTTCGCTGCAGAACGTCGCCAATTGATCCTCGAAATGGTGCGAGCGAACGGGGCCGTGTCGCTCCGTGAGCTCGCCCGCGTCGTCCAGACCTCCGAAGTGACCGTACGGCGGGACGTGCGCGCGCTGGAGGCAGAAGGACTCCTCGACCGCCGGCACGGCGGTGCGGTACTGCCGGGCGGTTTCACGCGAGAGTCCGGCTTTCCGCAGAAGTCTCATCTCGCGACCGCCGAGAAGACCGCCATCGCCGACCTCGCCGCGAATCTCGTGGAAGAGGGGGAGGCGATCGTGGTCGGGGCGGGTACGACGACCCAGGAGCTGGCCCGCCGGCTCGCCCGGGTGCCCGGGCTCACCGTCGTCACCAACTCCCTCCTCGTCGCCCAGGCGTTGGCCCATGCCAACCGGGTCGAGGTCGTGATGACCGGCGGTACGCTCCGCGGTTCGAACTACGCCCTGGTCGGGAGTGGTGCGGAGCAGTCCCTGCACGGGCTGCGGGTGTCCCGGGCGTTCCTGTCCGGAAGCGGGCTGACCGCCGAACGCGGGCTGTCCACGTCCAACATGCTGTCGGCGTCCGTCGACCGGGCGCTGGTGCAGGCCGCGGCGGAGGTCGTCGTGCTCGCCGACCACACGAAGCTCGGCACCGACACCATGTTCCAGACCGTGCCGACGGATCTCATCACCCGCCTCGTCACGGACGAGCCGCCCGCGCATGACGACCGTGCCGCCACGGAACTCCAGGCGCTCGCCGACCAGGGCGTGCAGATCACCGTCGCCGGGGGGCAAGGGGGCTCTGCCGGAGCGGGGGCGGGGGGCCCGGGGGGTGATTCCCTCCCGGCGCGCCAGCAGCGCCGGGACGTGCCGTTGCCCGGGCCTCGACGGCAGGTGCCGGGAGCCGGGGGCCAGCTGCGGTCCGCCTCGATACTGGGTGAACAGGGGCCCGGGGCGGAGCGGGCACGGGTGGCTGACATGCGGCGGCGTTGACGCCGACGGTGGATTGAGCCGCGGGTTGCTTTTTCAGGCCCCTGCGCTGCCGCTGGGCCGGGTGGTTCCGCAGCCCAGCGGAACGGGATGCCGCCCGCGCCACCCCAGGCGGTACGCATGCCCGCAGGCTGCGGGGACCGGGGTGCCGCCTGGGCCCCGTCCGGCTGCCCTTGGCGGCACGATGGCCCGCAGCCCGGGCGATCCGCACCCGCCGGACGACGCGAGGGGCCGTGTCGGGGGGTGTCCGCCCGCAGCGGTCGGCGCGTCGACGGACAGTCAGTCGGCGTCCGACCCCATCGCGCCGTTCCGAGGACGGACACCCCCTGGCGCGGCCCCGACCCACCCCGAGGGGTGGGCGCCGCGCCAGGGGTGGAACGTCAGTCCTTGATCTCGCAGATCGCCGCGCCCGACGTCACCGACGCGCCGATCTCCGCGCTCAGGCCCTTGATGGTGCCCGACCTGTGCGCGTTCAGGGGCTGCTCCATCTTCATGGCCTCCAGGACGACGATCAGGTCGCCCTCCTTGACCTCCTGGCCCTCCTCCACGGCGACCTTGACGATGGTGCCCTGCATCGGGGAGGTGAGGGTGTCACCGGACGCCACGGGGCCCGACTTCTTCGCCGCGCGGCGCTTCGGCTTGGCGCCCGCCGCGAGACCCGTACGGGCCAGGGACATGCCCAGCGACGACGGCAGGGAGACCTCCAGGCGCTTGCCGCCGACCTCGACGACGACCGTCTCGCGGCCCGGCTCCTCGTCCGCCTCCGCGTCGGCCGGTGCGGTGAACGGCTTGATCTCGTTGACGAACTCCGTCTCGATCCAGCGCGTGTGCACCGTGAACGGGTCGGTCGAGTCCGTGAGCTCGGGCGCGAACGCCGGGTCCCTCACCACCGCACGGTGGAACGGGATCGCCGTCGCCATGCCCTCGACCTGGAACTCCTCCAGCGCGCGGGCGGCCCGCTGGAGGGCCTCCTTGCGGGTGCGGCCGGTGACGATCAGCTTGGCCAGCAGGGAGTCCCACGCCGGGCCGATGACCGAGCCGGACTCCACGCCCGCGTCCAGGCGGACACCCGGGCCGGACGGCGGGGCGAACGTCGTGACCGTGCCGGGAGCCGGGAGGAAGTTGCGGCCCGGGTCCTCGCCGTTGATGCGGAACTCGAAGGAGTGACCGCGCAGCTCCGGGTCGCCGTAGCCGAGCTCCTCGCCGTCGGCGATACGGAACATCTCGCGCACGAGGTCGATACCGGCGACCTCCTCGGTGACCGGGTGCTCCACCTGCAGACGGGTGTTGACCTCCAGGAAGGAGATCGTGCCGTCGAGGCCGACGAGGAACTCGACCGTGCCGGCGCCGACGTAGCCGGCCTCCTTCAGGATCGCCTTGGAGGCCGAGTACAACTGCTCCACCTGCGCGTCGGACAGGAAGGGCGCCGGGGCCTCCTCCACCAGCTTCTGGTGCCGGCGCTGGAGGGAGCAGTCACGGGTGGAGACGACCACCACGTTGCCGTGCTGGTCGGCCAGGCACTGAGTCTCCACGTGCCGCGGCTTGTCCAGGTACCGCTCGACGAAGCACTCGCCCCGGCCGAACGCGGCGACGGCCTCGCGGACCGCCGAGTCGTACAGCTCCGGTACCTCTTCGAGGGTGCGGGCGACCTTCAGACCACGACCGCCACCGCCGAAGGCGGCCTTGATGGCGATCGGCAGGCCGTGCTCCTCGGCGAACGCGACGACCTCGTCGGCGCCGGACACCGGGTCGGGCGTGCCGGCCACCAGCGGGGCACCGGCGCGCTGCGCGATGTGCCGGGCGGCGACCTTGTCGCCGAGGTCGCGGATCGCCTGCGGCGGCGGGCCGATCCAGATCAGGCCCGCGTCCAGGACCGCCTGCGCGAACTCGGCGTTCTCCGAGAGGAAGCCGTAGCCGGGATGGATCGCGTCCGCGCCCGACTCGCGGGCGGCGTTGAGCACCTTCTCGATGTCGAGGTAGCTGGTGCCCGGGGTGTCACCGCCCAGGGCGAACGCCTCATCCGCCGCGCGGACATGCAGAGCGTCCCGGTCCGGGTCGGCGTAGACGGCCACGCTCGCGATACCGGCATCCCGGCAGGCCCGGGCCACGCGGACAGCGATTTCGCCACGGTTGGCGATGAGCACCTTGCGCACGATTGAGGCTCCCTCCTTGAAACAAGCCGAGTTTAGGGACTGCCGACACGGCACTACGACCCGTCCCCAGTGGTGAGCTTGCCCACACGGAGCGTGATGCGTGGCTCGCTCGACCCGCGAAATCCCTTGTCGCACCGCGGTACGCAGTACTCCTGCGGGAAACCCTAGCCGTCTCCTGTGGTCAAGGTCTCTGTCATCACGTGCTGCGGGCCACTCGGTTTCTTTGTCGAGTCCCTACGAATGGCCCAATGATTCTTTGCGCGCTGCCGGACCCTTGTCCCCCGGTTTACCGGTTAGTAGCGTTCGCGATGTCTTCAGAGGGAAGAGGGTGGGCCCGGTGATACGCAGGCCGGTGGCGTGGGTCGTGGCGGCGATGCTGTTCTGCGAGGCGATCGGCGTCGCGGTGCTCAACTGGTTCCTGGGGGTCGTCGTCGACCGTCAGGACATGTCGCTGGCCGGGCTGGACCCCCACATGATGTCGGTGTCGTCGAAGATCGGCGGGATCGTCTTCGGCCTCTACTTCGCGGTGTGCGGCCTGGTCGCCCTTCTGGTGGCGCTGCGGGACCGGCCCCCGGCGGGCTTCGGGCGGGTGCTGCTGATCAGCGCGGCCGTCGTGCACGGGGTGCTGGGCGCGTTCACCTGGGGCCTCGTCGGCTGGCCCGCCTTCTTGTCCATGATGCTGGTGCTCGCCCTGGTCGTGCTGCTGCTGATGACGTACGACCGCCCGGCCGAGCCCGCCGACGCCGCGCCCGGGGGCGGCAAGAGCGGCGACGGGTCCCCGGTCACTTCTCCGCCGGCGCCCACAACTCCGTGATGCCGACGCCCAGTTCGGCCAGCAGCCGCCGGACCAGGGGCAGGCTGATGCCGATGACGTTGCCGTGGTCGCCGTCGATGCCGTCGATGAACGGGGCCGAGCGGCCGTCCAGGGTGAACGCCCCGGCGACGTAGAGGGGTTCGCCGGAGGCGACGTAGGCGGCGATCTCCTCGTCGGTGGGCTCGCCGAAGTGGACGACCGTGGAGGCGGTGGCGGACACGTAGCGGCCGGTGAGCGTGTCGTAGACGCAGTGGCCGGTCTGCAGGGTGCCGGCCCGGCCGCGCATCGCCTTCCAGCGGGCGGTGGCCTCCTCGGCGTCCGCGGGCTTGCCGAGAGCCTGGCCGTCCAGGTCGAGCACCGAGTCGCAGCCGATCACGAGCGCGCCCTTGGTCTGCGGCCGGGCCGCCACGACGGAGGCCTTCGCCTCGGCCAGGGCCAGCGCGAGCTCGGCGGGGGTGGGGGCGGTGACGGCGTCCTCGTCGACGCCGCTCACGATCACCTCGGGGGCGAGGCCGGCCTGACGGAGCAGTCCGAGCCGGGCGGGGGACTGGGAGGCGAGGACGAGTCGGCGACGCGGCTGATCTGTCATGCGTTCAGCGTATCGGCGTCACCCCGGGCGTCTCACCTCACGCCGATCACGATCATCGCCAGGACCATGGCCAGGGCCAGGAGAACGCTCAGCCGCCGCAGCATGTCCTGCGTGTCGCGCAGTTCCTCGGGCGGCTCGTTCTCGGGGTCGGACCACAGCATGAGTCCAGCGTGCGGCCTGGCCCGGCGGGGCGCCTGAGTAGGGGTACTCAAATCGGCGCCCCGCGTTGCTTCACCCGGCCGGTCTCACCCTGGCCAGTAGGTGCGGCCCCACGCCGCCGGCCCCGGCTGGGGCAGGCGGTGGGCCGCGATGCGGGACGGGTCGGACCAGGAGTCGCGGGTGGCCGGCGCGCCGGGCGGCGTCGCCGCTGCCGCCGCGGCGCGGGCCCTGACCACCGCCAGGGCGGCGGCCAGCTCCTCCGGGGTCGGGTTGCCCCGTACGACCTTGATCGTCATGTGGGCCTCCTGGGCTCGCTGCGGGCTAGAGGGGGATGTTGCCGTGCTTCTTCGGAGGCAGGGATTCCCGCTTCGTCCGCAGTTGACGCAGCCCCCGTACGACGTGCCGGCGGGTCTCGGACGGCAGGATCACGGCGTCGATGTAACCGCGCTCGGCCGCGACGTAGGGGTTGAGGAGCGCGTCCTCGTACTCCTGGATGAGCCGCGCCCGGACCGCCTCCAGGTCCTCCCCGGCCGCCTCGGCCTCGGCGATGGTGCGGCGGTGCAGGATGTTGACCGCGCCCTGGGCGCCCATGACGGCGATCTGCGCGGTGGGCCAGGCGAGGTTGAGGTCGGCGCCCAGGTGCTTGGAGCCCATGACGTCGTAGGCGCCGCCGAAGGCCTTGCGGGTGATGATCGTGATGAGCGGGACGGTCGCCTCGGCGTAGGCGTAGATCAGTTTGGCGCCGCGGCGGATGATGCCGTCGTGCTCCTGGTCGACGCCGGGCAGGAAGCCGGGGACGTCGACGAAGGTGAGCACCGGGACGTTGAAGGCGTCGCAGGTCCGTACGAAGCGGGCGGCCTTCTCGCTGGCCTTGATGTCCAGGCAGCCGGCGAACTGCATCGGCTGGTTGGCGACGATGCCCACCGGGTGGCCCTCGACCCGGCCGAACCCGGTGACGATGTTCGGCGCGTACAGCGGCTGCGTCTCGAAGAACTCGGCGTCGTCCAGGACGTGCTCGATCACCGTGTGCATGTCGTACGGCTGGTTCGCGCTGTCCGGGACGATCACGTCCAGCTCGCGGTCCTCGTCGCCGACCTCCAGGTCCGCCTCCTCCGCGAAGACCGGGGCCTCGGAGAGGTTGTTGGACGGCAGGTACGACAGCAGCTGCTTGATGTACTCGATGGCGTCCTTCTCGTCGCCCGCCATGTGGTGGGCGACTCCGGAGGTCGCGTTGTGGGTCCTGGCGCCGCCCAGTTCCTCGAAGCCGACGTCCTCGCCGGTGACGGTCTTGATGACGTCGGGGCCGGTGATGAACATGTGCGAGGTCTGGTCGACCATGACCGTGAAGTCGGTGATGGCCGGGGAGTAGACCGCGCCGCCCGCGCACGGCCCGACGACCAGGCTGATCTGCGGGATCACGCCGGAGGCGTGGGTGTTGCGGCGGAAGATCTCGCCGTAGGCGCCCAGCGAGGCCACACCCTCCTGGATGCGGGCGCCCCCGGAGTCGTTGATGCCGATGACCGGGCAGCCGGTCTTCAGGGCGAAGTCCATGACCTTGACGATCTTCTGGCCGTACACCTCGCCGAGGGCACCGCCGAAGACGGTGAAGTCCTGGGAGAACACGGCGACCGGGCGGCCGTCGACGGTGCCGTACCCGGTGACGACCCCGTCGCCGTACGGGCGGTTCTGGTCGAGGCCGAAGTTGGTGGAGCGGTGCCGGGCGAACTCGTCGAGTTCGACGAACGAGCCCTCGTCGAGCAGGAGCTCGATCCGCTCACGGGCTGTCAGCTTGCCCTTGGCGTGCTGCTTCTCGACGGCGCGTGCGGAGCCGGCGTGTGTCGCTTCCTCGATGCGTCGCTGCAGATCCGCGAGCTTGCCCGCGGTCGTGTGAATGTCGGGCTGCTGCTGCTCTTCCGGCTCGGACATCGGGATGCGGCTCCCTGCCTGCTCAAAAGGGGGGACGGTTACTCATCCGTAGAGTAGTGGGGTGCCTCCGCATCGGCAGTGCGGCGTTTACCACACCTAGGGTGGCTTGCATGACGCCGCGAGATGCATCAGAGCCGAACGGAAGCCGGTGGTCGGACCTGGACCGTCCGCCCCTCAACATCACCGCCCTGCGCCGGGGTCTGGTACGCCAGGGAGGGCTGTGGTCGGAGGTGGACGTGGTGCAGCGCACCGGCTCCACCAACTCCGATCTGGTGGCCCGGGCGGCGAAGGGCGAGGTGGCCGAGGGCGCGGTGCTGGTCGCCGAGGAGCAGACGGCGGGCCGCGGCCGCCTCGACCGGCAGTGGACGGCACCGCCCCGCTCCGGCCTCTTCTTCTCCGTCCTGCTCACGCCGAGCGAGGTGCCGGTGGCGCGCTGGGGGTGGTTGCCGCTGCTGACCGGGGTCGCGGTGGCGACGGGGCTGTCCCGGGCGGCGGGCGTCGACACGGCCCTGAAGTGGCCGAACGATCTGCTGGTCACGGTGGGGGGAGCCGAACGCAAGGCCGGCGGGATCCTGGCCGAGCGGGCCGGTGACGGCGGGGTGGTCATCGGGGTCGGCGTCAACGTCTCGCTGAAGGACGACGAGCTGCCCGTGCCGACGGCGGGGTCGCTGGGGCTGGCCGGGGCGGTGAGCACGGACCGGGACCCGCTGCTGCGGGGCGCGCTGCGCTCGCTGGAGGACTGGTACGGCAAGTGGCGTGCCGCCGACGGCGACGCGGGGGTCTGCGGGTTGCACGAGGCCTATGCGGCCGGCTGCGCGACGCTCGGGCGCGTGGTGCGAGCGGAGCTGCCGGGGGATCGGGCGGTCGTGGGGGAAGCGGTGGCCGTGGACGGGGACGGGCGGTTGGTGCTCGCCACCGCGGAGGGCGTGCAGGAGCCGGTCGGCGCCGGGGACATCGTGCACCTGAGACCGGCGTGAGCTGAGGGCGGGTGGGCCCGCGACGGCGGGACGGAGTGCCGCCGCGCCCGCCAGGCCACCCCCACCGGCCTGCACCCTCGCAGCTCAGCGGGAGTGTGCCCGAGCTGGGCGCGGGCCAGGTGCTTCCGGCCCGTCCGGCGATTGAGGACGAGGCCGTTCAGGCCGATCGGGTGTCCAGGGGGCGGATTCCCCTGGGGGCAGCGGCACAGACTGCGAGTTGCCCGCAACGCCGGGTACCTCACCCCCCGGCGGCCCTCACGGAGTGAGCTGGCGCACACCTGCCGTAGAGTTGAGGCCGGTCGATACATGACCGTGACAGATCGGAAGGGCAACACGCGTGACCGTCGACGACTCGGGTTCCGGCGAGGACGCGCAGGGCGCCGACTCCGGCGAGGATCCGCTCGCCCTGCGCCTCGAAGGGCTCATCCTGGGCGCCGAGCGCCGCTACACCCCGTTCCAGGCGGCCCGCAGCGCCGGCGTCTCCATGGAGCTGGCCTCCCGCTTCTGGCGGGCCATGGGCTTCGCCGACATCGGCCAGGCCAAGGCCCTGACCGAGGCGGACGTCCTCGCGCTGCGGCGTCTGGCCGGTCTCGTCGAGGCGGGGCTGCTGAGCGAGGCGATGGCCGTGCAGGTGGCCCGGTCCACGGGGCAGACCACCGCGCGGCTCGCCGAGTGGCAGATCGACTCCTTCCTGGAGGGGCTGACCGAGCCACCCGAGCCCGGCATGACCCGCACCGAGGTGACCTACCCGATCGTCGAGCTGCTCCTGCCCGAGCTGGAGGAGTTCCTGGTCTACGTCTGGCGTCGGCAGCTCGCCGCGTCGGCCGGACGGGTCGTGCAGGCCGCCGACGACGAGGAGATGGTCGACCGGCGCCTCGCCGTCGGCTTCGCCGACCTGGTCGGATTCACGCGGCTGACCCGCCGCATGGAGGAGGAGGAGCTCGGCGAGCTGGTCGAGGCCTTCGAGACCACGGCCGCCGACCTCGTGGCCGCCAATGGCGGACGGCTGATCAAGACCCTCGGTGACGAGGTGCTGTACGCCGCCGACGACGCGGGCACGGCCGCCGAGATCGCCCTGCGGCTGATCGAGACCATGGCGCACGACGAGACGATGCCGGAACTGCGGGTCGGCATGGCGTTCGGCACGGTGACCACCCGAATGGGTGATGTGTTCGGTACGACCGTGAACCTGGCCTCCCGCCTCACCTCGATAGCTCCCAAGGACGCCGTCCTCGTCGACACCGCCTTCGCCGAGGAGCTGATCCGTACGCAGGACGCCCCGACCTCGGAGGCGGAGGCGGCCGAGGAGGCCGCGGCGGCGGAGAAGGAGGGCGAGGAGCCCCCCGTGTACCGGTTCGGGCTCCAGCCGATGTGGCAGCGGCCCGTGCGTGGGCTGGGCGTCGTGGAGCCATGGCTGCTCACCCGGCGGGACGGCGCGCCGTAGCCGCTTGCCCGTGGGCGTCACCGGTGGCCGAGGGGCGAGTCCACGCAGAGGCCGATGACCGGCACGCACAGGCCCGGGTCCCGCGGCTGCGCGGGCGCCTCGGGCGGCGGTGCCGGGGCGGGCGCGGTCCGGCTCGGCCGTACGGACGGGGTCGCTGCCGGGCGCGGGGCATCGCCCCGCGACGCCGTCGGCGCCGGGGCCGGGCCCCGGGTGTTCGGCGTGTCGGGAATGGTCGTCGGTGCGGGGCCGGTGACCGCGGCGCCCACGGAGGCGCCGGTCGGGGTGGAGGCAGGAGGCTGGGGCCCCTCGGTGGCCGGGGGCGGGGTCAGGTCGCCCAGGGGCGTGGGCGACGAGGGGCTCGCCTCGGGTGCGGCCGGGAAGGTCGCGGCGCTGTGGGTGGCGTCATCGGGGGCGGTGGACACCGGGTCCGGGCGGGGCCCGGCCCCGACCGGACCGGCGTCGGCGTCCGGACCGGAGGCCAGGCGCAGGAGGCTCAGGGCGCCGGTGGCGAGGGCGAGGCCGCCGGCGGCGAGCAGGACCTTGCGGGGACGGGGCTTGCGGTGCCGGCCCCGGACGCGCGGGGTGAAGGGCCCGTTCTCGGCCGGGTCCGGCTCGACGGGCACGGGCGGCTCACGCCGATGGAAGGCCGTGGTGCTCCCGATGTCTCCTCGCGGCCTCGCCTGCGTGTTCGTCGTCATCACGGCCCCTCCCCGAAACGGTCCCTCCCCGACGCACCCGCGCCCCCTGTGCGCCGTGGCGGACGCACGCTATGCGCTCCCATGGGCGGTTGGGCCGGAGTTGGGGTGATGTCACTCGAACGGGTGGGCGGGGGTGGAGGGGGAACCGGATGGGTCCGGCCTTTCGCGGGTGGGGCGCGGCTGCGATGATCGGGGCGTCGACCTTGTTAACCCGCGTTAACCGGAGGGTGTCATGAGTGAGGAACGGTTCGGGGAGTTCGTGCTGGTGCGGCGGCACGAGCAGGGGCATGTCGCGGAGCTCGTCCTCGACCGGCCCAAGGCCATGAACGCGGTGTCGACCCAGATGGCGCGGTCCATCGCCGGGGCCTGCGCGGTCCTGGGGGAGGACCGGGACGTCCGGGCGGTCGTGCTCACCTCGACGCACGAGCGGGCCTTCTGTGTGGGGGCCGACCTGAAGGAGCGGAACTCGTTCAGCGACGCGGATCTGCTGCGGCAGCGGCCGGTGACGCGGGGGGCGTACACCGGGGTGCTGGAGCTGCCGGTGCCGACGGTGGCGGCGGTGCACGGGTTCGCGCTCGGCGGCGGATTCGAGCTGGCCCTGGCGTGTGACGTGATCGTGGCGGACCGGACGGCCGTGGTGGGGCTGCCGGAGGTCTCGGTGGGGGTGATCCCCGGGGGCGGGGGGACGCAGTTGCTGCCGCGACGGGTCGGGGCGGCCCGGGCGGCCGAGCTGATCTTCTCCGCGCGGCGGGTGGAGGCCGAGGAGGCGGGGGAGCTGGGGCTGGTCGACCAGGTGGTCGAGGAGAGACGGGACCGCGAGGAGGCGCTGGCGCTGGCGGCCCGGATCGCCGGGAACTCGCCGGTGGGGCTCCGCGCGGCGAAGCGGGCGCTGCGGCTCGGGCAGGGGCTGGATCTGCGGGCCGGGCTCGAGGTCGAGGACGCGGCGTGGCGGGCCACGGCGTTCTCGGGGGACCGGGCGGAGGGCGTCGCGGCCTTCAACGAGCGGCGCACGCCGCAGTGGCCGGGGGAGTAGGGAGCCGGAGCCTCGGACCGGGCCGAACAGGTCGTCCCCGTTCGCGTCGTAAACAGGTCAGTCTGGCTGGAAACTCCCTAGCCTGGAGTGATGGGTGAGGACAGACGGCTGGCGGCCGTCGTCGCATTGGCTCAGGGGATGGCGGCCGCGCACGGGTCGCGTGAGGCGTGGCGTGCGGCGGCCACCGGGGCGTGCCGGGCCCTGGGCGGGAGCTTCGCCGCGCTGTCGGTGTGGGAGCGGGAGCTCGGGCGGCTGAGGGTCCTCGTGAACGTCGGCGAGCTGGCCGCGGGGGAGGAGGAGTTCCCCGAGGACGAGGCCTATCCGGTGCACCAGTTCGCGGAGATCACCGAGTTCCTGCACGAGCAGTGGGCCGGTGGCGGGGAGCCCGACGCGTGGGTGGAGACCGCCGAGGGGCCCGCGGCCGGGCGGCGGCCCGGGTACTGCCATCAACGGGTGGCCGCCCTGCGGCGCCGGGGCCGCGGCTGCTGCGTGGTCGCGCCCATCGTGCTGCACGGGCGGGCCTGGGGCGAGCTGTACGTCGCCCGGCCGGCCGGTGAAGCCGTCTTCGGCCGGGGTGACGCCGACTTCGCCACCGTCCTGGCCTCCGTCGTGGCCGCCGGTATCGCCCAGACCGAGCGGCTGGAGGAGGTCCGGCGGCTCGCCTTCACCGACTCCCTCACCGGACTCGCCAACCGGCGTGCCGTGGACGTGCGCCTGGAGCAGGCGATCGAGCGGCATCGCGGTGACGGGGCCGTCGTCAGTCTCGTCGTCTGCGATCTGAACGGGCTCAAGCGGGTCAACGACACCCACGGGCACGCCGCCGGTGACCGGCTCCTGGAGCGGTTCGGCTCGGTGCTGTCGCTGTGCGGGGCCATGTTGCCCGGGGCGCTGGCGGCGCGGCTCGGCGGGGACGAGTTCTGTCTGCTCGCGGTCGGGCCGCCCGCCGACCAGGTCGTGAAAGCGGCCGGCGAACTGTGCCGCCGGGCCGCCGAGTTGGAGCTCGGGGACGGCGTGGCCTGCGGGGTCGCGTCCACGGAGGATCCGATCGGGCCCGTGCGCTCCGCCCGGCGGCTCTTCCGTCTGGCCGACGCCGCCCAGTACCGGGCCAAGGCCGAGCGGGCGAACAGACCGGTCGTGGCCGGGCGGGCCGGGCCGGACGATCCCGTGGTGCGGCTGGCGGACCAGCCGTCCCAGGAGGCGGGCGGTGAGCGCCGGAGGTTCAGGGGCCGGCACGCGCCCTGACTCCGGCGGGCCGGACGGTGTGACGCATGCGGTGACCGGATGGTGTGACGCATTCGGTAAGGGGTGAACGCCGCCCCCAGTGGTGACACCATTGAATTCACTGCGTACGCTCCTGAATATGGATATGCACACTGTGGTGAGCGGGGAAGGCGCGAAGCGCGGCCTTGAAAGGGTGGTGGTGGGCGACGGGCGGGCTTCCGGGGTGACCGCGTCCGACGTGCTCGCCGTGGCACGCGGCGGTGCCCGCGTCGAGCTCTCCGAGGAGGCCGTGGCCGCCCTCGCCGCGGCCCGCGAGATCGTGGACGCGCTGGCGGCCAAGCCGGACCCCGTGTACGGCGTGAGCACCGGCTTCGGTGCCCTGGCGACCCGGCACATCAGCCCGGAGCTGCGCGCTCGGCTCCAGCGCAACATCGTCCGCTCGCACGCCGCCGGGATGGGCCCGGCCGTGGAGCGCGAAGTCGTCCGCGCCCTGATGTTCCTGCGGCTCAAGACCGTCTGCTCTGGACACACCGGCGTCCGGCCCGAGGTCGCGCAGACCATGGCCGACCTCCTCAACGCCCGGATCACCCCGGTCGTGCACGAGTACGGCTCCCTCGGCTGCTCCGGCGACCTCGCGCCGCTGTCCCACTGCGCGCTGGCGCTCATGGGTGAGGGCGACGCCGAGGGCCCCGACGGTGTCGTGCGCCCGGCCGCCGAACTCCTCGCCGCTCACGGCATCCAACCGGTCGAACTGCGCGAGAAGGAGGGCCTGGCCCTTCTCAACGGCACCGACGGCATGCTCGGCATGCTGGTGATGGCCCTGGCCGACCTGGAGACGCTCTACCGGTCCGCCGACGTCACCGCCGCCCTGTCCCTGGAGGCCCTGCTCGGCACCGACAAGGTCCTCGCCCCCGAACTGCACGCCATCCGCCCGCACCCGGGGCAGGCCGCCAGCGCCGCCAACATGCTGGCGGTGCTGAAGGGGTCGGGCCTGACCGGGCACCACCAGGACGACGCCCCGCGCGTCCAGGACGCCTACTCGGTGCGCTGCGCCCCGCAGGTCGCCGGCGCCGGGCGGGACACCATGACCCACGCCCGGCTGGTCGCCGACCGCGAGCTGGCGTCCGCCGTGGACAACCCCGTGGTCCTGCCCGACGGCCGGGTCGAGTCCAACGGCAACTTCCACGGGGCGCCCGTCGCCTACGTGCTGGACTTCCTCGCCATCGCCGCCGCCGACCTCGGCTCCATCGCCGAGCGGCGCACCGACCGGTTGCTCGACAAGAACCGCAGCCACGGCCTGCCGCCGTTCCTCGCCGACGACCCCGGTGTGGACTCGGGCCTGATGATCGCCCAGTACACACAGGCCGCGCTGGTGAGCGAACTGAAGCGGCTCGCCGTACCCGCGTCGGCCGACTCGATCCCGTCCTCCGCCATGCAGGAGGACCACGTCTCGATGGGCTGGTCGGCGGCGCGCAAGCTGCGCACGGCCGTCGACAACCTGACCCGCGTCATCGCCATCGAGCTCTACGCCGCCACGCGCGCCGTCGAGCTGCGCGAGGGGCTGACCCCGGCACCCGCGACGCGGGCGGTCATCGACGCCGTACGGGAGGCGGGAGTCCAGGGCGCCGGGCCGGACCGGTTCCTCGCCCCCGACCTCGCCGCGGCGGACGCGTTCGTGCGGGACGGGCGGCTGCTGGCCGCCGTGGAGAAGGTCACCGGGCCGCTCCAGTAGGGCGGCAGGGGCCCTGTCGTCGGCGGGGCCCCGCGTCAACGACCGTCAGAGACCGAGCCGTTCCCGGCGGACCGAGTACACGACGAATCCGGCGCCCAGGGTCAGGCAGAAGGTCCCGCCGATCACGTACGGCGTGCTGTCGAAGCTGCCGGTGTCGGCGAGACGGGTGCCGGTGACGGAGGCGTCCGCGGTCGTGGCCGCGATCCGGGCCTGTTCCGTGACCTGCGGCGACGGGCTCGTCGAGACCGCGTCTCTCACCGGCGAGTCCGACGTCGCGTTCGCGGACGGGACGAACCACAGGGCGCCCAGCAGGGACGCCGC
Source organism: Streptomyces sp. 378 (assembly GCF_030124145.1). Classification (GTDB taxonomy): domain Bacteria; phylum Actinomycetota; class Actinomycetes; order Streptomycetales; family Streptomycetaceae; genus Streptomyces. The sequence continues at coordinate 243,627 of NZ_JASKMS010000004.1, forward strand.
GGCGGTGGCGGTCAGCAACGGACGGCGAGCGGATGACACGGAATATCGATCCCCTTGTGGCGCTGGCGAATTGGCCGTGTGGGGCGATGTTAGTGAAAGTCGCGGGTCACGGGAAAGTCACGGGAGGACCTGGACGTACGCTCGCGACATGAGCACTCCAGAGACATCACGTTTTGTACGGGTTCGGGTCGAAGTCGTTCTCGAGGTCGGCGACGCGGACGCGGTCACCAAGGCCGCGCTGCGCCGGATCGCGGACGACGCAGAGATGCCGGCGGCGGAACGGACCCACGCCGAGGGCGCTGTGACGGAAGACACCGCGGAGGCCCTGGCGTACCTCGTGGACCCGTTCGACCTGGTCAGCCAGGTGCCGGGGGTGGAGCTCCAGCAGGCCTCCTGGAGCAGCGAGCGGATCGACTACGACCCCGATTCGCCGGAGTGGGACCTCGACGAGGATGATGGCGACGGCGACGACGGCTGAGCTGTTCGGGAAACTCGTGACCCCGGGCGGCAACCGCCGCCGGGGGTCTTCGCGTCTCAAGCGGCGCATCGACCGCACCCGTATCGACCGGCACCGTCCGTCACGGACGTGGTGATCCCCACACCTGCGCGACCTGGGGAACCGGACGAACCGGTCGTAGCGTTGAACCTTCCGGACGAAGGACTCATGGGTTCCGACGGGGGCACTCAGAGTGGGCGGGGGCGCTCAGGTGCGGCGGGCGCACTCGGGGTTTTGGGGAATTGGGCAACGATGGAGAAGCGTGTGATGACGGTCAGTAAGCGGCGCAAGGGCCTGACGGTCGCGTCCGCACTGCTCGGCGGAGTGCTGATGCTCTCGGCCTGTTCCGGAGGCGACGACGGCGCCGGGAGCGACGGAGGCAACGGCTCCCAGTCGAAGGTCGACGAGGCGGCGGCGAAGAAGACCTCCGAGGCCCAGATCAAGATCACGCCCGAGGACGGTTCCGACAACGCCTCCATCAACAACTCCGCCGCCGTCACCGTGAGCAAGGGCACGCTCACGAACGTGAAGATGACGACGTCGGAGGGCACCGAGGTCAGCGGCCAGATATCCGCCGACAAGACCAGCTGGAAGCCCACCGCCCAGCTGGAGCGGTCCACCACCTACAAGCTGGCGGCCGAGGCGAAGGACTCCGAGGGCCGCGTCGCCCACGAGAACGCCTCGTTCACCACGGTCTCCCCGGCCAACAGCTTCATCGGCAACTTCACGCCGGACGACGGCACCACCGTGGGCGTCGGCATGCCGGTCTCGATCAACTTCGACAAGGCGATCACCAACAAGGCGGCCGTCCAGAAGGGCATCGAGGTCAGCACGAGCGGCGGCCAGGAGGTCGCCTGCCACTGGTTCAACGCCAACCGCATGGACTGCCGGCCCGAGGACTACTGGAAGGAAGGCTCCACCGTCACGTTGAAGCTCGCGCTCGACGGCGTCGAGGGAGCCAAGGGCGTCTTCGGCGTCCAGCAGAAGACGGTCACCTTCAAGATCGGCCGCAACCAGGTCTCGTACGTCGACGCGAAGACCAAGCAGATGAAGGTCACGCAGGACGGCAAGGTCGTCCGCACGATCCCGATCTCCGCCGGCTCGCCCGAGAACAAGACCTACGAGGGCGTCATGGTGATGTCCGAGAAGTTCAAGGAGACGCGCATGAACGGCGCGACCGTGGGCTTCACGGACGACGACGGCAAGGGTGAGTACGACATCAAGGACGTGCCGCACGCCATCCGCCTCTCCAGCTCCGGCACGTTCATCCACGGCAACTACTGGGGCGCGAAGTCCATCTTCGGCAGCGCGAACACCAGCCACGGCTGCGTGGGCCTGCAGGACGCCAAGGGCGCCGACGACCCGAACACGCCGGGCGCGTGGTTCTACAACAACTCGCTCATCGGTGACGTCGTGGTCGTCGAGAACACCGGCGACAAGACGATCGCGCCGGACAACGGCCTCAACGGCTGGAACATGAACTGGGCCGACTGGAAGGCCGGTTCGGCGGTCTGACCACTCGCCGGTTCCACTGACGTAAGGCCGCCGCCCACCCCCGCCGGGGGGTGGGCGGCGGCCTTTCGTCTCTTCTCAGGAGACCGTCCTGGGCCCCGAGCCCGGCGGCGATCCGCAAGGGCCGGATCCGCGTCAAGGGGAACACGCGTGCGCAACTCCTCTGCCCTGTAACGGAGTTCCGGCGGCTGTGTAACAGTCGGCCGACGGAGTTCTTACCTTCTTCTCATCTATTGAGCACCTGATCACCCCTCGGCATACTGCGTATTCCGGGGGGCGTACGGGCATGCGTACGAGACCACCCCCGGCCGGGTGAACAGGGAATTCACCCGGTTCTTCTGCAAGGGGGAAACTTGCGCAGACAAGTGAAAAGGGCGTGCGCGGCCACGGTCGCCACAGCGGCAGCCGTGGCCCTCGCGGCGGGCATGACCAGCCCGGCGTCGGCCGACGGCGAGCGGACGGCCGCCGCCTCCAAGCCGGCCTCGCTCACCGCCAAGCACCACATCACGCTGATCACCGGCGACCGGGTCTCTTTGGACGCCAAGGGCCGCGTGGTCGGCCTGGAGCGGGCCAAGGGCCGTGAGGACATACCCGTCCAGGTCCGCAAGATCGACGGTCACACCCTCGTGATCCCGGCCGACGCGGCCCGTCTGGTCGCCACCGGCAAGCTCGACCAGCGTCTCTTCGACGTCACCGAGCTCAACAAGTCCACGACCCGCAAGGCCCAGAAGAAGGGCCTGAAGGTCATCGTCGGCTACCGGGGCAACGCCGCGGACACCAAGGCCGACGTACGTGACGCGGGGACCCTGAGCCACACGCTGAAGACCCTGAACGCCGACGCGGTCCAGACGCCGCAGGGGGACACCCCCGAGCTGTGGGACGCCGTCACCAACGGCGACGAAACCGCCTCCGGTATCGCGCACGTCTGGCTCGACGGCGTCCGCCAGGCCAACCTCGACAAGTCCGTCGCGCAGATCGGCGCGCCCAAGGCGTGGTCGGCCGGCTACGACGGCAAGGGCGTCAAGATCGCCGTCCTGGACACCGGTGTCGACGGCACGCACGCCGACCTCAAGGGCCAGGTCATCGACGCCAAGAACTTCTCCGCCGCGCCCGACACCACCGACAAGGTCGGCCACGGCACCCACGTCGCCGCCATCGCGGCCGGCACCGGCGCGAAGTCCGGCGGCAAGTACAAGGGTGTCGCGCCCGGCGCCAAGATCCTCAACGGCAAGGTGCTCGACGACGCCGGGTTCGGCAACGACTCAGAGATCGTCGCCGGTATGGAGTGGGCCGCCGCGCAGGGTGCCGACGTCGTCAACATGAGCCTGGGCGGCCTGGACACGCCTGCCATCGACCCGATGGAAGCGGCGGTGAACAAGCTCTCCGAGGAGAAGGGCGTCCTGTTCGCCATCGCCGCCGGCAACGAGGGCGGCTTCGGCGAGCAGACCGTCGGCTCCCCCGGCAGCGCCGCCGCGGCCCTGACCGTCGGCGCGGTCGACGACGAGGACAAGCTGGCCGACTTCTCCAGCCGCGGCCCCGGCATGGACGGCGCCCTCAAGCCCGACGTGACCGCGCCCGGTGTGGACATCACCGCGGCCTCCGCCCCGGGCAACCTGATAGGCCAGGACGTCGGCGAGAAGCCGGCCGGCTACATGACCATCTCCGGTACGTCGATGGCGACCCCGCACGTCGCGGGCGCGGCGGCGATCCTGAAGCAGCAGCACCCCGAGTGGAAGTACTCCGAGCTCAAGGGCGCTCTCACCGGCTCCACCAAGGGCGGCACGTACACGCCGCTCCAGCAGGGTTCGGGCCGGGTCCAGGTCGACAAGGCCGTCAAGCAGACCGTCATCGCCGAGCCGGTGTCGGTGAGCTTCGGCATCCAGCAGTGGCCGCACACCGACGACAAGCCGGTCACCAAGCAGCTGACGTACCGCAACCTCGGTACCAAGGACGTCACGCTGAAGCTGGCGTCGACCGCCACCAACCCGAAGGGCCAGGCCGCCCCGGCCGGCTTCTTCAAGCTCGGCGCCACCTCGGTGACAGTCCCGGCGGGCGGCAAGGCCTCCGTCCCCTTCACCGTCAACACCAAGCTGGGCGGCACGCTCGACGGCGCGTACTCCTCGTACGTGACGGCGACGGGCGGCGGCCAGACGGTGCGCACGGCGGCGGCGGTGCAGCGCGAGGTCGAGTCGTACGACGTCACGCTGAAGGTGCTGAACCGCGACGGCCGGCCGGCGAAGAACTACAGCGCCGACCTGAGCGGCATCGCGGGCCTGGGCAAGGGCAAGTGGGTCATGCCCTACGACGCGGACGGCACGGTCACCACGCGGCTGCCCAAGGGCACCTACGTCCTCAACGGCAACGTCTACGTGGGCGACGACCCCGAGGAGTTCGCGGGCGTCGACTGGCTCGCGCAGCCCAAGCTGAACGTCACCAAGAACACGACGGTCACGCTGGACGCCCGCAAGGCCAAGAAGGTGGACATCACCGTCCCGGCCACCGGCACCAAGTCGGAGTTCGCCTCGGCCGACTACACGGTGACGGCCGGTGACTCCAGCTACGGCTTCGGCTGGTGGCTGGAATCCTTCGCCGAGATCCGCAGCGCCCACGTCGGCCCGAAGATCACCGACGGTTCGGTGACCCAGCAGTGGGACGGCCACTGGAGCAAGGGCGCCAACGAGGAGTACAACACCGTCGCCGGCGGCCCGGTCAAGCAGCTCGCCACCGGTTTCACCAAGCACTACAAGGCCGGTGAGCTGGCCACGGTGAAGGTCGGCCTCGGCGCCCCGACGTCCGGCAAGAAGGGCGCGGTCAACGCGGTCGGCTGGATGCCGTGGAGCACCAGCGCCTCCTCGATCGGCATCCAGCAGTCCCTGCCCGGCACCCGGAAGCTGCACCTGTCCGCCCAGGGCGGTGTGCAGTGGCAGCTGGAGTTCTCCCAGTACGGCGGGGTGGACCCGGACGGCTTCCCGATCGACGAGGCCGCCTACTCGATGGGCCAGCAGAAGTACGCGGCCGGCAAGAGCTACTCCGAGACCGTCAACACGGCCGTCTTCGGGCCGCGGCTCACCGCCGACTTCGGCGTCTTCCGCGAGGGCAACGAGATCTTCGGCTCCCTGCCGCTGTTCGCCGACGGCAAGGGCAACGTGGGCTACTCGACCTTCTCGTCGGTCAACACGACGCTGTACCGCAACGGCACCAAGGTCGGCAGCAACGACGACCCGCTGTTCGGCGACAAGCAGTTCAAGGTCCCGGCCGGTGACGCCGAGTACAAGCTGACGACGTCGGTCAAGCGCAGCGTCAAGGTCGCCGCGGCCTCCACCCGCGTCGACGCCAGCTGGACGTTCCGCTCGAAGAAGACCACCGACCTCAAGCAGCTGCCCGCCTCCACGGCCCGCTTCCACGCGGCCACCGGCCTGGACAGCAAGGTCCCGGCGGGCAAGAAGGTCACCGTTCCGGTCACGGTCGAGGGCGCGGCCAAGGGCAGCAACCTGAAGTCGCTGTCGGTGTACGTGTCGTACGACTACGGCAAGACCTGGAAGAAGCTCGCCGTCAAGAAGGGCAAGGTCTCCTTCAAGAACCCGGCGAAGGGGAAGGCCATCTCCTTCCACGCCAAGATCGCCGACAAGAAGGGCAACAAGTCGACGATCTCGATCTACAACGCGTACTACGGCAAGTAGGCCGTAGGGCCTGTCTGTGAGCGGCCCGCCGGGAGCCTCGGCTTCCGGCGGGCCGTTCCGCGTCTACGGGGCCGGGCTCTCGGTCCCCGCCCGGGCCGCGTCCGCCCCCCAGCTCGCCAGCAGGCGCAGGGCGTCCGCCGACGGTGTGCCCGGCTCCGCGTGGTACGTGATCAGGGACTGTTCGGCGTCGTCGATCAGGCGGAACGTCTCGAAGGACAGCGTCAGGTCGCCGACCAGGGGGTGGCGCATGCGCTTGACGCCGTAGCTCTTCTCCTCGACGTCGTGGGCGGCCCACAGGCGGCGGAACTCCTCGCTCTTCACGGAGAGCTCGCCCACCAGGGCCGACAGCCGCGGGTCCTCCGGGTGGCGGCCCGCGTCCATGCGCAGGTAGCCGACCATGTCGGCCGCCTTCTGCTCCCACTCCAGGTACAGCTCGCGGTACTCCGGCCGGAGGAACACCATCCGCGCCCAGTTCCGCTCCTGCGCCGGCATCTGCGCCCAGTCGCCGAAGAGGGCCGACGCCATCCGGTTCCAGGCCAGGATGTCCGAGCGGCGACCGACGATGTACGCCGGGACGCCGTCGATCGAGTCCAGCAGATGCCGCAGCGCCGGCCGCACCTGCGGGCTGCGCGCCACCGCCTTCTTCTTGTGCTGCTTCGGCTTCGCCAGATGCGTCAGGTGCGCGTGCTCGGCGTCACTCAGCCGCAGAGCGCGCGCGATCGAGTCCAGCACCTCCGCCGAGACGTTGCGGCCGTTGCCCTGTTCCAGCCGTGTGTAGTACGCCACGGACACTCCGGCCAGCTGCGCCAGCTCCTCCCGGCGCAGTCCGGGCACGCGCCGCCGCCCGAAGTCGGCCAGGCCCACCTCCTCGGGCTTCAGCCGGGCCCGCCGGGTGCGCAGGAACTCACTGAGCTCGGCACGCCGGTCCAGGCCGCCGCCGGGCGTCTGTGCGGGTTCGGGCTGTTCGTCCATGCCGTCCAGTATTCACGGTCGTACGCACACGAGCCTGACCCCGCCAGTGGTACGCACCGTGTGCGTACGCAAGAGCGTGGTCTGGGTGAGTATCCGCGGATCGGGCAGGCTGGTGATCGTGCCCGGTCAGAAGATCCAGAAGGCGGCCGGGCGCACGACCCCCGCTAGGAGAACCCCGGCATGACCACTGTTACTGCGTACGCCGCTCCCGCTCCCAAGGCTCCGCTGGAGCGCACCACCATCGAGCGCCGCGAGGTCGGCGAGTTCGACGTCCTGATCGACATCAAGTTCGCCGGCATCTGTCACTCCGACATCCACCAGGCCCAGGAGGGCTGGGGTGAGGCGATCTTCCCGATGGTCCCCGGCCACGAGATCGCCGGTGTCGTCTCCGCGGTCGGCGAGGGCGTCACGAAGTTCGCCGTCGGCGACCGCGTGGGCGTGGGCTGCATGGTCGACTCCTGCCGCGAGTGCGAGAACTGCAAGGCCGGCCGTGAGCAGTACTGCGTCCAGGGCAACATCCCGACGTACAACGGCATCGGCAAGGACGGTGAGCCCACCTACGGCGGCTACTCCGAGAAGGTCGTCGTCGACGAGAACTTCGTCGTCCGCATCCCCGACGGCCTGTCGCTCGACGTCGCGGCCCCGTTGCTGTGCGCCGGCATCACCCTCTACTCCCCGCTCAAGCGCTTCGGCGCCGGACCCGGCAAGAAGGTCGCGATCGTCGGCCTGGGCGGCCTCGGCCACATGGGCGTGAAGATCGCCCACGCGCTGGGCGCCGAGGTGACCGTGCTGTCGCAGTCCCTGCGCAAGCAGGAGGACGGCCTGCGGCTGGGCGCCGACCACTACTACGCCACCAGCGACCCGAAGACCTTCGAGGAGCTGGCCGGCACGTTCGACCTCATCGTGTCCACGGTGTCCGCGCCGCTGGACTTCAACGCCTACCTGTCGCTGCTGAGGACCGAGGGCACGCTGGCGAACGTCGGCGCCCCCGAGGAGCCCGTCTCCCTCAACCTCTTCTCGGTGATCGGCGGCGGCAAGACTCTCGCCGGCTCCATGATCGGCGGCATCGCCGAGACCCAGGAGATGCTGGACTTCTGCGCCGAGCACGGCCTCGGCGCCGAGATCGAGGTCATCAGCGGTGACCGGATCAACGAGGCGTACGAGCGGGTCCAGGCCAGCGACGTGCGCTACCGGTTCGTGATCGACACGGCGACGATCTGACGCCCTGCTCCCCGTGGGGCAGCCTTGAGTGCCCCGGCCACGTGCCGGGGCGCGCCCGGCCTCCGTGAGGCAGTCCTGAGTGCCCCGGCCACGTGCCGGGGCGCGCCCTGCTCCCCGTGGGGCAGCCTTGAGTGCCCCGGCCACGTGCCGGGGCGCGCCCTGCTCCCCGTGGGGCAGCCTTGAGTGCCCCGGCCACGTGCCGGGGCGCGCCCTGCTCCCCGTGGGGCAGCCTTGAGTGCCCCGGCCACGTGCCGGGGCGCGCCCTGCTCCCCGTGGGGCAGCCTTGAGTGCCCCGGCCACGTGCCGGGGCGCTCAGGGCATTCCCGGTGCACGACGGGGCGCACGCGGGGTACACGTGGGGGAGTGCACCAGAGGGGTTCGCCAGGTACGTCAGGGGAGGCCCACCATGGCCGTGCAGCTGAACCACACCATCGTCGTCGCACACGACAAGCGCGCTTCCGCCCGCTTCCTCGCCGATCTCCTGGGCCTCGAGGTGAGTCCGCCCTACGGCCCGTTCCTCCCGGTCGAGATCCCCAACGGCGTGACCCTCGACTTCATGGACAGCTCCGAAGCCATCTCGCCGCAGCACTACGCCTTCCTCGTCTCGGAGGACGAGTTCGACGAAATCCTGGGCCGCGTCCAGAAGGCCGGCCTGACCTACTGGGCGGACCCGTTCCACAGCCGGCCCGGCGAGATCAACCACAACGACGGCGGCCGCGGAGCCTACTTCAACGACCCCGATGGCCACCGCCTGGAGATCATCACGCGGCCCTACGGCAGCGGCGGCTGAGCCCGCGCGCCCCCGCTCGTCACATCGTCGCGTCGCCGCGCGTCATACCGGCCCGGTCCCGGACATGACCGGGCCACCCGTCCACGACCTCGCCGCCCTGGTCGGGGGTGTGAGAGCCCTGGCCGGCCCCGCTGGTTCGGTCGGACATGGTCCCTCCGCCCGGCCGGTCCTGGTCCTCGAAGGTCCATACCGCGTGGGTTCCCGGGCCGACCACGAGGGCCGAGTGACCGATCCGCTCCACGTGCCGGTCGGGCACCGACCGGTTCAGCGACATCTCGACCCGCTTGAGGCCCACCTGGTCCAGGGGCACGGCGTCGAACCGGATCGTGGTGCCGCCGCCCTTCGCGACGACGGCCCCGCCCGGCAGGGACCGGACGGCGAACCCGCCGGCCTTCAGCAGCGGCACCGTACCGGCGAGATCGCGTGCGGTCACCGCGAGCCGGACGCCGGTCACGTCCCGCATCAGGTGGTCGCGGTAGGCGTCGGACAGATACCGCTCCCGGCCCACGTCACCGGGGTGGGAGGCGGGCTCGGTGTTGCCGCGCGGGTCGGCGAAGTACTCCGGCCGGTACTCCATCCCCCAGGCGCCGAAGAGGTCGTACTGGTCGGTGGTGAAGACCGCGTCGAACCAGGGCACGGGGACGCCGTCGCCGAAGTCGCGCGTCTGCCGGAACTCGACCGGGTCGCTGATCCCGGCCTTCCGCAGCCGCTCGATGACCGTGGGCAAGTCACCGGCGCGCTCGGTGGACACGCCCAGGCCGGCGGCGCCGAGGGTGCCGTCCTTGCCGGGCACGTCGCCCACCCCGAACAACTCGAAGTAGGTCTCGCGTCCCATCAGATAGCGGCCGGTCCACGTCTGCCCGCCGGAACCGGTGGTGGTGCGGACCTGGAAGTCGGCGAAGTCACGCAGATAGGAGGAGTGCTCGACGGCGTCCGCGGTCGCCCGGTCGAGCACTCCGTAGGCGTGGTTGTAGAACAGCAGTTGCCGCCCCGTCGACGTTCCGTTCCCCTCGGCCCGTGCCGTGCTCACCCCGCCCTGGACCGCTCCCGCGAGGGCCAGCGCGACGACCATGATCAGCTGTAACGCTCGTCTGAGAACCATGTGGGGGAGCGTAGAGCGGGAGGAAACGCTTCCGCTGCGGATCGCGCCCTTTGCGGGGTCAGCCCTTGGTCATCGGGGAGGCCGGTGGTGTCGGTGGAGACGCCGTCGGGGGTTCCTGCCCGCCCTGGTCGAGCCGGAACGGCGGGTACTGATCCGTCAGCAGCGCCGCGTAGGCCGTCACCCGGGCCGCCCAGCGGGCCAGGCCGATCAGGAAGTCGAAGAGGTGCCGCGGGTAACGGGCGGTGAAGAGCAGGACGACGACGGCGACCAGGGAGAGGAAGGGCAGCAGCCCGCCCCGCCAGCCGTCATGGCTGTCCCAGCCGCCCCCGGTGAACAGCGCGACGACGATGTACTGCGGGATCGCCAGCAGCCACCACTTCACCAGGACCAGTCCGCGGGACAGCCGCTCGGGGTAGGCGACGTCGAAGTGCGCCGGGTAGTCGGGCACGTCGGCCAGGGTGAACGGCGGGTACCGGTCGGTGCCGAGCGCGGTGTGCGCGTAGTAGCCGACCCGCCAGTTCCAGCGCAGTACACCGACGTTGAAGTCGAAGAGCGCCCGCGGGTAGCGGGCGGTGAACAGGATGGCGAAGAAGGCGATCACGGTCACGACGGCGAACGCGATCCACAGGAACACCAGCACGATGTAGTGCGGAAGAGCGAGCAGCCACTTCACCAGCCACATCCACCGGGACAGGCGGGGATCGACGGACGCCTCCAAGCGCACGGGTGACGCGGCGACAGGATTCATGGGCGGCTTCCTCCTCGCCCGCAGCCTCGCAGGCGAGGAGGAGTCCCGCGAGCGGGGCGGGGCCGTTCGCGTGTCAGACGCCTTCGGCCCCGCGACCGGGGCGGGGCCGTCGCCTGTCAGACGCCTTCGGAGGCCATCACGACGGGACGGAGCCGCCGGACTCCGGTTCGTCGGTCTCCGGTCCGCCGGTTCTCGGTTCGCCCGCCGGAACGGCGAGCTGCTCGCGCGTGTAGTTCCACACCACCGCGATCAGCGCGGCCACGGGCACGGCGAGCAGGCTGCCCACGATGCCGGCCAGGTTGCCGCCCAGGGTCACCGCCAGCAGCACGACCGCCGCGTGCAGGCCGAGGCCACGGCTCTGGATCATGGGCTGGAAGACGTTGCCCTCCAACTGCTGCACCACGACGATGATCGCCAGCACGATCAGCGCGTCCGTCAGGCCGTTGGAGACGAGCGCGATGAGCACCGCGACGAATCCGGCGAACAGGGCGCCGATGATCGGCACGAACGCCGAGACAAAGGTCAGCACCGCCAGCGGAAGCACCAGCGGCACGCCCAGGACCCACAGCCCCAGACCGATCAGGACGGCGTCGAGCAGGCCGACGGCCGCCTGGCACCGCACGAAGGAGCTCAGGGTGTCCCAGCCGCGGCCGCACACCGTCGGCACGTCGGTGGCGAGCCGGCCGGGCAGCTGACGGGACAGCCACGGCAGGAACCGGGGACCGTCCTTGAGGAAGAAGAACATCAGGAAGAGCGCGAGGACGGCGGTGACGACGCCGTTCACCACGGTGCTCACCCCGGTGACGACGGCACCCACCATGCTGCCGAAGCCCTCCTGGGCGCGGGAGACCGCGCTGTCGAAGGCCCTGTCGATCTGCGCGTCCCCGATGTTCAACGGCGGCCCGGCGGCCCACTCGCGCAGCCGCTCGATGCCCTCCACGACACCGTCGGTCAGCTCCTCGGACTGGGAGGCCACCGGCACGGCGATCAGCGCCACGACACCGGCGGCGACCAGCAGGAACAGCACGGTCACGACCGACGCCGCCAGCGCGGCCGGCCATCCGCGCCGGCGCAGGAACCGGGCCGCCGGCCAGGTCAGGGTGGTCAGCAGCAGCCCGACCACGAGCGGCCACACCACCGACCACATGCGGCCCAGCAGCCACAACGTCACGGCCGCCATGGCCAACACCAGCAGCAACTGGACGGAGACCCGCGCGGTTATCCGCAACGCGGCACGGGACTTGTCGGTACTCAGGGACGCAGTCACGCAGGCACCCTATGGGCTGACAGCCCGCCCGGGGCAGCCCGGCCCCCGAAGAACGAGCCCGTCGGCGGACCGTGTACGCGCTGAAGACGTACAGGACCGGTCGTAGCCGGAGAACTTGGCGACCGACTCGCAGAACGGCCGCGGATGCTCCGCGAAGAGCCGGCCTCTGTCCGGGTTCGCGGCGGACCCCGAGGGCTCAGCCACCCGCCCTGGCCACACCGATCGGGCAGGACACCCCTGTGCCGCCCAGCCCGCAGTACCCGTTCGGGTTTTTGGTGTCCGAAAGATACTGCTGGTGGTAGCCCTCGGCCGGGTAGAAGGGGCGGCCCTGTGCCGTGACGATCTCCGTGGTGATGCCGCCGTGGCCGGACGAGGTGAGGACCTTCTGATACGCCTCGCGGGACGCCTTGGCGGCGGCCTCCTGCTCGGGGGTGTGGGTGTAGATCGCCGAGCGGTACTGCGTGCCCCGGTCGTTGCCCTGGCGGTAGCCCTGTGTGGGGTCGTGGGACTCCCAGAACGTTTTCAGCAGGCGCTCGTACGAGATCTGCTCCGGATCGAAGACCACGCGCACGACCTCCGTGTGACCGGTCAGGCCCGAGCAGACCTCCTCGTACGTGGGGTTCTCGGTGTGGCCGCCCTGGTAGCCGACGAGGGTCGTCCAGACACCTGCCGGGAGCTGCCAGAAGGTGCGCTCGGCGCCCCAGAAGCAGCCCAGACCGAAGTCGGCGGTGTGCAGGCCCTCGGGATAGGGGCCGAGCAGCGGGTTGCCGAGGACGGTATGGCGGTCGGGGACCGTGAACACCGGCTCCGGGCGGCCGGGCAGCGCCTGCTCGGGAGTCGGCAGCTGGGGCGTACGGCTGTGCGGGAACATGCGGTCTCCAATCGGGGCGACGGCCCTGTCAACGCGCCGGGACGCCCCGGAATTCCGGTGGGGTCCCGGCGCGGACGGAGCTCAGTGCGGCAGGCTCGCCGGGCTGCCGCCGTTCGCCTCGTAGCCCGCCACCGCAAGCGCCCGGTACACGGCGAACTCCGCCGCCGGGTCGGCGGACAGCGTCCAGGGCAGGGCGCCCACATGGCCGTCGATGTGTATCAGCTGGTTCATGGCCTCCGACCAGCGCTCACCGCGGACCAGGAAGAACACCAGCATGTGCCGCACGTGGGCGAGCATCGGGTCGTCGGGGCGGGCCGAGTGCACCGCGTGCAGCGCGCCGTGGACCGCCTTCGTGACGACCTCGCTCTGCCAGAAGTTCGCCACGAGGGTCACCTCGGGGAGGTGCTCGAACACCGCGAAGAGGGGCATCGCCGACAGGAGGGAGCCCCGGGGGGACCGGGCCGCCGCGGCCTCGGCGAACGCGTAGGCCGCGGCGCGCGAGCCGTGCCACTTCTCGCACCAGTAGTGCAGCGCGGCCAGGTGCGCTCCCATGTGGGCCGGGGCGCGGTCCAGGATCTTCAGCCAGATCTGCTCGAAGTCCTTCTGGGAGTCGCCGAGACCGCGGGCCACCGACAGCTCGACGATGTACGGGATCGGGTCACCGGGGGCGAGCAGCGCCGCCTCGCCGCACGCCGTCCTCGCCTCCTCCATGATGATCCGGAACTCGTCCGTCCCCGGGGTCGCCGTCCGCCACGCCTGCTGCACCAGGAACTCGGCGTGCACCGCCGCACCGCCCGCGTCCTTGGGCGCCTCGGCCCGCCACACCCGCAGCCACTGCCCGCCGGGCGCCTCGCCCACCCCGCCGGGACGCCGGGCGAGCTCCAGCGAGGCCGCACCCGCGAAGGCCTGCACACGCTGCCAGCGCCGCTCGCCCTCCGTCTCGGTGCCCGCCAGAAGCTGCTGTGCCGCTCGGTAGTCCTGCGTGCGCTGCACCACGTCCAGGACGTCCAGCAGGTCCTGGTCGGGGCCGGGCATGCGGATGTCGAGCTCCTCTTCCAGGACGAAGCCGTAGTTCGCCGGGTCCGCCGCGTCCGGATGGTCGGGCGAGACCAGCCCTACCGCACCGCGCCTGCGCCGCAGGAAGGGGAGCAGCACGAAGCCCAGCATGACCAGCGCGATCAGGACCCAGAGAATCTCCATACGACAAGCGAACCAGACGGCGCCGACAATTGGCCAACCTGCTCCCCGAACCTGTGGAAAACCCCGGCTCACCCCGTCCCCCCGGCGCTTGTCGCGTCGGCGCACTACCCTCGGTGCTCATGAGCGACAGGCACAGCAGTCAGCACTTCGAGACGCTCGCGATCCACGCGGGCAACACCGCCGACCCCCTGACGGGCGCGGTCGTCCCGCCGATCTACCAGGTCTCCACCTACAAGCAGGACGGTGTCGGCGGGCTGCGCGGCGGCTACGAGTACAGTCGCAGCGCCAATCCCACCAGGACCGCGCTGGAGGAGAACCTCGCCGCCCTGGAGGGCGGCCGCCGCGGTCTCGCGTTCGCGTCCGGGCTGGCGGCCGAGGACTGCCTGCTCCGTACGCTGCTCACCCCGGGCGATCACGTGGTCATCCCGAACGACGCGTACGGCGGCACGTTCCGCCTGTTCGCCAAGGTCGTCGCCCGCTGGGGCGTGGAGTGGTCGGTCGCCGACACCAGCGACCCGGCCGCCGTCCGGGCCGCCCTCACCCCGAAGACCAAGGTCGTCTGGGTGGAGACCCCCTCCAACCCGCTGCTCGGCATCACCGACATCGCCGCCGTCGCCCAGGTCGCCCGGGACGCGGGCGCCCGCCTCGTCGTCGACAACACCTTCGCCACCCCCTACCTCCAGCAGCCGCTGTCGCTGGGCGCGGACATCGTCGTGCACTCGCTGACGAAGTACATGGGCGGTCACTCCGACGTCGTCGGCGGCGCCCTGATCACCGCCGACGCCGCCCTGGGCGAGGAGCTGGCCTTCCACCAGAACGCGATGGGCGCGGTCGCCGGGCCGTTCGACTCCTGGCTGGTGCTGCGCGGCACCAAGACCCTCTCCGTGCGCATGGACCGGCACAGCGAGAACGCGGTCAAGGTCGCCGACATGCTCACCCGGCACGCGCGCGTGAGCAGCGTGCTGTACCCGGGCCTGCCGGAGCACCCGGGGCACGAGGTCGCCGCCAAGCAGATGAAGTCGTTCGGCGGCATGGTCTCCTTCCGCGTCGAGGGCGGCGAGGAAGCGGCTGTCGAGGTCTGCAACCGGGCCAGGATCTTCACGCTGGGCGAGTCCCTGGGCGGCGTCGAGTCCCTGATCGAGCACCCCGGCCGCATGACGCACGCCTCCGTGGCCGGTTCGGCGCTGGAGGTCCCGGCCGACCTGGTGCGTCTGTCGGTGGGCATCGAGAACGCCGACGACCTGCTGGAGGACCTCCAGCAGGCGCTGGGCTAGGACCTGCTGTCCGGACCGGCTGTGAGGCTCGGCCGTTGTCAGTCGGCCCGAGCCCCGTGACGCCGGGATGATCCGGACGACAGGCCCCGGCAGGCCCCCGGCGGGATCACCAGCCGGTGAGGGGTGGAGTCGTGTCGGACGGCGGCTCCACCCACGGTCGGGCCGTCAGCGCCCACACGGTGAACGCCACCGCGGACGCGAAGAGCAGCAGCCACAGCACGCGGCGGGCGAGTGTCCTGCGCCGCAGGATGCGGGCGCCCCGGCGTACCGCCTCCGGGTGGATCTCCGGCGGCAGGGGCCGCGGCGCCTGCTCCAGCAGCCGCCGTACGGCCGCGTCGCGGTCGTTCTCCCTCATCGCGCCCTCCGGTCGCCGGCCGTTCTCATGACGGCACCGCCTTCGCGGCCGTCACCGCGGGCGCCGGGCCCCGCTGCCGGTGCAGCAGGGTCGAGGCCGCCCGATGGCAGATGGCGCGTACGCGCTGCGGGGACAGACCGAGCAGGGCCGCCGTCTGCTCCTCGGCGACGCCCTCGTAGACCCTGAGCACCAGGATCAGCCGTTCCTGCGGGGTCAGCGGCGCCAGCGGGCTCGCGGGATGCGGCCGGGAGCGGCCGACTCCGCCGACGTGGCGCCACGCGCCGCGCGCGAAGCGGGTGACCAGGTGCGAGCGGGTGCGGTCGTAGGGGTCCTCGCCGCGCAGCCGGTCCCAGCGCGCGTACGTGTGAGCCAGTGACAGCGTCAGCAGGCGCCGCGCGCGGGGATTGTCGTCAGGGGACTCCGCGGTGAGCAGCGTGGCGGCGTGCAGCAGCCGCCCGGCCGCGCCCGCGACGAACGCCTCGAACTCCCGGGCGCGACGGGCGGCCCGGGACGCATGCCGCTCCAGCACCGCGCCTCCCGCCTGACGGCGACCTGAGCATGCGGACCCCCCCGGTCGCACAGGAACGGGGACCCGGTCTCATATCAGGCCAGGGAGGGCCCTGGGGTCAAGAGCCGCGCACGGCTCGGGCGGCGCCACGCGCGCGTGGTGCCCCGGCCGTCGTGCCGAAGCCGTACGGAGTGAGTGCCGTGCGGTACTCAGGTCGCCGGCTGCGCCTCCGGGCCCGGCATCCCCTGCGCCGCCATCCGGGAGGACAGCGCGGTGTTGAAGCGCGTGAGGAGGTCGCAGAACGCCTCGCGCTCCTCCGGCTGCCAGTCGTGGGTGAGCTCGGCCATCAACTGCCTCCGTGAGGAGCGCACTTCCTCCAGGCGGGCCTGCCCGCGCGGGGACAGCTGCAGCACCACCGCGCGCCCGTCCTCGGGATGGGAGGTGCGCTTGACCAGACCGGTGTCGACGAGCGGAGCCACCTGCCGGGTGACCGTCGACGAGTCGATCCCCATGCTCGCGGCGAGCGCCTTGACGCCCATCGGCCCTTCCTTGTCGAGGCGGTTGAGCAGCAGATACGCGGCGCGGTCCATGGAATTGCGCACCTGCCCGACGCCGCCGAGCCGGGTCTGTTCGGCACGGCGGGCGAACAGCGCCACCTCGTGCTGCAGCGTGTCGAGAAGACCGGTGTCACCGACGGTCGTCATGTCCATCGACATTTCAGGTGTTGTGGGCATGGCCGGGGGCTCACTTCGTGGAGGGCTGGCAGATTGGGGGACAGGGTACGCGGCCGGAAGGCGGGCCGTACCGGCGCTGCGCAAAGCGGGTCTCGGAGGTTGGTCACAACGGTAGTAGCCGCCTGTGAACTGCGATGCTGGAGTCATGAGCTACAGCACGGCTGACTCCTTTCGGCCCGTCACCCTCGACGACGTGCGCGGCGCGCAGAAGATGCTCTCGGGTGTGGCACGGGTGACGGCGATGGAGGGCAGCAGGCACCTGTCCCAGATGGTCGGTTCGCCGGTGCACCTCAAGTGCGAGAACCTCCAGCGGACGGGCTCGTTCAAACTGCGCGGCGCGTACGTCCGGATCGCCGGTCTCCTGCCCGAGGAGCGCGCCGCCGGTGTCGTGGCCGCGAGCGCCGGCAACCACGCGCAGGGCGTCGCCCTGGCGTCCTCCCTGCTCGGCGTGCGCTCCACGGTGTTCATGCCGAACGGCGCCCCGCTGCCCAAGGTCAGCGCCACCCGGGACTACGGGGCCGAGGTGCGGCTGCACGGCCAGGTGGTCGACGAGACGCTGGCCGCCGCCCAGGAGTACGCGGCGGAGACGGGTGCGGTGTTCATCCACCCCTTCGACCATCCCGACGTCATCGCCGGCCAGGGCACGGTCGGCCTGGAGATCCTGGAGCAGTGCCCCGAGGCACGCACGATCCTGGTCGGGATCGGCGGCGGCGGGCTGGCCGCCGGGATCGCGGTGGCGGTGAAGGCCGTACGGCCGGACGTGCGGATCGTGGGTGTGCAGGCGGCGGGCGCGGCGGCCTACCCGCCCTCGCTGGCGGCGGGGCGGCCGGTGACGGTCGAGAACCCGGCGACGATGGCCGACGGCATCAAGGTCGGGCGGCCCGGCGACGTGCCGTTCGGGATCGTCGGCGAGCTGGTCGACGAGGTGCGCACGGTCAGCGAGGACGAGCTGTCCGCCGCGCTGCTGCTGTGCCTGGAACGGGCCAAGCTGGTGGTGGAGCCGGCCGGGGCGAGCCCGGTCGCGGCGCTGCTGAGCGATCCCGGCACCTTCGAGGGCCCGGTCGTGGCGGTGCTGTCCGGCGGCAACGTCGACCCGGTGCTCATGGAGCGGGTGCTGCGGCACGGCATGGCCGCGCAGGGCCGCTATCTCGCGGTCCGGCTGCGGCTGACGGACCGGCCCGGGGCTCTCGCCACTCTCCTGGGCGTGTTGTCAGTGGTCGACGCTAACGTCCTCGACGTGAGCCATGTGCGGACCGACCCACGGCTCGGGCTCACGGAGGCGGAGGTCGAGCTGCACCTGGAGACGAAGGGACCGACGCACTGTGCCGAGGTGGGGCAGGCGCTGCGCGAGGCGGGCTACACGGTCATCGGCTGAGCGCCCCCGAGCCGGCCGAAGATCCTTTCGTCTCACGCAGGGCAACGCGCTGAAACTCGTTGTGAGACGCGATACATCGCGTTATGGTGTGTCGGTGGAAAGCCTAGCCGGACGTCGGTCCGGTCATCTACGAAGACGTGGAGACTCATATGCCAGGCGCCATCTACGCCGAAGGGCTGGTCAAGACCTTCGGTGACGTCAAGGCCTTGGACGGCGTCGACCTCGACGTGCCCGAAGGCACGGTCCTCGGACTGCTCGGGCCGAACGGCGCGGGAAAGACGACGACCGTCCGCTGCCTGACCACCCTGCTGCGGCCCGACAGCGGACGCGCGGTCGTCGCGGGCATCGACGTGCTCAAAGAGCCCGACGCGGTCCGCCGCTCCATCGGCCTGTCCGGCCAGTTCGCGGCCGTCGACGAATACCTCACCGGCCGGGAGAACCTCCAGATGGTCGGCCGGCTCTACCAGATGCGGGCGAAGGCGGCGAAGGAGCGCGCGGCCGAACTGCTGGAGCAGTTCCACCTCGCGGACGCCGCCGACCGCCCCACCAAGACCTACTCGGGCGGCATGCGCCGCCGCCTCGACCTCGCCGCGGCCCTGGTCGTCTCACCCCCCGTGATGTTCATGGACGAGCCGACGACCGGCCTCGACCCCCGCAACCGCCAGCAGTTGTGGGAGGTCATCAAGCAACTGGTCTCGGGCGGCACCACGCTGCTGCTCACCACGCAGTACCTGGAGGAGGCCGACCACCTGGCCCACGACATCGCGGTGGTCGACCACGGCAAGGTCATCGCCCAGGGCACCTCCGACCAGCTCAAGGCCCGCACCGGCGGCGAGCGCGTCGAGGTCGTCGTCCACGAGCGCGAGCACATCCAGGCCGCCGCCGAGGTCCTCGCCGGCTTCGGCAAGGGCGAGACCAAGGTCGAAGAGCACATGCGCAAGCTCACCGCGCCCGTGACCGGTGGCGCCAAGCTCCTGGCCGAGGTCATCCGTGAACTGGACACGCGGGGCATCGAGATCGACGACATCGGCCTGCGCAGGCCCACCCTCGACGACGTCTTCCTGTCCCTGACGGGACACGTGGCCGAGATCAAGGACCAGGAGAACGACAAGGAGGCCGCACAGTGAGCGCCGTCGCCGACACCATTGCATGGAAGGAGCAGGTGAAGTGAGCGCCATCAACGATTCCGCGGTCATCGCCCGCAGGAACTTGATTCGCATGGGCCGGATTCCCGAGATGCTCATTTTCGGGCTGATCCAGCCGATCATGTTCGTGGTGCTGTTCACCTACGTGTTCGGTGGCTCCATCCAGGTCGGCTCGTCCACCTCCACCCAGGCCTACCGCGAGTTCTTGATGGCCGGCATCTTCGCTCAAACCGTCACCTTCGCTACGGCGGGTGCGGGTGCGGGCATCGCCGACGACATGCACAAGGGCCTCATCGATCGCTTCCGCTCCCTGCCGATGGCACGTGGTGCGGTGCTGACCGGACGCACCTTCGCCGACCTGGTGCAGACGGCACTCACCCTCGTCGTCCTGGCGGTCGTCGCCCTGATCGTCGGCTGGCGCACGCACGAGAACATCGGCAAGGTGCTCGTCGGCTTCGGGCTGCTCCTGCTCCTCGGTTACGCGTTCTCCTGGATCGGCGCACTCATCGGCCTGTCCGTGCGGACTCCTGAAGCAGCGACCTCGGGCGGCCTGATCTGGCTGTTCCCGCTGACGTTCATCTCGAACGCCTTCGTGGACGCGAACCAGATGCCCACCTTCCTGCGGCACATCGCGGAGTGGAACCCGTTCAGCGCCACGGTGCAGGCATGCCGCGAATTGTTCGGCAACCTTCCCCCGGGCTTCCAGACACCCGACGCCTGGCCCATGCAGCACCCCGTCTGGGCCTCGCTGATCTGGTCGGTCGTGATCGTCCTGGTGTTCCGCACGCTCGCGGTCCGGAAGTATCGCCGGGCGACCGGTTGACGGTTTCCGGATTCTCTTCGTCAGGGTCGGCCAGGTGGCGGCAGGCTTGCTTCTGAGCGCGGACTGCATGCCCAGTCTGCGCACGGTGTGGGCCGTCGCGATCTTCGTGCACACCCGCCGGGTCCCGGCTCCTGCGGTTCGCGGGCACGTTCTGGCTGGTGGTCACGCTCGCCGCGACGCTGGGACGACCGTGGCTGGGACCGGGCGGGCTTCCGGCTGGTTGCCTACGGCACGACGCTGTTCGCCGCGCTCCTGGTGTCGTACCGCTGCCTGCCGATGCGGATGGCTGACCTCCCGGAGGTCTCCGGACCTCTCCTCCTGCTGGCGATGGCGTCGGTGATCTACGGCTTTCCGGCCCACCGTCGTCTTCGCCACGGCGGGACCGTACCGGAGGGTTGCCCGCGCGGGCGCCCTCACTCGTGGATCTTCAGCCCCAACTCCACTGCCAGGCCCGCGGTGTCGCGCACCACGCGGGTCGCGGCGGACAGGCGGTCGGCCGGGGTCAGGGCCGCGTAGCCGATGCTGGTCATGCCCGCGGCCTTCGCGGCGTCGACTCCGGGCACGCTGTCCTCGACCACCACCGCGTGGGCGGGATCGACCCCCGTCAGGACCGCCGCGTGCAGGAAGAGATCCGGCGCCGGCTTGCCCCGGGTGACGTCGTCCGCGCAGTACACCCGGCCCTCGAAGAAGGACGCCAGTCCCGTGACGCGCAGGCCGAGGGCGAGCCGGTCCCGGGGCGAACTCGACGCGACGCAAAAGGGGGTGCCGCGCCGGGACAGGGCCCGCAGGACCTCCGCCATGCCGGCGACCGGGCGCAGGTCCCGCTCGAAGGCCTCGATCAGCCGGGCCCGGTAGTGCTCGGCGAACCCCGTCGGCAGCTCCCGCCCGGTCTCGGCCCTGAGCATGGCCCGGACGCGGTCCAGGGTGCCGCCCATGTAGCGGCGCACGCTGTCCTCGTACGAGGTGGGGAACTCCGCCTCCGTGAGCAGCGCCGCCAGCACGCGGTTGGCGATCGGTTCGGAGTCGACGAGCACGCCGTCGTTGTCGAAGATCACCAGATCCGCGTCGGCGGGGTCCCGCAGCGGTCGGGGCGCGGGTGCCGTCTCCGCCGCCCAGGTGGGGTACGGACGGCCGTGCAGGGAGGCGTTGTCGAACCGCGGGTCGGTGGTGACCTCCTCGGTGACCCACTCGGGCAGGTCGACTACGTCCGCCGCGTCCTCGGCCTCCAGCTCCGCCAGCACCAGACCGGCGTTGGAGCCGTAGAACTCGTCCACGGTCCAGCCGTCGAAGCGCCCGCCCAGATGGTGCCGCTTCTTCTGCACCAACGGCTGCGGACACAGCCGCGCGAGGATCTCCTCGGCCTCCGCCAGCGGCACCGGGTACTCGAACTC
This sequence comes from Streptomyces sp. 378, assembly GCF_030124145.1. Lineage (GTDB taxonomy): Bacteria > Actinomycetota > Actinomycetes > Streptomycetales > Streptomycetaceae > Streptomyces. Next base: position 265,091 of record NZ_JASKMS010000004.1, read on the forward strand.
GGCCCTGCGCGCCCCGTCGCGGGGGCCCTTGACGGTGAGGACCGCCTCGGCGCCGTCGGTGATCCGCACGCGCACCGCGCGCTCGGGTTCGGAGGACATGTACCCCTGGCGGACCTCCCGGGTCCGCACCACCGTCTCGCGCCAGCCGCGGCCGACGAGGAACTTCCGCTCCGTCTCCACCCCCATCAGGCGATGCCCTTCAGCGCCGTCTCGAAGACCTCGGCGAAGAAGTCCAGTTCGCGTTCCCCGATGACGAGCGGGGGGTGCACGTTGATGACGTCCGGCGCCATACCGGTCGTCGCGACGAGGACACCGGCGTCCGGGTGCCCGGACCGGAACAGGTGCCGCATCCGGCCGGCGTGCGGTCCGGTGAGGACGATGCGCGCGGTGCCGCCCATCGCGTCCACACCCCGTACGAGGTCCGGATGCCGTGCGGCGACCTCGGTGAGCCGGTCGCGCATGGCCTCCTCCAGCCGCAGGACGTCCTTGTCGACCGTGGTCCACCGCTCCCAGCGGTCCAGCACCGTGTCCACGACGGCGAGGGCGCTCGGAATGCCGATGTACGTGGAGGAGTGGCTGCCGGGCCGGTACCGCTCGGGGCTTCCGAGCGGCTCGCGGGACCACACCATGCTCAGCGCCGCACCGCCGTTGGCCAGGCCCTTGCTGGTGACGACGATGTCCGGAGTCACCCCGGAGCGCTGGAACCCCCAGCGCGGACCCACCCGGTGCATGCCGGTGAAGATCTCGTCCGCGATGACCACCGCCCCCTGCTCCCGGGCGTGATCCACGGCGGCGCGAAGCAGTTCGTGGTCGGGTTCCACCATGCCGCCCACGTTCTGAACGGACTCGAAGACGAAAGCCGACACCTTCCGGCCGAAGTCTCGCCCCCCGACGCCGCTCAGCTCGGAACCCCACCGGGTGACCGCCTCACGGCAGCCCGGCCCGCAGCCGGCTCCCGCCACGGCGTGCGGGCACCGCTGCGAGTCCGGGCTCGGAAGCCGGACCACCTCCAGCCCCCACGCGGCGAGCAACTCCCGGTAGCGCGGGCTGGAACTGAGCATGCTGGTCACGCCGGAGCGGCCGTGGAAGGCGCCCTCGAAGACGACGATCGTGCCCGGGCCGTTCGCGGCGAAGGCGATGCGCAGGGCCGTCTCCATGGCCTGCGCTCCGCCGAGGTCCAGCTCCACCCGGCCGGGCGTGCCCAGCACGTCGGACACGAGCGGTTCCAGCCGGGAGAGCACCTTGAGCCGCAGCTCGGACTCGGCGAAGGAGGGCAGGGCGGGCAGCTGTTCGCAGCGCCGCATCGCCTCCTGCAGCAGGGTGGCGTCGTAGCCGAAGGCGACGGTGCCGTTGGCGGCCTCCGCGTCGAGGTACCGGCGCCCGTCGTGGGCGGTCAGCCAGCTGCCCGAACCGGAGACGAACCGGGGGACGTCGGGTTCGCGGTAGACCAGGTTGCCCGCCCCGGCGAAGGAGGGGATGCGCTCGTCGGCGAGGTCGGTCATGTCAGGGGCTCCCCGGTCAGTCGCCGTCCGCCGAGTTCGGTCGGCTCTCCGTCCACCACCACGACCCGGCTGCCGTCGCGGTGTCGCTGGTCCGACAGGGCGAGCCGCCCCGCCGCGAAGGCCTCCACCGACCACCGCAGACACGGCCGGTCGCTGAGGCTCTTCTGCTTCATCTCCTGTGCCCGGGCGTCCTCGACGGTGGGCCGTCGTCCTTCGACGGGCACTTCCGGCCCCATCGCGAGGATCGCGCCGCCGTCCCGGGTGCCGTCCACGAGGAAGCAGGAGGTGCGGGTCGTCTTGCGGCCCGCCGCCATCGCGAGTCGGACGGGGTCCTTGCCCGTGAACCGCCGGTGGCCCGCTTCGTCCAGGACCGACAGGTCGGCCGGGTGCTGGTTGATCATGCGTCCCCGGTAGCGTTCGAGCAGCCGGCCGTCGATCCAGCGGTGGTAGGCGAGGACGACCAGGTCCAGCTCGCCGTTGTCCCGCTCCCAGTCGGCGATCCGTCCGTCCAGCGCGTCGTGCCACTGCCGGGCCCGGTCCCGGTAGGCCTCGCGGCCCGCCCGGCCGACGGCGGCCGACGCCGTTCCGCAGACGCGGTCGAAGTCGCCCGGCCACGCCTCGACCCCGGCCTGCCGCGCCACGTCCAGGGCCTTGACCCGCTCGGCGTGCGAGGCGACGAGACAGACCCGGAACTCCTCGGGCCGTGTCCGTTGCAGGTCCAGCAGCGTGGTGAGATTGGCGCCGGTGGCGGAGACCAGGACGCCGATGCGCAGCGGCCCGGCCGCCGAACGACGGGCCAGGGGTGGCAGGGTGGCGCCGGCCGGAGTGGGTGCGGACAAGAGCACTCCGTCTCTGTTCTCTCGGGCCCCGAAGAGGTTCGCGGCGGTTGCGACATGACTCGCTCCACTCTGGGAGCCCGCCGGGCGGCCCGTCCACGGCAGGTCCGGCTCATCTCCCTGCACTGCAGGGAGATGAAGGCCGCGGGGCTGGAGTTGTTGAACGGTGATAGGTGATGCTCGAAACCGGGCCACCGAGCCTGTACTACCCGGAAATCCCGTACCAACTGGCAATCCCAGAAAGCAGGAGACCGAAAATGTCCTCGCTCATTCGTGACATGTTCTCTCTCGAGCGTTGCGGGCAGGCGCCCGACATTCGTTGGGACTGATTTCCCTCCCGGCCTGCCTGCTGAACTCGGCCTACCTGGCAGTGGATTCCATTGATTGACATTTCAGGGTACGTGGCAGTCGCAGGTCTCTTGGTGATCATTCCTGGAGCCGACACGCTCGTCGTGGTGCGCAACACGCTGAGCGGTGACTTCAGGAGCGCGGTCCGCACCACCGTCGGTGTGTGCGCGGGGCTGGTCGCCTGGGCCCTGATGTCGTCCATCGGGCTCGCGACCGCCCTGGCCGCGTCGCCGACACTGTTCAACCTGCTCCGAGCCGCCGGGGCCGCCTATCTGGTGTATCTGGGCGTGCAGGCGCTCGTGGCGGCACGCCGGACCGGGACACCGGACGCGGTCCGTCAGACCGGGCGGGCAGAGGCGCCCGCGCGCTCCGGAAAGGACTGGCGCCAAGGCGCCCTGACCAGTCTGGGAAACCCGAAGGTCGGTGTCTTCTACACCTCCCTGCTGCCGCAGTTCATTCCGGCGGACGGGTCGTCCCTTTCCTCCTCGCTGCTGCTGGCGGCGATTCACGTCGCCCTGAGTTTCCTTTCGCTGCTCGCGTACGCGGCGATCGTCGCCCGCATGGGAGACGTGTTCCGCAAGGACGGATGGCGCCGCGTCCTGGAGACGGTCGCGGGGGCGGCCCTGGTCGCCGTCGGACTGTGGCTGATGGTCTCCGCAGTCACGGGAATCCAGACATAGGAGAGTTGAGATGAAGTCGCCGCTGGACGGCTGGTACGACAAGGCCGGGGTGCGGACCGACCCGCGGCGGATCATGGCACGGGAACTGGAGGAGGGTAAGGCCCTCTTCCCGCACACGCTCATCCCGTACCTGGACCACCCCCTCGTGGCCGCCCTGGAGCCCGAGGAGCGGTACCGGATCACCGCACGGCATCTGTACCAGTACATGCAGTTCACGATGCACTTCGAGACGAGTGTGGTGAACCGGGCGGCCGAGCGCATCGCGAACGGCACGTCGGGCCTGCCGCTGCCGGCGGCGACGCGGCTGGACGCGTACAAGATCTACTGCGACGAGGCCTACCACGCCCTGTGCAGTCTGGACGTGGTGGGTCAGGTGAGCGATGCGACCGGGGTCGGGGTGCCCGACTACGACTTCGCCCCGTTCCTCGACCGTCTCGACGGCCTCGGGGCCTCGGTCATGCCCGGTGAGACGACCCTCGTCCAACTGCTCCAGGTGGTCGTCTTCGAGACGCTGGTCACCTCGATCCTGAAGGACATCCCCAAGGACCAGATGGTGGTCGGCACCGTGCGGGAGGTCGTGCGGGACCATGCCCAGGACGAAGGACGCCACCACGCGTACTTCGCGGCGTTCTTCAAGGAACTCTGGCACGACCTGAGCCCCGCCCTGCGGGAGCGGGCCTCGCGCTGCCTGCCGGAACTGGTCAGCCGCAGCCTCACGCCCGACCTGGTGCCGGTGCGCGGCTCCCTCCGGCTGGCGGGACTGGACGAGGCGGCGGTGAGCGAGGTCCTCGCCGACGTCTACGCCCCGGACAAGACCCGGGACGGCATCCGGGCCAGTGCCCGGCACACCTTTCAACTGTTCGAATCCGTAGGCGTGTTGGACGTGCCGGGTGCACGGGACTCCTTCATGTCCGCCGGGTTGCTCTGACGACGGACACGGGAGAAGGAAATGACTGCAGAGACCCGTTCCCTCCTGGGAACGCCCGAGAGCGTCCCCGAGACGGGCGTCTTCTCGCTGTCCGAACTGGACGGCAAACACATCGACGCCCTGGTGCGCCGGTCCTGCGACTTCTTCGCCGACCGCGCCGACCACGACCGCCCGTTGCGGGACACCATCGCGGGCATCCTGTTCACCAAGACCTCCACCCGGACCCGCACCGCCTTCACGACCGCCGCGCTCCGGCTGGGCGCCCAGGTCATCAGCTACGGCCCGCACGACCTCCAGCTGGAGACCGGTGAGTCCCTGGAGGACACCGGCCGGGTCTTCGGGCGGATGCTGGACCTGCTGGTCGCGCGGACCGCGGGCCCCGTCGAGCAGCTGCGCACCCTGTCCCGGTACGGCGGGATCCCCGTGGTCAACGCCATGGGGCAGGAGGAGCACCCCACCCAGGGCGTCTGCGACCTGGCCACCATCAACCTGCACTTCGGCGCCGTCGAGGGTGTCAAGGTGCTGTACGTCGGCGAGGGCAACAACAGTGCCGTGGCGCTCGCGCACGGCCTGGCGCACTACCCGGGGACGGAGCTGACCCTGCTCACCCCGTCCGGCTACGGCGTGCCCGGGCACGAGCTGGCCGCGGCCCGGAGCAGAGCCGAGGCCAACGGCTCCGTACTGCGCCAGACGCACTCCCCGGACGAGGCGCCGGACGCCGTCGACGTGGTGTACACGACGCGCTGGCAGACGACGGGCACCTTGAAGCCGGACGCCGACTGGCGGGAGCTCTTCCGTCCCTACTACATCGACGAGGCGTTCATGAGCCGCCGGCCCGGGGCCGTCCTCATGCACGACCTGCCGGCGCACCGGGGTGACGAGATCTCCGGGGGCGTGCTGGAGGGCGAGCACACCCTCGCCTGGACGCAGGCGGAGATGAAGCTGACCAGCGCCATGGCCGTTCTCGAGTCGCTGGCGACCGCGCGCCGGGGCAGCGCATGATCAAGGACTGCGTGTACGACGTCGTCACCGACGACGTGTTCCTGCGGTTCCCCGACGTCCTGCCCGGCAGCGAGCTGTTCCTGAAGCTGGAAGGGCTGAACCCGGCGGGCTCGGTGAAGCTCAAGACCGCGGTCGGGCTGATCCAGGACGCCGAGCGGCGCGGGCTGCTCGGTGCCGGGGGACAGGTGGTGGAGTCCTCTTCGGGCAACCTCGGCGTCGCCCTGGCGGTGGTCTGCGCCGCGAAGGGCTACGACTTCACCTGCGTCACCGATGTCAACGCCTCACCGCACAGCGTCGCGCTGATGCGGGCCCTGCACGCGAACGTCGTCCTGGTCGACGAGCGGGACGCCAACGGCGGCTTCCTCGGGACGCGCATCGCGCTGATCCGGCGGATGCTGGCCGAGGATCCGGCGCTGGTGTGGCTCAACCAGTACGCCAACCCCGCCAACCCGCGTGTCCACGCCACGCACACGGCCGTGTCCATCCTCGCCGAACTCGGCAGGGTGGACTACCTGTTCGTCGGCGCCGGCACGACGGGCACCCTGACCGGATGCGCCTCCCACTTCCGTGAGGCCTCGCCCCGCACCCGGATCATCGCCGTCGACAGCGTCGGCTCGGTCACCTTCGGCACCCGGCCCGGCCCGCGCCATCTGCCCGGTCTCGGCACCAGCCGCGTACCGGAGATCAGCCGCTCCGACCTGATCGACGAGGTCATGCTGGTGGAGGAGGCGGAGGCGGTGAAGGCCTGCCGGATGCTCGCCCGGCGGCACGGCCTGCTGGTGGGCGGCTCCAGCGGATCGGTGTTCTCGGCGGTCCAGAGCCGGGCCCTCGACATCCCCGCCGGTTCCCGGGTGGTGGCCATAGCGCCCGACATGGGTGAGCGCTACCTCGGCACCGTGTACGACGACGACTGGGTCGCCGCGAGATTCGGCATCGACCCCGTTTCCCAGCTCCCGGCCGTGATGGGCCGATGAAACTCCGTCAACTCCGTGGGGGAACCTCATGTTCGGATTCGATGTAGTCAGCGGTACGGTCGCTCGCGAGGTGATCTCCGAATCGCGGAAAGAACTGATCGGTATCGTCCGGGACGCCTATCTGGCCCATGAGGGCGGGGACTCGGTGAACCCGAACAGCTATTTCCTGCGCTTTCCCGAGAAGCCCTCGGCGCGCATCATCGCGCTGCCCGCCTACCTCGGTGGCGGCTACGACGTCGCCGGCATCAAATGGATCGCGAGTTTCCCCGAGAACGTCGAGCGCAACGTGCCCAGGGCGTCCGCCGTCCTGCTGCTGAACGACTACGCCACGGGATACCCCTTCGCCTGCCTGGAGGCGTCCCAGATCAGCGCCGCGCGCACCGCGGCGTCCTGCGTGCTCGGAGCCGCACAGCTGCACGGCTCCTCCCGCGCGGCCCGGATCGCCGTCGTCGGGGCGGGCGTCATCGCCCGCAACATCCTCGACTTCTTCGTCGCGGACGGCTGGGACATCGGGCAGTTCGCCCTCTACGACCAGGTGCCCGGCTACGCCGACGCGCTGGTGTCGTACGCCCGCGAGACGCTGGGCACCGAGGCGGAGCGCACGGACAGCCTGGAGTCCGCCGTGAAGGGCGCCGACCTCGTGGTGCTGGCGACGACGGCCGGCACTCCCTACATCACCGACCCGCACCTCTTCGAGCCGGGCCAGGTGGTGCTGAACATCTCCCTGCGCGACATCGCGCCCGAGATCATCCTGGACGCGCACAACGTGGTCGACGACATCGACCACTGCCTGACCGCCAACACCTCCGTGCACCTGGCGGAACAGAGCTGCGGACACCGCGGGTTCGTCGACGGGACCCTGGCACAGGTGATCGAGGGGAAGGTCCGGCCGGGCGACGGCAAGCCGCGCATCTTCTCCCCCTTCGGCCTCGGCGTGCTCGACCTGGCCGTGGGCTCCTTCGTCTACCGCAACGCGGTGGAGTCGGGCCGTACGACGGGCATCGACGGGTTCTTCGCGGAGACCGAGCGGTGGCAGAAGTGACCCACCTCCCCGACGACGCGAAGGAGTGTCATGCCGCTCGGCGCTGAAGGTTTCTCCCTGATCGAACTGCCGTCGGCCACGCCGGAGTTGCTGGCGACGTACGACGAGCTGCCGGTCGACCCCTACATGGGGCACGGAACGCGGTACAAGAAGTTCTCGCAGTACCGGCTGACGGCGTCGGCCGACGGAGGGTGGAGCTTCGGGCTGCTGCCGCACCGGGACTACACCGCGTTCAAGAAGTTCAACCCGGTCGGCGGCGGCATGCGCCGCACGTACCCGTCCCTCGACGCGGACTTCACCCCCCTCATCGCCGTGGGCGCCCGGGAGATCGGGCTGGACCGGAGTGAGGACTGGCAGATCAACGTGCACCAGAACCGCAGCCGTGCGGAGCGGGGCCGGCCCGGTCCGCTCACGCCGGAGGGGGTGCACCACGACGGGCACGAGTTCGTCATGATCGGCGTCCTGCGCCGGGAAGGGGTCACGGGCGGCGAGACGCGGCTGTGGCACCCCGGGGACGAGAAGCCCCTCTGGAACGGCACGTTGAAGCCCGGCCAGGCCGTGCTCCTCGACGACCGGCGGCTCGCCCACGACGTGACCGACATCGTGGCCACCGGGGAGCAGCCCGGCCACCGCGACATCTTCATCGTCGCCTTCTCGCGCTGGAGCGAGAAGTGGTACGGCGACGAGCACGACGCCGCGGCGCTCTCGGACGACGAGAAACGACCGGACGAGAACTGACAGGACGGACGGCATTCCACATGTACACGGCTTCCCCGCACAGCTGTACCGACGGAAAAGACGTGCTCGCCGGGAGGGTGCCGGAGGTCCTGCGCGACCTGGAGCACCGCTCCGCCGACGAGTTGCTCCGGATGTCCGACGACTACGGCTTCCGGAGTGACCTCGCCGCGGCGTGCCGCGCGCTGACGAGCCGCGCCTACGACGACGGTGACCGGGCGGCCCTGGAGGAGGTCCACGGCGCGCTGTCCCTGATCTACGACCACGAGTTCTCCGCCCGCCCCGTCCAGGAGTCGGACCAGGAACGCGAGCCGATCCTGCGGGACGTGGCGGCCGTCCTGGAGCGAGCCGTGCTCGGCCACGAGCTCCGGCGGATCCCGGAGTCGAGCGTCACCGGCTACCCCGAGTCGGGCCCGGAGTACGTCCGCTGGCTGAAGGCGGTGATCAGCGACCACCCGGCCGGCTGGCACCCCCTCTACCACCGGCATCTCGCCGAGCACGGCAGCACGGAGGACCTGCGCCTGCTGCTCGCACAGGAGACCAGCCTCGACCCGCGCTTCGACGACATCCTGGCCCTCCTCCAGATCGGCCGGCACGGCGTCGAGAAGATGGAGATCGCCGCCAACTACTGGGACGAGATGGGCAACGGCGAGCCCGCCGGGGTGCACACCACCCTCTTCTCGCAGGCGCTGGAGGCGATCGGCGCCGACCCCGAGTACATACGCCGTGAGTTCCTGCTGGAAGCGGGGATCTCCGGCAACATCTCGGCCTGCCTGGCCCTCTCCCGCCGCCACTATCACAAGGCCGTCGGCTACTTCGGCGTCACCGAGTACCTGGCGCCGCGCCGGTTTCGCTGCGTGGTCGACGCCTGGCGGCGCCACGACCTGGACGAGGTCGGCATCGTCTACCACGACCTGCACATCGGGGTGGACGCCGGGCACGCCGCCGGCTGGTTCAAGAACGTGATCGGCCCGCTGGTGGGCGCCGACCCGGCAGCGGGACGCGACATCGCCCTCGGCGCGATGATCCGGCTCAACACCTCCCGGGACTACCTCGACACGCTGCTGGAACGCATGCGTGCCGACGCCCCGGTCCCGACCGGCGTCTGAGAGGGCGCCGGTGAACGGGGGAGCCTTTCCGGCCACGGACTTCGCCAAGTACGAGGCGCTGGGCAACGACTACATCGTCATCGACCCGAGCGGCACGGGCTTCGTGCCGCTGCCCGAGCACGTCCGGCTGGCGTGCGACCGCCACCACGGCCTCGGCGGGGACGGTCTGCTGTACGGACCGTTGCCGGCCGAGGAGGGCTTCCGGCTGCTCACCTTCAACGCGGACGGCTCCGAGTGCCCGCAGAGCGGCAACGGCCTGCGGATCTTCGCCCGGTACCTGCGCGAGTCCGGGCACACGGACGCGGACACCTTCACGCTGCACTCGTCCGCCGGTCCCGCCACGGTCCGTGTCCTCGACCTCGACTCCGGCACGGTGAGCGCCGACCTCGGCACGGCCTCGCTGGACAGCCGCGCCGTCGGTGCGGTCGGCCCCGCCCGCACCCTGCTGCGCGAGCCCCTGCTCGCCGCCGGTGAACCGTGGGAGGTCACCTGCGTGCAGCTCGGCAGCCCGCACTGCGTGATCCCCGTACCCGACCGGAACGCCGACGAGGCCCTGGCCCGTACGGTCGGCGCGGCCGTGCGCGACCACGCGATGTTCCCGGACCGGATCAACGTCGAACTCCTCGACGTGATCGACCGGGAGACCCTCCGGATCGAGATCTTCGAGCGGGGCGCCGGGTACACCCTCGCCTCCGGAAGCAGCGCCTGTGCGGCCGCCGTCGCCGCGCACGCCCTGGGCCTCACCGGCTCACGGGTCACGGTCCGCATGCCCGGGGGAGAGGTCGAGGTCGGCATCGGCGAGGACGGCACGGTCACCCTCACCGGCGTGGTCCGCCCGGTGCTGCGCGGCCGCTGGGCGGCGGGCATCGGACAGCGGCTGGCCGAGAAGACGCTCGCATGAGGCGGGCCCGCCCGGGCGCCGGGTACCCGATGCGCCGCTGGGTCTTCGAGGATGCCAGGGGCCGCTACGACATCGACCTCGGCGACAGCCACGTGGACTGCTCCACGGTCGGCGACCTGCCGTGGCCGGCCGACCTGGTCCTGGACTACGGCACCGACGCGGGCGGCGACCGGCTCCGCTCGCTGGTCGCGGACGGCTACGGCCGGGGCGTCGACCACGTGGCCATCACCCACGGGGCCCAGGAGGCCCTATATCTCCTCTACCAGGCGCTGCTGCGGCCCGGTGACCACGTCGTGGTCTTCACCCCGGGCTGGCAGCAGGCCCGCGCGGTGCCGGAGGCGCTCGGGTGCGAGGTCTCGTGCGTGGGCCTGACGGCCGGCGGACGCCCCGACGTGGCCGCCGCCACCGAGCTGATCGGACCACGGACCAGGGCGGTCGTGCTCAACTCGCCCTGCAATCCGAGCGGACGACGACTCGCCGAAGACGAGACGGAACCACTGCTCGCCGCGCTGCGCCGACACGGCGGCCACCTGCTGCTGGACGAGGAGTACGTGGCCGACCTCGCCGCCGACTCCCTGCTCGGCCGCTACGAGCGGGCGGTGTCCGTCTCCAGCCTCTCCAAGGTCTACGGCTTCCCCGGGCTGCGGACGGGCTGGATGTGCGGTCCCCCGGAGCTGGTGCGCGCCGCGATGGACCTCAAGCACCTCACCACCATCTCCAACTCGGTGCTCACCGAGCGGCTGGCCGCCGAGGTGCTGGAGCGCCGGGAGCACTATCTGGAGCGGTACCGGAGGCTGACCTCGGACGGATACCGGGCCCTGCGCGACTGGGCGGCCGGGCACGAGGGCGCGGTGCGCGTCATGGAACCCGAGGGGACGCCGTTCGCCTGGCTCTCGCTGCACACCGGCGAGACGTCCCTCTCGCTGTGCCGGCGCGTCCTGCACCGGGGCCGCGTCCTGCTCATGCCCGCCGAGGTCTTCGACAGCGAACAGGGCCTGAGGGTCACCTTCGCGCGCGAGGAGTCCGTGCTGCGCGAGGGCCTGGGCCGGCTCGGTGCGCTGCTCGACGACCGGAGCGGCTGATGGGAGCCGTGGGAAGGGCCTGCCGGACGGACACGGCCGGCCCGGACGAGGCCGAGGCCCTGGCAACGGAGCCGGCCGGCGACGCGGAGGACGCCCGCGCGGCCGCCGCGCTGTTCGACGGTATCCACGGCGCCGACGGCCCGTGGCGGCCGGTGCGTCCCCTGCTGCTGCCCGCCGACGACTACCACAGGGCGGCGGACCTGTCCGCCCGCGCCGCCCGGCTGGTACTGGACGCCGCCCTGCGCCGGGCCCGTACCGCCGGCGAGCTGCTGGCGGCGCTCGGCTCCCGGCCCGAGGCGTTCCCCCTGCTCGACCACGACGCCCCGCTCGGCGGACACCTGCTGGCCGCGATCCGCCCCGACATCCTGATGGAGCGCGGCACGCCCCGGTTCGTCGAACTCAACGTCGACAGCGCCCTGGGCGGCGTGCTCCAGGCCGACCTGGTCCCGGACCGCTTCCTGCGGCGCTACCGTCGTGCACCGCTGCCCGGCGGGCCCGCGCTCACCGCGCCGCCGTCGGCTGTCGAGGCCCGGGCTGAGGCCCTGCGGTCCTTCCTCGCGCTGCCCGCGGGCGCCGCCGTCCTCCTCCCGCACTACCGGGTGGGCAACCTTCCGGGGCTGGCCGAGGACCCCGCCCGGTTCGCCGCATGGCTCGAACCCGTCTTCCGCAGCGCCCGGCGCCACGGCATCGAGCTGTTCAGCCACCCGCTGGAGGACCTCACCACCGACCGGGACGGCCGCCTCAGGGCCGGTGGCCGCCCGGTGGACGGCGTGTTCCGCTCGTTCGTCAGCCACGGCCAGGGCGCGAGCCCGGGCCTCACGGCGCTGGCCCGTGCCGTGTCCACGGGCGCCGTGGGGATGTTCACGCCGGAGGCCACCATGCTGCTCACCAACAAGAAGACCCTGGCCTGGCTCTGGGAGGACCTGGACCGACTGCCGTCTCGGGAGGGCGAGTTCGTCACCGCGCACATCCCGAGGACGGTCCGGCTGGAGCCGACCGCGGGCGGAGCCGCCCCGCACGAGGCCCTGACCGGCCGCTCCCGTCTCGTCCTCAAGCCCGCGGACGGCTTCGGGGGCCGCGGCGTCGTCGTCGGGGCCGCGGTGTCCGACGACACCTGGCACGCCGAGGTGGAGCGGGCGGCGCGCCAGGGCGGCCACGTCCTCCAGGAGCACGTCGAACCGGACCGGGTGCGCCTCGGCTTCGTCCACACCCCCAGCGGCGAGGTCACCCACGCCGAGGTCCCCTACGTCCTCGGCCCCTTCCTGTACGGACTGCGCGCGTCCGGGATGCTGGTGCGGCACGGCACCCCCTCGGCGGGGCCCGTGCTCAACGCCGGCGCGGGCGCCGTCATGAACAGCGTCCTGCTGGTGGGGGCGTGAGACGGCCCGTGCGTGCCTTCCCGAAGCGGTCCGCCGCGTCCGCACCGGCGGACCGGAAACTCGGCGCCCCGTTCCGGATCTTCCAGGCGTCCGTCCTGGGCTCGAACCTGGCGGACGGCGTCTACCTGGTCACGCTGCCGCTGCTGGCCCTCTCCCTGAGCGGCTCGGCGCTGGTGGTCAGCGCCGTGGGCGTCGCCCTGCGCGCGCCGTGGCTGCTGCTGATCCTGCCCGCGGGAGTGGTCGTGGACCGCTGCGCGCCGATGGCCGTCATGAACTGGGCGTCGAAATGCCGCTTCCCGCTGGTCGCCGTGCTCGGCCTGCTCGCCTGGGCGGGGATGCTGCCGGTGTGGGCGCTGGTGGCCGGCGCGTTCCTGATCGCGGCGATGGGAACCTTCGTGGACCTCGCCGCCCAGTCACTCCTGCCGCGTCTGGTCACCCCGGAGCTGCTGCCCAGGGCCAACGCCAATCTGCAGTCCGGCCAGACCCTCGCGGCGCAGTTCGCGGGTCCGGCCCTCGGCGGCGTCCTCGCCTCGATGCACGGCGTGGGCTTCACCGTCGCGGCCGTGCTCTACGCGGGAGGGCTGATCGGCCTCGCCCTGCTGCACCGCCGGCCGGGCCCGTTCGGGGCGCACGCCCTCCCGGCCGCGCCCCGGGAACCCGGGCCCGCCGGCCGCGGGATCGCGTCGATGTGGCGGGACCTGCGCGAGGGCGCCGCCTACTTCAGACGGCGCCACGACCTGATCGGTCTCGCCGCCGTCGCCGCCACCGGCAACATCGCGTTCGCCGCCACCATGACCATGCTGCCGGTGTGGGTGGTCTCCCCGGGGCGGCTCGGACTGTCGGGTTCGGCCATGGGCGTCATCGCCGCCGCCCCCGCCGTGGGTGGCGTGCTGGCGGGCCTGGTGGCCGCGCGGCTGCTGAACCGCTTCGGCGGGCGGGCGGTGCTCGGCTTCTGCGCCCCCGCCGTGGGGTTGTGCCTGGCAGCGATCGCCCTGCCGACCCCGCCGGCCGCGTTCGCCGCGCTGGCCGTGTGCGGAGGACTGATGGTGCAGCTGAACGTGATGAGCATGTCCCACCGGCAGTCGACCATCCCGACCGCGCTGTTCGCACGGGTCAACTCCGTCTACCGGTGGATCATCCTCGGCGTCTCGCCCGTCGGAGCGCTGCTCGGCGGTCTCGTCGCGCAGTGGTTCGGCACCGCCGCGGTGTTCCTGTCCGGGGGCGCGCTGGCCCTGGCCGCGGGCGCCCTGCTGCCCGCCCTGCTCTTCCACCCCTCACCCCAAGGCACCGACCGCCTTGCGGAACCGCGACCGACCGACGAGGAACTGACCCATGACTGAACAGCTCCAGGAGTTTCCCACCGACTGGACGCGTGCCCTGGCCATCGTCGCGCACCCCGACGACGTCGAGTACTCGGCCGCCGCCGCCGTCGCGACCTGGGTCGACGAGGGCAAGGAGGTCGTGTACCTGATGGCGAGCCGGGGCGAGTGCGGGATCGACGGCCTGGACCCCGAGAAGGCGGCGCCGATCAGGGAGCGGGAGCAGCGCGCGAGCGCCGCGGTCGCCGGCGTGCAGCAGGTGGAGTTCCTCGACCACCCCGACGGGCTGATCGAGTACGGCGCCGCGCTGCGCCGGGACCTCACGCACGCGGTGCGCCGGCACCGCCCGGAGCTGGTCTTCACGCTCAATCACCACGACCACTGGCGCGGCGTCTCGTGGAACACCCCGGACCACCGCAACGTCGGCCGGGCCGCCCTCGACGCGGCGGCCGACGCCGCCAACCGGTATCTGTTCCCCGAGGAGGGTCTTGAGCCCTGGGAGGGGGTGCGCTGGCAGGCGGTGGCCGGATCCCCGTACCCCACGCACGCCGTGGACGTCACCTGGGCGGTGGAGCGCGGCGTCCGGGCGGTGCTGGAGCACGCCACCTACCTTCAGACGCTGACCGACGAGGAGCCGGAGGCTTACGTCCGGGGGTTCCTGGGCCGCAATCTCGCCGCCGCCGGAGCGCGGTTCGGCGGCCGGCCGGCGGTGTCCTTCGAGGTCTTCCACCGCGACCCGTACCGGGTGCGCGCCGGCGAGGTCCACTACCGCTGAGCCTCGGCCGCCCGCTCCCCGTCCGCCTCGCCACCCGCCCCTCCCGCCCCGGCCCGGGACCGACCGTAGGGACACCGCTCGTGCACATCGCCATCGTCGACGTCAATCCGCCCGCGGTGCAGGCCGTACGGCTCGCCAAGGAGGCGGGCCACCGGGTGACGTTCCTGCAGCCCGCGCTGACGCAGTACGCGCTCACGGGCGAGACCCTGAAGGCCGTACGGGCGGTGGACCGGCTGATCGACGGGATCGACACGACGGACACCGCCGCCGTGCTCGCAGCGCTGGAGAAATGCCACGCCGAGTCGCCGATCGACGTGGCGGTGACGTTCCAGGAGCTGGCCGCCGAGGCGGTGGCCGCCGCCTGCCGGAGCCTCGGGCTGTGCGGCACGGCACCCGACGCGGTGTTCACCGCCCGGCGCAAGGACCGCTGCCGGGCGGCGCTCGAGGAAGCGGGGCTCGCGTCCGCCCGCTGGGCGCTCGCGCTCGACGTGGACGAGGCACTGGCCGCGGCCGGGCGGATCGGCTACCCCGTCGTGATCAAGCCGCCGTCCGGCAGCGCCAGCCTGCTCTCGCACGTGGCCGACGACCCGCAGGAGGCGGCGGCCGCCTGCCGGAACGTGCTGACCGGCACCGACGGGGTCCCGGCGCACTGGCGGACCCAGTTCGCGCGGGGCGTCCTGGTGGAGGAGAAGCTGACGGGCAGGCTGGTCTCGGTGGAGATCGGCGCCCGGCGGGGCGAGTTCTTCCCGTTCTGCGTCACCGGCCGGTTCCGCGCACCGGAGAACGAGGTGGTCGAACTGGGCTCGTGCGTCCCCGCCGGGCTGACGCCGCGGGAGAGCGCCGACTGCGTCGCCTACGCCGAGGAGGTCTGCCGGGCCATCGGAGCCGACCAGGGGATCTTCCACCTGGAGGTGATGGTGACCGAACGCGGGCCGGTCCTGGTCGAGTTCAACCCGCGGATCATGGGCGGCGGCCTGCCGCACGCCTACCGGCACGCCACCGGGCAGGACATCTACGCCTCGTGGCTGCAGCTCATGACCGGGGAGCCGGTCGACGTCCCCGGCGGGATCATCGGCTGCACCGCCGTGTTCGCGGTCGTCCCCCGGGACGGCGGACGGCTGTCCGCGACGGCCTGCCTCACGCCGCTCGACGGGCAGGCCGACGTCGTGGAGGTCATCGGGTTCGACGCCTACCGGACCGGACCGGGCGAGACGGTCGCCCCCGGCCAGGCCGTCGCCCGCTTCATCCTGCGCGCCGGGAACCGCCGGGCCGCGGTGGGCAGGGCCGAGGAACTGCTGGGCCGGCTGGAGGGAACGCTCGGCACCCGGCTGATGACCGGCGACCTGGATGCCTGAACCACCGGGGCCCGCTCCCGCGTGTGGCGGCGCGAGGCACCGGGAGGCCGGGACGGCTCAACCGCCGGGCCGCGTAGGGCCGTACGGGGGTCAGAGCAGTCCGTACGCGCGGAACTCGTGCTCCACCATCGGGTCGTCCAGCACGTCCAGCGCCACGAAGTAGGAGATCGTCCGCTTGGCCGTCGCCCGGGTGTGCGCGGCGACGGTCGTCTCGTCGTACACCTCGGCGAGGACCTGCTCGGCGTCGTCGCGCGTGAGCCCGTAGCCCAGCAGCTCGGTGCGCACGGCGTCGGTGTCGGGCTGCAGGAAGGCCGCGATCAGCCGGGGCACCAGCAGTGCCGCCTCCCGCCGGGCCGCGGGGTCCAGGGCGGCCCACAGGTAGCGCAGGAAGGCGGCGAAGTACACGTGGTGGCGTCCCTCGTCCGCGGCGTGGTCGCGGATCGTCTCCCGCACGGCCGGCACGATCTCACCGTCGACCGGCAGTTCGGCGAGGCTGGCCGATATCAGGGTCTCCGAGACGGTCACGAAGAGCAGTTCGGCCAGGGCCCGGGTGTGCGGCGGCAGCTCCTGCTGGATCTCCTCCAGCCGCCGCAGGAAGTAGGGCTGCTCCGGCAGCACCGGGGCGATGCCGGTGGTGTCGCGGACCTGGCGCATCAAGTCCACCGAGAACAGGGCGTGGTAGGCCTCGTCGCAGTAGATCTTGTAGGCGTCGAAGCGCATCTCCTCGGGGAGTTCGACGCCGACGCTGCCCTGCGCGATGCCGAGCGCGGTGCGGTTGACCACCAGCGTCTCCAGCTTGGCGGTGAAGTCCAGGTAGCGGTAGAGGTGCTGGACGAGCACCGTGTCGAACAGCTCGGGGCGCAGCTCGGCGATGAGCGGGTGGCGCGCGACCGGCACCAGCTCCGGGGAGAAGTAGCGGGAGGCGTCGGAGGACGGCGCGCTCAGCTCACGCCGGGGCGACCGGCGGACGGTCGCCCGCTCCGACCAACGGCCGAAGGGAGAGCTGTACGAGACGTCGGCCTGCTCCCCGTCCGTCCCGGCCCCGGGCGCGAAACCGGACGCGGGCCCGGCACCGGTGATCGGCCCGGCACCGGCGACGGGTTCGGCACCGGCGGCCGGCGGCGCGCCGGCCGGGGCGAGTGCCTTGCGGGGGCAGTAGGCCAGCGCGGAGCACCCCACGAAAAGCCCGACAATCCCGCACATCGCATGGTTCCCAATCGTTGGTGAAGGTGGTGGAGGGGTCAGGCGTTCGGCAGGTCCAGGACCCTGACGTCGGCGAGCTGGCCGACCAGGTCCGCGGTGTCCGCGACCGCCTCGTCGACGTCGATGCCGTACTCCTCGGCGAGCAGGGCACCGATGCCGGCCACCGAGCGCTGCCCGTCCACGCAGGCCAGGATGAAGGCCGCGGAGTCGGACAGCTCCATGGCGTTCGGCCCGACGGCGATGAGCGTCTTGTCAGGGAACCTGCGGAAGCGTGCCGCCAGGCCGAGCCGGGGCACGACGTCGGCCGCTGAGATGGTCGGGGACATTCAGATCTCCACCCTCATGGAAAGGAGCTTGCACAGGTACATCACGTCACGGACCCACGTGGCCGGGTCGTCCTGATCGAAGTCGCGCATCGTCTCGACCGCCCAGTAACGCTCGTACGACAGCGCCTGCGGAGCGGCCGCCTTCATGCGCCGGGCCCGCCATTTCACCAGCCGGCCGTACTCCCCGTGCGCGGCGACCAGGGCGTCCACGGCGTGTCCGAACGCCTGGCGGACCGACAGCACGGCACTCGCCTCGTCGCCCGTGGCCAGCTGCCCGAGGGCGTCCTCGGCGAAGTCGTCGGCGTTGGTCAGGCAGTGCGTCACCACGGCTGCCCGGAACGCCGACTCCTGGATCAGCCGCTGCTGCCGGCGCACCCACTCCTCGCCGTCCAGCGGGTGGCAGACCAGCAGCCGCTCCAGCAGTTGCTCCTCGTCCCGGGTGAGCATCTGGCCGACGGTCCGGCCCTGGCCGAACTCCGCCCAGGACACCTTGGCGAGGATCTCCTCGACCTGGCCGGACGTCCAGTACTTGACCTCCCAGCGCCGTTCACCGAGGTAGAAGTGCTCCGTGGGCACGTCGGGATGGCTCAGCGGGACGCGGATCGTGCCGGAGGAACTGCCGGTCCACGGCTTCTCGCCCACCACGTAGATGTCGAGGTCGCTCAGGTCGTTGCCCCAGCCGCGGGCGAGGGAGCCGACGACGAACGCGGAGTCGTGGCTGTCGGGCAGCAGGTCGCGCCCGGCCAGTTCGTCCAGGCAGCGGGTGAAGTCGAAACTCATGCGGGCGTTGGCCTTCCGGGGCGCGGTCGTAAGGGGCTGGATACGGCGGGCGGCCTGCCACCGCACACGCCGGTGGCAGGCCGGTGGCCCGGCTATTCGCCCGTCGCCGGGCCGGAGAGGGTGAGCAGGCCGAACTCGGCGGACTGGAACAGCAGTTCCTCGACGTCGGCGAGTTCGCACTCCGCGGCGGCCAGGAGCTCGCCGAGGGTGCGCTGTCCGTCGATGCCGTCGATCAGCCGCTGCCACTGCGGCATCTCCTCGCCGTCGATGACGAACTGGATCTCGCCGTCGATGACCAGGTAGCGCAGGAGCGGTTCCTTCTGGTCGGTGAGCAGCAGGACCGAGTCGTCCAGCGCGGGCACGAGCGCGTCGTGCAGGTCGGGCCGCCGCAGCACCCGGGCCTCGATACCGTCGCGCTCCGCCTCCCAGTCTCCGACGATCAGTTCGACCGGGACCGGAGCGGGCGTGGCCTCCACCGGCGGCGTGGGCGGCTGCTGCAGCATCACGTCCAGCAGTCCGAGGTTGACCGCGCGCAGCAGGAATTCCACGTGCCCGGAGGAGGGGTCCTGCTGCAGGGCGCGCAGGGTGGCACGCGCGTTGTCGGCGTCGAGGTACTCCTTGGCCCGCGGGCCGGACAGGGCTTCTTCGAGCAGGGCGTCGCCGTCCGCCGCGAGCATGCCCGCGAAGGCGCGGTAGGTGTGGCGGATGCCGTCGCCGTAGAAGAACCCGACCTTGGTCCGCTCGGCGAACTCGGCCGGGAGCACCCCGCCGAGGCCGTCGCGCAGCAGGCGCTTGTCCCAGGTGAGCCGGGCGCGCAGCGACGGCGGGACACAGGCGGAGAGTTCCACGAGACGGTGGTCCAGGAAGGGGACCCGGGCCTCGATGCCGCTGCCGGCGGCCGTCCGGTCCTCGTGCCAGCAGTTGTACTGCTGGACGTCGCGGTACTTCCAGCGCAGGTACCGCTCGTAGGGGTCCTCGGCGGGCGTCCCGCGGCGCAGCACCTCGGCCCGCACCAGCGGCTGCGGGGACTGCTCCCACCAGGCCGCGAGACCGCGGTGGCGATGGCGGTCGTCGCGCAGCGCCATGCCGTCGATGCCGGACGCGAACTGCTCCCAGTCGTCGCCGAAGCCGGCCGTGTAGCCACCGTTGAACTCGTCGCTGCCGCCGCCCAGCAGCATGCCCTTGATCTCCGGGAACCGGGCCTTGACGAAGCGGTACAGCTCCCGCTTGTAGAAGACCTCGGGACCGCACTGGGGACTCTCCAGCAGCCACAGCAGGTTCTTCCACTCCTGCGCGGCGGGCACCTGGGAGATGTCGAAGAGGACCTGGTGGTTGTCGAGCCCGTAGTGCCGGGCGACGCGATGCCCGTACATGGCGTCCTCGTTGGCGAGGGTGCTGCCGTTGAGGGCGGTGAAGGTGCGGGGGCGGATGGTGCTCAGGGCGGCGATCGACGCGGAGTCGACACCACCGCTGAGGAAGAGGCCCACCTCGGTGTCCGAGGTCTCGCACTCGCGCACCGAGTCGGCGAGCGCCTGCGCGTACCGCTCGGTGAACTCGGCGGGGGAGAGCTCGTCCCGCAGATCCGCCGTGCGCGGGAAGGACCAATAGCGGTGATTCTCGGTACTTCCGTCACGCAGGTCGATCGTGACGACGGTCGCGGCCGGCACCAGTTCGACACCGCGGAACCAGGTATTGGGCGCGCCTTCGACGAAATCCGGCGCTCCGGTGAGCGCCTGGTCGGAAAGGGCGCTGTCCCAGTCGAGTTCGCGCGGACAGGCAGGGTCTTCGAAGAGCGTCTTTATCTCGGAGCCGAAGACCATGCGCTCGCTGTTCCGGTGATAGAACAGCGGCTTGATGCCGAACCGGTCTCGAGCGAAAAGGAGACGGTTTCTCTTGCGGTCGTAGAGGACGATCGCAAACATGCCCCGGACGTCGTCCAGGAACCGGAGGCCCTTTTGCTGGTAGAGATGGACCAGCACTTCGCAGTCGCCGGAGGTACGAAGGCGGACGCCGGAAGGCAGGGTCGCGGCCAGTTCGCGGTGGTTGTAGACCTCGCCGTTGGCGATGAGGATCACGTCGCCGTCGGGGCTGTGGATCGGCTGGCCGCCGTTGGTGGGGTCCACGAGGGACAGTCGCGTGAAGGCCAGGCCGACCGGCCCGGTACGCAACAACTCCTGATCGTCGGGGCCTCGATGGGCCACGGCCCGCGCCATGCGACGCAGAAGGCCGTCAGTGTCCGGCGAGAGCACCTGCCCATCGGTGCGGGCCAGACCTGCAAGGCCGCACATATTCACCTCACTCGATCTCGGAGTACTCCGGAAAAAAAGGATTTGCGCCGGGGCGCCGTGGTCCATAGAACCTCGGCGCCCCGGCGCTCACATCACACGACCGTGCTGAGGACGGTCCCGAAGGCAACCTTCTTGGTGGCCGGCTTGGTGTACTTCTTCATGTGGAATCACCTCCTTTTCCTGTGGAATAGGCGAACCATCAGGTTCCGGTGACCGGAGCCCGTCGGCTTCGCTGGAACGACACTAAGCCGCCGGAGCCGATCAGCGCACCTTCACCATCCTGCACTGCATGATGCTGAACTCGGTGCGGACTGGTAGCAGCGCAGTACGGTGAACGACAATCACTAAGGCCAACTTATTGGATTGGGAGTTGTCTCGTGGAATCCACTGCAGCGAGCGGGTCTAGGTCGCCTATGGCGAATCCATGGAGTGGGCTGCCGCCCGTGGAGGTCCATTGCCATGGGTTCGGTGACGTCGATTTCTCGGACTTCACCAAGGTCGACCTCGCGCGCCTCGACGCCTGGTGCGCGAGCGAGGGCGTCCTGAGCCTGCCCACGATGTACCTCCACCGGCAGCAGCTCGCGGAGTTCGAGGCCTTCGTGCACGAGTACCACCGCATGCGGGGCGAGGGACTGCTGCCGCACGTCGCCGGCATCGCCCTGGAGGGGCCGCTCCTGGCCAGTCACGGCGGTACCCCCGCGGCCACCGTCTGGGCCCCCAGCAGGCACGAGTGGGAGCGCCTCGCGGCCCTCGGACCGTACGGACTGACGTACACCGTCCTGTCGCCCGACGCGTTCTCGCCCGCCTCCGAACTCCAGGACGAGCCCACTGCCCGCGACACGGGCTTCGACTGGCTCATCCCGCTCCTCATGGCCCACGGGATCCGCCCCGCGCTCGGCCACTTCACCCGTGCCGACCCGCTGCGCAGCGCGGAACAGGTCGACGAGATCGTCGAGCTGGCCTGGCAGAACGAGTGGTCCGGCACCGGCGTCCGCGTCGTCACCGACCACCTGTTCAACGACATGCCGCTGCTGATCCGGCACGCCTTCCGCAGTGCCCGGGCGCGCGCCGAGCGGGACGCCGTCATCGCCTCCTACGACCTGCCCGGCTGGACCCTCGACCAGATGCCGCGGATCGTCGGACCGGTCCCGGCGGCCATCATGCGTCAGGCGGCGGCCGGCCGTATCGGCGCCTGCATCAACTTCGACGGGGAGCACGTCGACCTGGCCATCGCGACCCGTGCCGTCCAACTGATGGGCGTGGAGAACTCGATGATGATGACCGACCGCTGCGACTCCGCACGGCTCGGCGGCCAGGACCTGCACCACCGCGTGGACAACGCCCTCTGGTACCAGCAGGACGGGATCGTCGCGGCCGGTTCCGTGCCGCTGGCCCGTCAGATGGCCAACGCGCAGTCGCAGGGTCTGTCCCCCCAGGACGTCCGCACCCTCGCGGCCGGCACCGCGCACCGGGTGTTCGGACTGCCCGTCCGGTCGGAAGCCCGCCTCCCCGTCGCGTAATCCGAAGAAGGAGCCCCACATGCTTGACGCACTCGACCGGCTGGTCGTCGACTGGTCCGATCTCCCCAAGGCCCGCGCGCAGACCAAGGAGATCCTCACCGCGCTCTCCGAGGACAAGGCGGCACTGACGCAGCTGCTGGAGCGGGCGCGCGAGGAGGAGGACCTCTTCGACAAGTGCGAGCACCACCGGCTGCTCGACAAGCTCGTCATCTACGACGCCCTGGACCGCGGCTTCCGCATCCGCGTGCACGTCTCGACCGAGGACCACCGGGACCGGCCGCACGACCACCGGTTCACCTTCACCTCGCTGATCATGCGCGGCCAGTACAAGCACGTGCGGCACGAACTGACCGGGCGTCTCTCGGAGGAGGACATTCCGCGCAGCGCCCAGGACGACTTCGACGCCGTGCCGACCGACCTGCGCGTGGTGCCCCGGTTCGTCACCAACGAGCAGGCGGGCAACTGCTACACGCTCCACCACAGCGAGATCCACACCACGTACACCACCCCGGACACCGTCTCGCTCTTTCTGCGCGGCCCCGCGGAGAAGGAGCGCTCGATCATCACCGAGCGGGAGACCGGCCGTGTCTGGTGGCGCTTCGGCGAGGACAAGGAAAAGACCGAGCGCCGCGGCAGCAAGCGCATCAGCAAGGACTACTTCGACGAACTCACCGGCCGCCTGCGGGCCATGGAGGTGCTGTGATGGTGACCCGCCCCGGCGACGACCTGATGTATCTCACCCCGTCGATCCTGCTGAACGCGCCCTCCGAGCAGGACATCGCCAAGGCCGAGGCGCTCATGGCCTCGCTGCCCAAGGTGCGTTGGGACGACCTGGAGGCGGCGGCGGAGATCACCGAGGCGATCGCCCACCGGCTCGGCGACGACCGGGCGCTGCTGCGCACCCTCGTGGGCCGTGCGCTGCGCACACCGGAACTGCGCGAGAAGTTCGAGTGCCACGCGCTCGACGACAAGATCGTGATCTGGGACGACCAGGACAAGGGCCTGCGCATCCGGCTCCGGCTCGCCAACACCGACCAGTACGAGCGGGTCCACAACCACCGCTACAGCTTCACCGCCTACATCCTGCACGGCGCGTACCAGCACACCCTGTACGCGACCGACCAGCCGCTCGACGAGAGCGCCGACGTCTCCCGTTTCTGGCCGTACTTCGTGCGCGAGGAGCCGGCCGGCCGGTGCATCACGCTCGACCACGAGCAGTTGCACACCACCATCACCGAGCCCGAGACGATCTCGCTGATGATCCAGAGCCCCGCCCGCAAGCAGCGCGCCTTCATGATCCGCCGCGACGACGGGACCGTCTGGTATCGCCTGGGCGCCGCCGAGGAGTCCGCGGAGCGCCGGGCCGAGGTGCGCATGTCCGACGAGCGCATGCACCACTGGCTGTCGCGACTCGAAGCGTTCGGCCTCCTGTGAGCACGGCCTTCGGTCACCTCCGGTACGGACCCTCCGGGTGGCAGCGCATCGACCTGTACGGGCCGGCGGAACCGGAGGACGGTGACGTGTCCGTCGCCGAGACCCCGCAGGCCGCACCGGTGGTGCTGGTGCACGGCGGTTTCTGGCGGCACGACCGTACGGCGCAGGATCTGGAACCGCTGGCGTTCGCCCTGGCCGAACTCGGCCACCGGGTCGCCGTCCTGGAGTACCGGCCGAGCTGGGACGGCGGGGCCTGGCCGGGCGCCGCCGAGGACTGCCGGGCGGCCCTGCACCTGCTCGGCCAGAAGGACAGCACCTGGGACGGCGCGGTGCTCGTGGGCCACTCCGCGGGCGCCCATCTGCTGCTCGCCGCCCTCCAGGAGCAGGCCCGCGGGGCCCGCGTCGTGCTGCTCGCCCCGGTGACCGACCTCGCCGAAGCGGCCCGCCTCGGGGTCGGCGAGGGAGCCGTGGAGGTCTTCCTGGCCGAACACCGCGCCGCCGGTGGGACCCACCGGGAGGCGACGCCCGTGCTCGCGCCGGCCGACGCGGCCTCCGTCACGGTGGTGAGCGCGCAGGAGGACCAGGCCGTACCGGTGGAACTCACCCGCCACCAGCTGGACCACTGGCCGCAGGACGGACCACGGCTGACAACGGTGTCCGTGCCCGGCGCACGCCACATGCATCTGGTGAACCCGCAGCGCCCCGCCTGCCGGACCGTGATGGAGCTCATCGGCGGCGGTGCCGCGACCGCCAGGAAAGAGGACAGGTGACCACGACGACCACCGCCGCCCCGGCGCCGGCGGACCTCCACGTGCCGGGCACGACCCGCTCGGCCGTGCTGCCGCGGGCGTTCGACTCCCTGACCGTGGACCCGCGCAAGCGGGATCTGTACCGCCTGGACCCCTACGCGCGGGAGGGACTGGAGCTGTTCGGCTCCCCCAGCGAGCGGGCCTGGCTGCACGCGAACACCTTCGTGGTCCTCAAGCCGGACGCCCTGGCCGGCCGGCGTGGTCCGCGGGTGCTGGACATCCTGGAGGAGGAGGGCTGGAAGCCCTTCGCGGCCCGGCCGTTCCCCTTCGACCCGGTGCTGACCAGGGAGATCTGGCGCTACCAGTTCAACGCCGCCTCACGGCAGCGCATCGCGGTGGTCGACCACCTGCTGGGCTCCGGCCCGTCCGCGCTCGTCCTGCTGCGTGACACGCGTAGAGCGGGATCCGGCCTTCCCGCGAGCGTACGGCTGACCGCCGCCAAGGGAGCGGCCGACCCCGCCTCCGCCCACGGCCGTGACCTGCGCACCCGCTTCGGCCGGGTCAACGGGCTGTTCAACTTCGTCCACACCCCGGACGAACCGGCCGACCTGGTACGGGAGTTGCGGCTGTTCACCTACCGCACGGGGACCGCCTGGCTGCGCAGCGCGCTCACGCAGAGCCCGCCCGCCGAGGGGCAGCCGTGCCCGGCCCGGAGCCTGGTCGCCGAGCTGGAGCGGGACATCCCGCTGCACGACCTCGCGGCGGAGCCGAGCCTCGGCCGGCTCGCGGGGCGTACCGACCGGTGGGGCGCGCTCGCCCGCGAGCACCGCACACGTGACGCGGTCCGGCACTGGCTGACGGCCCTGGGCGACGCGGAGTTGCCCCCGGGCGCCGCCCGCTGGGACGTCCTGTCGGTGCTGACAGAATGGATCGACTGCAACGAACCAGGTGTCGCGCCGCTGCTCGCCACCGTCGCGGCCGCCGACTGGAGGAACGAAGAGTGAGCGCCCTTCCCCCCGCCCCGCAAGCGGTCGTCTTCGACTGTGACGGACTCCTGGTCGACACCGAGGTCTGCTGGACCAGGGCCGAGACCAAGATCTTCGCCGCCCATGGCCACGACTTCGGCCCGGAGCAGAAGGCCCTGGTCATCGGCCGTACGCTGCAGGGCGCGGGCGAGGCGATGGCCGAGTATTTCGGCAGGCCCGGAGCCGGCCGCGAGCTCGCCGCCGAACTGCTCGGCCTGGTACGCGAGGAGCTGGCAAAGGGGGCCGACGCGCTGCCCGGCGCCGCCGAACTCGTCAAGCGCTGCGCCGCGACCCTTCCGGTGGCGGTCGCCAGCAACTCCCCCCGGGAACTGCTCGACACCGCGCTCACCTCGTCCGGCCTCGCCGACTACTTCCCCGTGTCCTTCGCGGCCGACGAGGTGATCACGGCCAAGCCGGCCCCCGACCTTTATCTGGTGGCGTGCGAGGCGCTGGGCGCCCTCCCGGGTCGCTCGGTCGCCTTCGAGGACTCCGCCACCGGCATCGCGTCGGCCCGGGCGGCGGGCCTCTACGTCGTCACCGTGCCCTCCCTGCCGGGCGCCGTGCTGGACCACGACTGGATGGCCTCCTCACTCGCCGACGCCGAACTCGTCCGCTGGGCGGAAGGACTGGGCGACGGTGTCCGGCAGTGACGATCCGCTGATCTGCCTGTGCGCGCGGGTGCCCGAGAGCAAGATCGTGGCGACGATCCGGGCGGGCCACCGCGACGCGGCGGCGGTGCGTGACGAGACGGGGGCCGGATCCGGTTGCGGGGACTGCGTGGTGGAGGTCGAGGACCTCATCGCCTGGACGGATTCCGCCACGCGCGCCTGACCGCTGCCCGCATCCCCTCGGGCGTAGGGCCGAATTCAATCGTCCTGGCTTGAACTGTGTCTCAAAACCGTACTGTCGAGTGCCTGTAGGAACCATACGCTTACTCTCCGCTTGCCCAATTCGGCAGTGTCTGAATGCGGCAGGTGCGGCGACGACAATTCCGGGGGGCTTAGCGCGGATCCTGTGATGTGGCCAGGTCCGTCGTCCGCAATATCCTCGTGTGGAGACAGGGATCAGTCCATCAAGGGCCACGATGGCTGGTCTGCTTGCGCGTGTCAGCGCAGAGGGGGACAGTGTGAGTAGTTCACCACTGAAAGAAATAGCGATTGCTGATGCCACGTCAGAGGGCGAGGCGGATCCGCAGCGGGTGTATTCGCTGGCGGTCCGGCAGAGGCAGGTCACACTGGGCGGCTTGAGTGAAACCCTCGGCTGGAGCAGGGAGCGCACAGCCGCCGCCGTCGAGAAGCTGTGCCATTACAACCTGCTGGTTTCGGTCCATCAGGACGGAGAGACCTACAGCGTCTCCACTCCGCGCCATGCGGCATCGAGACTCCTCGCGCCGCTCGACCGGCAGATCGAGAGCCTGGAACGCGAGGCCTTCCGGCTCCGCGCCGACTTCGGCAAGTACCAGGTCGCCTACGACGAGGCGGTCGCCGGCTCCGACCGGGACCTGGAGTTCGTCACGCTGGTCGGCCACGACGCCATCAACGCCGAGCTGGAGCGGGCTGCCGCTCGGTGCCAGGAGGAGGTCCTCACGGCCCAGCCGGGCGGAGGCCGGAGCGCGGAGAGTCTGGAATCGGCCTGGTCGGCCACCAAGGACATGCTGGAACGCGGCATCCGCATGCGCACGGTCTATCAGCATTCCGCCCGTTTCAGCCCGGCCACCAGACGCTACGTCAACCAGGTGATCAAGTACGGCGGACAGGTCCGCAGCCTCGAGGAATTCGCCGAGCGCCTGATCATCTTCGACCGCAAGGTCGCTTTCATCCCGGCCCGCAGCGATCGCGAGGTCGCCCTCGCCATCCAGCAGCCGGCCATAGTGGAATTCCTGGTCGGCATCTTCGAGCGGGCCTGGCTCCTCGGAACTCCCTTCCCCTCCCAGAACCGTGCCCCCGATGTGCAGGTCCTGCTCTCGGGTGTCCGCCTGTCCATCATCAAGCTGCTCGCCGACGGTGAGACGGACGAGACCATCGCCCGCCGTATGGGGTTGAGCGTGCGGACCTGTCGCAGCCATATCTCCAAGATCTACGAGACGTTCGGAGCGCGCAGCCGCTGCCAGTTGGGCGTCTTCATGGCCAACTCGGGTTTGCTCGGCGGGGGCGCCGACGACGTGGTCGGGGAAAACGCGAGTTGACGCCGATCGTGCTGTGCCCGCAACGCCCGAAGCGTAAGAGTCAGCGAAATCAGCGAGAGTGGCAAGCTGTGCAAGAACTGCAATTGCTGCGATTTTCATGGAGGTTGGGGACCGGTGACGGCCGACCAGACGACCAGATCTGATGGGACATCAGATATCAGCCGGACGGCGAAGGGGTCGACGCAGGACGCGGCGAGCGGGTCGACACAGGCCCCGGCGAAGGGGGCATCCCTCTTCTGGCGATTCTGGACCGCCACGACGATCAGCGGTGTCGGCGACGCGGTGACCACAGTCGCCCTGCCCCTCCTTGCCGTCAGTGTTCTACACGCGTCGAGTTTTGAGGTCAGCCTCCTCCCGGCGGCCCAGTACGCCGCCTGGATCGCGATCGGCCTGCCCGCGGGCGTCATCGTGCAGCGCCTGCCGCTGCGTGGCACCCAGGTGGCCATGGACGTCATCAGGGCCGTCGCGGTCCTGTCCGTGCCCGTCGCGGCCCTCCTCGGCGTCCTGCACCTGACGCAACTCGTCGTCGTCGCCCTGGTCGTGGGCCTGGCGACGGTGGTGTTCGACGTCGGCAACTCCACCTTCCTGCCGTCGATCGTCAGCAAGGAGGAACTGACCGCGCGCAACAGCCTCACCTCGGGCTCCGCCTCCGCCACCCAGATGGGCGGCCCGGCGGTGGGCGGTGTGCTGGTCCAACTGTGCGGCGCGGCCGTCAGCCTCGTCTTCGACGCCGTCAGCTACCTCGTCTCCGCGGTGCTCCTGCGCAGCCTGCCGAGACCCGCGGCCCCGAAGCCACCGCAGGCCGAGCGCGAGTCGACCCTGGCGCTCATCAAGGAGGGCTGGCACTTCGTCGTCCGCCACAAGGTCATCCGGCTGTGCGCGGCCGCGGCGACCCTGGTGAACTTCACTCTCGGTGCGCTCATGGCGCTCATCCCCGTCTTCCTCGTCAGGACGCTCGACGCCCCGGCGAGCCTCGTCGGCGTCCTGATCGCCACCGAGGGACTGGGCAGCTTCATCGGGGCAGCCGTCACCACCACCCTGGCCAACCGCTTCGGCAGCGCCCGTACGATCCTGTACTCGACCCTGGCCGGCGCCTGCGCCGCCCTCCTGATGCCGCTGGCCGGCAGCGGCTGGAGCCTGCTCCTGTTCGCCCTCGGCAACGTGGGCGTCGGCGCGGCGGCGGTGGTGCTCAGCGTCCTGGCCCGTACCCACCGCCAGACGGTCACCCCGCCCGAACTCCTGCCCCGCGTCATGGCCACCGTCCGCTTCGTCTCCTGGGGAGCGGTCCCCGTCGGCGCCCTCACCGCCGGCATCGCCGGCACCCTCCTCGGCAGCCGCGGCGCCCTCTGGCTGATCGTCGCCGTCGGCTTCCTGACCCCGCTGGCCATGTGGACGAGCTCCATCCGTGGCCGCAGGGACCTGGACTGAGACACTTCCCGCCCGTAGGCCCGTCCGGCACCCCGTCCGGGCCTCGCTGATCTACTCGATCCTGATCCTGGTGGCCTTCCGGACGCTGGCGGTGCGCAGGTGCCGCTCGGCGACGGCGTGAGAATGCCCCCGGTGCCGCGCAGCGGCACCGGGGGCATACCAGGGCTCGGAGGGGGTGGGTCAGCCCTCGTACGGCTCGGCCTTGAGGATCTTCACCAGGGCCTTCTTGCCGTTCGGCAGCTCGTACTCCGCGTCCTCGCCGACCTTGTGGCCGATCACGCCGGTGCCCAGCGGGGACTGTGGCGAGTACGTCTCGATGTCGGAGCTCGCGTACTCGCGGGACGCGAGCAGGAACGTCAGGGTGTCGTCCTCGTCGCCGTCGAACGCGATCGTGACGACCATGCCGGGAGCCACCGCGCCGTTCGCCGCGGGCGCCTCGCCGACCTTGGCGTTCTCGAGGAGCTGGGTGAGCTGGCGCACACGGAGCTCCTGCTTGCCCTGCTCCTCCTTGGCCGCGTGGTACCCGCCGTTCTCACGCAGGTCGCCCTCTTCGCGCGCCGCGGCGATCTTCGCGGAGATCTCCGCCCGCGCGGGACCAGTAAGGTGCTCAAGCTCAGCCTTGAGCTTGTTGTACGCCTCCTGGGTCAGCCAGGTGACGTTCTCGCTGGTCTGGGTCACAGGTGCTCCTCGTAGGTACTGGGAATACAAAGCATCGCCCTACACAGAAGAATGTTCCTTCACGGAAGGGCGAAACCACGAGCCTAACAATTCAGGAGCCCCAGGGGGAGGACATAAGCGACCAGAATAACGTCAATGCAGGTCAGGCCGTACGTATTCCTGGTGACGCACGCTGTGGTCAGCCGGCGTGGCAGCCCAGCAGCTGGGCCGTCGTCCCCGGGGAGGTCGTACGGAGTGTGACGACCTTGTCGATGCGGGTGTCGTCCCCGTCGAAGCGGAAGTCGGCCCGGCCCACCTCGGCCCCGTTCTCGGCCTGCGAGCGCACGGTGCAGTAGCCGTCGGTGCCGGCGTCCTTGCGGACCTCCAGATGCACCCGCACCGACTCCTTGCCCGGCTCGAAGCTGATCACCTCGGCGCTGATCTCGTTCTGGGCGACGTAGTGGTAGCCGAACCAGCCGACGAGCCCCAGCAGCGCCACCGCGAGCACGGCCCCCACGACCTTGAGCGTGCGGTCGGCGCGCTCCTCCGAGGAACGGCCGTAGCGGCCCTCGGGCAGTCGCGTGCTCGCCGTACTCATGATCGTCCTCCAGACCGGGCCGGGACGAAGGTCCCGGAAGGGGCTCCAGGACCGGGCCCCGGAATTATTCGCCCCCCGATTCGGTCACTATAGAAGCCGCTGATTGCGCCGACGCACACAGGGCGCCGACTTACTGAGGATTGAGTCTTGACTGACCAGTTGCGACTGATGGCCGTTCACGCCCACCCCGACGACGAGTCGAGCAAGGGCGCCGCGACCATGGCGAAGTACGTGTCCGAGGGGGTGGACGTGCTGGTCGTGACCTGCACGGGCGGGGAACGCGGCTCCATCCTCAATCCCAAGCTCCAGGGCGACGCGTACATCGAGGAGCACATTCACGAGGTGCGCAAGAAGGAGATGGACGAGGCCCGGGAGATCCTGGGCGTCAAGCAGGAGTGGCTCGGCTTCGTCGACTCCGGGCTGCCCGAGGGCGACCCCCTGCCGCCGCTGCCGGAGGGCTGCTTCGCCCTGGAGGACGTGGACCACGCGGCCGGGGAGCTGGTGCGCAAGATCCGCGCCTTCCGCCCTCAAGTGATCACCACCTATGACGAGAACGGCGGCTATCCGCACCCCGACCACATCATGACCCACAAGATCTCCATGGTGGCGTTCGAGTCGGCGGCGGACACCGAGAAGTACCCGGAGGCGGAGTACGGCCCCGCCTACCAGCCGCGGAAGCTCTACTACAACCAGGGCTTCAACCGCCCGCGCACCGAGGCCCTACACCAGGCGATGCTCGACCGCGGCCTGGAGTCCCCCTACGGGGACTGGCTCAAGCGCTGGGAGGAGTTCGGCATGAAGCAGCGCACGCTCACCACCCACATCCCGTGCGCCGAGTTCTTCGAGATCCGCGACAAGGCGCTCATCGCCCACGCCACCCAGATCGACCCGGACGGCGGCTGGTTCAAGGTTCCGATGGAGATCCAGAAGGAGGTCTGGCCGACGGAGGAGTACGAGCTGGCGAAGGCCCTCGTCGATACCTCCCTCCCCGAGGACGACCTCTTTGCGGGCATCCGCGACAATGCCTGACATGAGCGCAAGCGCAAGCCTGGCAATGACGCACCTCGTCTCCTTCGCCAAGGAGGTCGACGAGGACAAGGTCACCCCCGGCGTCCTCGGCTTCATCGTCTTCGCGGCGATGGCCGTGGCGGTGTGGGCCCTGATGAAGTCCATGAGCCGGCACATGAACCGGGTCGACTTCACCCAGGTCCCCGACCCGAGGGCCGACCAGCCGGAACACTCCCCGGCGGACCCGGCGGACCCGTCGGGGAAGGACACGGAGCCCGCGGAAGCCGAGCCCTCCGGCCAGGGCGGCAAGAAGCAAGGCTGACCCCCTGGAGCGGCAACCCCCGTCGGTGTCCGGCACCACGCGCCACCGAGGGGCGCGCCGCGCGCAGCCGAGGATCGCCGCCGACGGGCACCCGGCCGCGGCGAGAAGCGCCGTGACGGGCACCGGTCCGCAGGGAGGAGCGCCCGGGACGGGCCTCGCGCCTTGGGGGAGCGCCGCTGACGGAAGTCCCGCGCATCTGCGAGGCACGCTGCCGACCGGGGCCCCCGTGCGGGTGGTCGGCACGCGCCGTCGCCGGGTACCGATCCGCAGCGAGAAGCGCCGCCGACGGGCACCCGGCCGCGGCGAGAAGCGCCGTGACGGGCACCGGTCCGCAGGGAGGAGCGCCCGGGACGGGCCTCGCGCCTTGGGGGAGCGCCGCTGACGGAAGTCCCGCGCATCTGCGAGGCACGCTGCCGACCGGGGCCCCCGTGCGGGTGGTCGGCACGCGCCGTCGCCGGGTACCGATCCGCAGCGAGAAGCGCCGCCGACGGGCACCCGGCCGCGGCGAGGAGCGCGGTGGAGGGGCACCGCGCGCCTTGGGGAGCGTCGCTGACGGAAGTGGCTACGCACCTGCGAGGAGCGCCGCCGACGGGCACCCGGCCGCGGCGAGGAGCGTCGCTGATTGGAAGCCCCGCGGAGCCCCGCGGAGCCCCGCGGAGCCCCGCGCATCTGCGCGAGGAACGCCGGGCGGCAGGGGCCCCGCGTCAGTCGGCTCACGGTCGGCCGTGGCCCCACGGCCGGCCGTGGCCTACGGCTTCGGCTCCACGGCCACGCCCATCACCTCGCGCGCATGCCGGTTCGGCACCATGCCGAGACGCCAGGCCTGCCAGCCCGCCTCCAGGGTGATCCCGCGCTCCAGCAGCAGCTGGTACGCGTCGAGGTAGTCGTCCAGCTTCTGGTCCCGCAGGGGGTGGCCGGCGCGGGACAACTGCGCCAGTTCCTCCTGGGCGACCGCCGTGCCGATCTCCACGCCGCCCGGGGCGGCGTAGGGGAGCAGGGTGCAGCGCAGGAAGCGGGCCCAGTCCCCGCCCCGGCGGTCGCCGTACGACGCGAACAGCTCCACCGCCTCGTCGCACAGGCCGAGAGCCTGCTGCGTGCGGGCGTTGCCCGCGTCCACGACCGCCAGCTCCAGGCAGGTCCACGCCTCGCCATGGGCGACACCGATGCGCCGGAAGTCCGCCCGGGCGTCGACCAGCAGCTGCCGCGCGAAGCCCGAGTTCCGCAGGGAACCCGTCTGGGCCGCTCGCTGGTCGCGGGTGACACGGGCCGAGTGGTGCCGGGCACAGGCCAGGCCGTACACATCGCGCATCCGCGAGAACATCGTTCGGGCGCGTTCCAGCTCGCGGACCGCCTGGTCGAGGCTGCCCGTCTCCTCCAGGGCCTGGCCCAGGTAGTACAGCGTCCAGGCCTCGCCGCGCGCGTCTTCGTTGTCGCGGTGCCGCGCGGCGGCCCCGCGCAGCTCCTCCACCGCCGGCGACGCGTCCCCGGCCACCAGCAGCGCCCGGGCCAGCTGCGTCAGAGCCCAGGCCTCACCACGGGCGTCACGGGTCCGGCCGTACAGCTCCAGAGCCGCCCGCAGCTCCGACTCGGCACGCGGGACGTCCCCCATGCGCAGACCCAGCTGACCGAGCTGGAAGTGCGCCCACGCCTGGCCGTGCACGGACTCGCCCCGGCGATGCAGGACCAGCGACTCGGTCAGCAGCTCCAGCGCCTCCGCCAGCCGGGCCCGGTCCCGCTCCACCGCCGCGAGCGCGTGCATCGTCCACGCCCGGTCCACGGCCAGCGCGGGCGAGGCCTGAAGCGCGAGGGCCTCACGCAGCTTCTCCGACGCCTCGGTCAGGTTGCCCTGGTGGTGCAGGGTGATGCCGAGGGAGCACAGGGCGCGGGCCGCACCGGCGTCGTGATGGGCCTCCCGGTAGAGGTCCACGACCGACGTGAGCGTCGTGCGGGCCTTGTCCAGCTCGCCCAGCTGCCGCGCCGCGATACCCGTACGCCACTGCACCGAGCGGACCAGCAGGCCCTCGTCCACCGCCTGGGCCAGTTCACTGATCTCGCCCAGGCGGTAGAGGTCTCCCCGCAGCAGGCAGTAGTCGCACAGGGCGCCCAGCAGGTTCAGCACCGCCGCCTGGTCCACGCCCTCGGCATGCCGCAGCGCCGCCGTGATGAAGCTCGACTCGTCGTCCAGCCAGCGCAGCGCCTCGTCGAGGGACGTGAAACCGTACGGGCTGAAGCGGTTGGTGCGGGTCGACATGTTGCCGTCGACCATCCGCAGCACCGAGTCGGCCAGCTCGGCGTAGTTCACGATCAGCCGCTCCTGCGCCGCCGTGCGCTCGGTCGGCTCCTCCTCGTCGAGAAGGCGGGCCTGGGCGAAGGAACGCACCAGGTCGTGCAGCCGGTAGCGATCGCCCCGGACGTGGTCGATCAGGCCGGCCTCCGTCAGGGCCCGCAAGTGGCGCTTCGCCTCCGCCTCGTCGGTCGCCAGCAGCGCTGCGGCAGCGGCGGCGCCCAGCGAGGCCCGCCCGGCCAGGGCCAGTCGGCGCAGCAGCCGCCGTACCGTCTCCGACTGGTCCGTGTAGCGCAGCCATAGGGCACGCTCCACCGGCTCCACCGGGCCGTACGCGGCCAGGTCCGCGGCCAGCGCGCGCGGGGAACGCGGACCCAGGCACGAACCGGCGGCGCGCAGCGCCAGCGGCAGCCCGCCGCACAGCTCCCGGAGCCGGTCCGCGGACTCGGCGTCGTACGGTCCCGAACGGTCCTGGGCCACCGCCCCCAGCAATTCCTCCGCGCCGGCGGCGTCCAGCGGCGCCACCGCCAGCTGATGCACCCGCGCGGGCAGCCCCGCCGGCTCCAACGGGCCCCGCGCGGTCACCAGCACCAGACTGTCGGACCGCTCCGGAACCAGGGCGCGGATCTGCTCGGCGTCCGCGGCGTCGTCGAGGACGACCGTCACCGGCAGGCCCGTCAGATGCTGGTGGTACAGCTCGCTCAGCCGTTTGACCTGCTGGTCGGGGGAGGAGCGCTCACGGAACAGCAGCTGCTCGCGGGGCGCGCCGAGCCGGTTCAGCAGATGCAGCAGGGCGTCGCGGGTGGACAGTGGGGACTCGCCCGGCCCGTCCGCGCGCAGGTCGACGACGCAGGCACCGCGGAAGTAGTCCTTCAGATCGTGCGTGGCGTGCACCGCGAGCGTCGTGCGGCCGCTGCCGGGCGTGCCGTGCAGCACGACGACCGTCGGCTGCGTCTCCGTGCTCGCCCGGGCCGCCTGCACCCACTGCCGGATCTGCGCCAGCTCGTGCCGCCGTCCCGCGAACGGCTCGGCCGGTTCCGGGAGCTGCCCGAAGGACTGCTCCAGCACGTTGCGTCCGCGCGCCGCCGCGCTCTTGTCCGCGCCCCGCAGCCGTGGCCCCGTCTTCTTCGGCCCGGTCGAGGCCGCGAGCACCCGCTGCTGGTCCAGGAACGGGCGGATGCCCCGCACCTCCAGCGCGGTCAGCCACTGCAGCCGCAACTGCTCGGGCCCGCCCGGCTGGCTCGCGGCCCCGGCGCGACGGCTCGCGGCCGGCAGATGCGATCCGACCACCTTCACCACCGTCGCCGCCGCTCCCGCGACACCCACCGTCGCACCCGCCCCGAGAGCGGTCCCGGCCCCCGTGCCCAGCGCCATGTCGGCGGCCACGGCCGCGACCGCCGCCACCCCGGCCACCAGCAGCGCCGTCCCGGCCCCCTCCCGGGCGTAACGCTGCCCGAAGGTCTGCTGACCGGCCGCCGCCTCGTCCAGGGCGCGCGTGTAGGCCTCGTACTCCTCGGACGCGCTCCGCGCCATCGTGTCGAGCGCCCCGCGCGCCCGCGCCAGCAGCACCTTCCCGTCACTGCGCCCGCCCGAGCGGCGCACCTCCTCCTCCACGGCCCGCACCAACAACCGCTCGGCCTCCGCCCGATGACCGTCCCGCATGTCACGTCCCCCTCCGGCCACAACTCCTGTGCTTAGGAGTGTCCTTGGTGGGAGGCATGAGCGCGAGGGGGCGACGATCAACGTGTGCGGTCCGGTGACTCGGCTCCGGGGGGCTGGGCGCTCCTGTGTACGAGTGCCGGGCCGGCTGTCGGAAGGGGCGTCAAGGCGGCCACGCCCGGGATCACTCCCGAGTCGAGCCCGTCCGGCGTGGCCCGGGCCCCGTGACAACGGCAGGGGCGGCGGCGGGCGGGGAACGCGTTCCGCTGCCGGGTGGCCGTCGTGAGGCAGGATGGAAGCATGCCGAACCGACTGGCTCATGAGACGTCCCCGTACCTGCTCCAGCACGCCGACAACCCCGTCGACTGGTGGCCCTGGTCGGAAGGGGCCTTCGAAGAGGCGCGTCGACGGGGTGTCCCGGTGCACCTGAGTGTCGGCTACTCCAGTTGCCACTGGTGCCACGTCCTGGCGAAGGAGAGTTTCCAGGACGAGGAGACGGCCGCCGTGATGAACGAGCACTTCGTCAACATCAAGGTCGATCGCGAAGAGCGCCCCGACGTGGACGCCGTGTACATGGAGGCCGTGCAGGCGGCGACCGGGCAGGGTGGCTGGCCCATGACCGTCTTCCTCACCCCGGACGCCGAGCCGTTCTACTTCGGTACGTACTTCCCGCCCGCCCCCCGCCAGGGCATGCCCTCGTTCCGGCAGGTGCTCCAGGGCGTGCACCAGGCGTGGGACGAGCGGCGGGACGAGGTGACCGAGGTCGCCGGGAAGATCGTCCGGGATCTGGCCGGGCGGGAGATCTCCTACGGCGACGCGCGGACCCCCGGTGAGGAGGAGCTCGCGCAGGCGCTGCTCGGGCTGACCCGGGAGTACGACCCGCAGCGCGGCGGTTTCGGCGGGGCTCCGAAGTTCCCGCCGTCCATGGTGCTGGAGTTCCTGCTGCGTCACCATGCGCGCACCGGTGCGCAGGGGGCACTGGAGATGGCGCGGGACACCTGTGAGCGCATGGCCCGGGGCGGTCTGTACGACCAGCTCGGGGGCGGCTTCGCCCGCTACTCGGTCGACCGTGACTGGGTCGTGCCGCACTTCGAGAAGATGCTGTACGACAACGCCCTGCTGTGCCGGGTGTACGCCCATCTCTGGCGCGCCACCGGCTCGGAGCTCGCGCGCCGGGTCGCCCTGGAGACCGCCGACTTCATGGTGCGTGAACTGCGCACGAGTGAGGGCGGGTTCGCCTCGGCGCTGGACGCCGACAGCGATGACGGCACCGGTCAGCACGTCGAGGGCGCCTACTACGTGTGGACGCCCGAGCAGTTGCGGGAGGTGCTGGGCGAGGAGGACGCCGAACTGGCGGCCGAGCACTTCGGTGTGACCGAGGAGGGCACGTTCGAGGAGGGCGCGTCCGTTCTCCAGCTCCCGGTGCGCGAGGGCGTGTTCGACGCGGAGAAGATCGCTTCGATCTCGCAGCGGCTGCTGGTGAAGCGGGCCGAGCGGCCCGCGCCCGGCCGGGACGACAAGGTGGTGGCGGCCTGGAACGGGCTGGCGATCGCCGCGCTCGCCGAGACGGGTGCCTACTTCGACCGGCCCGACCTGGTCGAGGCCGCCGTCGCCGCCGCCGATCTCCTGGTCCGGCTGCATCTGGACGAGCAGGCCCGGCTCACCCGTACCAGCAAGGACGGGCAGGCCGGTGCCAACGCGGGTGTCCTGGAGGACTACGCGGACGTGGCGGAGGGCTTCCTCGCGCTCGCGTCCGTCACCGGTGAGGGTGTCTGGCTGGAGTTCGCCGGCTTCCTCGTCGACCACGTCCTGGCCCGCTTCACCGACCCGGAGTCGGGCTCGCTGTACGACACGGCGGCCGACGCCGAGCGGCTGATCCGCCGTCCGCAGGACCCGACCGACAACGCCGCCCCGTCCGGTTGGACCGCTGCGGCCGGTGCCCTGCTGGGGTACGCCGCACACACCGGCTCCGAGCCGCACCGCACGGCCGCGGAGAAGGCCCTCGGTGTCGTCAAGGCGCTCGGGCCGCGGGTGCCGCGCTTCATCGGCTGGGGGCTCGCCGTAGCGGAGGCCGTGCTGGACGGTCCGCGGGAAGTCGCAGTCGTGGGGCCGTCGCTCGACGACGAGGGCACAAGGTCACTGCACCGCACGGCACTTCTGGGGACCGCGCCGGGTGCGGTCGTCGCCGTCGGCGCCCCGGGGAGCGATGAGTTCCCGCTGCTCAGCGACCGTCCGCTGGTCGGCGGTGAACCGGCGGCCTACGTCTGCCGTAACTTCACGTGTGACGCGCCGACAACGGAAGTTGAACGGTTGCGTGCGGTGCTGAGCGACTGAAGTCGGGAATCAACGGAAACACGCTCTTTATCTGAACAGCCCCCAGGTTTCACAGTTCCCCCCTAATCTCTGCACAGTGACGTGACGGGAGGGGCCGCACCGGCACACCGTCACGACCGGGGGCTCTGGGATCTGGGGGGATCTTCTTGCTGACGTCTGTCTTCATCGCCGCGGTTTCACTTGCTCTGTTCTGGATGGCGGCGTTCACGCTGTGGTGGCAGATGCACGCCTGGCGCACGCCGGAAGTGCTCGCCTCCACCCGGTTCAGCAGTCCGGACGGGGACGAACACGTCTCCTTCTCGCTGTTACTGCCCGCGCGGCACGAACAGGCCGTGCTGGACCACACGATCCGGCGGCTGCTGGAGTCGAGCCACACCGACTTCGAGATCATCGTGATCGTCGGGCACGACGACCCGGAGACCACCGCGGTGGCCGAACAGGCCGCCGCGCGTGACGCACGGGTCCGGGTGGTCGTCGACACGCACGAGAGGAAGAACAAGCCGAAGGCCATGAACACGGCGCTGCCGCACTGCCGCGGCGACGTCGTCGGGGTCTTCGACGCGGAGGACCAGGTCCATCCCGAGCTCCTCGCCCACGTCGACCACGCCTTCCGCACCACCGGCGCGGACGTCGTCCAGGGCGGGGTGCAGCTGATCAACTTCCACTCCAGCTGGTACAGCCTGCGCAACTGCCTGGAGTACTTCTTCTGGTTCCGCTCGCGGCTCCACCTGCACGCGCAGAAAGGATTCATTCCGCTCGGCGGCAACACCGTCTTCGTCCGCACGGACGTCCTGCGGGAAGCCGACGGCTGGGACCCGAACTGCCTCGCCGAGGACTGCGACCTGGGCGTACGCCTGTCCAGCGTCGGCAAGAAGGTCGTCGTCGCCTACGACTCCGACATGGTGACCCGGGAGGAGACCCCGGGCTCGCTGATGTCCCTGCTGAAGCAGCGCACCCGCTGGAACCAGGGATTCCTTCAGGTGTACCGGAAGAAGGACTGGAAGCAACTGCCCACCCTGGGGCAGCGGCTGCTCGCCCGCTACACCCTGATGACGCCGTTCATGCAGGCCTTCACCGGTCTGATCATCCCGCTGAACGTGGCGATCGCGCTGTTCCTGGACGTGCCCGTCGGCATCGCCTTCATCACCTTCCTGCCGGCCGTCACCGCCCTGGTCACCTTCGTCTTCGAGGTCGTCGGACTGCACGACTTCGGCAAGCAGTACGGCCTGCGCGTCCGCTTCGCGCACTACCTGAAACTGATCGTGGGCGGCCCCTTCTACCAGGTCCTGCTCGCCGGTGCGGCCGTCCGGGCCGTGTGGCGTGAGCAGCGCGGCCGCAACGACTGGGAGCTGACGACCCATGTGGGCGCGCATCTCGGCGAGACGGCCGTGATCCGGCAGGACGTTCCCGTCACCCGAGAGGACGTTCCCGCGTGACCTCCACCCTTCCCGCGGTGACCGCTCCGAGGGTCCCCGCGCAGCGCCGGCCCGCGCCCCCCACCGGTGCGCACCGGCGACCGGAGCCGCCCAGCCGGCTGCGCTCCTCCCGGCCCGACCTGATCCTGTGCGGTGTCCTGCTCGTGGCGATCCTCGTCGTGCAGGGCTGGAACATCGCCGACTACCCGGCCCTCAGCGACGACGAGGGCACCTACCTCGCCCAGGCCTGGTCCGTGCAGCAGGGCAACGGCCTCGCCCACTACACCTACTGGTACGACCACCCGCCCCTCGGCTGGATCCAGATCGCCGTGCTGACCTGGATCCCGGCACTGATCAGCCCCGAGTCGATGACGGTGGGCACCATGCGCGCCGCGATGCTCGTGATCAGCGGCATCAGCGCGGTCCTGATCTACGTCCTGGGCCGGCGCCTGGCGCTGCCCCGCTGGGCGGCGGCGCTCGGCATGGTGTTCTTCGGGCTCTCGCCGCTGTCGGTCGTGCTCCAGCGGGAGATCTTCCTCGACAACCTCGCGGTGATGTGGACGCTGCTGGCCTTCACGCTGGCCGCCTCCCCGAGCCGCCACCTCTGGCACCACTTCGGTGCGGGCATCGCGGCCGCCACGGCCGTGCTCACCAAGGAGACGATGCTCGTCGTCCTGCCCGCGCTGTTCCTCACCATGTGGCGCCACAGCCACCGGGACACCCGCAAGTTCGCCCTGACCGGAGCCGTCACGGCCTGCGCCCTGATCGGCTTCTCCTACCCCCTGTTCGCCCTGCTCAAGGGCGAGTTGCTGCCGGGCAGCGGGCACGTGTCCCTCTGGGACGGCGTCAAGTACCAGATGACCCGACCCGGTTCGGGCTTCATCCTGGACCAGGGCTCCGGCTCCTGGGGCGTGCTCCAGTCGTGGCTGTACTACGACAGGATCCTGCCCCTCGGCGGCCTCGCGGGCGCCCTGCTCCTGCTCGTCACCTGGCGCTGGTCGGTCACCGCCCGCGCCCTGGCCGGACCCGCCCTGGCCGTGGCGATCCTCGCCGCTCTGGCGCTGCGCCCCAACGGCTACCTGCCCGCGATGTACGTCATCCAGGCCCTGCCGTTCCTCGCGCTCGTCCTCGCCGGAGGAACCGCGTCGGTCGCCCACGCGGTGCTGAGCCGCTGGCGCTCCGAGGCGGAGAAACGGTACGTCAGCGTGGGCCGGTACGCGCTCGCCGCCGTCCTCGCCCTGGCCGCCGGTGCCTACGTCGTCCCGCACTGGTACGACGGCGCCCGCATCGCCGTCACCACCGACGCCAACGCCCCCTACAAGGCCGCCTCCAAGTGGCTGGCCACCGAGGTCGAGGACCCGGAACGCACCCGCGTGCTGGTCGACGACGCGCTCTGGCTGGACCTGGTGCACCAGGGCTACCGGCCCGGCCTCGGCGTCATCTGGTTCTACAAGGCCGACCTCGACCCGGCGGTGACGAAGACGATGCCGCGCGGCTGGAAGGACCTCGACTACGTCGTCGCCTCGCCGACCGTGCGGCGTGACGCGGCCGACCTGCCCAACGTCAAGGCGGCCATGGAGCACTCGCACCCGGTCGCCACCTTCGGCACCGGCGAGGACCGCATCGAGATCCGCCAGATCCAGACGTCCGCCGGAGGCGCGCGATGAGCCAGGAGTCCACCGTCCCCGGCGAGGTCGTCGAGACCGCCGAGATCCCCGAACCGGGCGCCGTCACCATCGTCGTACCGACGTTCAACGAGTCGGCGAACGTACGGCAGTTGCTGCGCCAGATCACCGAGGCCGTCCCGGCCCGGCTGCCCTGCGAGGTCGTCTTCGTGGACGACTCCACCGACGACACGCCCGAGGTCATCGAGAAGGCGGCCCAGGACTGCCCGTTCCCCGTGACCGTGCTGCATCGCGAGGAGCCGGTGGGCGGACTCGGCGGCGCCGTCGTCGAGGGACTGAAGGCGGCCACGTCCGACTGGATCGTCGTCATGGACGGCGACTGCCAGCACCCGCCGTCCCTCGTGC
Organism: Streptomyces sp. 378; assembly: GCF_030124145.1. Lineage (GTDB taxonomy): Bacteria > Actinomycetota > Actinomycetes > Streptomycetales > Streptomycetaceae > Streptomyces. Next base: position 306,303 of record NZ_JASKMS010000004.1, read on the forward strand.
CCGACCTGGTCGCCACCGGCGAGCGGGCGAACGCCGGGCTGGTCGTCGCCTCCCGGTACATCAAGGGCGGCAGCCGCGCCGGACTGGCGGGCAGCTACCGCGTGTTCGTCTCGCGTGGGGCGACCTGGCTGACCAAGGCGCTGTTCCCGCGCCGGCTGCACGGCATCAGCGACCCGATGAGCGGCTTCTTCGCGATCCGCCGCAGCGCGGTCACCGCCGAGATCCTCCAGCCGCTCGGCTACAAGATCCTCCTCGAACTCGCCGTCCGCAGCCGTCCCCGCACGGTCACCGAGGTGCCCTTCGTCTTCCAGGACCGGTTCGCCGGGGAGTCCAAGTCCACCGCGCAGGAGGGCTTCCGGTTCCTGCGCCATCTGGCCGGTCTGCGTGCCGCCTCGCCGGTCGCGCGCATGGTCGGCTTCGGCCTGATCGGGCTCACCGGCTTCGTGCCGAACCTGGCCGGCCTGTGGGCGCTGACCGCCGCCGGCATGCACTACGTACCGGCGGAAATCCTCGCCAACCAGCTCGGCGTCGCCTGGAACTTCTGGCTCATCGAGCACCTGCTGTTCCGCGAGCGGCGCCGGCACCGGCGCTGGTGGGACCGGGCCGGGCGGTTCGCGCTGCTCGCCAACGCCGACCTGGTGCTGCGCATCCCGCTGATCGCCCTGTTCGTGCACCAGTTCCACCTGGGCGTGCTGTCGGCCACCGCGCTCGCGCTGGTGACGACGTTCGTCCTGCGCTTCGCCGGGACCGAAGCGCTGGTCTACCTGCCGCGCCGGGGACGCGAGAAGCCCGGTCGCGGGAGCACCGCACAGCAAGGAGAGCCGTGTGAACAGACGTCGTAGACGTACCGCATTCCTGGCCGTGGCGGGCCTCACCGCCGGCCTGCTCCTGACCGCACCCCAGTCCGCCTCCGCCGCCAACCTCATCAAGAACCCGGGCTTCGAGACCGCCGGCACCGGCGACATGCCGTACTGCTGGAAGAAGTCCGGCTGGGGCGACAACGACTTCACCTTCACCACCACGGCCGACGCGCACACCGGCGCCAAGGCCATGAAGGTCGAGCTGACCCGCCGCGCCGACGGTGACCGCAAGGCCCTGATCACCGAGTCCGCCGAGTGCGCGCCGGTGGTGACGCCGGGCAAGCAGTACGACCTCGGCCTCTGGTACAAGACGACCACACCCGACGCGGCGATCACCCTGTTCCGGCACGACACCACGGCCGGCTGGCAGTACTGGACCGACCTCAAGACCCTGGACCTGGCCGGGGACTGGACCGAGGCCACCGTCCGCACCCCCGAGGTCCCGGCCGGCACCGACCGCATCTCCTGGGGCGTCTCCGTCTACGGCACGGGCTCCGCCACCACCGACGACTACACGATGGACCAGGTGCCCGACCCGGTCCTGCCCCCGGAGTGCACCGGCACCGCCGAGCAGTGCGCGAACGGCAGGTGGGACGTGCTGCCCACGCAGAACCCGGTCCGCTCGATGCACTCGGTCGTCCTGCACAACGGCAAGGTGCTGCTGATCGCGGGCTCCGGCAACGACGAGTCGATGTTCGAGGCCGGCACCTTCACCTCGGCGGTGTACGACCCGGCGAACGGCTCCTACAAGATCATCCCCACGCCCAAGGACATGTTCTGCGCCGGGCACGTCCAGCTCCAGGACGGCCGGGTGCTGGTCATGAGCGGCAACAAGGGCTATCCCACGGCGGACGGCCGCGTCGGCTACCAGGGTTACAAGGACTCGTACGTCTTCGACCCGGAGACCGAGACCTACTCCAAGACCAACGACATGAACGACGGCCACTGGTACCCGTCGGCCACGATCCTCGGCAACGGCGACGTCATCTCCTTCGGCGGCCTGAAGGAGGACTCCACCGGCTCGGTCACCGCCGAGCTGTTCTCCGAGGCCGAGCAGCGGTGGCAGCCGCTGTGGAAGGTCAACCAGACCTGGTCCTACTGGGGTCTGTACCCGTCGATGATCCTGATGCAGGACGGCCGCCTCTTCTACTCGGGCAGCCACGTCTTCGGCAACAACATCCCCGGCACCGGCTCGGCGATCTACGACTACGGCGCCAACACCATCACGCAGGTACCGGGCCTGCAGAACAAGGACGAGCGCGACCAGTCGGCGAGCGTGCTGCTGCCCCCGGCGCAGGACCAGAAGGTCCTCACTCTCGGCGGCGGCAACATCGACTCCAACCCGGAGGCGAACCGCCTGACCGACATCATCGACCTCAAGCAGCCGAACCCGTCGTACGTGGCCGGGCCGCCCATCCCGCAGGGCACGGTCGACCTCGGCAACGGCCCGGTCCCGCAGACCGGGAACCAGGGCAAGATGTACGTCTCGGCGGTGCTCCTGCCCGACGGCAAGGTGCTGGAGACGGGCGGCGCGCTGCACAACCGCGCCAACCCGGTGTACGAGACGTCGCTCTTCGACCCGGAGTCGGAGACCTTCGACCCGGTGGCCGTCGACCCCGAGGCACGCGGCTACCACGCCTCGGCGTTCCTGCTCCCCGACGGCCGGGTGATGACCACCGGCGACAACCCGGGCAACGGCTCCTGGAACCACGACGTGTCGGTCTACAGCCCGCCCTACCTGTTCAAGGGCCCGCGCCCGCAGATCACGTCGGTCATCGACACCGAGTGGAACTACGGCGACACCCAGCGGATCACCGTCGACCGGCCCATCGCCAAGGCCGAGCTGATCCGCCCGGCCGCCGTCACCCACTCCTCGGACCCGAACCAGCGGTTCGTGGACCTGCCGCTGTCCGTCGACGGCAACAACGTCGACCTGAACGTGACGAGCAACCCCAACCTGGCCCCGCCCGGCTGGTACATGCTCTTCGCGGTCGACGCCAACGGGGTGCCGTCGGTGGCGAAGTGGGTGCACCTCCAGGGCCCGCAGGCGCTCAGGGCGACGGACGCCTCGGCCCACGTCCACGACTTCGCGGACGAGCCGGAGGGGAAGGTGGTCAAGCCCGGCAAGAAGCGCACCGCGCAGAAGGTCAGCCCGACGATCTCCGGCTGTGACCGGCACTACGGCTCGATCAACGTCTGCGTGCCGACCGACTTCCCCGCGGAGGTCAAGAAGACGACGGCCGCACGCTGCAAGTGGCTCAAGGCGAACGACTACGGCCGCCTGAAGGTCAACGGCAAGGACGACCCGCTGGGCCTGGACCGCAACCGGGACGGGACCGCCTGCGGCAAGGGCGACGTGAAACGCTCTTAGCCGTCGCTGCGCGACTCCGCCAGGGCGCGCTCCACGATGGCCTCCAGCTGCTCGTGGTGCGCGCCCTTCCAGTACGCCCGGCCGCACGCCGTGCACTGCGCGAACACGTCGTACGTGGCATGCGTGCCGTGCTTGAGCTGGTCGGCGACCTCGTCCTTGGTCGCCTTGCGGAGCACGCCGTTGCAGGCCGTGCAGCGCGTCCAGGGGAGCAGCACGGGGCGGAAGCGGTCCAGGACGTCGCGCAGTTGCTCCTCGGGCCGGGTGCTGTAGACGAACGCCCCCGCCCACAGCTCCCGGCGCCGCAGCAGACCCCGGTCGCGGCTCAGCATCACCCGCTGCTCGGCCGCCGAGCGCGTCGCGAGGGCCGGGTCGCCGATGTCGGTCGACTCGTAGGCGGTGTCCACGCCGAGCAGGCGCAGCCGACGGGCCAGCGTGCCGAGGTGCACGTCGAGGAGGAAGCGCAGGGGTGCGCCCGGGACCCGCTGGGGGCGTGCGACGACCCGTACGGTCACCGCCTCGCCGGCCGACGGGACGTGCGCGAAGGGCACCTCGCGGCCGTCCACGACGAGGGCGCCCACCTCGGTCAGCGGCACGCCCAGCGACTCGACGACATGGCCGAGGCTGGAGACGCCGTCGGTGCCTGCCCGCACGGTGTTCGTGCCCCGGGCCCGGGGCACGAACACCGTCAGCTCGGGGGCGAAATGGACCTGGATCTCGGGACCGTTCACCCGGTCAGGATGCCATGGCCCGGGTCGCCGGCCTCAGGTCTTTCCGCTCGGCAGGCCGTGCTCCAGGACGTCCAGGGCGCGGTCGGCGAGATCCCGGACGTCGTCTTGACGACGATGCCCTCCTTCGTGGGGAAGTACCGGAAGACGGTCGACGGCGACACCTCGGCGCGGTCGGCGATCTGCTCGATCGTCGTGGCGTCGTAGCCCCGCTCCTCGATCAGCGCGTAGGCCGCGGTGCGGATCGCCCGGCGGGTCTTGATCTTCTTCCGTTCCCGCAGTCCCGGCCGGAGGGGGTGGGGTGGGGGGGGAGCCGTCATGCGGGTCGTTGTCGGGCACGCGAAAGGCCACGGCGCGCGAGCCGTGGCCGGGAGGGGAGCGGGTGGGGGCCTACCCGTGCTGGTACGCCACCAGCGAGATCCCCACGTAGTGGGCGACGAAGGCCGCCAGGGTGAGCGAGTGGAACACCTCGTGGAAGCCGAACCAGCGCGGCGAGGGGTTCGGCCGCTTGATCCCGTAGACCACGCCGCCCGCGCTGTAGAGCAGGCCGCCGACGACGACCAGGACGAGGACGGCGACACCGCCGGTGCGCATGAAGTCGGGCAGGTAGAAGACGGCCGCCCAGCCCATCGCGATGTAGCACGGGGTGTAGAGCCAGCGTGGGGCGCCGACCCAGAAGACGCGGAAGAGGATCCCGGCCACGGCCGCGCCCCAGATGCCCCACAGCAGCCACCGGCCCTTGGAGTCCGGCAGGAGCAGCATGGTCAGCGGTGTGTAGGTGCCCGCGATGATCAGGAAGATGTTGGCGTGGTCCAGCCGGCGCAGGACGCCGTCCATGCGCGGGCTCCAGTCGCCCCGGTGGTACAGCGCGCTGACGCCGAACAGCAGGCATGCGGTCAGAGCGAAGACGCCGCAGGCGATGCGCCCTCTGGAGGAGTCGGCGAGGGCGGTCAGCACCAGACCCGCGACCAGAACGGCCGGGAACATGCCGAGGTGCAGCCAGCCACGCAGTTTCGGCTTCACCGGGTGAGGCAGGGAGAGCGCCTGTGGACCGTGGCCGTCGGCCGCCGAGTCCGTGGGCGCGTCGGGGACGAACGCAGTCATGGCCGAATGGTAGCTACGGAACCGTAAGTGACGTATCAGCGGCTGCGCTTGACCGGTGAAGAGTGGCCATCCTCTCACTCCGGCTCGGTGATGGTTACGCAAACGGTAGGTCAGGTGAACGCAACGTGCACGTAAAGCGGCGCGAGAAACCGTGGCGAGCCTCACGTTGCTCACCTGTGCGCTCCTCTGGACAGATGGGCGCGAGCATCGGATGATCAAATGAGTGCGGTCGGCACCGGATGAGCGCCCAAGATCCTCCGTGAAGCATCCGGGTCGCAGCCCCCACGGGGCCTGACATCACAAAAAATCCCTCATTTAGGAGCAATCGTGGCGCGCGATATCGCGGCTCCCCCCGTCCCCACCACCCATCAGGGGCTGATCTCGTGGGTCAACGAGATCGCTGAACTGACGCAGCCGGACAACGTGGTCTGGTGTGACGGATCCGAGGCCGAGTACGAGCGACTGTGCGAAGAGCTCGTGGAGAAGGGCACCTTCCGGAAACTCGACCCGATCAAGCGCCCTCACTCCTACTACGCGGCCTCTGATCCCACCGACGTCGCCCGCGTGGAGGACCGGACCTTCATCTGCTCCGAGAAGGAGGCGGACGCCGGCCCGACCAACCACTGGAAGGCCCCCGCCGAGATGCGGGAGATCTTCCAGGGCTCCGAGGGCCAGGGCGGTCTGTTCCGCGGCTCGATGCGCGGCCGGACCATGTACGTCGTGCCCTTCTGCATGGGCCCCCTCGGCTCGCCGCTGTCCGCGCTCGGCGTGGAGATCACCGACTCGGCGTACGTCGCCGTCTCCATGCGCACGATGACGCGCATGGGCCAGGCCGTCCTCGACGAGCTCGGCTCCGACGGTTTCTTCGTCAAGGCCGTCCACACCCTGGGCGCCCCGCTGGAGCCCGGCCAGGCGGACGTCCCCTGGCCCTGCAACCAGACCAAGTACATCTCGCACTTCCCCGAGGACCGCGAGATCTGGTCCTACGGCTCCGGCTACGGCGGCAACGCCCTGCTCGGCAAGAAGTGCTACGCCCTGCGCATCGCCTCCGTCATGGCCCGTGACGAGGGCTGGCTGGCCGAGCACATGCTCGTGCTGAAGCTGACCCCGCCGCGCGGTGAGGCCAAGTATGTCGCCGCCGCCTTCCCGAGCGCCTGCGGCAAGACCAACCTCGCCATGCTGGAGCCGACCATCCCCGGCTGGACGGTCGAGACCATCGGCGACGACATCGCCTGGATGCGCTTCGGCGAGGACGGCCGCCTCTACGCCATCAACCCCGAGGCCGGCTTCTTCGGCGTCGCGCCCGGCACCGGTGAGCACACCAACGCCAACGCGATGAAGACGCTGTGGGGCAACTCGGTCTTCACCAACGTGGCGCTGACGGACGACGGCGACATCTGGTGGGAGGGCATGACGGAGGAGACCCCGGCCCACCTGACGGACTGGAAGGGCAACGACTGGACGCCCGAGTCCGGCGTCCCGGCCGCGCACCCCAACGCCCGCTTCACCGTCCCGGCCTCGCAGTGCCCGATCATCGCGCCCGAGTGGGAGGACCCCAAGGGCGTGCCGATCTCGGCGATCCTCTTCGGTGGCCGCCGCGCCACCGCCGTACCGCTGGTGACGGAGTCCTTCGACTGGAACCACGGCGTCTTCCTCGGCGCCAACGTGGCCTCCGAGAAGACCGCCGCCGCCGAGGGCAAGGTCGGCGAACTGCGCCGCGACCCGTTCGCGATGCTGCCGTTCTGCGGCTACAACATGGGCGACTACATGGCCCACTGGATCGACGTGGCCAAGGACAAGGACCAGTCCAAGCTGCCGAAGATCTACTACGTCAACTGGTTCCGCAAGGACGACGAGGGCAAGTTCGTCTGGCCCGGCTTCGGCGAGAACAGCCGCGTCCTGAAGTGGATCGTGGAGCGCCTGGAGGGCAAGGCCGAGGGCGTCGAGACCCCCATCGGCGTCCTGCCGACCAAGGAGGCCCTCGACACCGACGGCCTGGACCTGGCCGAGTCCGACCTGGACTTCCTGCTCACGGTCGACAAGGAGGTCTGGCGCGAGGAGGCCGCGCTGGTCCCCGAGCACCTCAACACCTTCGGCGACCACACGCCGAAGGAGCTGTGGGACCAGCACCGCGCCCTGGTGGAGCGCCTGGGCTGAACCCCCACCCCCCGAACTCCGCGGCCGGCCGGAACCGACAGTGCCCTGACCAGCAACATCGTCAAGGCCGGCCGCGGGACCGACTGGCGGGACCCCGCACAACGGCGTGCGGGTACCGGGCCTGCCACCGCCTCCCGTCCGCCCCGACGGGGCCGGCGGTGACGGACCCACCCCGCCCGCTTCGGCGCGGCCCGCCCAGCGGGCTCACGAACGTGCCGATGGATGACCGAGCGCTCCGGCCGACGGCCTACGTCGACCGGGGCGCTCGGGCGCTTTCGGGGTGTCGGCGTCGGTGTCCGTGCCTGTGCCGGCTTCGGTGAACAGGTCGCACCACACCGTCTTGCGGCCGGCCTCCTGCTGCACACCCCACCGCACGGCCAGCGCGTCCAGCAGCGCCAGCCCCCGGCCGGATTCTGCCTCACCCCCGGCGCCGACCGCCCCGACCAGGACGGGCAGGGCCCGGGGGTCGGGATCGGTGACCCCGAGCCGGACGCACCCGCCCTCCTCCCGCCACACCCGCACGGTGACGGGAACGCCCTCCCCGACGTGCCGGATCACGTTCGTGACGAGTTCGCTCGCGCAGAGCTGCACGTCGATCCCGTGCGGACGCAGGGCCCGCCGCACGCCGGACACCTCGGCCGGGGTCGCGAGCAGTTCCAGGGTCACCTCCGGCCGCCGCATCACGCGGCGCCCTTGCGCAGGGCGGCGGTCAGGGCTCGGGCGGTGAGGAGGTTGCAGTTGCCGAGCGCGATCAGCGGCCGCGTGGGCCGGGAGGCGAAAGCGGGGAGATCGAGTCCCAGGGACGGCAGGGTGATGCCGTGTGCGGCGAGTGCGACTCGCAACTCCTTGACGCAGGCGTCGGCTTCGGCGGGGCTGTGCATGGGGGTTCACACCTTCCAGTGCGCTGAGTGACGAACTCCTCACACTGTGACGCCGACCGCCGTACCGTGACAGCCCATCGGCATCCCGCGCCTGGACTGCGCGTACGCGCTGCTGAGTCCGGTAGCGGGCGGTAACGGCACACCAAGGACGGTGAACGATGGGTCAGCGCAAGGACATCGACGGGTCGACGGGCGTCCCGACCTTCTACGGCAGTGAGTTGCGCTGGAAGCGGGAGGAGGCGGGCCTCACCCTCCAGCAACTCGTCGAGGGCAGCTTCTACGGCCCGAGCCACCTCAGCGAGATCGAGCGGGGAACGCGCCGGATGCCGGCGGAACTCGCCGAGCACGTGGACAGGGCGCTCGGCACGGACGGCTTCTTCCGGCGGCGGTGTGAGGACGTACGGCGGGCGAAACGACGGGGGCACGCGAGCTACTTCGAGCGGGTGCTGGAGGCGGAGCAGCACGCGGAGACCATCGAGGAGTGGTGTCCGACGCTGGTGCCGGGGTTGTTGCAGACGGAGGCGTATGCGCGGGCGGTCACCCGCTCTGCCCACCCTCTGGCTCCGGACGTGGAGGTTGAGGAGAAGGTGACCGCCAGGCTGGCGCGGGCGCGGCTGTTCGAGGACGACCACAAGACCCCGGAGTACTGGGTGATCCTGCCCGAGTCGCTGCTGCGACAGCCGATCCTGCCGCCCGAGCAGAGCGCCGAACAGTGGGAGCGCGTCGCGGACCTGGCGCGACGCCGTCGCATCGTTCCCCAGATCCTTCCGTGGAACTGCGGGGCGTACCCGCTGATGCTGGGCTCGGCCATGGTCATGACCTTCCCGGACGCCCCGCCCCTGGTTTACACGGAGGCACAGTACAGCGGGGACACCATCGACGATCCGGCCCTCGTGAAGGAGTACCGCAAGGCATACGATCGGCTCAGGGCCGCCGCACTGCCCCCGGAGGCGTCCCTCGCCCTGATCGAGCAAGCGGCTGAGGATGACCGAAATGGTAAAGAGCGCACGTGACTTGAGCACAGCGGTCTGGCGCAAGAGCACCTACAGCAACGGCGACGGCGGTAACTGCGTCGAGGTAGCCGAGGCCTTCCCCGGCGCCGCCCACTGGCGCAAGAGCAGCTACAGCAACGGCGACGGCGGCGACTGCCTCGAAGTGTGCGACGCCCACACCGCCGTCGTCCCCGTCCGTGACTCCAAGGTCCCCCACGGCCCGGTCCTCACCATCACGGCCCCGGCGTGGACGTCCTTCGTCACGTCCCTCAAGTCGGCGCCTGTCGCCTGACCCCCTTTGGAGTGGGAGCCCGCTTGTCACCGGCGTGTGCGAAGGCCTCGACAAGGGGGAAATTCACCTCGTCGTTCTCCGGCGGGCCATGGCCATGATGGTCAGCGCCAGCCCGCCGAGAGCGCGCCCATGAGCACATGGTTCTGGTCGCGAGCGGCCAGGACGATGCGGAACAGTCCGAATGCACTACCGCTCACTACGAACAGAGTCAGCTGCTGTCCCTCTTGGCCCTGCTACGGACCCCAATGGTCCACAGGACGAGCGATGCCACTCCCAAAGCGGCCACGGAGACGGGCGGAGGTGGAGGTGGGGTCGGACGGCCGCGTGGTCTTCCGTCGCGTCGCCACCGCTCTCGGCACTCCGGTCGGTCCGGCCATTCCGGCGGATCCGGTCGCGCGTGGTCGCGGGCGGGCGGCAGCCGGGGAGACCGAGGGATCGCATCGCCGTCTCCGACAGGCGTGAGGGCCATCGGGCAGGGGTACCCGACGGCCCTCACGGAGGGGTTAGTGGCGCCCGGTCCGCGCGTCGCTGCGGGTGCGCGCGGACCGGGGCCGTCTGGGGGAGCCCCGCAGGGCTCAGCGGGACGCCAGGGGGCGCGGCTCCAGCGCCGCGGTGTGGGCGTCCATCCGCTCGGCGGCCAGGATCGCGGCCGCCGTGTCGGCCCGGGAGGCGGCGACGACCAGCGCGCGGCCCGCCAGGGCGTGGGCCCGCCGGTGCAGGGCGGTGGTGCCCTGCTCGGGCCGGGCGCTCATCGGCGCGCGCACCGGGGTGCGTCCTCCGCGCAGCCTGCTCACCTGCTCCGCGAGCCGCTCCGCCGCGGTGTCCAGGTCGGTCGAGGCCTGCGTCGCGCGCAGCTCGTCCGTGACGGCGAGCAGGGCGGCGAGATGGCCCGCGAGCTGGATGTCCAGCTCTTCCTCGCGGGAACGGTGGGGGAAGTCCGGGTTGGGGCCGTCCACCGTGCTGTGGACCGACTTGGCGCGGATCGGTTCGTACATGGGAAGGCCTCCTGAGCTTTTGCAGGAAACCATCCTAGCTTAGATTTCGTCTAAAGTTGAGTTGTTCACAAAACAGGACTGCCCGCGCACATAGGGTGAGCGGGCGGTCCGGTGGGGTACGGCGGGCAGGTTGGTGGGGTGTGTCTTCCGTCGGATCAGGGCTGGCTGTAGCCGTCCAGGAAGTGTCCGATCCGCCCCACGGCGTCGGTCAGGTCCCCGACCGTCGGCAGGGTCACCACCCGGAAGTGGTCCGGCTCCGGCCAGTTGAAGCCCGTGCCCTGCACGACCATGATCTTCTCGCGCCGGAGCAGGTCCAGGACCATGCGGCGGTCGTCCTTGATCTTGAAGACCTTGGGGTCGAGGCGGGGGAAGAGGTACAGCGCGCCCTTGGGCTTCACGCAGGTCACACCGGGGATCTGGGTCAGCAGCTCGTAGGCCGTGTCCCGCTGCTCGCGCAGCCGGCCGCCCGGCAGTACCAGGTCGTTTATCGTCTGCCGCCCGCTGAGCGCCGCGACGACTCCGTGCTGTCCGGGCATGTTCGCGCACAGGCGCATGTTCGCCAGGATCGTCAGACCCTCGATGTAGGAGTCGGCGTGGGCGCGCGGCCCGGAGATCGACATCCAGCCGACCCGGTAACCGGCCACCCGGTAGGCCTTCGACATGCCGTTGAAGGTGAGGGTCAGCAGGTCGGGGGCGACCTTGGCGGTCGGGGTGTGCACGGCGTCGTCGTAGAGGATCTTGTCGTAGATCTCGTCGGAGCAGACGAGCAGGTTGTGTCGGCGCGCGATGTCGGTCAGGCCCTTGATCATCGCCTCGTCGTACACGGCCCCCGTCGGGTTGTTGGGGTTGATGATCACGAGCGCCTTGGTCCGGTCGGTGACCTTGCGCTCGATGTCGGCGAGGTCCGGCATCCAGTCGGCCTGCTCGTCGCAGCGGTAGTGCACGGCGGTGCCGCCGGAGAGGGAGACGGCGGCGGTCCACAGCGGGTAGTCGGGCGCGGGCACGAGGACCTCGTCGCCGTCGTCCAGCAGGCCCTGCATCGCCATCACGATCAGCTCGGACACACCGTTGCCGATGAAGACGTGCTCGACGTCCGTCTCGATGCCGAGGGTCTGGTTGTGCATGACCACGGCCCGGCGGGCCGCCAGCAGTCCCTTGGCGTCGCCGTAGCCGTGCGCCGACGACACGTTGCGGAGGATGTCCTCCAGGATCTCGGGCGGGCACTCGAAGCCGAACGCCGCCGGGTTGCCGGTGTTGAGCTTGAGGATCCGGTGACCGGCCGCTTCCAGCCGCATCGCCTCCTCGAGCACCGGGCCCCGGATCTCGTAACAGACGTTGGCGAGCTTGGTCGACTGGATCACCTGCATGTCTGGGAGCTTACGGCCCGGTAACGCGTCCCGGGCCGTGTTTTCCGCCACGTGAGACGCGGGGATTTGCGTCGGTATCGGCGCGCGCTGTCCCACCAGCCCCTTCGGTCCCTAGAATGCGCCGCCATGTCCAAGTCATTCGAGTACGCCGACGGAGTGACCGGCAGCGAGCCGCAGGGCGTCCCGAACGTGTACCTGCCGCAGTCCGCCGCGCCCCCGGTCTACGACGCCTACGCCGATCCGGCCGCGGCGCACGGATGGCAGGACGTGTACGACGCGACGGTCGGGGGTGCCGGTGATCCGGGATACGGCGCGGACACCCCGGGCGCGTACCCCGGTGCCACCCCCGGCCGCGCGCACCCCGACGGCACGGGCGGTGCCGTCGGTGCGGACGGCGCCGGTGACACCCGTGAGCTGCCTTCGGTGCCGGCGCGTCCTCGGCCGGTTGCGGGCCACCGCGGCCGGCGCAAACCGGCTCCGCGGCTCGCGCGCCGGGTGGCGGTCGCCGCCGGTGCCGTGGGGGCCGTGTCGGCGGTCGCTCTGATCGCCGGGTTCACCCTGTCGGGTGGGCCCTCCGGGGGTGCGCGCGGCGGCGAGGGCGGCCGCACGGGTCCCACGGCGGGGGAGGCGTCCGCGGCGGAGAGCGCGGGTACCGGCTCCGCGTCGAACCCCGACGTTCCGCTCGTCGGCCCGTCGGGCGGTTCTGACGGGTCGTCCGGCGGGGTGTCCGAAGCGGCGTCCGCGAAGGCGTCCGTGTCGCCGTCCGCCGCGGTGGGCCGCACCCCGTCCGCGTCCGGCACGGACAGCGCGCCCCCGGCCACCGGGCCGGCGAGCAGCGCTCCGGCGGACACCGCCCCCACCGCCACGGCCTCGGCGCCCGGCAACTCCGGTGACAGGCCCGGGCGCGGTCGCGGCGGTACGAAGGGGCCCAAGTGACCTTCCCATAAGGGAGGTTGAGCAGGCGTGGACCGGACATCGGCCTTCCGGTCGTGGAACAGGTTCTTGTGCCGCTCCCTTGCGACGATCACAATGCACATGACAACAGTGCAGGCGGCCGGAAGATTTCCGGTCGCCTCGTCGCAAGAGGGGACCCCCCATGAGAAAACCTCTCGCCGCCGCGTTCTGCGCCCTGGCGATAGCCGGAGCCGGCGCGGCTCCCGCGACCGCCGCCGACGCCGCCCCCACGGGCGTCGGCAAGGCCGCGGACACGGGCTCGGTCACGTCCGCCGTCTCGGGCGTGGTCACGTCCGTGGAGCAGACGCTGTCCGGGCTCACCAACCCGTCGGCCAAGGCCGTGAACTTCGCCGGCACCGTGGCGCTCAGCAACTGCTCCGGCTCGGTCGTCCGGATGCCGGACTCCGAGGCCGACGACCCGGCGCTCGTGATGACCAACGGCCACTGCCTGGAGTCCGGCTTCCCCGGCCCCGGTGAGGTCCTCGTCGACAAGGCGTCCAGCCGTACGTTCGGCCTGCTCAACGCCTCCGGCTCGCGCGTCGCCACCCTGCGCGCCGCCAAGCTCGCCTACGGCACGATGACCGACACGGACGTCGCGCTGTACCAGCTCACCACCACGTACGCGCGCATCAAGAGCTCGTACAACATCAACCCGCTGACCCTGAACGACACCCGCCCGGTGGCCGGCACCGCCATCAGCATCCCCTCCGGCTACTGGAAGCGGATCTACAGCTGCTCCGTCGACGGGTTCGCGTACCGCCTCAAGGAGGGCGACTGGACCTGGAAGGACTCGGTCCGTTACACCTCCGCCTGCAACACCATCGGCGGCACGTCCGGCTCGCCCGTCGTCGACCAGGCCACCAACAAGGTCGTCGCCATCAACAACACCGGCAACGAGGACGGTGAGCGCTGCACGGTGAACAACCCGTGCGAGGTCGACGCGAACGGCACCGTGACCGTCCGCGAGGGCATCAACTACGCCCAGCAGACCTACGGGATCCCGGCCTGCTTCGGGATCGACAACAAGCTCGACCTGAGCGCGAGCGGCTGCACCCTGCCCAAGCCGTAAGGCAGGGTGCCGGCCGGGCGGTCACGCGGGAGGAGTCCTGCGGACCGCCCGGCCCGCCAGCACGTCCGTGCGCCGGCCGTCCTCGATCACGAACCGGCCGTCGACCAGGACGTACGGAATGCCCGTCGGGAGCGTGCGCGGCCGGGCGAAGGTGGAGCCCGCCGCGACCGTCGCCGGGTCGAAGAGCACCAGGTCGGCCACGTAGCCCTCGCGGACCAGGCCCCGGTCGGGCAGCCGCAGCCGCGCGGCCGGGCGCGAGGTGAGGTGCGCGACGCACTCCTCCAGCGACAGCACCCCCAACTCCCTGACGCAGCGCCCGAGGTAGTGCGGGAAGGTGCCGTAGGCGCGCGGATGCGGCTTGGCGCCCTGGAGGATGCCGTCCGAGCCGCCGGTGTGCACCCGGTGGCGCATGATCGCCCGGACGTTCTCCTCGTGGCCCACGTGCTGGAGGATCGTCGGGGCCAGCCGGTCCGCCAGCAGCAGGCCACGTGCGGTCGCCCAGGGCTCCTCGCGCCGCCGGTCGGCCGACTCCCGGACCGTCCGGCCGACGAAATCCGCCAGGGCCGGATCGTGCACGCCGGAGATCTCGATGGTGTCCCATTCGATCGGCACGCCGTGGCAGCCGTCGGACCCGGTGACCTCCAGGTGGTGGCGGACGCGTTCCGCGGTCTCCTCGTCCGCCAGCCGCCTGAGGGTCTCCTCCGGGCCGCCCTCGCTCGCCCAGCTCGGCAGCACGGCCGCCAGCGTCGTACAGCCCGGGGTGTACGGGTAGGTGTCGAGGCTGATGTCGGACCCGGCCGCCAGCGCCTCGTCCAGCAGGGTCAGCAGCTCGGGTGCCCGGCCGGTGTTCACGCCGAAGTTCAAGGTGGCGTGGGCGAGATGCAGGGAGCAGCCCGCCTCCCGGGTCAGGGCGACCATCTCCGTGTAGGCCTCCAGGGCCCCGGCGCCGTAGGAGCGGTGGTGCGGGCAGAAGTAGCCGCCGTAGGAGGCCACCACCCGGCACAGCTCGGTCAGTTCGGCGTCCCGCGCGTACATCCCGGGCGTGTACGTCAGCCCCGACGACATGCCGACGGCGCCCTGCTCCAGGCCCTCGGCGACCAGCCGGCGCATCCGGTCCAGTTCCGCGGGGGTGGCCGCGCGGTCCTCCCAGCCGACGGCGAGCGCCCGGACCGTGCCCTGCGGGATCAGGTAGGCCGCGTTCACGGCGATCCCCCGGTCCAGCCGGTCCAGGTACTCACCGACCGTGCGCCAGTCGAAGTCGATGTCGTCGCCCGGGCCGTTCCACCCGGCGATCGCCCGCCGCACCTCGCCGAGCGTGCGGTCGTCGACCGGCGCGTACGACAGGCCGTCCTGGCCGATGACCTCCAGGGTCACGCCCTGCGCGGCCTTGGCGCTGTGGTCGGGGTCGCGCAGCAGCGCCAGGTCGCTGTGCGCGTGCATGTCGACGAAGCCGGGGGAGAGGACCAGGCCCTCGGCGTCCAGTTCCCGGCGCGCCTTCGGCCGCTGACAGCCGGCCGCCGCGGCCTCCTTGACGATGGAGACGATCCGGCCGCCGCCGACCACCACATCGGCCCGGTACGCGTCCGCGCCGGAGCCGTCGACGACATCGGCGTCCCGGATGACGAGTTCTTCCATCGCGCCCCGCCCCTCCTAGAAGAACGTGCGGACGTAGTCGACGACCGTGCCGTCCGCCTCCGCGACGGGGATCAGCTGCCACTTGTCGAACGAGGTGCACGGGTGGGACAGGCCGAGACCCATCCAGTCACCGACCTCCAGATCCGCCTCCGGGGTGGTGGCGAGCCAGGCGTGCTGGTCGGACAGGGCCGTCACCGACACGCCGGTGGCCGGGCGCTCGGTGCCGTCCCGGCGGATCACCTGGGCGAAGGGCAGGTCGAGGTCGTGGGCCGCGTCCCGCTTGCCCGCGTTGACGAAGGCCTGCTCGGCCGAGGGCCGTGAGACCACCTGGGTCCACAGGCGGAACGCCGGCTCCAGCGCGCCCTCCTCGGGGACCCGGTTGAACGGGGTCAGCCGGCGGTAGTGCCCGTCGTCGTGCGAGACGTAGGCGCCGGAGCGGAGCAGCTTCAGCACGGGGAGCGACAGTTCGGGGATCTCCGCGAAGACCTCGGCGACCGCGTCGAACCAGGCGCTGCCGCCCGCGCTGACCACGATCTCGTCCAGTCCGGTGAACCGCCCCGCCTTGTCCAACTCGGCGGCGAGCGCGACCAGCCGCCGCAGCCACGCCGCCACCCGCCCGGTGTCGGCCTTCGGTACCTCGCCCTCGTAGCCCGCGACACCGACCAGCCGCAGCGTCCGCGTGCCCGCCACCGCGTCCGCGACCGCCGCGCACTCCGCCTCCGTACGCACCCCGGTCCGGGCGCCCTCGCCGGCCGCGAGTTCGACGACGACGTCCAGGGGCCGCGTGGCGTCCCGCAGGGCTTCGTCCATCAGTTCGACGCCGCGCACGGAGTCCACGTAGCAGACGCACCGGAAGTCCGGGTCGCCGTCGAGTTCGGCGGCGATCCAGCGCAGGGCCGCCGCGTCGACCACCTCGTTCGCGAGGAACACGCGCCGGGTCCCGAAGGCGCGCGCCACCCGCACCTGGTGCGGCACGGCCAGGGTGATGCCCCACGCCCCGTGCTCGATCTGCCGCTGGAACAGCTGCGGCGCCATGGAGGTCTTGCCGTGCGGCGCGAAGGCCAGGCCGTGCCGGGCCGAATACGTCTCCATGAGCTTCAGGTTGTGCTCCAGGCGCTCGGCGGACAGCGCGAGCACGGGCGTGGCGAAGCCGCCGGTGAAGAGGTTGCGGCGCTGGCCGGCCAGCTCGCCGACCGTCAGGCCGTCGGCGTCCGGCGGGAGGCCCTTGAACCGGTGGTCGACGCGCTCTGCGGCGAGCCGGGCGAGGGGCTCGGCTGCGGGGTCGGCTGGCATGGACTCTCCTGATCTGTGATGTTGCAGTGTGTGCAACCTTCATTGCGCATGTCGCTCAACGCTGTCTAACATCTCGGCCACCGCCGGTCAATGAAACCGCCACCCACCGACCTCGCCGAGGAGCTACGAGCATCGTGACCCCCACCGGGCCCCGCAACGCCCCCGACGTCGTGGACGTCGTCGCGCTCGGCGAGTCCATGGTCACGTTCCTGCCCTCCCGGCCGGGCCGCCTCGCCGACGTGCCCTCGTTCGAGCGGGGCATCGGCGGGGCGGAGTCCAACGTGGCGTGCGTGCTGGCGGCGGCGGGGCACTCAGTGCGGTGGGTCGGCGCGGTCGGCGCCGACGGCTTCGGCGACCACCTCGTCGAGGAGATCGGCTCCTACGGCGTCGACGTCGCGTCCGTACGGCGCGATCCGGCGCGTCCCACCGGCGTCTACTTCCGCACGGCGGGGGACCGGGCCACCGACGCCCACGAGGTGGCCTACTACCGGGCCGGATCGGCCGCCTCGGCGATGTCCACCGACACCGTCGACCTGGCGGCCGTCCGGGCCGCCCGGGTGCTGCACCTGTCGGGGATCACGGCGGCGCTCTCCGGCGGCTGTCTCGACCTGCTGTGGGAGCTGACCGAGCCGGGCCCGCGCCGGCCGCTCGTCTCCTTCGACGTCAACCACCGGCCGGGGCTCTGGCCCGACCCCGACGCGCCCCGGGTCCTGCTGGGCCTCGCCCGCCGCGCGGACCTCGTCTTCGTCGGGTCCGACGAGGCCCTCGGCGCGTGGGGACTGCGCGGCGCGTCCGCCGTCCGGGACGCGCTGCCCGAGCCCGGGCTCGTGATCTTCAAGATGGGCCCGGGCGGCGCCGTCGCCCTCGGCAAGGACCCCGGCGACGCGGAGGACGCGGACGGCACGGCCACCCTCGCCCCCGCGCCCCGCGTGGACGTCGTCGCCGCCGTCGGCGCCGGAGACGCCTTCGCCGCCGGGTTCCTCTCCGCCACCCTGCGCGCGCTGCCCGTCCGGGACCGGCTGCGGCACGGGCATCTGATGGCCGCCGCCGCCCTCACCGTGCCCGGTGACCTCGCGACACCGCCCGCGCGGGAGCACGCCGACCGGCTCGTCGCCCTGGACGACGCGGCATGGGGGAGACTGCGACTCGGCCCCGGCTGGACCGAGCGGACACAGCGGGCCGACGAGGAGGTACGTACGTCATGAGCCAGACCGTCGACCGCGCGCTCAGCATCCTGCCGTTGCTCGCCGAGGGCCCCGCCGACCTGGGACAGGTCGCCGACCGCCTCGGCGTCCACAAGTCCACGGCCCTGCGGCTGCTGCGCACCCTGCACGAGCACGGGCTCGTCTACCGCCAGTCCGACCAGCGCTACCGCCTGGGCGCCCGGCTCTTCGCCCTCGCCCAGGAGGCGATGGAGAACCTCGACGTCCGCGAGATCGCCCACCCCCACCTGGTCCGCCTCAACGAGGACTGCGGGCACACCGTGCACCTCGCCGTGTACGAGGAGAACGAGGTCCTCTACATCGACAAGGTCGAGAGCCGCTACCCGGTGCGGATGTACTCCCGCATCGGCAAGCCCGTGGCCATCACCGTCGCCGCGGTCGCCAAGCTGCTGCTGGCCGACCTGCCCGAGCACGAGCGGCGGGCGGTCGCACAGAAGCTCGACTACCCCGCCTACACGTCCCGTTCGACCCCCGACGCCGGCGCGTTCCTGCGTGAGCTGGAGAAGGTGCGCGAACAGGGCTGGGCCACCGACCTCGGCGGCCACGAGGAGTCCATCAACTGCGTCGCGGCGCCCATCCGCGGCGCCGACGGCCGGGTCGTCGCCGCGATGTCGGTCTCCGCGCCGAACGTCGTCGTCACCGCCGACGAACTCCTCACCCTCCTGCCGCTGGTGCGCCGCACGGCGGACGCCATCAGCGGCGAGTACTCCGGCAGGACACCGGTGAAGGGCACCGTATGACGGACAAGACCGCACTCACCCCGAAGACCCACACCACACCGCCGGCGAAGTTCTCGCACGGCGTGCGCAAGGGCAACATCCTCCAGGTCGCCGGCCAGGTCGGCTTCCTGCCCGCCGAGGAGGGCAAGGCGCCCACGCCCGCCGGGCCCACCCTGCGCGAGCAGACCCTCCAGACCCTCGCCAACGTCAAGGCGATCCTGGAGGAGGGCGGCGCCTCCTGGGACGGCGTGATGATGATCCGCGTCTACCTGACGGACGTGGCCCACTTCGCCGAGATGAACCAGATCTACAACGCGTACCTCGAGGAGCAGGGGCTGACCCAGCCGCCCGCCGCGCGCACGACCGTCTACGTCGGCCTGCCGGCGGGCCTGCTCATCGAGATCGATGCTCTGGCCGTGCTCGGCTGATGGTTCGCTCCCCTCGCCCGCCGCGTGCGTGACCCCCTTCGGGAGGTGTCGCCGATCCGATCAACGGGGCCGGGCTCGTCTCAGGACCCGGACCGTGCGGGAGAGCGTGCCGGCGGTGGCGGGGTTCGCGGTGGCGGCGGTTTTGAGTCTGTTCGTGTAGGCGTCTCATAACGATGCCGCGGTCGACTGTGTGCCGCACAGGTTTGTCGACCATACTGCTCCGCTGTGGAGCAGCGCATAGGTTCGAGCAGCCAGCCCCTGGAAGGCGCCGGATTCGACCCGGCCTTCATCCCCGGGCTCACGTCACCCGCGTCCCGGCCGACGGAGGAGGACGGGCCGGAGAAGGAGCCCGAGGGCGCGGACACCGAGGAGGCCGAGGAGGCCGGCCCCGACCCGGCGGACCCGGCGGAGACGGCCTCCTCCGAGCAGGAGGAGGAGACCGAGACCGACGGCCCCGTCTTCGAGGCGTCCGACCGCCGCGCCAGGCTGGTCGCCGACCACAGAGGCGTACGACTGTCCCTGGACGACCAGGAATGCGAGTTCCGCTGGGACGAGATCGGCGCGGTGGAGACGGAGACGGCCCGCTTCGGCAAGCGGTACACCGTCACCGTCCACACCCCTGACCGGCGCTGGTACCCGATCGAGATCGAGGCGCCGGCCAGGAGCCGTTTCGCGGAGTGGGACGCGCAGTTGGACGCGGTGCTGGACGCCTACTTCGAGGAAGACGCCGACTAGGCGCAGTACTGGCTCTCCTTGCCGATCGACCGGTACATACAGTCGGCGTTCTCCAGCAGTTGCAGCACCGCGTCGCGGTTACGGGAGGTCTCCCGCTCGATCACCTCGTCGGGCGGGTAGAACCCACCCCCACCGGAGCGGGGGTACATCTCGAAGGTGTACCCGAAGATCTTGTGTGCTCCCCAGAGGTAGTCGTCGATCGACCCGTCGGTGATGTACAGGTCGCTGGACTGCTCCGCCGTGTACCCGTTGCTCGCGGCCATCTTCTGCCCGACCGCCTTGAACGCCGCGTTGTCGTCCGCTGTCATCCCGGTCGCCGTGTCGGAGTACGTGTAGCCGAACGGCCACAGCACCAGCTCGCTGTAGGTGTGGAAGTCGACCCCCGCCTTGATCTGCTGCGTACCGCCGACGACCCGGCTGCGCACGAAGTCCGCGACGACCTTCACCTCGGGTGCGGACTCGGCGGACGGCCCCCGGTAGGTGTCGGACGACGTGGAGCCCGAGGAGCCGCCGCAGCAGCCCCAGCGGTAGTTCCAGTTGCGGTTCAGGTCCGTACCGACGTAGCGCGAGCCGGGGTTGGGCTGCCGGTTCTTGCGCCAGGAGCGGTACGAGCCGGTGGCGATGTCGTACTCGCCGCCGTCCGGGTTGATGTCCGGGACGATCCAGATCTCACGGTTGTTCACCATGCCGGTGACGCGTGAGTCGGAACCGTAGTCGGAGGTCAGCTCGCGCAGCAGGTAGAGCGCCATCTCGACGGTCAGGTGCTCGCGGGCGTGCTGGTGGTGCGTGAACAGCACCTCCGGTTCGGACTCGTCGGAGCCGACGTTGTCGCTGATCTTGATGGCGACGATGTTCCGGCCCTGGTACGACTTGCCGATCACGCGCTGGCTCGCGATGGACGGGTTGGCCGAGACGAGCGCGTTGATCTCGCTCGTCATCTCCGCGTAGTTGTGGTACTTCGAGTCGCCCGACGGGAAGTCGAAGAGCCGGACGCCGTCCTCGCCCGCGGAACGGTCGGGCACCGCGCCGAGCGGGGCGACCTCGTAGCCCAGCCCGCGCAGTTTCCTGATCTGGTCGGCGCGGCCGGAGACCACGACACCGTGGTCGTGGACCTCGTCCACGGTCACGCCCGTGCGCTGAAGTGCCGTGCGGTCTTCGGCCGTCGAGTGCAGATGGATCTCGTACCGGCGGACGTCGTCGGCCGTGGCGGCCGCTTGACGGGCGCTGTCGGCGGTGGCGTCGGTCGTCGTCGCGGACAACGGCGCCGCGAGGGCGAGGGCGAGGAGGCCGGCGAGGGCGGCGGTGCGTCTGCCGGTGCGGGCACCGGAGCCTCGTATGCGAAGTCGCATGAAATCTCCTTGTGGGAGGTGGGGTTGTTCCGTGCGACGTGCTGGGTGCGGGTGGCGCACATCGTTCTGCCAATGGCATGAGCAGGTCAAGACTGAAAGTGGCCGCGCAGTGTACGCGTGCGTCGCCGCGATCGAGGTGACCCGGTGGAAGTACACCCACAGGGGTGGCCGCGGCGTGCATATATGTACGCCGCGGGAGAGGGTGAGGGTCCCCACAAGGGGAGCCGAGTGTCCGGCTCCCCGGACGACACCCCTCAGAGGACTGGCTGATCATGGGCGGATCAGCGCCACGACGGGACCACCACCTGCCGGCCGAGACGACCAGCTTCGTCGACCGGCGTGGCGATCTGACCCAGGGCCGCGAACTGCTGGCCCGCGCACGACTGGTGACGCTGACCGGGCCGGGCGGCGTCGGCAAGACCCGGCTCGCCGCGCGCATCGCGGCCCGGGTGCGGCGGGCCTTCCCGGACGGCGTGCGCTTCGTGCACCTGTCCGGACTGCGCGACCCGGCCCTCGTCCCGCTCGCCGCAGCCGACGCGCTCGGCCTCCACGACCACTCCGCCAAGCCGCCCCTGGACGCCCTCGTCGAGCAGGTGAGGGACCGGCGGCTGCTCCTCGTCGTCGACAACTGCGAGCACCTGGCGGGCGCGTGCGCCCGGCTCGCCGCGGCCCTGCTGCACGGCACCGAGGGCGTCCGGATCCTCGCCACCAGCCGGCACCGCCTCGGCCTCACCGAGGAACACCTGCTGGAGGTACGGCCGCTGGCGGTACCCGACCCGGACGGCGACCTGTCCGCCGCCGAGGGCTACCCGGCCCTCACCCTCTTCGCCGACCGGGCCGCCGCCGTCGTCCCCGGCTTCCGCCTCACCGCCGCCAACCGGGCCTCCGTCGCCCGGCTGTGCCACCGCCTGGACGGTCTGCCCCTCGCCATCGAACTGGCCGCCGTCCGCATGCGCGTCCTCGACGTCGACCAGCTCCTCGATCGCCTCGACGACCGCTACCGCTTCCTCACCACCGGCAGCCCCACCGCCCTGCCCCGCCACCAGACCCTGCGGGCGGCGGTCGCCTGGAGCCACGATCTGTGCACCACCCCCGAGCAGACGGTGTGGGCCCGGCTGTCGGTCCTGGCGGGCGGCTTCGACCTGGAAACCGCGGAGGCGGTGTGCGCGGACGCCGTCCCGGATGGCCCGGGCCCTCGACCCCTGGTGGGTTCTCGGCCGCCAGGGGGTTGCTTCGGGCCGGGGGGATGCCACTCCGTGGAGGGTTGCTGCGGGCCGGGGTCCTGTCGCTCCGTGGAGGGTTCCTGTGGGACGGAGGGCTGTCGGTCTCTGGGGGGTTGCTGTGGGGCGGGGGACTGTCGGGCCGTGGTGGGCTGTTGTGAGCCGGGGGGTTTCCGGCCGCCGGAGGGTTGCTGTGCGCCGGGGGGTTTCCGGCCGCCGGAGGGTTGCTGTGGGCCGGAGGGCTCCCGGTTCCCGGAGGGCTCCCGGTCCCTGGAGGGCTCTCGGTTTCCGGAGGGCTCCCGGTCCCTGGAGGGCTCTCGGTTTCCGGAGGACCGCCGGTTCTTGGACGGCCACCGGTCTTCGGAGGGCTCCCGGTTGCCGGACGACTCCCGGTCCTCGGAGGGCTCCCGAGCCCCGTATGTCTCCCAGGTCCCAGAGGGCTCCCGATCCCTGTATGTCTCCGGGGCCTCGGAGGGCGCCGTCGTGTGTCCGGAAGGCGGGGAGCGGCTCGTCGCGCTGCCGGCCCCGGCCCTGACGGCGCCCCCGCCCGCTCGCCCGGCCGCGTTCCCTGCCCGGTTCACGGATGCGCCGGGGTCACAGGTCCGGCCCCCGGACGCCCTGGGGGCACAGGCCCCGCTCACGGACCCCCCGAGGGCACAGGTCCGGCCCCCGGACCTCCCGGGGTCACAGGTCCGGCCCCCGGACGCCCTGGGGGCACAGGCCCCGCTCACGGACCCCCCGAGGGCACAGGTCCGGCCCCCGGACCTCCCGGGGTCACAGGTCCGGCCCCCGGACGTCCCGTGGGCACAGGCCCGGCCCCCGGACGCCCCCGGGCTCACGGGCCTCCCGGGGCCACACGCCCGGCCCCCCGCGGCGCCCACCCGGGCCCTGGCTTCCGCGCCCCGCCTGCGTGCCGACGACGTGCTGGAAGCCGTCGCCGGGCTCGTGGACAAGTCCGTGCTCAGCCGTGAGCCCGGGCCCGGTGGGGTGCGCTACCGGCTGCTCGACACCCTGCGGCAGTACGGGCTGGAGCAGTTGCGGCGGGACGCCGGGGAGGAGGAGACCGCCCGGCGGCGGCAGCGGGACTGGATGCTGCGGCGGGCCGAGGAATGCGAGCGCGGCTGGTTCGGGCCCGGGCAGCCGGAGACCGTCGCCCGGTTGCGCGCCGACCGGGACAACCTGCGCGCCGCCCTCGACTTCAGCCTGTCCACCCCCGGCGAGGAGCTCGCCGCACTGCGCCTCGCCGGCGCGCTCTGGTTCTACTGGCATGCATGCGGCGCCTCCCGCGAGGGCCTGTACTGGCTCGACCGGGCCCTGGCCGCCGCCCCCGAACCGACCCGGGAACGCGCCCGCGGCCTCTGGGTCGCCGGGCTGCTGGCCGCCGCCACCCGGGACTTCCCCCGGGGCCGCCGCCACGCCACCGAGGCCCTCACCCTCGCCCGGGCCCTCGGTGACGCGGCCGAGGGCGCCCACGCCGAGTACGTCATCGGCGTCATCCGACTGTTCGGCGGTGACCTGCCCGGAGCGCTGAGGCACTTCGAGACCACCGTCGGCCGTGGCCCGGTGCCCGGCCAGCACCTCAGCCTCGTCGGCCTGGACCAGGTCGAACTCGCCTGCGCGCTGGGCTTCCTGGGGGAGGCCGAGCGGGCCGTGGAGGTCTGCGAGCAGGCCCTGCGGCTGTGCGAGCGGCACGGCGAGCAATGGGTGCGCTCGTACGTGCTGCGGATACTCGCCCTCGCGCACACCGTGCGCGGCGACTGGCCCCGGGCCGAACGGCACGCCCGCGAGGCCCTGCGGCTCAAACTCGCCGTCCACGACGTCATCGGCATCGCCCTCACCCTCGACCTGCTGGCGTCCGTCGCGGCGGCTCGCGACGCCCACCGGCACGCCGCCCTGCTGCTGGGCGGCGCCGACCGCGTCTGGGCCGACATCGACACCGGCCGCTGGGGTGCCTCCGTCCTCACCTCCGTACGCCGGGACAGCGAGGAGCGGGCCGTGCGGGCCCTGGGGCGCGAGGCGTTCGAGCGGGCCCACCGGCGGGGCGCGGCGCTCGGTCTCGCCGAGCTGGCCGGCCACGCGCTCCAGGAGCCCGGCCGACCGCACCCCACGGAGCCCGCCGCCCCGCCGCACGACGACACCGCGGTGCGGCTGACCCGCCGCGAGACCGAAGTCGCCCGGCTCGTCGCCGAGGGACTCGCCAACCAGCAGATCGCCGACCGCCTGGTGATCGCCCGCCGCACCGCCGAAGGCCATGTGGAACGCATCCTCGGCAAGCTCGGCTTCAGCAACCGCAGCCAGATCGCCGCCTGGATGACGGCGCAGCGCTGACCCGCCCCCACGACCCGCACGCACACCCACCCGAGGGGATCGTATGACCACCGGACAACGCGGCGCCTTCGACCACCGCATGGCCGTCTTCGACTCCGACGACGGCTTCGTCGCCGCCGCCCTGCCCTTTCTCGGCGAAGGACTCGGCGCCTCCGGCGAACCGCCGCCGGTGGCCATCGCCGCCCCGCGCCATCTGGACCTCCTGCGGGACGCCCTCGGCCGGGACGCGAAGGACGTCACCTGCATCCCGCACACCGACTGGTACACCGGCTCCGCCGCCAACGCCGTCGCCCGGGCCGCCGCGTACCTCACCGCGCACGCCGGCCCCGGTGGCCGGATCCACCTCGTCATGGAGCCCGTCTGGAGCGGTCGCGCCGGCCGCTCGGCCCGCGAGACCACCGAGTGGATCCGCTACGAGGCCTTCGCCAACCTCCTCTTCGCGCCCATGGCCACGACCGCCCTGTGCGCGTACGACACCCGCACCGCCGGGCCCGCCGTCGTCGCCGCGGCCCGCCGCACCCACCCCGACACGGAGGTGTACGAGGACCCGCTGCGCCTCGCGGCCGAACTCGACGCCGTGCCCCTGCCGTTGCCCCCGGCCGGTGCGCGGCCCCTGCGGGAGCCGGACGCCGCCGGCGTGCGGCGCTGGGCAGCGGATCGGGGGCTGCCCGCCGCCGACGCCGAGCTGTTCGCCGCCGCGGTGGCGGAGACGGCGGCGGCCCTCGCGCCCCTCGGGGGTGACGCCCTGCTCTGGGGCGAGGCACCCGCCTGCGTCTGTGAACTGCGCTCGGCCCGCCGTCTCGACGACCCGCTCGCCGGCTTCGTCCCGCCCTCCGCCGCGGGCCCGGAACCGGGCCCGGGACTCTGGTACGCGCGTCAGGTCTGCGCCTACGTGGACATCCGCGACGACGCCGACGGAGCGACGGTCCGTCTCCAGTACGCATGACCACCCCACCTACGCGAACAGGTAGGGGATCGGGTAGTCCTCCCCGTGCGCCGGACCACCCCCGCGGATCACCCTTGACCCATGCTGCAACTCTCCGGGTGGTCCCTCCCGGACCCCGACGCCCAGTACGGCCCGTTCCCGCAACCGCCCCTGGGAGCAGGCCATCTGAGTGTCGAGTACGCACCGCGGCCCTCCGCCGTCCGCGAGGCGCGTGCGGAGGTCCGCAGGCAGCTGGAGGCCTGGGGGCTCGCCGAGCGCGGTGAGGTGGCCGAGGCGGCCGAACTGCTCGTCGGTGAACTGGCGGCCAACGCCCTGGTGCACGCCCGGAGCCGCTTCCGGCTCACGCTCTTCGCCGCGCACGGTGTGCTGCGCTGCGAGGTCGCCGACGGCGAACACCGCGTGCCGCGGGTGCTGGACGCGGGCACGGGGGAGAGCGGCCGCGGAATGTTCCTGGTGGACGCGCTCGCCCAGCGGTGGGGCTGCCACCGGGACGGGCCGGGCAAGACCGTGTGGTTCGAGCTCGGCACATGCGGATCGGGCGGCTGTGGTCGGCGACAGCCGTGACGCTCCGCCGGCCGGGCCCCGGCGGTGCGTCCAGCCGCCCGGGCCCGGCTCCGGCCCGCTCGTCGTCGTGGTGGTTTCGCGCAGGTCTCGCACCCCCGGGGTGATTCCGTCCAGGCCCTCTTGTCGGTCCGGCCTCCTTGCGGTTTCTTGACCTTCATGGCGGACACCACGGGCAACACCACGGAAAGCGCGGCCACCCATCCCCCGCAGCCCCGGAAGGCGAGCTGGAAGTACATCGGGCCGGGCATCGTCGTCGCGGCGACCGGCGTCGGGGCCGGCGATCTGGTCGCCACCCTCATCGCGGGCAGCAACTTCGGCTACACGCTCCTGTGGGCCGCGATCATCGGCTGCCTGGTGAAGATCTCCCTGGCGGAGGCGGCGGGCCGCTGGCATCTGTCCACCGGCCGCACCCTGTTCGACGGCTGGGCGAGCCTCGGCCGCTGGACCACATGGTTCTTCGCGGTCTACGTCGTGGTCTGGGGGTTCGTCTACGGCGCCGCGGCGATGTCGTCGAGCGCGCTGCCGTTGCAGGCGCTGTTCCCGGACGTGATGGACCTCAAGTGGTGGGGCATCGCCTGCGGTCTGGTCGGACTGGTCTTCGTCTGGTTCAACAAGTACGCGGTGTTCGAGAAGGTCATGACGATTCTGGTGGGCGTCATGTTCGTGGTGACGGTGTACCTGGCGGTCCGTGTCACGCCGAACATCCCCGACGCCTTCGCCGGGCTCCTGCCGGTGCTGCCGGACGAGAAGGACTCGATCCTCAACACGCTGGGTCTGATCGGCGGCGTGGGCGGCACGATCACGCTCGCGGCGTACGGCTACTGGGTCAACGCCAAGGGCTGGACCGACACCGGCTGGATGAAGGTCATGCGGCTGGACAACCGCGTCGCCTACGCCACGACCGGCATCTTCGTCATCGCCATGCTGTTCGTCGGCGCGGAGCTGCTGCACTCGGCGAACATCGCGATCGCGAGCGGCGACAAGGGCCTGGTCCAGCTGGGCGACATCCTGGAGGACGAGTACGGCTCGGCGACGGCGACGTTCTTCCTCATCGGCTTCTTCGCCACGTCCTTCACCTCGCTCATCGGCGTCTGGCACGGCGTGAGCCTGATGTTCGCCGACTTCGTGGGCCGTCTGTCGGGCCGGGGCCGGGCCAGGGGCGCGGAGGTCGCCTCGGGCGAACGCGAGCGTTCCCGGCCGTTCCGCGCCTATCTGCTCTGGCTGACCTTCCCGCCGATGATCCTGCTCTTCGAGGGCCAGCCCTTCCGCCTGATCATCATCTACGGCGTCCTCGGCGCGGCCTTCCTCCCCTTCCTCGCCGCGACCTTGATCTGGCTGCTCAACTCCTCGCGTACGCCCCGCGAGTGGCGCAACGGCCCCCTCAGCAACGCGATGCTGGCCGGGGCGGGCCTGCTGTTCCTCGTCCTGTGCGTGAAGCAGATCTGGGACCAGCCGTGGGGGGAGTTCTTCTAGAGCGGCGAGCGGCGAGCGGGGTGAGGGGAGTCGCGGCCCCCCTCACCCCGCCGGCCTCGTCGGTCTGGCTACGGCAGCCCGTGCACGTGCGGTCCCACCGCGCTGGACCACGCGTTGCCCGCCGTCGCGTCCCAGTTGGTCGACCAGGTCATCGCGCCCCGCAGGTCGGGGTAGGTCCGGGGCGGTGTGAAGGTGCCGCAGTTCGTGGCCCTGGTCAGGCAGTCCAGGGCGTTGTTCACCACGGTCGGGGAGACGTAGCCGCTGCCCGCCCCGCGCGTCGAGGCCGGCAGGCCCAGACCCACCTGGGAGGGGGCGAGGCCGTTCTCCAGCTGGATGCAGGCCAGGGCCGTGAGGAAGTCGACCGAGCCCTGGCTGTAGACCTTGCCGTCGCAGCCGAGCATGGAGCCGCTGTTGTAGTACTGCATGTTGACGACCGTGAGGATGTCCTTCACGTTCAGCGCGGTCCGGAAGTAGCCGTTGGACGTCGACTGCATGTCGATGGTCTGGGGAGCCATCGTGAGGACGAGTGACGGGCCCGCCTTCGCCGACAGCGCGCGCAGCGCCTGCGTCATGTACGTCGCGTCGAGGCCGTTCTCCAGGTCGATGTCGACCCCGTCGAAGCCGTACGTCTGCATCACGGAGTACACGCTGTTCGCGAAGTTGGCCGCGGCTGTGGCGTCGTTGACCGACACCGTGCCGCGCTCTCCGCCCACGGAGATGACGACCTTCTTGCCCGCGGCCTGCTTGGCGCGCACGTCCGCCTTGAACTGGTCGACCGTGTAGCCCTTCAGCCCGGCCGAGTCCAGGGTGAAGGACACCGCCCCGGGCGTGCCCGTGGCGTCCGCGAAGGCCACCGCGATGATGTCGTACGCGGCGGGGACGTCCGAGATGCGCTGGACCGTCGCGCCGTTGTCGAAGTTCTGCCAGTAGCCGGTCACCACGTGCTTGGGGAGCGCGGGGCCCGGGCCGTTCGGCTGCCTCGTGGTTCCCGTCACCGCCGCCGACTTCGGCGACTCACCGGCCCCGTTCGACGCCGTGACCTGGAAGGAGTACGACGTCGAGGCGGCGAGTCCGGTGACCGTCGCCGAGGTGCCGGAGACGGCCGTCACCTTCGTGCCGTCGCGGTAGACGGTGTAACCCGTCGCTCCGGAGACCGTGTTCCAGGCGAGGGAGACCGACGAGGACGTCGTGCCGGAGACGTTCAGGCCGCTCGGCGCGGACGGGATCGTGGGGCCCGGGTCCGTGCCCCCGCCGCCGTCGGGGCCGAACACCGACACGTCGTCGGCGTAGTACGCCGCCTGCCCGTACCAGCCGTGCGTGTACACCGTCACCGATGTCGTGGACGAACCCGTCCTGAAGCTCGTCGACAGCTGCTTCCAGGAGGAGGAGTCCGGCGTCCAGGTGGACACGTCCGTGGTGCCCGTGCCCGTCACACCGAGGTAGGCGTACCCGCCCCGCACCCACGCGCCCAGCGTGTAGGTGGAGTTCGGCTTCACCGCCACCGTCTGGCCGCACCGGGCGTTGTCCTGCCCCGACGGGGTCGCCCGCAGCGCGGCCGACCCGGAGTGCGCCGGGGAGGAGACCGTCGTCCCGCTGCCCGCCGAGCAGGTCCAGTCGCTCAGGCCCGACTCGAAGCCGGCGTTCCTGGCGTTGTTGACGTCGGCGGCGTTCGCCTGGCCGACGGTCGTGACAGTGAGGGCCAGGGCAGCCGTGACGGCACCCGACCACAGCCGCAGGGATCGTCTGTGTCTGGACATGACAAGAAAATGGTCCAGACCAGCGACGGTGTCAAGAGGTCCAGACCAACTTGTCGCCCAGCAGTTCCCCCGACCCTTCATGCCCGGCTTGAAGTCCTTCTCGGCGGCGACCGGCGCGGCATCCGCGAAACGAAGGCCCACCGTCAACGCCAGGCTCCCTGGGTCCATCGCCCGGAACCGCCGGAGCCCGTCACAACGACCGGCAAGATGCTCAACCTGCCCCGTTTTGGCGCATCTTGTGCAACGGCAGTTGCTCTCCAGCTACACAAACGCTGTTCTCCGGTCACAGAGCCGTGGATACAGTGCTGAGGTAGTCACGCAGTGAAGTCGACACGGTGCGCCGGAGTGACACCCGGCGTTCCGACGGGCATGGGGAAAACGGGGAGCTGCGCGTGCCAACTGCCATTGCCGTGACCAGCGCCGACATGGCGCTGCCGCCACAGGACGAACGGACCCTGCCCGCCGTCGTGCTCCGCGACATCGACCGACGCCCCCTGGAGCAGGCGCTCGCGGAGATGCAGGCCCTGGTCGAGCACCACGGCCATGTGATCGTGGTCTGCTCACAGGCCGCGCCCACCGCGGTGCAGCGACGGCTGCACACCCTGCGCTCCCTCATGGAGAGCGACCGGATCGCCCTGTTCCGGCCGGAACTTCCGCCCCTCGGACTCGCCGTCCTGGCCCGTCAGTTACGGCAGCTCGCCTCCTGCGACATCAGCCCCGGCGTACTCGCCTCGGCCGGCCGGCTGCTCGTCCACTACATCCACGCCGGCGCGCTCCTCAACTCCGTCACCCGGCTCGACCGCGTACCCGTCGGCCTGAAGTCGCACGCCAAGTCCTGGGTGCCCGGCACGCAGTTCGGTGTCCTCGCCCACCCCGAGCCGCACCTCGTCAGGATCACCCCCGAAGCCCAGCTCCCCGGCCCCGAGTTCGGCACCTGGATGCTCGTCGCCAAGGGCCAGCTCCAGTCCGACTGGGTCACGGGCACCCTCGCCCCCTCCTGGAAGGTGCAGGGGCTGCGCGAGACCCCGCTCCCGGCCGAGTCGCCCGGCTGGTGGGGCACCGGCAAGCTCATCGAGTTCTGCAGCTACCTGCCCGACCTGTCCGTCCTCTACCAGCTGGTCACGTCCGTACGCCGGGGTCGGTGCCACTGGTGCGGGATCGACGTCATCGGTGACCGCTGCGTGTTCTGCTCGGCCACGCCCCCCGCCCACGAGAGTCCGCCCGGCCGACAGCTCGAGAACCGGACGGCCGTCGGGTGAGGCCCGGCACCGCTCGTCAGCCCTGTTCCGATCCCGCTCGACCGATATCCCCAACGAGGTTGTACGGTTCATGAACTCCCGTCAGCGCCGCGGCGTGATTCTCCTGCTCCTGTCGGTCATTTGCGCCCTCGGCGCCTTCGCCGGCGTGCTCTCCGTCATCAGTGACGTGAAGTCGAAAGTCGGCCCCGAGGTCACCGCCTACCGGCTCACCTCCGACGTGCCGCCCTACACCACCCTCAGCACGGGCCAGTTCGAGGAGATCACGATGCCCGAACGGTGGCTGTCCGACAACGCGGTCACCGATCTGCGGGAGATCCAGGGCAAGATCGCCGTGACCACGCTGCGCGCGGGCTCCCTGCTCCAGTCCGACATGATCGTCCGCCGGCCGGCCCTCCAGCCCGGCCAGCAGGAGGTCGCCATCATGATCGACGCGGCCACCGGCGTGGCCGGCAAGATCACCCCCGGGGCCTCGGTCAACGTCTACGCCACCTTCGAGGGCGCGCGCGAGGGCGACCCCGACCAGTCGAAGATCATCGTCACCAACGCCAAGGTCCTCGACGTCGGCGAATTCACCCCGCTCAAGCCCGACGAGGGCAACCGCACCCAGCAGCCCACCGACGCCGTCCCGATCACGTTCGCGCTGTCCGCCCTCGACGCCCAGCGCATCACCTACGCCGAGTCGTTCGCCAAGCGGGTCCGGCTCGCCCTCGTCGCGCCCGGCAGCGACACCACCGTCCCCGAGCGGGACCGGACGTACGAACTCGCGAAAGACAAGTGAGAGGCTGCCATGCCCACGAGGATCCTCCCGGCAGTCGGTGACGCGGACGCGGTCCGGTCCGTCACGACGCTGCTCAGCCAGCTCCCGGACGCCGAGCCCGTCGCCCCGGTGGTCGACTCCACCCAGCTCATCGACACCCTCGCCCGGCTGGCCGCCGAGTCCGTCGACGAGCTGCCGGAAGTCGTGGTCGTGCACGAGCGGATCGGTCCCGTCCCGGCGTTGGAGCTGATCCGCGAAGTGGCCCTGCGCTTCCCGGCCGTCGGCGTCATCCTCGTCACCTCCGACGCGAGCCCCGGCCTCTTCCAGGCCGCCATGGACTACGGGGCCCGCGGCCTGGTCGCCCTGCCGCTCAGCTACGAGGAACTCGCCAGCCGCGTCCAGGCCGTCGCCCAGTGGTCCGTCGGCGTACGCCGGCACCTGGGCGCCGGCGGCGACGTCTTCACCGGCGTCGGCGGCACCGTCGTCACGGTCAGCGGCGCCAAGGGCGGAGCCGGGACCACCCTGACCGCGATCCAGCTGGCGCTGGCCGCCCAGGCCTCCGGCCGCAGCACCGCCCTGGTCGACATGGACCTCCAGACCGGCGACGTCGCCTCCTACCTGGACGTCCAGTTCCGCCGCTCCGTCGTCGACCTGGCCGCGATCACCGACATCTCACCCCGCGTCCTCGCCGACGCCGTCTTCCGCCACGACAGCGGCCTCGCCCTGCTGCTCGCCCCCGCCGAGGGGGAACGCGGCGAGGACGTCACCGACCGCGCCGCCCGGCAGATCGTCAGCGCCCTGCGCTCGCGCTACGAGGTCGTCGTCATCGACTGCGGCGCCCAGCTCGGCGGCGCCGGGGCGGCGGCGGTGGAGATGGCCGACCGGGCCCTGCTGGTCACCACCCCGGACGTGGTGGCCGTCCGGGGCGCCAAACGGGCCGTGCGGATGTGGGACCGGCTGCAGATCCGCAAGGCCGAGGAGACCACCGTCGTCGTCAACCGGCACTCGCGCGCCACGGAGATCCAGCCGCCCCTGATCCAGAAGATCACCGGCACGGCGGTCGCGGCCACCGTGGTCCCCGCCAACTTCAAGGAACTGCAGAGCGTCGTCGACGCGGGCCGCGTCCACGAACTGGAGAGCAAGAGCTCGGTGAAGCAGGCCCTGTGGGGCCTTGCGGGGGAGCTGGGCCTGGTCAAGGCCCCGGACGGTGCCCAGAAGGGAGGCCGGGGGGCGGTGAGCTTTCGGCGGAGGAGGGAGGGATGAACGTGCCCTTGAGAGAGCGGGAGCGGGATCGGGGCCAGGTGACCATCGAGTTCCTCGGCATGACGCCGACGATCATCGTGACGCTGATCGCCCTGTGGCAGGCGGTCCTCGTCGGCTACACCTTCATCCTCGCGGGCAACGCCGCGGACGAGGCGGTACGCCAGGCGACGGCGGCGGAGCCGGGGGCGCGGCAGGGGGCGTGCGAGGAGGCCGGGCTCAGGCACCTGTCGGAGGCGTGGCGATCCGGCGCCACCGTGACCTGCGGCGGCTCCGGCTATGTGACGGCCGACGTCAGGCTGGAAGTGCCGATCCTCTTCCCCGGCACGCTGTCCTTCGGGTTCACGGTCCGCGGCCACGCCGGGGCGGTCGAGGAGGCGAAACCGAGATGACCGGTGTCCGCAAGGGCCGCGACCGCGGCCAGGTCGCCATCGAGTACATCGGCTTCCTGCCGATCCTGCTGATCGTCGCCCTGGGGGCCGTGCAGCTCGGCCTGATCGCCTACACGGCCCAGCAGGCCGGCACGGCGGCCCGGACCGGGGCACGCAGCGCGTCGCTGGACGGGCCGCACGAGGCGGACTGCCGTGCCGCGGTGAGCAGTTGGCTGGCCGACGGGACGAGCTGCCCGGCGTCGATCGGCGGGGAAGAGGTCACGGTCACGGCCACCGTGCAGATCCCGTCCCTCGTGCCGGGCTGGGAGTTCGACCCCGCCGTCAAGACCGCCACGATGCCGCGCGACCACTGAGCCAGAGCGAGGAGCACCGCACTCATGAGCCTGCGAGCACGCATCAACACCCCCGAGGAGAACGGCAACCGGGGCGAGGACGGCCACATGGTCGCCTCCTACCGGGCCAAGCTCCTGGAGGAGATCGACCTCGCGGAGATGAGTTCGCTGGCCGCCGCCGAGCGCAGGGCCCGGCTGGAGCGGGTGCTCGGGCACATCATCAGCCGCGAGGGCCCGGTCCTGTCGACGGTGGAACGCTCGCAGCTCATCCGCAGGGTGGTCGACGAGGCACTGGGCCTGGGCATCCTGGAGCCCCTCCTCGAAGACGCGTCCATCACCGAGATCATGGTCAACGGCCCGGACGCGATCTTCGTGGAGCGCGGCGGCCGGGTCGAGCAACTGCCCCTGCGCTTCGCCTCCAACGACCAGCTCATGCAGACCATCGAGCGCATCGTCTCCACGGTCAACCGCCGCGTGGACGAGTCGAACCCGATGGTCGACGCCCGTCTGCCCTCCGGGGAGCGCGTCAACGTCATCATCCCGCCGCTGTCCCTGACCGGCGCCACCCTCACCATCCGCCGCTTCCCGCGCTCCTTCACGCTCCAGGAGCTGATCGGCCTCGGCTCGCTCGACGAGCACATGCTGTACCTGCTGGCGGGCCTGGTGCAGGCGAAGTTCAACATCATCGTCTCGGGCGCGACGGGCACCGGCAAGACGACGCTGCTCAACGCCCTCTCCGGCCTCATCCCCGAGGGCGAACGCATCATCACCATCGAGGACTCCGCCGAACTCCAGCTCCAGCAGCCCCACGTGATCCGCCTGGAGTCCCGCCCGCCGAACGTCGAGGGCAAGGGCCAGATCACCATCCGTGACCTCGTGCGCAACTCCCTGCGCATGCGCCCCGACCGGATCGTCGTCGGTGAGGTCCGCGGCGGCGAGTCGCTCGACATGCTCCAGGCGATGTCCACCGGCCACGACGGCTCACTCGCCACCGTCCACGCCAACAGCGCCGAGGACGCGCTGATGCGGCTCCAGACCCTGGCGTCCATGTCGGACGTGGAGATCCCCTTCGTGGCGCTGCACGACCAGATCAACAGCGCGGTCGACGTCATCGTGCAGCTGACCCGCTTCGCCGACGGCGCCCGCCGCATCACCGAGGTCGCGCTGATGGACAGCCACGGCAGCGACCCGTACCGCCTGGTCACGGTCGCCCGCTTCGCCGCACAGCCCATGACCTCCGACGGCCGTATCCACGGCGCCTTCGAGTACTTCCCGCTCCCGCGCCGCACCGCCGACCGCCTCTACATGGCGAGCCAGCCCCTCCCACAGGCGTTCGGCATCGCCCGGTCGGCGGACCAGCTAGCCACCCGAGAAGCCAGGTAGGACCGACCGATGGAACTGCA
Organism: Streptomyces sp. 378; assembly: GCF_030124145.1. GTDB lineage: Bacteria > Actinomycetota > Actinomycetes > Streptomycetales > Streptomycetaceae > Streptomyces. The sequence goes on from NZ_JASKMS010000004.1 coordinate 341,143, forward strand.
ATCGCTCATCACGCTCACCACCGGCGTCACACTGCTGACCTGCGTCCTCGTGGTCGTCGGCCTGCACTCCTACGCCATGGGCAAGGCACAGCGGCAGGCCCTGGTCGACCGCCTGTCCGCCACCGGCCAGATCCCGACCGGCGGCCGGCGCCGCAACTTCCGCGGGATCGACCGCCGTCTGCGACGCACCAAGCTCGGCAAGAAACTGGAACTCCGCCTGGCGGCCACCGGCCTGGACATCACCCCCGGCGAGTTCTTCGTCTACATGCTCGCCACGGTCGCGGGCCTGTGGCTGATCGGCCAGGCGGCCCTGGCGCCGTTCTTCGGGCCGCTGGCGGGTCTGCTCGGCATCGGCGTCGCCGTCCAGTTCCTCAACTGGCAACGCCAGAAACGCATCGAGAAGTTCATCAACCAGCTCCCCGAAATGGCCCGGATCCTCGCCAACGCCACCCAGGCTGGCCTCGCCCTGCGCACGGCGATCGGCATGGCGGCGGAGGAGATGGAAGCCCCGGCGGGCGAGGAACTGGGCAAGGTGTCCAACCAGCTGGCGGTCGGCGCCTCGATGGACGATGCGCTGGGGGAACTGGCGGACCGCCTCCCGTCCCGTGAGCTGGTGGTGCTGGTCACCACGTTGGTGCTGTCGAACCGGGCGGGCGGGCAGGTCGTGAGCGCGCTGCGGAACCTGACGGAGACCTTGGAGGAGCGGAAGGAGACGCGGCGGGAAGTGCGGACGCAGTTGTCACAGGTGAACATGACGTCGTACGCGGTGCCGGTCCTGGGCGTCGGCTCCCTGTTCCTGATGAACGGGGTGAAGGACGGTGCCCTGGACCGCATGACCGGATCCGCCTTCGGCCAGGCGGCGGTCATCATCGCCTTCTCGCTCTACGCCGTCGGCTTCGTACTCATCCGCCGCCTGTCCCGCATCGACGTCTGAGAGCCCGGAGGCAACCATGGGACTGCTCCTCGCCCTGCTGATGGGCCTCAGCGTCTGGGGCGTGTTCGCCGGCCTCCGCATGTACCGCGCGGAGGCCAAACTGCCCGGCGACCTCGCCCTGGCCCTGGAGGTCGGCTCCACCCGCACCGGCGCCGTCGACTCGCTCGTCGACCGCCTCGGCATGCGCTACGCCCCCGCGGTGCTGCGCCTGATGGGCCCCAAGCAGGTGGCCAGGTACCGCCGCAAGATCGACCTCGCCGGCAACCCCGGCGGCCTGACGATCGACCGGTACGCGGCGCGACGGGCGGTCTACGGCTTCCTCGGGGCCGTGGGCTTCCTGGTCTTCCTCATGCGCGGCCAGCTGTTCGTCGCCCTGCTCCTGCTGGCCTTCGGCGCGTTCTGGACGGAGGTCGGCATCTGGTCGGCGATCCGCATCCGCAAGGACGTCATCGAACGGACCCTGCCGGACTTCCTGGACGTCCTGGCGGTCGTGGTGAGCGCCGGCCTCGGCTTCCGCCAGGCACTGGACCGGGTCGCCTCCCGGTACGAGGGCCCCTGGGCCGACGAACTGCGCATCACCCTGCGCCAGATGGACCTCGGCGTGAGCCGCCGCCAGGCCTTCGCGGAACTGCGCCGCCGCAACGACTCCGAGCAGGTGGCGATGTTCGTGACAGCCCTCCAGCAGGGGGAGGAACTGGGCGCGCCGATCGTCGACACGCTGGTGTCCCTCGCCAAGGACATGCGCCGCACGGACGCCCAGAACGCCCGCCGCAAAGCCGCCCGGGCCGTCCCCAAGGCCACGATGATGATCACGACCTTCATGGTCCCGGCCACGATGCTTCTGCTCGGCGCGGGCCTGATCCTCGGCTCGGGCACGGACTTCGGCTCGGTGACGGGGAAGTAGGGAAGGGGGCGACGGTATGCCGATGACAGGGGAGCGGACGGGGCTGCTGGGCCGTCGACGCCGCCGGGCCGAGCGGACACCGGAGATCACCACACCTCCGGCGGGGACGGTGCTGCCGGCGCATGTCCGCACGGGCGCGCCGGACGTACCGGTGACGTCGGTGACGCCCGCGCTGCCGCCCGGCTGGGAGGCCGCCGGTGCCCTTGCCGGCGGGGAGCCGACCCTGCGGATCAAGGGGGGCGGACGCCGGAAGGCGCCGCTTCGCGCGGAGGCGGCATCCCCTGGGCAGCGCGCGGTGCCGATGGCCGGGGGCGGCGGATTGGCCCGGGGCGGTGGGCTGGACGGGGACGGTGGACCGGTTGGGGACGGCGGGCCAGCCGGGGGAGGCGGACCGGCCAGGAACGGCGGACCGGCCGGGAACGGGACACGTGGTCCGGCGGGACGGCCGAAGGACGATCGGGCACCGCGGGCCGACTCCGGGCCGCAAGGTCCTGCGGACGGCCGATGGGCCGGCGCCGCGACCCCGCAGGGGCCGACCGCACCCGGCGATGGCGGCGCGGTCGGTGCGGCCGGGAGCCGGATCCCGGCCGGAGGCAGGGCACCCGACGGCGACGGCGCGGTCGGTGCGGCCGGGAGCCGGATCCCGGCCGGAGGCAGGGCACCCGACGATGGCGGCGCGGTCGGTGCGGCCGGGAACCGGATCCCGGCCGAAGGCAGAGCACCCGACGGCGACGGCGCGGTCGGTGCGGCCGGGAGCCCGATCCCGGCCGAAGGCAGAGCACCCGACGGCGACGGCGCGGTCGGTGCGGCCGGGAACCCGATCCCCGCTGAAGTCAGGGCACCCGGTACGGCAGGCAGGCCCGCCCACCCCGCGATCGACATCCAGGTCAACGCCCTCCAGGCCATGTGCCGGCAGGTGTTCGGCTTCCGCCTGGCCATGATCGCCCTGGCCACCCCCACCGCCCTGGTCAACGCGAACGACGGCCTCCCCACCCGCCTCGTCGGCGCAGCCGTCGTCATCACCTTCATGACCTCCTACGTCCTCTTCAGGGACTGGGAGCGCTTCGGCCCGCTCCTCCTGCGCCACCCCTCCCTCCTCGCGGTGGACACCCTCTTCGGGGCACTCCTCCTCATCGCCGCAGGCCCCGACAGCACCCTCGCCTACGTCAGCGTCTGCACCCCGCTCCTGGCAGGGCTGGTCTACGGCTGGCGCGGCGCGGCGGTCTTCGCCTCCCTCCAGGCCCTCCTCCTGCTCCTCATCCACGCGGCACAGGAGGACCCGGCCCCGGGCATCACCGAGTCCGCCCTCCTCCCCGGCCTCTGCGTCATCGCCGGAGCCGTCGGCTCCAGCCTCCGCAACCTCATGCTCCGCTTCGGCGCGGCCACCCAGGCCCTCACCACCGTCCAGGCCCGTCTCGCCGTGACGGAGGCGGTCAGCGCCGAACGTGCCCGACTGGCACGCGAGATGCACGACTCCGTCGCCAAGACCCTGCACGGCGTGGCCCTGGCCGCCGACGGCCTGACCGGTTCGGCCGGCGCCGACCGCATGGACCCGGCCCTGGTGAGACGGCAGGCAGCCCTGGTCGCCCGCTCGGCCCGCCGGGCCGCCGCGGAATCCCGGGAACTCCTGGCCGACCTGCGCCGCGAATCGGACCCGTCCCAGGCCACGGACGTCCTCGTCGAACTCGCCGCCCGAACCCGCGACTTCAGCACCCGCACCGGCCTCCCCGCGGTCTACCGCCCCACCGGCGCCCACGCCGTGCCACCCGTCCCGCCGGCCGTGGCCCGCCAGCTCCTCACCATCGCGTCGGAAGCCATGGAGAACGCCCACCGCCACGCACACCCGACCCGCGTCGACGTCCGCGCGGGGGTCCACGGAGACCTGCTCCGCATCAGCGTCTACGACGACGGCCGCGGCCTCCCGCCCGGCACCACCCTCGAACAACTGCGCCGAGCGGGCCACTTCGGCCTGGTCGGCATGGTCGAACGCGCCGCCTCGGTCGGCGCCCGTATCCGCATAGGCCGCGGCGGCCACTCCCAGGGCACGGAGGTCCGCCTGGAACTCCCCCTGGCCGCCCTGACCACCCCCACCACATGACGACCGTACGACCCGAGAGGAGGCCCCTGATGCCGGACCACACACCCCACCCCACCGGCGCCCCGCAGCCGCCACCGCACGACCCGTTCGCCGACCTCCCGCAACCGGACCGGCCGACCCGCCGTCTCCGGGTCGTCGTGGCGGACGACAACCCCGTCGTCCGCGCCGGCCTCACCGCCCTGCTCTCCGGCCGCGCGGACATCGAGGTCGTGGCGGAGGCCGCCGACGGCCGCCAGGCCTACGAGGCCGCCCACCAGCACCGCCCGGACGTCGTGCTCCTCGACGTCCGCATGCCCGGCGTGGACGGCATCTCGGCCCTGCCGTACCTGGTGCAGATCGCCCCGGTGGTGATGCTCACCTACAGCAGGGAGTCGGAGGTCGTCCAGGAGGCCCTGCGACGAGGGGCGGGCGGCTACCTGGTCCACGGCGAGTTCACGGCCGACCAGCTGGTCGAGGCCGTACGGGACATCAAGGAGGGCCGGGCCCACTTCACCCACACGGCGGCGGGCGCCCTGCTGGCCCAACTCCGCCAGGGCCGGGCCCCGGCACCACCCCTCCCGGAGGGCTTGGGGCAAACATCAAGTGCGACTGCATACGGACTTTCCACTTCCGCCCAGCCGTATACGCAAACTCAGATCCTGCCCTCACCAGCACAGTTCACCACTCCACCACTCTCTTCGTCAGAAAACCTTTCGCAAGTGCAACCGCATGTGGGACAGTCTTCGTCTGGGTGGACGAGTGGCCGTCCGGCCGCTCCCGACAGGTCGCGGTTCGAACTGAGCACGAGGGAGGCGGAGATCATGGACCTCATCGCGTCCGGCATGAACAACCAGCAGATCGCCGCCACCTGCTTCATCAGTGAGAAGACCGTCAAGAACCACATCAACCGCATCTTCGCCAAGCTCCACAGCACCAGCCGCTCCGAGGCCGCCGCAAAGTGGATCGGCACGGCGCCGGACGCACACCGGGGACGGGGGTGATCGTCGGTGACACCGTGGGGGAACAGCCGGTTGGGCACAAGCGATTGGGCCCGGAATTGGGCCCAGGGGCCCTCTGGCGGACGGGTCGTACCGCCGTACGTTCCTCATGTCGAAAGCGACACAGCCGAACCCGGAGGGGAACACCATGAGCGACCTGATGCTGAAGACCGCCGTCGCGACCAAGGTCCGTGTGAACGGCTGGAAGAACACGACGGTCGACGCGATGCAGCGCCGCGCCGACGACAAGGGACAGACGGCGGTCGAGTATCTGGGCATCATCGCGGTGGTGGTGGCGATCGTGCTGGCGATTACGGGCACCAGCATCGGCTCGACGATCCTCGACAGGATCACGAACCTGGTCAACCGGGTCGGGAATTGACACGATCTCGCAAGTACGGCGACGCAGGGCAGGCCTTCCCCATCTACATCACGGTGGTGGGGGGCCTGCTCTTCCTTGCGCTCGCCTACTTCGCGGTCGGCCAGGCGACGGTGAATCGGGGCGGTGCCCAGACGGCGGCTGACGCCGCGGCGCTCGCGGCGGCCCAGGACGCGAGGGACCAGCTTGCGGGCGAGTGGGTCGAGGCTGTTCTCGACCCCGCCAAGTGGCAGGACATCTTCGACGGCGACGTACAACTGGTCGGTGACCCGTGCGCACGTGCCGATCAGTTGGCGGGCCGGAACGACGCCGATGTCCAGGGATGCTCGGCCACCGGATTGCCCCTCGGATACGAGGTCGTTGTGCAGACCCGGAAGCCCATGGGGGAGTCCATCGTCCCCGTCACAGCGCAGAAGAGGTCGAGGGCCAGCGCCACGGCCGTCATCCAGTCCCTCTGCGATTTCAAGCCTCTTGCCGAGGACGCGGGGGACGACGTGCTCCCTCGCCTCACCTGTGACGGCAGGAACTGGGACCTGAAACCGGACGACCTCACCGAGCTCCCAGAACCCGAGGATCTTTTCGACGTCCACCTGGCCGACTGAGAAGCGAACGACGAGCGATGAAGGAAGCGGAGAGATGAGCATGCGGTTCACTGAGAGGGCCCGCAGGAGGACGGTCGCGTTGACCCTGGCGGCCGGACTTGCCTTGGGGATGGCTGGCTGTGGCGGTGGTGGCGACGACGGCAAGAAGCCCGACACATCGGCCTCCGCTTCCAAGGACCGTGGCTCTGCACCGAGTGCCCAGGAGGGAAAGTCGGAGACGCCGCTGGCTGAACTAAAGGGCAAGGACGGCCTGCTCTTTCAGATCACGTCCACCCAGCGGGACACGGGCGGATTCCTCACCGTGAACGGCCAGTTCAAAAACGACGGTTCAGGCTCGTTGGTCATCCCAGCCGCACTGCGCGGCGACGAGACGGAGATCCTCAAACACGGCACATCGCTCGGAGGCGCGACCCTCGTGGACTCGAAGGGCAAGAAGCGCTACTACGTGCTGCGCGACACCGACGGGCGGCCGCTTACGACCACGGGCCTCACCACGATCGAGTCCGGCCAGACCATCCCCGTTTTCATCCAGTTCCCCACCCCGCCGGAGAGCGCAACCGAGGTCACTCTCCAGGTCCCGACGTTCTCCAGCGCCCCCATCAAGATCTCCGGGTGAGGCCGCCCATGAAGACCCCACCGCGCAGGCGAGCGGCGACTCCACGCCTCGCCCTGGTCCTCACCGCCGCCGGCCTCATGGTCGCCGCGAACCTCTACGGAGCCGTCTCGGCCCACGCCGACGAGACCCCCGGCGTACCCCCCGGCACCGAGGCCTCCGCCTCCGCCCCCGTCGAGGTCGACTCCAACGACCCCGACTTGAAGATCCCCGAAGGCGCCACCCTCGCCGAACCCAAGGTCCTCGACATCAAACAGGTCGTCGAAGACCAGAGCGGCGACGAACGCCGCGAAGACACCAACGCCCGCGTCAAGTTCGCCCTCCAGGCCGAGGTCCTCTTCGGCAAGGACAGCGCGAAACTGAGCGGCGAGGCGAAGGCCCGCATCTCCGCGATCGCCACCGAGATCAAGACACAGAACGCGACGAAGATCCGTGTCTTCGGCTTCACGGACAATCTCGGCTCCTCCGCTCACGGCGACGTCCTGTCCAGGAAACGGGCCGACGCCGTCCAGAACGTCCTCGACCAGGAACTGACCGACTCCAACGTCACGTACGAGGTGCGCGGCTACGGCGAGCAGTACCCGATCGCCGACAACTCCACGGAAACCGGCCGCAAGAAGAACCGCCGGGTCGAGGTCTCGTTCCCGCGCACGGAGAGCTGAGCCACCGAAAAGTGGGCCCGGGGTTGGGGCCACGGGCCCATGCGCGGGTGATCGACGTTCCTTAGCCTCGGCTCGGTGTCCGTGTTGAACAGCCGTTCATCGAACCGAGCCGAGGTCGCGCATGTCCACTGCCGGTGACCCGATACCCCCGGGCGGGATGTGGGGCGCACAGAACAGCCCGTCCTGGAACCGGCATTCGCCGATGCCAAGGGAGGTGGGCTGGGCGCAGGTCGTGCTGTGGGTGCAGTTCGCGCTGACAGCGCTGTACGTGGTCACCGTGCTGTCGGTGGTGACGTACTACTCCGGGGAGATCGTCGGGATCCTGGTGTACGACTCGCTGCCCAGCGTGGCCGGGATCTACCTCGCCCGGCGCATGTGGCGGGGCGGGGTGTGGACGAGTCGTGCACTGATCGCCGTACAGGCGTGGATCGTGTGGCTGTCGTTCGGCACGCTGCTGCACGGTGATCTGCGGGGCGTCACGCAGGCGGCGATGCCGGTGGCGGTCATCGTGCTGTTGCGCCGGGCCCGGTCGCGTGAGTGGTTCGAGAGCGCTCCTCAGGACAGGGAGAAGCGGCGGGCGTTCAGCCTGGGGAGAATGATCCGCTGGCGGCGGGACGAGGGCCAGACCGCGGTGGAGTACGCGGGGCTCATCGCGGTGGTCGCGGCGATCATCGTCGCACTGTCGGTGGGCGGCCTCGGCGGGCGTATCGCCGACGGCATCCAGTCGGCGGTCTGCTCGGTGACGGGCACGGCCTGCCCCGCTCCGCAGGGCGATGGTACGGAGACGGGTGCGGCCGGGGACAGCGACGGTACACAGCAAGGCGGTTCGGCCGACGGCGCCGAGGGCGGCAACGGCACCGACGGCGGCAATGGCGCGGGACCGGCCGGTACTGCGGACCTGGACGGTGGCGCGGGCCCGGACGGCGGCGCGAACGCGGACGGCGGCGCGGGGGAAGACGGTGGTTCGGGCGCGGATGGCGAGGCGGAGGCCGAAGGCGACCCGCCCACCCAGGGCGGTGCAAGTGACCAGGCAGGCACAGGCACAGGCAGCGGCGGTGGTGATGCAGGCGGCAACACCAACGACGGTGGCCCGGCGTGGTCGACTCGGATCATCACCTATGAGGGCGCGGGGACGAACGACACGGTCCCACTCGCTCCGGGGCCGTTCGACGAGAGGTCGCTCTGGGACGAGGTACATGACCAGGAACGCCACGACAGGACGTTCATGGACCATGTCCGGGGCTTCTTCGTAGCCCCGGCCAAGAGCTTCCTGGCCAGCACCATGGATGTCGTCAGCGACCCGGTCGGCTCGGTCAAGGACACCTGGAACGGTTTGACGGGCTACACCACCAACTGGTGGGGCGACAAGGCCGACGAACTGGGCGAGGAGTGGGACAAGGGGAACTACGTCTCCTCCGTATGGGGCTGGGTCAACTCGCCCGAGGACTTCGTGTCCGACCTGGCGACCGACACGTTCGTCGACAAGGAGAACTGGGAGAAGGGCAACTACGGAGCCTCCGCCGGCAACACCGTGATCAACGTCATCGGCATCTTCAGCCCGAAGACCATCACGAAGTTCACCAAGTTCAAGAATCTGGCCGAGGTAGGCGAATCCCTCGACAAGGCGACCGACGCGGCGGAGAAGACGCGCAAGGCTGCGGAGGCGGGTGATGCCGAGGGCGCTCGGAAGGCGGCGAAGGACGCCGACGAGGCCGCGGACACGGCCGAGAAGCAGGCCCGGGAGTCGGGCTGCACCATCGCGGCGCCGGCTCGCCGGATCCCGTACGGCGGCAACCCACCCGGGACCACCCCTGGCCTCCTCACCGGCTCCTCCGGCACAGACACCACGCTCCTCGCCGCCGGCCCGTCCGACTCTCCGTACGTCATCCTCGCCGAGGACGGCTGCGACGAGGAGGCCAAGCAGCAGGCCCAGGATGCCCGGGAGAAGGCGGACGAGGCACAGCAACTGGCCCTGGAGGCTCAGGCGGAGGCGTCGAAGGCCGCCATCAAGCAGGGCAGGCTCAGTATTGACGAGCGCAACATCGACGACTTCGTCAGGAACGCAAAGGACAACCCTGGCAAGAAGGAGATCGGCAAGGAGCAGGCGGCGGCCGCGCTCGCCGAGCTCACTGATCTCGCAGGACGCAAGAACGTCGACCGGGCGGGCGCGAGCAAGCTCGGCTCCGAAGTGACCAACGCGCGTACCGCCAGCAGGCTCGAGGAAATGCTGGCTGAGGTGCGCGGCGTGCGGCGCGCCTCGGAGGACGCGGCACCCGACAGCACCGTGCACACCGCCGTCGGTTCGGAGCACAACCGGCGTCAGGTCGAGGTCGCACCCGGAGAAGCCGTGGATGTGTCGGACGTGCCGGACGCCGATGTCCTGTACAAGGGGCGGGACGGCAGGGTGCACCTGGTCGAAGTGAAGAACACGGTGAACCCGACGCGGCAGCCGGAATTCGTCGGGAAGATCAACACACTCTCCGAGTGGAAGAAGGCGAATCCGGGCAGAACGACCCGAGTCGAGATCGACAAGCCTGATAAGTGGACTGAGGTTTTCCGGCCCATCAAGGGGCAGAAGGTCTCTCCCGCCCAGCTCATGAACGAAAAGGGAGTTGACGCTCGAATCGGTGATGCGGACTTCACGGCCAAGCAGCTGGGCGACATGCAGCGGGCGCTGGAGGCGAAGTACAGCCGAGGCGAGGAAATCGACTGGAACCGGTTGAACGACAACCCCAAGGGGGCGTTGGAGTACCTGGGTCTGGAATGACAGTAGGCCGGGGCGCAGACGAGAATGAGGGTGACGGCTCGCAAGCCGTCACCCCGTGACGCACAACTGATACCCCAGATTTCCGTCAGCCGCCGAACCAGACGAGGAGGCGGACGTTGTCCTCACCATGGAGTTCGGACAGCGTGCCCATCACATTCCACACAGGTTGCCATGGTCCGTCGGCCGGCACGAGGTCGCGATAGGCAGGGGAGACAGGTCGGTACACCTCGTCGCCCAGCAGGAGCTCTCCGTTGGCGGGCCACCGGGAGGGAGCGATGTTGCTTTCTCCGAACTTCGCGGCGGCCGAGTCGTACAGCGCGTCCGGGAGTGCGGCCAATCCCCCGGGCACGAGGGATCCTTCAGGGGCACGGGACCAGCGGCGGACCCAGTACCGAGACGGGCCGTCGGTGCAGGGAGCGTTCCAGTCGATCGCCGACAGTTCACGCCACGAGAACCACGAATGACTGTGGCCCTCGAATTCGTCCACATCTCTTCGTACCGTGTCCGAGATATCTACGGGGGCTCCGCGGTCAGGGAAGAGAGCTCTGACAGGCTCCACGCTCCGGACGTCGAAGAGTGCTGACCATGACATGTAATCACGGGCCCAGTAAAGGTGCCTGAGTTCGGAAAAGGACTCCCACATCACGTGTTCAGTGCCATAGCGCCCAGGCCTGGGCCTGCATTCCAGCCATCCATACAGGTCGGTACTCATAATAACGACTCTATCCAATGCGGTCGCTGAGTGTGCTATTGGCTGGTTATTGACCCGACCCCGACCGCTTCGCCGACACGACGGTGGAGCGCTTGTCGGTGAAGCCTGGCGGGCCGACGGGCTGGGAGAACGCGAAAGCGGCACAGAGGGCGCGCTTCGACCCGGACTCGCCGTAGGGGTGGCCTGCCGAGGTCTCAGTCCCCGTCCGCCGACACGACGACCTCCAGCCGGGCCCCTTTCCGAACCCCCCACTCACCCAGCGCCCCGGCCCCCGCCTCCACGACATGCCGGGCGCGCAGCCGAGGCATTCCCAGCCGGCCGGGCCGCATGGTGTGGATGGCGATGACGCGAAGGTGCCGGTCGAGATAGGCGACGTCGATCGGCATGCGCATCCGGAAGGTGTGCACGCTGTTGGCGGGGGAGAGCAGGATCGCCCCGTCGATGGAGGCCCGCCCCAGCAGCCCCTTCGTGCGGGCCCGGTACGAGGTGGCGATCTCCAAGGGCACTGTCACGGACGGCTCGTCACCACCCGCGTGCACCACCAGTTCCCCAAGCCCGTCCCGCCAACGCCGCCCCATCCGGACCCCCTCCGACCGTGCCCTGCCCCATGGCTCTCCGTCCGAACGTATCCGCAGCGGGCAGCCCGTCACATGGGCCCAGGGGCCCATGCCAAGTCCGCGGCGAGGAACCTACGTTTGCTCGTTCCTGACTGGAACGGCCCGATGCCGCACCCGTGTTGTCCGCCCCATTGGCGCGTTATGCAACCGTTACGGCTCGAACGGGTCGGTGGATCTCCGATTCCTCCCCATACACCCCGCCTGTTGACAACCATCACGCTGGTGCGGCCGCACGCCGCTGTATAGCTTTGGTTCGCTCAAGAGAAGCCTCGCCTCTGACCGGGAGCCGACCGTGAACCGCCGCCCCACCCTCCTCGCAGCGCTCACGCTGACCGCCGCTGCGGCCCTGACGCTGTCCGCGTGCGGGAGCGACGACAGCTCCAAGAGCAAGGACAACGACAAGATCGCGGGAGCCGACACGGGGAGTGAGGCCTCGGCATCCCCCACTGCTTCCGACCCTGCATCGGCCGCACGGCCGAAGATCGACCTGCCGTCCGACCTCTCCTACACCTTCGACTGGCCCAAGACCGGAGACGAGGAGAAGGACGCGATCCTGGCCGACGGCGAGCAGTCGATCAAGGCTGTAGACCTCGCGATCGTCAACCAGAACGCGCTCGACAAGCCGTACCTCTTCTACTACGAGGGTGAGGCCGCGGCCAGTACACAGAAGTTCGTCCAGAACTACATCGACCACAAGGCGGCCATCACAGGGGCCTACCGCTTCTACGCTCCGCAGGTGGCTGTCAGCAAGGACGGCACTGCGTCCCTCAGCTACTGCGAGGACCAGGGCAAGGCGTATGTCAAGGACCTCAAGACCAACAAGGCCAAGAAGACCGAGGTCACTGCCAAGAGCTACGTCATTTACCACACGTCGCTCAAGAAGAACGACAAAGGTGTCTGGGTGATCCAGAAGATGGTTTCGCAGAGTGGGAGCCCCAAGTGCCAGCCCTGAAGCGTCCGGTGAAGACGTTTTCTTCGGTGGTCATAGCCGGCACATGCTGGTCGCTCCTAGCCCTCACTGGAGTGGCGCACGCCGACGACACCCTGGGTGGCGCCACCCAGGGCACCAATCAAGAAGCCAACGCAGGCAAAGACGGCACCGTCTCCGTCACCGTAGGCGGCGTCGTCTTCGACCGTTCCAAGAACGGCAGCGGCGACTCCGCCGGCGCACTCACTTCAGCCACCTCCTGGACCCCGCCCCCCTGCTGGTACGCCCCGAAATACACCCCGGAACAGCTCCAGAAGGCCATGGAGCCGGTCTGGGAGGCCGGTTCGACGGGCTACGAGTGGGACGCCAAGCAGCGCGACCGGTACGTCAACGGGAAGCCGTACAAGGACTTCAACAAGGACAAGGCCGGTGAGGGCTACTTCTGGGACTCCTTCATCGACGAGGACTTCCCCCCGGGCTGGGACGCCTGCACGAAGGAGCCCTTCTGGGTGGACCAGGGCGACCCGCCGCCCGCCGACATCCAGAACGCCGTCACGCCCGAGATCCTCGCCGAACTGGCCTACGCCGAGGTCCGTGTCCCCAGCACCAAGGTGACCCTGGCCCCCGCCGCGCAGACCAAGGTCAACCTCCCGACGTGGGCCTGGCTGGACGCCGCCGACTTCAAGCCGGTCTCCGTCACCGCTTCCGTGCCCGTGATCGGCATCTCGGCGACCGCGACCGCGGAACCCGTGTCGCTCCGCATCGAACCGGGCACGAAGGACGCCGTCACCTACCCGGCCTCCGGCGTCTGCGCCATCGACAACGGCCGCATCGGCGAGCCCTACGCCAAGGGCAAGGCGAACCGCACGCCGCCCTGCGGAGTGAGATACCTGCGCTCCTCCGGCGACGGCACGTACCCGCTCCAGGCCACCGTCACGTGGGAAATAAGGTGGACCGGCACCGGCGGTACCGGCGGCGACCTTCCCGACGGAACCTTCGGCGCCACCCAGAACGTGACCGTGCAGGAGATCCAGGCCGTCAACCGCTGACTGCGCGTCCAAGCCGATCGGTGGGGCGACCACTCGTGAGGATGGTCGCCCCGCCCGAGGGCCTTGCCCAGATCACCGGGCAGGGCGAGGCCGGCGACGGCGCAGCGCATAAAAGGTGTTGTCCGGCGCCTGCAGTCCTGGGTAGGAAGATCCCATGACCCCACTAGGTGCAGTCTTCCGCCCCCAGTTGGCCCCCGAGCGTCTGCGGTCGGTCTGTGAAGTCGCCGAAGAGGCCGGGCTCGAAGAGCTCTGGCTTTGGGAGGACTGTTTCCGAGAGGGAGGCATCTCCACCGCCGCCGCTGCCCTCGCGTGGACCGAGCGCGTGCGGGTCGGGGTCGGGCTGTTGCCCGTGCCCTTGCGGAACGTCGCCATCACGGCCATGGAGATCGCCTCGCTGCACCGGATGTTCCCGGGGCGGGCGATCGTCGGCGTGGGGCACGGCGTGCAGGACTGGATGGGGCAGGTGGGCGCCCGGGTCGAGTCGCCCGTCACCCTGCTGCGGGAGCATCTCTGCGCGCTGCGCGCCCTGTTGGACGGGGAGCGGCTCTCTGTCGACGGGCGGTACGTCAAGCTCGACGACGTCGCTCTCGACTGGCCGCCTCAGGGTGCCCAGGGCGGGGTGCTGGCCGGGGCCACCGGCCCGCGGTCGCTGCGGCTCACCGGTGAGGCCGCCGACGGGACCATTCTCACGGCCTCCACCAACGCCGACGGGGTGCGCGAGGCGCGCCGGCTCGTGGAGGAGGGGCGGACGGCGGCCGGTCGCACAGCGGGGCCGCACCGGGTTGTCGTCTATCTGCTCACCGCCACCGGGCCCGACGCCGCCGCCCGGCTGCGCGCGGAGCTGGTCGCCGAGGGGCTCGACTCCGTTCCGGACCTCGGGGTCGCCGGGGACGCCGGCGCTGTGGCCAAGGCCGTCCAGCGGCTGGTCGAGGCCGGCGCCGACACCGTCGTACTGCAGCCGACCGCGGACGAGCCCGACCCGGAGGAGTTCGTACGGTTCACTGCCGAGGAGGTACGCCCCCTCGTTCCCTGAGGCCCGTCGAGGCTCCTGTCGTCGTCAAACGGCTGGGAGCCAATCGGGCGGTAGGCGTGGGCGAGGGCGCCGTCCCTTCGGAGCGCTCCTTCTCCTCCCCGGGCCGGCGACCGCCCTTAGCGGGAAAGTTCGTAGAGGAAGCCCGCACCCCACCACCGGCGTGTAAATGCCGAGCGGCCCCGCACGGCCCCCTGCCACCATCTCCCCATGGCAGTGCATCAGGAACCACACCCCCCACACGCCGCCACCTTCGAAGAACTCCTCGCCGAGGGCGCCTCCGTCCCGACGGAAGGCTGGGACTTCTCCTGGTTCGAAGGGCGGGCGACGGAAGCACGCCCCTCCTGGGGCTACGCCGTGTCCATGGCCCAGCGGCTGGGCCGGGCGCGTGCGGTGCTGGACGTGCAGACCGGGGGAGGGGAGGTGCTGGACTTCGCCCTCGCGAGGATCACCGGCACCGGCGAGGCCCCAGCCGGCCCCGATGCCGCCGCCCCCAACGCCCTCGAGCCACCCCGGCTCACCATTGCCACCGAAGGCTGGCCCCCCAACGTCGCCAAGGCCACCGATCTGCTCCACCCGCGCGGCGTCGCCGTTGTGGCCGCTGCCGAGGACGATCCGCTGCCCTTCGCCGACGGTGCCTTCGACCTGGTCGTCAGCCGCCATCCCGTGCGCCCCCACTGGCACGAGATCGCCCGCGTCCTCCAGCCCGGCGGGACGTACTTCGCCCAGCACGTGGGCCCGGGAAGCGTCTTCGAACTCGTCGAGTACTTCCTCGGGCCCCAGCCGGACGACGTCCGCAGAGCCCGCCACCCCGACCGTGAGCGTGCCGACGCGGAGGCCGCCGGGCTCGACGTCGTCGGTCTGCGGGCGGAGCGGCTGCGCATGGAGTTCCACGACATCGGAGCGGTCGTGCACTTCCTGCGCAAGGTGGTCTGGATGGTCCCCGGCTTCACCGTCGAGGCGTACGAACCGCGGCTCCGGGAGCTGCACGAGCTCATCCAGGCAGAAGGCCCCTTCGTCGCCCACAGCACGCGCCACCTCGTCGACGCACGCAAGCCGGGCGGACGCACGCCGTCCGCCTGATCACGCGTGCGGCCCCACCGTCACCTCTCCCACCACCAGCTCCGCCGCCGCCTCCAGCACCTCACCCACCCGCTCCGCCTGCTCGCCCAGCTCCCGCTTCTGCCGTGCCGTCAGCCGGACGAGCGGCTCGACCGTGACGGTCGTACGACGCCCGCGGCGCCGCTGGTGCCACACCCCCGCCACCACGCCGTCGACCAGCAGCACCGGGTAGTTGCCCGCCTGGCCGCCGCTGAGGGCCCGCTGGTACGCCGTCCCGGGGAACAGCCGCTCGCGGGGCTGCCCGGCGACGACGTACGCGTCGAAGTAGGGCAGCAGGCGCACGCCCCGCGGCGGACCGCCCGGGAAGTCCGTGTCACCCGCCGCCACCCACGCCGGTGTGCCTGCGAAGTCGACCTCCTCGATGTGGCCCGCGGCGGCCAATTCGCCGAACAGGGCCGTCGCCCAGCCGGGCGGCGCCGCCAGCCAGCGGGCGAAGTGCTGCGGGGTGGCGGGGCCGTACGCGTACAGATAGCGATGGACGAAAGCGACCGGCACGCCCTCCGCGCTCTCCTCGCGCTCGGCGCCGGGTACGGGCCGTACGCCCTCCGCGCTCTGCCCGCGCTCGGCGCCGGGTACGGGCCGTACGCCCTCCGCGCTCTGCCCGCGCTCGGCGCCGGGTACGGGCCGTACGCCCTCCGCGCTCTGCCCGCGCTCGGCGCCGGGTACGGGCCGTACGCCCTCCGCGCTCTGCCCGCGCTCGGCGCCGGGTACGGGCCGTACGCCCTCCGCGCTCTGCCCGCGCTCGGCGCCGGGTACGGGCCGTACCCCGTCCGCGCTCTCCCCGCGCTCGGCGCCCGGTACGGGCCGCGCCTCCTCCGTCCCGCCGTCCCCCCGCGGCGGGCGGGTGTACGTCGCCTTGCGGCCGCGGTCCGGGCCGAAACACAGCGTGCCCGCCCAACCGGCCCGGTGCATCACCTGGCGCCAGCGCGGCCACAGGTCCTGGAAGGCCGGCATCACGCGGTCGCCGGCCCATGGGCCCGTACGGGCGACGACCTCCTTCGACAGCTCGTCGAGGGTCAGGAACCTGCCGTCGAGCGCGTCACCGATCGCCCTCACGACCTGGCCGGCCTGTTCCTCGCTGAGCCGCACGTCGGGCGGGAACGGGCTCGGCCCGCTCGGGACCGCGCTCAACGCGGCAGAGAAAAGAGGCAGTTCACAGGCGGGGAGAAGATGAACCGTCCCGCGTGGGCCGTACGTCTTGATCAGAGACCGTTCCTCCCAGAGCGCGGCCCGTACGTCCGCCCGCGTTACGCCGTCCGTCCGCATCCCCACCGACACCTCGGCCGCGGAGAGGACCTGCGCGTGGGCGCCCCGCATCGCCCCGACCACCTCGGCGACCGGAGTGCCGGGTCCGGCCGGTCCTGCCAGGAACTGCCGCTCCGCCCGGCGCGCGCTCGCCGCGTCCCACGTGATCCTCAGCGTCGTCGTCATGATGCGACGGTAGAGGGGAATGAGGACAGGTTCTGTCCTCATGGCCGATCTGGATCCGGACGTGAGCGCGGATGCCCGCACCTCGGGACGCTGCAGGTCACTCGTCTCCCTCTTCACACTTGCGCATCATCCGACGAGAGTTTTCACATCGTTATCGCATGCGGCTCGCCTCTCAGCCGCCGCTCACGTAAATTCGGACCGGGGAATTCGCGTGAGCAAAGCTGCGCGGGAGGTACCGCGCAGTGGAGGGGGCTGCGCGGTGCCCGGTCCCCCGATCTCCGGTCCCCGTCGAGCCGCTGCGGCGGCGCTGTCCGCGGGGCGACCCGTGGCAAAGGCGCGACCCGGACGGCGATCCGGTGGCAAGGCGCTGTCCGCGGGGCGACCCGTGGCAAAGGCGCGACCCGGACGGCGACCCGGCCGCAAAGGGCGATCCGGGCGACGGCTCCGGGTCAAGCGTGGCCGTTGTGTGGCCGGTTCACCCATCGGGGGGATGCCGGGACAAGTCACCCGAGTGGCCCTCAAGGGGCGGTGATCCCTCCGGTTTGTGTCCCGGAGCATCCGATTTCCCCTGTACAGAGGCCATGTTTCGGCCGAAAGCCCGCCATGAATGAAGGCTTCCGTGGGCACCGCCGCGTCGCCGGGTGGCTCCGGAGAGTAGTTGTGGCACGCCGATGCACGCAGCATCACTTACAAAGGGTTATGGTGGAAACCCCCCCTCGGGCCGGTCCGTCTCCCCCCCCACGGACCGGCCCGTTTTTCTTTGCCCGCCGGGCGGCTCGAACCATCGGCCGGAACCGTTCCTTCCGCCCTTGTCGGCGGCCCACGGCCGCAGCGGGGGTAGGCTTCGCCTCCGGGGACCGCCATACGGGCAGGGACCGCCCGCGGGCCACGACCGGGCCGCACGCCGCGGCCTGTCCGATCCGTACGGAGGGGCTGACAATCACGTGAACCTGCGCGACAAGCTGCGTAGCCTGCTGGTCAGGCTGTACGCACGCCGGGTGGAAGGCCACCTGGACCACGCTCAGGTGCCCAAGCACATCGGCGTCATCATGGACGGCAACCGGCGCTGGGCGAAGGCCGCCGGTTCCAGCACCGTCCACGGCCACCGGGCCGGTGCCGAGAAGATCGGGGAATTCCTCGGCTGGTGCAGTGAGACCGACGTCGAGGTCGTCACCCTCTGGCTCCTGTCCACCGACAACTTCGACCGGCCGCAGGAGGAACTCGGCCCGCTGCTCGGCATCATCGAGGACGTCGTCCGCACCCTGGCCGCCGACGGCCGCTGGCGCGTCCACCACGTCGGCACGCCCGACCTGCTGCCCGCCGGGATGCAGACGGTCCTCAAGGAGGCCGAGGAGGCCACCGCCCACGTCGACGGGATAATGGTCAACGTGGCCATCGGCTACGGCGGTCGCCAGGAGATCGCCGACGCCGTGCGGTCGATGCTGCTCGACGCACAGGACAAGGGCACCTCGATGGAGGAGCTCGCCGAGGCCGTCGACACCGACATGATCGGGCGTCACCTCTACACGAGCGACCAGCCCGACCCCGACCTGGTGATCCGCACCAGCGGCGAGCAGCGCCTGTCCGGATTCATGCTCTGGCAGACCGCGCACTCCGAGTACTACTTCTGTGACGTGTTCTGGCCGGCGTTCCGCAAGGTGGACTTCCTGCGCGCCATGCGGGACTACGCGGCCCGCCACCGCCGGTTCGGCGGCTGACGCACCCGCCACCGGACCCCGCGGACACGGGACGTCCCACGTCACAACACCTCCCGGTACCCCGCCGAGGGCGCGCGTAACACGGAGTTCACCGGCTCGCCGTCATATGCCGTGGCATGGCGACGCTCGTTCGAGGGCATAACCCAGTCAGGTCGACGCCCGAACCACGGGTGTCGGATCTCAGCGGACGGCACGGGGCCGTCCGCCCGGGAGGCCCTTTGCACCAGCCCGATCGTGCGGTCACCGCACGGACGAAGAGGCGGAGGGCCGGTTTTCGGCCCGCGCAGGGCGGCCGACGACCGGTCCAGCTCCATACCGTCGCTCCCCGACCTCATCCGAGGGGGTACGTCCTTCCGTGGTGACCAGCACAAAGCGCCACAAGCCAGACCGGCGCACTTATGTTCTCGACACCAGCGTCCTGCTGGCCGACCCGAACGCCCTGAACCGCTTCGACGAGCACGAGGTCGTGCTCCCCATCGTCGTGGTCACGGAGCTGGAGGCCAAGCGGCACCATCCCGAGCTCGGCTACTTCGCCCGGCAGGCGCTGCGCCTGCTCGACGAGTTCCGGGTCCGGCACGGTCGCCTCGACGCCCCCATCCCGATCGGGGATCTCGGCGGGACCGTCCGTGTCGAGCTCAACCACTCGGACCCCAGTGTGCTGCCCAGCGGCTACCGCCTGGGGGACAACGACTCCCGCATCCTCGCGGTCGCCCGCAATCTGCAGGCCGAGGGGTTCGACGTCACCGTCGTGTCCAAGGACCTCCCGCTCAGGATCAAGGCGTCCTCCGTCGGACTCCTCGCCGAGGAGTACCGCGCGGAACTCGCCATCACGGACTCCTCCGGCTGGACCGGCATGTCCGAACTGACCCTGCCCGGCGAGCAGGTGGACATCCTCTTCGAGGAGGGCCACGTCTACGTCCCCGAGGCCGCCGACCTGCCGGTGCACACGGGCCTGATGATCCAGTCGGAGCGCGGCAAGGCGCTCGGGCGGGTCACCGCGGAGGGCACCATCCGTGTCGTGCGCGGGGATCGTGAGGTGTTCGGCATCAAGGGCCGCAGCGCCGAGCAGCGGATCGCGCTCGACCTGCTGCTCGACCCGGACGTCGGGATCGTGTCGATGGGCGGCCGGGCCGGCACCGGCAAGTCGGCGCTGGCGCTGTGCGCGGGCCTGGAGGCGGTGCTGGAGCGCCGTCAGCACCAGAAGGTGATGGTCTTCCGTCCGCTGTACGCGGTGGGCGGGCAGGAACTGGGCTATCTGCCGGGCTCCGAGGCCGAGAAGATGAGCCCCTGGGCCCAGGCGGTCTTCGACACCCTCTCGGCCGTCACGTCCCGCGAGGTCATCGAGGAGGTCACCGCGCGCGGGATGCTGGAGGTCCTGCCGCTCACCCACATCCGCGGCCGCTCGCTGCACGACGCGTTCGTGATCGTGGACGAGGCGCAGTCGCTGGAACGGAATGTGCTTCTCACCGTTCTGTCCCGGATCGGGGCCAATTCGCGGGTGGTCCTCACCCATGACGTGGCCCAGCGGGACAACCTCAGGGTCGGCCGGTACGACGGTGTCGTCGCCGTCGTCGAGAAGCTGAAGGGGCATCCGCTCTTCGCGCATGTGACCCTGACACGGTCCGAGAGGTCCCAGATCGCCGCTCTTGTGACCGAAATGCTCGAAGACGGGCAGGTCTGACCGTCCCCGGTAAGTAGGGCCGGTTATGCGATAGTTGGCGCCGTCCGGAAAAGGCGAAGAGCCTAGCCGGGCGGCGCCTTCGCATGTGGGTGTTCCTGTGAATCTCCCGCGCCAAACGGGATGTGAGCTTTCACACGCAACTCGGAATTGCCTTGCCCCGTCGGGTTACGGCAGAGTCTCAGTCCTGTCAGGCCCCGCATACGACACACCTGTATCCCCAGCGGTACGGCACCACCGAAGCAACAGCACCAACTGCATAGCGTTGTCGTATGCCGCCCGAGCAATACGCGGCGCTCCCCTCGCGGGAGTTGCCCACCGGGCCCGCGCCTCCCGTGACCCCGCAGTTGGGGAGGCCAGTGCCAGGGGCACGATTGCGTCCGCGAGGGTCACCGAAGCGGGCGATGCTGGAAGGAAAACCGTGTGAGCCGGATCTCGGTCCGGGGATTCGCAGTGGCTTCGGCCACGGCGGTCACCGCTGTCGGAAGCGTCGTCGGAGTTGCCTCGGGCAGCACCGCGCAGAACAACGACGCCGAAGCGACGGCCAGCGGCACCACCCTGCTCGCGGACATCCCCGCGGGCCAGCAGGCCCAGGTGCAGACCGCGTCCCTGACGCAGCAGGCCGACGCGCAGGCCATCCAGGCGGACGCGAGCGCCAAGAAGGACGCCGAGGAGGCCGCCCGCAAGGCCGCCGCCGAGACGGCCATCGCCAAGAAGGAAGCCGCCGAGAAGGCCGCCAAGGCCGCCGAGGCGGCAGCCAAGGAGCGTGCGGAGGCCAAGGCCGCCGCCAGCCGCTCCAAGGACATTTCCGACTTCCCCGTCGCGAGCTCCTACAGCATCGCCCAGCTCCAGGCGATGGCACGGCAGATGGTGCCGTCGGGTCAGTTCCAGTGCTTCAGCAACATCGTGGACCACGAGTCCGACTGGAACTACAAGGCGGTCAACCCCTCTTCAGGGGCCTACGGCATGTTCCAGGCGCTGCCCGCTTCCAAGATGTCGTCCGCAGGCGCCGACTGGCGGACCAACCCGGCCACCCAGATCAAGTGGGGCCTGAGCTACATGAACGACCGCTACGGCAGCCCCTGTGAGGCCTGGTCGTTCTGGCAGGCCAACCGCTGGTACTGAGCCGACCGGCCCCACGGCCGATCCCGTTGCCTCACGAGAGCCCCGCACCGTCGTCCGGTGCGGGGCTCTCGCCCTGTACGGTCGGACGGGACCGACTCCGGGGGAGTGGTGCGCTGAGACGGGGGAAGAGGACGGATCATGTCGCGAGTGCCAGGGTGGCTCGGCCGGTTCGGTGCCGGGCTGACCGAGATCAGCGAGCGTTACAACGAACGCCGTGCCGAGGCCGAGCGGGAGCGGGACGACCCCGAATCCCCGGCCCTCCCCGGCGAGTACGTTCCGCCGCCCCCGGACTACGCGCCCGACGTCGCCCCCCGGCCCGATCCGGCGCTGGCCGTGCCGTGGGGGGTGCGGGTCGCCGCCGAGGTCGGCTGGCGGTTCCTCATCCTCGCGGGCACCGTCTGGGTGCTGATGCGGATCATCAGCGCCGTCCAGCTCGTGGTGCTCTCGTTCGTGATCGCGCTGCTCATCACGGCGATCCTGCAGCCGACGGTGGCGCGTCTGCGGCGCCACGGCGTGCCGCGCGGGCCGGCGACGGCGTTGACGGCCATCCTCGGCTTCGTCGTCATCGGCCTCATCGGCTGGTTCGTGACCTGGCAGGTCATGGAGAACATCGACGACCTCTCGGGCCAGATCCAGGACGGCATCGACGAGTTGCGGAACTGGCTGCTGAACAGCCCCTTCCACGTCACGGACAAACAGATTAACGAGATCGCCAAGAACCTGCGCGAAGCGGTCGGGGCGAACACGGACCAGATCACCTCGGCGGGCCTGGAAGGCGTGACGGTCGTCGTCGAGGCGCTCGCCGGAATCCTGCTGGCGGTCTTCTCGACGCTGTTCCTGCTCTACGACGGCAAGAGGGTCTGGGAGTGGACGCTGAAGCTGGTGCCGGCGGCGGCGCGGCCGGGGGTGGCCGGGGCCGGTCCGGCGGCGTGGCGGACGCTGACGGCGTATGTGCGGGGCACGGTCATCGTCGCGCTGATCGACGCGATCTTCATCGGGCTCGGCATCTACTTCCTCGATGTGCCGATGGCGGTGCCGCTGGCCGTGTTCATCTTCCTGTTCGCCTTCATCCCGCTGGTCGGTGCGGTGGTCTCCGGTGCGCTCGCCGTGGTCGTCGCGCTGGTCACCCAGGGGGTGTTCACGGCCGTCATGACGCTGGTGGTGGTGCTCGCGGTGCAGCAGATCGAGGGGCACATCCTGCAGCCGTTCATCCTGGGGCGGGCCGTGCGGGTGCATCCGCTGGCGGTCGTGCTCTCGGTCGCGGCGGGCGGCATGGTGGCCGGGATCGGCGGTGCGGTCGTCGCCGTGCCGCTGGTGGCGGTGACCAACACGGTCGCCGGATATCTGCGCTCCTCCGCGCAGAAGGCGGCGCTCCGGCATTCGGTGCGGCCCCGCGGGGCCACGGCGGTGAGTGCGGAGCCCGCCCCCGGGACGCCGCCGGAGTAGTCGGCACCCGACACACCAGCAGGGCCCCGTCCACCGGTGTCAGGTGGGCGGGGCCCTGCGGTGCGAGGCGTGCGGCCGGGGATTACCCGGCCAGGACCGCCTCGGCGTCCAGCGTGACGCCGACCGCCTGGATCACGGAAGCGATCTTGAACGCCTCCTGGATGACCTCGCGGTCGAGACCGGCCTTGCGCAGCACCTGCTCGTGGGAGTCCAGGCACATGCCGCAGCCGTTGATGGCCGAGACGGCGAAGGACCACAGCTCGAAGTCGACCTTGTCGACGCCCGGGTTGCCGATGACGTTCATCCGCAGGCCCGCGCGCAGGTTGCCGTACTCGTGGTCCGTCAGGAGGTGGCGGGTGCGGTAGAAGACGTTGTTCATCGCCATCACCGCGGCGGCGGCCTTGGCCGCCGTGTACGCCTCCGCCGACAGGTTCGCCTTCGCCTCCGGCTCCAGCTCGCGCAGCACGATCGGGGAGCGCGAGGCGATCGCCGTCGACAGCACCGTGCCCCACAGCTGCTGGGCCGGCAGGTCGGAGTTGCCGATGACCGAGCCCAGGTTGAGCTTCAGATCCTTGGCGTAGTCCGGTACGGCGGACTTCAGGGCATCCAGCGACATGTCAGATCACTCCCCGGAGAGCAGCGCGACCGGGTCGAGGGTCTCGTCGCCCTTCGACCAGTTGCAGGGGCACAGCTCGTCCGTCTGGAGCGCGTCCAGGACCCGGAGGACCTCCTTCGGGTTACGGCCGACCGAGCCCGCGGTCACCATCGAGAACTGGATCTCGTTGTTCTGGTCC
The DNA here is from genome assembly GCF_030124145.1 of Streptomyces sp. 378. Taxonomy (GTDB): domain Bacteria; phylum Actinomycetota; class Actinomycetes; order Streptomycetales; family Streptomycetaceae; genus Streptomyces. Next base: position 364,729 of record NZ_JASKMS010000004.1, read on the forward strand.
ACGATGAACACGGCGCGCTTGGCGAAGCCGTCCTCGCCCTCGATGCCGAGGTCGCGCATCAGCTCGTGCTTGGAGTCGGCCATCATCGGGAACGGCAGGTCGCGCAGGTCGTCGTGGTCCTTGCGCCAGGCGTGGTGGACGAACTCGGAGTCGCCGGAGAAGCCGAGCACCTGGGCGTCGCGGTCGGCGAACTCGTCGTTCAGCTTGCCGAAGGCGGCGATCTCGGTCGGGCACACGAAGGTGAAGTCCTTGGGCCACGCGAAGATGACCTTCCACTGACCCTCGTAGGTCTTGTGGTTGATCTGCTGGAACTCCTTGCCCTTCTCCAGCGAGACGCAGGCGGTCAGGTCGAACTCGGGGAACTTGTCACCGACGGTGAGCACACACACTCCTTGCAGCGAAGAAACTCCCGGATCGCGGGCGTTTCCCATGGGTTGGACGGTGTTGATGTTGGCACAGGCTCGATTGATTACAGAAATAGCTACACTCGGTCTGGTTGATCGGAGGTAGTTATCAGTGACGGTCGGTAATCAGCGCAGACAGCCCAGCCTCGCCCAGCTCCGGGCCTTCGCGGCGGTGGCCGAGCACCTTCATTTCCGGGACGCGGCCGCGGCGATCGGCATGAGCCAGCCCGCCCTCTCGGGTGCCGTGTCGGCCCTGGAGGAGACACTCGGAGTGACGCTCCTCGAGCGTACGACGCGCAAGGTGCTGCTCTCACCCGAGGGTGAGCGGATCGCCGTACGGGCCAAAGCGGTCCTGGGGGAGGTGGGCGCCCTCATGGAGGAGGCCGAGGCGGTGCGGGCGCCCTTCACCGGGGTGCTGCGGCTCGGAGTGATCCCGACGGTCGCGCCCTATCTGCTGCCGACGGTCCTGCGGCTCGTCCACGAGCGGTATCCGCACCTCGACCTCCAGGTGCACGAGGAGCAGACCGCCAGCCTCCTCGACGGCCTCGCCGGCGGCCGACTCGATCTGCTGCTGCTCGCCGTGCCGCTGGGCGTGCCGGGCGTGGCCGAACTGCCGCTGTTCGACGAGGACTTCGTGCTCGTCACGCCGCTCGACCACTGGCTCGGCGGACGCGAGGGCATTCCGCGCGGGGCGCTGCGCGAGCTGAACCTGCTGCTGCTGGACGAGGGGCACTGCCTGCGCGACCAGGCCCTCGACATCTGCCGGGAGGCCGGCCGCGACGATGTGCCGGTCACCACGACCGCCGCCGGGCTGTCCACCCTGGTGCAGCTCGTCGCGGGCGGGCTGGGCGTCACGCTGCTGCCGCGCACCGCCCTGAAGGTCGAGATCTCCCGCAGCAACCAGCTCCTCACGGGGTACTTCGCCGACCCGGCCCCCACCCGGCGGATCGCCCTGGCGATGCGGGTGGGGGCCGCGCGCGGCGCGGAGTACGAGGAGCTGGCGGCCGCCCTGCGCCAGGCGCTGCGGCCGCTGCCCGTCCGGGTCGTCGACCGGGACGCCTGACGCCCCGTAGGAGGACCTACTCCGTCCGCAGCCCGTCCGGCCGCATCAGTTTCAGCAGCGGCGGCAGGCTCAGCAGCGTCACCGCCAGGACGACGCCCGCGCCGATGCCGGTCACCGACAGCACGCTCGGCCAGTCCACCCGGACCGACGTGTTCGTCATCCGCAGCAGGACCGCGCCCAGTGCCATGCCCACCGCCGCGGCGAGCAGCAGGCCCAGCCCGATCGGGATCGCCGTCTGCCACAGCACCGACAGGCTGAGGGTGCGGCGCCGGGTGCCGAAGGCCACCAGGGCCGACAGCAGCCTGCGGCGTTCGCGCAACTGCTCCAGCTGCGAGACCAGCAGACTCGCCCCGATCAGGGCCAGCACACACGCCGCTCCGACGGACAGACCGGTGCGGATGGCGGCGTAGCGGTCGTTGGTCTCGATGCTGTGCCAGGTCATCGGCTGGGACGTCGGGTCGAGCCGCGCCGCCGTGTTGCGCACGTGGTCGTAGGCGTCCGGCACCGAGGTGTCCACGCTCAGGAAGAGCCGCGTGGAGATGAGCCCCTTGAGCTTCTCGGGCAGCGCGCCGGGGGTGATCAGGATGCCCCCGCGCTCGTAGCCGGTGGGGTCCTCGCGGGACTCGGCCTGCCGGATGTCCTGTGGCACGGTCCAGGAGACCGCGCGGTCGCCCGGGCGGCCGGAGTCCTCCGACTCGGTCCACAGGGTCGTGCCGGGCTTGGCCAGGCGCTCGCTCTCGCTGTCGTACTCCGAGCCCTTGGCCGCGAAGACGTCACCGTCACGGCAGCCGGGGAGCGTGGCCACTTCGCGCAGCGAAGCGCAGTCGGCAACGGTGATCTGGATGAGGGACTCGTCCTCGCCGCGACGGTCGCCGAGATGGACGTCGGACAGGGCGGTGACCTTGCGTATGCCCTCGGTGTCGCGGTACTGCGCGGCGACGGGGGCGGCGTCTCTGCCGTCCGGCACGTCCACGCTCATCTGGGCCCGGGTGATGTCGTACTGCGACGCCCTGGTGTAGGTGCCCTCCACCCCGGCGAACAGCATCTGCAGCGCGATCGCCCCGGCCACCGCCACCGCGATGCCGTTGACCATCCGGGCCGCCGCGCCGCTGCTCAACTGAAGCCTGCGCACGGCCAGTTGCCAGGCGACCCCGCCCGAGCCGAGCCGGGCCACGACCGTCTCCACCACCCAGGGCAGCAGGGCGGTGACGCCGACCAGGAGGAGCATCACGCCGCCGACGACGAGGTACTGATTGAACTCCCCGCCGTCGTCGCCCTGCCCGATCATCGGGAAGAGCAGCGCGAGCCCGCCGAGCGGCAGCAGCAGCCGCCACCACAGCCGGCGCCGCGCGGGCCTGGCCGTGCGGACCACGCCGAGCGGCTCGATCACCACCCCGCGCAGGGCGAGGATCGTCACCACGACCGCGGCCGCCGGCACCGTGACCGCGACCAGGACGGCCAGCACGGGCGAGGGGTTCAGATAGCTCGGGAACACACTGACCCGGAACACCTCGACCGATGCCGCCAGTTGCCGCCCCAGCAGGAAGAAGCCGGCTCCGAGGACGAGCCCCAGCACCGAACCGGCGAGCGCCTCGCCGGCGGCGATCCGCCGGGTCATCCGGCTGTCGGAGCCGACCAGCCGCAGCGCCGCCAGCCGGCGGTCGCGCCGCTCGCCGCCGAAGCGCACGGCCGCGGCGATGAACACGGCGACCGGCATCAGCAGCACCACGAAGACGACCAGGATCAGCAGGAGCAGCACCGGGTCCCAGGGGTCGGGCGACCTCAGGTCCGGGTTGCCGAAGCTGTCGATCCGGGCCCCGTTGGCGGAGCCCTCCAGCCGTTCCGCGAGTCCCTTGCCGCCCGCGTAGTAGGCGAGTTCCCGCGAGCCGACCAGGCCCTGTTCGCCGATGGTGCCCGAGATCCGGTAGTCCAGCCGCTCCCGCAGCAGCTTGCCGTCGTCGGAGGCGAGCAGCTCCTTCAGCGCGGGGGAGACGACCATCTCGCCCGCGGCCGGGAACCGCGCGATGCCCGGGGGCAGCGGAGCCCGCGGGCCCTCCGCCTCCAGCATCCGGCCGCGCACGTCCTGGTCGCGGAACGTGGTGTCCGAGTCCAGGACGATCAGGGTGTCGTCGGCCTTCGGTATCTTCGGCTGGCTGAAGGTGTGGTCGCTGCGCGCCTCCTCGCGCCGGTCCCGTTCCGCCAGGGCGCTCGGGATGGCGGTGGTGAGCAGCAGCAGCGCCACTCCGAGCCCGACGCCGACGGCCGTGAGCAGCGCCCGGGTCCACCCCTCGCGTCCGCCGGCGAAGGCGAACCGGGCCCCCATGCCCAGGTCCCGGCTCCACTGTCTGACGCTCATACGACGCGCTCCATGTCCCGCGACCTGCCGTCCCGTACGACGATCTCGCGGTCGGAGTACGCGGCCACCCGCGCCTCGTGCGTGACGAGTACCACGGCGGCGTTGGCCGACCGGGCGGCGTCGGTGAGCAGCTCCATCACGCGCTCGCCGTTGAACGAGTCGAGCGCGCCGGTCGGCTCGTCGGCGAAGACCACCCGCGGGTCGGTCACCAGCGAGCGGGCGACGGCGACCCGCTGTCCCTGACCGCCGGAGACCTCACCGGGCCGCTTCTTGCGCAGGTCGTCGACCTCCAGCCGTTCCATCCAGGCCAGCGCGGTCCGCTCGGCCTCCTTGCGGGGCGACCCGTTCAGCCGCAGCGGCAGCGCGACGTTCTCCACGCAGGTGAGTTCCGGCACGAGCTGCCCGAACTGGAACACGAACCCGAACTCCGAGCGCCGCAGCGCACTGCGCTCGGCGTCGCTCATCGCGGTCACCTCGCGCCCGTGGTACGTGATCGAGCCCGAGTCGGGCATGACGATCCCGGCGAGGCAGTGCAGCAGCGTCGACTTGCCCGACCCGGACGGGCCCATCACGGCGACGACCTCGCCGGGGTGGATGGAGAACCCGGCGCCGTCGAGGGCGGTCGTCGGCCCGTACGCCTTGCGCAGGTCCTGGGCGGTGAGGAGCGAACCAGCGGGAATCGTCACCGGGTCACCGCCGCACGGAGCTTGTCCAGACGCGCCGCGGTCAGCTCCAGCCAGCGCAGGTCCGCCTCCAGGTGGAACAGCGCGTGATCGCAGATGAGCTGGTCGGCCAGATCGCCCTTGCGCTTGCGGTCGGTGAGGATGCGCATGCTGCGCAGGTGCTCCGAGCGCTGGGTGTCGAGGATGTCGCCGGCGTCGCGGTGGGTGAGCAGCGCGAGGACGATCTTGGTGTAGAGGGTCGACTGGAGATACGGCTCCGGCTTCTCCGGCGTGGCGAGCCAGCGCGCGACGTCGGTGATGCCGGCCTCGGTGATGGCGTAGCGCTTGCGCTCGGGCCCGCCGCCCGCCTCGATGCCGTCGACCTCGACGAGCCCGTTCTTCAGCAGGCGGGACATCGTCGAGTAGACCTGGCCGTAGTGGAGCGGCCGGTCGTGACCGAACTTTTCGTCGAAGGCCCGCTTCAGGTCGTAACCGTGCCGCGGGCCGGACTCCAGGAGTCCCAGAAGAGTGTGACCGATGGACATGCCGATGACTCTACATACTGTGTATACGCAAGGTGTATACACCGAGTGTGTAGATCATGGCGGGCGGTACCGCCGTGCAGGTCGGGCCGGGTTGTCACGGTTCCGCAACAGCCCGGAGCCGGTCCGTTCAGGCCGGTGGGGGGCCGGGGGGCGAGCCTCCCGGAGACCCGGGCGGCCGCCCCCGCCGGGGCAGCGGCCCGGTCTCCCGCGGCAGCCGGCCCGCCTCCGCCAGCGCCCTGCGCAGCAGGAACTCGATCTGCGCGTTGGCCGACCGCAGTTCGTCCCCGGCCCACCGCGCGAGCGCCTCGTACACCGCCGGGTCCAGCCGCAGCAGCACCTGCTTGCGCTGCTGCTGCGGCCGGCGCTGAGGGCCCGGACCCTCGGGAGGGACCGTCACTGGTAGAGGGACCCGGTGTTGAGGACCGGCTGCGCGGCACGGTCACCGCACAGCACGACCATGAGGTTGGAGACCATCGCCGCCTTCCGCTCGGAGTCCAGCTCCACGATGTCCCGCTCGGTGATGCGGGCGATCGCGGCCTCCACCATGCCCACCGCGCCGTCCACGATCTGCCGCCGCGCCGCGACCACCGCTCCGGCCTGCTGCCGCTGGAGCATCGCCGAGGCGATCTCGGGGGCGTAGGCGAGGTGCGTGAAGCGGGACTCGATGATCTGCACGCCGGCCGCCTCCACGCGCGCGTGCAGTTCGACGGCGAGCTTCTCGGTGATCTCCTCGGCGTTGCCGCGCAGCGAGAGGCCGTCCTCCTCGTGGGCGTCGTAGGGGTACTCGATGGCGATGTGCCGCACGGCCGCCTCGGTCTGGGTGGAGACGAACTCGATGTAGTCGTCGACCTCGAAGGTGGCCTGGGCGGTGTCCTCGACGCGCCACACCACGACCGCGGCGAGCTCGATGGGGTTGCCGTAGGCGTCGTTGACCTTCAGGACGGCCGTCTCGTGGTTGCGTACACGCGTCGAGATCTTGGTGCGCGAGGTGAGGGGGTTCACCCAGCGCAGGCCGTCCTGCCGGATCGTGCCACGGTAGCGGCCGAAGAGCTGGACGACCCGGGCCTCGCCCGGCGCCACCATGTTCAGCCCGCACATGGCGAGGAACGCCGCGAGCGCGACCAGGATGCCGCCGATGATCAGTCCTGCCTTCGCGCCGCTGCCGTCCACCGAGGTGGCGGCCGCGATCAGCCCGGCGCCGGCCAGCAGACCCAGCAGCCCGAGCAGCAGGGCGAGCCCACCGCCGATGCTGTGTGCGGCGAACTCCCGCACCCGTGGTGCCGGCATCTGGGGTACGTCGGCCGTGACCTGCGTGTCGTGCGTGGACATGGGTGGTCCCCCGTTCTTCGGTCGAAGCCACTCCTGCATAGCTTCTGTCTAGCTAAGTGATATCACTTTTCCCCGTCGTGGCAACCCTGCGCGTGTCTCGTACGTCGGTTCCGTTGGGATGGGTGCTGATTGTCACGTCCGCAAAGGGCCGGATCGGCAGCCCTATCTCTTATCTCCCGGTGTTAGCTTTCTGAGCTGACCTGAGCGGCGAACCTGTGTGACATGTGAGCACACATGAACGAAGCGGAGCGGATCGGACCCATGGGACGAGCGGAAGAAAGACGCGCCCGACAGCGCGGTGGGCGCCGGGCGGCACCCAAGCGCCGCCGTTCGTCGGCCGTGACCGGGAAGAGCGGCATACGCAGGCTCTTCACCTGGAAGAAGATGGTCGGCACCTTCCTCGGTCTGTGCCTGCTCGGCATGGGTGCCTTCATCGTGCTGTACATGGTGATCGGGATCCCGAAGGGGAACGCCGACGCCAAGTGGCAGAGCAACATCTACAAGTACAGCGACGGCTCGCTGCTGGCCCGCACGGGTGACCGCAACCGCGAGATCGTGGACCTGGCCGAGGTGCCCAAGCCCGTCCAGAAGACCTTCGTCGCCGCCGAGAACAAGACCTTCTACCAGGACGCCGGCGTGGACCTGAAGGGCACGGCCCGCGGTCTGCTCAACACCGTCACGGGCAAGGGCGCGCAGGGCGGTTCCACGATCACACAGCAGTACGTCAAGAACTACTACCTGTCACAGGAACAGACCGTCTCGCGCAAGCTGAAGGAACTGGTCATCTCCCTGAAGCTGGACCGGGAGAAGTCCAAGGACTACATCCTCGCCGGCTACATCAACACCAGCTACTACGGCCGTGGCGCCTACGGCATCCAAGCCGCCGCACAGGCCTACTACCGCGTGGACGCCAAGGACCTCACCGTCGAGCAGGGTGCCTACCTCGCCGCGCTCCTCCAGGCACCGAACCAGTACGACTGGGCCATCGCGTCCGACACCGGTAAGAAGCTGGTGAAAGCTCGTTGGAACTACGTCCTGGACAACATGGTCCAGCAAGGCTGGCTCGGCAAGTCCGAGCGGGAGGCCATGACGTTCCCGGTCCCCAAGAGCCCGAAGGCCGACCCGAGCCTGGGGGGCCAGACCGGCTACCTGGTGAAGGCCGCCAACGCGGCTCTGGAGAAGCAGCTCATCGCCCAGGGCACCGCCGAGGACGCGAAGCAGGCGGAGGCGATGATCGAACAGGGCGGCTGGACCCTGACGCTCAACATCGACAAGAAGAAGCAGGCGGCGCTCGAGAAGTCCGTCGAGCGGCAGCTGAACAGCAAGCTCGACCCGGACAAGCGTGAGGTCGACGCGGACGTCCAGGCCGGCGCCGCGTCCGTGAACCCGAAGACCGGTGCGGTCGTCGCCATGTACGGCGGCCGGGACTACCTCAAGCACTATGTGAACAACGCGACCCGTACGGACTACCAGCCCGCCTCCACCTTCAAGCCGGTGATCCTGGCCGCTGCCCTGGAAGGGCAGGCCAAGACCCAGGACGGCGCCCCGATCAGGGCGAACACGATCTACGACGGCACGAGCAAGCGCCCGGTCGTCGACAACGGCAGCAAGGTCGGCTTCGCCCCCGAGAACGAGGACGACCGGGACTACGGCCCGATCTCCGTCCAGACGGCGATGAACAAGTCCGTCAACTCCGTCTTCGCGCAGATGGGCGTCGACGTCGGCATGTCCGAGGTGGTGAAGGTCGCCGGCGAGCTCGGCATGGACACCGAGAACATGGAGGCCGTGCCCGCCCAGACCCTGGGCAGCATGGGCGCGAGCCCTCTGGAGATGGCCGGGGTCTACGCGACCCTCGACAACCACGGCAAGAAGGTCACCCCGGCCGTCCTGAAGTCGGCGGAGCACCTGAACCGTACCGTCACCATGCCCGACCCGGTCGGTGACCAGGTCATCAGCCGCGAGGCCGCCGACTCCGTCACCTCGGTGCTGACCGGCGTGGTCGACGACGGAACCGCCCAGGCGTCCGTGCGCAACAACCCCCAGCGCGACGGTCAGCAGGTCGCGGGCAAGACCGGTACGTCCGATGACAACCTGTCGGCCTGGTTCACCGGCTACACGCCCGACCTGGTCACGTCCGTCGGCCTGTTCGGGGAGGACAACAAACCCCCGTACAAGCACGTCCCGATGTACAAGGCGGGCGGCGAACCGCGCGTCAACGGCGGTGGCTTCCCCGCACAGATCTGGGCGGCGTACACCTTCGGTGTGATGGGCGAGGTCAGCAAGTTCGACCTGGACACCGAGCAGGGCGCGGCCGTCCAGCCGACCTGGACGCCGACGCCTTCGCAGACGCCGACCAAGGAGCCGACGCAGGAGCCGACGACCGAGGAACCGTCGTCGTCCCCGCCGCCCACGTCCGAGAAGCCGTCGTCGTCCCCGCCGCCGAGTCCGTCGACGACACCGCCCACCAGCACCCCGCCCACGGCCCCGCAGACGACACCGCCGGGCGACGGCGGTGACCCGTTCGACCCGATCAAGCCGGGCGACGACGCGTAGGAGACGCCGATGGGCGCCCGGTGCACACCGGGCGCCCATCGGCTGTGTGCGTACGGCCCCGCTTCCCGCGGCTCCGTCAGCCGTGGTTGAGCTCGAACCAGACCACCTTGCCGGTACTGAGCCGGGTCGCGCCCCAGCGCCGGGCCAGCCGGTTGACCAGATACAGCCCGCGCCCGCCCTCGTCGGTGGCCCGCGCCTGGCGCAGCCGCGGCAGCTGCGGCACGTCGTCACCGACCTCGCACCGCAGCACGTCCGTGCGCAGCAGCCGCAGGGTCACCGGCCGGGACGCGTAGCGCACGGCGTTCGTCACGACCTCGCTGACGAGCAGCTCGACGGAGTCGCTGAGCTCCTCCAGGCCCCAGCGCTGCAACGCGCGGCGGGCCAGGCGGCGGGCCCGGCCGGGGGCGGCGTCCTCCGGCTCCAGGAACCAGTACGCCACGTCGCTGGGCGCGATCCCGTCGAAGCGGGCGGCGAGCAGCGCGATGTCGTCGTCCCGGTCGCCGGGGCCGAGCATGTCGAGCACCTCGTCGCACAGCGCTTCCAGGGGCGGCGGATGGTCCGGCCCGGTGAGCTGCGCGACCGCGGCGAGCTTCTCCCGCAGCTGCTCGATGCCGGTCCACACATCGCGCAGTCGGGACTCGACCAGCCCGTCGGTGTACAGGAGCAGGGTCGCACCGGCGGGCGCGTCCAGCTCCACGGCCTCGAAGTCCACACCGCCGACCCCGATCGGGGCACCGGCGGGCACGCGCAGGACCTCGGCGCGGCCGCCCAGGTGCAGCAGGACGGGCGGCGGATGGCCGGCGTTGGCGATGGTGATGCGGTGCGATACCGGGTCGTAGACCGCGTACAGGCAGGTCGCCATGCGGTCCACGCCCAGACGCTGGGCCTGTTCGTCCAGGTGGTGCAGGACCTCCTGCGGCGGCAGGTCCAGGCCGGCGAGGGTCTGGGCCGTGGTGCGCAGCTGGCCCATGATGGCGGCCGACGTCATCGAGTGCCCCATGACGTCACCGACGACCAGCGCGACCCGGCTGCCCGGCAGTGGGATCGCGTCGTACCAGTCGCCGCCGACCCGGGCCGTCTCCGCGGCCGGCAGGTAGCGGGAGGCCAGCCGCACACCCGTGGGGCGGGGCAGCGTCTCGGGCAGCATGGTGCGCTGCAACTCGTCCGCGATGTAGGCCTCGCGGCCGTACAGCACGGCCTTGTCGATGCCGAGGGCGCTGTGCGTGGCGAGCTGGGCGGCCACCAGCAGGTCGTCCGGCTCGAACGCGTTGCGCTCGGGACGGCGCAGGAACAGGGCGGCGCCGATCACCCGGCGCCGGCCGCGCAGCGGGGCGAGGATCGCCCGCTGTCCGTCCGGAACGGCGAACTCGCCGCCTTCGCCGAGCAGCTCCGGCAGGGCGGCGCGGGCCGCGGGGGCGTCGGTGAACACCGGGCGCACCCCCCGCAGGACCTCCGCGAGCGCGCTGCCGGGCCGCACCTCGCACAGCTCGGCGCCGACGGTGTCCAGTTCGTTCGGCTCGGGCTGCGCGGCCGGCAGGAAGCCGTTCTCCGTGTCGCGCTCCGCCGGAATCCGGTCGGTGCGGCGCAGCCGCAGCAGCAGCGGGCCGGTGGGCCGCTCGTCGCCGACGGGCAGCGGGTCGCGCAGATAGACCAGGATCGCGTCGGAGAAGGTCGGCACGGTGGCCCGGCACAGCCCCATCACGATCTCGTCGAGGTCGATGCCGCGGGCGATCCGCCGGGTGGCGGCCCCCACGAACCGGAGCCGGTCGCCGTCCCGCCGCATGGGCGTGGGCCGGCCGGGCGGCAGGCTCTGGCCGCTGCGGCGCTCCTGCCCGTCGGCGTTCACCCCGGGCCGGTCCTGCTCGTCCGCGGGCTGGACCGGAATGCCCTCGGTCACGGGGCGCGGCCGAGGGGTCTCGCGCTCGGCGGTCTGCTCGGCACCCGGCTGGGAGTGCTCGGATGCGGGGTCGCTCACGGTGTCCTTACCCTTGCCGAACGGCGTGGAGGTGCCCGGCTCCGACGTGCCCGGCGTGCCGTGTGCCGTCGTGACCGGAACGGTGACGTCGCCGCCGGGGCGGCCCTGTACCGGTAAGGTGCCCGCGCCCGGCGCACGCGCCGGTGTCGGGGTATGCGCGCGAACGCCCCGCGGGGATCCGCGGGGTCGACGCCCCCCTGGGGGCGTTCGAACGAGGTCGGCTGCTCCGTCACGCGTGTCGAATCCATCCGTCCGGGGCTGCGCGCCGCGCGCGCAGTGGGTCCCGCCGAAACTCCGATACCCGGAATACGTGCCCCAGGAACGGAATTCCCGCGTGGTCAGAGGTTGTTCCTGTGCCACCGGCAGGCCGTCTGCGGCCTGTGGCGCAGGCCCTGCCGGTGTTGCCCTCGTACCCCTCGCTCACGTCCTGCCGCCCCTCGGTGACGATCGGTCAAGCCCAGCGCGTGCTCCGGTAGTTGCCGCCGCGCGCCCTTGCGGAGGACGATCCTACGTTTCTTGCCCGGGGGCGCAGCAAGGGTCTCATGAGGACACATGCGCGGGCGTACGATCCCAGTCCTCCGGCAGTGACGGTACCGCCCAGGACGGATCCGGGCGCCAGTGCTGCCAGCCTTCCGAGAACGGCGGCCCCCAGGCGCGGATCGACCGCACCGCGTCCCGCCCCGCGGCCCGTACGCTCTCGGCCTGCCGGTCGTCCATCAGCCCGTCCCGGCGGGCCTGGGCGAACTCGTCCTCGTCCCGCCAGTGCCAACTGCGGTCGGGATGCACCGAGATGTCCAGGAAGTGATCGACGGAGTCCACCCCGCCCGCCCAACGGGCCAGTGGCTCCTCCAGGTTCACGTACCAGTTCTTGAACTGCCAGCCGGGCTCCCAGAACAGCCACACCGACCAGGGCTCGCCGGGCCGGGCCAGCTTCAGCACGCCCGTGCCGAACCACCGGTCGTGCTGCACGGTCCGCGGCTTGGTGTAGCGCGACTCCAGCGGCTCCAGGTGCACGGGCGTGCCGTCGGCGAGCACGGGCTTGACGCACTCGGTGCCGGGGGCCAGCCACACGGCGAGCAGGTCGGCGTCGTCCCGGACGACGGTGACGGGACGCGCGATGTGCACCTGCGTGCCGCCGTTCTCCCGGTATCGCCACAGGATCCGGCTCCCGGGCGCCCAGAAGCCCGCCGCACCACCCGTTTCCACGCGTCTCATCGCTTCACCCTCTGCCATGAACAGATATTAGGTGCCATAGGCATACGACGCTGCGGCGCGTGTCACGGTTCACGCGCCGGGCACACGCCCGCGTCCCCTTGTCACGGATGCGTCATCCGCAGGACATCCAGCGCCTCGTCGAGCTGCTCCGCGGTCAGGTCCCCGCGCTCCACGTACCCGCCGTCCAGGACGACCTGACGGATCGTCCTGCGTTCGGCCAGCGCCTTCTTGGCGACCTTCGCGGCCTCCTCGTAGCCGATGTACTTGTTGAGCGGCGTGACGACGGAAGGGGAGGACTCGGCGTACTCCCGCGCCCGCTCGCGGTCGGCGGTGATGCCGTCCACGGTCCGGTCGGCGAGCAGCCGCGTCGCGTTGGCGAGCAGCCGGATGGACTCCAGCACGTTCTTCGCGATGACGGGCAGCATCACGTTGAGTTCGAAGTTCCCGGCGGCGCCCGCGGTGGCGACGGTGGCGTCGTTGCCCACGACCTGGGCGGCCACCATGAGCACGGCCTCCGGGACGACCGGGTTCACCTTGCCCGGCATGATCGAGGAGCCGGGCTGGAGGTCGGGCAGGGCGATCTCGGCGAGGCCGGTGCGCGGCCCGGAGGACATCCACCGCAGATCGTTGGCGATCTTCGTCAGGCCCACCGCGATGGTCCGCAGCTGTCCGCTGGTCTCGACGATGCCGTCCCGGGCGCCCTGCGCCTCGAAGTGGTTCCGGGCCTCGGTGAGGGGCAGCCCGGTGGTGCGGGCGACCTCCTCGATGACGGCGGCGGAGAAGCCGGGCGGGGTGTTGATGCCGGTGCCCACGGCCGTGCCGCCGAGGGGCAGCTCGGCGAGGCGGGGCAGGGAGGCCTGAAGCCGCTCGACGCCGTACCGCACCTGGGCGGCGTACCCGCCGAACTCCTGACCCAGCGTCACGGGGGTGGCGTCCATCAGATGGGTCCGCCCCGACTTCACGACGTCCGCGAACTCCTCGGCCTTGCGCTCCAGGGAGGCGGCGAGGTGCTCCAGGGCCGGCACGAGGTCGCGCGTCACGGCGGCGGTGGCGGCGATGTGGATGGAGGACGGGAAGACGTCGTTGGACGACTGGGAGGCGTTGACGTGGTCGTTCGGGTGCACGGGCCGCCCGAGCCGTTCACTGGCGAGCGTGGCGATGACCTCGTTGGTGTTCATGTTGGACGAGGTCCCGGACCCGGTCTGGAACACGTCGACCGGGAAGTGCTCGTCCCACTCGCCCTCGGCGACCTCCCCGGCCGCGTCCTGAATCGCCCCGGCGATGTCCTGGTCCAGGACCCCCAGCTCGGCGTTGACCTTGGCCGCCGCGCCCTTGATGCGGGCCAGCGCCTCGATGTGCGCCCGCTCGATGCGCTGCCCGGAGACCGGGAAGTTCTCCACGGCGCGCTGGGTCTGGGCACGCCACTTGGCGTGGGCGGGCACCCGCACCTCGCCCATGGAGTCGTGCTCGGTGCGGTACTGGGTCCTGTCCTGCTCGTCGGTCATCGACGATCACCTCCACGTGTCACAGCGTCAGCGCCGCGACCACTGTTCCCCGTGGAGGCGAATCGTCACCGCCCTTCTCAGGCGAGTCCGGGACCGGGTACCGGAATGGAGGTGAAACGTCGGCCGGCAAGCAAGGTCTCGGAGGAAGTCGTTCGGCTTGTTCGTCCGACAGCCCCTGGTACGGGACGGGACGGGTAACAGCGGCGGGGGCGAGATCCGTCTCCCGCCGCGCCCGAGCCACTACGCCAGGCCGGGACCCCGCACCGGGATGCTGGTGAACGTGGGCGACGGCGCGGGATCCTGGAAGAAGTCGTTGCCCTTGTCGTCGACGACGATGAACGCCGGGAAGTCCTCGACCTCGATCTTCCAGACGGCCTCCATGCCGAGCTCCTCGTACTCGACGACCTCGACCTTCTTGATGCAGTCCTGGGCGAGGCGGGCGGCCGGGCCGCCGATGGAGCCGAGGTAGAAGCCGCCGTGGGCGTGGCACGCGTCGGTGACCTGCTTGCTGCGGTTGCCCTTGGCCAGCATCACCTTGGAACCGCCCGCCGCCTGGAACTGCTCCACGTAGGAGTCCATGCGCCCGGCCGTGGTCGGGCCGAAGGAACCCGACGCGTAGCCCTCGGGCGTCTTGGCCGGACCGGCGTAGTACACCGGGTGGTCCTTCAGGTACTGCGGCATCTCCTCACCCGCGTCCAGCCGCTCCTTGATCTTGGCGTGCGCGATGTCGCGGGCCACGACCAGCGGGCCGGTCAGGGACAGGCGGGTCTTCACCGGGTACTTGGAGAGCTCGGCGAGGATCGTGTCCATCGGCTGGTTCAGGTCGATCCTGACGACGTCGCTCTCGTCGAGGTGCTCGTCCGTCGTCTCCGGCAGGAACCGCGCCGGGTCCGTCTCCAGCTGCTCCAGGAAGACGCCATCGGTGGTGATCTTCGCGACGGCCTGGCGGTCGGCCGAGCAGGACACCGCGATCGCGACCGGGCAGGACGCGCCGTGCCGGGGCAGGCGCACCACGCGCACGTCGTGGCAGAAGTACTTGCCGCCGAACTGCGCCCCGATGCCGATCTTCTGCGTCAGCTCGAAGACCTTCTCCTCCAGCTCCTTGTCCCGGAAGCCGTGCCCGAGCTCGGAGCCCTCGGCGGGGATCTCGTCCAGGTAGTGCGCGGAGGCGTACTTGGCGGTCTTCAGCGCGTACTCGGCGGACGTGCCGCCGACCACGATCGCCAGGTGGTAGGGCGGGCAGGCCGCGGTGCCCAGCGAACGGATCTTCTCCTCCAGGAACCTCATCATGGAGGACTCGTTCAGGACGGCCTTCGTCTCCTGGTAGAGGAACGACTTGTTGGCCGAGCCGCCGCCCTTCGCCATGAAGAGGAACTTGTAGGCGCCGCCGTCGGTCGCGTACAGCTCGATCTGCGCCGGGAGGTTGGAGCCGGTGTTCTTCTCCTCCCACATGGTGAGCGGAGCCATCTGCGAGTAGCGCAGGTTCAGGTTCTGGTAGGCGTCGTAGATGCCGCGGCTGAGGGGCTCCTCGTCGCGGCCCCGCGTCAGCACGTTCTGCCCGCGCTTGCCCATCACGATCGCGGTGCCCGTGTCCTGGCACATCGGCAGCACACCCGCCGCCGCGATGTTCGCGTTCTTCAGCAGGTCCAGCGCCACGAACTTGTCGTTGCCCGACGCCTCGGAGTCGTCGATGATCCGGCGCAGCTGCGCGAGGTGGGCCGGGCGCAGGTAGTGCTGGATGTCGTGGACGGCCTCCTCGGCGAGCTTGCGCAGCGCCTCCGGCTCCACCTGGAGGAAGGTCCGCCCGTCCGGCCCCTCGACCGTGGAGACACCCTCGGAGGTCACCAGCCGGTAGGGGGTGGTGTCCTCTCCCTGGGGGAGCAGATCGGTGTACGCGAACTCAGGCATCTCAGCCCATTCCTCACTCGACGGACGGCGGCCCGCCTCCATTGGCGAGCGCCCACCAGCGTAGAACCTGCCACCCACGGCGGGCTTGTGAGGTAAGGCTCAGTTCGTCACACTCGGCCGCGCACCCGGGGGTGTCGCGATCTATCGTGTTTCGGTACGCTGCTGCCGTGGACCTTCAGAAGCACGACCTTCACCCACAGGCCGCGCCCGCCGACTCCGCGCTCCGCGCCTCCGACGCCGAGCGCGACCGTATCGCCGACATCCTGCACGACGCCCTGGCCGAGGGCCGCCTCACCGCCGACGAGCACGCCGAGCGCGTCGAGGGGGTGCTGCGCGCCAAGACGGTCGGCGAGCTGGAGGTCTTCATCCGGGACCTGCCCGCGGCCCACCGCCGGGGCCCCGGCCCGTCCCACGCCCCGGCGCCCCGTCGCCCCACGGCCGGAGCCATCCCGATCGATCCCGACGACAACGTGGTCGCGGTCTTCAGCAGCGCCGTCCGCAAGGGCCGCTGGCGCGCGGGCCGCCGGATCCACGCGTACGCGATCTTCGGCAGCGTCGAGATAGACCTCAGCGAGGCCCTCTTCGACCACCAGCAGGTGGTCGTCAAGTCGTTCGCGGTCTTCGGCAGCGTCGAGATCCGCGTCCCGGAGAACGTGTCGCTGCGCGGCATGGGCGGCGGCGTCCTCGGCAGCTTCGAGGTGGCCACCCTCGACTCGGGCGAACCGGAGGCCCCCATCGTCTACGTCGACGGCTGGGCCGTCCTGGGCAGCGTCGAGGCGCGGGCCCGGCGCGGCAAGGTCGTCGCGGACATCCTGGACCGGGTGCAGCGCCAGGTCGACAGGAGTTTGCGCAAACACCTCGGCCATTGACAGTCGCGAAGTCTCCGGAACCGGCGGTTCGGAACTCAGTGCATAGGCGCGCGCACAGCGGGTAGGCCTTGCTGCATCGTCTCTCGCTCGCGAAGCCGTCGTCAGGAGTAGACCGTGCCGCAATCGCCGCATTCGTCCCTGCAGGTCGCTGCCGTTCCGGCCCCGCGGGTGCCAGCGCGAGACAGGGACCAAGAAGCCCCGTGGCACACCGAGGCGGTGTGCCGGCGCGACGAGGCCGGCCTGTTCTTCGCCCCCTCCAAGGAGCCCACCGCCGCGAGGCTCTCCCGGGAGGAAGCGGCGAAGCGGGTCTGTGCCCGCTGCCCGGTGATGGTCGAATGCCGCGAGCACGCCCTGCTCCAGCCCGAGCCCTACGGCGTCTGGGGCGGGCTCACCGCCGCGGAGCGCCGGGTGGTCCTCGCCCGGCGCCGCCGCCGCGACATGGAACTGAAGAAGGCGGTCCGTCCGGAGAACCGGATAGCGGCCGCGGGCTGACGGCCGCGCACAGGACCTGCGAAAAGGCACAGCGAAAGGGGCGCCCCCTGGAAACCGCCCACCGGGGACGCCCCTTTCGCTGTGCGGGTCCGCTCCGCCTCGGGGCTACTTCCCCTTGTCGAAGTCGATCGCGCTGTAGGCACGCAGCTTGCTCAGCCGGTGCTCGGAGTCGATCCGGCGCACCGTGCCCGACCGCGACCGCATCACGATCGAGTCGGTCGTGGCGGTCTCCGCCCGGTAGCGAACCCCCCGCAGCAGCTCCCCGTCGGTGATCCCGGTGGCCACGAAGAACACGTTCTCCCCGGTGACGAGGTCCTCGGTCGTGAGCACCCGGTCGAGGTCGTGCCCCGCCTCGATCGCCCGCTGCCGCTCCTCGTCGTCCTTGGGCCACAACTTGCCCTGGATCGTGCCGCCCAGGCACTTCACCGCGCAGGCCGAGATGATGCCCTCCGGCGTACCGCCGATGCCGAGCAGCAGATCGACGCCCGTGCCCTCGCGCAGCGCCAGGATCGAGCCGGCCACATCGCCGTCGGAGATCAGCCTGATGCGCGCCCCGGTTTCCCGGATCTCCTTGATGATGCCCTCGTGCCGCGGCCGGTCGAGGATCACCACCGTCACGTCCTCCGGCGCGGACCGCTTCGCCTTGGCGACCCGGCGGATGTTCACCGACACCGGCGCGTTGATGTCGACGAAGTCGGCCGCCTCGGGTCCGGTGACCAGCTTGTCCATGTAGAACACGGCGGACGGGTCGAACATGGACCCGCGCTCGGCGGCGGCCAGCACCGCGATCGCGTTCGTCATGCCCTTCGCGGTCAGCGTGGTGCCGTCGATCGGGTCGACGGCGATGTCGCACTCGGGACCGGTGCCGTCGCCCACGCGCTCCCCGTTGAACAGCATCGGGGCTTCGTCCTTCTCGCCCTCGCCGATGACGACGACGCCGTTCATCGAGACGGTGGAGACGAGGGTGCGCATGGCGCGCACCGCGGCACCGTCGGCACCGTTCTTGTCTCCCCGCCCGACCCAGCGGCCCGCGGCCATCGCCGCGGCCTCGGTGACCCGGACGAGTTCCAGGGCGAGGTTGCGGTCGGGGGCCTCGGAGGGCACATCGAGTTCGGACGGCAAGTGATGATGCTCGGTCATCGGAGCGCACCTTTCTGTACGACGACGGCCGGATGAGGGTGTTCTTCGCCCGACTCTATCGCCGAGCCCGCTGAATGAGCAGGGGACCCCACGGATGAGCGCGGCAGGGACCTGCGACGATGGGAGGGTGGCAGGCGAGAACGGCAAGCAGAAGACGGCGCGGGACATGATCCTCTCCATGGGAGTCATCACCCTGGTGGCGGGCTTCATATATCTCTTCATCCCGCACGACGACAGCGCACCCGACGTCAAGGCCGTCGACTACCGGGTCGAGCTGCTCACGGCGCGCCGCGCCGCCTCGTACCCCGTGGCTGCGCCCCAGGGGCTGCCCGACGCGTGGAAGGCCACCTCCGTCCGGTTCCGGGGGGACGAGTTCGACGCCTGGCACCTCGGCTTCCATGATCCCGAGGGGGAGTACGTGGCGGTCGAGCAGTCCACCCAGCGGCGCCCGGTCTTCCTCGACGAGGCGACGCAGGGCGCGCGGGAGACCGGGAAGACCGAGCAGATCGACGGCGAGACGTGGACCCGCTACGAGGGCGACCGGTACGACGCGCTGGTCCTCGAGGGCACCAAGGGCTCGACCACGGTCGTGACGGGCACCGCGTCGTTCGCGCAGCTGACGAAGATGGCGGAGGCGCTGGAGACGAAGTGAGCGCGCATGACGAAGACCCCCGGCGGGTGCCGGGGGTCTTCGTCATGTTCGTCGCTCAGACGGTCGTGACGACCCTCAGGCGGTCGTGATGACTGTCAGACGGTCGTGACGACCTGGTCGAAGTCCAGGCGCGGGGAGCGCGGGTACCAGGCGTCCGGGCCGGGGCGGCCGATGTTGACGACCATCAGCGGGGTGTGGTCGTCGTCGAGGAACTCCTTGCGGACGCCCTCGAAGTCGAAACCGGTCATCGGGCCGGCGGCGAGACCGGCGGCACGGACGCCGACGATGAAGTACCCCGCCTGCAGGGCGGCGTTCATCCCGGCGGCGCTCTCCCGCGCGGGGCGCTCGGCGAAGAAGGCGTCCTTGGCCTGCGGGAAGGCCGGGAACAGGTGCGGCAGCTCCTCGTGGAACTCGTTGTCCGCGGAGAGGATCGCCACCAGCGGGGCGCTCGCCGTCTTGGCCCGGTTGCCTTCGGCCATGTGCGCGACCAGGCGCTCGCGGGCCTCCGGCGAGCGGACCAGGGTGATGCGCAGCGGGGTCTGGTTGAAGGCGGTCGGACCGTACTTGACCAGGTCGTAGATCGCCTGCACCTGCTCGTCGGTCACCGGCTCGTCGGTGAAGGTGTTGGCGGTGCGGGCCTCACGGAACAGGAGGTCCTGGGCGGCGGGGTCAAGAACGAGGGACATCGATGCACTTTCTCGCGTCTGGTCCGGAAGATCGGCTGACAGCGTCGACCGTACGCGATTGAAGTTCAACGTTCAACTAATGTGAAAGTGTCGTACGCCACCCCTGACCCGAACGGTCCCGGCTACTCCACGTCCTCGCCCTCCGCGGCCTCCTCCGCCAGCGCCGCGTCCAGCCGCGCCCGGGCCCCGTCGAGCCGGCGCCGGCACACCTTGGCCAGCTCCTCGCCACGCTCCCAGAGCGCGAGGGACTCCTCCAGCGTCGTACCGCCCGCCTCCAGACGCCGGACGACCTCGATCAGCTCGTCCCGCGCCTGCTCGTACCCGAGCGCCTCGCTCATGCCCGGTGTCTCATCAACCTCGCTGGTCATCCACCCACCCTATGTGTCCACTCGTACGGAGAACTCGCCCTCGGAGACCCGCGCCCGCAGGGCCTCGCCGGCCGTCACCTCGCCGGGATCGCGGACGGCGTGCCCGTCCGCCCTCTGCAGCACGGCGTACCCGCGCTTCAGGGTCGCGGCGGGGGAGAGGGCCACCACGCGCGCGTGCGTGTGCGTCAACTCCGAGTCGGCCCGGTCGAGCTGGTGCCGCAGACAGCGCCGGCCCCGGTCGAGCAGGTCCGCCACCTGGTCGGCGCGCTCGTCGATCATCCGGTGCGGATCCTCTATCGACGGCCGCGCGAGCGCGTGCGCCAGCCCCCGCTCCTCCCGCTCCACCAGCGCCGCCACACACCGCCGTGCCCGGTCCCGCAGCAGTCGCACCCGCTCGTACTCCTCGCCGACATCCGGCACGACCTTCTTCGCGGCGTCGGTCGGCGTGGAGGCGCGCAGGTCGGCGACATGATCCAGCAGCGGGTTGTCCGGCTCGTGCCCGATGGCGGACACCACGGGCGTACGGCACTGCGCGACCGTGCGGATCAGCTGCTCGTCGGAGAACGGCAGCAGGTCCTCCACGCTGCCGCCGCCCCGGGCGACGATGATCACGTCCACGTCGTCGATCGCGTCGAGCTCCTTCACGGCCTGCACGACCTGCGGCACGGCGTGCACGCCCTGCACGGCGACATTGCGCACCTCGAAGCGCACGGCGGGCCAGCGGTGCCGGGCGTTCTCCAGGACGTCCCGCTCGGCGGCCGAGGCCCGACCGCAGACCAGCCCCACCAACTGCGGCAGGAACGGCAGCGGTTTCTTGCGCTCCGGCGCGAACAGCCCCTCCCGTGTCAGAGCCTT
This sequence comes from Streptomyces sp. 378, assembly GCF_030124145.1. Lineage (GTDB taxonomy): Bacteria > Actinomycetota > Actinomycetes > Streptomycetales > Streptomycetaceae > Streptomyces. Next base: position 385,306 of record NZ_JASKMS010000004.1, read on the forward strand.
CTTCAACTGCTCCAGACGCGCGAGCAGTTCACCGACGCCGACGGGCCGTATCTCGGCGGCCCGCAAGGACAACTGCCCCCGGGGGGCGTACCACTCGGGCTTCGCGAGGACGACGACCCGGGCGCCCTCGCTCACCACGTCCGCGACGGCGTCGAAGACCTGCCGGTAGCAGGTGACGCTCACGGAGATGTCGTACGACGGGTCCCGCAGCGTCAGGAACACCACACCGGCACCCGGCCGCCGCGACAACTGCGTGATCTGCCCCTCGACCCACACTGCCCCGAGCCGGTCGATCCAGCCCCCGATGAGCCGCGACACCTCACCGACGGGCAACGGGGCTTCCGGAGTCGTGTTCACAGCCATGCCCGCGAGCGTAGTGGCCACCGCCGACAACCGGCCCGCCCGGTGGCGAACGCGCCGCGCGACGTGGCGTCCTTCCCGGGGACTCCACGGGCCGGGCGATCTCCGACCCGCCGCACGCGGCCTTACGATGGGACGCATGTCTGCTTCGCCTGGCCGCCGTGTCCTGCTCGCCGCCCCCCGTGGCTACTGCGCGGGTGTGGACCGTGCCGTGATCGCCGTCGAGAAAGCCCTGGAGCAGTACGGCGCTCCGGTGTACGTCCGCCACGAGATCGTCCACAACAAGTACGTCGTGCAGACCCTGGAGAAAAAGGGCGCGATCTTCGTCGAGCGGACGGAGGAGGTCCCGCCGGGCAACATCGTGATGTTCTCGGCGCACGGGGTCGCCCCCGTCGTGCACCAGGAGGCCGAGCGCGGCAAGCTCGCCACCATCGACGCCACCTGCCCCCTGGTCACCAAGGTGCACAAGGAAGCCGTCCGCTTCGCGAGCGAGGACTACGACATCCTCCTGATCGGCCACGAGGGCCACGAAGAGGTCATCGGCACCTCCGGCGAGGCCCCCGACCACATCCAGCTCGTGGACGGCCCCGGTGATGTGGCGAAGGTCGAGGTCCGCGACCCGTCCAAGGTCGTCTGGCTCTCCCAGACCACGCTGTCCGTCGACGAGACCATGGAGACCGTCGACGCCCTGAAGGACAAGTTCCCGCAGCTCATCTCCCCGCCCAGCGACGACATCTGCTACGCCACGCAGAACCGCCAGCTGGCCGTGAAGCAGATGGGCGCCGAGTCGGACCTGGTCATCGTGGTCGGCTCGCGCAACTCCTCCAACTCCAAGCGGCTCGTCGAGGTCGCCAAGATCGCGGGCGCCCGCGAGGCGTACCTCGTGGACTTCGCCGAGGAGATCGACGAGGCGTGGCTGGAGGGCGTGACCACGGTCGGCGTCACCTCGGGCGCCTCCGTCCCGGAGATCCTGGTCGAGCAGGTCCTGGAGTACCTCTCCCAGCGCGGCTTCGAGGACGTCGAGATCGTCAAGGCCGCCGAGGAGTCCATCACCTTCTCCCTGCCGAAGGAGCTGCGTCGCGACCTGCGCGAGGAAGCGACGGCCCTGGTCGCCGAGCGCGGCGGCGCCGGATCCGGTGAACGTTCCGGGGAATGATCGGGTACAGGCCGGGCAGCACCGCCGTCCGGCCTGTGACCGTCAGTCGTTCGTCGTAACGTAGGGCCATGCAGATCTTCGGAGTGGACATCGGCGGATCCGGCATCAAGGGTGCGCCGGTGGACCTGGACAAGGGCGACCTGGCGCAGGAGCGCCACAAGGTCCTCACCCCGCACCCGGCCACGCCCGAGGCGGTGGCCGACGGCGTCAAGCAGGTCGTCGACCACTTCGGCTGGACGGGCCCGGTCGGGGTCACGTTCCCGGGCGTGGTCACCGACGGAGCCACCATCCGCACGGCGGCGAACGTCGACCACAGCTGGATCGACACCGACGCGCGTGCGCTGCTCGGCGAGCGGCTGGGCGGACTGCCGGTGACGGTGGTCAACGACGCGGACGCGGCGGGCGTCGCCGAGATGAACTTCGGCGCGGGCCGCGGTCGCCGGGGCACGGTGATCCTGCTGACCTTCGGCACCGGCATCGGCAGCGCGGTCTTCGTCGACGGCGTCCTCGTCCCCAACACCGAGCTGGGCCACCTGGAGCTCGACGGGCACGACGCGGAGAAGCGGGCCTCCAGCAAGGCCCGCGAGGACCACGACATGACGTGGGAGCACTGGGCGGTGCACCGCGTGCGCACCTACCTCGCCCATGTCGAGATGCTGTTCTCGCCCGAACTGTTCATCATCGGCGGCGGAGTCAGCCGCAAGTCCCACAAGTTCCTGCCCTCCATCGAGGGCATCAAGGCCGAGATCGTCCCGGCGCAGCTGCAGAACAACGCGGGGATCGTGGGCGCGGCGATGCGGGCGGCCGGACACTAGGGCGGCCGGAGGCCAGGGCGGTCGGACGTCCGGGCGGTCGGACGCCAGGACGGTCGGGCACGAGGGCGGTCGGACGCCCGGACGCCCGGACGCCCGGACGCCCGGACATCAGGGCGGTCGGACGCAGGGCTCGGCCGTCCACCCGGCGGTCGATCGAGAGCTGTCACATCGGTGCCCGGGCCGAGGGCTGTCACACCGGTGGCCGGGACCCTGCCGTCCGCCGCCGGCGCACCAGCCGGATCCGCCGGACGATCACGATCAGACCGGCGATGAGAGTCCCTCCGTACAGCCAGCCGGCCTGTGTGGCGAGCCCCGTCACCAGGCCCATCAGCTTGCCGCCCGTCCCGCCCTCGCCGTCCGCCACCGGCAGCAGCCCCACGGCGAACGCGATCGGTACGACGACGGGCGCGGTCATCAGGTCCCCCGGGCGCACCCAGAGGGCGGTCAGCACGCACACCGGCAGGAACAGCACGCCGTACGCCGTCAGGGACGCCCCGAACAGCGCCGCGCAGAGCGCGCCGAGCAGGAACATCACCGCCGCGCAGAACAGCCCGCTGCCCAGGCCGGTCAGCCGGGGGTTGGGCAGCCGGGCGGCGCCGGGCCCCGGTGCGGGCGCGGGGCGCGCGGGGGTTCGCACCGGCGCCGGGCGGCGCCGCGGCCCGGGC